>NZ_JBQAHG010000004.1:0-462101 GCF_051916765.1 Bacillus cereus group sp. MYBK15-3
GGAAGCGGCTCGTTTAGAATGTGAGGGGGATGGAGCTCCTGACGTAGAGGCGCTTTTTGCCTCACAGGAAGGCGCGAAGCCACCGAACATTCTTGCCGCTGGAGCTGGATTTCATATAAAGCGGAAGCGGCTCGTTTAGAATGTGAGGGGGATGGAGCTCCTGACGTAGAGGCGCTTTTTGCCTCACAGGAAGGCGCGAAGCCACCGAACATTCTTGCCGCTGGAGCTGGATTACTACAAAATTAAAAAACCGCCAATTGGCGGTTTTTTAATTTACCTTTTGCTCATTTTCCATTTCCCATAACTTTTCAAAAAATGGCTGTCCTTTTACGAGACGCTCGCATAATTGTTCATGCTTATCAGACCAGCCTGTTTTCGCTTCATCATACAGCTTAACCCAAATATCTTCAAATTCCATATGTTGAACCATTCCATATGCTGATGGATCCCACTCTGTGAACCAATAGCGAATTTCTGCTGTATTTTTCGTTGTATGTAATTGATCTAACGCCATAAATAATAATTGTTTTAGCTGTCTTTCTTTACGAGTCAAGCCATTCATAATGAAAGGCGATGGTGATAAAATGTGATGTTCTTTTTCTGTTTCTTCTACTTGGAACTCATACTTTTCTGCTTGTACGTTTTCTACCATCTCATATACCATCTGTTCTTGGCGTGGTATAAGTCTGCTTTTGCGAATTGGTACATTGTAGCCAATTGTGTCAATCGCAATAATTCCTTTTCCATCTGTAACAACAAAGCAATACTCTTGCTGCAAACGTTCATGATTTTTACGAATATAAGCCTTATGATGTACGTCTTCCAGCATTTTTTGCGGAAGCTCTAACAATTCGTTCTCGATGTAATGATATAATGTGGCATCTACTTTTAATAATGGCACTTGATCTAATAGCTCAATCGTATCATCTTTCCGCCATTCGTAAAAATGACAAACGTTATACCCATTTTCTTCACCTTCAAACCAATTTACCCATACATCATGTAGATATAACATTCACTACCCCTCACTTCACTACTGTTTGTACCAATCATTATGTTCATTTTTGCTTAACTTTATTCCACTTGAGGAAATATATTCTAATTATTATTTTTTCTTCTATTAATATTAAAAAAACAGGAAATAGAAATCCTGTTTTTTTATATATGAAATGTACTTGCTTTATTCAATATTTCTTTTGCATCTATAGATAATAAAGAAAGTGTATCTTCTTCTTCCAAAGTTACACAATCTTTGACAATATGAAATCCAAGCGCATAGCCAAGCATCTTCGGATAAGAGTGAAAGCCATTTAATAAGATGTCATGTTCCCTTGTTCCTCGTTTTATACTTATTCTTTCATGTACAATATTTTTCCAATAATAAATAGCCTCTTCCTTTGAAAGATACGCCGTCCACGGTGCATTGTTTTTTTCTGTATACCTTTCTGTTACTGCTTGTTCAGCTAGCCCTTCCATAATCATCGTATCAAGTAATGTATATTCTGTTTCTTTCGTCTCAATTTGATGTAACCTGCATATGTGATGATATTCATGCGCTAATAACACTTTTAATTCTTCTACCGAATTCCGTCCACATACGAATAAGAAAATAACATGACGCATAGATAATCCAGCCCTACCGTTATACTCTTCTTGTACAGTTCGATTATAGGAATCTGATAATAAAATAAAGACAGGGACATCTGGACCTTTTAACCAGTTTTTCAGTTTATCATACTCCAGGCTCAATTCTTTCCAAATTTCCTTTTCCTCTAATTCTTTAATTTCCTTTTCTCCGCGCATGATCGGGCGATACATCCCTTTTGAAATTAAAAAGCGATACAACCTTTCTTTTGGCAACGGAATATACTTCGTAAATTTCTCACAAAGTTTTTCTGGCCGCCCATAATATAAATGTAGCCATTCAGCTGTTTCAACAATCCCCATCTTTATCCCTCCTTTTTCTTATGTATATGCTACAGGAGAAAAAGGCGTAAAAATAAATAAGGAGTTTTTTCGCAATATATTGCGAAAAAACTCCTTATTTTATCTATTATTTATACGATTTAAATACTAGTACTGCGTTATGACCACCGAATCCTAATGAATTACTTAACACTGCGTTTACTTCTTGATGTCTCGCATTATTCGGTACATAATCTAAATCACACTCTGGATCTGGTGTTTCATAGTTAATTGTTGGAGGAATTACTCCGTCTGTAATTGATTTAATAGAGAAGATCGCTTCAACAGCACCAGCTGCTCCTAATAAGTGACCTGTCATTGATTTCGTTGAACTGATCGCTACTTTATACGCGTGCTCACCGAACGTTTCCTTAATTGCCATCGTTTCATACTTTTCATTCGCATCCGTACTTGTACCATGCGCATTAATGTAATCAATATCTTCTGGCTGTAGGCCTGCATCAGCTAAAGCTTGACGCATTGCACGCACGCCGCCTTCACCGCCAGGAGCCGGCATTGTAATATGGAATGCATCACCAGTTGCACCGTAACCAGCAATTTCCGCGTAAATGTGAGCACCACGAGCTAATGCGTGCTCTAATTCTTCAAGAATTAAAATACCTGAACCTTCACCCATTACGAAACCACTACGGTTTTTATCGAATGGACGACAAGCTGTTGCTGGATCTTCATTAAATGTTAATGCTTTCGCTGAGCTAAATCCTGCGAATGCCATACTTGTTAACGGCGCCTCTGCCCCGCCCGTAATCATTGCATCAGCATCACCGCGCTGAATCGCTTTAAATGCATCACCAATTGAGTTTGCACCAGATGCACAAGCCGTTACAGAACAAGTGTTAATTCCTTTTGCTCCTGTTGCGATCGATACTTGACCTGCTGCCATATCTGGAATCATCATCGGTACGAAGAATGGGCTCACGCGGCGCGGGCCTTTCTCAGTAAAAATCTTAAATTGTTCTTCGTATGTTTCCATACCACCAATACCAGAACCAATCCACACACCAATTCGCGGTCCGTTTTCTTCTGTAATTTCAAGCTTTGCATCTGCAACTGCCATTTTCGCTGCTGCTACTGCATATTGTGTAAAGCGATCCATACGGCGCGCTTCTTTTTTATCAATATATTTCTCGACTTCAAAGTCGTTAATTTCTGCTGCTACTTTTGCTGGAAATAGTTCCGGATCAATTCTTGTAAGTCGTCCGATTCCAGATACACCCTTTTTAATGTTTTCCCACGCTGTTTCAACATCTGTACCGACCGGTGTAACAGCTCCTAGTCCTGTAATTACGACCCTCTTTTTTTCCATACAAAATACACTCCTTTTTTTCTCTCAGTCCTTATTTACCCCAACGAAGAGCGACTGCTCCCCATGTTAATCCGCCGCCAAAACCAACAAGTATAATTAAATCACCATCTTGAATACGTCCGTTTTGCAATTCCTCTACCATTGCAATCGGAATTGAAGAAGCCGATGTATTACCAAACTTTTCAATTGTCATACTCATTTTTTCTTGTGGCAAATTTAATCTCTCTCTTGCAGATTCCATAATACGAATATTCGCTTGATGCGGTACTAAGAAATCCACATCCTCTTTTGTAAGACCAGCCTTATCCAGCACGCGAAGACAAGATTCACCAAGTTGACGAACGGCAAATTTAAAGACTTCTCTGCCATTCATCATAACATACTCGTCTTGATATAGATGCTTACCGCCGCTTCCGTCTGCTCCTAATTCGAAAGATAGAACGCCTCTTCCTTCTGAAACTGCTCCCATTACGATAGCACCGGCTCCGTCTCCAAATAATACCGCTGTATTTCGATCATTCCAGTCTACAATTTTAGATAGCTTATCACTACCAACTACTAATACGTTTTTATAAGTCCCCGTTTGAATAAATTGCTGCGCTGTAATCATTCCGTACATAAAACCAGCGCATGCTGCACCTACATCCATTGCAGCTGCATGTTTCGCTCCAATCGCTTCTTGAATGACACAAGCTACTGCTGGAAACGCACGATCTGGTGTTACTGTCGCCACTAAAATAAGATCGATATCTTCTCCGCTAACCCCTGCATCTTCAAGTGCTTTTTTTGCAGCCTCTACGGCCATATATGAAGTATCTATTGTATCATCGGCAATGCGTCTTTCTGCAATTCCCGTTCTCGTACGAATCCATTCATCGGATGTATCCATTATTTTTTCTAAATCGTGATTTGTGACTACTTTTTCTGGCACATATCTTCCGATCCCTAAAATGCCCACGTTCACATCGCAGCCCTCCGTTTTATATCAATTATTATGACTTGGTACTAATTTTAAAACATAAATGTATTTTTGTCTAGAATATATTTCGCATAAAACAGAAAGCTAACGCATTATCCACTTTATTTTTCATTAAAAGAAACAGAAACATACCTCTCAAATATAAAAAGACTCAAACCGCTTCTGTTCACGGTTCGAGCCTCTCTTCCATCTAAAAAGATGCTTTTTATTCTTTATCTGCTTTCCCGAGCTCATAAGCCTCGTTCATAACTTTCATTAACAACTCTAACACCGGCTGTGCCTTCTCCATATCAAGTGCAATTCCATTATCATCTAAAATTGCCTTTGCTTCCGGTAAATGCTTCATTGCGATTTGTAAAAACTGCATGCTTTTTTCGTTCATATTATACTCTTCCTCTCCATTAAAACTTTCACATACAATAGTGTAACACGCGTACTACCCTTCGTATAACTCTTTATATTTTTTCATGTGTGCCAGTTGCTTATTTAAACCGTATTCTAACGGAGTATTTCTTTTTATCGAAATTACTTCGATAGCCTCATCTCTTACTTCGCTATTATTTTTATTTACTTTATCATCCGCGCGTAAAAGATTCATACCTTTTTCCCATAATGACTGTTTACCACTAAGTAAATTGTATATACCAAGATGCGCCCCGTTCGTTCCATGTTCCCATAAGTATTCACATACATCTTCAACGTAAAGTAAATCATTCCCCTTTTCCTCAATCGTACAACGGCACTCTTTTTCAACTAATTCTGATAAAATAAGCTGATGAAACATCATAAAGGACGGTTGCCACGGTCCATATAATGTTGGAACTCGAAATACACTATATTGTAAATTCCCTTTTTTCAATCCTTCTTCTACTTTCAAAAATAGGCGCTTATTTTCGGATTCATCTGTACTTCCTACTTCAATAGAAGAAATTAAATTTAACTTCACTTTTTGTTCTTCACACATTCTTATAATTCGCTTTAAATATTGTAATATGACTCTTTCATTCCGAAATCCACTTTGCTGATTTGGCTCATATAAGCAAAAGTAAACAGTATCGAATCTCTCTTCCTCAACCGATCTCCATCCATCTTCATCTCTTATCGAATAATACGTAAATAACGCATTTCGCCCAATTAATAATAACTTCTCTTCATTAATTTTGGTCATACTATCGAATTCATCAAAATCAAGACCATAGACTTCCACTTCTTCTGCAATCATTTTATTTACAAGGTGATAACCTACAAACGTAAGTGCACCTATTATCAGCACGCGTTCCATACCACCAACCCTTTCCCTCTGAAACAAATAGCTCCTCATTTATGTATATGGGAGCTTCATAATTCTTCTTCATATTTTTTAAAGAAATCGGTCGTTTGCCTAACCATTTTATATTTCACATCTTGCAGATGGAACAAGACAGAAGTATCACATTGATTTAGTTGCCTCATTTTCTCATATCTACGCAACTGCTGTTTTCTTCCTCTTTTTTCTTGTGTTGATACGAAAATTTTGACAGGTACACAAGATGGAAGAAGCGTAAATGATTTCTTATTTATTTTTAATTCTAATTCTTCTTCTTTGGAATCATACGCCAAACTTAATTCCTTCACCAGTCTCTTGTAAAAAAACTTATGCTCTTTCTCAAACTCCACATATTCTGGTAAATCTAAACACGGATTTAACATAATGACAGAGCGTATACACTCAGGATATTTGTTCATCATTTCAAGTGCTACAAGTGCTCCCATACCATCTGCCATAATGTGCATTTTCGCATTCAATGTCTCTTTTCTCAACACAACGTCATATAAACGTTTTGCTAGACGAACAGATTGGTCGTTTCCCCAATGTCTTCCGTATAAATTAGAAGAAAAGACAGTGTAGCCTTGCTCAATAAGGCCATGTAAAAAATAAGATCTACCCGCATGCTGTGTCCATAAACTTGTACCATTCTCAATAAAGTAGTTGTAATCACCAAGAAGCATTACAGAAAATCCATTTGGCTTCTCCGGTAAATAAATGACACATGGTTCTTTTTCTAAGTAAAAAAAACGTTCCGTAATACTCATTTTTCCCCCGCCTTATTTTCTAAACATATAAAACCACTCTTTTATAATGTATGAACGGAATGCAAATTTGCGTTGAAAAATCTACAAATATTTTTCTATATTCTTTTTTCAATTGTGTTACAATAAGGACAGATTGAACGAATAGAGGTGTAAAATATGCGTTTCATTTGGGCATTAATTTGGTCGTTCTTACTTGTACATATGATGAGCTATGTAATCGGCTCTATGACTGGCGGTACATACGACTTTAACCAAGCGTCTATTTTCTCAGTTGTTCTTGCTGTGTTAGTACTCGCAATTTCAGCTGCAATTCCAAACGAGCCAGTAGAACAACACTAAAAAAAGAGTCCGGATTTTATCCGAACTCTTTTTTTATTTTTATTTCACATGAACGACTAATTCGTTATTTTCTACATCAACAACTACGTGACTATTGTCAGTAATTGTTCCTGCAATTAATTCTCGTGCTAATTTCGTTTCCACTTGACGTTGTACGTATCGTTTTAATGGACGAGCTCCGTACATTGGGTCGAAACCAGCTTCCACAACAAATTCTTTTGCTGCATCTGTTAATTCTACTGTAATGTGACGGTCAGCTAGACGACCTTGTAGTTCTTTTACAATTTTATCAACAATGCTTTTAATTTCATTCGTTGTAAGAGGTTTGAATAAAATAATTTCATCAACACGGTTTAAAAATTCAGGGCGGAAATGTCCTCTTAATTGTCCCATTACAAGGTCTCTTGATTCCTCTTTAATCGAACCATCTTCTTCTAATCCATCTAGTAAATGAGCAGATCCGATATTTGAAGTCATAATAATAACTGTATTTTTAAAGTCCACTGTACGACCTTGCGAATCTGTAATGCGCCCATCATCTAACATTTGTAATAAAATGTTGAATACTTCTGGATGTGCTTTTTCAATTTCATCTAATAAAACAACGGAATATGGTTTACGTCTTACCGCTTCAGTTAATTGACCACCTTCCTCATATCCTACATATCCAGGAGGTGCACCAATTAAGCGTGACACTGCGTGTTTCTCCATATACTCAGACATGTCAATGCGAATCATTTGCTCTTCACTATCGAATAAAGACTGGGCTAGCGTTTTTGCAAGTTCTGTTTTACCAACACCTGTTGGTCCTAAGAAGATGAAAGAACCAATCGGGCGGTTCGGATCTTTAATACCAGCGCGAGCACGAAGAACTGCGTCTGACACTAAGCTTACTGCTTCCTCTTGTCCGATGACACGCTCTGATAAGATTTGCTCTAAGCGTAATAATTTCTCGCGTTCACCTTCCACGAGTTTCGCAACAGGAATACCAGTCCAGCGTGAAACAATATCTGCAATTTCTTCTTCACTTACTTCCTCACGTAATAAACGATTTTCTTGTTTATTATGCGCGCCCATTTCTTCCGCTTCTTTTAACTCTTTTTCAATTGCTGGAATTTTTCCGTGACGAAGTTCGGCTGCTTTATTTAAATCGTAATTACCTTCTGCTTCTTCTAATTCACGACGCAGACGTTCTAAATGTTCACGTAAGTCACGAACTTTGTGAATTTCTTCTTTTTCTTTCTCCCATTTCGCTCTCATACCACTTGCAACTTCTTTTAAATCCGATAATTCACGTTGCAATGTTTTTAGACGCTCTTGGCTACCACGATCCGTTTCTTTTCCAAGAGCCGCTTCTTCAATTTCCAGCTGCATAATGCGGCGCGTTACTTCATCTAATTCTGTTGGCATAGAATCGATTTCTGTACGAATTGTTGCACACGCTTCATCAACAAGGTCAATTGCTTTATCAGGTAAGAATCGATCTGAAATATATCGATCTGATAAAACTGACGCTGCTACAATCGCACGGTCATGAATATTTACACCGTGATAAATTTCAAAGCGTTCTTTTAATCCACGTAAAATTGAAATTGTATCTTCAACAGTTGGTTCTTCTGCTAATACTTGTTGGAAACGTCTTTCTAGCGCTGGATCTTTCTCAATATATTTGCGATATTCATCGAGCGTCGTCGCCCCGATACAATGCAGTTCACCACGCGCAAGCATCGGTTTTAACATATTTCCTGCATCCATGGCTCCTTCTGTTTTACCAGCTCCAACTATTGTATGAAGTTCATCAATGAATAATAAAATGCGTCCTTCACTCTTTTTAATTTCATTTAATACAGCTTGCAGACGCTCTTCGAACTCACCACGGAATTTCGCACCTGCTACGAGTGCACTCATATCTAACGCAAAAATCGTTCTATCTTTCAATCCTTCAGGTACATCCTTTTTCACAATACGCTGTGCTAATCCTTCAACGATTGCTGTTTTACCAACACCTGGCTCCCCAATTAAAACCGGATTGTTTTTCGTTTTACGTGAAAGAATACGGATTACACGTCGTATTTCACTATCACGGCCGATTACAGGATCGATTTTCCCTGCTCTCACTTCCGCCACTAAATCACGGCCATATTTTTCTAACGCTTCATAAGTTGCTTCTGGATTTTGACTAGTCACTCTTTGATTCCCCCGAACTGTCATTAAAGACTGTAATAAGTTATCTTTCGTAATATGCAATCTTGTAAATAATTGATTTATATCGCCTTTTTCTTCAGAAAAAGCAAGCAATACATGTTCTACTGAAATGTAATCATCCTGCAGTTTTTCTGCTTCTTTCCCTGCTCTTACAAGCAGTTGTTGCAGAGCGCTCGTTACATACAATTTTCCAACTTCTGCACCGCTCCCCGTTACAGAAGGTTTCTTTTTAATTAAACTTTCTGCACCTTGCTTTAATGCTTCTATATCAACATTCATTTTTTGAAATATACGTACTGCTAATCCATCTTGCTCTTCTAATAATGCAAGTAATAGATGAACAGTATCCACCTCTTGGTGATGATGAGATACCGCTAAAGATTGGGCACTCATAATCGCCTCTTGTGTTTTTGTTGTCATTTGATTTAAGTCCATCTTTACAGCCCTCCAAAAGTTTGACTTTCTTTGACCTTTGATTTGATTATACGCCAACTGACTTTTTTATACAATAATTTTGCCTATGTATTTTCAAACTTATTATTTGAAAAAGAAAAAGAGAGCATTCATTATACTGCTAAAAAATACGGTAAATGAAATTACAATGTATAACGACAAAAAAGCCGCAATAATGATTGCGGCTTCTGTTACGGTTTTCTTTTATATGTCCACTGGCGGTTATGATTCGTGTTATCCGGAAACTTTTCACCGGCAGTTAATTTCACCATTTGCGGATCTTTCACCATACTTCCCGTTTCACCAATTTCTACGTAAATGCCATCATTCGGCGCTTTTTGTCCAGAACGAAACCTGCGATTTTGTCCCATCTTCATTCTCCTTCCATGACGTCTTGCCTCATTAGTATATCCATTTTAAAAGAAAGCTTTTCTGTCATGTTTAGGAAACAGTACTACATCTCATTCTTGTACATATATATGAATGACACAAGCGTAAGCAGGGATTTCTTTCCTACTTGTAGAAAAAAAAGAAACCAACCTACTCTAGGCTAGTTTCAAAGGAGAGTCAAACATATACGAGAAGATTACATGTTCATTATATGCCTCATCACACGAGCAATGTAACCCTTTTCACAATTTGTACATAATGAAAGAAACATTGTTTGAACTTTCTAAAAAGATGTTGACTTTTCTTAATTTCCAACGATAAATAGTAGACACCACAGCACTTTGAGACGTAAGATGGATATATAGTGAAATTTCCATCTATGGTGATTCCACCGAGTCTAACCTCTTATTTCTGCATATTAAAAACGGAAATACAGATAGATACAAAAAAATTATTATAAGAGGTGAAATTATGAACAAACAACATTTAATCGCATTAGACTTAGACGGCACTTTATTAACAGACAACAAAATAATTTCCACTCGAACGAAACATACAATTGCAAAAGCAAAGGAACAGGGACATATTGTTGTTATTTCAACAGGACGTCCATTCCGTGCTAGTTACGATTACTATAAAGAACTTGATCTTAACACACCTATCGTAAACTTTAACGGCGCTTACGTACATCATCCTCTTGATTCAAACTGGGGAACACATCACTCTCCTCTTGAGCTAGCAACAGCGCAAGAAATTGTCCGAGCTTGCTTTGATTTTGGCGTAAAAAATATATACGCGGAAGTAATGGACGATGTGTATGTTCGTGAAATTGATGAAGATAAAAAACATATTTTCGAATTCGGCTCTCCTAAGATTTTTACCGGAGACTTATTAAATATTTTAAACGATCATCCAACTTGCTTATTAATTGACGCACATGACGAGCATTCTACTGCAATTCGTCAACATTTAACGGATATGCATGCGGAAGTAATCGACCATAGAAAATGGGGCGCACCTTGGCCGATTATTGAAATTGTGAAAAGCGGATTAAATAAAGCAGTTGGATTACAAAAAATTTCTAGTCATTACAACATTCCACAAGAGCGAATTATCGCTTTCGGTGATGAAGATAATGATTTTGAAATGATTGAATTTGCTGGTCACGGCATCGCAATGGGAAATGCCATCCCTGAATTAAAATCACTCGCAAACCATACGACGTTAACGAACGAAGAAGATGGTATTGCTTTATATTTAGAAGAGGTTCTTGGGTTGTAATCTAAAAATTCCCTACTTATAGTTTCCTGCCAAATGTCCATACTATAAGTAGACGCATGACACATTGCGTCGATTGTTTTCAGCTAAATAAAGGGGGTTTTTCGAATGGGTAAAAAGAACAAATCAAAACGTTTTATCCAACAAGGAGCCGATGCTGTTATGAAGCATGATGCAAGATTCCCGTACAGAGGTACATTAGCTGAGGCAGAAAAAGCAAGAAGTAACTCTTCTTTTGGAGGGGTTTAAATGGGGAACTTACTATTCCAACAAGCTAGAGATGCTGTTGAAAATGCCGTATCTTGTTCAAGCGGTACTGAGCAACAAGATCTCGTGTATAGAGCAAAAAATGCTTTGCAATCCGCTTACGCAAACTCTTCAACTGCTGAAAAAGTTCAGCTCCGTGAAATGCAAGAGCAATTGCAAAACATCACGAATTTACATTAAAAAAGAGGACCAACTTTGGTCCTCTTTAATCTTTCCGAAACAATCCGAACACCCCAACTGTTTGCAGTATATTTGTAAATGCACCTGGGTCCACTTGTTTAATAATCCTCTCTAATTCGTATAACTCGTAACGGGTAATAACCATCATTAACATTTCTTTATTTTCATTCGTATAAGCACCTGTTGCTGGTATCGTTGTAATCCCTCTTACTAATCGCGAGTGAATCGCCTTTCTTACGTCTGCCCCATTCTTCGTAACAATTAATGCTGTAATCTTTACATGACGAGTATGAATTGCATCAATAATTCTCGTTGATACATATAAAGTCACTAGCGTATACAACGCTTTTTCCCATCCATATACATAGCCAGCAGCGATAATGATAATTGCATTAAAAAAGAAAAAGTATGTACCGACAGGCTTATCTTTTATTTTTGATAAAATCATGGCGATAATATCTAATCCACCTGTAGAAGCACCCCACTTTAAAGCAATCCCTACTCCAATTGCCGAAATAATCCCGCCAAAAATCGCATTTAATATGATATCATTCGAAACCGCTCTAACAGGGATGATCTCTAGAAACAAAGTCATAAATATAACACAAAGAAAACTGAAAAAGGTGAAGGCCTTTCCAACCTTTTTCCACGCTAAAATAACGACAGGAATATTAAATAAGCTAAACAATACTCCCGTAGATATGTGAATCGATAAAAAATCACCTAATATTTGTGATAATAATTGAGACAATCCAGCAAAGCCGCTCGCATACACTTTTGCTGGCGTTAAAAATAAATTCATCCCAATCGCGTTTAATAAACCTGCGATGATTACAACGATTAACTTCTTTATAAGTTCAGTATAATTCAACTTCAAATCCATTTCGAATCCACCTTTACCCTTCATAAATGCACCGCTATACATAGTCTTTACGAAAAAGGAAATGATAAACGTACAACGTTTAGAAATGGAGTTGATACATATGCCACATACGAGTGATAACGACAAAAAAGCACGCGATAATAACGCAAAACGCACACAAAAAAATGAGCAAGAGCAAAAAAATATTCAGCAAGGTAAACGTGCATACTCTAAAAAGACCGATCACCTTTGATTCCATCGTACATCAACAATTATGTTGATGTACTTTTTTACATTTTAAAGGAAAAAAACATTAAAAATTCACTTCATGTTCACTTCTATATTCTACAATAGCGATAACATATTCGGATGAGGTGTTGGCATGAGAGGGAAACATATTTTCATTATTACTGCACTAATAAGTATATTGATGCTATCTGCTTGCGAACAAAAAAATGGCTCAGCTACAGTCGCTACAGCAACAGACTCGACCATTACAAAGGATAACTTCGAAAAACAATTGAAAGATCGTTACGGAAAAGACATGCTATACGAAATGATGGCACAAGACGTCATCACAAAAAAATATAAAGTACCTGATGAAGAGGTAAATAAAGAAGTAGAAAAAGTAAAAAAACAATATGGAGATCAATTCAAAAAAGTATTAGAAAATAATGGTTTAAAAGATGAAGAGGATTTTAAAAATCAAATTAAGTTCAAACTTGCTATGAATGAAGCGATTAAGAAAAGCATTACAGAGAAAGACGTAAAAGACCACTATAAGCCAGAAATTAAAGCGAGTCACATTTTAGTAAGTGACGAAAATGAAGCGAAAGAAATAAAGAGTAAACTAGATGCTGGTGCTTCATTTGAAGAATTAGCAAAACAAGAATCACAAGATCTACTATCAAAAGATAAAGGCGGAGACCTTGGATACTTCAATTCAGGTACAATGGCTCCTGAATTCGAAACGGCTGCCTACAAACTAAATGTTGGACAAATTAGCAATCCCGTAAAATCATCAAACGGTTATCACGTTATTAAATTAACTGATAAAAAAGATTTAAAACCTTACGATGAAGTAAAAAACTCTATTCGCAAAAACTTAGAGGAAGAACGTACTGCTGATCCTGTATTCAGCAAAAAATTGTTACAAGAGGAATTAAAAAAGGCAAATATTAAAATAAACGATAGTGATTTGAAAGATACATTTACTCTTGTTTCTCCGCAAGGAAATTAAAAAAAGCACACCCTTATCTTTTTAGATAAGGGTGTGCTTTTTAATCTTTCATCTTATTTCTTAAAGTAAGTCCAACCTTCTTCTTGGTAAACCTTTTCTTCTTTCATCAACTTACCAAGTGCGCGCTTAAATGCAGCTTTACTCATGTTAAAGCGTTCTTTAATATCTTCTGGATGGCTCTTATCCCAAAACGGCATTGCTCCGCCTCGTTCTTCCATATATGCATAAATTACTGCAGCATCATCTTCCATTCCTTCTTCTTTACGAGGAAGAAGTGAAATGTTAATTGTACCGTCATCTTTTACGTCAATAATACGGCCCGTTACACGCTGACCGATGCGGACTTGTTCTTTTCTTTCTGTATGGTGTAGGAAAGCACGGAAATGCTCATCCGTTAGTATGAATGAACCAACTTGAAGTGAACGATATACACGTCCGTTTACGTTTTTATTACGCATAGATGGCGTTGCATCTACGATAATTTCTTGCATATCACTGTCTCTTGCCGGAAGAGCAATTAAACGATCACGATTCGTTAATTTTAACGTACAATATAATTCGTCGCCTACTTCTGGCCATACCGGCATATAAATCGGGAACTCATCAGCTGGAATTAGTATATCTTTTGACACACCAATATCAACAAACACACCTAAACTAGGAATAACTTCTACAACCTTTACCCAGTTCCAATCATAAGTTGTAATAATTGGTTCCTTCATTGTTGCTGAAATACGATTTTGGTGATCAAGGTATAAGAATACATCAATCGTATCGCCTTCTTCAATTTCTCCAGCCACTTCGTTTTTATGTAGGAAAATTTCTTCATTTTCATTCCCAACCATATATCCGATTTCCGTTTCGCGTAAAACAGTTACCTGTTCAATCGATCCTATTTGCAAATACATATTTTTTAATTCCCTTCTATATATATAAAATTATCTTTTTTATCATTCCAAACAAAAGTTAATTATAACATGATTTTTCCTATATTTGTCCAACTGCCCAAAATTCACTATAATAAAATGAGGTTACATGAATATAAGTACGAAAACACTTAAGTCTAGACTCGTTTTCAGCTATACTTTAGTATGTACAGTACATAAAAAGATTAGAAATTTATTTGGAGGTGCTAACTATGGCAAAAGATAGTTCTTTTGACATCGTTTCGAAAGTAGAATTACCTGAAGTAACAAACGCAATTAATATCGCATTAAAAGAAATCCAAAACCGATATGACTTTAAAGGAAGTAAAAGTGATATTAAATTAGAAAAAGAAGTACTTGTTTTAACTTCTGATGACGAGTTTAAATTAGAGCAAGTAAAAGACGTTCTTATCTCTAAACTTGTAAAACGTAACGTTCCAATTAAGAACTTAGATTACGGAAAAGTTGAAGCTGCAACTGGCAACACTGTTCGCCAACGCGCAACACTTCAACAAGGTATCGATAAAGATAACGCGAAAAAAATTAACAACATCATTAAAGAAATGAAATTAAAAGTAAAAACACAAGTACAAGATGATCAAGTACGTGTTACAGCAAAAAGCCGTGATGACTTACAAGCAGTAATCGCAGCTGTTCGTAGCGCTGATTTACCAATCGACGTACAGTTCATTAACTACCGCTAAAAAGAAAACTCCTCTTAATTAGAGGAGTTTTCTTTTTTGTCTTGTAGAGACAATATTACGAGAACAAACTATAGAAAAAGGTATATGCGGTGAAAATCGCTAAGTGAACAGGGTCTAACCATACGCATACTTTACAAGTGACCGTATGATTAAACTAGGCCTTATTGTAGAATTTGTTTTATACATGTATTTAGCAGACCTTATTGAAAATAAGAAAAAGACACCTCAAGACGTTTCCCCCTTCGATTTGAATTACTTTTCTTAGTAACTACACCCTAGACCAAAGTCATCTTAAAAATTGCTATAACTCATAATTCCTCTCCTCGCCAAAACGTAACAATTTATGAGTATAAGAATATTTTCCAACCTTTAATGTAATGTAAAATTAATAAGTATTTTAAAAAATGTTAATTAAAAAAGAGTTAGAAGTGGTTATTTGAAGAAATTAATATTATGGTTTTTATTGGCCACATTCTCCCTAAATACTGTAGGATGTTCTAATAATACGAATACACTAACGGATAAGTCTAACTGTATCAACAAAGCTTGGTACAAAAAAAATATGTCATGTAATCATTTAAAAAACATTAAATAGTTAATGATAAAGGTCATAAAAAAAAGACACCTCAAAGTGCCTTCCTCCGACTTGAACCATCTTAATTTCAATCATATTTGGATGGAGTTAAAAAGAAGCATAAATTTTTAATAAAGATGCAACTATTGTTTATTTCAAAGGCCTTTCTCTATCCGTATGGACACAAAAACAGGTTAGGAAGAAGGCTTTTTCTCCCTAACCTGAAATCCCCCTCTCATTAGAGAAGTTTTCATTTTCGTATCGTTTCTCTTAAGAAGTTTCATATCAACAGAATAACACTATTGCCCACCGAACAAACTTACAAATACAATAAGAAGACATGAACATAGAACGAGCAACTTCTCATCTACGTTTCCTTTTAACCGCAATTAAAAACGCAATAAATAATACATTTACACCAACGATTAAGGAGATAAATAACCAATTCACACCTGTTTCTCCGTTAACTTTATACACGTTTGATTCTTCACGCTTTAAAACGAGATAAAATTTCCCGTTTTCCTCTCTTATAATTTCATCCTGCAACAATCCTCTTAACTCTTGTTTTTCACCAATTGCACTTGCAGGTAAGGAGACTTTTTGTGTTTCTTTCGTATTATTAATTGCTACTAAAGTTACTTCATCTTTATATTTTCGTTTTAGTATGCTCATCCCGCTCTTATCATACAGAAGCTCAAACGTACCGCGTCGTAAAGACGGTCTCGCCTGCCTAAGTTCACCTAGTTTTGTTATGTGCTGCATAAATTTTTCGTCTGACTTAAAATCCATTAATCGTCTATTATCGGGTACACTTCCTCCATCTAATGCAATTTCAGTTCCGTAATAAAAATTCGGAATCCCAGGTGATGTTAACAAATAAGTAAGCGCCAGTTTTAAACGTGATGGCGGATAATACATATTTTCTTTTGCAATACGTGCATATCTTTTTGTTTCTTGATCATCTAAAAACGTAACAAAGTCCCCTTCTTTTTTACTCACATCGTATAACGATTTCACCGATACATCCGCTTCGGAAAACGATTCTACTATTTTTTCGTTGTATTCGCTATCCTCCTTTGTCATAATACGAAAATCTTTCTTTATCACTTGCATATCTTTTTGCGCGTTATCCCAAAAGGAACGCGGCTTTTTTTCACTATGTATAACATAACTTCCGTCTAAATCAACTTCTTTTATCCACCATTTCATTGCGTCAATTACCTGTCGTTCGTTTTCTCCAAGCGGAAATTGAAATACAACTTTCATTCCTTTTGCATGAGCTTCTTTTACAAGTTCTTTCACATCATTGTCTGTCCCGAAATGTTCATTTACCTTTTTAAAATTTCGCACGTCTAATCCATCGTACTTTCCACTTTCAAAAAGCGGCGAAAGCATAACGGTAGTAAAACCCATTTCTTTTATGTAATCCAACCTTTTTATAATTCCTCTTATATCCCCGCCTTGATACCCTTCTAAATTACCAACTTCTAATTGTTTGTCATTTTTCGGTTCTCCATTATTGAAGCGATCAATCATAATGGAGTATATAACTTCATCTTTCCACTCTCTTTTTTCGTCTGCAAAAGTATGTATTGGTACAAACAAAACAAAAGCTAAGCAAAAACAAATGAATAGTTTCCTAGTCCGTATTTTTCCCACACGCATCCCCCAAGTTTTTAATTGTAAGAATATTATACCAATTATCCGAGAGAAACGCATATGTCGATTTCAATCCTCACAAAATAATCTATGTTACATTTTCTAACATCATGTATATATTTTTCTGAATTTTTAGTTGATTTTTAGTTCCTTTTCGAATATGATATGAAACATAACAAAACGATGTTATTTTTTCTAACATTATAGGAGGAGAGCTCATGAATATGGGAGATACAGTTTTTATGTTTGTGACGACAGTAATGGTCATGTTGATGACACCAGGATTGGCACTTTTTTATGGAGGTATGGTTCGCAGCAAAAATGTACTCAGTACAACGATGCATAGTTATAGTGCAATGGCTATCGTTTCGATTCAATGGATTGTTATCGGCTATTCTTTATCATTCGGACCAGATTGGCACGGGCTTATCGGTACACTTGATTGGTTCGGTCTAAACGGAGTTACCTACGCACCAAATCCAGACTACTCATCTACTATTCCTCACAATTTATTCATGATGTTTCAACTCATGTTCGCCATTTTAACTCCAGCTTTAATTTCAGGTGCATTTGCTGAAAGAATGCGATTTTCTGCCTTTCTTATTTTTATCCTTCTATGGACAACGATTGTTTACAATCCTGTCGCTCATTGGGTATGGGGCGTCGGCGGGTGGCTAAGGGAACTTGGTGCACTAGACTTCGCTGGCGGAAACGTCGTTCACATCACTTCCGGAGTTGCTGGTCTTGTATTAGCTATTTTCCTTGGAAAACGAAAAAACATAAATGGTTCTTCTCCTCACCATTTGCCATTTACAATGTTAGGAGCAGGTTTATTATGGTTTGGCTGGTTCGGTTTTAACGTCGGCAGCGCATTATCCTTAAACGACGTAGCTTTAACTGCATTTATTAATACAAATATAGCCGCCGCTGCCTCCGCTCTAACTTGGATGCTTTCTGAATGGTTCTTCCAATCAAAACCGACCGCAATGGGAGCTGCTTGCGGAGTTGTTTCTGGTCTAGTCGCTATTACACCAGCTTGCGGGTTCGTTACACCTTTCTACGCCCTTCTTATCGGAGCAATTGGTGGCATATTATGCTTTGGCGCCGTTTTCTTCTTAAAAACAAAATTTGGGTATGACGATACACTTGATGCCTTTGGATGCCACGGCATCGGAGGAACTTGGGGCGGTATTGCAACAGGACTATTTGCAACTACTACCGTAAACGGGGATGGTGCGAACGGATTGTTTTACGGAAACGCCGCGTTACTGTTTAAACAACTTATAGCGATTGGCGCAACATATGCATTCACAATCATCATGACGTATGCCATTATTAAAGCGATCAACTTCTTCCTCCCTGTTCGAGTAGATGAACATGAAGAACACATGGGTCTTGATATTTCAATGCATGGTGAGAAGGCTTATGAACATGCAGAGCGAGCAAACTAAAAAAGAGATGCAATCTATTAGTAATAGATTGCATCTCTTTTTTTGCGTACTAGGCAACATACCCCACCTAGTATAAACGTAAATATATCAACGGTTTTTTGGATATATCAACGATTTTTCAAATATATCGATTGTTTCTTTCAATATATCAACGTTTCGACACAAGATATCGATTTACCAACAAATTCCGACATAACGAAACTGAAGAATACCCGCGTGTAACTTTACACATAAAAAAGACGACCGAAGCCCGGTCGTCTTTTCCTATTTATTTCGGAGCATTTCCTACATATTGCGTAATATCAACATTTAATGCCTGCGCTAAACGCATACCGTATTCTTGATCTGCACGGAAGAAGTTACAAACAGCTAATAATTTTGTGCGTTCATTTACGTCTTTTAGATCATTTGTTAAGTTTGCAATTAAGTTATCTTGCTCTTCTTTAGAGAACGAACGGTAACGCTCACCTGCTTGTTTGAAGTCATTTGGTTTCTCAATTTTTTCACGAGATACATAGCCTTCTACTTTCATAGTTGAATCGCGGTAAGCTTTGTCTTCAACTGGATTCTCTGCATGACGACTCGGTTCGTAGTTGATTGTAGATGGGTTTTGATTCACTTGCATCGCACCATCACGTTGTTGATTCTGAACAGCTGCGTATGGGCAGTTTACAGGAATTTGTAAGTAATTTGCACCAAGACGATAACGCTGTGTATCTGGGTAAGAGAATAAACGACCTTGTAATAATTTATCTTCCGATGGCTCAATACCATTTACAGTTGCACTTGGAGAGAACGCTACTTGCTCTACTTCTGCAAAGAAGTTTTTCGGATTACGATTTAACGTCATTGTCCCTACTTCCATTAATGGGAAGCGATCTTCTGGCCATACTTTCGTTGGATCTAGTGGATCAAAGTCTAAAGAGTCCATTTCATCTAATTGCATAACTTGTACGTGTAAATCCCATTTTGGGTAATTTCCTTTTTCGATTGCATCGAACAAGTCACGAGTTGCATGATTGAAGTCTTTCCCTTGTACTTCTTGCACTTCTTTCGCATTTAAGTTACGTACACCTTGCTGTGGTTTCCAGTGGTATTTAATATAAACAATTTTGCCTTCTTCATTAATCCATTTAAATGAATGGACGCCGAAACCTTCCATTTCACGATAGCTTGCTGGTGTACCGTAATCAGAAAATACCCATGTCATCATATGTGTAGATTCTGGACTTAACGTCATGAAATCCCAATAACGATCTGGCGTTTGAATATTCGTATCAGGTGCTGGTTTTAAGGAATGTACCATATCAGGGAATTTAATTGCATCACGAATGAAGAAAACTGGTAAATGATTACCTACGATATCGTAGTTTCCTTCTTCTGTATAAAATTTAACAGCAAACCCACGTGGGTCACGTGCTGTTTCAGGAGAACCTTGACCATGAATAACCGTTGAAAAACGAACAAATACAGGCGTTTCAGTTCCTTCATTTTGTAAAAATGCTGCTTTCGTATATTGCTTCATACTATTTTTCATTACGAATACACCGTGAGCACCTGCACCACGTGCATGCACAACACGCTCCGGAATACGTTCACGATCAAAGTGCGCAAGTTTTTCTACTAAATGATAGTCTTCTAATAATACTGGTCCACGACGACCAGCCGTACGAGAATTTTGGTTGTCTCCAACTGGAGCACCTTGGTTTGTTGTTAAGCGATTATTTGGATTCATCTAGGGGGATCCTCCTCTTTCTTTCGTAGTAATCATTATTTATTTAAAATCATTATAAATTAATTATTATTCAAAACTAAATCTTTGTCAACTATTTCCTTCACTTTTTTGGAAACAATTTCAGCCAAACAGTCGATAAATGCAGATTGTGCATTCGGCATATTTGGTCTGAAATATTTGGCATTTAATTCATCCGTTACAACTTTACATTCATAATCGTTGTCATATAAAACTTCTAAATGCTCCGCTACAAAACCAACTGGGCAATATACGAAAGATCCGTACCCATGCTCTTCATATAAATCTTTCGTTAAATCTTGCACATCTGGACCAATCCACGGATCTGGAGTATTCCCAGCACTTTGCCAACCGATTGTATAGTTTTGAATATTTGCAGCTTCTGCAATTAAATCTGCCGTATGCTTTAGTTGTTCTACATATGGGTCTCCTGTTGCAATAATTTTTTCTGGCAAACTATGCGCTGAAAAAATTACGACTGCTTTCTCTTTATTATCAATTTCTGTAAACGTCTCTTTTATTTGGTCTGCCCAATACGAAATAAATTTCGGTTCATCATACCATTGTTCAATTGGTTCAATAACAGGACCACCAATTTCTTGCGAAAGACGAATAGCACGGTCATTATACGCTTTAATGCTAAATGTAGAGTAATGTGGCGCTAATACGATACTAATCGCTTGCTCAATCCTATCACGCTTCATTTCTTCTACCGCATCTTCTATAAATGGTGCAATATGTTTTAAACCTAAGTAACAAGTAAATTCATACTCTGTAAATATGTTATTCATTGAATCTGTTAATTTATGCGCCTGTTCTTTCGTAATTTTTGCAAGCGGCGAAATTCCACCAATCGCTTTATAGCGCTCGATTAAATCTTGGAGTGCCTCTTTGGAAGGTTTACGACCGTGGCGAATATGTGTGTAGTACGCTTCTACATCATCTAATGATTCTGGCGTTCCATACGCCATTACGAGTAAACCTATTTTTTTCTTTGTCATCTATATAACACCTCAATTTTATAAATGAGAATCTTTTTCAAGAACATTTGTTTCCAATTATAGCAAACAACAATAAGTACGTAAAGATAATCATTCTAAATAAGTATTTTTTCTAATATGATTTTTAATTTCATTTGACAATTTCTTTAATAAAAAGCGACTTACATAAAAGTAAGTCGCTTTTCCCTTATTCCCTAATATTTACCCCATACTCTTTAAACCAAACGTGAATTTGTGCTAAATGAGCTAAAAGTTGAGGACCTGTCATTAATTGCCCGAACCAAGGTGATTGAAATGCACTGCCGCCAGACTGAATCAATCCGCTCAACTGCTCTTTATCAAATAGTTCGTGTAAAATTGAACCTTTATCTGTTAATAAATCTTGCAGCCATACTGTGACCGCTTTCGTATAGTGCGGATTATGCGTTTTCGGATACGGGCTCTTCTTTCTATATAAGATGTCATGCGGAAGCACATCTTCTAACGCTTTACGTAATAGACCTTTTTCGCGGTTTTTATACATTTTCATTTCCCAAGGAATATTCCACGCATATTCGACAAGACGATGATCTGCAAATGGAACACGTACTTCTAAGCTTGCCCCCATACTCATGCGGTCTTTTCTGTCTAATAATGTTGTCATAAACCATACCATATTTAAATAAAATAATTGGCGTCTTTTTGCTTCTAGCGGACTTTCCCCCTCTAAAATAGGAACTTCTTGAATCGACTCTTCATAACGCCTTTGTACATATTGTTGTAAATTTAATTTATTTCTCCATTCTTTTTTTAGAAGTTGTTCACGCGCTTCTGTAGAACGCATCCATGGAAATGCACTCGATTGTAAATCATCTTCTCTATAAAACCACGGATATCCACCAAATATTTCATCTGCACATTCTCCAGATAAGCCGACGACAAAATCTTGTTTAATTTCGCGGCAAAACCATAATAATGACGAATCGATATCTGCCATACCAGGCAAATCACGAACGAGTACCGCCTCCGTTAAATACTCTGCTAGTTTTTCATTCGAAATGACGCAACGATGATGAGTTGTTTGAAACGTCTCTGTCATCAAATTAATAAACGGAGCATCTGAATTTGGCTGAAACGCATTCGCTTTAAAGTATTTGTCATTATCTTCGTAATCAATTGAATACGTGTGTAATTGTCCTTTTCCTGATCTCTCGTATTCTTTCGCCGCAATAGCTGTAATAGCGCTCGAATCTACACCACCTGATAAAAAGGTACATAGTGGTACATCAGAAACAAGCTGTCTTGTAATGGCATCTTGTAGTAAAAAGCGCGTTTTCTCTACTGTTTCTTCAAAAGAGTCTTCATGTTTTTTACTTTCTACATTCCAATATCTCCATATACATAAACCGTTCTTTGAAAATGTCATCGCATGACCTGGACGTAATTCTTTTATACCAGCATAAATACCGTGGCCAGGCGTTCTTGACGGTCCGAGTCCGAATATTTCTGATAACCCTTCTAATGTTACTTCCGCCTTCACATCTGGATGCGACAATATCGCTTTTAACTCCGAACCAAATAGTAAGCGTCCGCTATCATATTTATAAAAAAGTGGCTTTACACCTAATCGATCTCTCGCAATAAATACTTGTTCTTTCTGTTCGTCCCATACTGCAAACGCATATATACCGTTTAAATGATCGACACATTCTTCTTTCCATTCAATATAAGAAGCTAATAATACTTCTGTATCAGAATGACCTTTGAACGTATACCCTCTTCTTAATAATTCCTTTCGAATGTCTTCTGTGTTATAAAGTTCACCGTTATAGCAAATGGCGTAATTCGTTTCATCTTTTAAACAAGTCATCGGCTGTTTACCGCCCTCAGGGTCTACAACGATTAACCGTTTATGCCCAAATGCGACATTTCCTTTAATCCAAACTTTATTATCATCCGGCCCCCGCTTCGCTAACGTCTCAGCCATCTTCGTAACGACATCTCTTTCTCCTTCTAATGAGCGTTTATAATCCACCCATCCTGTAATCCCGCACATATAAATCATCCTTCCATCTTATTTCTTTTCTTGAACGTGCAGTAATCCCCACCCTAAGAGTGCGGATCAAAAAATGAAAAACTTGACGATAACCTACTATCCACATATGGAATAGCATTCTCACTCAGTAAAACGTGTTTTATTGTATGCCCACCTATGTCTAGATGTGTCTAGTTATAAAGAACGCACGAACTGTCTATAACAGGAATAACTACTTTTCATAAAGGAGAAATCGTATATGATACAACGTAAACATATTTTATATAACCAGCCCCGTGCTCATACAGTCGGTAATGTAGAATATATAAACAATGAATGGGTATTCTTTGATGATGAAAATGATGAAGCGTTTCTATTAGAAGATATTGCCGAAGATGGGTTTGAAATTTTGTATAATAACAATTGGTTACCAGCCCGTTTCTATGAACAAGATGTATTACAAATCGCCAACGAGCAACACCATTTGCAAAATGGTGAAATGGTACGTATTCGAAAAAAGTTACTTCTTAGCTATAATGAATGGCTCGAGGAATTACCTGACTCTGTCTTCACATTATTAACTGAATCATTGCAATCACTTCACTACTCTTTATATGATTGCATGTATTGTCATAATTATTTATCCTTCTTACCGAAAGAGGAGTCACGCGAAGGAGTAAATATTCTTTTGTTTGATAACGACGAAATGATCTGTACACTGCAGCACCATTTCGTCCGTCACACTACATCAAATAAAAATATGTTCCGTTTTACGAAAGTAAATGGAGAAGAGTTGCATATCGATGCGACATAAAAAATAAAAACCACCTTATCTCCCAAGTCTTTGAGATTATAAGGTGGTTTTATTTTTATTTGAATACGTACCAGCCAAGTGGCAATTTCAGTCCTAAGTATAATACTGCTACTAGCGCAACAATAAATAAGCCCCAAACCGCCCCTGTTGGTTTGTTTTTGCTCATTTTTACAAGAACCATTTCCATTCCGCCGATAACTAAAATACCAGCTAACATTTTCAGGCCGTACCACATGTGCATGCTACCTGTTGCTGTCTTCACAATACTCATGTACAACATGAAGCCTGTCACAATAATGATGATATACATTAGGCGAAGCCCCATATGTACACCCTTACCTTTTCTTCCTGCTGAATAAAGTGAATACGCAACGAAGAATAAAATTAAACCTAACGCCCATGCTGTAATATGCATATGTACCATCGTATCCCTTACCTCCTCTTTTCACACTTTTTCACTCTATATGATAACATGTTCATTTATTTTCAGGAAATGTTTCGCTTTTTTACATTTAAATGATATAATATTTAGAGTATTTACAAACTTCTTGTAATAACAAAAGGGGGAACAATCATGATTCAAACTAAGGATATTATCGAACTTACAGACACATATGGAGCAAATAACTATCACCCACTTCCAATCGTTATTTCTAAAGCAGAAGGTGTTTGGGTAGAAGATCCTGAAGGAAACCGCTATATGGACTTATTAAGTGCATATTCTGCAGTAAACCAAGGTCATCGTCACCCGAAAATTATTAACGCTTTAATTGACCAAGCTAATCGTGTTACGTTAACTTCTCGTGCTTTCCATAGCGATCAATTAGGTCCTTGGTACGAAAAAGTTGCGAAACTAACTAATAAAGAAATGGTACTTCCAATGAATACAGGTGCTGAAGCTGTTGAAACTGCAATTAAAACAGTTCGTCGCTGGGCTTATGATGTGAAGAAAGTAGAAGCAAACCGCGCTGAAATCATCGTTTGTGAAGATAACTTCCACGGACGTACAATGGGTTCTGTTTCTATGTCTTCAAACGAAGAGTACAAGCGTGGATTCGGTCCAATGCTTCCTGGCATCGTTGTAATTCCTTACGGTGATTTAGAAGCGTTAAAAGCTGCAATTACACCAAACACAGCTGCATTCATTTTAGAGCCAATCCAAGGTGAAGCAGGAATTAACATCCCGCCAGCTGGTTACTTAAAAGAAGCTTTTGAAGTATGTAAAAAAGAAAACGTTTTATTTGTAGCAGATGAAATCCAAACTGGCTTAGGCCGTACTGGTAAAGTATTTGCTTGTGACTGGGACGATGTAACTCCTGACATGTACATACTTGGTAAAGCACTTGGCGGCGGCGTATTCCCAATCTCTTGCGTAGCAGCAAACCGCGACATTTTAGGTGTATTTGAGCCAGGTTCTCACGGTTCTACATTCGGTGGTAACCCACTTGCATGTGCTGTGTCTATCGCAGCTCTTGAAGTGTTAGAAGAAGAAAAATTAACAGAGCGTTCTCTTCAATTAGGAGAAAAATTAGTTGGGCAATTAAAAGAAATTGACAATCCAATGATCACTGAAGTTCGTGGTAAAGGTTTATTCATCGGTATCGAATTAAACGAGCCAGCTCGTCCTTACTGTGAACAACTAAAAGCAGCTGGTCTACTATGTAAAGAAACACATGAAAACGTAATTCGTATCGCACCACCTCTAGTAATCTCTGAAGAAGATTTAGAGTGGGCATTCCAAAAAATTAAAGCTGTATTATCGTAATGATAGAGAGGTTGTCCGACATGTTGGGACAACCTCTTTCTTTTTATATTCATTTATATTAAGACGAAATTTTAATTTTCTGTATTTTAAAATCATAAAGGAGGTGCGATATGCTATTAAGATATGGTAAACATATTAACTATTTAGCTACATCTTTTATTTTAGTTACATTCTTTGGCTTCCTACTTTCCACAACATGGCTTACTCACTACTCAACTCCTACTACATTCACACTACTGAAAGCATCATTTTGGACTGCTGTTATTCTTACTATCATTGGTTTTGGACGAGAAAAAAGCGCACTTACGGTTATACTATTTGGCATTTGTACACTTGCATTCATTGGTCTTTACACTTTTGCCGTTATCGATTACCTCTATAACCCAAGGCCATAAAAAAGAGCTATCTTTTAACAAGATAGCTCTTTTCTTTATTTCACTACATTTCGCAAAGTACCAATTCCTTCTACTGTAATAACCACTTCATCACCAGCATGTAAAAACTTCGGTGGTGTGAAACCTTTTCCGACACCAGCCGGGGTTCCTGTTGCGATAATATCGCCTGGTTCTAAAGTCATTCCTTTACTTATCGTTGAAATAATTTCTTCTATTGAAAAAATCATTTTATTTGTGTTGGAAGTTTGCCTTACTTCTCCATTTACTACCGTTTCAATGTGTAATGCATTCGGCGCATTAACCACCGATTTATGAATTAAATACGGTCCCATCGGACAAAATGTATCGAAGCTTTTCCCAAGGAAAAACTGTTTATGTTTTCTTTGAATGTCTCGAGCTGTTACATCATTGATAATCGTATAACCAAAAACATGCTCAAGCGCTTTTTCTTTTTTAATTTGTTTCCCTCGCTTACCAATAACGATAGCTAATTCTCCTTCGTAATCTAGTTCGTCCGTTGCATGAGGGTGACCATTAATTTGCTCATTTATGCCAATAACTGTTGTTGGTGCTTTCGTAAAGATCATTATATTTTCTGGAATAGACTCTACTCCGCTCATTTCTACCGCATGCTCACGATAGTTTTTTCCAACGCACAAAATATTCTTTCTTGGCCTTGGAATCGGTGCTAATATTTTCACCTCTGTTAACGGATAATACGCCGCTTCCCCGTTCTCTTTTGCCCAATTTACAATTTCACATACTTTCTCAAAGCATTCAGTCCCTCTTTCAATACACTCTAACATTGTAATAGGGATTGTAACCTTTTCCCCTTTTTGTCTTTGCGCTTCTCTTAAGTGTAATACCTTTTCTTCTTCTTCATCCACAATACCTACAAATACCTTTTCTTCTTTCTTCGCCGTTACAAAACGCAATATTTCCACTCTCCATCCTAAAACTCATGCCCTTTAATTGTATTCGCATCCGTAAGAAAAAAACCTTCTCATGCACGCTAATTTTTACAATATTCTTCTCATACCCTATTCGTTACCCTTTATCATTTGGCATAAAATGTAGAAATTTTACTTTTTTTAGCGAAGGTATTTCTTTTTTATGGAGTTTTTGTATAATATGTACTACATATATACTAAAAATTTCATTTAGAGATGGAGCCGATTTCAATGTTTGAGCAAGCGATTGAAAAAAAACGTGAAAAAATGATTTATTTTGCTGAACGCTATGGAATGACTTCTCAAAAAACAGTGGATTGTAGCCAAGAACTGGACAGGCTCTTAAATGTAATTTGGCATGTACATACGGATTTTCACCCAAATCAAACACTCGACACACACACGCAATAGCGTGTGTGTGTCTTTTATTTCAAAAAAACACACATTTTATTGAAAACGCCCATACAATAGTAGAAAAGAAAATTTTAAAAACGAAGGGTGTTTTATATGCCAGCTATGGTCGGACATATTCGTATCGTCAATATTGGATCAAGTGGTATTTTTCATATTGGAGATGTATTTGCGATTAGGCCTATTAGTTACTCACGTGCTTTCGCCGGGGCCGGCTCTTTTAACGTTGGAGATAACGTTTCTGTCTACAATTATCAAAGTGCAACGACTGTCAACGATTCAGATGTCGTCGATCAAGCGATAATTGGTTCAACTTAAAGGGGGCGATTGTATTGAATTTTTACGTAAACCAAAGCATCATCATTAACAGCATTAAAATTGATAGCATTACAACCTCTTCTGTGTTCCAAATTGGTACTGCCGGAAGTATTAAAGCCCTATCTAAATTTTCAAATACGGGCGGATTTACGGAGCCGCTTCGCCCATTACAAGCGAAAGGACAAATTATTTCTATCAAACCATCAACTAGTTCTTCTTAAGACATCCTTGTCATAAATATATAGCAGGAATATTTTTACCCTCCCTATTGAAAAGGAGGTTTCACAAATGAATCAAGATATATATACTTACTTACACCAACTTCAACAAGCTCTTCAAACACAACAAGCAGCCATCCTGAATTTAGAAGATCAAGTGCGCCAACTCCAAGAAGAGCTTAACGAATTAAAAAATCGCCCCTCCTCTTCTGTAGGAAAAGTGGAATACAAATTCGATCAATTAAAAGTCGAAAATTTAAATGGTACTTTAAATATTGGTTTAAACCCATTTTCAGCAAAAGGACAACAAATTGAAGATTTTCAAGTGGATACAGAAACATTGAAGGTAAACCCTGAAACCGAAACAAACCCAGACTTTTATCAAGGTATCCTCCAAGAAATGCATCGATACTTAGATGAAGAAGCATATAATCGTATTCTCCATTTTGAACAAGAAGAGCAAACACCGCTTGATGAAATGTATCGACAAATGATGGTGGATGACATAAAAAAACAGATGGAGCATCGACTCCCTTATTATTTATCACAAGCGCAATCATATGAAGGTATTTCAACAGATCCAGATTATTTACGAGATATCATTATTCAGGCAATGAAACAAGATATTGACAAAGCCTTTCTCTCCTTTATTCAGCACATACCGGGAAATTTCCGAAAGGAGTAAGTATGTATGAACCTTAACGTTGTAAACCGTGAGTTAAAAGTCGGACAGATTAAAATGAACGGTGTATCGTCGTCCGCACTCTTTTTAATTGGAGATGCAAATCTCCTCATTCTATCTTCTATTCTCGATACACCATTTGAAACAGTTACAGAGGGTCCATTTGTACCATTAGTAACAGATGTCCCTCCTACTCCAGGTTAAGGAGACTGAGAAATTATGTTGCATCATGTGTCTATTGTCCAAAATGTTTCTATTATTTCTTTAGGGATTGCTGCTGTATTTCAAGTTGGAGATGCAAACCAAATGGAATTAAAAAGTAGAGCTATTGCCGTCCACCGTGAAATTCCTTTTTATATACGGGGAGAAGGTCGCTTTGATGCTTTTGAAATCTTTACAGATGAACACATTACAATTCCAAAACGAACGACAGATGTAAAATTAAACATTGTAAATGCATGCCCTTTTATTGAAGTGAATAACGTTGAATTACGCACACTTTTAAATTCTGGTTGCTTTCAAATTGGAAATGTTGATTATGGTTTTAATAACTCTCGTATTATACAAATCCGCCAATATATTACGGATGAACCTTCCGCACAATAATTCATATAGTAATTAAAAAGCTTAGTAAAGTAGGTGGATGGTATGCCTTCGGTTGTAGGAAATCTCGTCGTGCAAAACAGTAACGGCTCTTTCAACTTAGGAGATTTTTATAACGTATCTCCGAAAGAAAACACGAAAGCCTATAACGGATCTGGAGCTTCCAATGTTGGGTTTGTCGTGAATACGTTTAACGGTGTTAGTGCAACGAATACATTTGATTCTGATGTGGCAGATCAAGATCAGATTGGAACAGCGTAAAAAAAGTAGGAGAATATCTCCTACTTTTTTCTTTTATCTAATTCAAAATTATTAAAATAAAATTTTAATAAGCAAGAGCTTTACTGTCCACAAATAGTGGTATAAACAAGTAAGTAGTGAAGAGGCACTATTTCATTTTATTTAAATGATAACCCGCTCTCCTCCAAAGCCCTCCTAAGCTTCGGCAAAGATGCAGGTCCCATACCATGCAATTTTAATATTTCTTTTTCACTATATTTTGAGAGTTCTTCTACAGTTTGAATTCCATGGTGTTCTAATGCCCTTCTTGCTGGCGCTGAAAGAAGAGAGAGAAAACCTTCTTTTGGTTTTCTCTCTTTCTCACAGACTGGGCAAGTTGGACAATCGCTACTTTTATAGTACTCGTGTCCCTGTTCACAAGTTCTTAACGTTTTTTCCGTTACCATTTTCAAGCCCCTCTATTCTTCAATATTTACAACGTGATTCCCATCAAAGAAGTATAAACATTTCTCTTTTACAGGATGTTGTAAGCTTTTCTCCAGTGCTTTTGCATATAACAAAAGCTGCACTTTATATCGATCTTCTAAAATTGGTTTCGCTTGTTCGAATCCGCCTGGAAATTTCCCTTCAATCGTATCTGTTTTGAAATCGATTAGCGTAATACCATCTTCTTCTTCAATCATGCAGTCGATAACCCCTTGGACAAGAATCGATTCCCCGCTATTCCCTTGCCAATCTTGATATGCTTCTTCTGCTGCAAGCATCATCGTAAATGGTACTTCACGCTCAACGCTTTTCGCCGCTAATACCCTTTTACCTAAGTCACTGTCAAAGAATGAAATTACTTTTTCAATCGCTATTTCTTCCGCCTGCTCGAATGTTAATAATTCCTTATTTACCATTCCAGCAATTTGCTCTTGAAGAACTTCAACCGTAATCGGCTTCTTCAAATCAACATGCTGCATAACGGCATGGACTGCTGTTCCGCGCTCTGCGTACGTTAACCCTTTTTTCTCCATAAAGCGCGGACGTGTTTTAATTGGTGCACGTAGTTTTTTAATAAAGGCGTTATCGCTACCTTCTTCAGATTGATAATTTCTCTTTATTTCTGTAACAGATTGCTTTGCACGATGAGATGTCGCATCCTCATATCCGTACTTCCACATTAATCTGTCGTACACTTCTTCTTTCCGTTCACTTTGCAGGGGAACAGCCTTTTTCTCACGAAGCGCTTCTAACAATTCTTGTTTTTCTTCTTGAACTGGCTCTGGTGCAAGTAGCGTATTACCATCCACAACTTCTACTTTCCAGCTCGTGTCATACCCGTAAATTTCATCTGGAATACTTCCTTGTCCTAATTCAAGAAGCATTTCACTATCACGGTGTCTATATAATGAAGGTGCAATCCAGTCTAAATAACAAGACGCCCCGGCACGTATATGATCTGGTAATAACCATTCACTATGTTCCCTCGCATCAAGCCATTTTTCCATTTCCTTATTTGCATCCTTAACTGTTCCAATTAAAATTAACTTCTCTTTCGCACGCGTCAATGCTACGTATAGTACGCGCATTTCTTCCGCAATTAATTCCATTTTCATTTTACGCTTAATCGCAAGCTGTGATAATGTTGTATATTTAATTCGTTTACGCGGATCGATAAATTGCGAACCGAAACCGAAATCTTTATGCAATAAGAAACGTTTCATTAAGTCTTGTGTATTAAAACGACGACCGAGTCCAGCTACAAATACAACTGGGAACTCTAACCCTTTACTTTTATGAATCGTCATAATGCGAACAACGTCTTCTTGTTCACCGAGGGCCCTCGCCGTACCCATATCATCACCGCGTTCTAAAATACGTTCAATAAAACGTAAGAAACGGAATAATCCTCTAAATGATGTTGCTTCATATTGTCTTGCGCGGTCATATAGTACGCGTAGGTTTGCCTGCCTTTGCTTTCCAGCTGGTAAACCGCCAACGAAGTCGTAATAACCTGTCTCACCGTACACTTTCCAAATTAAATCAGAAAGTGATTGTTGGCGCGCGAATTCACGCCATCCTTGCAGTAAGTTATAAAACCACTCTAATTTATCATGAAGTTCTTGCTCCTCTTCAAGTGGTGCCCCTTTTAAGAATGAGCTCATTACTTCATAAAACGAGCCTTTCTTTCCATGAGCACGAAGCGTTGCAAGTTCTTCATCGCTCAATCCAACGATTGGAGAACGAAGTACAGCTGCAAGCGGAATATCTTGCATTGGATTATCAATAACGCGGAATACGTTCATCATAATATTTACTTCCGTCGCTTCAAAGTAACCAGTCGCAAGGTCAGCGTACACTGGAATTCCTTGTAATTTTAACTCTTCCATAATTTGCGGGGCCCACGGCATGGAGCGAAGTAAAATAACGAAGTCGCGGTATTGTACTGGGCGCATACTATCATTTTTACGGTCATACACTTCATAACCTGAATCAACCATCGCTTTAATGCGCTGCGCCATAAGACGAGCTTCAAGCTGTGCTTTTTCGACTTCTGCACCTTCTTCTCCGTCTATTACTTCTTCTTCCGTTTGCTGAATGCACAGTAGTTCTGCCGCTACATCTTCACCTTCTGGATAGGTAGCACCTAACTTTAATTCAGCGTCTGCATCGTAGTCGATTTCTCCGACTTCTTCACCCATAATTTGTTTGAAGATAAAGTTCGTACCTGCTAACACTTCATGACGACTACGGAAGTTTTTCGCTAAGTCGATCTTCATTCCACCGCCCAATCCTTCTTGTGTGAAGCGTTTATATTTTCCTAGGAATAGTCCTGGTTCGGCTAGTCGGAAACGATAAATCGACTGCTTTACGTCACCAACCATGAACAAGTTTCCTTCACTCTCAGAATCTTTCGTTACGAATTTAATAATAGATTCCTGTACAAAGTTCGTATCTTGATATTCATCGACTAATACTTCAGCAAATTTATTACGATATTGGAGCGCCACTGCTGACGGATTCATTTCACCATTTTCACTTTGTTCACTTAAAATTTGTAAACAGAAATGCTCTAAATCTGTGAAATCGACCATTCCTTTATCTCGCTTCATCGCTTGGAAACGCTCTGTAAATACTTTTACAAGTTGAACAAGCTTTTCTAATACTGGGTGCATATCTTGAAAATCTCGTAAGAAACTTTCAGGTTTTCGGCTAAATAACTCTTCTTGTAATTTCTTCACTTCATCTTTCGCTTTATTACGAAGAGAGTCTACTTGTTTTACAACATCTTCATTGTAATCACTTTTCTTAATACGCTTTAACGTTTGCCACGATACATTTTGCATCGCTTCATACAAACTTGTCCACGACTCATGAGCAGCTGATGATAGCGTTCCAAGTAAAGCTAGATCTGCTTGCAGGGTTTCAATGCGAGGCGCTGGACCGTCAGGAAGCATTGCGAGTTCAGTTGCCTTACGAATATGCTGTTCCGCTGTTTCAAGCTGGAATTTCACATCTTCTAATAAATAAGAAGCATATACTAAATCTTCAATTGTCTTTCCTTCTACGTCATATGCTTCTACTAATTTATCAAGCCATTTTTCCGGATTTGGATGCGCTCTTGACTCTGTATGAAGCGCTAAAATCATACGTTGTAAGTCATCATCACTACGGTCACTCGTATAACGATCAACAAGTTCAAAGAAGATTGTATTATCTTCGATTCCGTACTCTTCTTCTAATATGTCATCTAGCACTTCTTCTTTTAACAATTCATTTTCTGTTTGATTCGCAATACGGAAACGAGGATCAACATCAAGCATGTAGTAATATCCTCTAATTACTTGTAAACAGAATGAGTGAATTGTTGAAATGGAAGCTTTATTTAATAGGCTCAGCTGCTTTCTTACGTGTTGAGAGCCTGGTTCATCAATTAATACCTTTTCTAACGCTTCCCCGATTCGGTTTTTCATCTCTTGCGCCGCTGCATTCGTAAATGTTACAACGAGCAGGCGGTCGACATCGACTGGATTCTCTTCATTAATAATCTTTTTAATAATACGTTCAACTAATACTGCTGTTTTACCTGATCCAGCTGCAGCCGCAACTAAAATATCACGTCCATTCGCTACAACAGCTTTCCACTGGTCATCTGTCCATTGACTACCTTCTGGTTTTTCAGGCCAATTTTCTATCATTCTCCGCCAACCTCCTCTCTTATTTTCTCCATCGCTTCGCTATCTTTCATATCTTTTAACGATCGGAACTGATTATCTTCAAGTGACTCATCAAATTGACAAACAGATTTGAAGTTACAGAACGTACATGCTGCTTTATTTCCCATTTTATAAGGAGCAATATCGATAACACCTTCTGTAATATCTTTTCCGATATTTTCAAACGTATGGTGTACATATTTTTGCAGTACGTTAAACTCTTGCTCACTTGCAATACTTGAACGCGCACTAAAGCTACCGTCTTTTTTCAGGCCAGCAGAAATAATATCTGAACTTCCTGTTGAAAGTTTGTTATCCATTAAACGAACAACGTCAGCATCTCCTAATACGAGTCCTTTCATTTTAAATTTCTTTAAAATTTCTTTTTCAATTTCAGCTTCAGATGCGTCACCTTTCATCTCAACGATTGGGTTATGAATATGGAAATACAATACACCAGCTGGTGATGCTGCGTGACCTTTTTTCATCCACGTCTGTGCATTCGAAGTAACAACATCTAAATACGTTAACATTTGAAGTGCTAATCCGTAATACACTTCCGTTAAATCTAACGCTTTTGAACTTGATTTATAATCAATAATACGTAAGAACGTCCCGTTTTCATCTTCTGCCTTATCAACACGGTCAATACGGCCGACAACTTCCATCTTCACACCATTTGGTAATGAGAATTCCATCGGCGGAAGTGATCCTGTACCACCCATACCGAACGGCACTTCTAAATCAACTGGTACGAATCCGCTTGACTTCGCATGTTCACGAAGAATGATTGACGTACGGAAAATGATTTGTTGTAGTTTTTGTTTTAAATAGAAATGACGGTTTGAACTTAATAAAATTTGTCGTTGTAATAACGGTGCGATTTCTTCTATTACTAAAACAGAAAGATGCTCACACTCTTTTATGGATAAATCCGCCCAAGTACGGTTTTCACGCAATAGCTTGTCCGCAATTTTCTTTAATGCCGCATGGAATAATTCGCCGATGTCCGGCGCATCAAGCTTGAAAATATCACGCTCTCTAAGCGATAAACCGTGCTGCGCAAAATGAGCGTATGCACAACGGTTAAATAGTTCCATACGAGAGACGCTTCCTTTAATTATATCTCCGTATAAATCTCTACTTACTGCTGTACTTAGTTTCTTCGCACGATTTCGATAGAATAAACTTGATAAGACGCGGCTACTTTTTTGTTTCCATTCATCTGAAGTTACGTAGAAATTATATACGTCCCACCAAAAGTCTAAATTCCCTTCAAATCCGTATCGCTTCCACGTTTGTAGTTGCTGCATAACGTAAGATAACGTTACTTCTGGCGTTGCTACGTATGAAATTTGTTCTGAACGTGATAAATCGTTTACGTCATTCGTAATAAATGAATCTTTCACATTAGGGAACATTCTTTTTATTTTCTTAATAAAGCTAGACGCAAGTAACGTCTTTCCTTCTTCATCTGCAAGCGGGCATGAAATATATAACTTCTCAGATGCTCTCGTTACCATTTGATACATAACGAACTGTTCTTCTAACAAAGTTTGTCTCGTCGTTGGCGCTAATTCAATCCCTGCTGCACCAAGAACTTCCCTTTCTTCATCAGAAAGCATACCTTCGTCCATAGGTGCTGCTGGAATAACACCCTCATTTACACCTATAATAAACGTTGCTTTCACGTCAGATAACCTGGAGTGATCAATATTAGCAATTAACACTTGGTCTAATGACGGCGGAATGTTAGCAAATTGAAGTGCCTCAAGACCTGTCGACATAACGTCCGTAAACATAGAAAGAGACATTTTCTCTTCACCAAGCATCTCTACAAACGTATCAAGAAGGCTCATTACTTCTTCCCATACTTGTTCATGATCTGTCGCAAATAAGAAATCTCCACTTTCTTCTGCACGTATACGTAATTCTTCTAGTTTTTTCGGAACATCCAGCTCTTCTAGAAATAAGTAAACTGCTTCACACATTTGCATAACTGTTCCTGCACGCTTTAACCTTTTTTGCATGCGAATAACAGGTGTTCTTACAACGTCACGTAACCTATTTATTTTCTCTTCCATTTCACGTTCACTATCTGTGATCATCCCGTTCGTATCATCAAGAGAACGATAACGGCGATACATCCATGGATCCTCTGAAGTCCACCTCTTTCCTTGTACACCGTACGCTAAACAGTAATTTTCAAATTCATCCATTTCTTCACGCATCGTTTCTTTTCTTACGTCTAATGGATATAAAAGCTCTGTTTTCACGCAGCGGAACACCGCATCATAACGCCAATTCCCACTAATAATCTCGAGTGCAGAACGAATACATTCTACTAATGGGTGGTGTGACATCGGACGCTTTTCATCGATGAAGTGTGGGATATTGTAATCTGTAAATAACGTTCGCATCACATCGTAATAACTTTCCCCATTACGAAGAAGAACCGCAATATCTCGGTAACGATAGTTTTCCTCCGCCACAAGTTTACGAATTTCACGCGCAACACCTTCTACCTCTGCTCGTAAATTCGCAGCTGTACTAATCGTTACACTCGCTTCACCGTTAAATTTTTCATTCGGACGCGCTTCATAATGAGCTTCTAAATGTGCTAATGCCGGAGAATGAAAACGCGGCTGTTCCATAAGTGGAATTGTTTTTTCAATTTCTATTTTCTCTTCACGCGCTACTTGTTTGATTTTTTCATACGTTAACGTCGTTTCATAAAATAAATCAAGTTCATTTACTGGCTGCGCTAACGTTTTTTCATCTATCGTTAACGTGATCGTAACTCTCGCTCCGCAAATCATAAGCTGTCTTACAATCTCTAACTCTTGTGGGGAAAATGAATGAAATCCATCTATATAAATTTCCGCACCATTTACATATTCAGACTGCGGAAGCTTTTCCACTAGCAATTGCAAGTAGTCTTCTGAATCTAAATATTTTCCGATTAAAGCACGTTCAAAATCATCGTATAGTAACTGTAAATCATACACTTTATTCGCTAGTAACTTTTGTTCGGCACTGCTACTATGCGCATCTAATTGTTGCCACATTTCATATACGTTAGATGGCGTTACATTGTAACGTTTAAACTCTGCAATCATACTGCCAAGATGTTCAAAGAAACCGTTTTGCTCCGCTGCTTTTTGGAACACCGATAATCCATCTTTACGAGACTCTACAATTTTACGGAGTAACATATGTACACCCGCTTCATCAATATGAAGACGACTCGCTCCGCCAACTTCTTGTAGTACCTTCCACGCTAATCGTGAAAAACTAAAAACTTGTGCCCGAATAGAACCTCTTACATCCTCACTTCCAATTAACGCCTGCTGCGTCTGGAATGTCATCTGTTCTGGCACAAGATATAATATTGTTTTCCCTCTCGGGCGTTGTTTTAACTCTTCTTGCACTTCGCGTAAACAAAGTGTACTTTTTCCACTTCCCGCTCTACCAATCACAAATCGAAGTGACATGTAACCCCACCTTTCACTTACATAACGAACGTTAGTTTGCTACTATAATTGTATTATAGTACACGAAAAAAGACAAACTGAGTTGTTTGTCTTTTCTATACTTCTACTTCATTATATCAACCTTTTGAAAAATTCGTTTGCACCTCTTGAATTGGCCAATATCGCAAATCAACTTTACCGACAACTGTATCAGCTTTTACAAAGCCAAAGTGTCTACTATCCCAGCTCCCGAGCCGGTTATCACCTACTACAAAAATAAACCCGGGTGGCACCAGCTTTTCTTTCGTTAACTCTTCTAATGTAAAGTCGCCTGTTAGTTGCCTTCCATTTATCTCTTTCTTATACTTCTCTAAATACGGCTCATCAATAAATTGACCGTTTATATATAACTTATCCTGCTTATATTCAATATGATCTCCAGGTAAACCGATAACCCGCTTTACATAGTCCTCTTTTTTATTCGCATGAAATACCACAACGTCAAATCTGTTCAAGTCCCCAACTTGATAACTCACCTTATTTACAACTAGCATATTGCCATCTTGCAATGTCGGCATCATTGACTTCCCCTCTACAACATACGTTGAAAAGAAAAACGTTCGAAAAAATACAGCTAATAATACACCAATTAAAATTGTTCGTATCCACTCTATGCCTTCTTTTTTCAAAGTTTTCTTCATCTGCTTCTCCCCTTATCCTTTAATACTGAAGCTTTCCTTTACAAAGAAGACTATTCTTAATGTAGTTCTAACTTTACTTCGATTTTCTTACCGACATACCATAAAATAAAAATACCAATCGCTACAATAACTGATTTCACTGGATTATGAATAAATGACATTAAATCATGACCGATATACGTTAAAATAAAAATCATCACAAGTTTTCCGAATGCTAACGCTAGACCAAACTGTTTTACACTAATTCGGGATAAACCAGCGACAACATTTATGAGCGCTGACGGTGTAAACGGAAAACAAAATATAACAAAAATCGGTGCGAATCCTTTCCTTTCAACCCACCCCATTGCTTTTCGTACTCTCTCATGCTTATTTACAAACGAAAAGAAACGACTGCGACCAAAATGGCGGATGATGAAAAAGACAAGTAATGCACCCATTACTGATCCAAGCCATGAATAAAGAAAACCGAGCCAAAAGCCAAATGCAACAGCATTCGCCAGTACAAATACAATAAGCGGTAATGCTGGAATCAACGCCTCTATCATCGGTAAACCAATACCAAGAAGTGGTCCGAACGCTTTATAACTCTCAACAATATGATCCATATTTTCTGGTGAAAAATACTCTTTGATTGTCTGAAAATCCATTCTACACTTTACCCCTTTACTCTAAATACTATCCCTACTGTATCATTGCTTATATGAAAGAGGAAATGGTAGATACGACATACGGAGATGTATTTATTAAAGTTTCCATATCTTTCATAAGAATTCCTTCATTATTTAGCTATGATAATCTATCAATATTCGACAGGACGTGTCGTTCGTTTTGTTATTTAGATTGTTTTTCGGTTTTTATCGGTAAATGAAATTATACTGGTGATTTTCTAAATATATCAATTACAACTCGTTTTTTCTAATATATCGCCTTATCTACAAAGACTGACTGACAAACAAAAAAAGAATGGGGATTCCCCCATCCTTTCACACTTCGCCTTCCTTCACAAAATACACCTTCTCATAAGCGGGTCTTAATGTTGATTCCTCTTTTTTATCGACCTCTTTAAAACAAGGATTCCCTTGTTTTTTCCTACGATCTTCATATTCAGTACGTAATTTCGCTGTACGATTTTGTTGATTTTCAAAACTAGTTTTTGATATTTCTAATTTCACAGCAAAGCCATTTATAAATCTAATAATAAGATTTCCATCTTCTAATTCTTTATTACTTTCAATATAAAAATGAGACAACCAAGCGCACTCTTTTCTAGAGTAAGAATAGGTAGGGAAAAAATAAAGTTGATCTGCTGGACTAATCGCAATCGGTGCTTTATGTGTAATATGAGTTAACTCTTTCGTTCCTTCTTTTCTGCCTAAGAAACTAGAGCCATGCTTGCGGCAACTTCTTTCTATAATATCTAGAGGTTTTTGAAATACGAAAAAAGAATCATTCATTTCAACGACTCGCGTAACAATTTTCTTTTCACTTAGAATAACAGGAAGTAAGGCCATCGTATTTTTCGTTACAACATAATTTTCGACATAGCGTTCCACTTTACTTTCCATACTCCATTATCTCCTTTTTTCCATTTATATTAGCAGCTGCATATATAATTTTAGCATCTATGAAAAGGAAATAGCTTACAAGTTCCGCTTTTTTACAATTTTTTATCATTTATCAAACATTTGTTAAACAATAAAATCACAATATAGAAATTAATTAATTTTAAAGTTATAAAAACAGCATTTATACTACCTATAAATATTTATTATCCATTCCTCATTTCACATCATTACAACAACTAACTTTGCTATAATTAAAATGTAAATCCAATATATGGAGGGCCACTATGGAAGAAAAAGAGATCCAACCATCGATTCAAATGAAAAATAGTAGCGTCATTATCGTGAAAAACTCAGCTAGTATTATATTCGGTTTATTTTTCATTCTGCTATTCTTTGCCAAACCGTTTCGTAAATCAAAATGTCCAGAATGTAAAAAACGTGAGAAGAAAAAATCAGGGCAAGAACAATAAAAGGCCTTCCTTTATGGAATGCCTTTTTACATTCGTAGTATCATTTTATTTATTCTTCTCCCCCCTAAAAAACGACTATATTTTCTTCCAAGGTTCTCTACATCTTTTTTGATTTGTAATATGATCCTTATATAAAACATGAGAAAGAGTATTTGTACTTGTTATCCGCTTTTAATTTTTATTAAAAAATTCAAATTTGTACATCTTTATCCATCACTAACAATTCGTTAATTAGTTAACTTTGCAATATAAGTTTTGTATATAATGTCATTCAAAAACACAATATATATAAGTAGCTATTTATAATTACATTGCTTTTTATCGAATTCTAAAAAGGAGTTGTATACTATGGATAAAGAAAATCCATTAAATCAGCAGGTTAATAGCATTCCCTCAGATGCTCTGAATACCCCTAGTAAGGAACAAGAACAACTGTTAGAAACATCATCTCAAAACGTACAAAATTCCAACAACAACGCTAACAAAAAAGATGTTACTCAAGGTCTATCTGGAAAAGATTTCCCCATTTCAACAGAGAATACAAATTTATAGTTATTTACTATCATACGCAGCAAATGCTCTTGCTGAACTAATTCTTCTACAGAAACTAATACGCATTCCAGATAATTTTTTACCAGTTGTAACATCGAAAAAGAGATTTAGATATAAAAACAGGCTCTAAAAAAACTTTCTCCACAACAAAAAAAGGATGGCATTAGCCATCCTTTTTTCCATCATCAACTATAAAATTATAGTTTGATTACGTTTTTAGCTTGAGGTCCACGGTTACCGTCTTCGATTTCGAAGCTAACTTTTTGACCTTCTTCTAAAGATTTGAAACCGTCAGTTTCGATTGCTGAGAAGTGTACGAATACGTCGTTTTCGCCTGGAACTTCGATGAAACCGAAACCTTTTTCGTTGTTAAACCATTTTACTTGTCCTGTTACTGCCATAATTATTTCCTCCTAAGAAAATACAAATTTTAAATTTTTTAGTCTTCCTGTCTAAAAAAAGAATCCACACATTATCAAATACGAAACATAAACTAGTTCTCACATACTTTTTCTCGTTCGTTTTCAGCACTTGATAACATATGGATTGCTTAATTTAACTATTCAACTGACATCATCATAGCACATTAAAATAAAATGTACAATCTTTTTCGAAAATAGAATTTCTAATTTTTAGTATTTCTTATAAAATATAATTATCTCTATTCTAAATAAGGAGGAGTTTATGACCAATAAAATTCCTAGAAAAACATTAAAAAGAATTGAAGAGGATATTGAAAATAATAATCTTGGAAAAGCAAGAGATAGATTGCATGGCCTCATCTTTACATACCCAAATGAATTACATCTTCGAAAACAACTCGGAGATATTTATTATAAATTACAATATCCAGAAATGGCTGGACGTTACTGGTATCTAGAAGAGCATAAAACAGGTATTATGCATGAATCATGTTTATTATTTGAAAAATCAATGGGAAATAGTCCTCATCATATTGCACGTGCTTTAAAGTTTAAAGGCGATTCTAACCATATAAAAGGTTTGTATAAAGATCAACCTTTATCTTCAGTGCAGAAGAAAGTAGCAGAGGAGTTAATTTATGAGTATAAAGAAACATGGAAAGATAAGCTAGTTCCTTTTGGCTGTCTAGCATTGCTTGCTTCCCTTCTCTTTTCTGCCGTTGTTGGTCTATTCACTATTTGGAATTGGATTTTTTAATCACAGGGGGAATTTTCACATGTCAAACTACGCTAAAGAAGAAAGGCTAACAGGGGGAAACGTCTCAAGCGTATATCGTTCTAAAAATACTGTTCGGCGAGAGTTAAAGCCAGACAGTGAAAAGATTCATAAGCTATTGCAACATTTAGAAAACAAAGGATTTCATTATGCTCCAAAGTTTTTAGGTGTAGATGAAAAGGATAGAGAGATTTTATCCTTTATTGAAGGAGAAGCTGGCAATTATCCTTTAAAAGAATATATGCGATCTAATGATGTATTAAAAAAAATAGCAAAGATGCTCCGCCTTTACCATGATGCTGTAAGTGATTTTCCGTTATTAGCTGATTGGAAACCGATGGATCATACTCCAAATAACATTGAGGTTTTATGTCACAATGATTTTGCCATATATAACATTATTTTTAATAATAAGAAGCCAGTAGGGATTATTGATTTCGATGTTGCTGCTCCTGGTCCAAGACTATGGGATATCGCTTATACACTCTATACTTGTGTGCCTTTAAGTAGAGTGTATTATACTGAATCCGGTGAAGCCGTTCATTATGACTCATCGCAACATGCAGATCGTATTAAAGAGAGAGTGAATTTGTTCGTTCAGTCCTATGATAAAAATATGGATGAAGATTACTTAGGAATGGTGTTGCTTCGATTAGAAGGGTTATGTACATATATGAAACGAAAAGCTCAAGAAGGCGACTTGAATTTCCAAAGAATGATCGATGAAGGACATCTAGAGCATTATGAGAAAGATATGAAGTTTATTCGTGATCATAGGGCTGAGTGGAGTTGATTTAGTAATAAAGAAAAGTTAGTATCGTTTTTTGCCGACAACTCAATCTCTCTTTTCGAATCGTTTAGAAAATAACAAGGGGCACCTTTCAAAAAGGTGCCCCTTCCTTTTATTTCGTAAACTGTGCTTCTTCCGTAGATCCTTTTAACGCTGTCGTTGATGAAGTTCCGCCTGTAATCACTTGTGCCACTTCATCAAAGTAGCCTGTTCCTACTTCGCGTTGATGACGTGTTGCAGAGTAGCCATGTTTTTCAGCTGCGAATTCTGCTTGTTGTAGTTCAGAGTATGCTGCCATGCCGCGCTCTTTATAGCCACGTGCTAGTTCAAACATACCGTAATTTAATGAATGGAATCCAGCAAGTGTTACGAATTGGAACTTGTAACCGTAAGATGCGATTTCCTTTTGGAAGCTTGCAATTGTTTTTTCATCTAGTTTTTGTTTCCAGTTGAATGAAGGTGAGCAGTTATATGCAAGTAGCTTCCCTGGATGCTCCTTATGAATTGCGTCCGCAAATCGTTTTGCATCTTCTAAATTTGGTTCTGACGTTTCACACCAAACGAGGTCTGCGTACGGTGCATACGCTAAACCGCGCGCAATTGCTTGATCAAGACCTGCATTCGTACGGTAAAACCCTTCTGGTGTTCTTTCTCCTGTAATAAATGCTTTATCAACAGGATCAATATCGCTCGTAATTAAATCAGCTGCATCCGCATCTGTTCTTGCAACGATAATTGTCGGCACTCCCATTACATCTGCTGCAAGGCGTGCAGAAATTAAATTGCGTACTGCTGTTTGCGTTGGTAGTAGTACTTTTCCGCCTAAATGGCCACATTTTTTCTCTGAAGATAATTGATCTTCAAAATGCACACCTGATGCACCTGCTTCAATCATACCTTTCATCAGTTCGAATACATTTAATTGCCCACCAAATCCAGCTTCTGCATCTGCTACAATCGGTACGAAATAGTCTGTATCATCGCTTCCTTCCATATGCTGAATTTGATCCGCACGTTGAAGCGTTTGATTAATTCGTTTTACTACAGCAGGTACGCTGTTCGCTGGATATAAACTTTGGTCTGGATACATATGCCCAGAAAGGTTTGCATCAGCTGCTACTTGCCAACCACTTAAGTAAATCGCTTTTAACCCAGCTTTTACTTGTTGCATCGCTTGGTTTCCTGTTAATGCGCCAAGTGCGTTAATATAGTCTTCTGTATGAAGCGATGTCCAAAGCTTCTCAGCACCACGACGCGCTAACGTATGTTCAATATCAATTGACCCGCGCAGGCGAATTACATCTTCTGCCGAATATGGACGTGTGATACCTTTCCAACGCTCATCTAATTCCCAGCTTTCTTGTAACTTCTCGATTCTTTCGTTTTTCATTTGTTCCATCCCCTTTTCATTTTTTATAAAATTTCATAACCCGGTAATGTTAAAAATGGTACGAATTCATCATTTCGAACGAGATTTGTAAACAACGTTGTCGCCTCTTGGAATCTCCCTTTCTTAAAGGCTTCCTTACCAATCTCTCTTTCTATTTTTGCTAATTCTTCTTCTTTTAATTCTTCCATTAATTCAAGCGTAATATTACGACCATCATTTAGTTTTCCACCTTCATGACGAATCCATTGCCATACTTGTGCTCTTGAAATTTCAGCTGTTGCCGCATCTTCCATTAAGTTATAAATGGGTGCTGCTCCCCGTCCGCTTAACCAAGATGCAATATATTGAATACCTACGCTAATATTCATGCGAAGGCCCTCTTCTGTAATCGTTCCCACTGGTACCTCTAGTAAATCGCTTTCTGTTACACATATTTCTTCACGTTTTCTAAAAATTTGATTTGGTGTTTTCATAATGTGATTAAACACTTCCATTGCAACCGGTACAAGTCCAGGGTGGGCAACCCAAGTCCCGTCATGACCGTCTAAAGCTTCGCGTTCCTTATCAGCACGCACTTTTTCAAAAGCTGCTTCATTTGCTTCTGGATTATTTTTAATCGGAATTTGTGCCGCCATTCCTCCAATTGCTGGTGCATTACGGCGGTGACATGTTTGAATTACTTTCAAAGAATACGAACGCATAAATGGCGCCGTCATCGTGACTTGTGCTCTATCTGGTAGTAAGAATTTATTATGATTACGGAAACTCTTTAAAAAGCTAAAAATATAATCCCATCTTCCGCAGTTTAAGCCAGCAGAATGATCTTTTAGCTCATACAAAATTTCATCCATTTCAAACGAAGCGTGAATCGTTTCCAGTAACACAGTTGCTTTAATCGTTCCATTTGGAATGCCGATATATTTTTGAGCAAATACGAATACATCATTCCATAATCTCGCTTCTAAATAACTTTCCATTTTCGGTAAGTAAAAGTATGGGCCGCTCCCTTTTGCTAAAAGAGCTTTCGCATTATGGAAAAAGTACAAGCCGAAGTCTACTAAGCTACCCGACATATTTTCCCCATCAACTTGCATATGCTTTTCCTCTAAATGCCATCCTCTTGGACGTACAATGAGTACAGCTGTTTTCTCATTTAATCTATATTCTTTCCCTTTATCATTTTCATGTGAAATCGTTCCCTTTACTGCATCTCGTAAATTGATTTGACCTTCCACTGCATTTTCCCAAGTTGGTGAATTCGAATCTTCAAAATCCGCCATAAAAAGATGCGCTCCTGAATTTAAAGCGTTAATGACCATCTTTCTATCTACCGGTCCAGTAATCTCTACACGGCGATCCTCTAAGTCTTTTGGCAGCTTGGCAATTGTCCAATCCGCTTCACGTATGTGTTTTGTTTCTTCTAGAAACTTCGGAAACTCCCCTGCATCAATTCTCTTTTGTTTTTCTACACGTTTTTGTAAAAGTTCTATGCGGCGCTCATTAAAATTCTCATGTAGTTCCTTCAAAAAACTAAGCACCTCAGGTGTCAATATTTCGCTGTACGCTGGTAACATTTCTCCAACGAGTGTAACCCGTGAAGTTTGCGTCGACATATTAGCATCCCCTTCTTAAACTGTTTTATAACAGATTTGATTTCATGTTTTATATTATATAACAAATCTTCAGAAAAGGAAGTTTTTTTTGAAAATTCATTTCGCTTTTTTTCAAAACGCCATTCTTTCGCGCTTTATTTCATACAAAAAAGGCCGCTGTTATACAACAACGACCTTTTTGTATTATTTTTGAATTTCACTTTGACTAGTTAAACTTTATTACTGCCCTTGTTCCATATCATGCAATATTGCTCTATGTAAAAACTGTGCGTATTGTTCTCTCGTTACCTTCATAGACGGACCGAATTTACCTTCTCCGATTCCCAGTGTAATACCATTTGTTTGTACTGCACTAATTGCATTCGTTGCCCATGAATTTGCTGAAACATCATTAAAGTTATGAGATCCCTTTGCCTGTAGGTCAAAAGCATTCGTAAGAACTTGTGCCATTTCCGCACGCGTTAACGTCGCCTTCGGTCTAAAGTTTCCATTCTCGTCTCCCTGGAAAATTCCGATTTCCGTTAGAGCCAATATCTCCTCGATAAAGCTTGTTGAATTTTCATCGATATCTCCATATGGGTTTTCATATTCATCTTGTTCTTCCATATCAAACACACGGTAAATTAAAGCTGCAACTTGCTCACGTGTTACATTATCCCCAAAACCGAATATTCCATCGCCATATCCCAAAATAATTTCTTGTTCCGCTAATTCATGAATTGCCTCATATGCCCAATGTCCTTTTGGTACATCTTTAAATACAATTGTATTTGCTTTTTGCAACGGTGCACTTTCCGCTTTTACACTATTACTCTCTGCTGAGAATAACACCCCACCCATAATTGTTAATGCTGTAGCTGTTTTTAATAATTTTTTGCTCATCAAATTATCCCCCCAATATGTATATGTTTTTTTAAAAATATACAGAATAAATGGTATAGTGACAATATATTTTCCGACACATTTCGTGACGGTTTTGTGAATCATATTACACATCATGTCTTTTTCATCGGGTTGATTATAAAGCTTGTTTATAACCATAAAAATACATAAATACGAATAATAATTCTTTTTTAAACAAACAAAAAAGCACAAATTTTTCTATTTGTGCTTTCATATTTCACTCTACTTCCAATCCTCTTTCAAATGATAATTAATAATCGCATTATTAATAAACTGAGCATATTGTTCTCTAGGTACAGGGCGATTTAATTCATACATGCCATTCCCAGTTCCTCTCACAACATTATTAGATTGTAACGCACTAATTGCATCTTCTGCCCAGTGACCTTTTGGAATATCTTTAAATGTATGTTTTTGTTTCGTTTCAAAATTAAATGCTCGTTTTAAAATGACAGCCATTTCCGCTCTAGAGATTGGTGCTTTCGGCCTAAAATCCCCTTGGCCATCCCCTGTAAAAACACCACGTTTTGTTAACGCTAAAATTTCCTTTTTAAAAGTGGTTGTACTATCAGAAACATCTTTATATGGATTCGCTACTGGCCCTTCTTCTTTTATCTCAAGTGTTCTGTAAATAGTCCCAGCTACTTGTTCACGTGTTATAAGATCGCCAACACCATACTTCCCGTTTCCATACCCTAATATAATTTTATGATACGCTAAATCCATAATAGCATCATATGCCCAAAATCCGTATGGAACATCTTCAAACACAATCATTTGTGGATACTCTTCCGCTTTTACAGGTGTCACATTCGCCCCTGCAAATATACCTCCTGCCATTGTCGCAATCATCATTACACCCAATATTTTTTTCTTCATTATCCTCTCTCCCTATTTCATTCAAATAAAATGAACTTCATTGTTTCAGGAGTACTATTTTTTTTGTGAATGTAAGATAAAATGCAAATCTTCTAGAAGAAATATTTCCACTACCTTTCTGCTTTATACCCCCTTCTTTCTTTTTCAAAAAGGAAGTTGTCACATCTAAGGTGTTATATACTAAAACATTCTACAATCTCTTTATAAATTCCTTTTCACTTTATAACTTCCCTTTATTGGCACCTAAAGGAGATGCCTAATGGAGATTACTATATTCATGGTTTATATTTCAGAGGTAGCATCCCCCTTCACTGATAACTCGCTTTCGCTGAATTTTGAGGTGGGGGTCTTACTGCCCAGCAAATAACGGGATAAAAAAATCATCCTTTTTTCTTAAAAGAGGATGATTTTTTTATATTTATTAACACTCAAATATGCTACTACTTTTGAAGAGTAAATTGGGCAACTATTTGTTTTAATTTTCCTGCTGCGTTATGCATATGTTCAATTGAAACCGAAATCTCTTGAACAGATTTTTCTTGCTGTTGAATAGACTCTTTTACCCTATCAGTTCGGTCAGATGATCTTTGGGAAATTTGAGCCATGTCTTCTGCAGAAGCCGAGATTTCCTCACTACTCGCTGCAATTTCATCTGTAGACATAGATACCGTTTGAATTTGCTCAGATACTTGCTGTACTTTTTCTGTAATTGTTCCAAATACTTTTTCTGTATGCATTACTACTTGTGTACCTGCCTGTACCTCATTATCTACTTTCCCCATCATATGTACCGTATGGTTCGTTGTTCCCATAACTTGAGTAATAAGATTCTCAATTTGTTTTGCAGAATCACTAGATTGTTCTGCTAATTTCCGCACTTCATCTGCCACAATTGCAAATCCTCTACCACTTTCACCAGCACGTGCAGCCTCAATTGCGGCGTTTAATGCTAATAAGTTAATCTGGGAGGTAATACCTTGCATAACATCAATGATTTTAACAATTTCTTCTGATTGTTCTTTCATAGTCTCTACTTGTTTCACACCGCTATGTACCGAATTTTGGATTGTATCCATCTGTTGAATCATTTGTTTCATTAATTTGTTACCACTCTCTGCATCTAATGCTGATTGAGCAGATAATTCATTTACAGAGGATGATGTATTGACTATACTCTGCATTCCTTGCGTCAACTCTTCCATCGCACCCGCAGTTTGTTCCATTGCTTGCATTTGACTCTCTGCACCATTTGCAACTTCTTCAATATCCATAGTGATTTTCTTCGCTGCACTACTAGATACTTCTGATGCAGATACTACTCCGTCTGCATGTTGGAATAAAAGCTGAATATTATTCTCTACTTCTTGCATATTTGTTCTTAGCCCTGCAATCATCTCGTTAAAATTACTTACTAATACACCTAATTCATCCTTAGCAGTATAATCACCATGTACGGTTAAATCTCCTTCTTTCGCTCTTTCCATCATACGACTAACCGTTTGTAAAGGAGCAACTATGAGCTTGCTAATAATATAACTTACTATACATATAACGATTGTAGTAACTACTACAAGAATGATAAAGGTAATAACGGAACGATCAATCATTTTTTGAGAATCTTTAAATACTTGGTCAGCTAAATTTGAAACATACGATTCTAGATCCACTGCATAACCAGCTAACTCTATTCCCTTCGGTTTTAATTCCTTCTGAAATTCATTTACCATTTGTGGCTCATTTGTTGCCTTCGCCTTTTCAAATAATTTTTTATATGTATCTTTATAACTTGGCAAAGATTTCTTCATCTTCTGAAATAGTTCATCCTCTTGCTTACTTAAATTAAAACCATCATCATATTCTTTTAATAAAGAATCATATTTTTTAAGATCCTTTTCAATATTATCAATTATCCCCTCTTTATTTGCCACTTCATTTTGTGATGCCGTAATTAATTCTAGTAAGTTATATTCTAATGAATTTTGTGTACGAAGCATTCCTTCTAATAAAATTGCAGAATATTGATAATCATCTACTACAACCTCTGTATCGTGCTTAATCTTATTAATAGAATTAATTGCTACACTGCTCATAATTACCATACCTAAAACTGCTAATGAAATAAGCGCTAATAATTTATATTTCACTTTTAAATTTTGTAAAAAATACATTTTTCCACCTTTATTCCTTTATATATAGATTTTTAGAATTTTATAGCTTATTATTTACAAAATCGTAATAAAAAGCAATGATAAATATTCCCAATATGAAACTTATATCTCTATAAAAAAAGAAGTAGCTATCATGCTACTCCTTTTTGCTTTGTTTCTCATATTGTTCAAACGTATGAATTCTTTCAAAAATTGGTGGGTGCGTGTATAAGAAAAATTTTACTAACGCAGGCGGATTTACTTGGCTTAAACTTGTTTTTGATAAATATTGAAAAGTTTTCACACCAGATTTCCCATCCTTCGTCATATTTAAAGCATATTGATCTGCCGCTCTTTCTTCTATACGTGAAACGTAGTTTGTTGCTGGTTGTGCTGCAAAAGAGAGGACAGAAGAAATTAAGAAAAATAAAGGTAAAATGGAGAAACATGCTACTTTTGAAATTTGCAATGTATCTCCCCATTTGCGAATACACATATTTATAATACGACTAATTAAAAACATACCTATAAACGATAGCAATACATAACTTGCAACGCCAAAATATATATGTTTCATAACATAATGCCCCATTTCATGGGCCATTATAAATAAAATCTCTTTATCTTTTAACTGCTTAAGTGTTGTATCCCACATTACAATACGGGCGTTAGGGCCAATTCCTGTTACGTAAGCATTTAATGTATTCGTTTTTTCTGACATATTTACTTCATATACGTGTTTAGCAGGAATGTCCGCTTTGTCTGCTATCGCTAAAATTTTCGTTTCTAATTCTTTATTTTTCAGCGTCGAGAAGTCGTTATACAGTGGATCAATAACGACAGGCTGTATGAATGTTAAAAAGATTGTAAATGGAACAGAGAGCGCCCATCCTGCGAGCCACCATCTCTTCGGAAATTTACGGATAAGCCATAATAGAACGGTAACTACGATTAACATAGTCGCATAACTTTCCCAAAAACCGATAACATGATCTTTTATCCAGCTTTGTGTACTTTGTGTTGAAATGCCGTAATCAACGGACACTTTCCGGCCAATCCATTGCATCGGTAAGGCAAGCACTGTTGTCAATAATGATAAATAAAAGAAATAAATCGCAACTTGCAAAACACTTATTTTAGTCGTTTCCTTCGACCATTTCTCAAACTTTCTTGAAATACCTAGCACAAGTACAAATAATAAAATAATCCATTCAAGAGGCGTCGCTAAAAAGTATAGTAAATTTTTCACGCGCGAATAATCTTGGCTTAGCGTAAGCTCTCTCGTACTCATAAACGTTTCTGGATCTGCACTCGTTCCCTTATACATGTCCGGAATAAGTTCATGATTCCATCCAAATAAATACCAATATATAAGTAACGCAAATCCAACGTACAAAAAAAGCGACCAACCGATAACCTTCTTCACGCTATTCCCTCCTCTATGCTGCCTGTCTATTATTATTGTAAGTTCGTACACGCTAAATTAGAACAAGCTTATTATGTGAATTGCTCTGGATCTTTTTATTTACATAAAAAAACTCTTCTACATAAGAAGAGTTTTACCTATCTTTAAACACTTTCTTCGGTTCACAATCCGTAATAAGGATCACACTTACAAACCAACACGCACCCTACTTGCTTTTTAGATAAAATAAAAAGCCTCTTTAAGGAAGTACATCTATTAATAAACTAAAATCTTGTAAAGAGAAAGAACTATATTTCATAATACCCTGTACAGCTAAAAGTAAAACAAGACCGATCACACACATATAGTTAACGCTTTCTTCATTCTTTTTTTCAGTAACCACTCCACCACTTATACATAAAATCCCTAGCAAATGGAGCGCTAAATACATGAAAAAATAAGCTTCCTCCCAGCGCAAAATAACATTCACTGTCGTTATTAACACTAGACTAAGTAAAATCAAATAAAAAAACTTATTTGATGATATCGTTTCATTCATATAATTTTATACATCCCTTTCAAATTTCGAATTAATGATGTTTCAAAGCTATAAAGTAAATGATTGTTTTCATACCATAAAACAAAAGAAAAGCCACCATTACTTTCTCGAATACTTTATGAATCCACATATACTTCTCTTCATTCTTTTTGAAGATGCGCTTCATCATTTCTTCTACAATTAGACCAAATATTAGTAAAACCCCGAACACAATAAGAAGAGAAATAATATTTTCTTTTAAATGAGTACTAGAAAATACGTAATACTCTGGAAACACAATCGTATCTACTACAGGTTGAAGCCAATGACAAACACTTCTATCACACATCTCTGTAATAGACGTAGAATCTATAATGTCTTTTAATATTTTTTCAACCGTCTTCTTCATCTTATTTACTCCCGACTACATCTGAAAAGCTCTTTTTCTGCTCTGCATATATAACTGGCACTTCTTTACTCCAATATTTGCGATTAACAAATAAAAAGATAAGTACTAAGTTTAATCCTGTTATAAAAATAATAAGTCCAGGAAAGAATGTCGTATAATTTGAGAAATCGGCAAAACTCATAATTTTTTCTCTACTTATTAGAAAAGACGCACCTATTACAAATGCATTGTTTAACATATGTATTGCAATTGGCATGAGTAAACTTTTCGTACGAATATATACGATTGACAATACGATGCTGAATATGGCTGCACCGAGGAAATCAACATGTAACAACGCAAACAATATTGCTACAACGATGGTCGCTATGCTCGTTCCCCATTTTGTTGCAAAACGTTGAAGTAAAAATCCGCGAAAAACAAATTCCCCGATAATTGGTGCGATGAATACGACCCTAATGACTTGAGATACATATCCCCCAGTACTATCTACAATTGGTTCATGCAGGGCGTTCATAATAAAGTCCGGTGTAATCCATGCAAAACTATACATATACAAAATAAGATACCCGTAACTAAACATGCATAACATAACCGTAATGTATAAAACTTGTACCAAGTTAAATGTTTCATTTTTATTAACAAATAATGAAAATGAAATGTGGTGCTTTCTATACTCATAAGAAATCCATACCATCGGAAGGATATAGAATATAAGGATATTTATAAAAGAAGAATTTTGTATATGAAATATACTTGTTAGCAAATCGCCACTACTTCTCGCTATTAAAATTAATAGTGCAAATACAATTAAAAAATATCTAGCTCGCATCACTTGAAACGGGTTCACACTCATCTCCTCCCCTATGTTACTTTTATCATATCATTTGATTCTTAATTTTTTGCGAAAGAAAACCTTAAAATTTCCTTAAAAATTCCATAAGTTACAAAATGATGATATGATATTCGAGAAAATTAGGAGGGATATTTATGTACCAAGCAAATATTTTACTCGTTGATGATGAAACAGCAATTTTACAATTACTAACTACCATTCTTGAAAAAGAAGGCTTTTCTCATATTACAACTGCAACATCAGCTGAAATAGCTTTATCTCTAACTAAGCAAAACAATTACGATTTAATTATTTTAGATGTAATGCTTCCTGGACAATCTGGTTTTGATATTTGTCCAATCATTCGCCAACAAACAGATTGTCCAATTTTCTTCCTATCAGCAAAAGCATCTGATTTAGATAAAATATCCGGATTTTCATACGGTGCAGATGATTATATTACGAAACCATTTAATCCATTAGAAGTAGTAGCACGTATGAAAGCACAGCTTCGGAGACATATGAAACAAACCGTACCACACGAACAAAAACCACACTCAATTTCATTTGGAAGATTTGAAATTGATCAGCACTCTGCAGAACTAACAGTAGATGGGCACATTGTCGAATGTTCTGCTCAACTCTTTCAACTACTACTCTTCTTTTGCGAGAATCCGAACTACGTATTTTCGAAAGAGGAAATATATGAAAAAGTTTGGGGAGCACCTGCCTATAATGGCGATGACAACACTGTTATGGTCCACATTCGAAAACTACGTGAAAAAATTGAACACGATCCAAGTAAACCAGAATATATAAAAACCGTTCGCGGGCTTGGTTATAAGTTCGTTACAAAGTAGGGTGACGATATGAATTTTAATAAACGACTTATTATTCAATTTATCATGCAACACGTTTTTGTTTTAGTTACATTACTTATCGCTGTAGTTGCTGCTTTTACTTATTTAATTTTTCTTCTTACTAGTACTTTATACGAACCTAACATTCCGGATTCTGATAGTTTTACAATTTCAAGATACATCTCTTCAGAAGATGGGCATATTTCGTTACAATCTGAAGTGCAAGATTTAATAAAGGAGAAAAATGATTGGCTCCAAGTTGTAGATGAAAACGGAAAAATCCTCTACCACTTTAATACACCAAATGGTGTTCCGGATGCTTATACGAAGACATCTTTAGTCGCATATATACAGCATCATATCGAAAGCAATTATAAATTTACATATTGGGAAATTGAATTAGAAGAAAAGAAAGCACTTGTTATTTATGGTGGTATGTTAAAAAGCAATGCGTTACTGACAGCAATTCAAAAGGAGCATTCCTCTTTAACGATGGATTCGTTCGCATTAACAGATCAAGAAAAACAGTTACTGTCTAAAGAAAAAGCAACACTTCAAATATTTAATCAAAATGGCGAAGAGGTTTTTTCCTATCCAACTGGAAAGAAAAAAACACTTTCAGCAATACAAATTGCCCTTAATGAAAAAGAACCGTGGAATCATAAAGAAAACACGTCTAGCTTTTACGATGCAAATAGTGGCAACCTTCTCGTTGTAACTGCAAAAAATGAGCACTACTATCCAGATGACGAAATTGAAGATGTATTTACTAAGAAGTTTCTCATCGGATGCGGATTAATCCTTCTTATCGTATTTGTTTATTTAGTCATTCTTTCTATTTGGTACGGTAATAAATTCGGGAAACCGTTATTACATGCGATGCGCTGGCTAAAAAATATCGCTGGTGGAAAGTATGAAGAACCTATTAGTAAAAAAGGAAAACCCGTCAGGTTCCGGCGATCTGGTAAAGAAAAATGGTCATTCCGTTTGTTTAGAGATGTAACAAGTTCACTAGAACACCTTTCTATTACACTCAAAAAAAATGATGCGATGAGGCAAGTACTCCAGCAAACACGAGAAGAATGGATTACCGGTCTAACGCATGATTTAAAAACACCACTTAGCTCTATATATGGCTACGCATTATTACTCGAATCGAATCAATATAACTGGACTGATCGTGATATTCAGCAATTTGGTAGTGTTATGAAAGAGAAATCTCAATATATGACGACATTAATTGATGATTTAAGCTTAACGTATCAATTAAAAAATAACAGCCTTCCTGCCCAACACGTAAACGTTGAAATCAATCAGTTCGTTCAAAAAGTATTATTGCAATTTATTAACAATCCAACACTCCAAAATCAAAATATTGAATTCGTACCGAGCTCAAATAAAATTCAATATTTCATTGAAGAAAAATGGTTTCAGCGTATTATCGAAAACTTACTCGTAAACGCGGTAAAACATAATAACGAAACAACTACTGTCATCGTAAAACTATCACAAAACGCTAATTCCTTTACACTCTCCATTTCAGATGACGGAAAAGGAATGGATGAAAAAACGAAAGAACTTCTATTTGAACGATATTACCGCGGAACAAACACAGAAGAAAGCAACATAGGAACTGGACTTGGCCTAGCCATTACAAAACAGCTCGTTCATGCTCATAACGGAACAATTTCCGTTGATAGTGCACTCGGAAAAGGAACGACGATTATTCTTGTGTTTCCGTTTCGTTCGTAGGAAAGACGCTATGTGGCGTCTTTTTTTCTTTTCTGGGAGAGTTTTGCGGTAATTGAAATTATGCAGATCGTTTTTTTGGGGGTGTTTTAGCGGTATATGAAATTATATCGGCGATTTTTTGAATATATCGGCGCAACTCGAATTATATCAGCGATTTTTTGAATATATCAGCGCAACTCGAATTATATCAGCGATTTTCTAGATATATCGACTTACCGACAAAAACCGACAATACTAACCTACCTCCCTACTATACAAAGTAAAAATAAAACTATTAACAAATACATTTCTAAACTGTTATACTATAAATAGAAGTATAAACTAACTAAGTTTTGCATAAAATGAAGTAGACGAGGTGCTTCCAACACCCCGTCACTGCAACTAATTACCGTAAGATGGAAGGTTGCAACTAAAGCTTATTTGCGCTTAGAAGACTTCCCACGCTTCGCAGGCAGACGGGTGGTCTTCTTTTTGCGCTTTTTTTGCCGTTAATTTCTTAAATCCCAAAACTATACCTTCTCTAGCTATAGTTTTTGTGATTTCCAACAAAATTTGCAAAAGAAATTCCATACGATTACACCTCCTTTCTTCACCAAATGAAGAAAGGGCATAACCTTCCACCCGCAATATTTAATTGCTATTTTATTTTACCATTTTCATATGTATTACAGATAAAACAATACAAATTTAACAATCCACTTATAAAAAAAGCGAACCATCTCCCAATGATTCGCTCTTACCCTATTATTTTTTCTTCACCGGTATCCAAAGCTCTACTTGTGCAAACTCACTCTTATCTTCGTGGCAACGCTCATCGTACAGTTCAAACTCTGTAACTCCGCAATGTTCATACCCTGAATGCGGGAACCATTCTGAGAATACTGCATTCCAAGTTTGGTGAATAGACGATACCATTTCTTTATGAGGAACTTTCGGCGTTGTAAATACTGCATATGTTGCTGCAGGGAAAGTACGCTTTGCAATTTCATTTGGTACATTTTCAAAGTCTGTAACTTCCATTCCAATAATATAAGTGAAGTCCCCTGTTTCTAAATTAAAATCAGTACATAATCCAAGCTCTACCCATTGGCTCGTATCTTTACGATTCGGAATCGTTGTTCCAAGATCTTTTTGTAAATATTCTTGCCAAAATGCTGGGATGTCTTGATGGTTTTTCCCTTCTTTACTTGTCGTCTTCAGTTCATAACCTGCCATTAAAAATTCTGGTTTATTTACAATACGATATTCCATTTGTATGCCTCCTAAATACGGATTTAATTTTCTTTGCTTTACATTCACGCTGTAATACATCGGTGTTTCAATTTCTTGTTTTCGATATTCACTCGGGGTCATTTGAAATAATTTCTTAAAGGCTCTCGTGAACGTTTCGTGAGATTGAAAGCCATGCTCAAATGCGATATCAATAACTTTTTCATCCGTATGAGAAAGTTGATAAGCTGCCCGGGCTAACCTCCGCTTTCGAACATACTCCATTACTGTATCACCTACTAATGCCTGAAATACACGATGAAAATGCGACTCAGAAAAACCTGCAATACGTGCTAAATTACGCAGCGTCTGTTTTTCCATTACATCTTCCTCAATATAATCAATTGACCTTTGAATTTGTGTTTCATAGCTTTCCATCTCTGTTCACCCGCCTTATATGTATTATGATAAAAGAGAATCCTATCCAATTCTTGACGTTTTTTACTATAATTCCATAAAAAATTGTAACTTTTTTATATGTATTTCGTTGTTATGTATGAAGGGAGGGAAATGTAGTGAAACGCAAACAATCATTAGAAGACATTTACTCCGAGCATATGCAAGATTTATTTCGCTATCTTCTCTCCCTAACCGGAGATTCCCACTATGCGGAAGATCTCATGCAAGAAACCTTTTACCGAATGCTCGTCCATATTGATTATTATAAAGGAGAAGAAATTAGGCCGTGGTTATTTACAATAGCCTACAACGCCTTTATCGATTGGTATCGAAAAGAAAAAAAGTATAACACAACTACAGTGGAAGAATTCCATTTACCAAACGTGCCAAGTACAGAACATGAATATTTCGTAAAACATGAGATTGCTAGTTGGTTAGACAGTTTATCTTCTCTTCCGCTCGAAAGACGAAATGCCCTTCTACTACGAGATTACTATGGATTCTCCTATAAGGAAATAGCAGAAATGACTGGTCTCTCATTAGCGAAAGTGAAAATTGAATTACACAGGGGACGAAAAGAAATAAAAAGCATAAAGGAGTGATACAGATGGGCTGTGCAGAATTTAAAAAACTATGGAAGAAGTATGAAAATGGAACGCTCACGCATGATGAACAAGAACTGTTAGAAAGTCATATTGAGTCATGTGAAGAGTGTGAAGCTTACTTAGATGAGCTGTTAACAAAAACAGAACCAATTAAGAAAAAGTTACCTCCAAAAGATATTAAAATTCCTTTTTGGAGAATTAAGTGGAAACATCGTTTACAAACGTTTGGTTTTATATTATCAATTTGCATCGTTATCTATATAATCGGCGGGGTATTATCAGCCTTTTATTTTCAAGGTAATAATGATAAAAGGCTAAAAGAAATTAGAGAGGTTCCTTCTCTTGCACTTGAAGCAACTATCCCAAATAGCCGCGTTATGGGAGGCGGAACAAGTGTAGAAGCTTTTTTCCGTACGAATAGCCAATTTGATTTAGTAAGAACCGTCGGTAAAAAAGAAATGCCCCTCGGTACAATAGAAACAAAAAGCTTCTTATCATCTGTAGATATCACGAAGCAAACTTGGATGAATCCGTTCTATCAACCAAAACTCTTCTTTGTTCATCCAAAAACAGAGCAGGGTGATTATTTAAAGGATCCATCAAAAAAAGTATGGGATACACTTGCAAAAGTACATGATGGAACCGTTGCAGAAGTAGCAATTTCTTTTGATAAAGCTTACACTTTAAAAGAATTAGAACCGCTTTTATATAGCATATTCGAGGCACAAGAACTCCCTCCAACTCCTGTATGGTACGCTTTAGATACAGGACAAGAAAGAAAAAATGTAGATGACTATATCCTACATGGCGGAGAAGCTATAGGCTTTCCAGAACATGTAAGATTCCTCGATAATGAAACTGACGGGCAGAAAACGCAAGAAGACAAAGTAACCGAAATGATGCGCGTCCTTTCTATCCATAAAAAAACGGTAAGCAAAATAGCAGCGCTTTCTGAGAAAGAACTAAACTTAGATAAACGTTATCAATATGTAAAGGATAACGGTGTAAAAGTATACGGAATTGTTATTACTGGCCCATCGAAAGAGTTATTAAAATTACAAAACTCCCCGCACGTACGTTATGCGACTCTTGGAGATATTGAGATTTGGAATTGGTTTGATCATTAATAAAAAAGAAGTAGCGCTCTAAAAACGATGCGCTACTTCCTTTTTAATTCGAAATCACTTTCACATACATCCCTCTCACCGCTTTTTCATAAGCAATATCACTCATCTGTCTTATGTTTTCTGACACAACAGATGCTGGAATAACTTCATCTTCACGAAGTAACGGCGGATCAATAAGACGCACTTTATTTTTCTGATGTAAATCAAAATCGTTTCTATCTTCTTTTACTTTTACATTTCGATGAACTTTGCTTAATAAAGCTTCTACTTCGGGGTCATTACATTGTTGCAATTTCGAAATAAGCTCCTCATCTTCAAGAAGAAAATCATCTGCATGAATAATCCTTTTATGAAGAGCTACCTTTAACGTTTTCGCTAACATATCATTTCCGTAAATATTCATTGGTTCCATAAAGAAATCGATTACTTCCTTGTAATACGTTTCTGTAAACCATTCTGCCATTTCGACACTTTGAACAACCATTTTCCCATCTACAGCGATGACATCTTCTAAAAAACTGTGAACTTCTTCTAAAGAAACATACCCATATGTATACATATCTCGTAATGTATAATCCACTCTGTCTGCGCATAATTCTGGTGCTGACCTTTCGAGTAACGTCCATTTCGAATCATCTAACAAAATATCTTCATAGTTATAACCATACTTCGCAAGAATCGCTGGAATTTCTGAGTTTTTCACAACAGAACTAAATATCTCTTCATGATAACTTTCATCTTCATTATCAAAAACGTAATCAATCACATGAGAAAAAGCAGTATGTGATACGTCATGTAGTAAACTAGCGATCTGTTCTTCTACTGAACCACCTAGTTTTTTCACTAATAACATAACACCAACTGAATGATCAAAGCGCGTTACATTCCATTTCTCGTTCATTAAGTAACTTGCGCCTGCTTGATGAATTCCCTTTAGTCTTTGCATAGACTTACTTGAAATTAATTCTTCTACTACTTGATCCACTTCAAATTCTCCGTATAGTACATCTGATATGATCACTTACAATCCCCCTTTATTTTAATCGAGTCTTATAATCTTATCTCTTTTATGAAATTAGCACCAACATAAATATTTATTGTTATTTGTTTTTATTTAAAAAAATAGAGAGCCATCAGCTCTCTATTTCATAACCCCTATTCAAATGTAACTTCTACCTGCACAATTTCCGACCTACTACCAAGTCTAAGCGGTGGTCCCCAGAATCCAAATCCAGAAGAAACAATTGCGTGGAACGCGCCTTTTTGTGCGTATCCCCAGTCTAGCTCGTACATTCTTCTCGTTACAATATGATTGGGCGCCATTTGTCCGCGGTGTGTATGACCGGATAATAATAAATCTACACCTGCCGCTGCTGCTTGTTTCAACTCAAATGGCTGGTGATCCATTGCGATAACAGGCATCGATTTATCTACCGTACTCATTAATTGTTCAAAGCTTTGACGATCTCGCTCTGTTTTATCTCTTCTTCCAACGAGATAAAAGTCATCTTCAATTGTAATTACTTCATCTAAAAGAATACGAATATCAATCTTATCCATCTCTTGTAAAAACTCCGGAACCGCTCTACCGTAGTATTCATGGTTTCCTAATACGCCATATACGCCTAATGGTGCTTTCATTTGTTTCATGATTGGTCCCATATTCTTTTGAATGAACACACCTGGATGATCATCGATAATATCACCTGGTAGCAAAATAATATCGGGCTCCATCTCATTTACATGACGAACAAGTCTTTTTAAATGCGAAACGCCAGACAGTTTACCGAAATGCATATCAGAAGCCATCGCCATGCGTAAACTTTTACGCCCCTCTACCTTTTTCGGTATGTGCACCTCGTACTTTCTTACTACCGGACTATACGCATTAAATACTCCATACGCAAAGATAAAGATAAATGCAGCTATCACAGCCGCCCCTGTCCAAATAATTGCCGCTTCTTTCTCTACTGAAAACTGTAAAAGAAAGACCATAATATTAGCTAATGGCAACAGCATAAGCGCATATTGTATAACTGCAAACCAAATCGAACCTATCGTTCGCAGAAATGGCAAAAACTTAAACACTTGCACGAGAATGTACGCATATGAAATAAATGCAACTATGAAAGCATAATATCCCCAAGATTCCCAGCCAAATACCGCATGAAGCCAAACCCATCCGTTCCAGCCGATGTAAAACATAAGTAGTGTGTATATAATTAATATGGTAAATATATTGAGATAACGAAGATTCTTCACAGCCAGCCTCCTTATTGATTTCTTCTATTATAACTTGTTATGCACTTATAACGTAAATATTAAGCGCTTCAATCTTCAGAATAAGAACATTGATAAACATATTGTCTTAAAATTTTTAAGAACGGCTGTAATGGACATTTTTGAGTCTTAAGTGTTGGATGAAATTCTATTATCTTTATCCTTCAAAACTCATCTATGCAATTATGCATAACCATCCATTCCGTTTTATTTTCATGTTACGATATAAATGTAATACGACATATATCGACAAAGATAAAAGGAAGTGATTGTATGAAACGTTCTAAAACATACTTAAAATGTTTAGCATTATCCGCTGTTTTTGCTAGTAGCGCTGTAACTCTTTCAACACCTGCTGCTTATGCTCAAACAACATCGCAAGTTGTAACAGATATCGGGCAAAATGCAAAAACACATACGAGCTATAATACATTTAATAATGATCAAGCTGATAATATGACAATGTCTTTAAAGGTAACTTTTATCGATGACCCAAGCGCTGATAAACAGATTGCCGTTATTAATACAACTGGTAGTTTTCTAAAAGCAAATTCTACTATAAGTGATGCACCTATTGATAACTACCCAATCCCTGGCGCTAGTGCAACATTACGCTATCCTTCACAATATGATATTGCATTTAACCTTCAAGATAACAGCGCTCGTTTCTTTAACGTAGCGCCTACAAATGCTGTAGAAGAAACGACTGTAACATCTAGCGTATCTTATCAACTTGGTGGCTCTGTTAAAGCTTCTGCAACGCCAAATGGACCTAGCGCTGAAGCGGGTGCAACTGGCCAAGTAACTTGGTCTGACTCTGTAAGCTATAAACAAACTAGTTATAAAACAAATTTAATTGACCAAACAAACAAAAACGTAAAGTGGAACGTATTCTTTAACGGATATAACAATCAAAACTGGGGTATTTACACACGTGATTCCTACCATTCTTTATATGGAAACCAACTGTTCATGTACTCTCGCACATACCTATATGAATCTGATGCAAAAGGTAATTTAATACCGATGGATCAACTTCCAGCATTAACAAATAGCGGTTTCTCTCCTGGTATGATTGCTGTTGTTATCTCTGAAAAAAATACAGATCAATCTAACTTACAAGTCGCTTATACAAAACACGCCGACGATTACCAACTTCGTCCAGGCTTCACATTCGGAACTGCAAACTGGGTTGGAAACAACGTAAAAGACGTTGATCAAAAAACATTTAATAAATCATTTACACTAGATTGGAAGAATAAAAAATTAGTAGAGAAAAAATAAGTAAAAAAACGAAGGGACTATTTAGACTCTTCGTTTTTTTACTTATTCATAATAAGATCCCGCGAGTAATACCGTCGCTATGAAATTCCATGATATATTTTTAGGCATCTCTTCACCTTTATTTTGAAAAGCATCCATTAAAATATCAATGCTTTCGTCACTTATAATCAATTTATCCCCTTTTATTTCCTTTTTATAAAAAGACATATTTCCTCTCCTTTACTCTCTTATACATATCCCTTGAAGACTCTCTTTTTCTTTCTATCACACTAAAACACGTACCACTTCTTCTAATAATAAACCCAACCATTCATCCAATTTGTTTCAAAACACTCTAATACATTCAGCCTTCTTTCCATAGTACTATTTCAAGATCATACTCATTCTTTAGAAAAGTAAAACCACTTCTCATAGATTCATCTACTACAATAAGGCTAGAATAAATTAATGATCTTTGAGCATCATCATATCCAATGAAATGTAATACTTCTTTTGTATATAACATGAAATCTTCTAATTCTAATTGCACACCAAAGTCCCAATTTTCATGTGCATACCATACAATAATCTTCTTAGACAATAAACTAGTTAATTCACGTTCAAATTCTTTTATTTCATTGATAACTTGTTCAGCATTTAATTCACTCATAACTTTGATAGGATTCGGTGTTTCATCAATTAAAAAGTTTACTAATGAAGCAATTTTCTTCCCGCTAATAATCTCAAATTCTTTTATAGACGGACATAACATTAAAAACTTTTCTCTAGTAGCCTTTTCCTCTACCTTTTCTCTTAACATTGCAATTTTCTTTAGACGTTCATTCACATTTATCACCTCATACATTCAGTAAATTAACATAATAAAGCCTATCATCCGTTTGAAAATACATAACCGATCCGCGGCTATAATAATTAACAAATTGAATCGGCTCTCCAAAATGTTCATAGTACTTTTTCTGAATGTCACTTAATTTATTTTTTCGAAAAAAATTCATTTATGCTCTACAACCCTCTTTCTACTATACAACCTTGTTATTAAAGATAGATTTCTTCTTTCCAACTACTGGATTTAGATTGAACTACTATTAGATTTTCACTTTCCCATTTTAAGGTACCCAAAAATCTTGCATACACCATTTCATTCCCTACCTCTTCCACCAATAGTTGGTCTCGAATCTTTAATCCCTTTTCATCATACACTTCACATCGTAGTTGGAAACCTTTAACGCGATGAATCCCTTTTAGTATTGCTATTTTCTTACGGCTTGGACTTTTCTTAGGTGTCTTTCCAACTAAAAATATTCCTTCATAGTTTTGCTTCACAATTTCTTCTAAAGATTCTTCTGTATACCCTTTAACAATAGAGGGTGAAAGGATAGAGTTTTCTTCAAGTCCAGGGATAACATATTGGCGTACTAATTTACAAAACTCTTTGTATTTCTCTTCAACTGAATTTAATGCTAAAAAGTCCATAAAATCATATGGAACATATATACGAATTTCTCCCAAAGCTCTATTCACTTCATATGAAATATCAGTGTTTTCGTTAGCTAAACAAAAGATAGTTACTTTTTCAATCTCTCTTAATCCCATCTCAAACTCGCTAACTTTCTTTGAGAAAATTAGCTCAAAAATTCTAATTTCATGTACAAGCAAATAATGTTTTTTAGGACGTTTTTTTTTCCAATCGTAAAACTTTACTTCAAGCAATATAATTCACTCCTTTAAATTTATCACCATGGCATCGGGGACCTATGATACCTTTTATTAATTTATTAAACTGTACTCCTTTTTCATTCTACCTTATCTATATTTTTAATATGCTCTACTCACAATGCACGCGGTGACATAACAGCCATAAATACATCACTTCTCTCACCTGGTGCCATATACATTCCTTCTGCATCTAAATATTCAATCGAAAAGGCTGCTAGCTCATACGCCATTTCTTGAACGCATTCAAAAAGTGGATTTATAAAAACCTCACTTCCTGTAATCTTTTGTAAATCTTTCAAACAGTTAGACTTACTTCTTGCATAATCAGCCACATTCTCATTAGCCCAAGACCACATCCAACTGTTACTCTTTCCAGACCAAGACCCTATAAAAACAACACTAAATTCAAGTAACACTTGACCATTTTTTTTAAACTGTAATATACATTGATCTTGATCATACCAATACTCATCAAAGTTATCGATATTATAATCTGAAATGAATTTTTGCTGTTTACTTTCTAATTTGTCATAACACATAACAAGATAATTTTCGAATTGTTCATCCGTCATTGCCAATTATCACACGCTCCCTTCCTTCAAGATCTCCGCTACAAACAATATATCTTATATCTTACTCTCTCAAAACCTATATAAAGTGAAACTTTAATTAGCCCTTACCAATCGGGCTTTTACCAATAGCCCCCCGCCCACATATCATATACGTTTCTATCACTAAGATATCTTAATATATACAAAGAAAGAAGAACTTATATAAGCCCTTCTTTCCGTAAATAGTTTCTTTACTTCGTCTAATTTATTTTATCACGATAAATAAATTCAACATTACACAAATGCACCCCAACCATCTGTATATCCACCAAACTCTTCACCCAGTTTATTCAATTCCTTTTGCATCTCTACAATATCCTCATAAATTAAGAACATTTCTTTAGAACAAGTACACGTCCAATCTTCAAATTCTTCATTATAATCTAATTCACAATTTAAGCCCAGCTCTTGTAGTCTGCCAATTATTTTTTCTCCATTACCTTGATCAGGAATTGCAATAAAGAAATCTACTATATGTTTTTTATTAAAATCTATACCTTGTTTATATAATATATTTAATACTTGTCCATCTTCATCTTTTGGGAATTTCATTATTTCTCTCCTTTTTCTACAGCATATAATAAACCTTCATTTGGAACAAAAAATATTCCATTACTTAAAGTCCTCTTTACCCGTTATTTTTAAGTTTTTTCCATTCTGTATACCTAATATCAATCACTTCTTTTAATTTAAAGTAATTTTCCCAAGTATCTTGCACTTGATATAATGTATCACACTCTAAAAATACATCATCATAATCATCTAAATATAAACCTTTTTCAAAATCAAAATAATCTATTGCAAATTGATTCCCTTCATCATTTAACATGTCATCGCTTAAAACCCCATCCCAGAACATATAAACTTGAGTTCCAGTCATTTTTCTAAGCTTAAATTTATTAATTTCCTCTTCAGTCTCTTCTAAAAATTCATCACTAAATAAATTATTATCAATAATCCAACCTAAGAACATTCCAGTATGTACAAATGCTTGCTCCATCGGTAGTTCTTGTGGGAAATCTCCTTCATAATGATATTTAGCTTTATCGTAAATTATCGTTTGGAACAAAATTCTCACTCCTATTTCACATAATATAATTGAACTCAAATAAATTAAATTAATAAAAAGCGTCTCTCTAGCATTTTATAATAATACTTCTTTTTCATAATCGAAATAATGGTTCTTAATCATTTAATTTATAAAAATAAATAATTCTTTGATACACTCTTTAAAAAGGTAAGTTGACTAAACTCTGTGGGGGTTTTGCTATCAAAGGCTAAGTCTATCGCTACTGCTCAAGGTTACAGTGCACCATCATCACTCGCAGGCACTAAAATTCGATATGGACTTTCCAGCATTATAAAACCTGTAAATAAAAACCCCTATAAGTTACATTCGAAGTTTATGTCTAATCATAAAAACGTCGAATGTTTCCTTCTAGGGGCTACTAATATTTATAATTAATAGAAAATCTAGAGTTTAATGTTTTTCCAGCCAGAAAAACCAGATATAAACAATTAACCCCACTATACTCACGAAAATGAATAACTAACCTTGTTTATCCTAGATTCATATTAGAAAGAAAGTTTTCAAATAACTCCAATTCAAATTTATCCCTCGTCTTTAAATACTCTTTCTTTTTCTCAATGATTTGTTCTAACATCTCTTCTTTATTTAATAACAAGGCTAATCCAATAGCATTTTGTGCTCGAGCCCCATCAAATATTGTCCCTATTAATCCAGCCTCATCATCATCTCTTACACATAAATCAAATACATTTTCCATATCTACATACTTATCAATATATGGAATGAAGTATTCCTTAACTTCTTTTAAAATATCCATAGTAACAGGTAAAATATCTTCTTCCTTTTCAACACGCCACCTTTTTTGCTCCCTATGGACTAAATTCCCTAACTCAACCCCAATCGTATAGGTTTCCTTTTTCTCTTTAATTGTTAAACCTTCATCCCATTGATTTTTCATATTTTCTAATTCGTCAAACCGAATTCCCACATCCACCGTCACATGAAAATCTTCTGGGTGATTGATAAAGGCTAAATGTATACTGATTTTTCCTTTATCAAATTTTTTCACCAGGTCTTGTTGTGTAGTTCTAGTCTTATAACCGTTTTCTTTTAATGCTTCACCTAGATCTTGCAATAACTTTAATTTTAGTTCTTTTTTATTCATAATAACTATCCTCCTTACTTAGGGGTGACAACAACGGTTCGTATTTTACGAACTTGGTCTTTCAATCTACGAGGGGGCATTCTTCCCTATAATCTTTCCTCCCTGTTTCCTCATTAGCTTATCCTTTTTTAACTGCATCGCAGTTCTTCTAGCATTACCAGCTTTAACTTCTACTGCCAATAATTTGCCACGAGGTGTTCTAACTAAATGATCAACCCTTCTAATACCTTTAGAAGTACGAACACTAACTTGACTTCCTAATACATCATATCCCTTTTTCTTTAATGCCGATTTTGCAAGTTCCTCAGCCCTTGCTCCTGCTCTTTTTTTCGCTGCTAATGTAGCTCTTTTTTTCGCTTTTCTTGCTGCTTGTTTTGCTGCTTGTTTTGCTGCATAACGTGCTATATGAGGGGCAGCCATCCTTGCACCCGCTATTACAAGTGGAGCAACAGGTATATTACCATCTGGATCTATCAACATTACTGGATTATTATCTACATACGTATACCCATTCATTGTAACCGGATCATCTTCATCACCCGGATCTGGATCCACCGATAAGAACACACCATGATCTGGATTATAATAACGCGCAATTAGATAATACATGCCAATCTCTTTATCATACATGTATCCCGCATATCCAAATGGATTATCTGCTGCGATACCTTTTGCGCCGCTCTTTAATACGTTACCCCATGCATCATATTCATACGTTGCTACAACTTCTCTATTTTGGTCTGTCATCGCAACTACATCGCCACGTGGGTTGTAGTGATAGTATAGCGTTTGCCCTTTTGATTTCATCGCTAAGCGTGTACCACTTGTAGAGTATACATATTGACGTAGAACAGTTCCACTACCATCTGTCTCATACAACGGATTAATGCTATCTCCATCATAGAAATAACGTGTTACTTGACCATTTACACTCTTTTCAATACGACGATTATTTTCATCATATTTATACGTTGCGAATGCATTGCTCTCACCTTGTTTTGTGATAGCTACAATTTGATCGTTTTCGTTCCACGTATACTTGTACTTTCCATCTGATGTACGATTACCATTTGCATCATACGTTAATGATTCATTTCCGAACTTTACAAGCTGATTTCCATCATTGAATGTTGCCGCTATAGACTTTGTTTCTTTTCCATTCTCTACAACTTTCACACTCGTACGATTTCCAAATCCATCATATGTGTATGATTTAGTTGTTCCGTTTGGTAATGCTTCATTTAATAGTTGGTTGATCGGGTCATATACAAAGTTTGTTTCCGTTACTTTTCCGCCCGCACCTTCATGTTTAATCTTCGTACGGTTACCCGCTTGGTCATATTCATATCGTTCAGAAAGTAGAATACTATTTGACGTACCTACTACTAAATCTTTAATTTTGTTCGCATGATCATAGTTGAAAGTAGAGCCTGAACCATTTCCAGCTGTATACGTACGAACATTGCCTTGATCGTCATAATCAAATCGATACGTTTGAGAACCGTCTGTCACACGAATGTTTTGATCTAACGTGTTGTAGTCATACGATACTTTATTTGTGTATCCGCCTTGCGTTACTGTTTATTCTTTTAGTTTTTCTGTCTTACTGTTTGCTTTATCGTGATATGCCCAATCAATTTTTCCGCCTCGGCTATCTGTTGCACTTGTGACGCGGTCTGCCTTGTCGTATGTTTTTGTTCGTTCTACACCGTTGACATGGTCTTTCACTTTCGTAACTTGTCCATTTTGATCACGTTCAAATGTAAATGAATCTTTTCCGTTGCGCTTTTCACCAACGACGCGATCTGCTGTATCATAAACAGATTCTAGAACCGAGCCGTTTGGCATTTTTGTTTTAATCTTGTTTGCATTTTCATCATACGTATGTTCAATACGGCGATTTAACGCATCGATATACACTGTATTTTTATTATCTACATCATATTCATATTTGTGTGTTTGTGTTTTCCCACCAAACATGACAGATTTCTCTGTTGTATTTCCATTATGATCAAATACTCAATTAAAGAAATTGTAGAAGGAACTGATATATCACAAGGATCTCTCTATCGAACGAACAATCAAAGAAAATTTGAAGAAACACAGAGGTGACAAATTTCTATATTTTTACTTTATGGTCTATGACAGTAACCCTGTCACTCCCCAATTTACTTGGATAGCTTGATGTGCATGACGTGCTACCCCGTATATAAAAGAAACCGAAGTCTTGGCTCAGACTTCGGTTGTTCAACTTACAATGAATGACACCAATTACTAGTGGTCACATAATATTTAGTCATACATGTTTATTTATGGATATCTTTTAAGAAACCTCGCAACAAATCCACATAGTGTCTTCATTGATCTTACTAGTTATTTCTGTTAGCCTTCTTGAACTTATTATGTGTAGATGATTAAACAAATACCAATGAATACTGTTACTATACACAATATAATAGTTGTTGCTGTATCTAGCAAAATGCTTACGACCAGGAAAACTATTAGTTTAAGAGTAAAAGAAGGTCCTTTTTCTTTCCATTGTCGATAAATTTGTACCATTGCATAAATTAATGGAATCATACCACCTATAATCAGAATAATTCCTATTATTTTTTCCATGTCTCTCCTCCCGTTAAAGATTCGAATCAATAAATATAATATATAATTATACGTTCTCAAAATATATTCTTACATTTTTGAAGTTATTTATATCTGTAAAACTCTCTAATCAATTAACAATATTTTATTATCTTCTTTTTTTACTTATTTTTCTACTTATTTTTTTACTTGTTTTTTTACCTTTCTTTGCACCAAAGAGGAAAACCCCTACTCCATATCTAACTCCCCCTGAAATAGAACCACTTATTGCACCAGCATGCATTCCAAAAATCGTCCCACCTATTACTCCTACTTTACCGGCTGCTTGGTAGGTTGATGGTTTAACTCCCGTCATACCTAGTGAGGTAATGATCCCTCCTGTAGCTCCTCCAAATGCACCCCAGGTAATAGCTTTGGTTCTTATATGTTTTCCGACCCATTTCGAATCGTTTGGAAACACCTTCCTAAGTGTTTTCTTCACTGGCGCTGGAAGACGCTTAACAGTTCCTCGAACAAACTTTTTAATTGCATAATGTCCATCTGGATCCACCATCATCACCGGATTATTATCACCATACGTATATCCATTCATGGTAATCGGGTCATCTTCATCACCCGGATCAGGGTCCACTGATAAGAACACACCATGCTCCGGACTATAGTAACGCGCAATTAGATAATACATACCAATTTCTTTATCATACATGTATCCCGCATATCCAAATGGGTTGTCTGCTGCGATACCTTTTGCGTCGCTCTTTAATACGTTACCCCATGCATCATATTCATACGTTGCTAAAACTTCTCTATTTTGATCTGTCATTGCGACTACATCACCGCGTGGGTTATAGTGGTAGTATAACGTTTGTCCTTTTGATTTCATCGCTAAGCGCGTGCCACTTGTTGAGTATACATATTGACGGAGTACAGTTCCACTACCATCTGTCTCATATAACGGATTAATGCTATCTCCATCATAGAAATAACGTGTTACTTGACCATTTACACTCTTTTCAATACGACGATTATCTTCATCATACTTATAAGTTGCGAATGCATTGCTCTCACCTTGTTTTGTAATAGCTACAATTTGGTCATCTTCATTCCATGTATACTTGTACTTTCCATCAGATGTACGATTTCCATTCGCATCATACGTTAACGATTCGTTCCCGAATTTTACAAGTTGATTTCCTTCATTGAATGTTGCTGCTATAGATTTTGTTTCTTTTCCATTCTCTACAACTTTCACACTCGTACGGTTTCCAAATCCATCATATGTGTATGATTTAGTTGTTCCGTTTGGTAATGCTTCATTTAATAGTTGGTTGATCGGGTCATATACAAAGTTTGTTTCCGTTACTTTTCCGCCCGCACCTTCATGTTTAATCTTCGTACGGTTACCCGCTTGGTCATATTCATATCGTTCAGAAAGTAGAATACTATTTGACGTACCTACTACTAAATCTTTAATTTTGTTCGCATGATCATAGTTGAAAGTAGAGCCTGAACCATTTCCAGCTGTATACGTACGAACATTGCCTTGATCGTCATAATCAAATCGATACGTTTGAGAACCGTCTGTCACACGAATGTTTTGATCTAACGTGTTGTAGTCATACGATACTTTATTTGTGTATCCGCCTTGCGTTACTGTTTGTTCTTTTAGTTTTTCTGTCTTACTGTTTGCTTTGTCGTGATATGCCCAGTCAACTTTTCCGCCTCGGCTATCTGTTGCGCTTGTAACGCGGTCAGCCTTGTCGTATGTTTTCGTGCGTTCTACGCCGTTAACAAGATCTTTCACTTTCGTAACTTGTCCATTTTGATCACGTTCAAATGTAAATGAATCTTTTCCGTTGCGCTTTTCGCCAACGACGCGATCTGCTGTATCATATACAGATTCTAAAATCGAACCATTTGGCATTGTTGTTTTAATCTTGTTTGCATTTTCATCGTACGTATTTTCAATACGACGGTTTAATGCATCGATATAGACTGTATTTTTATTATCTACATCATATTCATATTTGTGTGTTTGCGTTTTCCCACCAAACATGACAGATTTCTCTGTTGTATTTCCATTATGATCATACAGATAATTTACAGAAGTACCATTTTTTAATGTAACCTTCGTTAATAGATTATCTTTGTTGTAATCATATAGTTTTGTATTTCCTTTTTCATCTGTTTCGCTCTTTTTATTTCCTGATGCATCATATGTGAAGGTGTTTTTCTGTCCTTCTTCATCATACGTCGCAACAACATTTCCATCGTTGTCGTACTCGTTTTTAATAAGAGCGTTTCCTTCTAATAGGCGTATATCATCAAACCAAACTTTTCCTTTATTCTCTCTTCTAAAGAGCATATAAACTTCCATACGTTTAATTGGTTTAGTGGCAGGGATTACAACCGCACTACGATTCCAATCATTTGTCCCACTTGGGAATTTCGCTTGGAAATTTTCCCCACTACCATCTTGATAATGTACATCTGCCCAAATAGAGTAATCTCGAGAGAGTTTATCTGGTGCAGTATTTTCTACATTTACTGATTTAGACATTCCTGTTAGCGTAATTGGTTCTGCTTTTTTCTGATTTATAGTGATATGCTTGCCATATCCTACATCTGAACCACCATATTGGCTACGCTCTAATACAATAGATGAATGTCCCGTAAAGCTCTCTTGCTGAGAAACATCTTTCGGATCACAGCTTGTTCCATCTCCTCTAATCCAACCTGGCATACAGCCATTTCCCGCCATATTTTCTAAACTACTATTTTCAATTGGGTTAAAGCTAGAAGAAACTTCACCTTTTTCTAGTTGAATCTTATCAAACCAGACTGAACCACTCGTAGCAGAACCGCCATTTTCTACTTGTAAATAGATTTTTACTTTTCTCGTTTGTTCTGTTGTTTTAAAAGTAACTTGACGGTTAACCCAATCCCTCGTTCCTTGAACTTTATTGTGACGAGTATCATGCCATCCACCATCTACACCAGCACCGTTTTCATTTAATAACTGTACATTGAAGAAAGCGGCACCATTGGCTAAATCCGTTTTCATCATACCACTTAACGTATACGTTGTATTTGGTTCTAACGTTACTTCTTGAATTGCAGCAATATAGCCCCAATCATTATTCGTTGCTTTTGTTGAAATTTTAAGTGATGATTCTCCGCCCAGACCACCTGGTGCTGATGTTGCATCTTTTGTAATAGCTCCGGAATTATTCACATTTACTGGTACCCATTTTTCCGTACCATTCATTTCAAAGCTTGGATTTTGAATCAGGTTTTCTCCTGTTCCCAGCTCTCTAGTTGTCGCAATTGGATTTCCAAACTGATCATACTGCATGAAAGATGATGTATTTGCTGCTTGGTCTGTTTCAGATACTTCTGTATTTGCAGCCTTATAAGCAACTGTTGTTTCACGATTTTCGTTATCTGTCGCTTTTATAAGCCCGTTGTCTTTATTGTACTCAAACTTTTCTGTTCCCATTTCATCAGTAACAGAAGTTACATTCCCATTACCATCATAGGTCGCTGTTTCTGTTTGATTTTTAGGAGTTGTTGTTTTTACTAAGTTATTTGCATTATATTCATATGTTGTTGTTAAATTTAGACGTCCGGAATCTTCAACTGTTTTGACTGGGTTTCCAGCATCGTTATACGTATAAACAGTTTTACGTCCTTTAGGATTCGTTAACGTAACTTCTTTCGTATCTGTATTATATGCTAATGTCGTAGCTTTTCCTAATGGGTCCGTTACTTTTACTAATCTATTATTCTCGTATGCATACGATGTTTTATATGGTTTGGCATCTGTATGTTGCGGATCATAAATAGATGTTAGTAATCCATTATCATATCCGTATTTATATACTTTTCCTTCTGGTGTTGTAGAAGAAACGAGTAAATCTCCATCATATTTAAATGTAATCGTTTTGCTATCTGGGCCGATTACTCTTGCTGCTTTTTTATTATTTCCATCATATTGTACGACTAACTCTTTACCAGAAGCGTTCTTTACTTTTGATAAACGGAATTCCCCATCATACTCATATGTCGTCGTATTTCCGTATTTATCTTTTGTATACTGGATACGACCTTGTGCATCTCCAGATTTATAGAAAGTAACCGTTTGGTCTTTATCTTTTATTTCATACCCGCCTGATACTTGTTTAATTTCTAAATATATACCAGTAGGGGCTTGATACGTATTATCTCCCGTTCTAGTAAAAGTAATATTTGCGCCATCGGCAGAAATTAATAGTAAGTTTCCGTTTCCTTCAGCCAAAATTCTTTCTTCTAATCTACTAGACCAACCCGTACCAAATAAACCTACTTTTTTACTTTGGCTATTATACGTTCTTTCCACTGATACATCCGGTCCGCGCCCAGATAACGTAATATCTTTCTCACTCATGATAAAGTTACCATTTGTAGCATTTACTTTACCATTTAGTACCGGAACTGATGCCCAGTAATCAAACATCCCTATAAACCCAAAGTCTTGAGCAAATTTAGGTACAAACTCATGCGAAATTTCACTTTCAGCATGTCCGGCTTTACTATACGCTGTTACACGGAACCAATAATTTTTAAAGCCAGCATAAATTCCGCCAGAATTCTTATACACAGGTGATGGATCAACTGCTAATTCTGCACCTTTTTTATCATGATGAAGTAAATATTGGCCTTTTGCAATTTCATCTTTCGTTGGCCAAATTTTCTCATTTTGCGTTGTCCAATTTGTTTTATTCCCTACATCGAACGCTTCGTAATCTTTTCCGTTATAAATCCAAACTTTATAGCCTGCAGCCGCTGGAACTGCATCCCACTTTAATGTGACATATCCTGTTTCTTTATCTGTCGCATTAATATAGGCCGATCCATCTGGCTTTTTCACTTGTTCTAATGGAATAAATGGAACTATTTCATCTGAAAGTGGACTATCCCCAAACGGATACTCTGCTACAATACGAATCCAGTAGCTACTTCTTCCGCTATAATCCCCGTACGGACCTCCTGACTCGTAAGCATTTTTATATATTTGTCCTGGGTTAGTAGGCGCTTCTGCACCTTTTCCATCATCATGTATCCAGTAACGCCCTTGTGCAATTTCTTCTGGCGTCGGGAATATTTTTTTATCTTTCGTCGTCCAGCTTGTCACATTCCCAACAGGAATATATTCATAGTCATATCCATTAAAAATGGCAACTTTATAACCTGTTGCTCCTGGAACTGCGTCCCATTGTACATTGAAGTGACCTGAACCACTCCCACTCCCATTTGAGTAAGCTTGTACTCTTGGCTTATTTGGTTTTGCGTAGGAATATTTCACTTCCAAGAATGGTGCATTCGTTCCATTTTCAGCTGCAATGAATTTCTTCCAATGGTTTTGACCATTACCATTTGCATGTAGCTTAAAGCCATTGTTTGGTCTCGCGCCTTCTACCCATGCTTTCACTGTATTCGTTACATTGAACTGGGCCCATTTTCCGCGGCCCACATCAGCGTGTGCAATGTTGTTAGAACCTGGTTTGTTATTCCAGTTTACACTTCCAACATTCCATCCACTTGTTACTTCATCTAACCAAACACCATTTGGTTGATTCGCATAATAATGCCAAACTGCATAGGCATGGAATGTTGCACTTTCAATCTTTGCACCCTTTAAGTTTGAAACATCTGGTTTAATAAATGAAAAGTTGGTGCCAATCGATGCGTCATAATACCCAACTTTTAACGTGTAAGCATTTTGGCCTGAATCCCAAAGTTTTCCTCCTGAATAATTAACATTAGCGAATACACTTGAAGCATAAGCATTTTCAAAGTTATCCAATTCAATTGAAGGATCTACATATACCGGATATTTTCGCTCTGGTGCTTGTAGCCACTGCGGGTCGGCAGTAACAGTTAATGTATATGTTTTTTCATCTTTCTTCTCAATATTGTAGCGAACCGCATCTGACGTTACAGCCTCACCTGATTGCTGATCCACATTGGAATCATTCATATATGGTTTCGGCAATGTGAATACTTTTTCTTTTTTCTCATCTTGGAAGTCGATTGAACCATCTTCCTGTAAGCTAGGTGTTAAATCTGTTTCTAATGCAAATGTAAAAATGTGGTGTCCTGTATACTCACGTAATACAAAATCTTCTTTTACATTTTCATTGAATGTCGTACTCTTTAAATCAATATTTGGGAAGACCCCTTTATACCATACTGTATTATTTTCATGTGTTGCGGTTACTGGTGATGGCTTCATTTCACCTTTTTCACCATTTGCACTTATTAGTTTATACTGAATAGTATGATCTTTTACTTTAAATTGAACGTACTTTCCATCTTTTGTCGCTTTCTCAAACTCTGGTTCTAATGTTGTATTTTCCGTTACAATTTTTTCATTTGGTGCTTCTACTAATTTTGGCGAAACCTCTTCTAGCTTTCCATCTTTCTCTGCATGAATCGGTTCCGTATATACCCTCTTTGTAAAAGTACCATCATTGTTATCAAAAACCTTTTCGGTTTCCGTTCTTTCTTCTACAATCTCAGTCGGACTCGCCTGTGTTTTAGCCTTATCCTTCTTTAATTGATCTGGATGTGGAGCTGGTAATTCCTGCTCCTCTTTCTTTTCCACTTCTGGAGTTTGTTCTGAATTTGGAGATGGTGTAAACGGTGGTGCCGTTTCTGCCAACCCATTCAGTGGTATAGAAGTAACAATTAATGCAACTACGATAAGTTGTATTAAATACTGATACCACTTTCTTTGTTTCTTACCTTCCATAAACTCACCTCACTGAAATATTTTTAACATATATAATGTTACATATCAAAATTTATATAAACTAAAGAGTAAAGTAAATACAGTTTTAAAGTTTTGAAGATTTTGTGCACAAAATACGACAATTCAATAACAATTTTTAAAATATCATTACAGATAATTATTTCTGTTATATAATTTAAGATTACAATAATCACATCTATTATTATTTACTAACGACAGAATATGAACATGATTCAACTAAACTTTTACATTCACTTTTGTTCTAGTATTCCAATGAAGCTAATACATTGAGTTTCATTGGAATAGCATAAATGTGGGTCTTCTAATTGTAATAACTGTGTTTAAGAAAGTAAGAGAAATATCTTCATTACTACTCGTATCAAATAGTTGAACACGCTCCGCTATTATATATACAAACTTCCTACTACATTTCATATGAGAAAAAGTTATTACGATAAACAAAGAAAAGGTCTCCTAAAAGATATTTTAGGAGACCTTTTCTTATTAATAGATTTTGTGATTTAAGAGTAAACACTCTTAAATTACAAAATCCTCCGGAATAAACACTTTCACTTCTTTCGGCTGTATGTATACGAAATCACCCGCTTGAATGTTCAGCTGCTTGAACTGTTCTTTCGTAATTTCTGCTTCTAAATATTCATCTGTTCCGTCTCGTTTTAATTCTACATATACGACAGGTCCGACTGCGTGAGAATAAGATACTTTTGCCGGGATTGCATCTATGCTTTGTTTCGTACGAGAGATTGATAAGTCATGCGGCCTTACGTAGGCTATTCCGTCTACGTTGGAAACGTGCTTATGCTCTGGTGCTTCTAGTTCGACCGATCCTACATTTAGCTTTCCTTTATGAACGCGGCCGTGAAATAAATTTACATTTCCTAAAAAATCGTAAACGAACGGGCTTGCTGGGTTTTCATATACTTCTTCCGGTGTTCCCATTTGTTCAATGCGACCTTCATTCATTACAACGATACGGTCTGCAACGTCTAACGCTTCTTCTTGGTCATGCGTTACGAATACGCTCGTAATTTGAAATTCGTCATGTAATTTTCGGAGCCATCTTCGTAATTCTTTTCTCACCTTTGCATCGAGTGCACCGAACGGTTCATCAAGTAATAAAATTTTCGGTTCGACTGCAAGTGCCCGGGCTAGTGCAATACGTTGACGTTGTCCACCAGATAATTGCGCTGGATAACGTTTAGCAAAGTCATCCATTTTTACGAGCTTTAATAATTCTGTTACCTTTTCTTCTATCGCTTCTGCTGACGGTCTTAAGCTTTTCTTTCTTACTTTTAAACCGAAAGCGACATTCTCAAATACATTCATATGTTTAAAGAGCGCATAGTGCTGAAAGACGAAACCGACTTGCCTGTTTTTCACGTGAATGTCTGTTAAATCTTCTCCATCAAATGAAATAGAACCTCCATCCGCTTCTTCTAATCCTGCAATAATGCGTAATAACGTCGTTTTCCCAGAACCTGACGGGCCTAATAAGGCAACAAGTTCACCTTTTGGAATATCCAAATGAATGTCTGTTAGTGCTTGAAATGTACCATATTGCTTTGATACACCTTGAATTTGAATACTCACCGTAATCCCACTTATTGTCGTTTTTCCATTCGCCATTCAATCCAGTTTTTTATAACGAGTGTAAACACTGCAATTAATGACATTAACGTCGCTACTGCAAATGCTGCTGAAAATTGATATTCATTGTACAAAATTTCAATATGGAGCGGCATCGTGTTCGTAATGCCACGCACGTGACCTGATACGACAGAAACGGCTCCAAACTCACCGATAGCACGGGCATTACATAGAATCATGCCGTATAAAAGACCCCATTTTATATTTGGAAGCGTAACGCGCCAAAACATTTTCCAGCCACTTGCGCCAAGTGATAAAGCTGCCTCTTCTTCACTTTTCCCTTGCGCCTGCATAACCGGAATTAATTCACGTGCAACGAACGGGAAGGTTACAAAGATTGTTGCGATAATAATACCTGGTACAGAGAAAATGATTTTCACTCCATGTTCAAGTAACCATTCGCCAAGAGCACCCCTCGGTGTGAAAAGTAAAACGAATACTAATCCTGCGATAACTGGTGACACAGCAAACGGCAGTTCAATAAGAGAGAGTAATACTTGTTTTCCTTTAAACTGAAACTTTGTAATAAGCCACGCGGCCGCTACCCCAAATATCGTATTAAGCGGCACAACGATTAACGCAACGAGAAGCGTTAATCTAATTGCTGAAAATGCTTCTTGATCTGTAATAGCGGCAATGTATACATCCATCCCTCTTTCAAAGGCTTTTAGAAAAATAGTTATGAGTGGCAGTAATAGAAAGAGAGATAAAAATAAAACTGTAATCGTAATTAATACGCCTGGTACAAGCTTAGATTCTTTTTTAGCTGATACGCTTTTTACTATTTTCTTTTCTAATAATGTTGGTTCCATTTTCTCTCCTCCTATTCACTTTTTAGTTCATGCCTTCTACTCCAGCTTTGAATCATATTAATAAGAAGAAGGAAAAGGAGGGAAATAATAAGCATCACGGTCGCTACAGCTGTTGCCCCCGCGTAATCATATTGTTCTAGTTTCGTCATAATCATCAGTGGTGCAATTTCTGTTTTCATCGGCATATTACCTGCGATGAAAACGACAGATCCGTATTCTCCTAATGCTCTTGCAAATGCGAGTGAAAAACCGGCAAGAAGAGCGGGAAAGATTTCTGGTAAAATGATTTTCACAAATATTTGTAAGCGGGATGCACCTAAACTCGAAGCTGCCTCTTCTACTTCTTTATCAATATTTTGCAGCACTGGTTGCACCATTCGAACGACAAATGGTAAACCGATAAAAGTAAGCGCAACGATAATTCCGAGTGGTGTAAAAGCTACTTTTATATGAAACAGACTAAATATTTTCCCAATCCATCCATTTTCCGCATAAAGCGTTGTAAGTGTAATACCAGCTACAGCTGTCGGAAGTGCAAACGGTAAATCAATGAGTCCATCTAATAGTCTTTTTCCTGGAAATTTGTAGCGTACGAGCACCCATGCTATTAATAAACCGAAAATGGCATTTACAATAGCAGCTGCAAATGAAGTTGTAAAACTAACTTGATAGGAATGCAACACACGCTCGTTCGTTATAACCCCAGCGAACTTCTTCCAACCTAACTGTGAAGTTTGAATAAATACGATAGAAAGTGGTATAAGTACGAATAAACTCATGTACAACATTGTAAATCCAAGCGATAATCCAAACCCTGGTAAAACACGTTTCTTCCTCATCCTCTTTCACCTCATCCCCCTTTAGCAGTACGCATTATTTTTGATAAATTTTATCGAATACGCCGCCGTCATTAAAGTGTTTCTCCTGCGCTTTTTTCCAGCCACCAAATAGTTCATCTACTGTAAATAATTGAACTTTCGGAAATTGAGATGTATATTTTTCTGCTACTTTTTCATTACGTGGACGATAAAAGTTTTTTGCCGCAATTTCCTGTCCTTTTTCTGAGTACAAATATTCAAGATACCCTTCTGCTACTTTTTTCGTTCCTTTTTTATCAACGACTTTATCTACAACCGCTACTGGTGGTTCTGCAAGTACACTAATAGAAGGGGTTACAATTTCAAATTTATCTTTTCCAAGCTCTTTTTGGGATAATAACGCTTCATTTTCCCATGCGATTAATACGTCACCAATTCCTTTTTCAACAAATGTTGTCGTTGCTCCGCGCGCTCCTGAATCTAATACTTCTACGTTTTTATAAATTTGGCTAACAAACTCTTTCGCCTTATCTTCACTATTATTATATTTTTTCAGTGCGTATCCCCACGCCGCTAAATAGTTCCAACGTGCCCCGCCTGATGTTTTTGGGTTTGGTGTAATGACAGACACACCTTTTTTCGTTAAATCATCCCAGTCTTTAATACCTTTCGGGTTTCCTTTTCGAACAAGAAATACAATTGTTGACGTGTATGGAGTGGAATTATTCGCAAGTCGCTTCTGCCAATCTTCTGCTAATTGTTTTTTCTTACTAATCGCATCAATATCATAAGCAAGTGCTAGTGTAACAACGTCTGCTTCTAAGCCATCAATAACAGAGCGCGCTTGACTTCCAGATCCCCCGTGTGATTGTTTTACATTTACTGTTTGCCCGTGCTTCTCTTTCCAATACTTCGCAAAATCTTTATTGAAATCTTGATATAACTCCCTCGTTGGATCATAAGAAACATTTAAAAGCTCAACTGTTTTTTTATCTCCACTTCCTTCAGAATTACTAGTGGATGTTGCCGAACCACACCCTGATAAAAGTACAACTGCTGATAATAAAACACCTGTACTTTTCATAAACGCTGTCTTACCCCACTTTTTCATCGTTAAGCCCCCTTAGTTTATACAATAGAAAAAGGCACACAATATATTCACAAATGTGAACATTGTGCGCCTTCAGTTTATCTGATTAGCTTCTAATGTATTCTATTCGATTTCTTTTCATTTTAATTCTGTAATTCACATGTGTCAACTTGGAATTTGAATTTTCTTATTAAACTAAAATATTGGCATACGTTGAGCCCAATGATTTTTCAAATCAGCAAATTCTTTTGGTAACTTACTATTTTCATTCCATTCTAATTTATATGCATTTACTAACACCGTAGCCATTGATTCACAGTCCACTACTCCATTTTGATTAAAATTACCGTTCTTATCACTTCCAGAGTTCATCCATAATTTAACAAATAAGATATTGCACCCGACGTAAGTGTTAATTTCTTCTGTTCTACGTATGTCCCCTCCTTGTTGGTCATATACAGGTTTAAATATATGGCACCACCGCTTAATCAATACAAAAAAATGAGGCAACCACCTCCAAAGATGGTTGCCTCATTTTTACACTTGCATCGCTTTCTCTCTCAATGCTCTTCTTAACAACTTACCCGTCGTATTCTTCGGCAATTCTATTAAAAACTCAATGCTTTTCGGCACTTTATATTTCGCTAAATGTAACCTACAGTAATGCATTAGTTCTTCTTCTGTTACGTTTGCTTGCTTCAAAACGACGTACGCTCGCACAGCTTCTCCTAAGTTTTCATCAGGAACACCGATTACGACAACTTCCGCTACTGATTCGTGCGTATATAATACTTCTTCTACTTCACGAGGGTATACGTTATAACCGCCAACTAAGACGATATCTTTTTTACGATCAACGATATAGAAGTAACCTTCTTCATCCATTTTCGCCAAGTCACCTGTATATAGCCAGCCGTCTTTCAATGTCGCAGCTGTATCTTCTGGTGCATTATAGTATCCTTTCATAACGTTAGGTCCGCGAACGATTAATTCGCCGACTGCGCCGACAGGTACTTCTTCCCCAAGTTCATTTACGATTTTATTTTCTACATGCCAAATATTTGTGCCAATCGACCCTGGTTTACGAGGACGATCTAGCGGATTGAAACAAGTAACTGGTGATGCTTCTGATAAACCGTATCCTTCTGAAACAATAACGTTAAAACGTTTTTCAAAGTTTTGCAGAAGAGCAACAGGCATCGATGCACCACCGGAAATACAAAGGCGAAGCGTCTTCACATCTTCTGCGCTTGCTTCTTCAAATAAATATAAATAATTGTACATCGTCGGTACGCCAGCAAAGATCGTTGGTTCGTACGTGCGACAAATACGGAATACTTCTTTCGGACTAAATTTCGGTAACATTAAAATCGTTGCCCCGTTCACAATCGGTGCATTTACCGCAACTGTTAAACAGAATACATGGAACATAGGCAGTGCCGCAACAACGCGGTCATCAGCCGTATATTGTAAATACGACGCCACATCGTTCGCATTACTATATAAATTTTTATGTGTTAACATAGCGCCTTTCGGTTTTCCAGTTGTGCCCGATGTGTATAGAATAACCGCTACATCTTCTTCATCTAGTTCAGGACCTTCGTAAGTTGTATCTCCAGTCCCCACAAAACTAGTAAACGTTTTCATTTTTTCGGTTTCTGTATGGTTAAAATCTGATGAGGTTTCGCATATGATGATGTTTTCTAATGAAGGAAGTCTTGTTGTAAGAGATTGTATAACAGGTAGAAGGACGTCGAGTACGATGATTGTTTTTACATCTCCATTTTGTAAAATATAATGCATTTCGTCTGCTGTATAAATTGGATTAACTGGAATAACAGTTGCTCCGGCTTTCATTGTTCCGTATAAACCGACCAAAAAATGTGGTGAGTTCCCAACAACTAATGCGACATTGTCCCCTTTTCCAATGCCCATTTCTGCTAAATTGCTAGAAAACCTTGTGACCATTTTGTTTAATTGGTCATATGAGACCGACTGATCCATAAATATATAAGCCGGTTTTTCCCCCTTCTTTTTTGCCGTTTCAGCCAAAGATTGAACGAGATTCACAAAAACCCCACCTTTATAAAATTTAGAATATTTAAAAATTCTAAATTAATTATATTAAAAGAAAATTAAAGTGGCAAGTGATATTCTATTAACTGCATATAGACAGATCACCTTCTCTTAGTTTACTTTGGAAAAATAAGGGGATTTTATTTGCAAGTAATTTATAACACTAGACCAAAAATCATTTTAGGATAATATGCACTCATCTTTTCTTTAAGCTTTTCAAGTTCCTCTTTATTTAAGTTCGTATACTCCCCATACAAATTCAAAACGTCCGCTCCATTTTCATGAAAATACACGGTAACATATAATGCCGGTAACCCTGTATTGTCTTCATCTATTGATAAGACGACATCTGGTGTTTTATTAACAGTGCTGAATGTTTCATTTCTTTTCCACTTCTTATTTTGAAACATGTCTTGTATATCATGTATCTTTCGTTTGTTATCTGTATGCGTAAAATATATAACATTATCCTCCGCTGGTTTTCCGATAGACAAAATTATACGACTTGAGGGCGATCCACTGCTACACGCTGTCATTCCGACGACGAAGCTGAGTAATAATACAACGTACATTACCCTTTTCATTTCGATTCGCCTCCTTTTGTATATATATATTCCTTTACGAGGAGCGAATGTCCTGTGATTTTATGTTTTGTGGTAAATGAAATTATATGAGCGATTTTTCAGTTATATCAGCGCAGCTCGATTTATATCGGCGATTTTTCAAATATATCAGCGCAACTCAATTTATATCGGCGATTTTCCAAATATATCAGCGCAACTCAATTTATATCAGCGATTTTTCAGTTATATCGACTTACCGACAAAACCTGACAATCTACGCAAAAAGAAAGAGGCTGCCCATTATCGCAACCTCCCTTATTTTTAGAAGAATAAATGTAAGAAATCTTCTGTTGTAATGTTACCGAAGTAGCGTGTGATATCTACGCCTTCTAAAGCTGCAGTGAATGCATCTTTATCGAACTGAACGCCTGTTAGACGCTCTTCGATATCATGAACATCTAGTGAACCGAAGAAGTCGCCGTAAACTTTACATTCTGTTACTGTTCCTTTTTTCACTTCAAGACGAACGTCAACTTGTCCAACTGGGAAGCGGTGTGAATGTTGTAAGTTGAACTTCGGTGATTTTCCGTAGTTCCAATCCCAATTTTGGTAACGTTCTTCAGAAAGTTTGTGGATCTCTTTCCAATCATTTTCTGTTAATTCATACGTTGGGATTTCTGTTTCTCCTTCGAAAATTGTTTCTAGAAGAAGTTGTCTAAACTCCTCTGTCGTCATTTCTTCGTTTAGGAACTCTGTAATGTTCGCAACGCGGCTACGGATTGATTTAATACCTTTTGATTGGATTTTATCCATTTTTACTTTTAACGCTGATACGACGTGATCGATTTCAGAGTCAAATAGTAACGTACCGTGGCTGAACATACGACCTTTCGTTGAGAACTGCGCGTTACCTGAAATTTTTCTACCTTCAGCTAAAATGTCGTTACGACCACTTAGTTCTGCCTTTACACCTAATTTACTAAGCGCTTTCGTTACAGGCTCTGTGAATTTTTTGAAGTTGCTGAAACTGTCTCCATCATCTTTCGTAATAAAACTGAAGTTTAAGTTTCCTAAATCATGATATACTGCGCCTCCGCCTGATAGACGACGAACGACATGAATACCTTTTTCTTTTACGTAATCTGCATTAATTTCTTCTACTGTGTTTTGATTTTTACCAATGATAATCGAAGGCTCATTAATGTAGAACAGTAAATATGTTTCGTTAATATCTAAATTCTTCACACAATATTCTTCGATCGCTAAGTTTATTCTAGGATCTGTAATTCCTTTATTATCAATAAATAACATCGTATCACCTCATGAGTTCCATACGTAGCCACTATGCGCTAGCGTAATATGGCCACTGAAAATTTGTTTTGCTTCTGTTACTAAATCAGATGGGTTGCCTGTATGCGGTAAGTGCGTTAATAAAAGTTCTTTTACATTCGCATCTTTTGCAATACTTGCTACTTCTGTACTATTCATATGCCCTGCTTTTGCAGCCTCTTGATGTGCATACATATTACACTCACAAATGAAAAGATCAGCATCTTTTGTGAATGGAATGAATTCAGGAATATAACTTGAATCAGCGCTGTATACTACGATATCACTACCTGCTGTAATGCGCATCGCAAAGCATGTAACAGGATGAACAGTTTTTAAGAATGAAATCGAGAACGGTCCAATTTGAAGTGTTTCTTCTGGATTGTACGCGATTCCTTTCGTATGCGGTTCATGTGTTAAAGAATGGAAACCATTCTCATCAAACGTATGACCGTATATTGGTAGTTCTGGTAGTTGCCTTGTTGTCGCGCTCGTAATTAATCTCGCATATTGCAATACCCCAATATCTGCAACATGATCGTGATGATAGTGCGACAGTACAACTGCATCTATATCAGACGGTGTTATATATTTTTGAAGCTGTGCTAGTACACCACTACCACAGTCTACAAGTAAACGAAAACCATCGTGTTCAAACAAATACCCCGACGTTGCTTCTCCCGCTTCTGGAAAGCCGCCCCAAAAGCCGACAACAGTCATTTTCATATGTATCCATCCTTTCTAAAACCGAGTAGAAATGCATGTTTTACTTACATCCTACATTGTTAACTATAATCCATTTCCTAAACTTTTTCATTAATTTTCAATTTTGTTATAAAACAGTTGTTGACTTTTATTTTTTGTACTAATACAATAATAGTAAGAAATGGAAATGGAGGGATTGACATGATCGATCAACCAATGGAGTTTTTCAGAAATTTACCGACGAAAACTTGTGCACACTGCGGGAAAGAAATTGATGAGCAGCACGAAGCATACCATAACAAATGTGATGATTGCGTTCACGAAGAATAGTAGTTTGTGAACATAAAAAAAACCTAGCAGACATAGTCTACTAGGCTAATAACATCTTATCCTTCATCGTTGAACCTTTCACCAAGAGCTCCAGTTCAAACTCATACAATTCTTTTTTTCGATAATTTTTCGTATGGATTTTATCCATCATTAGGTCGACAACTTTTCGGGCCATTTCATCAATTGGCTGTTCAATTGTCGTAATACCTGGTTCTGTAATCTGCGATAATATTTGATTATCAAAACCGATAACAGCGAGATCATCTGGAATGCTCCAGTTATGGCGTTTCGCCTCTGAGATAATTCCAGCTGCTACCTCATCGCCTCCTGCCAAAATCGCGGTAGGATTTTTTTTGTCCTTTAATACTTCATGGAATATTCGTTTTCCATCTTCCCAAGAGAAAGCGTTTTCAAGAAAGTCAATCGCTTCTACTTGGCGGCTCTTCTCAGTTATTGCACGTAAAAAGCCCATTTTTCGCTGCTGGCTAACGACTTTGGTTTCGTTACCACGGCAAAAAATAAGATTACGATATCCTTGATCTAACACATGCTTCGCAGCTATGTATGCTCCTTGCGCATGATCAAACTTCACTGTTGGAATATTTGCTTCCTCAATATATTCATTACACAACACGATTGGACCGTGCTGTAAGTATGGCTCTACATCTTCCCACGGATTTTCTAGTGAACATAGAATAATCCCATCTACTTGCTTCGTAGATAATAATTGTAAATACTCCATCTCTTTTTCCGGTAAATATCTTGTTTGACAAATAATCAGTTTATATTTATGTTCAGAAGCAGCAATCTCGATTGCTTCGATAAATCTACTGAAGAAAGGATTTGTAATCCTTGGAACTAGCACCGCAATTGTTTCCGTTTTTTGTTTACGAAGCCTTCTCGCCGCAGAATTAGGAACGAAGCCTAAATGCTTCATTGCTAATTGAACCCTTTTTTTCTTCTCATCTGAAACATATGGATGATTATTAATCACCCTAGAAACCGTTGTCCTTGATAACCCCGCTAATTTCGCCACGTCCTCTATAGTCGACACGAAATTCTCCCCCTTTGCATGAAAACGTTTTCTTAAATTGATTATATAGTATATTATTGGAAACTGCAATATCGGTTGTTATGATTTTACTATATTAATATTATACATAGGTAAAAGTCTGTTAATGCATGGGCAATATACTGCTTTTAGAAATTTACGTTATGTACATTCCTTTTCTTAATACCATATATTCTTTATTCAATATAAAAGCCCATCAATACATCATCTCCATATGATCCATCTTCATATTTAATTTGCTTTCGTTGTCTTCCTTCTTCTACAAAACCCATACGTTTGTACACTTTAATTGCCCGATCATTAACAGAAACTACACCTAAGCAAATTTTCTCTAAACCTTTCTGCCCTTTAGCCCAACTAATAAGAGATTCAATTAATTTCGTACCGATGCCTTGATTACAATACGCCTCTTTAATCCCCATTCCCATTGTGCCTGCGTGTTGTAACCGTTCTAGTTCATATCGGTTGAAAAGTAAAAAACCTACCACCTTATAATCTACTTCATACACAATATAAAGATTACCTTTCTCATTACTTTTCCGTATCTTTTCTCTTTCTGCATCAATATCATTCGGTAATTTCTTTGGAGATACTATGAAAAACTTTGTAGTATTTTCCGATAATATAATTTCTTTTCTAATGTTCATTATTGCTTCTGCATCAGCCTCTTTTGCTAATCGTATCATTGAATCACCTCGTACTTTTTCTTTTAAAAAATAATATTAAAACTATAAAACGTCCAATATGCAATATTACATATTGAGAATCTTTTTACTCTTGATACAATATTCATACATCAAAATAAAAGGAATGTATGCAATGAATCCAATCTTAACAGCTGCAAAACAACTATTACATAAAGAAGAAAAGATTTTATCTACTTTAAAATGTTCACTTACTGGCTATATGATTACGCATAAAGTTCCGTATCCTGGCATGTTACTTGCTACTAATCAAAGACTTCTCTTTTTTAGCCAATATAAAAACACATTCATTGCCGAATTTGATTATGAAAAAATTCTATCCATAGAAACGAAGAGAAGAATCTTTGACAAAAAAATAATATTTTACTATGAAGATGAATATATAACGCTTGGGTACATTACAAGTTCGAATGTTGAAGCGTTCATAGACTTACTACATAGAACGTAAGTATTCCAAATGCATCTTTCACACTTGTATATACTTCTTTATCAAACAATATAGGTGAAAGGGCATAAACAAGAAAGATTATTAGCGGATTTACGATAAAATAATAAGTAAGATTGCCTTTCATCATATCAACTCCTCTACCCTATGTTTCTCTGTAAATTGTTGTAATTCCTTTTCTTTCGTTTCTATAGCTTTTAGAAAGATTTATAGATGAACTAAGGAAAAGATGCCCTCTATTAAAATAAAAAAGCACCAAAAAGGTGCTTTTATCTACGCTTCAACCGATTGATTTTCAGCAACATTTTTAAATTGTCGTTTGTGCATCAAAGTTAAGGAAGCGATCGTTCCAAGTGATAATACAACGATAAAGATCATGAGCATTCCTATGTTTTGCCACATGAAGTCAAAGTCTCCACTCGATACGACTGCTTTCAATCCTGATACAGAGTATGTCATCGGTAACCAAGCATTGAATGGTTGTAAAAACTTCGGAATCAATTCTAGCGGGAATGTTCCGGCACTCGTTGTTAGCTGCATAATTAATGTGATGATGGCGATAAAACGGCCTGCATCACCGAATGCTGTTACTAAACATTGAATTAATGCGATAAATGCTAAACTTGTAATGATGCTAAAGAGTATGAAGTATGGAATGCTTTGTACTTCTACACCCAATCCGAACAGTAATATAACATCTGCTACTACCGCTTGAATAATGCCAACTGATAGTAACACGCCAAACTTACTAAGAAACCAACTAAATCCTGATTTCGGAACGCCTACTGTATCGCGTAATGGATATACGATTGATAAGAGTAATGCCCCAACAAATAAACCGAGTGATAAGAAATATGGTGTAAATCCAGTTCCATAGTTTGGAACTTCCGCCATTTTTTCCGTCTTCACTTTTACAGGACTTGCAAACATATCATACGTTTTATCCGTCCCTTTCACTTCACCAGTTTTCTCTGCCCCTTCGCCAAGTTTCTCAGCAAGTTCACCGGAACCATCATTTACTTTTACGAGGCCATCCGTTACTTTCCCTGATCCGTCTGCTAGTTTATTTACGCCGTCGATTAGCTGGGTTGAGCCAGTTGACATTTTGTTTAGGCCACCATTTAAATCGCCCAGACCAGTTGTTACTTGATTTGAGCCATCTGCTAATTTGGTTACTCCTACAGATAATGTACCTAAACCACCTGTTACTTGACTTGAACCGTCCGCTAATTGATTTATCCCACCTGCCATTTGATTTGCTCCTACAGATAACGTTCCTAAACCGCCTGTTACCTTTCCAGATCCATCAAACAATTGATTTACCCCATCAATTAATTGCCCTGATCCGTTTTTTAATTTATCTGCACCTACTTTAGCATTACCTAATCCTTCACCTAATCCATGAAACTTACTTACAAATTCGTTTTGTGCATTCGTTAATGTCTTAATACCACTCGTTAAATTTCCCACCTCTTCTGGATTCGGCATTTTGCTTTGCATCCCACTTGTCTTTTCACTGATTTCACCTTTTAATTGTTTTACTTCTTCATTTAATTTATTTGTTCCGCCTGCTACTCCAGCAGCTTTCTGTTGAACTGTCGCCGTACTTTTTACCGCATTTGTTATAAATGGCTGTAACTGCTCTTGATATTCTTTTGGTAAACTTTCAATTTGCTTTTGTAAATTTGCTACATCTTGCACTGCTGTTTTTGCATCCCTTGCTGTTGATTGAGTGAGTTCATTTAGCTGATTTACATTTTCTCCAGCTCCATCTATTTTCTCAGTTACTGTATTTAATATAGAAGGAACTTTCGACTGCATTTCCCCTAATCCTGCAACAGAGTTTTGTACTTTATTATTTAACTCTTGCAAACCCTTTTGAATCTCTTCAGAACCTTTCTCTAATTGACTTTGCCCTCCCGCAAGTTTTTCCATACCATTTGATAGTTCTGTTGTTCCTGTTTGTAATTCACCTGTTTTACTTACCAATATGCTCAGACCGTTCGTTACTTTCTCAGATCCATCACGCAATTCACTAATTCCTTTTTGCATTTCACCGGTTTTGCTATTTAACGTATTTAAACCTGCTGTCACTTTTCCGGAGCCATCTTGTAATTTATTAGATCCATCTGCTAATTTCTGAACTCCATCCTTCATCTCCCCAGACTTCCCTTGCAGTGTATGAAGGCCATCCGTCACTTTACTTGAACCATCATGCAGCTCACTTGATCCGTCGTGTAGTTTATTTGCTCCTTCCGCCCCATCTGCTAATCCTTTTGAGACGTCTTGAATGGAATCAAACATTTTCTCTGCATATGTTTTCGTTAACGTGCTTGATACTTCAGTTTTAATCTTTTCAATGGCTGTTCCTCCAATTTGTGAAGATAAGAAGTTTAAGCTTTCGTTTGGAATGTACTCTAAGTTTAATGGCTTTGGATTGTCTTTTAGTAACGTTGTAGCGTTACTTGAGAAGTCATCTGGAATGCGCACTAACATGTAATACTTTCTACCTTCCATTCCTTTCTTCGCTTCTTTTTCACTTACGAACTCCCATTTAAAACTTTTATTATCTTTTAAATTATCAACGAGCCCTTTTCCGACCTCAATTGATTTCCCATCAAATACTGCGCCTTTATCTAAATTGACTACTGCAACTGGTAAGTCATCTAACTGTTTATACGGATCCCAAAAGGCCCACAAAAACATCCCTGCATATAAAATCGGTACGAATAAGACCGCAATAATTGGAATTAATATTTTTTTACTTTTTATAATTTCCGTGAACTCTTTCCGAAGTAACTGATTCCCTTTCATAATTTCTCCCCCTTTTATAAAATGACCAAAATGTTCATATAGTCATTTTTACCCAAACAAAAAGGCTATACTTGTTCATACATATGCCTTATCCCCGAATTTATTACTATGCAACTTTTTCTTATTATGATTATAATTTTTCTATATCCCCCCTTAACTTAAATATATGACCGTATTGTTCATTTGGTCATTTTTTATAAAATTAAAAGGATTATCTTAGTTTGACAATCCTTTTAGTAAATAAAGTTCAAATAACTCTGCAATTTTTTCTTTTTCTAGCGGTTCGTGATTTTTTTCCCAATCAAAAATAAGCGATACATATAGACGAAGCATAATAAATGCTGTAATTTCTGGATCACATTTGCTAATTTCACCTTTTTCAATCGCAATCTTTAAATACGATTGAATAACAGAAACGATTTCCACATCAACTTGTTGCATCACTTCTTGTACTTCTTTCGTTCCCATATCGCGCTCTTCTTGAATTAATTTAATCATGAGCTGATGTTCTTTTCTAAATTCCAAGATGCTATATAATGCTCTATGTACATTTTCAAAAAATGAAACATCTGAACGAATTGCATTTTCTGCAACTTGCTTCATTTCTGTAATTAAATTAGAAATAATTTCACCAAATAACTCTTCTTTATTTTTGAAAAAAGTATAAATCGTTCCTTTCCCTACATTCGCTAACTTCGCTACTTGATCCATCGTTGTTGCTTTATAGCCGAACGCTGAAAAAGACTTTGTTGCAGCTTCAATAATAGAACGTTTTCGATCTATCGCCACATTGTCACCTCCAAAAATGACCGATTGGATAATATAGTCAATCAGTACATCTTTGATATTACCACACGCTTACATTCTATACAAGTTCTCTTTTTATTATTTCCAGTATAAAAAAATTCCAGTCAGTGTATATCATACTTTCCATAGTTTATCAAAAAGTATACTTGTATGGAAAGCTAGAATATATTCGTAAATAATTGCTGACTAGATCCCACTAGAAATTTAATAAAATAGACAGTGTTCTTAAAACCAACGGTTTAAGAACACTGCCTTTTATTTTGACATAGAAAGTAATATTTTCTCCATCTCTTTCTTAGTTAGATCATCATCAATTATCTCTTCGTATATCTTTGTATCTCTTGTAAAAATATCATTTACTATGACAATTTGATAATCACTATTCTTACCTTGTGCTGGTACAAACATTTTAAGGCCCCTTAACTTCCCCTCTCCATGAGAAGATTTATTATATACCATTCCTTTCCCATCTAAACTATAACTTTCTAGATTCTCTACTCCAGGCATCATATAGTGTAGCGGATCCTTACCACCATTAACATTACCATCCATATACATCCTTGACTGGTAAATTGTAAAACCATATTTTCCTTTTGTATATTCTGATTTAATAACTAATTCTACATCTCTTCCAAAATATGAGTCAGCCCATTCTCTCTTTAATTCATAACCTTCAGGTATATAAGTCGGCTGCTTAATTTGATACGGTACATGTTCTTTCGCTTCTTCTATAGTATATGTTAAAGACTTCTCCAGCTTATCTCCAAGCGGTTTTAATGTCTTCTCAATAGTAGCTAGTCTTTCTTGATCAGCTTTCTTCAAGCGTTCAGGTTTATATTCCTTTGTATCTCCATCATAATTCTCAGGCACATTTTTCTTAACCATTGCTTTTTTATGAATTTCTTGCGCTTCCTTAAATAATCGAACATACTGCTCAAATTCTTCTTTTGTAAAATTCTTTTCTGCCAAATACAAAAAATCTGTATTCTTTTTATATGACGTTATTGACATCCCCCATTCTCTACTTGCATTCTCCGGTGTACCTAATACTGTTTCTATCGCTTTTTCAAATGCCGCTTTAGATTGCTTTTTTTCTACAACTTTTTCTTTCTGTCTTTCATCTCCCTCAGTTATCCTTGCATTTAATAAAAATCCGCCCGCTATAGCTGCTATAGCAATCACTCCGAGTAAAGAAAGACGATACGATTTCTTTTGGAATTTTTTAATCATAATGATTCTCCTTTTTAGTGTTCGTTTATTTCTACTTAAATTTGCTAGGCTTGGTACTTGATAGGAATAGTCTTCTAAAAGGGTAATAATTGTATGACCGTATGCAATTTGTTCCTCTTTATCTATAAAAGTAAGTGCATATGCATCACAGGCTAATTCTTGATCTTCTCGCATACAAAAATAGGCGTACCAAAGAATCGGATTGAACCAATTTAATAGGATTAAACTGTACATAATCCAATTTACAGCTACATCGTTTCTCTTAATATGAGCTAACTCATGGTAAAAGACATATTGTAATTGTTGTTCATTTAATACTTTCATATGTTTTTTTGATAGTAATACTTTCGGGCGGAAGAAACTAAACACAGTTGGGCTCGCAATCTTTCCCGCTAAACGTAACGAAACTGCCTTCTTCATTTTCATAGACTGCTTACAGCGATTAAACACTGTAGTGACCTGTTCGTCCGTAATATCCGGTTGTTTCTTTATGTAAGAATATAAACGTCTATTTGTAAGAAACGTGATGGCTGCTAATATGATTACCCCAGCTAGCCACACATACAAAGCAAGTTTGTATAAAGAAAATGTAGTCTGTTTTTCCGAACTGACTTTTACTTCCGGTTCGCTAGTTTTTGTCACCATTTTAGAATTTGATTCCAATTCCACTTTTCGGTCGCTTTCTATGTTCACTATATTCTCAGTAGCCGGCATATTTTTTGGAATAACTTCCGATACGCTAGAACTATAAGAAAGTAATGAGTAAATGCTATAAGAGCTATCTGGCGACCACGGTAAAAGGAGTCTTATCATTAATACGATCCACAGCATATATTGCCACCGGGGGGTTAATTTATTTCTAAATAGAACTTTTATACATAAAATAAATCCGACTAATATGCTAGCCATAAGTGACGTTTCTATAAGCCAATCAAAAAAATGAGGAAGGTATACATTTATAAGCGTGTTTATCATTTTTATCAATCCTTCCTCTTATTCTCCTCTGTCTTCTCATCTAAAATGCGTTTTAATTCATTAATATCTTCTGAAGATAATTTCTCCTCTTTTAAGAAATTAACAAGTAATGGCTTAAACGCTGCACCGCAAAAACGTTTTAGTAAAGATTTCGTTTCCACTTGCAAATAATTATCTTGTGATACTAACGGGTAATAAGCGTACATACGCCCTTTATCTTGATGGTAAGAAACGGCTTCCTTTTGCACTAATCGATTAATTAATGTGCGGATTGTTTTCGGTTTCCAGTCCATTGCATCTTCCAGTTCTTCTATAATTTCATTCGCTGTTTGCGGAGAACTCGACCAAAGTACTTTCATAATTTCTAATTCCGCTTCAGATATTTTAGGTAATTGATTTGTCATCGTATGTTTCACTCCTAAGTATTACATTTGTAATCTATAATTAAGATTACAAATGTAATACTTAATTGTCAACCATATTTTAGAAAAATTAATTTCAGCTAAACCTTACTTACCAACAACAAATTTCCTCTTTTTCAAATAATCAAATAAAAAAACAAGAAAATCTTTACAATTAATAGTAATATAGAAAATAGACAAGTTTATCAAAACAGTGGAGGCTTTTTCAGTCATGATGCGTGCACTTCGTTTAAATATAAAGCAAGCTTTTTGTAGTCGTATTTCTTTAATTATGATGCTTAGTGGATTCGTTCTTATTTGCATTTATCACTATTATTATGTAATTCGTTATTTAGGAAACGCAGCAAATGGTCCTATATCAACAGATTTAAAATGGATTGGATTTCGCGACAATGAAATGGATGTTTATTTATTATTAATGCCCGTTATTGCGAGTTTCCCCTTTAGTACAAGTTACAATTCGGATAAGTCCGATGGTTTTAAACCGTTTGTGAGTAAGGGGATTTCTATATTTCCTTATTCAGTAGCGAAATATATCGTTACTTTTTTTTGCGGAGGATTTCTTTATACACTTCCATTCATCTTATCGTTATTATTTTGCAAATTAACCATTCCAGACGGAACACCTACGGTTGGTTCAGGCATCATAAATGCTGATGGAATGTTCGCAAACCTATATTTTGATGCGCCTCTCACTTACATTGCTGTATATATCGGAATTAATTTTTTATTTGCAGGTTTAATGGCCCTTTTAGGACTTGCTGCATCTGTATGGTCACAAAAAGACTATATGGCAATTCTCTTTCCATTTGCAGCCGCCTCCATTCCTTACGTCCTGCTAAATACAATACTTCCTTCAATAGGCGGAGCACCTTTTCATTTATATGATCCGAAACAACCATTGCAAGGCATGTCACCATATATTTTAATGACGCAATGTGCTTTCTTCCTTTTCCTTAGCTTACTTATGTATATACAAGGAGTAAAGCGGGATAGAAAAAAATATAAAAGAAGACTGCAAAAAAGAGAGCGGTGTAGAAAAGCGTTTCAAGTATAATAAAACCCTAATTTCCTTACTATATTGGAAATTAGGGTTTATTTACTATTCACTTATGGCGTACCTGCCACTCCCCATAAAATAACAACCGCTACAAAATAAATCACTTTAATACCTACAACTAAACATAATGAAACAATTGCATATTTACTTAATTCTCTTCTTGCACCTATTAAAGTGAAAATAACCGCCAAACTAAATGTTATATAAGAAGCTGCTGTATGTATTAAGTTATACGTAATATCTAGATTGCTTGTAAGTCCTGTTATATCAGCTACAAACTGAAGCATGATGATCGTACTAAAAAAAATTGCAAACTGATTCATTACCTTTCCATTTATTTGTAACTGCATTGTTGTCCCCCTTATTAAAAACTAAATATTCAATCAATTTTATCATTAGATTACAAAAAAAGGAATCATCTCTTTATACTATTCTATAACGATGCAAAAAAAGAACGCTTAGTCAACTAAGCGTTCCCTACTTTAAGAAGCCTTCTTCAAATCAATTTGAGCAAGTACTGGGTCGTGGTCACTTACACGTCCGTGTTCTTTCATAATGTTTGAGTTTAAGTGTACTGGGTCTACAATTGTGTGTGGTGCGATATTGTTTGTTACTAAAATATGATCTAACACTTGTGCATTTCCTTCATGAATGTACGTGTAGCGGTTCTCTTTCGGCACTGTGTTTAACATATCTTTTAAGATTGTTCCCTCTAGTGTTTTTAGTGGTTTAGAGAATTCGAAATCGTTCATATCACCTAACACAACAACTGGTGCATTTGTATTCTTTTTCTGAATTCCTTGCACGAAATAATTTACTTCTTGTGCTAACTGAATTCGTTTGTCTTCACTCTTTAATACGAGCGGCTGCACTTTTCCAAATGGCGTTGCATCTCCTAGTTTTGAGTTTAAGTGATTTGCAACGACAACAATGTTTTGTCCTTGGAACGTAAATTCTGCCGCTAGCGGTTTACGTGTACTTTCAAACAATGGATTTTCGTCTCCAATACGAACAACATTTTTATCAAGTAACTTCGGTACCGTCGCTAATTTCACGCGTGATGGATTATAGAAGAAGCCGACGCGAATATTCGCTCCTGGTGCTCCTCCATCTTGATTATTGTTTGGAGCGATTTCTACATACTCATACTTCGGTCCACGAATTTCTAGAACTGCATCAATGATACGTTTTGCGCTTAATGACGCATCTGTTGTACCGTCATTAATTGATCCGTTATTATCTTGCATTTCCTCTACACCGATAATATCTGGCATTTTTAAGTTGTATTTAATAGAATACGCTAACGCTTTTACTTTTTCATCTGTTGTTTCTTTTTTATTCGCTGAGAAGTTTTCAATGTTATATGTAGCAACCGTTAACTTATCAAGACGTGGCTGAATATTTGCCCCTACTTGCTTAAATCCACCATCCACTACAGCTGGCAGTTCTGTTATTGGAGAAATACGGAAAGAACCGTAATCATATCCTACTACCCCTGTTATATCTCCAGTAAAAGTATCTCCTACTTTTGCTACATAATCGCGAGGTACTTTTACAGAAAGGCGCTCTGGGTTTAATTGATTTTCATCTAATAGAGGTGTGCCATATTGTGTTACTATTTTATCTCCACCATTTTTTACTGTTACATATAAATTTCCGTTTTTCTGAGGTGTAATAATTTTTGGTGTTGGCATCGTAACACGCATACCTTCTATACTTTCATAGAAGTCGATTGCATCTTCATTTGGATCAAATAAACCAAATGCATCATTATCAATAATCTGGTCCGGGATTTTCACACCGTTTTCCCCAAGTACAATCGGTACTGGCAAAGATTGATCTTTTGCGATTACAGCAACGCGGCTCGCTTTAATTTCAGTCGTCGTTAAGTCTGTTTCAAATCGCTCTGCATATCCTGGTCCAACATATTCTTCTACTACTCCATCAACTTGAATAAGATCTCCTACTGCTACATTCGCATCTTTTTTATATACGTACATACCTTCTGAAGTAGCTGGGTCATTATCTGGCTGATTATCTTCTATATAAAAGCCGTTTTTATCAAGCGCTGTGACAACGCCTTCCACATTGTTTACTTTCTTCCCGTTGTAAGGAGACATATGTGATTTCCCTTGAATGTCATGAATACGAACTTGTTCATTATTTACGATAATAAATGAAAATGTCGAAATTGCTGAAGGAGTAAGTCCTTCTTTTTCTGCGATTGCTTTCACTACACTATTTTCATTCACTATAATTTGTCCATTATAACGAACACTTTTATTAGTAGGATTAGAGCCATCTAACGTATAGTAGATTGTTGCGCCTTCTGTATTCGTCGTTAATGTTACCGCTGTTCCTTTAGCAACTTCTCCACCGTTCGGTGAAGCTACTACATCGCTAACACGGTTTTGTCCTTCACCTTGAAACTTATAAGCTGTTACTGATTTTAGACCTGGGTTACTAAAATATAATTCAAGGGTCCCAGTCAAACTAACTTTCTTCCCGATATTTTCAGGGTGATCTTTTACATTCACTGCCGTTCTCACATCACCTTTCGGTAACTGAACGGGCATGATTTTGTCTGGATTCGTTTCGTTTGGCGAATCTGCAATTGCTACGTTTGTATCATCAAACTTAGCTGGATCCTTCGTATATTTAGAAGAACTTTGCGTATATCCAACAATATATCCTTCTACTATCCCCTTCGTTTTCCCTTGCTGCTTAAATACTTGAATTGCTTTTTCTACTGACATAGAAGCAGTTTCTTCTGCTTGCGCTAAAGTTCCAGTAAATGAAAGCAATAGCAAGAATGATAAAAAGACACTTAACAATTTCTTCACAGCCATTTTCCTCTCTCTATTTCATATTTTCTCAGCATTTCTATCATAACAAATGATTCGTTATATAGAACTATATTTCGACAAATTTTACAAAAGATTTATTTAATTTACAAGCTTTCAAACTATAATACAAAATAATAATTTTACACCTTCTACAAATACACTCTATAATGTTAGAGAGAGAAAACAGAAAATATCGACATTTAATTGGCATGTAAAATGGATTCATTTGAATAGGAGTGATTGGATGGAAGTGCAAACAGAAACATACCGCGCAGCTATGAATGGAACATTAGAACGTCATTTTTCAGATATGATTGCCGTTATACCAACTAGAATTACAATTGAGCAGTTAAAACAGCGACTAGAAACGATCGCTACTAAAGTTGATGATTTAAAAATTGTTTATAGTGATGAGACAAGCCCTATTGTTGAATTACATATGGGTGAAACAGTCATACCGTATGAACTGCATATTGATGAACCGAACGATCCAGAAGGATATAAAATGTACAATAGACAAGATGCTACAATCGTAGATCGTAATTTTGAAGATGCAGCTTTCGGCACTGAAATTTTCACTCGTACGCTATTTGTAGGCGATGTACTGGACTGCTTTTTCCAGCAGTTACAGTTCTTATGGAATCTCGCCCCAGATTTGTTATTTGTAATCGATTCAAGTGCAGCAATGAAAGTGATATCTAGAAGCTATATTGAATATCACGTTGAAAATGAATTATTACCTGACATTCCTGACTTATACGTTATTCATTCCGTTTATGAAGACGATAAAGAAGGCGAGCCTACGCAATATTGGTTTCATACACATGGTCTTTTAAGAGCAGGCGTAACTGAAATAGAGTTAATTATTCCAAATCGCATTTCTTCCTACTACGGCATTGGCGATCTCTTTCAAACATTTGCTAATAATGCCGTTGAGAATGGACAAGTCCCTATGAATGAGCCTATCGTTATCGCGCATAGTCAGCAAGGTTCTATACATACAGTCGCTGTTCCGTGGGAAAAAGGATTATCTTATATAGGGCATAAAACGTGTATGGACCAATTATCTTCAATCGAGGATGAAGAAGTGAAACTACAACCAATAGATGCACAAAATACATTCTTAGGCGGAATGGATGCCCGAGATGAATACCATCAATCTCCATCTGTTCTCTTATTCAAATTTAATACTTCAGGAGAATATATTGAAAGTTTTTTTAAAGAACACGAGGAAGCTACAGGGCTCATGTTCTATAAAACAAATAGTGAAACCGATCGTATGGCTTACAATGCGAAAAATACTTTTGGGTATTTCAGCAACATTTTTCAAATTGAAAAATCCAATGAAGAGTTTCGTTTTCTCGCTAAGTTTGGTGTTTCCTATGAAGAGGGTAAAAGCGAACATATGTGGTTTGAAATGCAACATATTACAGAAGACCTGATTCAAGGAATACTCATCAATGAACCATATTTTATAGAAGATATGAGTGAAGGAAATAGTTATCATTTAGATTTTGATAACTTAACAGAGTGGGTTATTTATGCAGGAGATGCTGTTATAAAGCCAAATAACTTATATATGTTTATTGGCGAATAAGTATTTTATATAATAAACGAAACGCCTTCAATATGATTGAAGGCGTTTCTTATAATTTATTGTGCGATTAATTCAGCATCTATTACTTTCTCCAAATGAGATAATACACGCTTTGCAGCTTCCTCACCTTGATTCATACAGTCTGGAAGTCCAGCGCCAGCATAGGAGCTACCTGCCACGTATATACCTGGCAACTCTTTCTCCATAAATGTTGTGAGCTGTTTCATTCGCTCGTTATGGCCTACTGTATATTGAGGCATCGCTTCTTTCCAGCGACTTACGATTGTAAACTCTGGATCCTCTGTAATATCCATCGTCTTCTTTAAATCTTCTAGTACGAGCTGAACGAGTTCTTCTTCAGTTTGTTCTACAACCGCTTCATCACCAGCACGTCCAACGTAACAGCGAAGGAGTGTTTTTCCTTCTGGCGTTGTATGCGGCCATTTTTTATGGGTCCACGTACATGCTGTAATGGTGTAATCGCTATTTCGTGATACGACAAATCCTGTACCATTAATATCACGCTGGATTGCAGACTTTTGGAAAGCAAGTGCCACATTCGCAACGGATGTGGATGGAATATTACGGAAGAAACGAAACTGCTTGTACTGAGCAAACATGGACGGCAATACTTTATGCGAAGTTGCCACTACGATGGCGTCCGCTTCTATTTCTTTTCCGTTACTAAGAGTAATTGTATAACCATCACCTTGTTTTGTAACTTTTTCAATGCGAGTTCCCTTTATTATCGTACCTTCATGCATCTTTGCTTCGAGAGATTTTACGATAGATTCTAAACCTGTTTTCACTGTTTGGAACATTCCCTTTTTCGGTTCAGCTTTCTCTTCTTTCGGAGCGAGCGTACGCATACCGAGTGAAATACTGCGATGTTTCTGCTCAATCTGATACATTTGCGGGAATGTTGACATTAAGCTCATTTCATCAATATCCCCTGCATAAATACCCGATAGTAACGGTTCTATTAAGTTTTCAACCACTTCGTTTCCAAGACGATGTCTGAAAAATTGTCCGAGTGATTGGTCAGATACTGGCTTTGACCTCGGCATTAATAGATCAAAACCAGCTCTTAGTTTACCAATTGGGGAGAACAGCCCGGAAAATAGAAACGGCGTAATTTGCGTTGGAATTCCCATCATTGATCCATTCGGCATTTTATGTAACCGATTGTTTACGAGGATAAATGATTGACCGGCTTGATTATTTACAAGTTCATCGCCAAGACCTAATTCTTTCACTAATCTAGCTGCACTTTCTTTTCGTGCTAAGAAAGAATCCGGTCCGCGCTCAATTGTAAATCCATCTTTTCGAACGGTTTGAATTTTTCCGCCAAGTTTACCCGATGCTTCTATAAGTAATGTATCAATCGGCAAGTTTTTTTCATGAATATTTTTTTGTAAGTTATACATTGCTGTTAATCCAGTGATGCCTCCGCCGACGATCACAACTTTTTTCCTCAAGCAGGCTCCCCCTTTCTTCTTACAGTACAGATTCTTTTTTCTTTAATACAACATCTGTTAAACAATCAATAAATGCGTCCGATGCATTTGGCATTTCTGGACGATAATATTTCGCACCAATTTCATCCGTTACAACTTTACACTCAAAGTCGTTGTCATATAAAACTTCTAAATGTTCCGCAACAAATCCAACTGGTGCATATACGAATGAAGTATAACCGTGCTTTTCATTTAGTTCTCTCGTTAAATCTTGTACATCTGGACCAATCCAAGGATCTGGTGTGTTTCCTGCACTTTGCCAGCCTACTGCATAGTTTGCTACTTCAGCTCCGCGCGCGATATAATCCGCTGTTTCATTTAATTGATCTGGATATGGATCGCCCATTGCAATAATTTTCTCTGGTAAGCTATGTGCAGATACGATTAATACTGCTTTTTCACGCTCTGCATCTGACATACCGTTATATATACCTTTCACTGCATCAACCCAGTACTGGATAAATTTCGGTTCTTTATACCAGCTATCGATGCCATGAATTGTTAAGTTTCCAAGTTTCTCAGCTTCTTCTTGTGCTCGTCCAACGTATGATTTCACGCTAAACGTAGAATAGTGAGGTGCAAGAACAAGTGCGATTGCATCTTGTATTCCGTCGTTATGCATATCTTTCACCGCATCTTCAATAAATGGTTCAATATGTTTTAAGCCAAGATACATATGGTACTCTACTTCATCTTGTACTTCATTTAAACGCTTCTCTAACTTCTTAGCTTGCTCTAATGTAATAGTAGCTAAAGGAGAAATACCACCAATTGCACGGTAACGCTCTGTTAAATCTTCCAGCATTTCAGGACTTGGCTTTCTTCCTCTGCGAATATGTGTATAGTAACGTTCAATATCTTCTTCTTTATATGGCGTTCCGTATGCCATTACAAGCAAACCAATTTTCTTTTTCATACAGCAATGCTCCTTTACTTCGCTAACTGCCCTTTAGAGTATTCATGAATAAATGTAGTTAAACGTTTTAATGTATCTGGATTTACTTCTGGGAATACACCGTGACCTAGGTTAAAGATATAACCCGGCTGTTTCATCCCTTGATCTAAAATACCTTTTACATGTTCTTCAATAACAGACCATGGTGCAAGTAAGAATGAAGGGTCCATATTACCTTGTACCGCCTTATGAACGCCACGTGCACGTGCTTCTTCAATCGGTAAGCGCCAGTCTAAGCCGACTACATCAAGCGGTAAGTCGTGCCACTCATTCACTAAGTGTGCAGCTCCTACGCCGTGCATAATCATTGGAACACCCATCTTACGAACTTCTGCAAAAATACGCTCCATTGCTGGTTTAATAAATACGCGATAATCTGCTACATTTACTGTTCCAACCCAAGAATCGAAAATTTGAACTGCTTTTGCCCCTGCGTTAATTTGCGCTTTTAAATATGTAATAACCATATCTGCTAGTTTATCCATTAAAGCAAACCAAGCTTTCGGCTCTGCATACATGAACGCTTTCGTATTATGGTAGTTACGAGATGGACCACCTTCAATCATATAGCTCGCTAATGTAAATGGAGCTCCTGAAAAACCGATTAACGGTACGTCTAACATTTCTGTCGTTAATAAACGAATTGTATCTAGTATGTACGGTACGTCATCTTCTGGATTGATTTCCCCTAGTTTTTCTACGTCTTGTAAAGAACGGATTGGGTTATCGATAACTGGGCCAATACCTGATTTAATTTCTACATCCACACCAATTGCAGGTAGTGGTGACATAATATCTTTATAAAGAATTGCTGCGTCTACGTTATACTGATCAACCGGCAATTTTGTAACGTAAGCACATAACTCTGGATTGTGTGTAATTTCAAATAAAGAATACTTTTCTTTAATCTTTCTATATTCCGGCTGTGAACGACCTGCTTGACGCATATACCATGCTGGTACATAATCGGTACGTTCCCCCCTACATGCTTTTAAAAATGTCTCATTTATAGTTCTTACCAAGACCCTTGCTCCCTTCCTTACCAATGCTTCGAATACGTTCGATATTTATCTTTTTTTACTATACAGCTTGTAAAAACAAAATGCATAATATTATGTACGTTGTTCATTAAATTGACACAAACATTCTTAAAAACGCTTACTATTTTCACAACATTCTTATTATAACACAGAGAAAAACTATGGTTTAGCTACTTTTGACTTTTCTCCTTCACGATTCGTTTGTGTATTATATGGTACAACGTAAAAGCTCGGTTTTGAAAATATGTTAACGAACTTTTCCTCATATTCCCCAGCACCATTTACAGTGCTAACATGCGTATGAATTCCGTTCTCCACTCTATAGATTCGGTACATAATTCTGTTATCTGGAAGTGGCGTCCAGCTTAATTTTGCTTTAAATAAACCGAAAGGGCTAAATGATAGTTTCATTTTTACATCTTCAATTTTGCGCAGCCGAATCGGAGCGCCGATTGTTTCCACACCTTCAGGCTTCATAAACTTCTCTTTATGTTCTACATTAGCCTTCGTTAAAATTTTCTTAAACAATTTTGTCGCAGATGCACTTTCTCCTTGCAATTGATGCTCCTTATCCGTACGGTCATAACCAATCCAAACAGCGCCTACTAAGTTCGGTGTATAACCAACGAACCACATATCTCTTGCTCCCTTATCGTCATTTGGCAATGAAGTTGTACCCGTTTTTCCAGCTAGCGCACCGTTATATACACCAACTCTCGCTGTCCCTTCCTTCACAACTCCTTCTAGCATTTTCGTCATATACCATGCTGTCTGCTTCGAGAAGATTTTCGTCTCTACTTTTGGAGATTCCCCAATGACTGCACCGTGTCTGTTTAATACTTTATCAATAACGTGCGGCTCGATAATATTTCCATTTGCTAAAAATGAACGATACATTTTTACAAGATCAAATGTTGAAACGCCATTTTTCAATCCGCCAAGCGCTGTACTTAAACCAGCATCTGCAATATGAACATTTCCTTTTTCTAAATATTGCTTTCCTTCTTCTACCCCTAACTCATTTAATAAAGAAACTGCCGGTACATTTGCCGACTCTAAAATCGCATCATACATCGTCATTTCTTTTGAATACTCATGATTATAATTTCGAGGTTCATACCCTTCAAAAGAATTTCTTTCATTCGTTAATAAAGAATACGGATTATACTTTTTCGTTTCTAGTGCTGGTGCATAAACGATAAGTGGTTTTAAAACAGATCCAGGCTGCCTTTTGGCAAAAACACGATTAAATCCTCTCGGGACGTACTTTCTTCCCCCAATCGCCGCTTTAATCCCTCCCGTACGATTATCCATTAATAAGAAAGCACCTTGCGCCCCCTCTTCTTTCCCAGGGAAATTCCTTGCATCTTGAAACTGGTTATATGCTACCTTTTGAATCTTTTCATCCATAGGTACGACAAACGTATATCCTCCGCGAAGTACTTCTTGATGAGACAATCCGTATAAACGAGCGGCTTCATCTATGACCATATCAATATACGGCATATATGCAAGCTCATTCTCATCTAAATTTTTATATAGAGCAATTGTCTTCCCTTGATAACGAACGCTTTCTTCTGCAGTCAAATAGCCTTGTTTATGCATAAGTGACAACACTAGATCACGGCGTTCCTTACTCTTCTCTGCAGAATAGTACGGTGAATATCCGTTTGGTGACTTCGGAAGGCCTGCAAGCATTGCCCCTTCCTCTACTGTTAAATCCTCAACATTTTTATTAAAATACAACTTTGCTGCCGCTTGAATGCCGTAAGCCCCATGACCAAAATAAATATGATTCATATACATTTCAAGAATTTGTTGCTTCGTATATTTTTGCTCTAATTGAAGAGAAATTGCGACTTCCTTCAATTTGCGCGTAAATGTTTTTTCACGAGTTAAAAAGACGTTTTTAGCGAGTTGCTGCGTAATGGTACTACCGCCCTCTACCTTCTCTCTAGCTAACGTATCTTTATAAAGAGCACGGAATATAGACGGATAATCAATCCCTTGATGCTCATAAAAACGAGAATCTTCCACCGCAACAAACGCCTGCTGCACATACTTCGGAATTTGCTCGATCGGTACGAGGTCTCTATTTTCTACGTATAATTTCGTAATTTCTTTCCCTTTCTGGTCAACGATACGTGATGAAGAGTGGAAAACGAGCTGCTTTTCATCCATCATATAGCCACCAGCTAACACGATAAGTTTATAGAGTACAATCGCTACTACGAACGTTGCGACGCCGCCTAATAAAGTCCACTTTACTTTCTTCATACATCGTCCTTCTTTCCAAATGATGGTACATTTATTATTTGAAAAAGAAGTATCTTTATGTATATAATCTTCGAAGTTTTTTAAGAGAGTTGATATAATAGAAACAAACTAGTAAGGGGGCATTAAAATGAAGGCTATTATTTCATACGAAACACCTCTAGAACAAGCACATTTCACTGCAAAAAATGATGAGAAAAATATGTTTTATAAAGAAAATACAGAAGAATCTGTAGAAGGCTCACTTCAGTATGACGTACTAGATGCTGTCGGTGAATTTAAAGGACAACCTGGCTATATCGTTTGTAACAATATTTCTGTAACAGACGAAGGTCGCCCTGTATTTGAAAACCGCTTTAAAAACCGCGCAGGCCTTATCGAAAACGAACCAGGATTCCAAGTGATCCGTGTTCTACGTCCATTAAGTAACGATACATATGTCATCTTAACGATGTGGGAAACAGAGCAAAACTTTAAAGACTGGACAGAATCACGTTCATTCGAAAACGCTCATAAAAAACGTCCCACGCAAGTAGAAGGAAAACCTCAGGCTCAAGCGCATCCACATGCGGAACAGCAAAAGAGTATTTTCTCTCGCCCTTCTTTTGTGACTACTTTTGATGTGTTAGTTTAATTTTTTTGAGTTTGGAGTTCGGAAACCGCGGTATGTGAAATTATATCGGCGATTCTTCGAATATATCAACGCAACTCGAATTATATCAGCGTTTTTCTGAATATATCGGCGCAACTCGAATTATATCAGCGATTCTTCGAATATATCGACTTATCGACAAATCATGACACAAAAAGGAAACACCATTACACACCGGTGTTTCCTTTTTCTTTGTACCAATTATATATACGAAGTGAATCTTTTTTTCTCATATGCTTTACTTCATAACCCCGCCCAGCTACCGCTACAAGAGTTGTACATAATTCATCCTTTCTTTGAAAATACGATTGATTATAACCTACTGCTTGAACATGTCTTCTTCGCATTATTCCTGTATATTTCGAAAAATTACGATATACAACCGTTAGTTGATTTTCTCTTAATTCATAACCGCCACTTTTATATCTAGCATACGCAAGTAACGAAAACACGATAAATAACGGTAAAATAAAAAATAACGCAATATATTGTTTTAAATATATACTTACGCTAGCAATTAGAACTGTGAGTATGATACTTATTAACCAGCCCATAATGAAATAACGACGCAACGCTGTTTTTGGTAAGTGAGCGATCTCCGCTTCAATTTCATAAGGTAACTCTAAATATGTGAGCAGGTGCTGTACATCTTTTTTCTTCATAAAAGGATGCAGCATCACTTCATTACTTGCTGCTCCAATACTGTGAATTGCTTCCACTTCAACAGCGCAATAACCAAATGGCTGGCGAAGCATACATTCTTTTACAGTAATCGCTTGAATTCGGTGCAATTTTAAGACAAACTCTTTCTTTTCAAATAACCCTTGAACGATACGAATTTCTTCCCCTTTTCGCTCAATTTTAAAGTTTGCATATTTCAACACATATCCAGCCGTGGAAATAATCCATGAAATTGCCATTAAAATTAATGCTATTACAATTAGTTTATAAACACCGTTTCCCATCACATACGCTTCTACTTTACTTGTGAATCCTTCAGGAAGAACAAAATCAAACTTTGTGTAAAGAAGTACCAGTCCAGAAAACACTAGTCCGAACCGACCAGATGTAATCGCTGCCGCTAAAACCTCTTTCGCTGTTAACTGATAAACCGTCTTGCTTTCTTCCTCTTCTATTTCTTCTTTTACAGTAGTTTCTTTCTTATGTAATAAAGAGATTAAATGTTTTGCCTCGTCTTCTTTAATACCAGCCAACATCACTTCTGGTTCACTACCACCACCCGCTACTTCTATATTTAACTTCATAAGCCCAAGCATCTGATAAATGACATTAGAAGACGTACTAACATTTTGCACACGTTCTTTATTTAAATAACTTTCCTTCTTTACAAAAACACCGTGCTTTATATGTAAAATATTATTCTCAATCCAATACACTTTGAAATACCATTTAATTGCTGAAAAAATAGCCATGATGAATAAAACAACCAGAAGGAAAAGATAAAATAAATACCAAGGTTCCACTTGTTCATCAGGTTTAAATAAAACAAGAATAATAAGTGGCAACAAACTCGCAACTCTAATACCTAACAATATCGTAATCGGATGTTGCCTCTTATACATCCTTATCACTCACTTTCGCAAGTTCTCCAATTTGTCTTTTTAGCTGTTCTGCTTCTTCTTTCGTTAAACCTGGAATACTATGAGAAGTTGCGGCTGTTGAAATGTGTAATTCTGCTAAATTATACTTTCTCATGATCGGCCCTTGCTCAATCGTTACGTGCTGCACACGGATCATCGGAATAAGTACGCGTTTTACAACGAACATTCCCTTTTGAATCTCAATCTCTTCTTCATTTAATCTGTAACTATAATAGCGCTGACGTAAATTTGGAAACACAAAATAATCAAGTGGAATAAATGTAATAGCTCCTGTTACTAATAGTCCAAACAACCAGCCCCACCAGTTAAAGTTAATCATAAAAAAGAAATACGCAATTACGACTGTTAGTATAACTGCCGCCCCAATTAAAGCGTGAATTCGCCACACTTTCAGCATATTAGAATGAATCTCTCTTTCTAACGGCTGCATCTCATCACTCCAATTCTATGAATTTATTACTTATATATTATCAAAAATAAGATTTCATATACATTTTTGTAAATTTATAGTCAAATAATAACATTTGAATCAAAAGCATATTAAAGAAAAACATACCTCAGTTTTGAAAATTATATATTATAAATATGAATTATATTGAACTAAAATAAACCTTACATGATTCATGTAAGGTTTATCGTTTTATACACAATATATTTCATTATTGTTGAGATATACTAGCATCGCTTTCAATTCGCTTTTCTTTTTGGCTCAGTTTTTTATCTTTAGATTTTTTTAATGTTAAAGTCATACCAATAAAAATAAAAAGAATTCCTGTTATTTGCATTAAAGTTGGACGGAATCCAGTAAGTACAGTATCTAATAATATTGCCACTGCCGGATCCAAAAAAACTAATATTGAGATTGTTTTTGTAGATAAATAGCGTAAACTATCAAAAAACAGATAATATACTATCCCTGTGTGAATAAAACCAGTAGCTATAATATATGTCCAATTACTTTGAGTGAGGCCACTAAAAGCATCTAAATCTATAAATGGTATTAAAAGAAATATCCCCAAGAATGTTTGTAAAAATGTCATTGCATACGCACTCATTTTGTTAATCCCTTTACCAAATAAAGTTGTAAATGCATAAAAGAGAGCTGCAAGAAATCCCCATATCATACCTGAAGACATTAATGAACCGACAGAGAAACTTCCATCGATACCAGCAATTAATAAAGCTCCTGCAAAACACACAACTATTGAAATGATAGATATGAATGTTAATTTTTCTTTAAAGACGATACTTCCAATTAACAGTACAATTACTGGTGCAAGATGATAAACCGAGATAGCAATTGTAACTGACATATTTTCAAAGGCTTTAAATAAGAAAACCCAATTAAATACTAAGAAAAAGCCACATATTAAAACTTGAATAACTTCTTTTCGTTCCCATTTATCTTGTTTATATTGCCCTGTAAGCAACCAGCATACACTTAAAAATATTGTCGCAAAAATACACCTTACAAACACTAATTCAAACGAAGGTAAGTTTGTTTGAACTGAAAAAAATCCAACTGATCCAAAGATAACCATTGATGCTATCATCTTTAAAGCCGGTACCGTTTTCTCTTGCTTAAAACTTTTTTGAAGCAAATTAATCCCCCTCCAATAAAAACTCGGTTTATAGTGAGAAAAACACCAGCCTAAAAAAGGACAGGTGCTTTTCCTCAAAAACACTCAATTATAAATTTTTCCCAGCAGTCCAACCACCATCAATTACAAAATTAGAACCAGTAATAAAGCGGGCCTGATCAGAAATCAAGTACTCAATACATGAAACAATATCCTGCGGCAACCCCCAAGTATCTAAAGATTGATTACTTTTTATCATAGACATCAAGGCTTTATTACTAAAGTATTCTTCTGTAAGTTCAGTTCTAATAACACCAGGAGAAATGCTATTCACCCTTATATTTTGCTTTCCAAATTCCATAGCCATCTGTTTAGTCAATCCGATTAAAGCATGCTTTGATGCAACATAAGCAGCTCGCTCTGGTTCAGCCATTAATCCAGAAACCGATGCTATATTCACAATACAACCTTTTATTTTCGATTCACACCATCGCTTAGCTACTTCCCTAGAAAGGATAAATGGGGCTACTAAATTTACATCAATTACTTTTTTAAACATATCATCGGATAAATGTAAAACAGGTGTTATCTCTCGAATACCAGCTGCATTTATTAATATATCAGGAGAAAGCTTTTCTAAATCTAATTGAGTAAAAAGATTATGAATCGCTTCGCTATTACTTAAATCAATTTGCACTACTTTCAAAGGCATATCTGTTTTCATATAATCTATTAAATTATTATTATTAATATCAAGCGCTATTACATGAAATGATTTTTCTAAAAAGTATTTTATACAAGCATGACCTATACCGCTATTGGCTCCAGAAATCATAATTTTTTTATTCTCTCTCATTTTGTCTCCTTATAAGAAAATGTTACTAATAAAATATCACGAAAAGCCTCCGTACTACATTCTGTTCCAAGTGGCGTTACGGCATGGAAGACCTTTTGTCCAAATACTAAAGTTTCTAAAGGCTCCTTCAAACTTATAAACTGATTAATTTCCCGAGGAGAATTAGCTATTAAATTATCTCCACCAATAGCTGTATTACTTAAATTCATAAGGTGTAAAAACACTACTGGTTCATCATCTTTATGTAACCAAATAGGTGAACTAAAAGATGGTCTTTCTTTAGTAGCTTTATATCTTACTTGATGTAAACCTATAATTAAGTCTTTACTTGTATCTATTATATTTGTTTTAAATGCAAATTCAGTATCGAAGCGCACGATATTTTGAATTAAAGGATTACATAAAAAGCTATCATTTATGCTATTGAACTGTCTAACTTTCCCGCCATCGTCATAGTTATATTCTTTAGATTGGAAGTAATCATTACTATTATCTAAAATATAATCTGGTGAATCAACATACTTTATATACCTTGAATAAGATCTAGCACGGCATTCACCGTATGCATCATCTTCCAAATTATAATAATCTAACTGTGCTTGTGTTAATAAACGATGATTCTCTTCCTCTTGTAAAAAGATTTCATTTGAGATTTCAAGGAATCCTTTAGATTCAAATTCATGTACCTTTTCTTCTATGCTAAAGCCACTCATTTTACTAAGAACAAACGTCATTATAAAAACCTCCACACTATTGTATTTTTCTATCTCACCCTATGTTAGAAATGCAATAAGTAACCGAGATTCTTGCTTAATAAAATTAAAAATTATGATATTCAATTAATACACCAAATGAAATATACGTAATTCATTAAAATTATTTATTAAGCAATATTATATATCCTTTTGGTTATTTTTTCTAATTATCTGAAGATTTATCAACATTAGTCTTAATATTCAAAAATAAAGAAATAGATTTTTCAGAAAGATAAAACTGCGCGTATTGCAATTATTTATGTATATAACTTTTTAAAAATTATATTTTAAATATAGCTAGTTTTTTATAAATTTTTTGATATAATTACATACGGGAAAAGGGAAGAACTTTGTCTTCCCTTGTGTTTTTATTTGCATCTAGTACTTTTGCTAGATGCTTTTTTTTATGCTAAAAAGGGTATCCTCAAATACTTTGAGGATACCTTTTCCATCAATTAGTGCAGTTCAATAATTGTACCATCTTCGAATACTTTGAATACTCCAGTAAATCCTGGTCCAGCTGCGCCTTCTATTTTATATGTCGTACGCACTCTAATTTGATAATATTTCTTTCCATTCTCCACTTGCGTATTCTCTAGCGTGTAATCATAGTCTTCTTTATATTCATTTTTAATATATTCTTTAGCTTTCTCAAAAGTAAATGCATTTTGTTTTTTTTCTGTCTCAGTTTTTTGATTTTTTTCTGCCTCTACCTTCTGATTCTTTTCTGTCTCAGTTTTTTGATTTTTTTCTGCCTCTACCTTCTGATTCTTTTCAGTCGCTAGCTTTTGATTTTTTTCTGTCTCTGCTTTTTGATTCTTTTCTGTTGCTACCTTTTGAGTCGTTACTGCAGTGGTTTTTTGTGCCTTCGTTGGTGATTCACTTTTTGCATTTTTTTCTTCTTCATTAATTTTAGTAACTAATCCTACCGCTTTTTTATTATATTCTTCAAGTTTCTTGTTATCTTTTGTTTCTGCAACTAGCTTATTTAATATCTCTCTTGCTTCTGCATAATTTTTCTTACTTATTAACTCTTCACTTTTCGTCAGTTGCTCGCTATACTTCTTTTTTTGTTCTAAGATGGCTAGTAATGCTGTCCGTTCTTCCTTCGCTTGTTTTATAAGCGTAGTATTTCCATTCTTCATGTTCTCTACTTTTTCAAATGACTTGATTGATTCTTCTATCTTTGTTTCTTCTTTTAACTTCACAGCTTCAATCATTGCTTTCGTTTGTTCTACAAGAACTTTTGCATCTGAATCATCTTTTTTCTCATCTAGCGCTTGTTCAAATGATGATAAGGCATTTTTATATTCTTTATTCGTTAACGCGGTCTTTCCTTCATCCATTGCTTTTTCAAAATTACCATTACTACATCCAGCTAACATTAAAAACGTAAGTCCAATTACCATTAATAACTTTTTCATTTTCTCTCCTCCTATATATCCCTAAAATAATAACAGCATATGTATAAAAGTCTGTGTAGTAATTAGACTGAAAGTAAATATGTACTACGTTGTGTGTGGGAAAGGAATTACATTTCATTTACTATCATTACTTAAAACTCCTAAATAGTTGGTTTTCTTCTTCTTTTAAGACAGAAAGGAGTTTTAATAATGTGCGTAAATCTCTCACCAGGCTCTTTACTACACACACTCTTATACACATAGAAAAACTATTTTTAGGTTGCTATTTTTTTAACTTTACATATTCTCGGTTGATTGATACGAACCTCATTTTGTAACATAACGAAAGACAAAAGAAAACAAACCGTAACATAAGTTACCGTTTGTAACGTTAATGTAATATAAATGTAACATAAGAATTTTGAACATACAATAGTTTTTTTACATTATTTTCCCCTATCTACATTTTAAGGTGCTACTACAGTGCTAAAACGATTTTCATCTCCCACCTGTTATTGGACTATCATCCTTTGAGTACTTTAGGAAATAGACTTCTTTCCTAAAGTACTCAAATTAATTACAAAGATAACTCTTTTTTCATCCAAACATTACGAAGACCTTTAATCTTTTACTTTCACATTAAATATATATAGCTAACTTTTTTGATATAGTCACATTAAGAAAATAGGGCAAACTTTGTATTCCTTTTTGTTTTTATTTGTATCGAGTTCTTTTGCTAAATACTTTTTTATTTGACATAAAAAAGGTATCCTCAATTACTTTGAGGATACCTTTTCACCTTTATTATCTCTGCTGTTTTCTACCTAATATGAGTAATCCAAAACTCATCATTACAAGAAGTGCTCCCATATATGGTTCCACAGGCATTTTCTGCCCTGTCTTCGGTAATTCTTTTTCAAGTTTCTCTGGATTCGGTGTTCCAGGCTTTTCTGGATTTGGTGTTCCAGGCTTTTCTGGATCTGGTGTTCCAGGCTTTTCTGGATCTGGTGTTCCAGGCTTTTCTGGATCTGGTGTTCCAGGTTTTTCTGGATTTGGTGTTCCAGGCTTTTCTGGATCTGGTGTTCCAGGCTTTTCTGGATCTGGTGTTCCAGGTTTTTCTGGATTTGGTGTTCCAGGCTTTTCTGGATCTGGTGTTCCAGGCTTTTCTGGATCTGGTGTTCCAGGCTTTTCTGGATCTGGTGTTCCAGGCTTTTCTGGATCTGGTGTTCCAGGCTTTTCTGGATCTGGTGTTCCAGGTTTTTCTGGATCTGGTGTTTCTGGGCCTGGTGGCGCTAAATGATTCAATTTGTTTAATACTTCTAATTGAACTGCATTTATCATTCCATTTGTAATTTCAAATGGAATTGGATTAGTTAATTTTTCATATCCTTTTGGTGCTTCTACTTCTACTAGTGTGTAGTTACCTACAGATAGATCTGTGATTTTTGCCTTTCCATCTTTATCTGTTGTTACTTTCACTACTACTTTTCCCTTTTCATCATGAACCTCAAACACAGCTCCTGATAAGACTTCCTTGCTTTCAGCGGCCATTTTTGTAATCTCCACTGAACCTTTGTCTAACTGTTCATTCTCTACTTGCAATGATAAGACTTTCGTCATACCTTTTTCAATTTCGAATGAAACTGGCTTTCCTAGTGGTTTGTATCCTGCTGGTGTTTCTACTTCTACTAACTCATACTTTCCAATAGATAAATCTAAAATGTCTGCTTTTCCTTCTTTATCCGTTGTTACTTTCGCAACTACTTTGCCTTTTGAGTCACGTACTTCAAATACAACATTTTCTAATGGTGCTTTACTGTCTTTATCTATTTTTGTGATTTCTACATTCCCCGTATCTACCATTTCATTTTCTACAGTGAACGCTAAAGATTTTGTCATACCTTTTGTAATTTCAAATGGTACAGGCTTTTCTAATTTTTTGTAGCCTGGTAAACTCTCTACTTCTACTAACTTGTACTTTCCTACTGATAAATCTGCAACTGTTGCTTTTCCACCTTTATCTGTCGTTACTTTCGTTACTACCTTGCCTTTGTCGTCTTGAACTTCAAAGACTACACCTGCTAACGGTGCCTTATTATCTTTATCTATTTTTGTAATTTCTACATTTCCCGTATCTACCATTTCATTTTCTATTTTTAATGATAGAACTTCTGTCATACCCTTTTTAATTTCGAATGATACTGGCTCTGTTAGTTTTTTGTAGCCTGGTAAGCTCTCTTTCTCTACTAATTTGTACTTTCCTACAGATAAGTCTGAGATTTTTGCTTTACCATTTTTATCTGTTTTTACTTCCGTTACTACTTTTCCTTGTTCGTCTTGTACTTCGAAGACTACGTCTTCTAATACTTTTTGACTATCTTTATCTACTTTTGTAATTTCTACTGAACCTTTGTCTAACTGCTCATTCTCTACTTTTAATGATAAGACTTCTGTCATACCTTTTTTGATTTCGAATGATACTGGTTCTGTTAATTGTTTGTAGCCTGGTAAGCTTTCTTTCTCTACTAATTTGTACTTTCCTACAGATAAGTCTGAGATTTTTGCTTTACCATTTTTATCTGTCTTTACTTCCGTTACTACTTTTCCTTGTTCGTCTTGTACTTCGAAGACTACGCCTTCTAATGCTTTTTGACTATCTTTATCTACTTTTGTAATCTCTACTGAGCCTTTGTCTAACTGTTCATTCTCTACTTTTAATGATAAGACTTCTGTCATACCTTTTTTGATTTCGAATGATACTGGCTCTGTTAGTTTTTTGTAACCTGGTAAGCTTTCTTTCTCTACTAATTTGTACTTTCCTACAGATAAGTCTGAGATTTTTGCTTTACCATTTTTATCTGTCTTTACTTCCGTTACTACTTTTCCTTGTTCGTCTTGTACTTCGAAGACTACGCCTTCTAATGCTTTTTGATTATCTTTATCTACTTTTGTGATTTCTACATTTCCCTTGTCTAACATTTCGTTTTCTACTGTTAAAGCAAGAGATTTTGTCATGCCTTTTTCAATTTGGAAAGTAATCGTATCTACTAATTGTTTATATCCTTTTGGTGCTTTTACTTCTACTAACTTGTATGTGCCGACTGATAAATTAGTAACTTGTACTTGTCCTTTTTTATCTGTCGTTATTTTAGCGACTACTTGTCCTGCTTCATCTTGAATTTCAAAGACTACATCAGCTAAAGCATCTTTATTTTCTTTATCTACTTTTGTAATTTCTACATTTCCTGTATCCACTAATTCATTTTCTACTGTTAGCTTTAGCGCTGTTACTCTACCCTTTTCAATTTCGAATGAAATTGGCTTTTCTAGTGGTTTGTATCCTGCCGGTGTTTCTACTTCCACCAACTCATACTTCCCGATAGATAAATCTGAAACGTTTGCTTTTCCTTCTTTATCCGTCGTTACTTTTGCAACTACTTTTCCTTTTAAATCACGTACTTCAAATACAACATTTTCTAATGGTGCTTTACTATCTTTATCTATTTTTGTTATCTCGACATTCCCTGTATCCACCATTTCATTTTCTACTTTTAATGATAGGACTTCGGTCATGCCTTTTTTGATTTCAAATGATATTGGTTTTTCTAATTTTTTATAACCAGGTAAACTTTCTACCTCTACTAATTCATACTTTCCTACAAGTAAATCTGAAACATTTGCTTTTCCATCTTTATCTGTCGTTACTTTTGTAACTTCATTATCCTTTTCATCTTGGACGATGAATGTTACTCCCGCTAACGGTGCTTTATTATCTTTATCTATCTTTGTTATCTCTATATTTCCCGTATCTACCATTTCATTTTCTATTTTTAATGATAGAACTTCGGTCATGCCTTTTTTGATTTCAAACGATACTGGCTCTGTTAATTTTTTATAGCCTGGTAAACTTTCTTTCTCTACTAATTTATACTTTCCTACTAATAGATCTGAGATTTTTGCTTTACCATCTTTATCTGTTTTTACTTCCTTTACTACTGTTCCAGCTTCATCTTGCACTTCAAAGACTACGCCTTTTAATGCTTTTTTGCTGTCTTTATCTATTTTTGTAATTTCTACTGAACCTTTATCTAACTGTTCATTTTCTACTTTCAATGATAGGACTGTTGTCATACCTTTTGTAATTTCGAATGATACTGGATCTGTTAGCTTTTTGTAGCCTGGTAAACTTTTCGTCTCTACTAATTTGTACTTTCCTACTGATAGATCTGAGATTTTTGCTTTACCATCTTTATCTGTTTTTACTTCTGTTACTACTTTTCCTTGCTCATCTTGCACTTCGAAGACTACGCCTTCTAATACTTTTTGGCTATCTTTATCTATTTTTGTAATTTCTACTGAGCCTTTGTCTAACTGCTCATTTTCTACTTTTATCGATACAGCTTTTGTCATACCTTTTGTAATTTCAAATGGTACTGGTTCTGTTAGCTTTTTATAACCTGGTAAGCTTTTCGTCTCTACTAATTTGTACTTTCCTACTGATAGATCTGAAACGTTTGCTTTTCCATCTTTATCTGTTACTACTTTTCTTACTACTCCATCTTTCTCATCTTGGACTTCAAATTCGACACCCGCTAATACTGCCCCGTTTTCTTTGTCCACTTTTGTGATTTCTATATTACCTTTGTCAACCATTGCATTTTCCACTTGTATTGGGAATATGCCGTCCCCTGTTACATTTACTTCGAACTCTGTTTCTTTTAATTGGTATCCTTCAGGTGCTTTCGTTTCTTTTAAAATATATTTTCCTAGTGCTAACGGTTTAGAGGTTGCCTTACCATCTTTATCTGTAACAATATGTTCGACTACTACACCGTCTTTTACTATATCAAACTCTGCATTTGCTAATGGTTTCTCACCATTTTCCGAATCAATTTTCTTTACTTCAATTTGACCCTTTTGCACAGTATTTTTAATTTCAATTGTTTTTGTTTCTCCAGCTTGAAGTGTAACCTCTACTGGGCTTGTTAATTTTTGATATCCTTCTGGTGCTACTGTTTCATAAACTTTATACGTCCCCGGAGCTAAAGTTTGAGGTACTGAAAAACCTTTTTCGTCCGTTGTCAGTTTTGCAACAACTTCATTTGCACTATTTCGAACTTCAAATTCGGCACCTTTTAACCCTTTGCTCGGATTCTCAGAATCTATTTTATGAAGCGATACTGTACCATCTTTTGGAGCTTCAGGCGGCGTAATAGTTACTTCTTTTGATGTTAATGTTTTATCATCAAAATGTAATTCTGCTTTATTAGGAATCTTCTTATCTACGTAAGAAGATAAGTCTGCATTATTTTTAATTTTCGCCTTGATACTAAGATTAATTATCTGGTCTTCATACGACTTATAATCAAAATTCTCACCAAACGTAAATGTTACTTCACTTCTTTGTTTATCTATATTTAACGTTCCTTTAGAAGTAATATCTTGGCCATTTTGATCATACACTTTTGCCTCTAATACTTCTAAAACATCTTCTAAATCATCACTAATTACCATTGATGTGTATTTAGGAGGATCGTTTGGTATATGTGTACCAACTTGATATTGAATAACTTGATTCATTTGTGTTAGCTGCTCATTCTCTACAAGCTTGCCATTCTCATCAACTATATTTTTTTCAATGCTAGGTGGATTATCGTCACCTGAACCGGATCCTCCCCCACCACTCACAAATACTTGTCCTACTTTTTCTTCAGTTTTAATATTTTTACCTTCTAATTTCACAGTATTTTTATGAGGTTTTGCAGCAGGATTTGTAACCTTTGTTTTATATCTTAAAATATAGCCTTTTGAACTGTCTGGAAATTCAATTGTAAATCCAGTCTTTGTTGCATTTATTTTAATGTTAGATAAATTTGCTGGCTTAATATTTGTTGGTGCATAACCATCTTCAAATACAGCCTCTTCTAATAATACGCTGTCTGTAATTAACTCATGCCCAGGTCCTAATGTATCTGTTAATTTAAGATCTTGCATTTCTGTTCCAGTTGCATTTACATATACAAGCCAATCAGCAATAGACGGATCTTCTTGATTATAAGAACCCCATTTCAATAGATTTTCCGTATTGGGTTGTGGCTTCGGTCTCTCTGTCGTATTACTTACATTTACTTCTTTATTTACGATTTGACCATCAACGTTAAATTCTAATGGAATTTCTTTAACACCATCATATGCTTCTAGACCAAAGTAGAATTCTACGAATAAAGAACCTTTAATGTTGTTCTTTCCTTCTACGTAATCACCCATAGTACACGTTAATAGACCCTTTTTCATCTCACATGTACCAACTGTTTTTCCTTCAGCATCTTTTAAAGGAAAACTCATATTCATAAGGTCTTTTCGAAACTCTTTTGGCATATCAATTGTGAATTGATCTCCACTTTTTATTTTTTCTTTAGCTGACCACTTCACTTCTACTTTCATACCATCTGAGGCTTGATATGGTTCAGATGTCGTGCCATCAGTACGGGAAATATTAATTTCGTCCACTGGACTTTTCATCACAGCAGCTTGAATAACTGGAGCCCACACATTCAGCACTGAAAATAATACTAGAAAAACTAATGAAACCATTGAAATATGTCTTTTAGTACTTTTCATTTGCATAGTTCCCTCCTAAATTTTTATATTTATATAACAAAAAAAGATCGTCCGGTTGCATCAAAAATGTGCAACCAGACGATCTTAGTAACCAATATGTATTACCGTAGACTCTAAGCTTTGCGGCCTATCCTTTCGAATAGTGTGCTAAAAATATCTTTTATTCTTTTTTTGTTTCATTTTCCTCTTAAACCAAATATTACTATACCGTCTGGACGGTTATAATTCAATACTCTATAAAATTGTTCTATTTTTCTAATAAAAAAAATAATTCACCACTACATTAAAGAAGCAATGGTGAATTTTTTTAAAATTATATAGTTCGCATATTCTATTTATATGAATTACTAATAAGAGCTTGAATTACTTTTTCTCTTAACTCGGGGCTTAGTCTTCCAACCCCTAAATATTCCGAATACCATAATCCATCTGCTGCTAATCTAATAATTGTTGCACAAACTGAATCTATCTCATCATTCTCTATATTCTTTTGCAGTTGCTGAAATGATTGTTGTAATGGCTCAAGTAATTCAGGTTTTAACATGAGTGCTGCCATCATACTGCTAGACAACTCTTCTGTTCTTCTCTCATTACTTAATCTTTCCTCTACAAAAGAGCGAACCCATCTCCCTTTCCTCTCTGAGTCTTCCGCTACTTTATTGTAAATGGCCCCTTCATAATCCTCTACCCCTCGGACTATCATACCTTCTATTAAAGCTTCTTTATTTGAAAAGTGATACAATAATCCACCTTTGCTTAAACCCGCCTCTTTTGCCACTGCTTCCAAGGTTAATTTAGCAACCCCTTTACATTGTACAATTTGAGAAGCGGCCGTCAAAATCTTTTGCCGCGTTATGCTTATACTCATTCCTTTTTAAAACCCCATTTCTACTAAATTTATATAAATACGAATCTTATTTTTAATATTGTTGATTACTACTAAGTATTTTCTTTATACAACAAAAGCTTCATTACCTTTGAATTTTTAGTTACTTATTCTATTAAAAATTTCCATATCATTCAATATGATAACATTAAATATACAAAGCTGACTATACATCTATACTTTTGTATTTATTGAAAATATATCCATTAATAAAATTTACCGATTTATTCCTTCTTATTACTTTAAGACAGCATTAATTCTTTCAGTACTAAATAAAAAATGTTATTACTCCCATTAAATTGAGTAATAACATTCTACTTAACAAATTCGCTGCCAACTAGCATCCTTCACATCTTCACTAGTCGGTTTTCTAACTGATCCAATAAAGTGAAACTTTATATCCGCAACATGGACAGGTGTATTTCATTTTGTCACTCCATTATTAACTTGTTTTCCCATATATTCCGACTCACAAAGAATGTAACAGCACAAATCATAGTTATCCCCATGAAAAATGTATTAGAATCTTCATATGTAGTTGGAATGCCTACCGTTACGAAAACAATACTAAAAGCTAAAAATAGATATAATAATAAAGATATAATATAGCTTAGTTTAAATCGTAAAATGATACCTCTAAACAATAGCTCACCAAGTAGACAGCCACCTAAAATAATAGGTACTCCGAAATACAATGTAAGGACTCCCATTTGCGCAGTAGATTGAATTATCTTTCCAATTATGTTCGGCGAAACCAGCTCACTATCGTTTCCCATCCTATCATATAAATCAAGTGCTGTTGCTGAAATAAAGAAACTTAATATAGAAAATGAATACGGTATTAAAAATTTGCTCACTCTCATTCACCTCGCTTTTTTCTTTACATATATTATTCATTATTTCCTATCATTTTTACATAAAAAAATAACCCTCTATGATAAAACATAGAGGGAAGCATTTCTATATAAAAATCTATACCTTATCCTGAAGTGAATCCCGAAAATAGGACAAATATCAAAACACCTAAACCATTTGCTATCTGCTCCCTACATTCTTTAGGGTAGATAGTTTATATGTTTTATTAGAAAGTAGTGCCTTCTTTTTTATAATATTCTTTTGAAATCTCTTCATAAAATGCGGCTGATGTCGCGTAGAAATAAGGTGCTAACCATAAGAAACCGATTCCTACAGTAAGAATACTTAAAATGAACCAACCTAAGAAACTTAAGCATAGTAAAAAGTAATCCATTTTATGTCCATTCATCATATGACGACTCTCAGTAATCGCTTGATTCGCTGTATATTCTGGATGATCATTCAAAATAAAATATGTCATAGAATAAGAAAATGATTTAATAATACCTGGAATAATAAGAAGTAATGTCCATAGAGTCAAGTATACATACATTAGTAAATATGTTAAAAACGACTTTATCAACTTACTTCCATCGCTAAACCATCTAAATATATGACCAATGCGAGCATCAGTCCCACGAATTGCATTTAAAACAAGATAATAGGCACCTATTGTTAATGGACCAATAACAAGCATTACTATAATACTTACTGTAAGTGAATCACTTGCTTCTTCCCAACCCCAAAATATCGAGAAAATACCTGTTGTTAGCATTTCAACAGCTCCAATAAGGATTCCAATTAATAAGGTTGCCCCTACCGCTAATCCCCATCTTCCTTTTAATGCATCAAGTGCTTCTCTTTTCAACTGACTTATCATATATAACCTCCTAATACTATTTATATTTTAGTATACCATTTATATCAAAAACCCCATAGATTTCCCTTAAATAGAAGCTAATTACCTTTTTTCATATACTGTAGTTGTACTAATATATGGATTAAACCAATCTTTTCCCTATAACAAAAAAGCCTGCCTTTCATAATAGGCAAGCTTTCTCTGGTTAATTCTCACTTAACTTCTTCTTATACCAATCCTGCATTCTCTCCGCATCTTCTACTCTCGTATGCTCTATTTTGTAACTAGATGATGCACTCGAAAACTTATACGTACATAAATCCGCACGGCGCTGAAAATATGATTGTGTCTTCTCCATTGATTGGACGTGTCTTCTTCTAATAAGTCCTGTATATTTTCCGACGCTACGATAGACAAGTGTAATTTGTTCTCCGTTAACACTGTAGCCATTTGTTTTAAATGTTGCGTAGCCAAGTGTAAAGATAAGGATTGCGAGCGGTAGTAATGCCCACATGATGTAATACTTTTCAAAGTATACGCTTATTCCAGTAAGCGGGATTGCGAGCATAGCGAAAAAGATGAAACTATCAATGAGATAGCGGCGCAATGCTGCTTTTGGTAACGAAGTAATATTTGCATTCAGTTCGTATGGTAATTGTAAATGCGCGAGTAACTGTTGCACTCGATTTTTTCGAATGATAGGATGCAGTGTAACTTTTTCTTCTTTCCCTTCACTTTGAATGACTTCTACTTGCACAGCACAATAACCGAACGGTTGGCGTAAAATGCCTTCTTTTATCGTAATCCCTTGAATGCGGTGCAATTTTAGTACGAGTTCTTTTCTCTCCAGTAACCCTTGCGAAATACGGACTTCATCATTTTTTCGATTTACTGTGAAGTTACCGTGTTTTAACGCGTAGCCAATTGTAGATATCATCCAAGAAACAACAAGTAGAATAGCTACCATGTAAATCCAGCCATATATATCGTGGTCCATTACATATGACGTCACACTATTTTTTATCCATTTCGGAATATACTCATCTACTTGGTGATAAACGAAAAAGATTAAAGAGAACAATACTCCAAATTGACCAGATGTAACAGACGCTATTAAAATCTCTTTCCACGTTAACTTGTACTCTGTCGTTTGTTTTTCCTCTGTAACAATTGCTTTTTCTACTGTATTTTCTGCTGCTTCGTCTAACGTTTTTTCTGCTTTCACTTCTGGAGTTGGCTCATTTAGCAAAGTAATAAGCTCCGTCGCCTCTTCTACCGTAATTCCAGCTAAGCTAACTTCTGCTTCATCGCCCCCGCCAGCTGTTTCAATCTGAATTTTTTTCAAACCGAGCATTTGGTATAGTACGTTAGAACTTGTATTAATCGTTTGAACACGTTCTTTATTTAAGTAGCTCTCCTTCTTTACGAAGAGACCTTGCTTCACATGTAATACGTTATTTTCGACCCAGTATACTTTGTAATACCAGCCTACGATAGCTGAAATAATTGTGATCAACGCAAAACCAATAGGAACTAAATACCAAAATGGAAACTTTCCCCTTAAGCTAAAAAGAAAAATAATGAGTGGTATAAAGTCTGTTATTTTTAACTCTAATAACATCGTGATTGGATGCTGCCTCTTATACATCCTCATCACTCACTTTCGCTAATTCTGCGATTTTCGTTTTCAACATTTCAGCTTCATACATCGTTAAACCTGGGATGCTATGAGAAGTTGCTGCTGTTGAAATGTGTAATTCTGCTAATCCGTATTTTCTCATAATTGGCCCTTGTTCAATCGTAACGTGCTGCACACGAATCATCGGTACTAATACGCGCTTTACGACGAAAAGACCATGCTGAATTTCAAGTTCTTCTTCATTTAGTTGGTAGCTGTAATAACGTTGACGTAGTTTCGGAAACGTAAAGTAATCAAACGGTGTATATACAATTGTTAATCCGATGAGCACATAGAAAATCCAAGCCCACCAATTAAACTTAATCATAAAGAAAAGATATGCCAAAATGACTATAATACTGATTCCTAGCTCAATTAAAGAACGCGCTTTCCACACCTTGACCATGTCAGGGTGAATTTCATTTTTCAATGGATCCATGTAACCACTCCAAATCTAGTAATCTAATATATGAATACTCTTAATCTATATTTTACGTAACTTTACAGAAAATTGAAATTCAATCTTCTTTCTTCTCAGGAATAAAATATCCGAACCAAAGTAGCCAAATGAAACCGATTAACTTCATCCAATTTCCATCCGCTTGAAAAGCTTCAATCATACCTGGTATTTTATAAACCCCAATAAATCCAAGAAAACCGAGCCACCAGTTTTTTTGCATTTTCATCTTTACTCCTCCTTCATGACGTTTTTCACATTTCGAATCCAAATTTCTTTATACTTTAACTGGAATCCCATGAGCATATAGTTGCTCATATTATCAATCACGAGTGCTAGCGTATGAGCATTTTCTTCCGTTTCATGTTGTGACACAACGTCAAGTCTTGCGCCTTTCTTCAATAAATCGTGGAAACCATTTAAGAAATCTTCTTGTATTTCAAATAAGCGTTTCTGATACTTTTCATTTCGCGATGCAGTTACGATAAATTCATTGATAACGCGTAATATCCCTTCTTGCCCTTCATATTCAGAGAGCATATGTAAACCATCAGCAATTAACTTTTCTGCAAAGTTTTCTTTCGTATATTGCTCTTTATCGAAATAACTCACGAAATGATATCCAGAGAAAATTTCTTCAAATAAAAAATCGATTAACGCTTCTTTAGAAGAAAAATGATAATAAATAGCCGGTTTTGAAATACCTACCTCTTTCGCAATCATGGAAAGACTCATCTTCTCAATGCCGTGTTCTGCCATAAGTTTAAATGATGCCTCTACAATGTTTTGCGATGTTTGTAAATTCTTCGTCATACTGTACCTCACTTGTTTTTACTTACCGGTCGGTAAGTAAATTATAAAATAAAACGAAATGATTTTCAATTTAGTTAGCGTTCTAGAAGGTGTTTATTGGAAATTACAGAAAGTTATAAAGTAAAAGCAACATATAAGAATAAGGAGGATATCATATGGGACTTGGTGGTAATGGCGGTAGTGGTGGTAATGGCGGCGGTGAAGCGGGACAAGCTGGTAAGAGCGGATTTTCATTAATCATTGTACTTTTTATCGTATTGATTATAGCTGGAATTAGCTATATCGGACTTAGCTTCTAAGAAAAGGCGTCCTACATTACATATGTAGGACGCCTTGTTTTTAATCTCTATTCAGCAATCGCATACGATAACAATTCATCGTCACTTCTCCAAGCCTTTGCAGTAATTGATAGTTCGCATATGCGCCGACTGGGGCACCGATTACTGGTACGAGCTGAAGCATTTTCGCTAAATCAATATAGTCTCGGTACTCTGTTTGGAACTTTTCCCAGTCCATATGATTTTCTTTTTCTGTATCCCACGTTTCGATTGCTTTCCATATTTCTTTTCTGTGATCGTCACTTGAAAAGGCAAGTTGGAAAACGTGAAGGATAAAAAGACGCTCTTCTTGTTTACTCGTATCAAATCCGTACAATGTCGCTGCATCGAATAAAAATTTAATTTTAATTGTAAGTAAAAGCGGAAAGTCAGCAAGACCGAGGAGAATACCACCAGCTCCAGTCCCTGCTCCTTCTGCCGCTGCTATTTTTTTGTACTCATCCATTTTTTTACGAACTTCATCGTCACGTCTTTGCAGTGACCATGTCGTCTCTTTTAGCTTCGGCTTTATAAAGTTTGACCCGGCGCTAATCGTTTGCACCATCATACGAATTGTCTCTGTTAGTACCTTTTGTACTTTCGCCGGAATGAGCTGTTGCACCTTCGTCTGCACTTTTTTGGAGAACCGTGTCATCATAGAAGAATCTTTCATGAATGTAGCTTTCCACTGCTCCAATTCTTTTATAACCTTCTCTTCGTATGTAATCATAGGTTCATTCCTTTCAATTTAAACGCTCAATGCGCTTCGCCCCGTATTGGTAAACGAAACCGATACTAAATAATATGCTTACGATAAGTAAAATTCCTGTCATCATGAAATCTTTCGTTGCTAGTGCAAATATAACTGTAAAGATTACGCTTCCGATGATTAGAATCGCGTTTAATAAAGCAAGAAAATCTTTCTTCTTCTCTTCTCCCCCTACTGGATACAAATCAAGCCAAATTTTCATGCGATGATGTTTCCATAAAGTTAATAGCTGATAACCGATTAAGTATAGGAAGATAAGGCTTACGATAAATCGTCCATATAAAAATGGAATGAAGTAAAGAATTACTCCGCCAAGAGCGAGCAGACGCACATATAATCCAAAATAATTACCAGATCTTAAAAACGTTCTCGTATATAAGTATAAATATGTACGCTTTTCGCCTATCATCGACAGAATGAAATCTAGCCATTTTCTGCGGGCTACTCTTTCTTTTAATGCTGGTACATCAACGAACATGTTCGCAATGCGGTACAGTAGCATCATCTTCTTACCTTCTTCGGAAATTAAATACTCCCAGTTTAGTGGCTTTCCTTTGACCATTTGATGCATGATAGCAAGGTATAACACCATGAGAAGGACGATTCCACCAATGAAAAGAACTGAAGTACGTTCTACAAGGAAATATACAAATAAACCGTTTAGGATAAAACGAATAAACCAATCAGCCCTTTGTATATTTTGATCTGTTAAAAATGACTTTTCCCACGCTACAAATAAATTCCACGCTTTTACAATGACAAATGCGAGTACGATCCATATGTAGCCAGCTCCTGTTTGCTTCATTTGTTGGAAGTATAACGGAGCAAGCGCAGCTGCTACGATTGCGATTATGTATAACTGAATCATAAATGTAAAAAGAAATGCCTTTGTGAAGTAAGGTTTTAACTTTTCTTCAACTGGCAGTAAGTAAACGAGATCCGCTTCTTTTAATAATGTTTGAATGGATCCAGCCGTTAACACGAGTCCAATTAATACTGCCATTACGAGCGCCGCCGGAAACGAAGGTGTTAACGTTTGTAACCATTGCTGGTAATAGTACGCTCCCGCACCGATGATGAACACGAAAATAAATTTCAAATGATCATTAAATACGTATTTACTATATGTACGAACTTCTTTTAGAAAGTGACGAAATCGTTCTTTCCATAACGCTGTGCTATTCATAATCTTCTTCCTTTGTTAGCGCGATGTAAATATCATCTAACGTTGCACCTGGCATATTAAACTGTGATTGCAGTTCAGATAGCGTTCCCTTCGCTCTTACTTCACCTTGATGCAAAATAATGAACGAATCACAATAACGCTCTGCCGTCGCTAAAATATGTGTGCTCATTAAAATACCGGCACCACTCTTTTTCATTTGGTCCATCATTTGAAGAAGGGATTGAATCGCTAACGGATCTAATCCAACGAAAGGTTCATCTACTATGTAAAGAGATGGCTCCACTAAAAATGCGCTCATAATCATTACTTTTTGTTTCATTCCTTTTGAGAAATGAGATGGAAACCATTTTAAACGATTTTTCATACGAAACTCTTGTAGTAGTTGTCCTACACGTTCTTCATATTGTTTTTCATCAACGCCATACGCCATAGCTGTTAATTTCAAATGCTCTTCTAACGTTAATTCATCATATAATACTGGCGTTTCCGGAATGAATGAAAAGCTAGAACGGTACGCTGTCATATCATCACGAATTGTTTTCCCATTAATTGTGACAGTTCCTTTTTTCGGTTCCATTAAACCGATAATATGTTTAATCGTCGTACTTTTACCAGCTCCATTTAAACCGATTAAGCCGACAAGTTCGCCTTTATTAACAGAGAACGAAACGTCTTTTAATACAGGTCGTTTCGTATATCCTCCTGTAACATTTTCTACACGCAATAACTCGCTCATACGACACCACTTTCTTCATTAGTATTCATTCTATATTCATCTTACCAAAAATTATGCTGTACTACATAGTATCCATGTACTCAAAAAAAATTTTTAAATTTATTAGCATATATTTTTCCGAAAGCGGACATCATAATTATTGAAGAAGGAACACATTGAAAAAGCAACCACCAATTGATGAGTACAACAACATAGTGAAGTCATCATGAAATGGGGTGTCCAAGTTGGACAATGAAATTTACACATAACCAGATCATTTGTTTCATTTTCGAAACGGGGTGTCTCTGAAAGAGCATATACTGTTTTAAAAAATAAACAATTTCATTTTAAAAAAGATTGCAATTCATTTCACTTGAAAATGGGGTGTCTACGGCAGAAACTTTAGCCGATTTACCGTGCATTTCTTAAATAAATGAGGTGTCTGCGAAACGTAAATTACGATAATGCTTTTTCAATCCCTCTTCAGAAAACAGGAAGCTGAGTCAGCTTCCTGTTTTTCGTGTTTGTTCTCTTATGTAATTATGGTAAAATACGGCTAAGGATATTTGAAAGGATGAGATCAATGAATCATACAGCAGACAATTGTATTTTTTGTAAAATCATTGACGGGCAAATCCCTTGCTCAAAAGTATACGAAGATGAACATGTGCTTGCATTTTTAGATATTAGTCAAGTAACAAAAGGACATACTCTTGTTATTCCGAAAGTTCACAAACAAGACATTTTTGCGTTAACGCCAGAAATCGCATCACACATTTTTTCTGTCGTTCCAAAAATCGCAAATGCGATTAAAGCAGAGTTTAATCCAGTTGGCTTTAACCTACTTAACAATAACGGTGAAAAAGCTGGACAAACTGTGTTCCACTTCCACCTTCATTTAATTCCACGCTACGGTGAAAAAGATGGTTTCGGTGCTGTTTGGAAATCACATCAAAATGAATACACTATGGAAAATTTACAAAACATCGCAAGTACAATTGCAAATAGTGTGAAATAATGACACTATAAGAAGGCGTAATACATAACAAGCCACTTCCCTGAAGTCATCAAATTCCGCATGGCTTGTTTCTTTACTTAAAATGCTCAGGGATGATTGTTTGTGCATAGCACATATAAGAAAGATATGCATATTTTTCCCATCATGAATACGAACAAAAAATAAGGAGGTCTCCTTTTATGTCAAAAGCTAAATCCTTTATTACAGGTGTTATTTGCGGCGGAGCAGTTGCTGGACTAGCTGTTCTTTTCTCAACTCCTTCTTCTGGTAAAGACATGCGTGGCAAGTTAAAAGAAAAAGGAAATGATATTAAAAAGACTTTAGCTGATATTACAGCTGATACGAAATTATTAAAGCGTCAAATTGTTGAAACTGCTTCAGAAGGTAAAGAAGTGTTTCAAGAATTAAAAGATGACATGCAAGACACGCTTTCTAACTGGAAGCAAGATATTTCTCAAAACAAGCGCCATATTGAGAAAGAAATTTTGGACATCCAAAAGTCAATTGAGAAACTACAAGAAGCTGTTCCAGAAAAAGCGTAAACAAATTCCTGCTTAGTTTTTTGCATATAACAAATATTTTTTATATAAATTGACCTTGACACGGCATATCGTATAGATATGCCGTGTTTTTATGCATTTACAATATATGTTATCACTTAACATGTAAGGACAACGTATGTATTCACGACTCATAAAACGCTTCCATAGTTATGCATGATTTGTATAGAATGTCATTTTTCCGAAAAATTTTCACAATTCTCACAAAAAGACTTTATTAATTTTTATTTTACTGGCATAATAGATAGTAATGAAAAAAGAATGTTAAAGTGGGTGAGTAAATGAAAAGTGGAGAAAAAGATTACTCGGTAAAAGAAGCGATGATTTTCAGCCAACGCATTGCTCAATTATCGAAAGCGTTATGGAAATGTGTAGAGAAAGATTGGCAGCAGTGGATTAAACCTTACGATTTAAATATTAATGAACATCATATTTTAACAATCGCTTATCATTTAAAAGGGGCTTCTATTTCTGAGATTGCTAAGTTTGGAGTTATGCACGTATCAACAGCGTTTAACTTCTCGAAAAAGCTGGAAGAACGCGGCTATCTTGTATTCTCGAAAAAGGAAGATGATAAACGAAATACGTACATTGAAATTACAGACAAAGGGGAAGAATTACTACTTCGCTTAATGGAAGAGTATGACCCTGAAAATAATTCAGTGTTTAATGGGGCTCTTGCACTTCGTAATTTTTATGGGAAGTTCCCAGAAAATATCGAACTGATTGCAATCCTGCGTAACATTTACGGACAAGACTTTATCGATATTTTTGAGAAATCATTAGAAGATATTGAAGAGAACTTTACAGAATCCGATCAAAAGTTAGTTAAGAAATAATCTATTTATTTTTTCGCAATCATGCTTAAGAATTCATTCATAAGCGGCTTAAATAAACCTTGTTTTGCTAGCGCTTCCGCAGTTTCGTGTACTTCGAGCTGATGTGGAAGCGCTTTTTCAAATTGATCTAACAGCGCATCGAACAAAAGAAGCCCTTCTGTTTTCTCCACTACATATTGCTCGTTCAGTTTTTCACAAAGATTTAATATACGTTCAATATCTTTTTTACGAGCTTTTTTCTTTATGATCAAAGAATAAAATGGACACTTCTCTTCATCAATCATTTTAAATAATAAGTCTACATAGTATTCAGCTTGTTCTAATCTTCTAACAACGTCCATTTTCTCCCTCACTTTCTAACACAAAGTCTTCTATTTCTGAATTTTGTAACACGAACAAAATATCGTGTGATACAATATATGTATATGTATTTTAGCCAAAAGGAGGTCTCGCCTCATGACACTTATAACAGTTGTTTTTGTCGCATTCGCACTTCTTGTTATATTTTACACGAATTTCATGACACATACACTGTGTGAACGAAAACAAATAGCTGCGAGCCGCCAGCCCGGTGTCTTTCGGGTTATTAATGTATGTATAACAATTTTATTAATTTCTAGTTATATAGAAATTATATTTCATGGAAAGTGAGGAAGGAAAGCCCCTTCCTCACTTTTTTCCTCTATAAGCAAATTATACCTACAATAACCAATAAAATAAACAGTACAAGTAATAAAATAAGTTGAGAATTCATCCCCATCCCCTCCTCTATTCTGTATATGCGGCATGCGCCCAATATGGCACACTTTCAAAATCTGACACGTGCTGGTTAATTTTTCTTTATCAATATGAAAACGGTTCGAAATATGATATATTAAATTTTGTACATATTGCTTATACTATAGAACAAAACATTCATCAAAACTTTATCCTCAGCCACGGTAAGCCCTGTTAAGCGCGCTTTACCAATATAAAAAAGCAAAAGTATCAGTGAGACTTAATCGGGCTCTTATGAATGAAAATTCATCGGTGTAGGATAAATTAAAAATACATAATAGTAGGAGTGTTTATCGAATGAAGAAAGCTATGCTTGCCTTAGCCGCAACAAGTGTAATCGCATTATCAGCATGTGGAACATCATCATCAGACAAAATTGTTACATCTAAAGCTGGTGACATTACAAAAGAAGAATTCTACGATCAAATGAAGACACAAGCTGGTAAACAAGTACTAAACAACATGGTTATGGAAAAAGTACTTATTAAAAACTACAAAGTTGAAGACAAAGATGTAGACAAAAAGTTCGATGAAATGAAAAAACAATACGGTGATCAATTCGATACACTAATGAAACAACAAGGTATTAAAGAAGAAACTATTAAAAATAGTGTGCGTGCTCAATTAGCTCAAGAAAAAGCGGTTGAACAATCGATTACTGATAAAGATGTAAAAGCAAAATTCGAGGATTATAAAAAAGAAATTAAAGCAAGTCATATCCTTGTAAAAGATGAAGAAACTGCTAAAAAGGTAAAAGATGAACTTGCTCAAGGTAAATCTTTCGAAGAATTAGCAAAACAATACTCTGAAGATACAGGTTCAAAAGAAAAAGGTGGCGACTTAGGATTCTTCGGACCAGGGAAAATGGTAAAAGAATTTGAAGAAGCAGCTCAAAAGTTGAAAAAAGGTGAAGTAAGCGAACCTGTAAAAACACAATTCGGTTACCATATCATCAAAGTAACTGATAATCACGCAGATGCAAATTTCGATAAAGCAAAAGCTGATATTAAAAAATCACTAGTTCAAGAAAAAACACAAGATGCTCAATTTATGAACGATCTTATGATGAAAGAAATCAAAAAAGCTGACGTAAAAGTTGACGATAAAGATTTAAAAGATCTTTTCGAAGAGAAAAAAGCTGACGCTAAGAAAGACGAAAAGAAATAATGAAGTAAAAAAAGCTTGGGCTTCGGCCCAAGCTTTTTTATCCCCTCTTCTCCCGGTAGTTATATCTAGATTCGGTAAATGAAATTATATCGGCGATTTTCAAAATATATCAGCGCAACTCCAATTATATCAGCGATTTTCGAAATATATCGACTTACCGACAAAAAACGACAACAAGCGTGACTCCCTCTTCAAACACAAAAAAACCTTGATCCACGCCACGTAGAACCAAGGTTTATCTTATTATCATTGATTAAATGAAAAAACTATGTTAAATTAGAACAGAAACACGTTTTACAAAACAAAAGGAACGTATTTATCCGTATCTTAATTGTACACCAAAACACATCTTCAGTCAACCTCTATTTTTCACTTTTAAAGGAGTGCTTACCGTATGAACAAAAAACTTGATCTAGAGCAAAAAAGATTGGATACCGTAATTGAAACAATTACGGAGCAAATTGATAAACTGGAAAACGAAACTGGCAGACGCCGAGCAGAAGTAATCAATATTCGTAAACACTTTTGGGATGACGTGAAAGTGAATACTGATACTTTCGATGATTATCTTGAAACAGTTATCAACTTAAGACAACAAGCTCAGTCACTAGCTGTCACACAAATTACCCATAAGCACACCTTTAATCGACTTGCCGCATTAAGACGTATGCATAAAGCACCTTATTTCGGACGAATTGATTTCAAAGAAGAAGGAGAATCTACCGCGGATCAAATTTATATCGGCGTCGCTACACTTACTGATGCAAGCGGAGAAAACTTCCTTATATATGACTGGCGCGCACCTATTTCGAGTGTGTACTACGATTATCCACCAGGACCTGCTGAATACAGTACACCAGGCGGCGTAATCCACGGTAATGTGGAGAAAAAATTACAATACATTATTCAAAATGGCGAGATTGATTCTATGTTCGATACGAGCCTTACAATTGGTGATGAAATCTTGCAACAAGCGCTTGGAAAAGGCACGAACAAACATATGCAAAGCATCGTTGCTACGATTCAGCGCGAGCAAAATGAAATTATCCGTCACGATGAAGGCCGACTCCTTATCGTGCAAGGAGCTGCTGGTAGTGGTAAAACGTCAGCTGCCCTGCAACGAATCGCCTACTTACTATATAAATATCGCGAATGGCTAAAAGCAGATCAAATTATTCTCTTCTCTCCTAACTCTATGTTCAATAGCTACGTTTCTAACGTACTACCTGAACTCGGTGAAGAAAATATGCAGCAAGTTACATTCCAAGAATATTTAAATCATAGACTAAGTAAGTCATTTGAAGTTGAAGATCCTTATGAGCAATTGGAATATATGTTAACTGAAACGAATAGCCCTACCTATAAAACGAGAAATGCGAGCATCCGATTTAAAGCATCCACTCAATTTTTCGAGATGATTAGAGCGTACAGACAATCTCTTGAATCTTCAGGCATGCTATTTAGAGGAATGAAATTTAGAGGAAAACTGATTGTTTCTGCGAAAGAAATTACAGAACAATTTTACAATACCGACTCCTCCCTCCGCTTCCATAGTCGAATTGAGAAGTTAACGGATTGGCTAAATAAGCAAATAGATGCACTTGAAAAAGCAGAACTGAAAAAGCCTTGGGTAGAAGAAGAAATTGAATTACTTAGTAAAGATGAATACCAAAAAGCTTATAAATATTTGCAGAAAAAAGGAGAGTTTGACGACAACTCCTTTAATGATTTTGAAAAAGAAACGAGAGTACTTGGACGTATGATTGTCCGTAAAAAATTGAAGCCACTGCGTAAAGGCGTTCAAACATTACGCTTTATCAATTTCACAGGTATATATAAACAACTCTTCACAGATGCATCATGGGTTACTGAGAAAAAACCGAAAGAGTGGGATGACATTTGCTCCTTAACAATAAACATGCTTGATGAAGGAAAACTATATTACGAGGATGCGACGCCATTCTTACTTTTAAAAGAATTAATTGAAGGCTTCCAAACGAACAGATCGATTAAACACGTACTCGTAGACGAAGCGCAAGATTATTCTCCGTTTCAGTTCGAGTTTTTAAAACGTCTCTTCCCTGCCGCAAGAATGACAGTACTCGGCGACTTTAACCAAGCGATATTTGCTCATGCGAGTGAAACGGTTAATTTCGATACACTTACAAATTTATACGGTCCAGACGAAACAAACGGCATTAACTTAACTCGTAGCTATCGCTCAACAAAACCGATTATTGAATTTACACGTGCTCTCGTACCGGAAGGCAAGAACATTCACGCCTTTGAACGTGACGGCGAGAAACCTACAGTGACGAAAGTATCGAATGTCAACGAACTGCACGAACGTATTATTGCCAAAGTTGCTGAACTACAAAAAGAGCAGCACAATACGATCGCAATTATATGTAAATCTGCAGCTGAAAGCGCAGCTGCATACGAAGCACTTAATCATATCGATAATATTAAACTCGTGAAGAGTAACTCAGCCGAGTATGAGCAAGGCATTGTCGTGATCCCTGCTTACTTAGCAAAAGGTATCGAATTTGATGCTGTTATTATTTACGATGCTTCTAAAGATGTGTACAGCGACGAGAGCGTTCGTAGATTGTTCTACACTGCTTGTACGCGCGCAATGCATGAACTGCAACTTTATAGCGTTGGCGAAGTTAGTCCTTTTATACTTGGGGCTGATTCGGAGAGTTTTGAGCTTATAATGAAAACACCTTAATGATGGAAGTGCCCCCCGAAAACGGGACACATATTAAAACACCTCCCGAATTCGCATACTAAGTATGCAAATTCAATGGAGGTGTTCTTTTTATCATTTAGACTTGTAAAATGCTTCGTATTTCTTCTAAACGTAAATTTGTAAACTTTGCAATATCTTCGATTGGCATTCCATTTTTATGCATTCCACGAATTAATTGAATCTTACCTTCTTCAATTCCCTCTTTCTTTCCTTCATTACGAGCATGAGCGAACTTTGCGGCTTCATCCATCAAAGCTTTCTCTCTTGCCTCATATGCTTGTCGGAAAGAAGAATCTTGACTCATACGCTCCCATTTATTCATCGCTTTTTGTAAAATCGGATCTTGGTTCATCGCAATGTCCTCCAATGTTTGGGTTAGTTGTTCATCCTCGTTTGCCGGAAGTAATAATAACCAACGAACAAACAAATCTTCCCAAGGATTTACTTGTTCATTCCGCCACTGTTGCATAAGTTTCGAAATCTCTACGATGTGAACTTCGATATCACTACTCAATATTTTATGTTGTTGTCGATTCCATAAAACTCCTGTTGTATGGAATGCCTCGTATTCAGGAAACATAACGAAATTTAACAAATTGATTGTAATTGTTTTATGAAGAGAGCTGTATGGCATTCCCTTTTGAAGTTGAGCTGTGTATAGCCTTCCCCAATAATATAAACTGCGTTTAATCATATCATGATTATTATTGAGTTGTATTTCTACATTGACTTTTGTTCCTGTGTCTAATGTAGCTGAAATATCTAAGATAGATAACTTATCTTCTTCATGTTCCCTGTGTAAATGTGGATCTGCAAATTGTAACGAAACAATGGGTGATTCTAAAGAATCCTGTAACATCGCATTTAAAAAAGCAATTAAAATATCTTCATTTCCACTTGTGCCAAATAATTGTTTAAAAGCAAAATCAATGCGTAAATTCACTAATTGTTGGCTGGACATGAAATTTTCTCTCCCCATCTCATAAGAGGCTTTTCTTTTATTGTACATAAAATAGTGATACGCATGCAAACACGCACTTACTTAAATTTCATAAAACGCTCTGTATTTGCAGGTTATCACATCACTTCTCACGATGCAGACATTCTTACGATTGACGTACTTCTATCCTCACCTTCATTAGATCCTGACACTTCCAAAAAAGATGCGGAAGAATACTCCTATTTACAACAACTAACTGAATCGATATCTCGTTCTGAATTATGTATTTCTGTTAAAGAGAGTACACTTATTTAAACACGAAAAGAGGAGTATTTATCATACCCCTCTTCTACTATCTATTTACGTTTTTACTTGATCATAATAATGAATTCTTTTATATGCAACTTATATAAGTATCAAGGTGTCTTTCTAATCCTGAATGAAATACCCTTACGCCTATATACACTCAGCACAATCCCCATTATAAGCGCATGAAATACAGTCGGCGTTAATCCGTAACTAATAAAAGGTAAGGATATAGCAGCAAGCGGCAATAATCCTAGTATCATTCCAACATTATAAATGAACTGGAATACAAAAAGAGTCAATCCACCAACGAGTAGCAATTTACCGTACCGATCATTTATTTTATAAGAGATGACTATTAATCTTGCTACAAAAAGAGAAAGAACGAAGACAAGAATTAATGCAAGCCAATACCCATAATAGTAAGTCAAACTTGCAAATACAAAATCAGTATCCGGAGCAGGAATGAATTTCATATCTCCATATGTACCAAACCAACCTGCTGATGACATTACCTCTTTTAATCGTATATACATAAATCCTGCGCCACCTGCATCACTCTCAGGATTTAAATACCCTAAAAGTCTATCTAAGTGGTATCCTGAAGACCATGATACGGATACCTTAATAATAAATAAACAAATAGGTACAACCGTAATAATCAACGACGTTTTCTTTCCTAGCTTACTCCACCAAAGCATAACGAATACCATCGTAATATAGATAAAAATTGACGAAAGGGTGGATACAATCAAAAATAAGTACAAAGAAAATAAATATAAAACCACAAGATGTATAATCTTTAACCTACTATTATTAAAAAAAGAAGCCCAAGCTAGAAAAAAGAAAGGCACTGCCATTAGACAGTCAATTGCAATTGGACCGATTTGTATTAACGGTTCTCCAATCATTGAAGCGTTTGAAAAACAGTATAGTATTAACAGGACAACTACTCCGATTATATAAAACAACCATCCCATTCTCTCTAATTTCCGATAATCAAGTAACATCATCCCAATCGCTGTTACAACACCGAGAATAATAAATATCACCTTATTTATCATTACTTCATTCGTATATTCAAAAACAAAAACCGGTAAAAAACCTAACCCCATAGCAGCCACTAATAAAATAAGTAAAAACCAATCCACCTTTGGCTTATGAAGTTTATTAAGTTCTTGCCCTAGTTTAATCGGACTTCCCATTTGTTCCACCGCTTTATTTTCAGCGACTTCCTCACTCAAACCTTTTTCTATCCATGTGTTCTTCGCCTGTTTTAGGTGAAAATCTAGTTCCGTTGCTACAAAGCTCTTCGCTTCTTTTGATTTAATATGATTCGTAACTTCGCTTACAAAACGCTCCCCTTTTTTGTTCAATTCCGCCTCACTCCTGTACTAATCCTTTTAATATAAATCGTGCCTTCGTAGCATTCTTCTCTGCCTTTCGCAGCATCTTGTTTCCTTTATCATTTAATTGATAATATTTAGCTCCCGCATGATCCCAGCTAGATTGGATAAAGCGATTCTGTTCTAGACGATGCAATAAAGTGTATAGAGATCCTTCATCACCTTCGAATTTTTGAATTCCTCTCCCCCGCAGTAACTGCATCAATTCATAACCTGTTTTTTCATTCATAAGAAGTTGCAACACTGCTAAAAGGATATCTTCTTCCTTTTCGGACGATTGCTTAATTTTTTCGCGCACCTGCTTCTGGTGCTGATCAGAAAAACTCAAATGTTTAAACGTTGTGTTCTCCATTGATTTTCGCAAGCCTTTTAATCGATCTTCCATTTGATTATCCCTCCAATCCTTTCTTCAAAAGTTCCTTCGCTTTTTTCAGTCTCGTTTTTATCGTATTTTCCTTTACGTCTATTACCATAGCAATCTCTTTAATTGATAATTCCTCATAATAAAATAGATAAATGACTTCTCGATATTTTATCGGTAAATTCATTACCGCAGAAGCCAACCTACTATCCTCAGCATTTTGAATAACTGTTTGTTCGACACTTTCTTTTTGACTCTCCATATACGTAAAGTCATCCTCTGTCACGATAACTTTTTTGTTATACCAACTTTTTAAATAGTCCTTACATTGATTGATTGCAATTCTCCATAACCATGTTTTCAAATTCGAATTCCCTTTATATGTATGAAGAGATTTATAGCATTTCACGAATATATCTTGCGTTAAATCCTCCGCAACCTCTTTATTATTCACATACGAATACACAAGCTGCAGGACTTCTTGTCCATACTTGTTCATTATTTCGTCGATAAGGTCCTCCTTATCTTCTATTTCAAACGCTTCTATCGTTAATTCATCCACATCATTTCCTCCTTCCCATATATTAGACGACGCACTGTATGGAAAAGTTTTATAAATACATAAAAAAATACGGATGGTAATGTCCATACCGTTTTTTATGAATATTTATTTACTTCTTGTCCCCTGACACTAATGCTCTGCTTAAAAACAGGAATTTTCATCCATATATCTTGTTCCCTATTTTAAAACATAATACAATTAAAATGTAACTTAATAAGCTATAACTAGTAGGTGTGGCAATCATCTCTTCCATTTTGAAAAAAGGGGGGAGGTGATAATATAATCGCGATGTTTATAATTAAATTAGTGTATGGTATCCTAACCGGAGCTGGCGTTGTCATCGGTAGAAGATACGTCGGTCCGTGGCTAATTTCTGTATACAAAAAAGCGAGAACCACCCTGCTTCGTGGAAAAGGTAAGGGCGGTTCTCGGCTAAAACGTTAATGTAATTGTCTTATAACCGCACCTACTACCACCACAATAGCAAGTTAGGTTACACAAGGCAGAAGTTTCTCAGGCTTCTGTCTTTTTTATTTTATGCAAAATTCACACTACATACTCTATCATTATTGTAACACATTTTATTTATTTTTAGTCAAGAGAAAAACTACCTAAAGGGCTCCCCTTCAGGTAGTTCTCTATTTTACGCTAACGCAGCTAGACTTTTTCAAGTTCAGCTGTGCCGCTCTCATCATTTATAGCACCAATAAAGACGGATTATGTACCCGCTTCATAACAGTATGAGTAAACAAGGAACAACACCTATTACGAATATAAAAAATCCTCTCACTATATAGCACCTATGTTTTCAGCAATACTCTATTACCATCAAACTAAATTTGTATAATTTAAACTACAGAATAGCAAGCTAATTTTCAAATATCTTCTTGCGCATTATCCTAAATTTATTATCTATTTGTATCATGCTTATAAATAAAAGATATCCTACCGACGCACCGAGCATATTTATAGCAATCCGCCACACATCAAAAACATCAGACAAAGTTAGTAAATGTAATATCTCCCAAACAAGAAAGGTCATAACATACCACTTACGAGCTTTCTTATAGTTAGTCACTTTATTAATCAGCACTGGAACGAAAAATCCAAATGGAACTACTAATATTATATGTTGTAAAACACTTAACCAATAAGTTGAGTTTCCCCAAGGACCTGGATGTGCAATAAAATCTTTAACTTGCCAAAGTGTTATTCCAAAAAGTTGTAATAACGTTTCTAAATCAGATATATGTAAAAATTGCTGCCAAAATTCAATGGGATGATAGACAGTCCCACCTGTCAAACTGCGAACAGAGTCAAATGTAGAAGTTGAAATAAACGTTCCTAAAAAGACAATAAAACAAATGATTATATAAGGAATACATAAAATTTTTGATAATACCTTTAATGGTCTAGGAACTTCGTATACCGATTTATTAATCTCTACGCCAATAACTTTTGATTCTCCAAAACTTTGAATCGCTTTATAAATCGCTTCTTTTTCATTCATACCTTGTTCCATATATTCTTCTTTCAAGCTGTTCAAGTGATCATACATTTCTAGAAATAACTCATCCTGTTCAATATCACTAAGTTCTGAATAGGCTAAAATAGACTTAATATACTCATCAAATTCACTCATAAATAACTCCTTTCTGACAAGCTTGAATTAATGCTGTTACACTCTCCCAAGAATTCATTTTCTTCTGTAATTCTTTTTTCCCTTTATCTGTAATAGTATAGAATTTCCTTTTCATCCCATTCTCAGATTCATTCCAATAAGATTCAAGAAACTCCTTTTTCTCTAATCTCTTTAAAGCAGGATACAAAGTTCCCTGCCCCATACTATACAAATCTTCACTTGCATCCTTTAAACTTTGAGCTATTTCATATCCATATGTATCACGTTTTGCAATGATAGAAAGTAATAAAATATCTATACTTCCCTTCAAGATTTCTTTGTCCAACAATACCACCACCTTATATACATCGTATAACAACATATGTCGTTATGCAATATAGTTAGAAGAATATTCCATAAAAAAAGAACCACCTAAAGGCTCCCCTTCAGGTGGTTCTCTATTTTATGCTAACGCAGCTGCCTGTTCTTGTTGATCTACAGGAATTACAGCGTCTGTTAATGCTTTTTCTAGTTCTGCTGTATATTTCATTTGTTCTTCTTTGCTCCAGCCTAGTTTCGCAGCCATGTAGTTGATTACTGCTTCTTTCCACTCGTATACCCAGTGGATGTTGAAGAATACAGCGCCTCTGCGGCGTACGAAGAAGTCAACTGGTTTTGCTGTCATTTCATAATCCATTGCGTATACAAGTGGGATTAGAACGTCAAGCGGCATGTTGTATTCTTTCGCTTCGTCTTTATGTTTTTTCGCTAAGTCAAATAGTACGTCAACGTTAGAACCGTAGAATTTCGCGAATTCTTCTGCTTGTGCTGTTGTTAAACCATATTTCGTACCTTCGCCAGCTTTTTTCGCAACGAATGCTGGGAATCCGTGTGAACCATCTACATGTCCACCAGAGATTGGCATATGTTTCGTGTCGCTCTTCGGATATGCGCTATGACCTTCTTTTTGTAGTAAGTTCGTTACGTAGTCTACTACCATTTCAGCCATTTTGCGGTATCCTGTTAATTTACCACCTGCGATTGTAATTAAACCAGATTCAGAAGTCCAAATTTCATCTTTACGAGAAATTTCAGATGCACTCTTACCTTCTTCATAAATTAACGGACGTACACCAGCCCAGCTTGATTCAATGTCTTTCTCTGTAATTTTCACGCTTGGGAACATGTAGTTAATCGCATTAATGATGTAGGTGCGATCTTCTGTTGTCATTTGTGGTACAGCTGCGTCTTTATCGTAGAACGTATCTGTTGTACCTACATAAGTTTTTCCGCCGCGAGGAATCGCGAACACCATACGTTTATCTGGTGTATCGAAGTAAATCGCTTGACCTAATGGGAAACGTTTTTGGTCAATTACTAAGTGAACACCTTTTGATAACTGAAGTACTTTTCCTTTTTTCGAGTTATCTTTTTCACGAAGTGTATCTACCCAAGGGCCAGCTGCGTTTACAATTTTCTTACCGTAAACTTCGTATACTTCTTCGTCTAGTAAATCGATTACACGTACACCGCATACTTTTCCATCTTTATATAAGAAACTGTCTACTTTTGCATAGTTAACAGCTTTTGCGCCATGCTCAATTGCTTCTTTCATTACTTCAATTGTAAGACGCGCATCATCTGTACGATATTCTACGTAGTAACCGCCGCCTTTTAATCCTTCTTTTTTTACAAGAGGCTCTTTGTTTAATGTTTCTTCACGGTTAAACATCTTTCTGCGCTCGCTTCGTTTTACACCTGCTAAGAAGTCGTATACACGAAGACCAATTGATGTACTAAATGATCCAAACGTACCGCCTGTATGGAACGGAAGTAACATCCACTCTGGTGTTGTTACATGGGGACCGTTCTCATATACGATCGCACGCTCTTTACCCACCTCTGCTACCATTTTCACTTCAAGTTGTTTTAAATAACGTAGACCACCGTGTACAAGCTTCGTTGAACGACTTGATGTACCTGCTGCAAAGTCCTGCATTTCAAACACAATTGTTGATAACCCGCGTGTTGCTCCATCTAATGCAATACCAGAACCAGTAATACCTCCACCAATTACGATCACATCTAACTCTTGTTTATTTACTCCGTTTAATACGTCTTTACGTTGTTTACTTGAAAATTTCATGGTAATTCCTCCCTTTGATAACGAAAAAAGAGACCACAAACTCCGCTATAGATTTCGCCTCTATAGCGCGTTGTGGTCTCTCCAAATCTCCTACCGAATTATTAACTTGTCACCATTATAACACTGTTTATGATTATTTGAAAGCTTTTGTTGCTTCAATTGCTTTTTTCCATCCAGCATATAGCTCTTCGCTTGTTTTCGCTTCCATCGTTGGTTCAAAGCGTTTGTCCATATGCCACTGTTCTTTAATTTCATCTTGGTTTTTCCAATATCCAACCGCAAGACCAGCTAAGTATGCTGCACCTAGAGCCGTTGTTTCGTTGATCACTGGACGCTCTACAGGAACATCTAAAATATCACTTTGGAACTTCATTAAGAAGTTATTTTTAACTGCTCCGCCATCAACGCGTAATGTTTTCAGTTCAATACCTGAATCTGCTTCCATTGCGCATAATACATCTTTCGTTTGGTAAGCTAAAGATTCTAGCGTTGCACGAATGAAGTGCTCTTTCGTCGTACCGCGCGTTACACCAAACATAGCGCCGCGTACTTCACTATCCCAATAAGGTGTTCCTAGTCCAACGAATGCTGGTACAACGTATACACCGTCAGTTGATTCAACGCGACTCGCATACACTTCACTCTCACTTGCATCTTTAAACATACGCATTCCGTCACGTAACCACTGAATTGCAGAACCTGCTACGAAAATACTTCCTTCTAATGCGTAGTTTACTTTACCATCTATTCCCCATGCAATTGTTGTTAATAGACCGTGCTCAGAAGCTACTGCTTTTTCACCTGTGTTCATTAACATGAAGCAACCAGTTCCGTAAGTATTTTTCGCCATACCTTCACCGAAACAAGCTTGTCCAAATAATGCTGCTTGTTGGTCACCAGCTACACCTGCAATCGGTACATTTTGACCGAAGAAGTGGTAATCAATTGTTTCTCCGTAAATTTCAGATGATGGACGTACTTCTGGAAGCATGCTCTTTGGTATTGTTAACATTTCTAGAAGCTCATCATCCCACTGTAAGTCGTGAATGTTAAACATTAACGTACGTGATGCGTTTGAGTAATCTGTTACGTGTGCTTTACCACCAGATAGTTTCCATACAAGCCACGAATCAATTGTTCCGAATAATAGATCGCCGTTTTCTGCTTTTTCTCTTGCACCTTCAACGTTATCTAAAATCCATTTTACTTTCGTACCAGAGAAGTATGCATCAATTAAAAGACCTGTTTTTTCGCGAACCATTTCGCTATAACCTTTTTCTTTTAACTCATCACAAATTTCAGCTGTTTGGCGAGATTGCCATACGATTGCGTTGTAAATTGGTTTACTAGTTGTTTTATCCCAGACAACCGTTGTTTCACGTTGGTTCGTAATACCGATACCTGCGATTTGTTCTGGTTTTACATCTGCTTCGCTTAAGCAAGTTGCGATAACTGCTAAAATAGATCCCCAAATTTCTTGTGCATTATGCTCTACCCAGCCCGGCTTTGGAAAATGTTGTGTAAACTCTTTTTGAGCTGAATGAACAATTTCACCTTTTTTATTGAAAAGAATTGCGCGTGAGCTTGTTGTTCCTTGGTCTAATGAAAGAATATATTTTTTCATATCGGTTTCCCCCTTATGCTACTTTTCTACTATTTGTATTGCTTCCGCTTTTTTTACTTGTCATATAAGAGATTGCTAGTACAATCACAGTTGCGATAATCACATAAATAAGTGCTGAATTTTGTTTTCCTTCAAATACAACTTGATGGAATAAACCTGCAAGTGATCCACCTAAAATTGGACCAACTACTGGAATCCATGCATACTTCCAGTTTGAACCGCCTTTTCCTGCAATCGGAAGGAAGAAGTGTGCGATACGCGGACCTAAATCACGCGCTGGGTTAATTGCATATCCTGTTGTCCCACCTAATGATAAACCAATACTTACAATTAAGAAACCTACGATAAATGGATTTAATCCATCTGCAAATTTATTTGCACCAATTGCTAATATACCAAATACTAAAACGAATGTTCCAATCATTTCACTTAAAAGGTTTGCAAATGTGTTCGGAATTGCTGGACCTGTTGCAAATACACCTAACTTTGTTCCTGGATCTTCTGTTTCTTTCCAGTGTGGTAAGTAATGTAAATATACGATAACTGCCCCGATAATTGCCCCAATCATTTGTGCTGCGATATAACCTGGTACATCACTCCATGGGAACGCTCCCTTAAATGCTAATCCTATTGTTAAAGCCGGATTCAAATGTGCCCCACTAATTGATCCAACCGCATACGCTGCAACCGCTACTGCTAAGCCCCAGCCCATTGTAATAACAATCCAACCTGAATCTTTCGCAAACGATTTCTTTAAACTTACACCAGCACAAACGCCGCCACCAAGTACGATTAACAACGCAGTCCCTATTAACTCTCCTAAAAATGCTGACATAGTATCCCTCCACAATCAATTTAAACGCTTCCAAATGTGATAGAGGTAAAATGAATGGCCATTCGTTTTTGTCAAAAGAAAAAGACCCACAGCTTGCACGCTTCTATATAAATTTATATAGAAACAATGAAATGTGGATCTCTACTTTTCTCCGTCACGTTTATTAACTTGTCTATAATGTTAACCGTAAATGAAAGCGGTGTCAACGAAAAAATTCACATTTTCGTCACTTTTTTTGGTAATGTTTCCATAGTTCGCGTTTTGATGTCGTAATTGCTGTCGCACCAGCGTTTAAAGCTCTTTCCACATCTTCTACAGTACGAATAAAACCACCTGCTAAAATCGGTACACCAGTACGCTCTTTCACTTCAGCGATAACGTCCGTTAATGCTCCAGGAAGTACCTCAATATAATCCGGTTTCGTCTTATCTAAAAGATTGCAGCTCTTCTCCATCGCACTCGAATCGATTAAAAAGATGCGTTGTATTGCCACAACACCTTTTTGCTTCGCCTTCATAATAACGCTCGCCTTTGTTGAAAGTAACCCGTACGGTCTAAACTCCTGACATAAATATTCCGTCGCATGCCCATCACTCTGCAAACCATGAATTAAATCCACATGTAAAAACACCTTTTTACAATATTGCTTCGCAAGCGATATAACACTCTTCAATTGGCCGACATGAATATCTAAAATAACAATATATTCATACGAACTATGTAATAGCTTTTCCAAATCTTTAATTTGCCTCACTGCCGGCAAAATCTTCTGTTCATGAAATTCCATTCTCTATATCCCCTTCTTTATGTCATCCTATCCTTTATAGTACACAATTTAAGTGAAAAGAACAGCTAGTGTAGGGGATTTCTTTCAAATCTTTCCTCTATCTATATATTTTCTTCAACTTATCCGATCCCATACCACCTATAATCATGAATGCAAGGGGTAAAAGATTCATTACATATGGCGCATCTGCTACAATTGTAATACTTGCTCCTGCAAACTTATTTAGCATCCATACAACGATTTTTGCAATAAACAAAAATACCCCTATCATAAATAGACTATCAAAAAACACCTTCCATTTTGGATACGCCAATTGCTTACTATCTTCAATTACTTTCTGCGTCAATTCTTCATCACCCCTTAGCAATTCATCAATTGTAATAACGAACAAATCACTTAAATGAATAATAATTTCAATGCTCGGATAGTTCTTTCCCGTCTCCCATTTCGAAACAGATTGCCTGCTCACATGAAGTTTTTCAGCCAAATCATTTTGCGACCAATTTCGTTTTTCTCGTTCTTCTTTTAAACGTTCGCTAAAAATCATACTGTGTTTATCACCTCTCTACGTCTAGTATGGACAAATACATAATGAAGAGTAAAGCGAGTTGTCGTTGCGTTAGCTGTGCAACTTGTGCGTTACACCTGAAAATAAAGCTGTGTAGTATGTCGATTTCATATATTTTTCTTCTATAATAATTTCCCGAACAATAATACAACGAACAGATACTAGTTAAGACTAGATTAGGCATAAAAAATACGCCATCCCTTCTTATCAGTCTCCAGAAAGAATAGCGCAAATTTTCATTTTTACTAATCATTTTTCGGACTATATGAAAACCCCGGATATTTCACAACAGGCCACTTCTCCTTACGCAGGGAATCCATTACTTGCGGGCCAACATGTATATTACTCTCCACTATTTCTTTAGGAGTCAGTGCCATCCATTGATTTAACGATACATCTTCAAAACGATTGCTTCTGAACATCTCTAAAAACCATAATGTTTCGGTACCTGTATTTTGAATATAATGCCCTGTCGCAAACGGTACATACCCGACATCGCCAGCTCTATAATCAAATGTACGAGCGGTACCATTTCCAAGAAACACAGTCATTCTCGCTTCCCCTGTCAAATAATATTGCCATTCATCATTATTCGGGTGCCAATGAAGTTCTCTCATTCCACCAGGCTCAACCTCAACGAGCGCTGCTGCGATTGTTTTGGAAATAGGGAAATTTGTAGAATCTACAATTCGGACGCTACCACCAGAAGTCTTAATCGGCTTTTGTTTTAACAATTCATGTTTAAATGTTAAAGGAACTTCTCCTTTCGGCGATTGAATTTCCTGACTTTCAAGCAAACCTGGCACCTCTCCTTGATAAATATAAACTTGATCTGAAGGAATAGAACGAAAAGCACTCTCAGGTACTCCGAAATTAGCCGACAACACTTCTTTTGGCGTATGCGCAAACCAATCAGAAATAGCTAAAGTAGATAAATCAGAAAAATGCCCATCATCGAAAACGAGTAGAAATTCACAATGTTCCAATCCTTGAATGGAATGCGGAATACCAGGAGGAAAATACCAAAGATCACCTGGCCCAACATCAGCAATAAAATTACTCCCATTTTGATCAACAGCCGTTATGCGCGCCCGTCCTAAAAGCATATACGCCCATTCCGCTTCTTTATGCCAATGTAGTTCTCGTACTCCACCGGCCGTTAAACTCATATTTACTCCCGCAATCGTCGTCGAAACCGGTAGTTCCCGAGCAGTAATCTCCCGAGACCACCCGCCTTGTTTCAAAATCATAGAAGTGTCCGAGAATGAAAACTTCAAGTTAGGAACTAACCCTGCATCCGTTATAGGCGGAACAAGCATATTCGGATTTTGAATATCCCGCATAACATTACGAGGTCCAGAATCAATCGCACCAGCTCCGTCGCTGCGGATTGGTTGTGGCACATTCCCTCCCGCTTCATTAACAGTACGTTTCTTCATGATTACACTCCTTTTTCATCCGATTAGTAAGTAAAAAGCCTCCATCATAGTGTATGAATTGGGCTTTAGATGGTTACAGTTACTATAGAGTTACATCATCTGCCTATCATTATCGTTTTGTTCATTTCTCAACTTATACTAGTATGCTTAGCGCTTAGGAAGACAAAAAATAAACTAGAACTAACAAAAAACCCTGTAAAATTTATTACAGAGTTTTTCACCAATTATTTATTGTTTTACATATCGAATACGAACATTATCGTCCATTTGATAAATTTGTAATGTGTTCCCATAACTAATTCCTAACTCTTCACTTGCACCAACTGTACTTACAAATACCCCTTTAAATACTTTATTTTTAGTTGGTTTTACTACCGATACTCTTCGCTGCCTCTTCAAACAGTTTCGAACCTTCTTGTGCTTTACTTAATGATTGATGCATTTTACTTTCGTCTTCTTGGTCCAATGCATCAAAGAGAAGTTGAAAACAATCCGCATACAGTTCCATCGACTGCTTTATCTTCGCCTGTTCTCCCTGTAACTCAGGAGGCGCTTGTAGATTCTTCAGTTTCGTTGCAGTTGCCTTTGCTCCACCTAAACTCAGTTGTACTTCACTTTTCTTTTGTTTGTATGATTTTACGTCTGAATCTGCTATTCCTTCAATTAATTTCATTGTATCTTCAATTTGAGTAGCACTATTTATGATATCTGCCTTGTACCTTTCAACATCTGAACCAGTTACCTTACTAGTTGAAGAACTAGAAGAAGTTAAATTATTTGAAGAAGAACTTGGTTGACTACTTGATGAACTACTGTTTGTACCTTCACCTTTCGCTACAGATAAGCTATCCTCTTTCTTGCTATCAGTTGACTTACTCTCTTTTTCAGAAGTCTTATTCTCTTTCTCTACCTTTTGCGTTTCTTCTTTCTTTGGTTCAGCTTTCTTACCATCAGTTTCAATTGTAATACAACCACTCAATAACATAACTGGTAACGCTAAACTTACTAATTTCTTTGCTTTCATGATTACTAATACCCCTTTATTTGTAAAATGTAGTGCAAACAAGTTAATATACTTAACTAATAAATTTCCCCCGAATAATTTATTAAAATCTACTATCCATAGATTTCCTGTATATTCATAATCTTTCCATATATATCATTTTACAAAGAATTACATATTTGGTCAAAGGGATTTATGTAGTCCTTAAAAGAAAATTTTAATCAAAAAGAAAAGAAGCTAACAATAAATTGTTAACTTCTCAGCTTAAGGAAAAAATAGTATCTTTCCTTATCTTCTAATATCTAGGTTGTGATTGAATATTTGTAAGATGAACATCATACATATCAATGATTTCAAGAAATCTATCAGCTTCACGGAAAACATGGTCTGCTAATAACGGATGAATGATACTCTTTATTTTACATTGCTCAATTAAATCACGTGCTGTTTTCTTAAAATCCCGAAGAGATGCAACCGACACACGATTTTGATCTAAAAATTGATCTAAAAGAGGGGCTGTTTGGGATTGTGGTTTCATAGATTCTAAGTCAATTGCTTGATACATCAATTCATCAAAATCATTGCTAAAATTCCGTGCTGTATCTACAAGCTTTCTTTCCGATGGATCAAGAAGATGACCAATAAATTTAGCATGGTCTGCCATAATCCGTAAAAAGAAAACATTTTCTTTAATAATAGCATCAGGAAGAGCATCTAATTTACCTTCATTTAATTGTATTAAACGTTTTCTAAAATAATCAGCTTCCCTACTTGTATGGTCAACTAAAAGTGGAAAGTTATTTTGTCCTGGCAATTTACATGTGAGAATTAACCCTAAAATTTTTCGTTTAAATCCCCAAATATTAGTTGCGGCTTGTTGTACTTCTGCATTAAATCTTTTTATTTGCTCAGGATCTGTTTCATTTGTATAGGAATGCGCTATTTGTTCAATATGTTCAAACAATCGATAAAATTGATTCGCCTCTTCGATTAGTTGAGTATCCTCGCATCTAAATCCTAAACGAAGAAAAAAAGAATGCTCCTTCATGATTCTAGACCAAAAACGAATTTCATTTAATGAACGCTCAACAAACATTACAGATGTAACACCTGTATCCGGATGTAATGAAGTTTCATCCCTATGCATTGTTAATCCCCCCCCAGTAAAATCCCCACTAGTTCCATTCTTATGAGTAAAAAAATATATAAATACCATCAATAAAAGTTTATGATGACTCTCTTATACATGTAAAATTAAACTAATATAACCTTAGCTTGATGAACATATACTGCTCCCGCAGAAGAAAAAAAGCTACCACCGAGATGTAAAATCCTACTAGGTGGTAACCTTTCAAAATTTCTATTAAAGCAATACAGAATCCTTATCACTATCCTGATTACGTTTCTCACGCTCTTCTTCTAAGCGCTTCATATATACTTCGCCTTCTTTTTCGATAAACTCATTATCCATATCTTGCTCTTTTTTCGAAGTATATAAAACCATGTAGCCACTTAGTACAATCCCAACAATTACAAGATACACCCACCATGGTAAAGTTTCCAAATCACTTCATTCCTTTCCTTAGACAAGCCTTATTAGTTTCACTTTATGAGGAAAGAATTGGATTTATGCTTAAAATTTTTATTGTGGATGCTTCGCGAAAAATGCTTGTACATATTCCATAAACTCAATTGGTTCCTGACGAAACGGTGCGTGGTATCCTTTTTCAATAATATGAAACGTACTATTCGCAAATAGCTCATGATACAGTTCACCATTTTTCCAAGAAACACTTTTATCATGTCGTCCCCATATAATTAAAGTCGGTACCTTAATTTTATCAGCTTCCATCGCAATGCGGCGCTCTCTCATTTTCGTAAGCTGATCATAATGCTCTTTATCATCACGACTATTTTTCACTTCATTTTTATTATACTTCGTAATCTCAGTTACAGTTTGTAAGTCCGTCGATAGCGGTGGTACTTCATAACTTTCTTTTTGCTGGAAAGACTCTATCCCTGTAGCATCCGCCAAGATGAGATGCGTCACTGCGTCTGGATATAAATACGCTAAATTGAGGGACATCTCTCCGCCCATCGAATGGCCAAGCACCGCAAACTGATCGTATCCGAGCTTCTTCATTAACTTATAATATAAATTCACTTGCGCAGGAAACGAATACTGAAAATCAACTGGCTTAGAAGAACGCCCAAACCCTAAAATATCAACCGCAATAATCGTATGGTCTCGCGCTAGTTCCGGATAAATATCACTAAACCCATCAGAAGAACCACCAAACCCATGCAACATGAGTAACGGCGGTTTTCCCTCACCAATTTGCTTAAAATAAATCGTCTGCCCATCAATTTGCGCCATACTCTCTTTCGTATTCAGCTTCATCATAACAGTATCTTTCACTTCTTCAACCTTCGCAATCGGCTTATCAACGAAGTTACATACGATAAGCAAAACAAGCACAATACCGCTAATCAAATAAAACTTAAACCGTTTCAACATTCCCGTCTCCTTTCTCTTGTTGCTATTTAAAAGTTTTTACATTTTTTGGTTATTTTATGTTCTCTTTTTAATTGTAACTGAAATAGTTACAATTATACTAAAAAAATATAACTCATTTCTATTACTAATGGTTATACTGTAACTATTATAGTTACATATTTAAAGTAAGTCAATTCTTTTCTCTACATGGCCTGAAAATAGAAAAAGGGACTTCATGTTGAAGTCCCTTTCTTTGTTATTATAGTTGGCTTACTCCGCCGCCGTCGCCTTTATTATCTGCTGGTGCTCCTCCTGTGTCGCCAATGTTAACGTAGTCTGGTCTTGCTGGTGCTCCGCCACCATCACCTCTATTTAAAGCATGTTGTTCAGACTCTGTAAAAGCAGTAAGCCCTAATGAAAGTAGTATTACTAAACCTGCTATCAATACATTAATTTTTTTCATTTATTTTAGCGCTCCTTCTTTTAAAAGTTTTTTTCGAGCTTGGCTACTAATATAAAAGTATTTACTAGCCTTTTCATGTTTTTCTTCTTGATAAAATTTATAAGCTAATATTTCTGCGTATTCCTTAACACAATCTAAAAGGGAGTGTTCTTCAAAATACGAAATACTTTCCACAGTTACTTTTTCTAACTCATTAGCACTCGAATTAATATTTAATTCCTTCAATATCATAAAGCGATGTTGAAATTCTTTATTTTGCAACTCATTACAAATTTTCAGCCCTAGTTCTATTAAGTTATTAGCAATTTCTATTTTGCCCAGTTTATAATTTTCCTCTGCTTCAGTAAAAATCGCTTTAAAATGCTTAGGCATTTTCTTAGTCACTTCACTTAAATGTCTAATTGCCAAATCTGATAAATTCTGACTACTATATAACCACCCTAAGTTACTTCTAACCATTAAAATATGTTTTTCTTCTTTATCATGTTGTTGAAGTAAATGGATTGCGGTATTAAAACTTTCCTCCGCTAACTCAAACTGTTTAAAATCAATACAACATAATCCTATGAAGTTATGACACAACGCCACGTTTCCTTCGTAACCTTTATGTTCACAAAATATTTCTTTCGCCTTTTTGATATAATCTAAAGCTAACATTTGCTGATATACTTGATAGTAAAAATATCCCATCCGATAATTAAACTCCGCATGTTCTATCGGATCTGCAATATATTTCAATAACTTCTCAGCTTGCTCATACTGTTCTTTCGCTTCGTTATAATTTGAAATTAATGTGCAATGAAACCCTTTAAAAAAGTGATAATAATAAGCTAAAAAGCCCTCTGTTGGAATTTCGAAAGATTCCACTTTATCAAAACTATCTTCTCTAACTGAAATCCAATCAACTAATGCATCATATCTAAAATTCAACAACGCATGATAAAGTAATACATCCTGATCCACATCCAACCCACTAATCTTACTTTCAATCTCCTCTTTCATTTCCGTGGCCTTCTCTATATTTTGCTGCAACATTACACGATACCAATCATCTAAAGAATGTTTCATTTGCTCCCGCGTTACTACATCTGCTCCCATACACTCGCATCCCCTTTTCTCCAAAATTACAAAATTAGGATTTTTATACAATTATTAAAATTGTATATTACCACTCCTTTTCTATGCATTGAAAAATAATTATCAGAAAATTTAATGTTTTAATTAATTATACCAAAGTTTTCCTTTTTAATAACTTGAGAAATAATTGTCAGAAAACTTACTAGGATAAATAAAAAAGCAAGTAGTTCCAGCACTCCGCTAAAACTACTTGCTCTCCTACTTACTATCTCTATTTTTACTCTTTAATAAATTCCTTCGTACTTCTCACTGTATCAATTGGACGAACTAATTTTTCAATTTCTTCACGTTTTGGCTCTAGGAATGGAGGTAAAGATAATTTTTCGCCAAGTGTTTCGTATGGCTCATCTCCCATAAATCCTGGGCCGTCTGTTGCAAATTCAAATAAGATTTGTGGTGCAACTCTTGCGTATAATGATTCGAAGAAGTGACGGTCTACATAGCCAGATGAAGGAAGTCCAACGCTACTGATTCTCTCAATCCATTCTTCTAATACAGCGCGATCTTCTACGCGGAATGCAGCATGGTGAACCGTACCAAAACCTTGTCGTGCTTCTGGAAGAACCGTATTATGTTCTACAATGACAGAAGCACCGTTTCCACCTTCGTTCACTTCAAATAAATAGAATTCTCCTTCTTGCGCAACCTCTTTAAATAATAAAACTTTTTCTAACACTTCTTTGAAGAAACTAAAGTTCGCGATACGAATGAATACAGGGCCTAAACCAGTAATTGCATATTCTAATGGAACTGGTCCATTTTGCCATGGTGTACCTGATTCGATCCCTTTATCAAGTTCATCTGAGATTAATTGATAGTGTTGTTCATCAAAGTCAACGAAAGAAAGAGTTTTCTTACCAAATTGCTCTTTAATTCCTGTATGTTCTACTTCAAGACGGTCAAAACGTTTCACCCAATATGCTAACGCTGCATCAGTTGGCACTCGGAATGAAGTTTTTGAAATTTCATTTGTACCGTGTACTCCTTTTGGAATACCTGGGAAGTCAAAGAATGTCATATCTGTTCCTGCACTACCTTTATCATCTGCAAAGAATAAATGATACGTTTGAATGTCATCTTGGTTTACTGTTTTTTTAACTAAACGCATTCCTAAAACGTGAGTGAAAAACTCATAGTTTTTTTCTGCACTACTTGTAATCGCTGTAACGTGGTGAATTCCTTTTAATTGGTTCATTTTATATTCCTCCAATGGGTTTCATTTATATGTTAAAGTTGTATATTTTCTTCTATTACTTCTCTTCAATAGGTGCTAAATTCGCTTCAATCTCTGCACGCTGATTTTCTAAGAACGGTGGTAAATCAAGTTTTTCTCCTAAATGTTCTACATCTCCATCAACTGTAAACCCTGGTCCATCTGTCGCAATTTCAAATAGGATTCCGTTTGATTCACGGAAATATAAGCTTTTAAAGTAGAAACGGTCAATGATTCCTGAAGAATGGAAGCCTCTTTGTTTCACTTGTTCTTCCCAATAGGCAAGCTCTGCATCGTTTTTCACACGAATTGCTAAGTGGTGGATGCTACCGCGGCCGGGCTTTTCAGTAGGACCATCTAAATATTTCACAACGATTTCTCCAAAAGCCTCTCCTTTAATGGACTGAAAAATTGCTTCCTCTTCGCTTCGGCTAACCTCTGTATAACCAAACATCTCTGTAAGTGTACTCGCCATTTTATCAAGTCTACGAACTGTCATTTCCACAGAACCCATTCCTTGAATTTGATGCTTTGCAGGAACTTCTGATTTCTCCCAAGTTTCCCAGTGCTCTACTTTTTCTCCGTTTGAAACGAGTAGTACTAAGCGAAGACCTTCAGCATCCTCAAATTGTAAAGCAGGACGATTTGCATATGTTGTCATCTCACTATGTTTCACATCAAATTTCTCAAATCGTTCTTTCCAGTAATGTAAGCTTTCCTCTGAAGGAACGAGTAATCCAATTCGAGTAATCGCATTTGTACCGCGATATGTTCTTCCTACTAAAGGAATTTCAAAAAATGATAACTCTGTACCCGGACTTCCTGTTTTATCTCCGTAAAATAAATGATACATTGACGGATCATCTTGGTTTACTGTCATTTTCACACGACGTAATCCAAGCACATTTTTATAAAAGTGATTATTTTCATTTGCATTTTTCGTAACCATTGAAATGTGATGATGCCCTTTAATTTTATACATTTTTAATTCCTCCACTTCGTTTTACTAGTCAAGTGATGATAAAAAAATAATATGTTTTTTAGCTTTTCAATTTATCCTCATTAATGTTTTCGTAAATTCATCTTAGTTTTTACTGTATAAGTTACTTTGTTTTTTAATCGAAAACAACTGAGTATATGTTTTTCATATGGCTCAATTGCTTTCGTTACTATCACTTTACAACTCAAGTGATTAAAAAGCAAGTGTTTTATCTCGAATTCGAGATATTTTTTTATTAAATAACATTTTGGACTAAAAACACGAGAAATTCTTGGTTTGAGGACATTATAAAATTCATAAGTTGATGGATGTGAGATATCGCCAGCATTTTTGAAAAAAACACGCTAAGAGTATGCGAGATTTTATACAGTTTTTTCGTTAATCCAATAACAGACAAGAACCCTAAAACCGCACCAGAATAGGAATGTATAAAAAATTGCATAGATTGATAGAACAAAAAAAGGAGGTTCCCTTGTGAGAGTAGGGTTCCTCCTTTTTCCTTGCTACCGATAATAGGACGTTATGTTAACTGATCATGTATAGGATATTCATATAGAAATTGTTTCTATCAATGCTGAATTATACAAAGAAGGAGGCATGATAATGAAAAAAGAACAATTAATATTAATTGCTAGTCTTACTCTTTTATTTCCTGTCCTTGAATTTTTCTTCCAGAAATATGATTACTTCAATTTTTACGCACATATAGGTATTATAGCCATTGCTGTATCAACTGTTGTATTCACACTCCATTATATAAAACAAATTTATTGGAAATTATCGATCGTATGAGGAAATTATGAAAGAATAGAATTTAATTGAATATGTTTTCTATTACCCGTTTCAAGCTTTTCCCCATACCTTTTACTGCCCATACTAGTTTAAGGAACACTTTAAAGATAGCATCCCATACGTGTTCATTAATAAAAAATTCGTATACTTTCTTTAACCACTCTTTCGGGGATTTACTCTTACGTTTAAACCTTTGCCAATGCGTTTCTTCACTAGTTTTCATAACTACCCCTTCTTTCTTAATCGAATATGCTTTCTATTAGAAGTTTTAACACCTCGCTATAATGATGAAAAGAACGAGGTTTATCATATCTGGCAATTTAATCACTCCTAATTTTAAATTAAATTCATTATATAACGATTTCTAAATTTTTAGTTAATTACTAGTGAGAATTAAGCAAAATTTAAACAAAAACACCTATCTTAGGCTTTAGTTACAGGTTTTCCCCCTATAAAATCAACTATTTGCGCCACCAACTATGGGGTACGCGAATTACTTTGATATTATCTTTGAACGAACAAAATAACTCCTTTCGAAAAACAAATGAACTGATATTAATCAACTTCCAATATCGAGAATTATGTAAATAAGCTGCCCATATGGACAGCTTACTGTATTGTTTGCTTAACATATTTTTTCTGAAATGCTGGCGGTACTCAATTTAAAAGTTGATATGCCCCCATTCTAGTGGCAAGATATGTTTTATTAGTTCTTCGTTACACCCATGCGTACTTCTTAACTATTTTATTTCATTTTTAATAAAGTGAAACTTTAATCAGTGGGGGTTTTCTTCCCCCCCCACTGATTATCAGCCCTCACCAATCGGACTTTAATGACTTAACATTATGCTTATCTTAGGAGCGAGGTATTTTATCGGTGAGTGTATACAAACCATGTAATGCTTGCTGTTAATAATGCTGACGAAATCAAAGCTGTAAGAACACTATATGTTTGCCACATAAGTATTGTTGACCAATCGAAAGCGCAGCACAGTATACCCAGAGCAATCGTAGCGATCAGGAAAATAACTGTTACGGTTATTCTCTTTTTTGTCATTGGCTGTCGCTCATTCGTTCTCCTTCTGCGTAATCCTAAGAGAAATAGCAAAACGGCCAATAGGCAAAAAATAATTGTGATAGACGACAAAATGATATCCAAAAGCTGTGTGCCGCTTATTTCATATGACTGAGTTAGATTGCCTTCTAATATATCTTTAACTTTTAGTACCATGTTTGTATTGGTATTTGTGCCGTTGCTCAGCAAGGAGACGGCTGTTCGTTCATTTGGCAGTATGACTACTTCGGTTCTGAAATTTGGATTGCCCCCAGTGTGTTCTATAATCGTTTGTTCGGCATTTACGGACCAACCTGCCGCATAATACATACCGTTGATAGCCGAAACAGACATATCACCCCTATGTGATTTTTCGATAACCGTGTGAAATATTTCGGGTATGTCCTGCACGATACCCATCTGTATGCCCAGCCAACGAGCCATATCTTTTGTATTAGAAATGATGTAGCCTGCGGGTTTATTCCCAGCATAATCCGGAGCTTTAAATGGAGTTGTCATAAAAAAGGAAGAACGGTAGCCCTGTGCCAACTGTCCAGTAGCTTGAGCATCTTCTTTATAAACATACGTCTGGTGAAGACCTAGCGGCTGAAATACCTGTTCCTTCATAAAGTCTTCATAGCTTTGTCGCGACACAATCTCAATAACCAAACCCAATACGTCATAATTAACGGTTCCATAGTTATACTGTTCACCGGGAGGGAACGCCAATTCAGCATCAACGAGCATTTCCACAGTCTTTTGCAACATATCCGGTGTATTGCCTTGTGGAATATTTTGAAGATGCCTAATATTTGTTAGACCACTGGTATGGTGAAGAAAGTTATTTAGTGTAAGACTTTGCATATCAACAGGTTTCCCTTGATACTTTAATGTAAACCAAGGTAAATATTTTTGGACAGGGTCAGTCATTGAGAGCAGCCCTTGCTCTTCCAATAGCATAATACCCATACCGGTAAAAGCTTTACTGACCGAGGCTAACTCATAGAGTGTATTTTCACTTGCAGACAACCCCTTTTCACGGTCTGCATACCCTGAAGAAAAGTAGAACACTTCATCATCAGCAAGTATTGAGATTGACATTCCCGGCACACCTGATATACGACAGGCATCATCTAGCAACGCTTGTATTGCCGCAGATTGCGAATCTGACAACGCATAACTTTGTGTTGCGAATCCTGAGAATAATATAAATATCGTTAATACAAAAACATTAATCTTTTTCATAAACTCTCCCTTTTGGAAAAATTATAAGAGAATAATATAAATAACCTCCTTTTACAACTACGAAACTAATTTTTAATGTATCTTTCTATTCACCTATATAATATCAAATAATTGCGAATAGTTACACTTGAACGAACAGATGGATGTAATTTGAAACAACTTTAAAGAGCCTTGCTACGTAGAATGTAGTAAGGCTCTTAGCTTTTTAATAATCAAAATTCAATAACTTTATTATCATTATACAACAGCCCCACTAAGCGTATTAACACTTAATGAGGCCACTTTATTCACACTATTAATTATGGAACGTCGGTTTATAGAACGAACGATTATCAAGTGCAAAGACACGCTCTGTGTATTCGCCTGGTTTTGTGCGTCCTAATGCGCGGTCCATCATGTTCATTTTTGCATCTAAGTTATCGATGTAATGCAGAATTTCTGCTTCTTTTACTAATGGTGGTTTTGGGCTACCCCATTCCGCTTTTCCGTGGTGAGAAAGGACGATGTGTTGAAGAATTAATACTTCTTCTGCATCGATTTGCAATTCGTCTGCTGCTTTACCAATTTCGTTCACCATAATAGAAATGTGGCCTAGTAAATTTCCTTCTAACGTATACGTTGTAGAAATTGGGCCAGATAGTTCGATTACTTTACCAAGGTCATGTAAAATAACGCCTGCATATAGTAAGTCTTTATCTAACGATGGGTATAGATTTGAGATAGCTTTCGCTAAATCAAGCATTGATACGACGTGATAAGCTAGTCCAGATACGAACTCGTGATGGTTCTTTGTCGCTGCTGGATAGTCTAAAAATTCGTTTTGATGCTTATTTAATAAATGTCTTGTTAGACGCTGAATGTTCGGGTTTCTCATTTCAAATATGTATTGCGTAATTTTCTCAACCATATCTTCTTTTTTCACTGGTGCTTTTTCTACGAAGTCTGAGATATCTGTTACTTCATTTTCATTCGCAACACGGATTTGTTTCACACGTAATTGAATACGTCCTTTGTAGTTTAAAATATCTCCAGCTACTTTCACGATTGTTTCCGCTACATATTGTTTCTCAACTTCTGGTGATACGTCCCACAATTTCGCTTCAATATCTCCACTTGGATCTTGTAAGATTACTGTTAAAAATGGCTTTCCATTGCTTGCGATACCTTTTGTCGCTGTTTTAATTAACAAGAAAATATCGACTTGTTCACCAACTTCATACTCTGCAATTTTCTTTTTCATTCGAATTCCTCCACCAAATCAGTTACTTTTAGTATAGCACACTACAACTCATTTTCTTTACGCATATGTGTTAATTTTATAATCTGTTTTTCTGGAAAATACGCAAGTAAATGCGCATGACATGTAAAGAATATGACTTGTCTATCCTTTGCAATTTCCTTTATAAGTTCAATCGTTCGATTCGTCCTTACCGCATCAAAATGCACGAAACTATCATCAATAATAAATGGATAATCATGTTCGAATGTTTTCGCGAGTGCAAATCTCAGCGATAAATATAACTGCTCCGCTGTCGCTTGGCTTAGTTCATGACTGTAAAAACGCATACCGTCGTTACGTTCAACGATAAACGGTTCTGCCTCTGACGGTGAAAAGATTTTACTATAGCGTCCGCCTGTTAAATAGACGAAATACTCTTCTGATTTTTGTAAAATACGAGGAAGATGAACTTCATGATAATAGTGCTTCGTTTTCGTTAACACTGTCTTTGCGGCCGCATAAGCAGCCCACTTCTTCACTTGTTCACGCACTTGCGCTTTTTTCATTTCCCATTCATGCATTAAATCGCCGTACGTACTACCTTCTTCTAAATTCGCAATTTCCATACGATGTTTCGCAATACGCTCTGTCAATTCTTTCTCTTGCGCCAGACAGTTTTGCACGACTGTCATTTCTCTCTTTAATTTCTCTTCATAACCGTCAGCTTCATAATGTTCAGCTAATGATAAACTCGTTAAACGCTGTTCCAACAGATCAATTTGCGGTAATAAACGCCCCACTTGTTTCTCTGCATCCTCACGTTTTTCCGCCAGTTTACCTGCTTCTAAAAACATCTCTTCATCTGTAGACTCTGCAATATGCCATAAACCATCTCGTTCTATTAGTAATTGCTTTAATTGTTCTTGCATAAACTCATATTCTTCTTGCCATTCCGCCAGTTTTTCTTTTAACTGCTTACAAGTTTGGCGCTTCTCTTTCTCATTTTGCATACGGCTTTGTGCCTCGTGTAGCTTACTATACTCCGCACTACCGATAACAGTTTCTAGTTTATGTTCAAATTGCGAAATCATTTCATATAATGAAGATTTTCGCGTACCTTGCTTCTCTAACTCCCGATATAATTGCTGCATTTTTTCAATACGCTCAAACGCCGGCAATATGTGTGCATACGTATAAAATTCAGGAAACATATAGCGCATTTTATATGCATCGACTTGTTCTCCCGCCTGGAACGTTTCTCTCTCCCATTCCTCATACGATGAAACGACTTTATCATACGCTCGTTCCAACTGCTGTAACTTATAAGACTCGCGCTCAAATAACTTCCGAATCTCTTCATCTTTTTCTAACTCATAGCGTACAGACATCGCTTCTTCACTTTGTCTCCCGCCGGCACTTTGCTGAAGAGTAAGAAGCTCTTCTTGTAATCCGCTTGATGGATCTTTATATAAAACAAGGGCGAGAACAATCCCTACAAATACGATGACACTAATAAATAAAAGCGGGCGATTGTCTATAAATAAGCTCGTGAATAAAATGCCTGTATTAATAAGGAGTAACAGAAGACAAACTCTTTGCCACTGCTTTTTCTTTTGCATAGCCGCTCCTGCTTTTTCCTCGTACTTGCGCTTCATTCTCTCTGCGCCCATACCGATAAACGCCGCATCTTGGAACGAATTCTCTTTCTCAGCTAACGCATTTCGCTCTTCATCCGCTAACATTTGTTGCTTAATCTGTCTTATATTCTCTTCTTGTTCTTCTAATTGCTCCTGCGCTACTTTAAAACGATCATCAAGCTGTGCTTTTTGCGTTTCTAATTCACGCGCCTTTTGCACTGTTTGCGTAATTAACTCTTTCGTTGCCAAACTCATATCAAACGACAGAACTGTTTCCTTTTCAAAAGTAGCACCAATTTGTTGCTCTAGTTCTGCCAGTTCTTCTTTTATATTCGTAATACTTCCTGTCAAATCACGCATTTCTTGGCGTGCATTTTCGTAAGACATATGCTGCATACGAAGTTCTTCTACATAACTTTCTTTTTGTAAAAACTCTTCATCTATTTGAATCGAGGCAATTTCCGATTGCACTGTCTCAATTTTCTTGCGGAGCGAATCAACTTGTAATTGAAGCGGCTCCATCTTCGCCTTAATTGCTTCATAACGCGCCATTCCGTTTACAGGAAACTGCCCGCTCTCGTTCTCTAACACTTTCTCGTGCGCACGCTTTTCAATAACGAGAGGCTCAAGCGCTGCTAATATTTCATAATCTTGCTTCCGCTTTTCTGCATTCTCTTTTTCCCCGCGAACAGAAGCAAGTTTCTCTTCACTTTCTTTTAACTGCTCCACTTGCTTTTCATACGTGCCAATTTTCCCTTGCCACTCTTTCATCTTCTCTTCCAGCTTCTTCATCTCTTGCAATGATACGTTAATTTCTGGTTTACGACCACTCGGCTTGAAGCGCTGGTCCATTTCTTTTTCTAGCTTTTTATCTAACTGCAATAGAGCATCACTTCCGACTGCACTTGCCGAAAATAAATAATTGCCAATATCCGCTTCGCCGAGCTGATGAATGTTTTGAAGGCCATGCATATCAAATGAAAAGACAGATTCAAATAAACTTTCATTCATCCCGCTTAATATATCGTTTAAAATTTCTTCTCCGCCCGTTTTCCCGTCTTCAAAATAAACGGTCACCTCGCCAGCTGCCGTCTTTGGCAATCGCTCAATTTTCAAACGACCGTACTGCTCTGTTTGCACAGTGATCGCACCGCCATATTTCCCGCCTTCTTTCGGCTCATAACGGCGCTGTCCTCTCGTCGGAAAACCGAATAAAATACTTTTCATAAATGAGCGAATTGTCGATTTCCCCGCTTCATTTTCACCGTATAACACTGTCAGCAAGGAAAGATCCATTTCCACATTTTCTAATTTTCCGTACCCATAAATATGGAGTTTTTCAATTCTCATTTTTTATCCCTCTCTTGCTGGAATAATTGTTCTAAAATAATATTTTCTGCTTCCTTTTGAATCTCTTTCTTCTCTTCTTCTGTAAAAGATTCAATACTATTACGCGCTACAGGAGATGTCCAAATAGTGCGCAATACTCCGTCCATATTGGTGAAAGCTTCTAACTCCTTTAGCACACTACCGACGAAATGATTTTCCGCTTTCAAACGTTCGATTTCCGCAAAAGAAACCGTCTCATTTTTCCACTTCATTGCATATACGAAATCTTTTCGCTCTTCTCCAGATGCTAAAATGTGAAAAATCTCTTCCACACGCTTTTCGTCGCGCAAATAAGGTGAAAGTGGGCCTTGTCCTGTAAATACGACAGTTAATAGCGTACCTTCCTCTTCTCTTCGGCATTCATTCATCGCGGTAGATATGCTTGTCATAAGTTCATCAACAGTGTCAAGTCCATCAATACCAACCTCGATTTCGTCCCATACAACATCTGCCGTATGGAAAAATGAACACTGCGATCCTTTTTTCGTAAGTTCAATAAGGTATGCACCCTTCTCGCCTGTTTCCTTACGATGACGACCTTGTATGTTCCCTGGATAAATAATGTATGGTTCTTCTGATAAAATTTCACGTTTATGTATATGGCCAAGAGCCCAATAATCAAACTGTTTTTCTTTCAACTCACGAATTTGAAACGGTGCATAGCGATTATGCTCTGCATCTCCTTCCACACTTCCGTGAAGCATACCAATATGAAAAGGCGCATCACTCATTTTCGTATACTGCGCTGTCATATTATCCGTTACCGCTTGCTGCAAATAACTAAAACCATAAATAGAAGCTAATAGCTCACCATTTTTATAAAATGATTTCTCTTCTACATAAGGCTCAGTAAATACATGAACATTTTCCGAAAACTCAATTGCTGCCCAGCTTCCCCCTAAATGATCATGGTTACCGTGAATAATAAAAACAGGGATATCGTATTGCGAAAGTCTCTTCATTTGCTCACGCACAAACACTTGCGCCCTCAAACTTCTCGTCTCCGCATCATACAAATCCCCAGCTAGTAATACGAAATCAACGCGCTCTTGAATCGCTTTATCAACAATACGCTCAAATGATTCAAACGTACTTTGCTTCATTCTCTCCCACACAGACTGCGTAACATTCATCTCCATCCCTTTAAACGGACTATCCAAATGCAAATCAGCCGCATGTATAAACTTTACTTGTTTCACAAATAACGATCCTTTCTATCTTTCAAAAGTTTCATTTTATCAAAATTTAAATCGCTGAAAACTAATAATCATCGAGAATAAAAATATTCTCGATGATTAAAGTTTCATTCTATTTTACCACGCAATGTCATATATTTCTTTGCATATTGTAGCATTTTATGTCAAAATAATTATAAGATTCTGATTTTAAATATTGGAGGGAATTTTCATGGGAGTATACGTTCTAACAGTCTTTGAAAAAGATGGTTCAAAAGCATTAGACGAATCATTCGAGGCGGCAACTGAAAAAGAAGCGAAAGCAAAAGGTGAATCTATCTTACAAGAAAAAGGATTGTATGAAAAAACACATCGCTGTACATCTACTGCAGGTAAGCTCGTTTTATTCCAGCGCTAAAAAAAGAAGCGTCATCCGCTTCTTTTTCACTCTACTATATCTTCGTCACACCACGTAAACACCACATCTAGAATACGATTACCGATACGTACGCGTTTATTCCATTTACCTGTTTGGATCTGATGTTGCAACTCTGCTTTCATCTTTTCCGTCCAGTCGTGAATCGTTTCACTACCGTCGTACGGATATACGCTCGGAAACTCTTTCTGCAGTAGATGCAAGCTCTCTGCATCAAAATGAAAATGGAAGAAGTAGTTTGCTGTAAGCGATGGTTCTTGCAATCGTAAAAAATGATCATCAATTTGCTTTCTATTTCGATAGAAAGTAAAGATATTCACTTTACCGCTCGTAATTTGGTCAATTTGAATTTCGTGCTTCTCTATAATCACGTCTTGTCCACCTCGTTATATACTATCCTTAGTATATATGTCTTTTGCAACAAAGTTAACCATTTTCGCGCGAAATTCATTTCCTTCATTATATTACCTGTACCTCCATATGCAATCAGAATAAATAAAACAAAGTTGAAGGGGAGCGATCACATGTATTTCGGAAGCAAAGGTTGGTATGTAAAAGAACTTAAAAAATTAGGTATCCGTACTTATGAAGGTAAAAAACTAGAATCGTATCGTACGCATGTGTTGTCTAGTTTACTTGAGAGAATGAAGAAGGCTTCGGCTTAATAGAATAGCAAGAAGTAAACCTGAATATTGATAAATGATAAAAAACACCTCCTAAATTCGCATACTAAGTATGCAAATTAAATGGAGGTGTTTTTATCAATCTCGCTTTTTCAGGGGCGCTTCAGTTTTCATAAAATATTTTTTGTTTCCGCTGAAACGGATAAGTTTTAATCTCAGCTGTATCTAAATTTTCATTGAATAAATGAATAGCTATAATTTGTCTACAATCGTAAGTATGGTAATAATATGTTCCAGATTCCATACACATTGCACTCGTATAGATGGTATTATCTAATGTTCCGTCTTCTGTTATTACTGCCCCTTTAGGGACCTCACAATTTGATAAGATATGAAAAATAGCAGATATCCCCTCTTCTTCGTTCTCTATACCTTGAATGTTTTGTTTTCCATATGCTGCCCGCACAAATCTTGATGGCGGGGTAAAATCTCCAGGAAGTCCCATCGTTCCTGAACCTTGGCCAAAAGCACTTAATGGTACATCTCCCCACTCCGTTGGCGCAAATGGCTGCGATTTAAGTCCAATATATTGTCTTAAATTTTGTAAATGCCAATTAAACTCCGGACTATTAGTCATCACTCCTAATGGATTGTCATACATTTTTAGTCCATCAGTTGTCGGCTCAAGTACAATACAATCTCCCCATTTATCTGCTAAAATCCAATGTAGCGGTGGGGTAATTCCTAAAACTGGTAATGGTATATCTATAAGGGAAATGTTATCAACAGATTTTTTTAACTCTTCAACAGAATTAAATTGCGTGAGGCTCCAAGCCACAAAATCAAATGGCGCTAAATTCGTTTTATGGTTATCTATACTGTTACTATAAGTAGCGAATCCCGGGAAATAGAGAGTAGCACACGTCATACCAGCTTCATTTACTCCGTCCGCCATAATGACCCTTCCTTCATGATTAATTCCCATTCCGACAACAGCCTTTTTCGCTCGGATAGTTTCACCAGTTATATTGTTCCACTGATAACGCCGAGGAATGATTATTACTTCCTGATTCATATCTAATGTGAAATCCATTGTTCTCGCAAAAAGATGTTGGAAATTTTTAGTTTGTAACGTCAAACTAGTACACATGAAGAAATCCCCCCATTTTATAGTTATATACACATTTTATAAAATTCTGATAAATACGTAAATTAAAAACCCTATTTATCACTAACAAAGTAACCACCCAAACTAAAAATGCTATAATAAACCCAATCAAACTAAGGGGGCAAATTACTTTGCTTGGAACATGCATTCAATTTCATAAGTTTGGCAATCCAAAAGACGTATTACAAGTTGAATATAAAAATATAGAACCACTGAAAGATAATGAAGTTTTCGTCCGTATGCTAGTTAGACCGATTAATCCATCTGACTTAATTCCCATTACCGGAGCGTACGCACATAGAATTCCGTTACCTAACATACCTGGTTATGAAGGTGTTGGTATTGTAGAAGATGTTGGTGCGGGCGTTACGAGAGAGCTTATCGGTAAACGAGTGTTACCTTTACGCGGGGAAGGTACTTGGCAAGAATATGTGAAGACATCAGCTGATTTTGTAGTCCCTATTCCTGATTCCATTGATGATTTCACAGCGGCACAAATGTATATTAATCCCCTTACGGCGTGGGTTACTTGTACAGAAACGTTAAACTTACAGCGTAATGACGTTTTATTAGTGAATGCTTGTGGGTCCGCTATTGGACATCTATTTGCGCAGTTATCCCAAATTTTAAATTTCCGATTAATTGCCGTTACAAGAAATAATAAGCATACAGAAGAATTACTGCGCCTTGGTGCTGCATATGTAATTGATACTTCCACTGCCCCGCTTTATGAAACTGTTATGGAATTAACAAACGGGATTGGTGCGGATGCTGCGATTGATTCTATCGGAGGACCGGATGGAAATGAATTAGCTTTTTCCTTACGTCCAAACGGGCATTTTTTAACGATCGGTCTTCTATCAGGAATACAAGTGAACTGGGCCGAGATTGTCACAAAAGCAAAAGTACACGCAAACATATTTCATTTACGACATTGGAATAAAAATGTGTCAGCATATAAATGGCAGGAGACGTTTCGTCACTTAATTCGTCTAGTAGAAAATGAGCAATTACGTTTTATGAAAGTCCATTCTACATATGACTTAGCGGATGTGAAAACGGCGGTTGATGTTGTGCAATCTGCGGAGAAAACGAAAGGGAAAGTTTTTTTGACGGGTTACTGACTACAATTGAAGGAGTCTTTTTGATTGGCCATTTAAATAGACTAGATAGTACGTTTAGGAACACCTAATTGTAAGTATCTGGTATAATCCTATTAAAAGGTGAAAGGAGATTTTCACATGTGGCTAATCACGGCAATCGCGCCTGTTGTAATAGTTGGTGGAATTGTAGTATTTGTAATTAAAAGATTGGAACATAAATATAAGAACGGAAAATTAGGTAAGAAAAAATCTCAAAAAGCTCAACTGTTATTAGATAGTTTCATACCTATGGGAATGCTTGTCGGCTGTATGATTGGTTTGATTTCCGGTATGTTTTCCCCAGATTTCTCACTGTTTTCCATTAGTTTAGGGTCTGGAATAGGCTATTTATTTGGTTATTTCGCCTATGAAATTTATAGCAAGACAGGCAACAATTTTTCATAATCCAAAAAGAATAAGCGGAACAGTACATAATCGTCATATAAAATATGTACTGTCCTTTATTGTTGCATCAACATTATCACCTTACCTTCCACATCCTATACACCTTTTTTATTGACTTTCCTCTCCTCCCTCTTTTGTATATCCACTTTTTTATTTTCATTGGATCTATACCCATAGTAAAGTAGAGCACATGTAATAACTGAACCTACAATATATCCTAAAAAACACCCTAACCAAAACATAATGTAACCGCCTCTATTCATTATAAATTTTATGTAATACAACCCTTTACATGCTCAATCGTTTATTTCTATAAACTATACACTCTCGTTATTCATACCATTATTTCTCCCCTTACCTCAAATAACAATTTTTTTATTTATCATAAAGTTAACACTCTCGTTAAACAAATATAAAGATTGCTGTATTTCTTACTTTTCTCCTTGAAAACGATATATACTATATTTGAAATAAGCGGGTGCGTCTGCTTAGTATCTAAATTCCCGTGCAATACCCCCAATCCTAGCATCTTTTACAATAACGTTTTGCTTATTTTTTGTACTTATAATACGCCATCAACTCTTCTTCATTTTAACTTTAATCATGAAACAAAAAAATCCCCTCAAAGCATGAACTTTAAGGGGGAGCCTGTTTTTTATTTACTTATATACGTACAGCTGTACCACTTACAGCAACCATTAACATTCCATCACGAACAACTTCGTAATCTACGTCAATACCAACGATAGCGTTCGCACCTTTTTGTTTTGCAAGTTCTTTCATTTCATCCATTGCGATATCACGAGCTTCTTTTAGCTTGCTTTCGTAAGAACCAGCACGACCACCGACAACATCACGAACGGAAGCGAATAAATCGCGGACAATATTTGCACCCATAATAGCTTCACCATTTACAATATCGATATACTCAATAATTTCTTTACCTTGAATTCCAGACGTTGTTGTTACAATCATGACTGACACTCTCCTAATAAGTTGTAGTTTTTTAATGCGCTTTCTTATGTCTTTATTATGACACAGAAAAAATATCTAATCTATTGAATTACCTTACAGGAGTGTGACAATTTTGTAAGAATAAAACCCCCATTATGTTCAATAAAGCGCTTTAACATTAGGATACATAAACGAGTCTCTATTTTCTTTCCAATCCTTTTCTACTTCTTTAAAAGTTGGTCGCCCTAATTCTTTATTATTTTCATGTTTACTAAACCATTTTTTCACATACTGATCTCCATTTTTACTTTGAACTGTGCAAAGGAAACTATTGCTACTATCCTTTAATATTTTTACAATCACGAATAGACACCTCTTCCCTTCTCAATATCATAATAGGACTTGATTTTTTACTATAAGCCCTTCCTCTCTTATAGTCATACGACTCCTCGGCCGCGCCAAAGTTGTAAGATCAAAAACGATATTCACTTTGTTTACATTTTATTTAAAGAAATCAGAGTTATAGGCATTATGCTTATCAAATATTTTATAGATTTCTAACTTATCATCTAATTTTGCATCTACTAAAATTAATATATTTCCATCGTAAATATATTCTTCATACTTTTTAGCATGGTCTTCAGGGATTCCTAAGCCGATAAATGCTCCTATTAAACTTCCAGCTCCTCCGCCAATACCAGCTCCTCCAATAGCTGCTGCGATTGGTCCTGCTGCTACAATTGGACCCATTCCAGAAACGGCAAGTATACCAAGACCTGTTAATAAACCACCGAGTCCGCCTGCTACTCCTCCAGCTACAAGCCCTGTCGCTGAAAAGATATCTGCTTTATGTGCAGTTTCGCTATTCACTTTTTCACCCGATTTTTCTTCCAGATGTTCAATTTCCTTTTGATCTTTCGCAATAGCTGAAATGTTATCTGCTGAGTATCCTTTTTCATTTAATTCATTAATAACGAGTGCCGCATCATCAATTGTTCTAAAAACACCTACTATTTTTCTATCTACATTCATAACTATTAACCTCCTAAAGTTTTATATAATGTATCTTTATTTTTCTTCATTTCTGTATACACTAATCTTTTTATTAACATAACCATTTACGAAAAAAGCGAATAGTAAAAGCACTACAAGTGAACTACTTAACAAGTAAATTAAATCAAACGTAATATTAATCATCATTTCATTCATGTATACCAGGCTCCTTTTTATTTAAAGTAAAAGTATATTTTGATAGACTAATCTACTAAACATAGACATCTTACAATTCATCTTCAGTTAATCTCTTTGTAGTATATGTATACCCTTCCTAACCTTTTCTAAACGTAAAAAACTATAATTATATTTTTTCTTATTTATATGTTTAACACTTTTTAAAACGGGTATGTTTATATTGTTATGCTTACTATATGGAAAGGAATATTACGATGAACGCCATTCACTCTACTACTATTTCTTATAATGAAACACCTACAATAACTCAGATTCATCATTTTTATGCTTTAATGACAACATTTCAAACGAATGTATTTATAAGTAAACACGGAACACTTACTTCTATTAAAAACTTAAGCACTCTAGTATCCTTTTTCCTTACTGTAAAAAAGAGAGATCTTGTATTATTTATTTTTGAAGGAATAGATGCAAAAAGAGCTTTAAGAACACTCTTTCCTTCTTAAAAGTTTTGTTATCCCCTGTTCCCTCGATTGTTACTTTTCATATATAGTTTTATATTTCAAAATGATTTCCTCTATGAAAAACGCCCCCCTAATATAATAGGGGGATTTCTAGTTTGGCCTTATGAAAACTGATATAATATATATTACGTTTTCATTCTTTACGATTGAAAACTTTTAATAATCTTGAAGGTAGGAATTTTTGATGAAATCAAAAGCAAAATTTAGTATTCGTTACAAAATTATGGCTGGTTATTTAGTTATCATTTTGTTCTTACTTATTTCTTTCATTATGTTGAACAATGAGATTTCTAATTTACAAAAATCTCGTAATTTTATTATTGAGCACGATTTTAAAGTTCTCAATTTAACAAATCAAGTGGAGAAAGATTTACTAACAATTGAAAATAAAGCGAAAGGGTTTATCATTTCTAATAATCCAAATTACGTACAATCTCTTAATTCTGCGGAAAAGGATTACGAAAAGCATTATCAAGATCTTTTCTCATTATTAGAGGATAACCCATCTCAGCAAGAAAAATTAAAACAGATTAACGAAAATATTATTAGTTGGATAAATAAAGAGATTCACCCGTTAATTGCAAATCATAATAGTAATAATGTACAAACAATCGACACGACTCAAATTCAGTCCTTACAGTCACAGGTAACTAACTTCCGTAGCACTGAGGAGCAATTAACGAAAAAAAGAGCAGCACAATTAGATACTGAAAATAATAAATTAGAGATTTGGTTATACAGTTTATTGTTCTTACTTTCTTGCATTTCCATTATTGTTTCCCTTTATATTTCTAATTCCATTACAAAAACGATTAAAAATGTAATTCAAGCTATTAAATCCATTTCTTCTAAAGAAAAAATCACGGAAAGAATTCATGTAAACACACGTGATGAAATAAAAGATCTTGCTCATACAACGAATCACTTACTAGACGAAATATCGAAAAGAGAATGGTTACAAACTGAGCTTGCAGAATTAATTTTAATGTATCAAGGTGTATCTTCTATTGAGATGTTAGGTAACAAAATTCTTAGTGGAGTGATACAAAAAACGCAAACTTCTTGCGGTGCATTTTATGTACGTGAAGAAATTGAAGACACTGTCTATTATGTGAAGAAAGCTTCTTTCGCCGATCAAGGTGCTGATATTGGGAAACAATCCATTCAAATGGGTGAAGGTTTCATTGGACAGTCTGCCTTAGAAAAGAAAAGTTTTATTCTCAGAGACATACCCGAAGAGTTTCGTTATGTCACTAGTGGAGTATTAGAAATACGCCCTAAAAATCTATTAATCATCCCTATCTTATTTGAGGATGAAGTGATCGCAGTAATGGAGTTAGTAAGTGTAACTGAGATTTCAGATTTACATCAAGATTTAATTCAACAAACCGTTGATAATCTAGGTTTAACAATCCATAGCATTATGGGACGTATGCGAATTCAAACTCTTTTACATGAATCACAAGCAATGACAGAAGAGTTACAAGTTCAATCAGAAGAATTGCAAACGCAAGCAGAAGAACTACAAATGCAAGCAGAAGAATTAAGAACAACGAATGAACAATTAGAGTCTAGAACGGAAGAGGCGGAGCAAAAGACAGCTGACTTACAAATTACTAAATCAGAATTAGAAGAAAAAGCAAGTGAGTTGTTGCGTAGTTCAAAATACAAATCTGAATTTCTAGCCAATATGTCACATGAATTACGCACACCGTTAAATAGTATTTTACTATTATCTGAAATGTTAAAAGAAAATCATGATAATCATTTATCCGATGATGAAATTGAATTAGCAACCGTCATTCATTCATCAGGGAAAGATTTACTTACTTTAATTAATGACATACTAGATTTATCGAAAGTAGAAGCTGGGAAACTAGATGTCATTTTCGAAGCAACGAATATAAGTGATATGGCAGCAAGTATGCATCAAAACTTCTTACATATCGCTGCACAAAAAAATGTCGAATTTACGATTAAAGACAGTGACACCATTCCGGATCTGTTTTATACAGATGCAAAACGGATTGAGCAAATTATTAAAAACTTATTATCCAATGCATTTAAATTCACCGAAAAAGGATCCGTTTCTTTACATTTCGATTCAATAGAAATAAGTAATTTGAGTCATGATATGCAGTCTATAAGTAAAGATTGGATTACAATTTCAGTAAAAGATACTGGTATTGGTATCGCTAAAGAACAGCATCAACTTATTTTCGAAGCCTTTCAGCAGGCAGATGGCGCAACGATTCGGAAGTATGGTGGTACAGGATTAGGTTTATCTATTTGTAAAGAGTTTGCTAGATTGTTAGGTGGTTGGATTACGTTAGAGAGTCATGTAGGAGCAGGCAGTACTTTTACAGTATATATTCCTAACCTTCCAAATGGATTACATGATATACAGTTATCCAATTTAGAAGTCGCGGCAACGATAGAAGATGTTATTCCTGCTGAAGTTGTTGAAGAAACTATCGTTACTACCGAAACAAATAACGTCTTCCAAGAGAAAACCATTTTAATTGTCGATGATGATCATCGAAATATATTTGCGTTACAAAATGCATTAAAAAAACAAAATGCCAACATTATTACTGCCCAAAACGGCTTAGAGTGTTTAGAAATACTAAAAAGCAATACAAATATTGACCTTATTTTAATGGATATTATGATGCCTAATATGGACGGTTATGAAACGATGGAAAATATCCGAATGAACTTAGGGTTAAGTGAAATACCTATTATCGCATTAACTGCTAAAGCAATGCCAAATGATAAGGAAAAATGTTTATCTGCTGGCGCTTCAGATTATATAAGTAAACCATTAAATCTACATCAACTCTATTCGGTAATGAGTGTATGGTTAATAAAATAAGTGAGGTTTAGTTGGAGTGGAAAATAAGTATTATAATTTTGATCCATCAGTAGATACAGATGAGCGCACGAACTTAGAAATTGAATTACTATTAGAAGCAATATTTAAACTATCAGGATTTGATTTTCGCCAATATGCTCGCACATCTATTTATAGAAGAATTTGTAATAGAATGCAGCTCTCTAATATCCCTACCATTTCAAAATTAATTGAAAAAGTAATTCACGAGGAAGGGGTTTTAGAACAGTTATTAAATGATTTCTCGATTAATGTAACTGAGATGTTCCGTAACCCTGCCTTTTTTAAAGCGCTTAGAGAGCATGTTATTCCTGAATTAAAAAAGCAACCTGAAATTAGAATTTGGCATGCTGGATGCGCAACTGGTGAAGAAGTATTATCAATGTCCATCTTACTTCACGAAGAAGGATTAAGTGAAAAGTCGGTTATTTACGCAACAGATATGAATACAAATGTGTTAGAAAAAGCAAAACAAGCTATCCTCCCGTTAAATAAAATGCAAACTTATACGAAAAATTATTTACAAGCTGGCGGTACACAAGCATTTTCTAACTATTATTCAACAGATAATCGTTTTGCTTATTTTAATCCATCACTTTTACAAAACATTATTTTTGCACAGCATAATTTAGTAACTGATCAATCTTTTAACGAGTTTCATATTATACTTTGTCGTAACGTTTTAATTTACTTTACAAGTAAACTTCAAAATCAAGTGCAGCAACTATTTTATGAAAGTTTAAGTCACAATGGTTTTCTATGTTTAGGAAATAAAGAAACGCTTCGTTTTTCAAATATAATGCCGCATTATACCCAATTTAATCCTAGCGAACAAATTTATCAAAAAATACAATAAAAAGCGTATGAAATCCTCTGTTTGGATTTCATACGCTTTTTATTTCGCATTCGTTTGTATCATAATTAGACACATATCATCTGATTGCGCTTTCTTTTGTTCTTCCTTGTAAAACCCTTCTATCTCGCCTTCTAAATCTCCCCATTTTCTTTCTGTAAAAGTACGTAATTTCTCTTCAGCCTCAAATTCATCATTTGCAATTGCTTCAAGAACACCATCTGTAAACAATACGATTTGAGCGTTCTTCTCAAAAGGTATAACTATCTTTTCAACTTTTATTTCATCAAAAAATCCTACCGCACAACTCCCGCGATTTAGTTCAACCATATTTGTTTCATCAACTAAAACGTATCCAGAAGGATGCCCTGCATTTACATATTCAATCGTTCTCTTTTCTGTATCTACTACTAAATATATCGCTGTAAAATAATATGGAATATCGTCATTCTCATTATGTAAAAGAGTCATATATTTATTTAAGTCTTTAATGACAAGTTCTGGATCGATTAAAGATTTAATCGTTTCACGTAATACAGACGAAATAAACATACAAACTAATGAAGCAGATATACCATGTCCCATCACGTCTAATAATATAATACCGTAGCGGTTTTCATCGATTTTATACCAATAATACATATCTCCAGCTAATTTAAATGAAGGTAAGTAACTTGCTTCAATTTTTATATAATCTTCTCTTAATGGGCTACTTAATAAGTTTCTTTGTACTTGCGTAGCTAAATCTAGTTCATTCCGAAGATTTTCTTCTTGTTCTTTATGCCAATTTAATTCCGATTTCAAGCGTAATGCTACACGCATACGCGCTAACAATTCAACTTTATTTATCGGTTTCGTAATATAATCCATTGCCCCCATATCAAGAGCTTCGGCCAATTTATTGGCATCCTCTAAAGCTGTAACAAAAATAATAGGAATATCTTTAAACTTCTCCTCTTTTTGTAATCGCCTACAAACTTCAAGTCCATCAATTTCAGGCATCATAATATCTAATAAGATTAAATCAATTTCATTATACCTGGAAGAATCTTCTCCAAATTGAATGTATTCGAAAAGCTCTTGTGCAGAATTCAGCGATACAAGATCCTGATATCCGGCTTGTTTTAAAATTTTTTCAATTACAAAGATGTTAACCGGATTATCATCGACAATTAAAATGGACACAAGTTATTTCCCCTTTTCTTATTTAAAATGTAAATCTATTATCATTTTCTATTTTTCTAGTATTGCATACTCAGTTACAAAATGAAAATTTCCTACTCTAACATAATTTTTATACAGCAAAAGAACAAACCCCCAGAAATGAGAGTTTGTTCTTTCATTCTATAAATTTCCACTATTAATTTAACACCATTGCTTTGTCATTTAAAAGACGATCTAATTCTTCCATATGATTTGTTTCATCTGCAATCATATCTTCTAGTTTTACAACTAACTCTGTCATATTTAATTTCGCTGCTTGTTCTTTTCTCGTTTCATAACGCTTAATTGTCTCATATTCTGATTGTCTAGCGGATTTTAACATTTCTCTAACATCTTCTACTTGTTTCACTGGTAAAGGGATTGTAGTAGGTGTACCACCTAACGTCTTAATTTTCTCTGCTAAATATAGGGCATGTCCTTGTTCATCACTAATTTCAGATTCAAAGAAAGGTTTTAACACTTGTCTATATATACCAGAAACTGTAGCTGCATTATGGTTATACATAATAATTGCTGAGTATTCTCCTGCTAAATCTTCATTCAATCCTTCGATTAGTTCTTTCACATCGTGTGACATTTTTATATCTCCTCCTATACTTAATAACTACCCCTTTTCTCATGTTTTAAACATAATGATTTTAAATTTTTATGTATCTAAAAATGCTGCTTGCTTCAATTTACTTATCGCTTGTCTTTTAATACGAGAAACGTGCATTTGTGAAATACCTAACCGTTCCCCTGTATCTTTTTGATTTAAATTTTCTCCAAATATATAATGAATAACACTCTTTTCTGTGTCATTTAATACGTTGAAAATATCCTTTAAAACGAGACGCCTTTCTGTCTCTTCATATCCTTGCTCTACTTCACCTACAGATTCAATCCTCGCTACCGAACTGCCATCAGATGAATTTTCAACTACATCATCTAAGGAAGATACGCGATAATTATTTTTCGCATCCATAATTTCTAGCACTTCCTCTTCGGATAGTCCTAAATGATCTGCAATCTCTATAATCTTCGGTGAACGCTGGAAACGATCTGTTAGCTCCTCTATCGCAAGTTTAATCTTCCCGCCTAAATCTTTAATTCGCCTTGGAACGTGAATACCCCAAGTTTTATCACGTAAATATTTCTTTATTTCGCCTACTATTGTAGGTATTGCAAACGGCTCAAAAGCATTCCCTATCGAATAATCATACCTTCTTATTGCACCTAAGAGCCCTAACATTCCTACTTGTATAATATCTTCATGCATCGACCCACCTTTTGAATAGCGATATGCAATGGAGTATACAAGATTTTTATAGTGATTAACCAATCTTTCCTGTGCTTCATCACATTGGTTTTGTTGGAAGTCTGCAATTAGTTTAATAACGTCTTCTTTAGTAAGATTTGTAGGTTGAGATTGGATTTCCATCATTCTCCACCTGCTCTCTTTGTATATATTTTGTCATTAAAACTGTCATGCCCTCATCATGCATAATTTGTATATCATCCATTAACGTATTGATTAAATATAAACCTAAACCATTTTCTGGCAAATGTTCTACTGGTTTATTAATATCATACGGACCAACTTTACTTTTTAAACTATTAAAATCAAAGCTAACTCCATTATCCGCAGCCATAATTTCTAATCGATCTTCATATAAGCCAAAGACAATTGTAATTTCTCCAACGTCTTCTTTATATGCATGTTGTACAATGTTTGTACAAGCTTCACTAATAGCAATTTTCATATCTTCTATATCGTCATAAGCAAAGCCCATTCGATTCGCAACACCAGCCATTGTTAAACGAATAATAGCCACATATTCTGCTTTTGCAGGAATTTTCATTTCTATCTTTTCAAATCTCTCCATCATCCCTAGTCACCTTCTTTCTACTTTTTCAAAATCGGAATTCAAATTTAATATTTCTGTTAGCCCTGTAATATCAAATAATCTTTTTAGCCTTTTAGACACACCGATAAACTCTAGTTTTCCATCATTTTTCTTAACTGCTTTTAATAGAGCTATAAAAACGCCTAAACCAGTACTATCCATATAATCTACGTTATGAAAATCTACTACAATATGAACCTCTTTTTCGCTTGCAATAGGCATAATCTTATTTTTCAAATCTGATGCCGTATAAGCATCAATTTCACCATTAAGTTGTACTGTATAACCTACATCATCTTGCAAAATATTTATTGCCAAATTCATCATTTCCGCCCCCTTATCTCAAACTCTTACTATTTAATTACCCATAAAAATTAATTTTAAACATATTTTTTTATTTTCATTATAAATAAATTTTCTACACCTTTCTCGGCTTAACACTTAAATCGTACTAATAAATGTTTAAAACTTATAATTTTGTGTATGTATAATGTATAAACATTATTTTTAGGGGGATCTATCTATGGAAGAGCACAACTTTAAAAAGGGAGATTTTGTTCAATTTTCTTATCGACACGATCATGCTACAAAATTAATTGGTTCCATTATTAACATACTAACGAATACAATTGTAGTTGATATAGGTAATAGCGAGGACTTATCTCATATAGAGCCAAGGCAAGTCGTAAAAATAAATAATTGTGAAAAAGTAACGATGGTTTAATACATAATAAAAAGTGTAATTTCAATGAGCGGGGCCTTCATCCCCCGCTCATTCCTATGCAGATTACATTAAAAAAGCATCCAAATTAGTTCAATTGGATGCTTTTTTATGTATATTTATCAGTTCATTCACTTTATAGTTATATATAATAAACTTAAGATTACTATTCATTATCATACTTACGCTTTCCGCAGCATTCTAGAGAAGAATGTAACGATTAAAATAAAGACGATTGCACCTAATAAAGCTGGAAGAATAAAGATGCCTCCCCATTCAGGACCCCAATGACCAAATAACGCACTACCTACCCAAGATCCAATTAAACCAGCAATCACATTACCAACTATACCTAAAGGAAAGTCTTTTCCCGTAATCATTCCGGCTAACGCACCAATAAGTCCACCTACAATACACGTAATAATAAGTCCCACAATTAAACCTCCTATATTGTTTTTATATTTGATTTATCAAGCTTTGGTATGTAACCAAAGCTTGATAAACATGTATCATTCTTTATTATCCAATCCATCACTTATCTTTTGTTTCACTTTTCCGACTTTTTCTTTTATAGTTCCCTTCGTCTTCTCCCACTTCCCTTCATTTTTCAACTCTCTATCTTCTGTAACTTCACCAATTCCTTCTTTTACTTGTCCTTTTTTCTTTTCAACTTTACCTTTAACCTGTTCTTTTAGTCCGTTCTCACTCATATTTACAATCTCCTTTTCGGAATAGATTTATAGATTTAAAGGATACAAATTTAAATAGAATACATGCATCTTCTTTCTTGTAACCATTCACCGACTCTTTCTAAATCCTTAACGAATAACAAGATTTTCCCTTCATCCAGTTTTTCTTCATAAAAGTTCGCTTCTTCCTCATTAAGCCCTAACTCTTGCATTTTATTTCTTAACTGATCTCCTGTTTTTTGAAAGACGTTAATAATGCTTGTCCCAAGTCCCTCCTCTTTTATCCCAATTGTATTCACGTCTGCATTGTCCGCAATTCTATCTGTCCTATCTTTCTCATGCGTTAATACGTAAATATCTTTTTGGTCTACTCCTTTTTTCACGAGATCATTCGCCGCATTCATGACCTCTTTCTCCGTAATAAATTCATATACAAAAGGTTTACTATACTTCGTTTCCATCTTTAACTTCCTCCTTTAAAATGAATTATTTGTTATATTATATGTAGTACACCCATTTTCGAAATGTTAAACATAAAATATGAAAAAAGTTATGTGAATTTTGATTTTAATAGAGAATGAACATCATCATTTACCACTTTAAAACATCTTCTCCTTACAATAACTACCTAAATTAACAGAAAATTGATATAATTAAACTTAAGGAGGGATACTATGAAAAAAATCATATCTATATGCGCACTAACCGCTCTATCTTTCACTTTAATAGGTTGTACAAGCACCTCGGCTACAGATAAAGCTTCACAAGTTAAGCAAGAACATACACAAAATACCTTTCAATTAAATTCCGCTAATATTACAGACATTGAAATACTGAAAACAACAAATCATACTACTTCCAAATCTCAAACAGACAACGAAAAAATGATACAATCTATCGTTTCAGCAGTCCAAAAAGGCACTCCTAAACAAATCACACTAGATCAAAAAAAGAGAGAATCTGCACATTCTACTATTACTGTTACATATAAAGATGACTCAAAAGAAGAATTTCTTGTGTGGGCTGATAATAAGGAGCAAATTACGATTGCTAAAGATGAGAAGAAAGATAAGGTAGAAGGTGTGATAGTGAATATTAAAGATGCTAAAATAATGAAGGATTTCTTTTAAAATTCTAATTAACGTTAAAAAAAGTAGGATTACATCCTACTCTTTTTTTAATCATGCTCAATAAATAGACCTTTATAAAATCTATTTAAGGTCTAATTTTGCTAAATCATGTTGTAAAACATTGTTTCCTTCTTGTGGATTAAATACGATTGCACTAAGACCAAAAACATTCGTAACAACATCTCTATCTTTCGGACGAATGATTCTTACTTCATAAGCAAAAAGTGCTGGAGGAAGAGCTGCTGAACGAAAAGTAACATATCGATTAGGTGGCAATGTTTGTGTTGAAGGGTCTATTAATGGTAACAATACCGGAGAACCAGATGACCAATCAAACATTTCAACTGTTACTCTACGAGTATCATCTAGATCAACATTCATAGCTTCAACAGTAAGAAATAACGTAGCGGAATGTCTACGTAATACACCCGTTGACAAAGTTTCATTGTAATGTTTATGACATCTTCCAGGAGGATGACCATAGCCATAGCTCATATCAATTCCCCCCTTTCATTTACAATTAAGGACAAGTATTCCTTATAATATATAATGCTAGTATTCTTTTAATGAAAGGTATAAAAGCGGATTTCTATCTATTCGCTCTTAAAGAATAATATGGATTCTCCTGTTTTTCCTTTGAACTCCTGCTAAGAATAAATCTATTTTAAAAAGGACCTGCTCCATTTATTCGTAAAAAGCATAAAGTAAATGGAATCCGTTAAAACACATGAGTGAACCTTTGTTTTTCTCCTCCTATTTAAAGGAGGAACTATTATGGGCTTTGGTGGTAGTTGTGGCGGCTGTGGTTTCGCTGGAGGATTTGCTTTATTAGTTGTATTGTTTATTTTATTAATCATCGTTGGAGCTGCTTGCTTCTGCTAAAAACTATCGAAAGGACGCTCACGTGAGTGTCCTTTCTTCATGAAAAAAGCCCTACGCAATGTGCAGAGGTTCAAGTGTAACGAATACTTTAAAAATATAGTATTACATTCCCTCCTCCAAAATGAACTTCGATGCTATAAATTTCGTTTAAGTGCAATCTTAATATTTTAGTTTAATAGCAATATAGTGAAACTTTATTCCAAACAATATTGCTATTGCACCAAAGTAAAACAAACTGGACAACCTAGATTTCAAAAGGAAGACACCTTAAAGGTTGTCTTTTCTTTATAAGTAAAAAAAACCCGCCTATTTCCGTAGGCGGGCTTTATCTTTATTACACAATATGAAAGTATACTCTCTTTTTCTTTGAAATTTTATGTAATTATACATATTCATGAAAATAGAAGAAGTGAAATTGTACGTTTAGATACAATTCGGCAACAAACTAACTGTTTTCTTGTACATTAATAGACAACTACTGCAAGAGTTATAGTTTTTATGTTTTCATTTATCTTTTTAATCAGATGAATGCTTTTTTAGTACATAATAAAAAATATCCAGAAAAACTGTCACAAAATCCGTTTTTCTGGTTTCTCTATAATACAGGTATCAAATTGAAAGTGAGGTTTAAACGAACATGTTAACCATAGAAAATGAAGAAAGTCATGCTTCTGATATGACCTTTGAAGATTTATTTAAGCAGTACTATGCTTACGCTGTGAAACAAATCATCTGGATTGTTAAAGATCAATCTATCGCTGAAGAGTTAGCACAAGAAGTATTTTTACAATTATATCGTAGTGATTGGAAAGGAATTGAAAACATACCTGGATGGTTGATTAAATCTTCTACTTATGTAGCCTATAACCATTTTCGATCTGAAAAAAGGCAGCAAGCGAAGATTGATAAAGAAATACAATACCATGAAGTACAAAATGTTTCATCATTAGACGATGATTGGATAAGAAAAGAAGAAATTACAAAGGTCCAAACGATACTAAATAAAATGAATGATCGAGAACGAACCCTTTTACTAATGAAATTCTCTGGTTTTCAATATAAAGAAATTGCAGAAGTACTTCAAATTGAAATATCTTCTATTGGAACATTATTGGTCCGAGCCAAAATGAAATTTCGCAAGATTTATAAACAAATGGAGGAGGCATAACAAATGAAATGTTATGATATCGGGTTTATTCAAACATATATTGATGGAGAACTTTCTCATGATATAAGAAAGGAATTCACAAAACACCTAGATACATGTGAAGCATGCCAAGATTTATTAATAGAAATTAGTAAATTAAATCAATGGGAAAACGTAATGCTAGATGTAGAATCTGCAAATTCACCACAAGAAATCAAAATTGATATAGAACAAGCATGGAAAACATTTGAAAGTCGTTCCAAGTTAGACAATGTTTCTAATATAAATCACAAAAAACAACAAAAGAAGGGACTCTTTACAAACATGAGTAAAAAATCAAAACGTTTCATTTATACAGCAGTAGCTGCAGCAGCACTTTTTACAGCAGCAATGATTCCACAAGTACAAGTGGCGGCTACAAATGTTGCCTCGTATTTTTCTAATGCAGTTACAAACGATAAGGTTGTAAATGAAGGAATAAAAGATGAAAATGGTATCACACAAGATATGATGAAGAATGGTAAATATATTCCTATTGATGAAAAAATTACAGATCAAGGTATTACTGTACATCTCAAAGAAGTATTTATCGCAGATTCACGTATATCAGTTCATTATAGAATGGAAAAAGCGGACGGAAGTTTAGTACCATTTGAATTTGATACATCAGGATTAGATCTTGAGAATGATGGTAAAATTGATGGGCAACAAGAGGAAAACCCTGAGATTAAAAATGACGGGAGACTATCATTTATCCATGATTCAGATGATTATCTTCCTTTTGAACTTATGGCAGCAGGTAAAAAGTTAGATAAAATAGGCATTCGTGATAATGATAGACCTGAAGGTGTTGCTACATTTGTTATAACTACTGAAGAAAAAGACGTTTTTAAACAGCCTCTTACTTTAGACGTAAATATAACTAGAATTGGAAAAGTAATTGGTTCTTGGAAAGCTCAAATTCCAATTGATACTTCACATTTGAAAAATAATACGAATTAACATGAAAAAAAGAATAGAACAATATGTATCTAATTCTCAGTTTATATGTTTCCTTGTTTTCGTTACATTTATTTCGTATATAGTTTTTACTCTATATTTTATTTATGATTTAAGTTTATAACCTTAAATCAATCATTTAAGACCATTATAAGAAAAAGCCCTCTAAAAAAGTGGGGGAATAAATAACCGGTTTCTTAACGTATAAGGAATCGGTTATTTTGTATTTAAAATGCGTCTAAACGTACAATTTTCTTTTTATAAAAAAGAATAGACACCCTAAGGTGACTTCCTCCGATTTGAACCATCTTAATTTTAATAATATGTATTGGACTTCCGTGCAGCGGTTAACAAGAAAATAATAGCATTGATGACACCTAAAAGTCCCTGCTTAATCCACATAGATAATGCAGCATTTGTGCCAATGGCTAGAAAAATAAGCCTTACTGTGTATCTATTGAATCTCAGTATAGACAACCTCCGGATGGGACTATATTTAAGGGAATTTCATTATTTTTTTGTTCCGTAAAACATTGTACTTCCTAGTGAAGAGAAATTCAGTTTTACTTCTATAACTCGCCCTGTTTCCACTCTTTATTATGGATATCTAATCCTTCTTGACCAAAGAAATGGAGAATAAATTCTTTTTCATCACTATCAATTTTTTTAGCTAGTTTAGATCCCTCCATACTTTGCTTTTTTCCTGAACGTAAATAATGAATTTCTTCAAAGTCTTTAACTACAGATTCGAACTCTCCATCATACCATTTGTTCAGAATAGATTCATATTTTGGTTTTTCATCATTATTAATAACATTTAAGTTGTTTTTTAAGTATTGAATGTTTTCTTTCGTCATTTGAAATCGCCCTACATCACGGGTACCGGAAACATGAAGATTATTCCCATTGAATGTGAGTTTTTGTAAAGACATATGTATCATCATATCATTTATAGTTTGCTCGTTTTGGATTTCACCAATCGACTGTGCTGCTTTAGAGAGTTCATCTTCACTTACTACATAACTATCTTTTTGCTGCTTTTGAATGGTTTGAACTTTCGGTTTTTCCTGAACCTTTTCTTCTTGTTTAGGTTTTGGTTCAGTTGTAGTCTTCTCATTTGAGCTACAAGCAGCCATTCCCATAAGCAATGTACCGCATGTTAATACCATTAGTAACTTTCGGTTCATTTTTTTCCGCCTATCTGTATTAGTTATTTTAAACAGTTTTTTTAATGTAAGATTTCTCATCTCATAGTAGCAAAGAATTTATCTGTATATTGTCATGTTTTGTCGAAGAATAATAAAAAACAACCTAGATCCTATAGGATCTAGGTTGTTTTTAATACGTAAACGTAATCGTCACTAAAGAATACCCTTCTTTCGCATTGTACGGCTCCGCTTTATAAGAAACTCGGTTTGCCCCTTGCGGATAATCGATTTCGCCAATTACCTTTTTCACATCTTGTAGTGCACCATTCATTGATTGCTTGTATAACACTTCAATTTTCTCTGGTTTTGCACTATAGCGTTGCTGCATTTTATTTTTTAATTCAGTATAGTTATTTGCAATATATTCATTTCCTAGATAGTTTAACTTTGTATCTTTTAATATTTGCTGATATGCAGGCGTTTTCTTACTACCTGCCGCAATTTTATTTGTCAGTGTACTATAATAATTTGTTGTCGCTTGCGGATAGTCTCCGCGGTTCCACTCATGATTTTTTGCGATTTGTTCATCTGATAAATTGAAATACGAATACGTTACGCGGCCCTGCTCATCTGGAACCGGATCATCGAATGTTGTATCAAGGTGATACCATTTGTTTTCGATTTTCACTAAATTCCAAGCATGAGGTTGTCCGTCCCCAGTTCCTGTCACGAAATGATTTTCAATTCCTGCTTCTTTTAATAATTGATAAGTTAATAGTGCGTAACCTTGGCAAACCGCAGAACGATTTACAAGTGCTTCATATGCTGTGTAAGCTTTATAAGACGTATCATAAGAAACATGCTTTACTACGTAATCATGAATCGCCTTCACTTTTTCGTGATCATCCATTCCAACTTGAGTGATAGAAGAAACGATTGCTTTCGCTTGTTTCATGACATATTCCGTCTGTTCTTTCGTTTCACGATATGTAATCTTAAGCGTAAACGTATAATTTCCAGGTGATCCAGAAAGTCCATATGAAACATTCGATCTATTATTATTTGTATACTCATTTTTACTTGCCACTTCTTTATATGCGTTAAAAAGTGTATTCATCACTTCGTCTGTATTATTATTTTTCGTTTTATATGGCAGTGTAATATTTGTCTCGTATGTATTAATACGCTTTTGTACTTCCTCTTTAAACGCTGTTAATAATGCCGCATCCCCTGTATCTTTCACATCAGCATTTTTATACTTCAAAGTTTTATATAAAAACTGCGCATACTGTTCACGTGTTACTGTGCCATACGGTTCAAAATTCCCATTCCCTGTGCCATCTGCGATTCCATTTGACTGCACTGCACTAATTGCATTTTCTGCCCAAAATGGATTTGGAACATCCTTAAAGGTATGTTTTTGTTTTGCCGCAAGATGGAAAGCATTCGTAAGAATTTGTGCCATTTCCGCACGATTCACAGAAGCTTTCGGTCTAAATTGGCCATTTTCATCACCTTTAAAAACTCCTAAATTCGTTAAAGTTAATACCTCTTCTGGGAACATTGTAGAATTTTGATTAATATCACCGTAAGGATTTTTAAACGTAGATCCATCCTTTAATACGTAACGAGTTCCATCATTACTAAACGAACCGCCTTGTTTATTCGGTACTAACACTCGATAAATTAAAGCCGCAACTTGCTCCCTTGTCGCAACATCTCCAAAACCAAATATCCCATTTCCATAACCAGAAATAATATTCTTACTTGCTAAATCTTTAATCGCAGGATATGACCAATGTGATGTCGGCACATCAGAAAAAACACCCACTTCAGCAGCTTTCACATCACTGCCATTTGTATATAACAACGCACCACCAATAAGTGATAATGATGTAATTGATTTTAATAGTTTTGTGTACATAATGTCTTCTCCCAATACGTTCTCTATTTTTGTTGGTTTATGTCGAAAAATCTAAAAATATGACAAAATACATTATACAATTAAAATTTTTTAAGGGATATATTAAATTTTAAAATATGCAAAAATTCATATTGTTATAAGGATTCATAGTAATATTATGTTATTTTACTTGCGAATATATAAATAAAAAAAACGCTCATTTGAGCGTTTCATCTATATACCTAATAATTACTTTTTTCTACACTTCGAACTCTTCTTCTGTAATAATCCTTTGATCTAACAACTCTTTATACTCCAATATTTCTTTAGCCCCACGGCTCTCCATGCGTATATTGTATAACACTTTTTGTATTGACCTTTGCTTGGTCCGTTGAAAGGTTTACTCCATTTAGAAATAGTTCTATTGAATTTTTCACCACTAGCCACAAAAATATCTTATAATCTTTATATAATAAATTACAGTATTAGGGGTAGATAAAATGCCAGTTACACTCGAACTTATTCTTTTCATTCTTATAGCAATTAGTGCTGTTGGCTATTTAATAAAAGAATTTCAAAAAACTAGGAAACGAACACTTGGAATTTCACTAGAATTTTTAGTTCTTTTCTGGTCAATATGGAGAATATCAACTCTCATAATCTAATTTATAAAACATGAATTCCTTCGAATGAAGTGAAACTTTAATCAGTGGGAGTTTTATTCATCCCCCACTGATTATTAGTTAAACCAATCGGGATTTTACGGGATAAATTTACCAGTATTTTTACCACAACATTCATGTTAAAATCCCTTGTGAGTACGACATAACTCGACCTTATGAAGCTCCGCAGCTTTTATCGCGGAGCTTTTTTTATTTAAATTAACGCTTTTGTTCACTTTTTTGATACATTTACGAAACATTCATATGTTACGTTATATAAGTCCTTTTTTAAATCATATTCATTCTAGCAAAAAGTCCTAGTCCCCCTAGGACTTTTTGCATTCAAATAATGAATTGTCTTTTTTCTCAATAACCGAAGCTATTTAACGTGTTAAAATAATAATTGGACTGGCATCCAATACCATATTACAATGGAGCAAATCGCAAGAAGGCACCTTAGAGTGTCTTTTTTGTACATAAAAAAATCTTACCATCTTATAGAAACGATAAGCCCTTTAAAACAATAATTGCAACTATATTAACTTTACATTACATTAAGGTTAGAGAATGTTCTTATATTAATAAAGTGCTAAATAGTAGGTGAAAAAATGGAATTTAACGATTTGGGTATTACCATTAAAGAACTTAGAATTAAAAAAAATATATCACAATCCGACTTATGTCACGGAATATGTTCACAAAGTCAAATTAGTAAGATCGAAAAAGGTGTGATTTATCCATCTAGCATATTGTTATATCAATTATCAGAAAGACTCGGTGTTGATCCAAATAGTATATTTGCACTAACTCAAAACAAGAAATTAAAATATACAGAAAATGTAAAATACGTAATGAGGGATTGCATAAGGCAACATCAATATAAAGAGCTTTATGAAATAGTAACAAGAGAAAAATACACAAATAATTTTCAAACAAAAGAAGATAAACAATTTCTAATATGGCATGAAGCAATTGCTATATATTGTGTGAATAACTCAACAAAAGTGGCTTTAACTCTTTTAAATAATGCACTAAAACTAACTGTAACCAATATTGATTTTTTATCAGAGAGAGAAATAGATATTCTACATACAATGGCTATACTTCATGCAGAAAACAAAGAATACAAAAAAAGTATTACTATCCTTAAAAGATGTTTAAATAATTTTAACAAATTAGATTTTCCTAGAGATAAAGAAATTAAATTGAAAATCATTTATAATTTAGCAAAAAATTTAAGTTACACATATCAATACGAAGAAGCAATAAAATACATTGATAAGGGTATCCAATTAGCTATTAATCTAAATACTTTTTACTTATTGGGTGAACTATACTATGGAAAAGGTTCAAATTTATTAAAGCTTAAACAATATAATGAAGAAGATGTTGCTAATAACATGAGAAAATCATTATTTATATTTGAATTAACAAAAAACGAAAAAAAATTACAAATAATTAAAGAAGAATATTTCGAAAACAAAAATAACCACTCATAATTTCATAAAAACTACTTACAAATCCTACAGAAAAAATCCTTATAGCTTTTAAACTTAGATCGATAATATTAAAATAATTTAAGCCGGCGGAAGGCACCTTTAGGTGTCTTTTCTTTATTTTTACAAGGACCTGCTCAATTAATTTTTAAAAACATAATAAGGAATATTGTTTTATTTATCTCATTTTCATTCATGCTATATATAAAATTCGTTAATAAACCCACCTCAAATACTAGTTCCTTTTATAAGCCGTTTTTTTGATGTAGATGACATTATTCTCAATACAATAGAATGAATTATTGGAACATACTTAGCAATATATATCAAAAAATAATATTAAGAAAACCCCTCCACCTTAAGGTAGAAGGGATCTTCTAATTTCTATTTCAAGCTACCCAAAATTTCTGTAAAGGTACCCTAAGCGCATGTGTATCTGGATATCCTAAACTTCTTTCACCAACTACCACTCCTCTGCCGAACGATCTTTCACCGATAGATTGTATGCCGTGAAGTGCTACTTGTAACATTTCAATTTAGATATACGACAGTAAAGAATACATTATCACAGTGTCAGCAAGCAAAAGTGTATTCTGCATTTCTGAAAACAGTAGATGGCAGATTGTGACCTACTGAATCTGCTAAGAAAGAATATACAAGAACATCCTTAACATCCTCTTTATTTCCACTAATGATGACATCAAGGAAATCTTCTACTTGAAATTCTGGAGTAAACAACACAATCTTAGTTGTTCTGTTTGGTTCTAAAGAAACAAAAGTACGAGAGATTTCAACTAATTCATTTTGAGTTGGGAAAAAGGTGTTTCGACTTCTCTTAACAGTTACCGTTACATTACTAGTATGGCAGCGTGAATCATTGTTTAACATAATGTTGAGAGCAGTTGGAATAATCCCATTTTCAGAAACTGGAACTCGAAACACTCCAGTAGATTTATGAGCCATATAATCAGATCCTTCCAAAATAAAATATATTTACAATATATTAAATGCAAAAAACGTTCATTTTGATATGGACAAATTATGTAATTAATATATTTATAATAACCCTTGGTATTACTAAGCCAATGTTTTAAAAGATTAACAAATATCGCGAGAACCAATCGAATGTATATTAAAAGTAAAAAGAATAAGATGTCTAAAAGATCCCCTATTTTGAGCCAATAATGAGACATTATGTTAATCTTATATGTATAGCTGCACAAAATTGAGAAACTTAAGGAGACAGATAAATTTTATGAGAAAATTATCTATATTACTTACTTTCATTCTAGTATTAGTCAGTATTACGGCTGCTTGCACACAAGATAAAACAGATAGTGCCGTTGAAAATGGTCCAATAGAAGAACCAACCGCAAAAAATGAAAATGAAGAATTAATAAATTTTGAAGAAAAAGAAGAGATAAGCCGCTTGGAACAAGGTATTTTATTAGTTGGTGAGAGTGTTAAGGGAGGCTATTACTTGACCGCTGTTCAAAGTGCATATTTAAATGCTAGCAACGATTCCGTCATTGTTAATGTCTCTGTAAAAAATGTACGAGGTCAAACGATTGGATTATCAGAATTAAAATATAACTTAAAAGATGAAAAAGACGGAAAGATCTATAAAGGAAAGGTGCTTGATCAAAACCCTTCTGATATACAAGTTAAACCAAATGAAACGGTAGAATTGAAAATAGCTTTTGAAGTACCACGTACCGCAGATGAATATATGTTTTATATTGAAAGCTCTTTAGACCCTCTACAAACATACTGGAAAATTGATAAGCTGCAATCACAAACAAACTAAATCTGAAATAAGCAAAAAGCAATGAAAAATTTGATATAGATACAAATGAATACTATATAAACGTAAGACCATCGATTTAATGAATCGTTGGTCTTTTTCAAAAAATGCCCCATTAAAAACTAAGAGATAAAAAGAACTAATCTCTAGAAGAGATTAGCTCAATATATCCAAAGCTATTATGGTACATAGTTTTATGAGCAAACGTTATATAGTGTTGTATGGGATACATAACCTGTCATCCCTTTATATGTAACTTTTAACCACTGTTTAGAATTACTGTAATGACCTTGAACATATTCACCAGTTACCCATGTTCCAGTAATTTTCGTACCATCATTAAATGTATGTAAGACAGGTGAATCGACAGTATAACCACTGCGCATCTTTGCACCATATACACCTACCGTACCTCCCTTTGCACAAGCTGCTACTACTGTTTCATTTTCAGTAGTATTCGTAGCCGCGAAAGCAGAGCCGTTAAATGTAAATAAAGTAAATATAAAAGCTGTTAGTACTGTACAAATAGATAAACGACGTAACAAAATAAATTCCCCCTTTTTTTATAATTTACTTCTTCACAAATGATTATCTTAAATATTCTAACTATTTTCAATATATTAATGTTGAGAAATATTAGTTGTATTTTTGAAATAAGATTTTATCAAAAATAGTAACAAACTCATATTTTACAGGGAGAGCACCGAAAGAAGTCTTCTACATATCAACTATATAAAAATCCCTCCGCCTTAAGACAGAGGGACTTTCTCATTCCTATTTCAAACTACCCGCAATCTCCGTAAAGATAACTCCAAGCGCATGTGCACCTGCATCTGGATATCCTAAGCTTCTTTCGCCAACTGTACCAGCGCGGCCCATGCGAGCTACGATTTCTTTCGTGTACTCTGCTCCTTTGACCGCTGCTTCTGCTCCTTTTTCAAAGGCAGTTTTTACGTCTACTTCGTTTGAGGCGCTATCTAACCAAGAATCTACACATGGAGCAAGTGCGTCAACAAGTGTTTTGTCACCAACTACTGCTCCTCTACCGAATGATCTTTCACCGATAGATTGGATGCCTTGCAGTGCTGCTTGCAGTATTTCAGCGAATTCTTTCACTGTTAACTCACGCTTCTCGCCTGCTGCTTTACTAGCTGCGCGGAATGCACCGCCCCAAATTGGACCAGATGCGCCGCCGCAATGTTCCATAATGATCATGGAGCAACCGTCAAGGAATGATCCGATTGTTACGTTCTCTTGATCTACAATAGAATGCCACTCACGTTTTAATTGCTTAAATCCTTTTGCTACACTCATTCCGAAGTCGCCGTCACCAGCGTGCGTGTCTAACTCACAGAACGGTACTTCATTTTTAATGATAATATCGCTCATTTTATCAACGAGATAAATCATGTTGTTTAATGTAATGACATTATCTTTAATAACAGCGTGTTCTTCCGCCGTTTCTAGTTCAAATGAAACTTCCTTCTCTTCTGTTTCTTCAAGTACATTTACATACTCTACACTTTCAACTGGTCCATCTACTTTAAACGCTGGTGTATTACATTCTTTTGATAGTAATGTTTTTAGCTCTTCATCTAACTTCATTACCGTTAAAGACATACCAGCCATATCAATACTTGTCATATAGTTACCGACGAATACTCTATTAATTTTAATGTTTCTTGCAGCTAGTTCTCTCGTAACGGCGTTGTTAAATAAGTAAAGTTCTTGCAGTGGTGTTCCGCCAAAACCGTTAACTAGAAGTGCGATTTCCTCGCCATCTTTTACTCCTAAATCTTTTACAAGATCATTTGTCATACGGTTCGCTAGTTCATCTGCTGACAACATTTTTTCACGTTTAATTCCTGGCTCGCCATGAATACCTACGCCGTATTCCATTTCATCTTCCGCAAGTGTGAAAGTAGGTGATCCGCTCGCTGGAACTGTACAAGACGTTAACGCTAAACCAATTGTGCGCACGTTAGCAGCGGCTTTTTCCGCTACAGCTTTTACCGCTCCTAAATCCATACCTGCTTCCGCTGCTGCGCCGGCAATTTTATGAACTAAAATAACTCCTGCAACGCCGCGGCGTCCTACTGTATACAGACTATCTTCTACCGCAATATCATCGTCCACTTTTACGTAGTCGACTTCAATTCCATCTTCCGTCGCTAAATGCGCACCATTTTTGAAATTCATAATATCGCCGCTATAATTTTTAATAATTAATAACGTACCTTTTTTACTAGCTGTTTCTTTAATTGCTTGATATACCTGAATTTGTGAAGGTGACGCAAACACATCTCCGCACACCGCCGCATCTAACATTCCTTTTCCGACTAATCCTGCATGTGCCGGCTCATGGCCACTACCGCCGCCACTAATTAACGTTACTTTGTTTTCGTTCATTTCTTTCTTCTTAATAACTTTATATTTTTTCAAAAGTTCAAGCTCTGGGTGAGCCATAACCATTCCGTTACACATTTCCATTACTAATGTTTCTGGTTTGTTTATAATCTTTTTCATTGTGATTATCCCTCAATTCCTTTAATATATTGTGATATATTTGAAATCTTCTTCTTACTATCCATGTTAAAATGAAAGCGTTTTATAGTAAACGGACAAAATGGACAATCTGTCTAAAGACACCGCTCTCATTTATGGATAGGATTTTTATATTACTAACATTCTAGGGATGATTCAGATGACCTCTTCTATAATTTCTAAAAAAATAATCGCGAACTCATTGAAATATTTAATGGAAACAGAGTCGTTTCATAAAATATCAGTGAGCGATATTATGTTACACTGTCAAATGCGTAGGCAAACTTTTTATTATCATTTTAAAGATAAATTTGAACTATTAAGCTGGATTTATAGAGAAGAAACGAAGGAAAACATTATCGACTTTCTCGATTATGAAACATGGGAAAACATTTTCGATTTATTATTTGATTACTTTTATGAAAATCAAAAATTTTACCGAAATGCTTTTAAAGTCATTGAGCAAAACTCGTTTAATCACTATTTATTTGAGCATACGAAAAACTTATATATGAAGATTATTGATGAACTATCTGTAAGCTGTGGATTCAGCCTTTCTAATGAGACAAAAAATACGATCGCCTCCTTTTATAGTCACGGCTTCGTTGGAACAATAAAAGATTGGATTGAAAGCAAGTGCGAAGTAGATCCTTCCATTATGTCTTCTCTCATAAAAAATATGATAAACAATCAATTACTACTATTACTGGAGCAATCAGCAAAGTAATTAAAGGGTGGCAAAAGCAATGAAAAAGATTATGAATGATGTACAAAATATCGTTCAAGATATGCTGCATGGCTTTTATTTTGAACATAACGACAAAGTAAATTACGACGAAACAAATAACATCATTTATGTAAAAGATATCGAAAAACTAAAGCAAAACGTCGCGATTATAAGCGGCGGTGGTAGCGGACATGAACCCGCTGATATTGGCTATGTAGGAATAGGTATGCTTACAGCGGCAGTAAACGGCAGCATTTTCACTCCGCCTACAGTGGAACAAATTGTAGCGGCTACTCGCCTCATGCCAAAAGATAAAAGTATTTTATTTATCATTAAAAACTTTAAAGATGACGTTGAGAACTTTCTAGCGGCTGAGCAGATCGCTAAAGAAGAAGGAAGAAAAATTGACCACATCATCGTAAATGACGACGTTTCAATTGAAGATGATGCTTCTTTTAATAAAAGAAGACGCGGCGTCGCTGGTACTGTTTTCGTTCAAAAAATACTTGGTGCAGCCGCTCTTGAAGGCCATTCTCTAGAAGAACTAACAACACTTGGCCGTTCTATCACTGAAAACTTACACACATTAGGAGTTGCCCTTTCCCCTGCCAACGATCCAGTAAAAGGAAAAGCTTCATTCACATTAAATGACGATGAAGTGTTTTATGGCGTCGGCATCCATGGCGAAAAAGGTTACCGTAAAGAAGCACTATCCTCTTCTGAAATATTAGCGATCGAACTAATGAACAAACTAAAAAGCATTTATCGCTGGAGAAAAGAAGACAACTTCGCTATCCTCATTAATGGACTCGGTGCAACTCCATTAATGGAACAATACATTTTCGCAAACGACATTCGCCGTTTGTGTGAACTTGAAGGTTTACAAGTGATATTCGTAAAGGTTGGTACGCTGTTAACTTCTTTAGATATGAAGGGTGTTTCGCTTAGTTTGCTTAAGGTAGAGGATTTGGATTGGGTGAAGTGGTTGAAGGTGGATGTTAGAGTGGGTAATTGGTAAGTAAAAATTATGATGATAAAAGCCTTTAACTATAACAAGTTAAAGGCTTTTTACAAATTGAAATATCGCACGAGCGTTCAAAAGAAATTCGTAATTACCTCACTGGATGATTACAGGTCTTCCAAATAAAGCTGGATGATAAATTAACATTGCACCTACAAATGAACACACTAAACAAAAAACAGCCTCGTATTTTATGACTAAAGGAGAGTTCGTATCAAACTCTTTTTCCTCTCTTTTCAATATCAATTTAAATAACGCTGTATATAATACTTTATATAATACATACCCAACTATCGCCCCAAGGGTATTCGTAAATAAATCATCAATATCTGTAATTCTATTATTTAGTAATTGATTTAACTCAATTGCCAATGAAAAAAGGAATCCCGCGCATACGGTGTTTTTCATTTTTCTAAACTGCGGCCAAATAGTCGGTAATAGAAAGCCGAACGGCATAAACAGTACAATATTTAAAAGATACGTCGTACTACCTGCCGTATCAAATAGAGTCAAGTTGATTTGACTTACACGAATCCACGTTTCATATCTACTTATATCCCATACAGTCGCGATTTGCGTCACCTTATACACTAGCGAAAGATAGAATAGAAAAACATATACCCATAGAAAATGCCGAATAGATATGTTTCTTTTCGCTTTAAAATAAAATCTAATTTGAAACAAAACACAAAAAATTATAGTGAAAAAATACGTATACAAATAACTAATCAAAACTCCTGTATGCATGTGGAATCCCCTAACTTTACATTTTCATCTATTATTTTAGAATATAGTTTAAGAACCAGTACTTTGTTCATATATTTAATCTTCTACTTTGTCTTCGAATATAGGGGATATACTAAAAATAAAAAATCCCCACTCCTTCATTTTCAGTCTCCTCCTTGATGTAACTTGTTTATAGGATAGGAAAAACTTTTAAAATAAAAAGTGGGGTAAATATAAAATTTTTCTTAAATTTTATGTTAGTTTTTATTATTACTCTTATTAGGAATCCGCTATTCGTTGTTAGGTAACGCCATGCTTACACCTATAAAAGTATTGAATTACTGAAGAATTCTGTCCTCAATATAACAGCAGATTCACATCAAAAATGTAAATCCTCATTTCCTTCGTATTTTCCTTTATTAAGTCTTTTTCTTATAAATAATTCTGCCACAATTAAATTAGGTACCCATGCTAACCAAGCAATAATAGCGTAACTAAGTTCAAACCGCTCTATTCCAAATAGAACGATAAACAAGGGTAGCCAAATTCTTAATGTAACTGCTCCAAAGGTTAAAGAATAATTTCTAATCATCCAGTTCCGATGCTCTTTAATTTTTTTATTCTTAACTCTATGTAACGCTTGATATGCTGATGTTAGCCAAAATACAGATAACAAACCAAAGCCTAGCTTCGCTACCAATCCTCCCGTAGCATAAAAGGATAGGTATAGTCCAGAAACGCCTCCTAATAATATACCAACCATGTAGATTCTCCCAACTATTCGATGACGGTTGATATTCCTCTCTCTAAATTTAGTGGATAATGTGAAAGGACCAATTACTAATGCTACTATACTAGTTGTAATATGTATAAATAGCATCATATACCAGAACGCACTTAATTTAGATCCAAACATAAGCTTCGCTTTTACAAGCCCTGTTTGAAATCCATCCATAATAGAATATTGGACAACAATATAACCAGATACTAAAAGAGCAAAAAAAGTGAATACAAACCAAATTTTTCTGTTCAAATTTTACTGCCTCCCCATTACATTCACGAAAATTAGATTATATATTACTGTTCATTCTCGGGAAAAATAAAAAAGCCTTCTAGCGAAATGAAGTGACCTCCGAAAAAGGGACATTTAATAGATTAAGATTTCCAAAAATAATGAATATATATGTTATATTGTTAGACGTACTGAAAAAGCTAAACAGTACAGCAATGGGGATTTTTCTAATGGATATGTTACAACAAGTAATAGATAAATTTAAAATGAGTAAACTCTTAAGTATATCATTCTATACTTGAGAGTTTACCCATCTATCCCTTCTCATCCCTCATACTGTAATACCCCAAATTAATAATAATCAAGAAATACCCACCCATAATTCCAGCTGCAAATGTCCACATGAATTCATGATGTTCAATTTCATACATAATAATCGCGCCGAGTATTGCGGCTGCGAACCGATTTATCATTCCGAGCATCGGTGCTTTTTCTTTTTTTACAATGCTATCTCCGAACTTTTCAATACGCCTTCCTAAAATCCAGGCGCAGTACATACTCACCAAAAGGCCAATGCTTATCCCGACAAACTGGGCTGAAAAAGGTGTCACGAGCCATCCCAATAACATTACGCCTAGCAAACAATACATTTGTATGTTGAATGATCTTAATGCCATACGAATCATGTTATTCTCCTTTATCTTTCTCATTGTAATTCCGTATTATCAATCCAATCTTTCAGAATCCAAGCTTTCAGCTATATCTTTTTTAAAATGAGGAAATTTGATTTTGCTCACCATTAAATACGCGAGTACGCTTGTACCAAATGCCACGGAAACTGGATTATTTAGGTGACATAAAATGAGGAGACACATCGCCGCGAATGGAATGGGCATTCCGATGAATGTTGGGAGTTTGCTTTGCTGTGTGTTAAATCTCGCAAGCCGAAGCATTCCGCAAATACTATAAGCGAGCGCGCATATCATCCCGATAGACTGCAAATCTTTTAACGAAGCATTATATGCAAGAATAGATGGTGCCACACCAAAAGTAACTAAATCCGCAAATGAGTCCAGCTCTCCACCAATTTCTGAAACAGAATCAAGTTTCCGAGCGATCATGCCATCAAACAAATCAAGGACCATACCTGTAATAATGAACATAACTGCACCGTACATATCGTCAACGAAAACAGCATGAATAGCCAAAAGCCCACACACAAAATTTGCTATCGTAATCATATTTGGTATGTAACTCATCACATGCTTCTCCTCCTTTCTACTAATTGCTTCATCTAAGTTCTTACTCATTACAATCAAGATCCTTCTGCTTTTCTTCCAATATCACTTTATTTATTTTCGTTAACGTCTCTGTCATTTGCTGCAACGCTTCAATATCAATTTTCGAGAAATACTTCTCAATTAATACATCATCTAACTTCGACAATTGCTCCATATACTTACTACCGTTTGGACCAAGTGTAAGGAAATACTCCCTTTTATTATTCGGATTCACTTGTTTTGAAATCATCTGTTGCTTTTCCAATTTCGATAAAACTTGGCTCACCGCACTTTTCGTTATATTAAACGTATTCGCAATGTTATTTGCTGTCGTGTTTTCATTTAAATGAATATGAAATAGCATGCTCTCTTGCTGTCCAGTAAGACCAAACTCATCCTTTAAATCTTGAAATAGTAAAATGTAGAGTTCCGTGTAGGCTCGATTCATTTCATTAATTACTTCTTTATATGATCTCATCATAGCGTTCTTCCTCCAGTCACGCTTTTATATAGTTTAGTTTAGTTAACTTAACTAAACTATATTATACCTTTATGTTCGTGTAAAGGGAAATATAGCTCCGGACTTTATTCACAATGAAAAAAGAAGACATCCATTAAGATGTCTCCTTTTCATGTTGAAAAATACTAACCGTTAATCAGCTGTTGCTTGAATTTATCTAAAACTTTCTTTCTCTCTTCATAATCTTCCGCATCAGCTTCTTCCCAAAGCTCAAGGTCAGCCCCTCGCTCAATTAATGCAATCGCATTGTTGCGAACTTCTTCTTGAAGACAACCTTTCTCCAATTGTATTGCCGCAAGACCAATGTATACTAAAGACATTACTTCTAAATCTTCCTCTATATCAAACTCATCTACATACTCTTCTAAAATGAGCTTAGTTGCTTCTTCTACATTATTACCTTCTTCTATATATTCAATAAACTGCTCTTTCACATCACAAGTCGTATCATCATCAAATAATCCAGTTCCCCAAGCGCCCATATGCTACAGCTCCTTCTTTGTGCTTTTTTCATTCCTATTTCAATCTTAAATATAGTAAAAGTTCATTACAAGACTAGTTATATACATCATTATATTTTACAATTACTGTAGGTAACTTACATATTTCACCACATGTATCACTCTGAATAATCAAACATAAATATCGATAAAATTCCATATAGACCCATTAATGGTTAAAATGTTATAATAGAACTACCCTACATAGTTACTCATATTTAACTTGAGGAACTAACGTCTTATTAAGCAATGCGCATAAATTAGATAAAAAAGACACTTTTTACAGTGTCTTTTTTATTTATATTCTCATGGAAAATATCTCTTTTATACACAAAATCTATTAACTGAAGAAGGAGACTATCATATGGAGCATCCTCTAGCAAGAGAACTACGTAACATACGTATATGCCTTATTATCTTGATCATTGTCATTGCATTTTGGGATCGTGAAAGAGTGGTAGAAATCAATGATCATGGCAGCAGTTCTGCCCCAAATATTAGCAATATGACCCAAATCGGTGAAAATACATTTGCACATAAAGATGACTTTGGTCAAATTAAAATATTTAAGTTTAACTCTGATACAAACGATATTTCACTCATTAAAGAATTTAATGCTGATGAATATTAATGAAATACAAAAGGACCTGCTCACATTCATGCGTCAAACATAAAGTAAATGGAATCCGTTAAAAAACACGAGTGACCCCTTGTTTTCCCCTCTTATTAAAGGAGGAACTATTATGGGATTTGGTGGTAGTTGCGGTGGTAGTTGCGGCGGAGGCTGCGGTTTTGCTGGAGGATTTGCATTATTAGTTGTGTTATTCATTTTATTAATCATCGTTGGAGCTTCTTGCTTCTGCTAACAAACTATTGGAAAAGACACTCTTATATGGGTGTCTTTTCTTTGTAAACGAAAGAGTATGAGAAGTGGAGCCTTTAGCCATAATTATGAATAAAGGCTTTTTGTATACAACTTAAAAAGGAGCTGACTTTATGGAGCATAATAAAAACGGGATGCTTGCTTTAATCGTTTTGTTTGTAGGACTAGCATTTTTTGTTATCGGTATGGTTTATCATTTATGGGGAACGGTTTAAAAATAAATAATAATTCATTTAAGAAAAAGTACTCGTACGAGTACTTTTTTAAATGTTATATAAAAACATTCTAAACTTACTTACATGCATACAATCATCAATTATAGTTATATAATTGGGAAGGTTGTAAATTATCAATCTATATCTATATTGATTAGGAAAGGAGCTAAAAATGTTAGAAATCATTTTTGTTGCTGTATTACTTTTATCTAGTATCATTCCCATCTTTATCAAAAGGGGTTTGACGAAAAAAAATGGAGTCCTTTTACTAATAAATTATGCATTATTATTTGCCACCATCATTGTAATTGGTGCAAACTGGCGTATGATTCCCGCCTATTTCTTATTGTTCGTTTTAACATTACAAGTTTTTTTGAAACCAAAAACTACAGCCGTTTCTAAAAAGTTAGTGATGAAAGTTTTAAAAGGTTTAGGAATTATCGTAACTGCTATCGCAATGTTTACATTACCTTTACTTTTTCCGATCATAACACTCCCGGAGCCTACTGGAAAATATACAGTAGGAACGAAAGCTTTTCATTTAATTGATACAAATCGAAAAGAAACAACTGTACCAAATAGTCAGGGAAATCGTGAGTTAATGATACAAGTATACTATCCTGCCACAAAAGGATCAGGGAAGCCTTCTGCCTATTTTGAGAACATAAACGAGCTGGCTGAACAATTGGCAGTAACAAACGGTGCTCCATATATCGTAACGACACATTTAGGGCTGACAAAAACACATTCTTATCAGAATGCTAAGCCACTTCAAGATAAAGAAAAATTCCCCCTCCTTTTATTCGGCCATGGGATGGGATTATATGGTCAACAAAATACATTCCAGTTAGAGGAATTAGCTAGTCAAGGCTATGTAGTAATCGCTCTTAATTTCACAGGATATGCAGCAACAACGATTTTCCCTAATGGAAACCGTGTAGACTCTATACCAATTGAATATACACCTACCGCCTTAAATACCATAGTTCAAAAATGGGAACAGGATACTACTTTTGTTTTAAATGAAGTAATAGAAGGCAATTTCGATAAAAGTTTTAAAACTATTGCAGACTTAATTGACTATGACAAAATTGGAATGTTCGGTCACTCTTTTGGTGGAGCAACTGCCGCACAAATGTTAGTGAAGGATACGCGTATTAAAGCTGCAATTGATATGGATGGCGGATTATATGGCGATCCACTACCTAAAGACGGTCCTCAAAAACCATTCATGTTGATGAATGCTGAAGCTACGATTCGTTTTATGAAAGAGGCTGAGAATCCAAAGACAACCGGAATCCAAAATGAATTATTGGAAATAGTCTATTCAAGAAATAAAACTATTGAAAAACCGGGCGTGTACACAGTGGTAATTCCAAAAACAAACCATACTAGTTTTACAGATTTAGCAGCATTTTCACCTATTATTAATGAACCTGGCGAAGATGTAGCCACAAACTATAAACTGATTAATAAACTAGTAACTAACTTTTTCGATCAAACTTTAAAAGGCAAAAGCGAAAATCATTTAGAAGAAATTCAGAAACAATACCCTGAACTTCCTCTCATTAAACACAAATAACTATTTTCCTAGTTATGTAACCCCTCCTTATGCTTGAGGGGTTTCTACTTTAACACAATTATAAAAAGGCCCCATTATTGGGGCTCTTAAAAAATAATAAGAATAAATGAATTAAAACAAATAACAGACAACTAAAATATATAGATTATTATACGCTATACTAAAATAGGAGTCGACAATCGTTATTTTCTTCTTATTTTTAAAGCAATATGGATATACCTTCTTAACTCATTTGGATTGGATAAGAAAAGAAGACAGCTTAATTGATGTCTTCTTTTTTTATAGTTTTATGAATTTTTTTGAGCAGATGCTCTCCAATCACGAAAAGATGTTGGGCGTCCAGAAAAAGCTCTTTGCTTTGTAACAGATGGTTTTTCTTCAGGAGTCATTGTTTTTTCTTTAAGCGTCGCTGGTTTTTCTTTAAGCGTCACTGATTTTTCTTCAAGAATGTTCACAGCTGTTTGCATTTTCTCTAACTGTTCTTTCAACAATTGTTGTTCAATCTTTAAATCCGTAAGTAAACGTAAAATCATCTCAGAATTAGCCATAAGATCCTCCTTCCCCCAATACACAGAATAAAATACAATATGTAGAAGACGAAATGCCGGTGACAAAAATAAGGTCGTCAACTCTTTTTAACTTCTAAAATCCTTTTATTTTTTTAAGGACCTGCTCCATTCATCCTTAAAAACATAAAGTAAATTAAATCCATTAATAAATGGTCTTTATGGAAGGAGGAGTTAATATGGGCTATGGCGGTAGTTGTGGTGGAGGCTGTGGTTTCGGCGGCGGATTTGCCTTACTTGTTGTGCTCTTCATCTTATTAATCATCGTTGGCGCTAGCTGTTGGGGCGGCGGATTCGGCTGCTAAGGAGAGGCACTCTTGAGAGTGTCTTTTTTTTAATATGTGACTCGTATACATATTAAAAAAAATTTCCGTTCTAGAAGTACTATAATATTAGCTTAACATGTCAGTTCCCCCTAATTAATAGGTGGTTCTAGCCTATAGAATTCTTTTAAATATAAAATGAAACTATATTTCTCAATGAATAAAACAATTTAACATGGTAAAATAATATTTGGATGGGAGTCCAATATATTATTAAAATTAAGATGGTTCAAGTCGAAGGAAGGCACCTTAGGGTGTCTTTTCTTTTTTATAAATAATTATAAATTAAAATTGCAAAGGATGCTTACTACTTACAAGGAACATTTTCTTCCGTACAACTATTTATTTGAAACTAATTACTATTATAAATATAAAGAAGTTATGGATAAAGTAGTGAGGTAAATAAAACAAAATATAGATTTAATTCCTGTTTCTCAACGAGGTACCACCAGCATTTTCAAAAAAATACGCTAAGCAAAAAAAATAATCAGCTGTCCATATGGACAGCTGATTTACATCATTACATTTCTATTATTTATCTTACCACTTGTACAGATACTGGTTTCCACCCCTGATTTTCTACCCAATCAATATTAACCTTATATTTTTTATTATTTTGCTTATCTCGTACATTACCGTAGGCTTTATTATTACCATTATTCCCAATAAAATCGAAAATCAATTGGCTCTCTGGAACATCAACAGCATAAGAAATTGCTTTTTTCATCTCACTCCAATCTACTGTTCCTTCTTTAAATTTCATTTCAGGTTTTGCTCCTTGCTCGGTACCAATTGGCTTCCAAGAAGGATTAGTTTGAGAACCCTTTTCTTGAGATGCCGTTTTTTCTTCCTCATTATTTTCAGTTCCGTTCGTTTTTACCGATTTTTCTGTTTTTGATTTCTCTTCTAGCTGTGCTGCCTCTTTATCTTCAGTTTTCTTTTCTTCTATCTTTGCTGCCTCTTTATCTTCATTTTTCTTCTCTTCTATCTTTGCTGTTTCTTTATCTTCAGTTTTCTTCTCTTCTATCTTTGCTGTTTCTTTATCTTCAGTTTTCTTTTCTTCTATCTTTGCTGTTTCTTTATCTTCAGTTTTCTTCTCTTCTATCTTTGTTACTTTCTTTTCTTGAGCAATTGCTTTCGTTGATGTATTAGAAGGGGTAAACAATTGGTATGTCACTATACCAACTGTCACTAATACCAAAGTAAATGCAATATTAAAAATTGCCTTTTGACGACGATTCTGTTGTTTTTCTTGAAATCTGCTTACTTGTCCCATTCTTCAAACCTCCGTGTTTACTTTCTCCTCTACTCTTTATGTATTATCCCTAAAATTCTTAATATTTTTATTAAACAATAGAAATAAACTACACTTTCCATACAGGATTTCATATCATAATAAAATTTGTGTTTTTTCAAGTATCTGACATATGTTATTCAAAATAGTTTAATACATTAAAAATTGATAAGCTTCTGCACTTAAGAAACCTTCAATTTTATTCAAAGGTGATTCCAATTATGTCCATATTAGATCTCCTGTAGAAAGCTTTTTAACAATTAAACCTCTTCTTCCCTTATTTATAATTTTTAAATTAAATTTCCCTCTATAGTATAATAAAGATGTTTCGTTTTCTAATGGGGTATGTCGTAAAATCAAAAGGGATTTTATCTCTTTTACCTTCTTTTCAGAGTAAATTTCACCACTAGGGAATTCTATTATTCCTAATGTAATCTTTAATTCGCTCTCATCGAAAGGCCACTCCTTATTAAGTTCCCTTATCTTTTGTATAAAGCTTCTTTTGGTTTGTCCTATATATAGCAATGTTACACTCTTAGCACATACTCTAGAGATTGCAAATATCCCCTTCTTAGAAGCTTCTTCCCTATTATAAAAATCATTTATACTATACATTCCATACCATTTAATATGTACTGTTTCTATGAATCTCACCTCATTTTTAGACAATATTATAATTTCTGAATGTTCAAATTATAACGGGCGCATAGTCCTGATTACTTGAATTATAAATTGTGCTTTTCAATAATACATTTTATTATTACTAATTTCAATAATCCAAAAAAAAATACAATATTATAGTTTAATTACAAAACTTTATAAAAAAACAAAGCGATGTCGTACCAAATATTATATTTTTTCAATATCAGACTACCATGAACAAAAGTTAGAGAGTTATGGAATAAAATATAATTTGTATGTACATACATTTCTTTAAAAAGAAGTTTTGTAGTTTGCAACTGAATAAAAAAAACATAGATTTTTATGACTCTTTTGGAGATATACCAAAGTGGAATCTTTTATATGCACGTTACTATACCGAACTTTCGGTATAGTATTTTTTTGCAGCTCCTTGATTTTTCACCAAATACGTATAAAAATTGATAGTAGGAAAATAAACTGCTGGCTAAAAGTTTACTTTCGATAAAATAAAAAATACGCTATTCTTTCTGTAGAATCATAGGAAAGGATGGTATTTTTGTATGTCTATTTCTGTATTTGATGAATTATAACTATTTGCTCAAGAAATTCAAAGCTTTTTATGGATTTTCTTTTATTATATCGGTTTCACATATTTCCTCTAAAATCTCTAATACTTGATTTTTCAATTCAGCCATTTACTTATTTTCTATGACTTCTTATTCTTTTTCTTTTATAGGAATCATTGCAAGAACTGTTAAATCTGCATTCGTTAAATCTTTGATCACTTGATGAGAAGCAAATACCGGTAGCGAAACAATAAAACCATCATCTACTTTTGTAATATCATTATGTGTAACATACTCCAGAAATACTTTATTTGCAGCCGCTACAAATTCTTCATCGCCTGTTCCATCAGGGTATGATACACCAATTTCCCCTAACATAATATAATATTGCTTTTTAATACCAGTCATATCCATTGGATCAATGGATTGAATTTTGTAATTTACCATTCCAGATTTCACTTTTCTTTCAGGAATATCTAAGTCAAAAAACTCTCCAGCTTCTTCTAAAATAATATTGATATCTTTAATTGTTGTTATAGCATTAGTTGCTTCCTTAAAAAACATGAGTTGCTCTCTTGATAAAACAATATTTTCTTCCTCTTTCTTAAACTGTAGATTTTCTAAAATATCTTCTATTTCTTCTACATTTTCCAGAAAAAACATATCATTCTCCATATGAGGAATTAATTCTTTTAAGTTTATCAAATACATTTGTGAATATTTTATATTCATCTCTTTCATTTCACGTAATTTGTCTAGAAATTTTAATACCTTAGCTTTACGATATGTTTCTGCCATCATTTTCACCTCTCGTTACATTTTGTATACAATTCGTATACATTTAGTATACAGATTGTATACGAGTCGTATTGGATTTGCAAGTATTAATTTTAAAATACAAAATTAATTGGTATTGTTTAAAAATTTTTATTATAGCTATCATGAATTTACTAATACAACTCCACCTATAAAGGTTACGATTCTAAAAAATATTAGATTTTCAAATATTCTTCTTCGCCTGCTGAAACTCTTACAGCGAAACGGACGAAAATCCCCATCAATACAGGGAGAAAACAGTCTTTAATATATTAGGTGTCGTTTACAATTGGACCATGTCTGATAATTAAGCCGCTTAATTTTAAAAATGAAACCCGTTAGGATTTATTTGATATGCAGAATCCCCAATGATTTGCACTGGTTTTTAGAATAAGAAAAAATCCCTTCTGAAACTGACCTTTCTTAGCCTTAGCTTGATAGCAATGTGGCGGTACCCCTCAATGAACAAAAAAATTAACATAGTAAAATAGTATTCGGATGGGAGTCCAATATATTATTAAAATTAGATGGTTCAAGTCAAAGGAAGGCACTTTAGGGGGGCTTTTCTTTATTTTCAAAAGGACCTACTCCATTCATTCTTAAAAACATAAAGTAAAGTGAACCCGTTAAAATACATGAATGAACCTTAGTTTTAATCCTCTTACCTAAAGGAAGAACTATTATGGGCTATGGTGGCAGTTGAGGAGAAGGCTGTGGTTTTGCTGGAGGATTTGCTTTGCTTGTTGTACTCTTTATACTATTAATCATTATCGGATGCAGTTGCTTCTGCTAAAAAACTATTAGAAAGGACACTCTTATATGGGTGTCTTTTCTTTATGAAAAATATCTATAACCTTTTCCTTATAACTTTTAACATCAACAAAGGGTGATACAAACTATTACATATGTTTGTACCACCCTTTATTGATGCGTTTAGAATTCACAGTTGTTAAAGTTTTAGACTTCTCCCTTAGTGTACCCATATTATTAGAACATCCTGTAATCTGTAGACAAAATGTAGCTAATAAAAACAATATTAATAATTTCTTCAATAAATCCTCCTACATGCATAAAACACCATATGTTACAAAACAAACATAACATCAACTCTTTATAAAAACAATATAATCCTCGGTCCTTAAGCTATCTCTTAGCATAGGAGTACCGCTACATATTCATACAGCTAAAATTTTTAAATATCCTCTACTTAAGGAATTTGTAAGTATCAAGTAAGAAAAACGAGAGCTTTGCTTCGTATAATCAAAATATAAAGTGAAGGAAGAAAGATTATTTCTGGGATTAATATGCATGTAACAAGAGAAGAAATCTACATTTTTTTAGAATAATAATATTAGTATGTCCAAGTTTTGGAGATTGCTTGCAAATATTTTGAAGTTTTCGCACCAGAATTCTAATTACCATACCTGTTTTGTACCATCACATATTGGAGGTTGAAACATGAATAAAAAAAAGAAAATACAAAAATCAGTCCTTACCTTTACCCTACTCTTTTCTTTAGGCGTTTCATCTTTCCCGCTTACAACAACTATTCACGCAGATACACATGAGGAACAATCTGCTGAAAAGAAACTAGTCTCTTTAACGGAGCGTACATCATTATTTTTTGAATATCTCCAGAAAGGTAAGTATGCAGAGGCACTACAGTTGACGTCTGCTGCTTTTCAATCCAAGTTTACAGCAACCACATTACAAAACTGGTGGACACAAAGTGGCTGGAGCGGGATAAAAAGTATGGGAACCCCCGTGATAAAAGAACGAAACTTGGTCCATCAGACGGTGGAAATTCCAGCAGATACCGAAGGAACTACCATACCGCTACTCCTTAAATTCACACCTGGCGGGAAAGTAGATGAAATTGGAGAAAGGCCACCCGAGGAATCTTATACTATCCCGCATCCTAGCTATGATCAACCTGACTCCTATCAAGAACGTGAAATCGTCATTGGAAATTCTACCTATCCGTTACCAGCGACATTAACAGTTCCGAAACATAAGCGTGGTGAAAAACTGCCCGTAGTTGTTCTTGTTCATGGTGCTGGCATCCATGATCGCGATAGCACATATATGGGAACAAAAATCTTACGAGACATTGCGGTGGGCCTTTCATCCAACGGAATTGCAGTGTTGCGCTATGAAAAACGCACCTTAGAACATGCATTAAAGATGAGTACAGAACCTGTTACGTTAGACCGTGACACTACAGATGATGCTATATTTGCAGCAAAATCAGCAGCGCAGCAGGAAGGCATTGATCCAAATAATATTTTCATTCTTGGACATAGCCTAGGAGCTGGCACAATGCCACGTATACTAAGCAAAGCACCTTCCACACTTGTCCGAGGAAGCATCTTACTCGCACCACCTGCACGCCCTTTGACTGACATTGCTATTGATCATTCTCAATACCTTGGGGCGTCAAAGGAAGAAATCGATGAACTAAAAAGACAGGTCGCTTTTATTCAGGATCCTACTTTCAATCCCAATCATCCTCCAGCTGGCTACAATTTTGGGTCACCTCATTTTATGTATGATGTTTCTAGGTGGCGTCCAGTTGAAGAGGCAAAATCACGAAAAGAGCCTTTACTCATTCTGCAAGGAGCACGTGATTATCAAGTAACAGTAAAAGATGAATATACAAAATGGCAGAAAGGACTTTCAAACCGCGGGAATGTTCAGTTCAAAAAATATCCGAAATTGAATCATTTCTTCACGGAGGGTGACGGGGAATTAAGCCTCCCTAGTGAATATGAAATCCCTGCTAACGTTCCCGAATACGTCATCCAGGACATTATTACATGGGTTAACGAGACAAAAAAATAAGCAAACATCAAAAGCCTTCATGCAATCATCATTGCGTGAAGGCTTTTGGAAACTAGTGATTCAGAGATAGCTATTATTTTATATAATATTTGCCCCAAAACGAAAAATTAGAGTCTTTTATAGCAATGAAGTTCATTTTAAGAGCAACCTGTTCTGTGAGCTTAACGGTGATGGGCGGTACCCCTAGAATAAAGAAACAAGAGTAGTTAAAGGGACTACTCTTGTTTCTTTTCCTTCCCTTCTTTTTCAATTTCAGATACTGATTTTGCTGGTTTTTTAATCATTTTATCTAATTCCCCAGAACAACCAAACTTATCCTCAAATTTATCTGTAGTACTTATACTTGCATCAAACCATAATTCCTTATCATTATTTATATATCCTTCTACAGAAGGAACTCCCATTGGACTTACATCATTTTTTGTAAATGTAATCGATTTTACATCTTTAATATTATAGTGAATATATTTTTCTACTCGTTCTTTTTGTTCATTCCAAAACTTTTCTTCTTTTTCTTTTTGTTTTAAGTATTCTATAGTAAAATATCCTCCTGCTATGATCACCACAGCAGATACAACCAAAATCATTACTTTCTTCATTGGAAATCTCCTTATAAAAAGCCTACCAATGTATTCTTCTTAAAATGGGATACAGAAAATAAGAGTAGTGCAAAGACTACTCTTGTTTTTTTTCTTTCTCTTCTTTTTCGATTTCAGATACAGATTTTGCAGGTTTTTTTATCATTTCATCTAATTCTCCAGAACGCGTAAATTTGTCTTCAAAGTTTTCAGTTGTACTTATACTAGCTATAAAATCTAATTCTTTATTATTATTTATATAACCTTTTATATGAGGAACTCCCATTGGACTTATCTTATTTTCTGTAAATGTAATCGATTTTACATCTTTAATATTATAGTGAATATACTTTTCTACTCGTGCCTCTTGTACTTTCCAAAACTCTTCTTCTTTTTCTTTTTGTTTTAAGTATTCCATAGTAAAATATCCTCCTGCTATGAGTATCACAGCAGATATAACCAAAATCATTGCTTTCTTCATTAGAAATCTCCTTATAAAAAGCCTACCAATGTATTCTTCTTAAAATGGGATAGAGAAGACAAGAATAGTACAAAGACTACTCTTGTTTCTTTTCCTTCTCTTCTTTTTCAATTTCAGATACCGACTTATCAGGTTTTTTTATAAGTTTATCTAATTCCCCAGAACATCCAAAATCATCTTCAAAATTTTCCGTAGTACCTATACCAGCATCAAACCATAATCCCTTATCACCATTTATATAACCTCTTATATGAGGAACGCCCATTGGACTTACCTTATGTTCTCTAAATGTAATCGATTTTACATCTTTAATATTATAGTGAATATACTTTTCTACTCGTTCTTTTTGCTCGTTCCAAAACTTTTCTTCAATTTCTTTTTGTTTTAAATATTCCATAGTAAAATATCCTCCTGCTATGAGCACCACAGCAGATACAACCAAAATCATTACTTTCTTCATTGAAAATCTCCTTATAAAAAACTTACCAATGCATTCTTCTTAAAAATGGGATACAGAAAATAAGAGTAGTGCAAAGACTACTCTTGTTTCTTTTCCTTCTCTTCTTTTTCAATTTCAGATACTGATTTTTCAGGTTTTTTTACAAGTTCCCCTAATTTTCCAGAACGTGAAAGTTTATCTTCAAAATTCTTCGTAGTACTAATACTAGCTGAGAAATTCAATTCTTTATCATTATTTATATATCCATCCACAGAAGGAACTCCCATCGGATTTACTTCATGTTTTGTGAAGGTAATCGATTGCACATCTTTAATATTATAACGAATGTATTTCTCAATTCTTGTCTCTTGTTGTTTCCAAAACAGTCCCTCTTGTTCTTTTTTTTGTAAGTATTCCATTCCTAAATAACCTCCTGTTATAATGAAAATTATGGATATTATAATAATTATTGCTTTTTTCATTCCTATTCCCCTTATCATTAAATATATTTAAAATATACCACGAAGTGAGTTGAGGCAGATGAATGAATTGAAAAAGAATACCATTGCGACAGATGAAGATTATTTTGAGCTTTCAAGTATGGTTTATAAAAAAGATTATTTGGAAGAAGGGAAAGAGATAAAAGGAATTGACGGTAAATTATGGAAGGTAATAGACACCTTCGATGCAGATCACACAAAGGTGAAAAATGGATTACAAGCAATCGCTGTAGTACCCGCAGATAAGTATAAATCTGGTAAAAAACAGTATGACGATGTAATCATTGCATACCGCGGTACTGAATTTGGTAGATTCGATGGAGATAAAACCACAGATATAGTTCAAATTACACTTGGACAGAAAAAGAACCTTGGTGTAGCAGGTGAAAAGGTACCGACATCATTTGATAGTGCAGTAGAATTTGCAGAAAAAATTAAGAAAAAATATAACCCTACATCTATTCACACTACCGGACATAGTAAAGGTGCTGCAGAAGCCCAATATGTAGCAGCAGAAATGAATTGTTATGCAACAACATATGCTGCACCAAATATTTATAGATTACTAAGTGATAAAGCAAAAAAACGAGTAGATGAAGGCGTAATGGAAAATAAAGTAGTAGATTATACTCATAAAGAAGATGCTGTAGGAAATTTCAATCAATTTGGAGCACCTATGATTGGTAAACAATTTACAACAAAAAGTAATGGAACAGATAGTATTCTCGCGGCTGTATTTATGGGACAACATCCAATGTCAACATTTCTAGAAATGTTCCACAATAATGGTAGTGTTCGACTAGAATTAGAACCAGATGATATCATTCGTCATGCAAAAGAGATACAAAAAATAAGCGATATATTATCTGATATTATTAGAAATATAGAAATATTCCGACAACAAGAAGAAGAGGAAGTTGCGAAATTAAAGAGTCAATTGAAGCATGAGACAGGCCCTGGAGGAAAATATCATCTGTTAGAAGAACATGAAGTAGATGAAGCAATTAGAGAGGTTGCGAAAATATCCCAAAACGGAAAAGACTATTTTCATGATATACAACTAGCAGAAGAACTAATTCATCTTTTACGGAAAAAACAAAAAGAATTGATTCATTTTGGAGATGATATTGCTTATGCAGCTAATTCATTACGAGATAAAGATAATCAATTAGGAACAAATTTTGAAGGACTGGCGGCGAGATAATATGATGGATTTTATAGGGGAAATTCAAAAAATAGAGAAAGAAATAGAGAAAGCTACAGTTGGTGCAGTTGGAACTATTATAGATGAGTTGCAAGCTGTTAAAAAGCAATTAGAAAAAGAACTGCAACAATCACTTTTAAAAACTGATGTAGCATTCAAAACAAATAGCATAGTAGCAAGCCAAAAACATGCCATTCAAAAAAATAAAGAAGCATTTCATGATGTATGCAAAAGTTTATCTGAACAAGGAATTGAATTAAACAAAAGTTTTGAAAGCAAAACAGGTAGTGCAATAAAAGAAACATTACATAAACATCTCAATCAAATTCGAAATGAAATGATTTCTAAACAATATGATTTAATTAATAGTTGTGGAAAAAAATAAAAAATTTCTATTATTATTTTAATCTATATGTATTAGAAAAAGTCCCCTTATGTAGGACTTTTTCTAATACACGAATAGATGCTATATTATCAAGCATTGCTCCTGATTCCATTCTATGTAGCTTTAATTTCCTAAAAGCGAAATCTACAACAAGTTGAAGAGCCTCTATTGTATAGCCCTTAGCATTATGCTCCTTATCTAAAGTAAATCCCGTATAACAGCTTTGGAGGTCTCCCCTAACAATGTGAGTTAATGAAATGTCTCCGATCAGTTTATCATTTTCTCTTAAAAAGATTCCAAAAGGATTACTTGCCCTTCAGCTTTCTTTTTTCATACTTGTTCAAGACGTATTTTTTGATGTTATTTTGTATAAAAAACTTTTGGGAGCAACCTGTTCGAAAAATTGATAAAGAATAAGCGATTGAAGGATGAAAACAGAAGACTACAAGGAAAACTGTATGAACAAATATAATGAAACAAGGCTCTTACTTTGTAGCGGTATCCACGAAGTAAGAGCCTTGTTTTTTCTACTCATTTTTTATATCAGTCTTGATTTTCCAATGGAAAGGCACAGAAAATCTACTACAGAAGTTGTGATGCCTCTAGGATTAACAAATTCTTTAAATTTCTGTGTACTACGTACAAGCCCTCTACTTTTGGCATGTGCCTCTAATTCAGCTCGAACTTGTATTGTATCCGGATTCATTTTTCTAAAGAATGTTCAGAATATTTACGAGCATTGATTTCAAGTTTTTAAAACTCATTTATTGTAACTGTAAAATGTGGCTTGAATTTTACTTCGATTTTTTTCTTTTCTTCTGTACCTAGAATGTATAGTGAATCATTACGAGTATATATTTCTTTCACTGATTCCATCTTGGTTTCTATGATACGTTTGTCTTCGTATAGCATTATTAATTCAACTGTTGCATCATAATAGAACATATTCATAACCAGTTCAAATCCAAGTTTATCAATTTTACTATATCGATACGCACCTGCACCTGGAATATAGTAATCTTCTGGTTCGCTTTCGAAAATTTCTAGTAACTCATACTTATCATGTTTAATATCCAATATTCCTCAACCTTTTTGTCATAGATTACTTACTATGCTATTCATTCTATTCCTTTTTCTTTGCGGGAACAACTGTGATAACGTCACCTTTATCATTTATAACTACGTAGCCTTCGTCTCTAACGTATTTCCAAGTACCAGGATTGTCTCCTGGTTTGCGAGTGCCCGTTTTTATAATATCTTCAACTACATTTGGAGTCATTCCTCGAGGATCAACTTTTTTTAATTCTTCCATGTATTTATCTGATCCGAATGTATACCCTTTTCTTTCAGCTCGCTCACGTGCTCGTTTTGTAAGCTCCGCTCGAACTTGAACTGTATCAGGTGCCATTCTTTCAAGTGCATGTTCAGAGTACTTACGTCCATCAATGACGCCGCCACCTCTTGGCATACTCCATCCAATCTCTTCAGTTACCTTTGATACTTTTACTAAATCCTTCGCTTTTTGCTCTAACTCTCCATATTTACCAAATACTCGACCAATAACTTTAGGAGTGCCACCTACAACTGTAGAAACAGTTCCCCATACATAATCATTCGGCTCATATTTTCTGTCTGTGAAAAATTCTCTTCCATTTTATCTGGATCAACACGTACTTGCCTCAACTAATTTCCTTCCTTCACCTATATGTATAAAACTTCCAAATATAAGTATAGCAAATTGATAGAGTTGGTCCAGACATGATTCGTAAATGTGTACTTTTTAATATGTTAGCGGGCCCCATATTATTTAAATTAAGATGATTCAAGTCGGAGGAAGGCTCCTTAGGGTGTCTTTTCTTTATGAATAGAAAGCACGCCTATTTCCGTAGGTGTAGTAAATGATAACCCCTATTACCATTTATTTAAATATTTCTAAGTTGATATTATATAATTTAGATATATTTAAATTGTATTTTTATTATATAAGTAGTGCAAAAGAAGTTAGACTTTGTTATCATGTTCTACGAATAAAATTATTTCAAGGAGGATTTTTTGTGTTTGGTATATTAAAAAAACAATGTCGATTCAATAAAATGTCGGCAATATCGTTAGGGATTTTTGTGTTTTATATGATTTTAAAGCAACTTATCGCACTAGTTTATTTCATTAGTGATGAACAGTTTGGCGGGATGAGCATTTCGTTTGACGCAATTGATTTGTTAGTTGTTCTAATAATTTATTTTTATTATCGTAGATCTAAAGAGCCTTTTACAAATCAAAATAATTTTACGATGAGTTTGCCAAAAAGCTTACTTTTAGGTCTAGTACTAACTGTAGTATGTAAATCCCTACCGCTGTTACTAGCAGACTTTATAAGTTTTCAGTCATCTAATCAAGTTGAATTAGAAAGCCAAGTAACGTTACCCATTTTAGTCTTCGCATTTTCTATTGCTCTAGTAGCACCCATTGGTGAAGAAATTGTCTATCGTGGTGTTATACAGCATGGAATTTTTAAAAATTCCTGGTTAGGTGTACTTGTTTCTTCAGCTATTTTTGCAGGTATGCATGTTAGTCTTCTTTCTTTAGAAACAATTCCATATTTCCTTTTGGGAATTGGTTTAGGTTGTACTTATAAGTTAACCGGGCGTTTATATGTGGGAATTATAATGCACATGATTAATAATTCGCTAGCAGTGATTGCTATTTATTATTTTTAACTAAAAGAATAAGAGAGAATATGCTACAGGTGAATATTAAGAAAATTAATTTGTTAATATCTTAACTCCATTTCAGACCGAACCGTCCGGTTTGAAATATTAATTCAAGTCAGAAGACACCTTTAGGTGTCTTTTTTTCTGCATTAAAAAGCCCACCTATTTTCCTAGGTAGGCCTTTTTTGATTTTGCATTAGCACGATGATATTATAACAAAACTCCTTAATCCTCAAACTCCCTGATTGTTCTTCTTTAATATACTTAAGATGATTCTATATATACTAGTCTAAAGTACGAGCAGCTGCATAGAATGATCCAGAACCACCATTTCTGTGAGTAACTTTAAGCTTATATTTACCTTTTGGAAGAGTATTGTACGTATTTGTAAAACCCTTTCCTGCTGCTAACGATCCAGAACCAATAACATTACCTTTTGAGTCTTTTAAAGACCAATCAAGTGTACCTTTAGTATTGTTTGTCATATGAACTCTCATATCTGCTTTTTTTACATGTTCGAACGATACTTCTCTTTCACCATTTATCAGACTGAAATCATCTTTAAGTATTTGGGTACGTTGGATAATTGGTGCTGAATTTTTAGTATTATCTACACCTTCTGTACTTGCTGATGTTGCTCCAATCCCTCCAGTTAATACGATACCAATTGTTAATGTTCCTACTACTAATTTCTTAAACATAATAAATCCCCCTTAAATATTTTTTATAACTTGCACCTTAAATGTATCACTTTTATATCTTTTGTAAATATTTTCAATTTGTAGAAATATTTATTTAATTATTAACAATATTAGGATTGCATTTTATCAAATGGAAAATAGAGGGATTTACAATGATATGTAATAATGCATAATAAATCAAGCGAATATCATGATATACTCTCAAAGAGCTGATACAAAATTTCTTTAGATTGGAAAACTAAAGTCTTATCTACCTAAAAGGAAGGCGCCTTATGGCGTCTTTTTTCTATTTTCAAAAGGACCTGCTCAATTAATTCTTAAAAACATAAGGTAAAGTGAACCCATTAAAATCCATGGAATGAACCCTAGTTTTACCCTCTAATCTAAAGGAGGCACTATTGTTATGGGATATGGTGGTAGTTGCGGCGAAGGCTGCGGTTTCGCTGGAGGATTCGCTTTATTAGTTGTATTGTTTATTTTATTAATCATTATCGGATGCAGTTGCTTCTGCTAAAAAACTATTGGAAAAGGCACCCTTATATGGGCGCCTTTTTGTATATTAAAAACCTCCCTATTTCCGTAGGCAGGCTAAATGTGATTTTGCACAATTGAGTTATAGCAAAATCATTTATATTGAAAGTAATGAAAATTAACTTAGTAATCCTAATACCTTAATAATCTCAATTGTTTTATTATCTTTTATTTTAAAATAAAGCCTTTTCCCTATACGTTCACTAATTACAATATTTCCAAAGGCTAATTTACGCAAATGTTGTACAATCAAATCCTCTGTAATTCTTGTTTGCTTACTTAAATCAGAAACTGACAACGATCCATATGTAATCAATTTACAAACAATTGATAAGCGAGTAGAATTCCCTAATAACCCTAAAACTTTTATACTTTCGGTATAGAAACTAAAATCCATATGAAAAGCATGTAACAGATTTTCCAACCTCCTAAAATAAGATGAATATCAACCAAAATATCTTAACATAAAAATAGTAAAAAACACCCTAAAATATACCAAATATTCATTAAGAAAAATGATACTTGAATGGGAGTCCAATACATATTATTAAAATTAATGTGTATTGGACTTTCCATCCTCAATGAATGGAAAGTAGAGATGCTTCAATTATGTACCGATCTGGAGCGTCTCCTATATAGTCAAAAGGATAACAAGTTGTTAATGTTAATGTTGGCTCACTTTTTTCTACAATAACTGTTCGATCTTCTGAATCTGTTATCCAATGCTTGTTAATTTCATATGTATATGTTTTATTTTCATATTCCACGATAAGTTGGTCATTTTCCTTTAATTGACCAAGCTCGGTAAAAACAGTATCTCTATGTCCACTTAAAACTGTATGACCATTTCCGGATGGTGTAGTAGTTAAGTCACTAACAAACATACCTACACCCTTTTTTAATACTTTATCATCAGCTCCCCAATATATAGAGTATTTCTTTTGTATTTTAGGGATAATTAAATATGCTACTTTATCTCCTAACTGATGGTTTACCTTTGAAGCAGGAATTTGTACAGGTTTTTCTTGTAATGAAGTGTCAATCTTTGTCTCTGTCTCTGTTTGATTGATGTTTTGCGTTTCATTTTCTTTAGAAGGTGTGGAGGTCTCATATTGTTTAGCCTCGTTAGTTGTTAACGACTCTGCTGATTGTCTAGCATTATACCATTCTAGAAAATAATAGGAAAAGATAGTAAGTCCAATAACAGTTAAACATAAGCCTATCCATTGTTTTTTATTCACTTTTATCACTCCATTTGAAAACGACAGGATTTCTCCTGCCGTTTTAAGGAACTATTTTATGCGTTTGTCTTTTTACGACGGAACATTAATACAGAACCAGCTAATGCTAATCCTAAGCTTGCTAACATCATTGTAACACCGTTTGATGCTGTATTAGGTAATTTTTCACCTTGTTTTTTCGTTTCTTTTTTCACAACTGTATTAGTATTTTTCTTTGTTTCTTTTGCAGTTGTTTGAGGCTTAGTTTGTTCTTGTTTATTATTTGTTGTTTGGTTATTTTGTTTTGAATTCTCTTGCTTAGTGTTTTCTTGTTTAACAGGTTCTTGTTTAGTGTTTTCCTGTTTAGTATTTTCTTGTTTAGGTTGTTCTTGAGGTTTAGTAGTTTCTTTATTTTCTGTTGTAGTATTTGTGCTCTTTGGATATTTATAATCTTCACATGGAATGCCGTCTTTATCATTATCTAAACGGTGTGGATCATTTCCAACACCATATCCATTTTGATCCCAGAATGCTTGAGCATCTTGTTGACTTTTAAAATGACCACAGTTTTTTGTATCATTAGGACTCTTAGCTGCAAATGCAGAAGAACTGTACCCCACTGTTAATAGTGTTACCGCTGTTGCTGAAGCTAATAATTTTTTCATAAATTTCTTTATCCCCCTAAATGGTATGTATTTACATTGAAATATTTTACATTTAAAAACCTGAAAATACAATAATAATTTGTAGATAAATGTAAGATTTCTAGATAATAATACCAAACTATTAATTCATATATTGTCATATTATGTCGAGAGAAAATAAAAAAAGAGCCAAAGCTCTCTTTAATAACTAATACTAACCATAGTCACTATTCTCACAGTAATATGAATATGTTGTTTGTTGGATAAATAATGGCCTTGATGAGGCGTTAACTGAAGTGGCATTTAACATCCTCAAATAAGAAAGTCCTTGTATCTCCCTGGTGTTAATCTAATTGTTTGTGGAGTTGTGGATTTAAATGTTCTACTAGTCAATGTGACGAACGCAGCAAATACAAAGCTAAAGCTCAAACTAAAACGAATAAGAGTCTTAGTGTGGTTAGTTGTAAAATTTTCAAATAGAGTAATTGTAGAGTTAGGTGGAATTTCAAGACTTGTAAGGTTAGTTTCTGATCCGAAAATTGTACAGGTCTCTATAAAACTGTTGGTAGAGTTTGAAGAGTTACATGATTATCTTTATTGGAATCAAAATAAACTTACACATCCAAACTATTGATAATAGCTAATATTTGATGATCTGTCCATTTGCCATTAATCCTTATATTTTCTTTCGCTATACCTTCTTTTTTAAACCCCACTTTTTCTAATACACGAATAGATGCTATATTATCAAGTATCGCTCCTGCTTCAATTCTATGTAGCTTTAATTCCCTAAAAGCAAAATCTACAACAAGTTGAAGAGCCTCTGTTGTATAGCCCTTTGCATTATGCTCCTTATCTAAAGTAAATCCCGTATAACAGCTTTGGAGGTCTCCCCTAACAATTTGAGTTAATGAAATGTCTCCGATAAGCTTATCATTTTCTCTTAAAAAGATTCCAAAAGGGTATACTTGCCCTTCAGCTGTCTTTTTTAGAGCTTGTTCAAGACGTATTTTTTGATGTTCTTCTGTATAAAAAACTTCTGGGAGCAATGGACAAACTCGTTGAAAAAATTCACGATTTCTAATATGTAAGTTAGCTAACTCGTTAGCATCAGCAGTTTTATAAAGCCGAATATAAATGTGCTTCCCTACTAGTTTCATAACATCCCTCCAACATTTTTATATGTCTAATGAGGCAAAAGTATACCGTATACTTTATACAGTTGGCTATTGTCAGGAATCATTTTGCACGAAAGAAAAGACACTCTATATGAGTGTCTTTTCCAATAGTTTTTAGCAGAAGCAAGAAGCTCCAACGATGATTAATAAAATGAATAACACAACTAATAAAGCAAAGCCTCCAGAAAAGCCACAACCGCCACAACTACCACCATAACCCATAATAGTTCCTCCTTTAGATAAGAGGGGAAAACTAAGGTTCACTCATGTATTTTAATGGATTCGTTTCATCTTATGTTTTTCCGCATTGATTGAGCAGGTCCTTTCGAAAAGTATTCACATATTAACTATATTTTTAAAAATGAATAATTTAACTATATAAATAAATAGATTAATTAATATAATGTATTAATTCTAAAAGAAGGGAGGAATAGCCATGCAAGTAGTTTGTTTTAAAATAGTAAGTGGTCAGTATTTCTTGTTTGTAGAAGGCATTCAAATTCCTGTACCAATTCCAGCAGTTGCTGCAGCTTTATTAATTGGTTTAGGAGTAATTCCACTTTGTTCTTAATGTAAGGAATTCGGATCATTCCTATCTTTCCATTGGAAAAGCCTCAAGTATATGAATACTTGAGGCTTTCTTTATATTAAAGAAAAAACACCTTACAGCGCTTGAAGATCTCCTGATTTGACTAATGCGGCCGTTACATCATCACCGAAAGTATTAAGACAGAATATTTGCTCTTCTACCGTATCCATTACTGTAGCTTCACCTATCTTGCCACCTTGAAGTTTAATAAAATAGTTATGTTCTTCTAAAATTTTACTAAAATCTCTATTTGCCCATCTTTCAGTAATTGCTAATAGCTCTTCTTTATTCTTGAAATTGTTTCCGTTTAGAATGTTTCTTACTTTCTCTGCATTCTTTTTGGACATAGGGATTGCTCCCTTTCCTTCACACGCTTTTACTTTTTGATGAGTCATGCTATGCATAGCTGAAATAACTTCTTCTTCAGTAGAAGTTACTGTAATGTGAAGTTGTGCATTTGAACCTTTCACTTCTGCTTCATTCGATAGTATGTCTTCTTTATTAACCTCTGCAAAAACATGGTCCTCACTCTTAAGCGGGACTTCAGCAAACTGTAACATTCCATAAGTCATACCAGTTGCAAGTACTACTCCCCCTATAATAGATGCTAGCCAATACGTTAGCTTCTTGTCCATCTTCATTTCCCCTGTCTTCGTTTAAATATATTAACTAAAGAATACCATATTTAATTCCTTTTTATTGAAGAGTCTCTAATTTTCACTATAAAAAACGCGCAAATCGTTTAATGCAAATATAATAACTTCATAATCATGACTATGCCTATTCTCATAACAGAATCTATATACGATGTCACTAAATCATCTGGTGAACTATTAGCGGCAGAACTTATTATAAGAACACACTCTCTCATTATTGGACTTTTAGTTATTAGCACAGCTTTGCATCGTTATTCTCAAAAAGGATAAATATTGTACATACCAATTCTTATGTATGAAGACAACCAAAACAAGTGTTACGAAAAAAATATGAAAAAGACATCTTTGCTAGGGAAAGATGTCTTTTTTATATAAACCTTAATGTTCGTTCTGTAAAACTCTCGTTGCTTCTACTCCCTTTTTCTCTTCTTTTAAGAACAACGATACGATAAATGCAACAACGATAAAGACTAATCCAAGTGCAAATGCACCTTGGAATCCTGACGTTAAACCATTTAACTTCTCTACTGGATCCATTGGATTTGCGGAGCTTTCCATATACTGAGTTGTTCCTGAAGACATTTTTGAAATAAAGATAGCCGTACCAATTGCGCCAGCTACTTGCTGCAGCGTATTAAACAGTGCTGTTCCGTGCGGATATAGATCTGGTGTTAATTGATTTAAACCGTATGTTTGTGCTGTCATGACAAACATGAGTCCAACCATTAATACGCTGTGCATAATAATAATTTGTAACATTGATGTGTCAGGTGTAATGCCTTTAAATAAGAACATTGCAATCCCTACTAACACAATGCCAGGAACGATAATAACTTTCGGACTAAATTTATCAAAGAGTTTACCTGCAATTGGTCCCATTATAGCGCTAATCATACTTCCCGGAAGCATGATAATTCCTGATTTAAAAGCTGTAACGAGTAAAACTGTTTGCAAGAACATCGGTAATAAAGTCATCGTTGAAAATAACGACATCATCACAATGACAATTAATCCAACTGATAATGTAAACATCGGAACTTTAAATGCGCGTAATTCTAAAATTGGATTCTCAATTTTTAATTGTCGAACGACAAAAATACATAATGATATAAGCCCAACAATTAAAGCGCCATATACTTTCGCATCGGACCATCCTAAATCACCTGATGCACTAAAGCTATATACAAGCCCGCCAAATCCTAATGTCGATAAAAGGATAGATGGATAATCTACTTTTGGTCTTGTTAACTCTGAAACATTTTGAATGTACTTCATCCCAATCATAATTGAAATGATCACGATAGGAATAACGATATAGAATAACCAGCGCCAATTTAATGAGTCGACGATTACTCCAGATAATGTAGGACCAATTGCTGGAGCTGCCATCATCACAAGTGCAATTAATCCCATTGTGGCACCACGTTTTTCAGGCGGACAAATAATTAAAATCGTATTCATTAATAACGGTGAAATCAACCCTGTCGCTACCGCTTGGACGATACGGCCAATTAATAAAACAGAAAATGTCGGTGCAAATCCCGCAATTAATGTACCAGTTAAAAACGTTACCATAGCGATTAAAAACATTTGTCTCGTTGTAAGCCATTGCTGAAGTAACGCTGTAATTGGGACTAAAACCCCAACCACCAACATGTATGCTGTAGAAAGCCATTGAATCGTTGAAGCTGTTACACCAAATTCTTTCATTAATACTGTTAACGCATTACCAAGTAACGTTTCGTTTAATAACGCAACCATTGCCCCTAAAAGTAATGCAATTAAAATGGGGGTATGTTTCAAATTAGAAGTATCAACTTTGCCACTTACAGGGCCCTTAGTTGTTATATTCATTTGCAAATTCTCCTCCTGTTTCTTACTTAAAAAACTTTAAATATACCTAAACACATGTAATATAATATACATATGTAGATTAAAAAGGGAGAATCAATTTTCAACCACTGTATATTTAATCTACAAAAAAGGAGAATTGTAGATGAACGATAATGAAAAACAAATTGATTTACGTATTAGACGTACACATAAATTACTATGGGATTCCTTATTTGAATTAATGACGCAATCAAAACAGAAATATAGTACCATCACGATTAACCAAATATGTGATCGCGCGATGGTACACCGAACAACCTTTTATAAACACTTTGAAGATAAAGATGCTTTATTAGCCTTTGGATTTAAACGATACAGCAAGATGATTGCTGAAATACCCGTTTCAGATCGATTAAGTAAACCATTTCAAGTAATGGAACAATTTCTACACCATGAAGAACTCGGTAAAATATTAGAGACGCAAATGTCTGATGAACAATTTATTAACCGGACACAGTATTTAAGTCACGAAACGAGAAAACAAGAAATAGAAGCGTTACATCAACTGCGCAAAAATCATACGATGCCAAATGATTTAATCATTGAATTTTATTCAGGGGCAATCACCTCATTAAGCGCATGGTGGTTTAAAAATGAAAGAAAAGTTTCTGCTACTGAAATGGATATGTATCTCCACCAACTTATTAACCGGGATATTTTTCAGTTTGAAAAGGAATAAGACTGCACCTTTTCAATCATGCAATCAAATTGACCCAAAAATAGGAATATGATATATTTTCCGTAGAATACTATATAAGTGTAACAGCGAATAAATTGGCATATAATAAAAAGAAGAGATGCGCTAACATCTCTTCCTTAACTGCTACCGTATAGGGTGGTGGTTATTATACGTTATTATTTTTTACGAAACCCACCCTTTTGCTTCCTACGGCGCGGAGTGGGTTTTTTGTTGTCCTTACCCAGAAGTTGCTTCCGCAAAAAATACGCTGAAACTTCACGTACAGTCGCTTTTACAAATTCTTTTACAAGGTCAAACAAAAACTCCATATTATCACCCCCTTTCCTTCCAAATGGAAAGAAGGTATAACCACCCATCCTCACAATACGCAGTTGACTTTATTTTATCAAATGATTGTAAAGATATTATGTAAACAAATAAAAGCTCACAGAAAAAAGCCCTTCTAAACTGGGCCTTTTTTTTATACATACCAATACTTCCCCAGTATTCGGAAAAGAAAAATACGTCGATAAATTTACATTTCAAATATTCAGAATTAATATTAAAATAAAAAATGGGGATAGGGGTATGGGCTTATAAAATTTATACATAACGAGGGAATAGAAATGAAACTACAATTAAAAGCGGATTTAATGTTACTATTAGTTACATTTTTTTGGGGTGCATCCATCTTACTTACAAAGGTCGGACTTGAAGGCATAGAAGAATACAATTTAATCGCATTACGATTTATTATTGCCTTTCTTTTATCAGGTTTAATATTTTACAAACATTTATTCAAAATCGATTTTGAAACGGTAAAATATGCATTTATACTCGCTTCTGTCTTATTTATCGTTTACATTTTCGCGACTTTCGGCACAAAGTATACGAGTGTTTCTAATGCTGGTTTCTTACTCTGTCTCACAGTCATTTTCATTCCAATATTATCAGCTATATTTTTAAAACACATTCCGGAAAAGAAAGTTATAGTAGGAATCATTTTAACGATAATAGGAATCGGCTTATTAACATTAACGAGCGAATTCAGGATCGGTAACGGTGATATATTTTGCATACTGTCTGCCTTATTTTATGCGATTCACGTCATCATTACCGGAAGCGTAACAAAACATGTGAATTCCATTGCACTTGGAGTAGTGCAACTTGGTTTCGTCGGCCTATTTAGTCTTATTTTTTCATTCATTATCGAAACGCCAAAGCTTCCTAGCACAATCAACTCATGGCTCATCATCTTAGCCTTAAGCATATTTTGCACCGCAGTCGCATTCATCGTGCAAGTGATTGCCCAGCAATACACAACGCCTACACATACCGGACTTATCTTTTCATTAGAACCTGTCTTTTCCGCAGGCTTTGCTTTCGTTTTCACAGGTGAAACACTTACAGGAAAAGGATACTTAGGGGCGACACTTATATTAGTCAGTGTGTTGATTGCTGAGGTGGATTTTAAGAGTTTATTACGAGTTAATTATAAAAAGAATGTAGAATAGATAAAACATCCCCCGGGAAAATATTCGTTACTATTATTTTCATTCCCTTTTAAATGAGACTTTTTTAGATGCTATCTTCGAATAAGATAGCATCTAAAACATGTTAAAAGGAATTATTATATTTATGTAGCCTGCATAGTTCACTGTTTCTACATTACTTACTGCACATAGTCATACAGATTTTTCGCTAACAACAAACAAGTTACGGTAATGAAAAGGGCGCGAACATACCCGCTTCCTTTTTTTATAGCAAATCTGGATCCGGCAATCCCTCCAGCAATTTGAGCAATTCCCATTATGAAGCCATACGCATAGTTTACTTGCCCTACATACATAAACATGAACAATGCACCAACGTTACTTCCTAAATTAAGAAACTTCGCCGTACCTGCTGCTTTTAAAAAATCATACCCAATAAATAAAAGAGAAAACATTAAAAATGAACCTGTACCAGGACCTAGAAATCCATCATAAAAACCAATAACAAAAATAAAAAAGGTAAAAATAATGACGTGTCGACCAGACAATTTTTTATGAGTGGAAATACTTCCCCAATCCTTCTTGAATATCGTATAAATAGCGACTGCACCAAGCATTATCAGCATCAATGGCTTCAGTACTTCTGGATTCATTAAATGAACGGTCCATGCCCCTATTATGGAACCTATGAAAGTGATTGGAAATAATTTTAAAGCCGATTTCAAATCAAGATTACCAGAACGATAAAACACAATATTACTAGTTGCACTCCCCATTGTTGATGCTAATTTATTCGTGGCTACTGCACTTGCTGGATTCAATCCTGTAAATAATAAAGCTGGTAAGGCGATGAGTCCGCCACCACCTACAACTGAATCAATAAATGCAGCCACAAACCCAAAAACAATCAAAATCATTAATACAGATGGGTCTAAATAAAAATCCATACTAGTAGCCTCCCCTTTAGTCACTATTGTAATAGTAACTACCAATTTGCTAAATGTAAAGAGTTATTGTAACGTTAAAATATAAAAGCAAACATCGGAGGAAAAAAAGTGGACTACATAGTACAACAGCTTAAAAAAATTGGTTTTAATGAATATGAAGCTAAATCTTATGTATCTCTTGTGAAACAGGGGCCTGCTACAGCCTACCAAGTGAGTAAGGATTCAGGGGTCCCAAGAGCGCGAATTTATGAGATTTTAGGTAACCTTGTAGAAAAAGGAATTGTCATGAAGGAAGAAATAAATGACACCACTCGCTATTCACCTCTACCTGTTGAAATCTTTTTACAGAAAGCTCAATCAGAATGGCAGTCTACTTATGAAGGAATAAGTGATTCATTAAAAAAACTAGAAACTTCCGAGGAAAAAACGGATAATCGAGTAATTACTTTAAAAGACAATCAAGCAATCATTAGCTATTGTCAGGCATTAATAAAAAAAGCAGAACGACGTATTGTCATTTCAATGTGGGATGAGATGTATGAAGCGTTAAAAGAAGATCTATCTGAAGTAGCTGATAAAGTTACAATACAAGGTATTACCCTGCATGTTGAAAATCCAATTAAAAATCTAGAAGCTCATCGTATCACACCTTATACAGAAACTCTGTCTACAGAACATTGGTTTATTTTATCTATAGATTCTAAAGAGATGATTTACGGACCATCAATTGAAGAGCGTAATATTGCTTTTTATACAGATGACCCCGTTCATATATACTTACTTGAGGATTATGTATGGCATGACGTTTTAGTGAATCGACTTGTTCGACGTAGCCAAGATGATTTGCAGCAATGGATTACGGCAGAGAGAAAATCCTTCTTTATGGGGAAATAAGAAGTATATTCAAGAGCAAATCAAAAAATTTGCGTATTAAACCTAACAACTTCCCCTTATAAAAATAGCCGACTATTATGTAATAGTCGGCTATTTTTATATAAATTTATACAGACACTGCCATTTTCCCTTTGCGAAATATTCCCATTAATCCAGCGATTAATGAGATAAACGCTTCTCCCACTCTTTCACCTTTTCAATTGTTACATCTAATTTCTTAGCCACTTCCTCTATACTCATTCCCTTAAAGAGCATTCCAGCTGCCGAAAGTGCTTTATCAATTTCTTCTTGCTTCTCCTGTTCATATAAACGACCCACTTTTGTCATCCGTAACCACTCCTTTACTTTTTTCGCGTAGTCTTCATCAATAAATTTATCTGTAGCTACAAGAATTCCGGCAATAACTTGAATTTGTTCTTGCTCATCGGAGATACATTTTGCTACTTCTATCGTCTTCTCAATTAAAATTTGTCTTTTTTCCCTACTATGCATAAGTGGTACAAGTATTAATTTCATGGTTTCTTCATCCGTCAAAGATTTTCCTTCTTCCATTTTTTTAATAACCTTTTGAAGGATAGCATCACCATTATATTCGCTTAGTAAAACCGCTTTGGAATTTAAACGTATACTACATACATCTATTTCTTCTATTGGATTCATTACCTCACTTGTATAAATAACTACGATTCGAATATCCGGTAACTCTTTATTCTTATTATAATAACGATACATAATTTGATTTGCATAATCCATATACTTCAAATGGTTTTCAAGGAAACGGGTATTACTTTCATACTCTAACATTAAAATTGAACCATCTTCCATTTCAAATAAAGTATCTGAGCGCCTTTGATCTGCACGAACTCTCGAGAATTCATTTAATAACAGCTCTTTTATTTTTGGAAAGCCTTTTAATCCATATGCTTCAAGCCCTTTATCCCTATAACATTCACTTAAAAACTTCATCAGAATATCTTTATTATGATAAGAAATATCCTTCCCTGCCAATAGCTAATCCCCCTTAACTATTAGTTACCATTTTCTTTATTATATAACTTATGAAATTAGCGTTACAACTTTGGTTCACATGCAGATACTATTTTCAAAACAACTTGCCCTTTCACTACTTTCCCCCCTCCACAAACCTTCCAAACCCCTTCAAAAATCTCAACTTAAAACTCCCCACAGGCCCATTCCGATGCTTCGCCACATGAATCTCCGTCATCTCTTTCTGCTTCGTTTCCTTATCGTAATAATCTTCGCGGTACATAAGCATTATCACATCCGCATCTTGCTCAATTTGTCCGGTCTCTCTTAAATCAGATAATAGCGGACGCTTATCTTGTCGTGACTCTACAGAACGAGATAACTGTGATAACGCTACTACACAAACATTTAATTCACGCGCTAATAACTTAAGCTTACGAGAAATCTCACTAATTTCTTGAAATCGATTGCCCTTATGCTTCGGATCACCCGTAATAAGCTGCAAGTAATCTACAATGACCAAAAGCTTTTTATCCCCATGCTTCCTCTTTAGCTTACGAGTTTGCATCCAAATATCTTGCACCGAAATGCCTGCGTTATCGTAAATCTCAAATGGTAATTCCCCGATCTCCGCAAACGCCTTACTCACCTTTTCCCAATCTTCCATCGCAAAACGATGCTTCGGATTTTTCAGCCTACCTCCTGACACTTCACCTACGCAAGACGCCATCCTTTTTAACAGTTGCTTACTACTCATCTCTAACGAAAACAATCCTACCGCCGATCCAGACTTCGCCGCATGTAGTCCGACATTTAGCGCAAACGCAGTCTTCCCCATAGAAGGACGCGCACCAAGGACGACAAAATCACCTTTCTGCAATCCGCACGTCATTTTATTTAGCGATGTATAACCAGTCTCAATACCAGTAATCTCTTTCGCATCTTGATGAAGCTCTTCATACAAATCAACTAACGCATCCTTCAAATCAAACTCACATACAGAGTCTTTCTCCTCTAACTCACAAAGTGCCGTAATCGTTTCACCGATAACTTTCTCACTCTTCTCCGCAATAAGACGCTCCCCCATCTTGTGCCCGAGAACACCAGCCTGATACATTTTCCACGCACCTCGAACAAGCCCCTCATAATAAGGGAAGTTGACAGTTGTAGGCACACCATCCATTAACCCTATAAAATACTCCATTCCCCCGATTCCCTCTAAAAACTTAGGATCTACCCTAGAAATGAACGTCACAAGATCAATCGGTTGCCCCTCTTCTTCCATTTTTCGCATTAACTGAAATATAGACTTATGCACTGACAGAGAAAAATACTGCTCCGTCAAACGGCACTCCTTAATAAGCTCTCCATCAATTAATAGAGAACCTAACACCGTCTTTTCCGCCTCCACATTTTGAATACTCATGGACGCCACCCGCGCTCCGCTAAAAAGCGCTGCAACTCTTCCTCTGACGGCGCATTCTTCTCCCACTCCTCACACCTCGCCAAAAACTCCTCCGTCTCCCCCGTACTAACAGACGACTCCTTCTTCCTAAAGCTCGCCGTATCCGCCTCCACCTCACACACTTTCGTAAACCCTTTCCCGTGCCACCCTCTCAAAATCCCCTTCACATAAGCAACCGTCCGCTTATTATTCTCAAACGCAATTTGAAGAGCCTTCAGCACAAGCTCCTCTGACAAATCTTCCATCCACGCACTCAGTTCCTCCACCGTATGCGGAGACAAACTACCAAAATGTTGCTCATAAAAAGAAAACACGCGACTTCCCGTTTCTTCCTCTATAACCTCTTCTTCCTCTGTCTCCTCACAAACTGGATCAACATCATCCACAGCCAAATCACTCGGCATACCGAAATGCGCTAAAAGCATCGGAACATTCAGCTCCTCCTCTATGCACTTCTGAAGAAACATATGTACAAACTCCTTATTCTTCACACCCTTCAGCTCACGAAGCACACACTTCTCCACATTCGTATTCGTCACCGGATTATAACGAAGCCAATTCAAAACGAATAACTCCCGAGTCTCCGCATCATAAAGAATCTTCCCATAATCAATGAAGCGCTGCACAAGCTTATCAACAGTCTCCCGATTATAACCCGTCTCCATCTCCGCTAACCGCTTCGGAAAAGGAAAAATCCCGCACTGCGTCGTCTTCGAACAAGTTAATAAATAAACATAAAAATACCGCTCCTCCGGCGTCAAATCCAAAACAAAATCATCCTGCCAAAAATTCACCTGCACATTACGATACACCGCCATCAAAGTTCCTCCCGTCTCCGTTCAAAAGTAAAAGCCCCTTCATAATATATATGGGAGGATGGCAGGGTTTTTGGCGTGTTATTTCAAATTTTTTTTGACTACTACTACGGTGTTTGTTGGTGTTTTTGTTTTGTTATGTTTTTTCTTAGTGATTTATTACTTGGTAGGGGCTTGTAAGGGGCTTAGGAGGGGCTAGTTATCGGTTTACTTCGATTAGAAAGACCCATCTCCACATTCTACTTAAACCAATTAAATGAATCCACAAATCTAATAAAAAACATATTAAATTCCAATAAAAAAGACCATATCAAAAGCATACTCCGATGTCATTTTGATACAGCCCCATCTATATTCGCTTAATAATTTTAGAAACATAAAGATATTAAAAATTTAATATACCTACAAAACATTACCGTCCTTTATATAATCATAGATCTTATTATCAATTGATTTCTCCATAATCATATTCATCGTAACAACAGGTAGTTCTTTTCCATTTTTATCTTTCATTTCAGTTTGTTCTACACTTGCTTTATCAGGTGTCGCTTTTCCTAAATAGTAAAAGTCGCTTCCCTCATCATCATCTTTTTTCACAAAAATATGGACGTCAATATTATTTTCTTTAGCATCAATAATTGTTTGAACTTCCTTTGATTTTAATGTTCTATTACTTCTTGTATACCATTTAAGAACATCTTGATTAAGGAATTCATCACCGTAGTCCACACTGGATTCTACCTCATCATTTTTATGGTATGTGATAAATATTGGACAAGTATAGTACTTTGTCTTATAACCATACATAGTTGAGCTCTCGTCATTATGCCAATTTAAAAGTTTACACACATCTTTTCTTGAGTATTTTTTATATACAGTAAGGTTACTATCACACTCATAGTTTTTGCTCTTTTTCCTTGCACTTTTAATAATGTCCATAACCATACGCTTAAAGTATTGATTTTGTTCTAAGCTTTTTCGGATAGAATCATTAAACATATACATCTTATCGTCCTGTAAAGAGAGAATTGGCTTTTCTCCATATTTCTTTTGACTGTTTTGTGAGAAAAACTCTAATTCAAAAATTCGTTGTACTGAAGTAATCGTTTCATCATCTGTTAAGCAATTAGATTCTTCAAGTTGTTTTATATACTCATCCTTATCAACTTTTTCTTGCTTTAATAATAAGTCTAACAAAACGATTTCGTTTTTACGTTTTCCATTCAATACTTCCAATGAAAACATCGTTAAAACTTTATTTTCGTAATCTGTTAATGCAGGGACATCTTCTTTCATTTTCAATAAGAACTGATAATAGTTCGAATATCCTTCTGCAAGTACAACTGGATCAATAGAATGGTTTACTATAAAGTCATATAGATATGGAGTTCTTCCTATTCTATTTTTCAACTCAGCAAAAGCTTCCTTCAATACTTTCATTGCTGTTAAATTACTATTGTTAATCGCTTTAAAGATCTGCTTTTTCGCTATCTCTTCAAAGTTAACTGTTGAAATACCTTTAATATAACTCGTGTCATTTGTATATCTACGTATATTATCTTTATTTTGTGATCTATCTCCTGAAAGGGCAATCGGAATTAAATAGTTATTTTTATAGTTTCCAATAAAATCAATAATCGTAACAAAATCTTTCGAATCGTGTTTTCGAAGTCCACGCCCTAACTGCTGTATAAAGATAATGCTTGATTGAGTTTGTCTCAACATAACAACTTGGTTCACACTCGGAATATCAATACCTTCATTAAAAATATCTACTGTTAAAATATAATCCAGTATGCCATTTTCTAATTGATTCACCCGCAGTTCTCTTTCCTCTTGGGAATGATCGCCGGTTAATGCAAATGTGCGAAAACCTCTATTATTTAAGGCATGTGATAATTGTTCTGCCTCATCTTTTCGGCTGCAAAACATTAGTCCTGTTACTTTCTCACCAGAAAAACCATAATATTTTACTTTTTCAACTATATGATCTACTCGTTCTTCCGTAACAAGTTTAGATAAAACAGTAGTGTCATCTATCTTTTCACCATTATATTCAAAATCAGTTACTCCAAAATAATGGAAAGGACAAAGCATATCTTCTTCAAGTGCTTCTTGCAATCGAATTTCATAAGCAATGTTGTAATCAAATAGCTCATAAATATTAAAATTATCTGTACGTTCAGGTGTAGCGGTCATTCCCATTAAAAATTTCGGTTTAAAATAATCAATAACTCTATGATAAGAACCAGCACCTGCTTTATGAACTTCATCTATTAAAATATAATCAAATAACCCAGGATCAAATTGCTGTAAATTTTCTTCTTTTGAAATGGTTTGGATCGTCGCAAATAAATATTTAGCATTTATTTGTTTATTTGACCCTGATAAAATTCCAAAGTCCTCATCTATCCCACCAAGAACTTTTTGAAAATCGGATTTCGCTTTATTTAATATTTGCTCTCGGTGAACAATAAATAACATCCGTTTAGGTGCAAAATTTCTGACATCAAATGCTGAAAGATATGTCTTCCCCGTTCCTGTTGCAGAGATAACTAAGCCTTTTTCTTTTCCGGCGTCTCGAATAGCTTGTATTTCTTGTAACGCAGCTTGTTGCATTTTATTTGGGGTAATTTTCAAAGCTTCTTCAATTGAATTGTGATATTGACCAGGTAATTCTATAACTCGATCTAGTAACTTATTTTCTGCAGCTTGCTCATATATTGTTTCGTAATTTGCAATCAACTCTTCGGTTAATACTTGAGAATGCTCCCAAACTTCTTCAAATTGGTTTTTAAAATGCTGTACAATCTCTCCATCTTCATGCGATGTTAACTTAACGTTCCATTCATAGTTTACCTTCAAAGCATGTGCAGTTAGATTTGAACTACCGACAATTAATGAACAATGTGTTTTATTATCAAATATGTATCCCTTTGAATGAAAACCAGATAAATTTGTTAATCTTACTTCTACATTTTCAAGTTTCATTAACTCTCTAAACACTTTTGGTGTATTAAAGTTTAAGAATGTAGATGTTAATATACGTCCTTTAACCCCTTTTTGTTTAAGATCAAGGAAATGTGATTTTAAAGTCGCTAGCCCGCTTTCTGTAATAAAAGCTACTGAGAAAATAAAAGATGTACTATTTTCTAGCTCCTCCAATAATGAGCTTAAAACATTTTCATTTTTTTTCGTATTGTTTACTAATAATTTCGGCTTATATATTCCAGGATGATTATGTTTTTGATCAATAAACCCTTTATATAAAGACCCCTCTAATTTTTGAATAAAATTCTCCATATGATCACCATTTATGACAATTTTTTATATTAATTGTATTACTCACTGATTTAAAGTGCAAATTTATTACAAATATAAAAAACTATCCGTATAAAACGAATAGTTTTTTTCAAATTACTTTACAATCGATTCTTTTGATAATTTCTCAATAGTCGGGATATCCGCAGGTGCCCACTCTAAAGCTGCTAGTTCATTCGGATATAACCATTTAATTGCTACGTGCTCAGTTAGAACCGGACTTCCTTCAACAAGTTTACAATAGAAAGTTTTCAAATGAACAATACCAAAATCATACTCATAGGCTGTATAATCAATTTGCTCACCAATCTGCACGCTACAATGCATTTCTTCATCAATTTCACGCTTTAACGCCTCTTGAGGTGTTTCTCCCTCTTCTATTTTCCCACCTGGAAATTCCCACATAAGAGGTAGCGATTTAGATGGTCCTCTTTGTGCACATAAAATTTTCTCATCTTGAACAATTACTGCTCCAACAACATAAATATTTTTCTTCATTATGTCCTCCTTAAATCTCACAGAAACTCTATACTTTATGTTTCCACACTTTATAGACTGAAAAATGCCTTTTATATCTTTTAACGACTAATATATTTTTAATCAGTAAGCTAGATTTTATCTATCCCTATCTAGCCCTTTTAATACAATTAGCCTAACACTCTCATCTCTTTTATATTATATAGAAGTAACTACAAAAATAAAGCCTGATTGAATACTTCCCTCTTAAGCCTCTTTTTTCACCATTTCCTCATACCTAAAATGACACTCCTCCAAAAACCCCCTACTCTCCCCACTATCCTTATAAAAACTCTCCCACCCCCGCTCCCTCAAAATCCCCTTCCAACTCTCACTCTCCACCATCTTCTTAATCACACCATCCCAATAAGCAACCTCTTCCTCCGTCATATCTTTTGGGCCCATAATCCCTTTCCAGTGCTGGAATGTGACGTTGATTCCTTGTTCTTTCCATGTTGGGATTTCTGGTAGGCGGTCTAGGCGTTTTGGTGCGGATACGGCTAGTATTTTTATTTTGCCGGCTTTGTATTGTTTTTCGGCTTCGGATAGGGTCATGGTTGCGGCGCTGATTTGTTTGTTCGTTAGGGCGTTTATGATTTTTTCTTTGTTTTCGTAGACGAAGAATTGTAGTTCGGCAGGGTTTATGCCGAATGCTTTGCTTACTTGTACGAATGATAGGTGATCGTCGTTTCCTAGGCCTGGTGCAACGCCGATTTTGAAGTTTTTCTTGTTTTGTTTTAGTTGTTCCATTAGTTGTTTTGCGTTTTCTATGTTTGATTCTTTCGAGACGACAACGACTTCCCAGTCCGATGCAAGTGTTGCGAGCGGCGTGAAGTCTTTATATGTTAGTTTACTGTGGCCTAGTAGGTTGTTCGTTATGAGTAAGCTTGAGTTAATCGCTAGTACGTGACCGCCTTTTTGTTTCGTATATTTCCATCCGACATCACCGCTGCCACCTACTTTGTTTGTAACAATGATTGGTTTTGTGAAGATTTTTTCTTCTGTTAGCGTTTTTTGCATCGCTCGTGCCGTTAAGTCCCATCCTGCTCCTTGAACGTTTGGTGCAACGATTTCTACTTCTTCTATGTTCACTTTATTCTTTTTCTTTTTTTCTACAGAACAACCAGCTATTACTCCTGTCATGATCCATATACATAGTAATAATCGTTTTTTCATAGTCCTCATCCTATGCGATATTTCCGTTCTGGTCGTCCGATGATGCCGTATGTGTATTCTACTGTGCATTCGCCGGTCGCTACTAAGTATTCTAAATATCTTCTTGCGGTTGTTCTGGAGGCACCCATTTGTTCTCCCATTTCTTCTATTGTAATGCCCTCTTCGAATCCTTTTATAATCCCTTTCACTTTTTGCAGTGTTAACGGATCCACACCTGTCGGTAAGTTTTTTATGTCTTGTGTTTGCGAAATGCCGAAGAAGTTATCGATGAGTGCTTGATTCACTTCATTGTTACTATGTAATAATTGTTTCTTTCTTTTATAGTCTTCAATTGTGCGGACGAATTTTTCTAACGTGACCGGTTTTATAAGGTAGTTGCTTACGCCGTTTCGAATTGCTTTTTCTAGCATATGGTTTTCATTTGCCGCCGTAACCATAATGACGTCAACGTTTGGAAAGTCGGCATGGATTTTCGGCAGTAAGTCTGTTCCGATTCCGTCTGGTAAATAATTATCTAATAGAAGTAAATCGATTTCTTCCCTTTGTAGTAGTTCCATCGTTTCTTTCGCGTTCAATGCCTTTCCAATCACTTTTACGTCCTTTATTTTTGATAAAAACTCTTCCTGAATTTGCGCGACGCGGAAATCATCCTCTGCAATTGCAACCTTCAACATATGCCCATCCCCCTGTTTGTCATGTACTTTCTTTCAATGTTTTCGGAAGGTAAATTGTAAAAATAGCTCCCCCATTTTTCTCGTTTTGAATTTCAATTGTTCCCCCTAGTAGATCTACCATTTCTTTCACGTTTGCTAGTCCGTAACCACGATCATTTCCTTTCGTTGAAAATCCTTTTTGAAAAATAGTCGTGATTTTTTCTGCCGGTATCCCTATCCCACTATCTATCACTTCAAACACAATATCGTGCCCAATATCCGTAACAAAGAAGGACACATTCTTTTCCTCTTGTGTACTCACCGCATCAAATGCATTGTCGATTATGTTTCCAAGGATCGTAATAAGATGCGACACCTTTATATGGTCTGGTAACGGATGAAGCGCACTATCTCCTTCAATATGAAACTCAATTTTCTTCTCAGACGCTGTTCCGAGTTTTCCTAATAAAATAGCTTGTACTTTCGCATCGTGAATTTGATGGAACAAAATATGATTTTGGCTTTGATGAATATTAGATTCTTGTTGGATAAATTCAATTGCTTCTTTGTAATGTCCTAACTGAAGTAATCCTGATAAGACGAAAAGTTTATTTGTAAATTCATGTGTTTGAGCACGTAAGTCCTCGGAATATTTTCTTACCTCAGATATCGTATTCACTAAGTTTTGCAGTTCTGTTTTATCTCTAAAACTACATACAACGCCTACCGTACTATTATTTTCGAGTATCGGTGTCATGTTTAAAATAAACACTTTATCTTGAAACGCGATTTCTTGATCGGTTTCTAGCACTCTTTCCATATTAAAATTCGGTAAAACTTTTGAAATGTGCTGCTGCATATAATCACCATTTACATGAAGCATTTCTTCTGCTGAGGTGTTCATCATTGTAATAAAACCGTTTTGATCAATAGCGATAATCCCTTCTTTTATAGATAGTAGTATCGCACTTCGTTCCCGGTATAGCGCTGCGATTTCATTCGGCTCTAAACCGAGTGTATCTTTACGAATACTACGTGCTAAAAGAATGCCGCCAACAATTCCAGCTAGTAATACACCTAAGGAAAAGAGGATAATTTCTTTCGTTCTACTCAATATGTTAGATTGAATACCTTTTATTAGAAACTCTACTGTCACAACACCTACGACTTGATTGTAGTCTCCGTTATGAACAATAATGGGTGCTTTCGCCATTAAAGCCGGACCACTTTCACCATTTCCTTCAAGCGTATAATAGCCACCAAAAGTGAGTGCTTCATAGTTATATGGATTGTTACTCTTTGTGCCAATTAAATCCGAATTAGAATGGGAATACATAACCCCAAAGCGATCTTCTATAATGACATAATCTGCATCAGCTTGCTCTCGAACTTGTTCCGCAATAGATTGAATGGTACTTTTATGCTCGTTATTTTGAAAAGCTTCTTTTATAGCTGGCATAAAAGAAAGAGATTTAGCCGTTTGCAGCGCTAACTGTTCTACTTGGCGCTTCGTATCAACGGACTGAATGTAAACAAATATTCCCGCTAATAGGAGAACGACAAATAAAATTAACGTAATAATTAAGCTCACTATTTTCGTTTGCAATGAAACTTTGCGTGATTTTTTCATACCCCATACCCTTTGATAAAATATTCAAAACTATCAATCTCCTTTTTCTATTATTATGACAAAACTGAAAATGAAGCAACTATTAAAAATATCCATGTTCATAAAGTACAAAAAGAATAAAATTGTCATAATATTGAGATTTCATTTAAAGAACAGTACAATTCAACTACAATGAACACGCTTTCATAATTGTTATTTTATTTATAAGCAAGAGGAGGAATTAGTATGGCTCAAGTAAAATCAAACCGAGTCGCCGGCAATATTTTCAAAGGTTCTGTCGGCAATTTAATTGAATGGTACGACTGGTACGTTTACTCTGCTTTCGCTGTTTATTTTTCAGCAGAGTTCTTTCCTAAAGGAGATCCAACGAGTCAATTACTGAACACAGCAGCTATTTTCGCAGTTGGGTTTTTAATGCGCCCTATTGGGAGTTTATTAATGGGACGTTATGCGGATCGGCATGGACGCCGGGCGGCATTAACGCTTTCCATTACGGTTATGGCCGGTGGTTCTTTAATTATTGCCTGTACACCTAGTTACGAAAGCATCGGTATTATGGCACCAATTATTTTAGTTCTTGCTCGTTTACTTCAAGGATTATCACTTGGCGGAGAGTACGGAACTTCCGCAACGTATTTATCTGAAATGGCTAGTAGTGGACGCCGCGGTTTTTATTCAAGCTTCCAATATGTAACGCTCGTTGCTGGACAGATGGTTGCGTTAGGCGTTCAAATTGTTCTTCAGCAATTACTAAGCGAACCAGATATGAAAGCTTGGGGATGGCGTATTCCATTCATTATTGGAGCGATGGGTGCAGTAGCTGTATTATGGCTTCGCCGCACGATGGATGAATCGGAGCAATTCGCAAACATAAAATCACAAAAACGTGAAAGCGCAGGAACCATTCGCGCTCTTATGAAACATCCGAAAGCAGTATTAACAGTAGTCGGCCTAACATTAGGAGGCACTGTTGCATTTTATACGTACACAACATATTTACAAAAGTTCATGGTAAACACAGTCGGCCTTCCGAAAGAAGTTGTAAGCTGGATTAACTTTGTCGCACTACTTATATTCGTCGTACTTCAGCCAATTGCAGGGCTATTATCCGATAAAATTGGACGCCGCCCACTATTAATGGCATTCGGTATTCTCGGAACATTACTAACAGCACCGATCTTCTTCTTCATGGAAAAAACGACAGAACCAATCGTAGCGTTCTTACTTATGATGGTCGGCCTTATTATTGTTACTGGTTACACATCGATTAACGCAATTGTAAAAGCAGAACTCTTCCCAACTGAAATTCGCGCACTTGGCGTAGGTTTACCATATGCACTAACCGTTGCGATATTCGGCGGAACAGCTGAGTTCATCGCATTATGGCTAAAGAGTATCGGAATGGAATCACTCTTCTACTTCTACGTAGCTGGATGTATCGCGATCAGCTTTATTACGTATTGGCGTATGGATGAGTCATCGAAGACTTCGCAGATTGAGGCCGAGCTTGGTGGTGGGGATAAATTAGTTAACAATAAATCTAGTTAAAAATTATGTATTCTATGTTCTTCGTTTATCTGAACTCGATTTGTTTTATCTAAGGAGGCATAATTCATTAATATATAATTTAAAAGCAACCCCCTTAAATTCCGAATGTTCTGATTTAAATTGATTATTTGGCAGACTAGTATAATAATTAATCGCAATTGTATATTCAAGTTCAATATTATCGAGACTTCACATTATGGTTGTACTGGCTTTTTAATAAAGTATATAGTAACTAACTTTAAAACCAGTGAATTAAAGGAGATAATTACAAATTTGTTTCATTTTCTAAAAAACAAAAAAAGGAATCCTTTACGGATTCCTTTTTGCCTTGAACTCTTTTTCAAATAGTGCATCTTTGCACCTAATTTTATTATACCTTATAATTCTTATAAGATAAATAAGAATTATTGAAATTCACTTCTATATTTTCATAAAAAGATGTGTGTCTAGAAATTAATAATACTAGGTTCACTTACGAAAGATTTGTATTCTTTCACCCACAATGAAACATCATAGCCCTTCATAATTTCACAGATAAAAACAGAAAGAATACAATAATAATTCTAATCATAAAAAAACCGTGCTATTATATCTACTTTTCATATGCAATATTGCATATGAAGACCTTTAATCATTTTGTTATAATAGTTATGTGGATCTTACATTCATCGAATCCACACATACGAAAATGTATGTAGGCAACCTTAATTACTAAAAGTGAGAAGAATGATAAATATTCTTCTCATTTTTATTATTAAAAATAATCTTATAACTACCACAACAGGTAATAAATATACAACCTGATATTAGAATTTATAAATGTTGTTATACAGTTGAAATACTCCCTCAACAATTTCTAAATTAATATTCTTAATTACTTCAGGCAATAACATCTTTCTAACTAAAAGAATGAATATCAACTTTATTAGCACCAAATATGTAACATTGCATATCTAATGCTTTAATTATTTTGTTATAATAGTTGAGTAGATTGTTTATCCATCAATCTACTCAACTGCATATTTGGTGAGTATGCAGACCCTAATCACAGAAAATGAGAAGAGTGTCAAACATTCTTCTCATTTTTTGCATACTAACTAAATTTTTAGTACAATTTGATTATTACTATAACCTGTAAGTGATGTAACTTCTAAATACTCTTATAAGAAATACAATTATAACAACCATCGGTGTAGCTACAATAATAGCTTTTTTAAAATCTTGATCTATATAAATAAAAACCAGTTATCTTCAGATAACTGGTTTTTAAGTAGTTATTTTGAAGGTTTATTAAATTGAATGCTATTAAGCACGTTTTATTTCTTTAAAATTCCTATAAATTAATTGGTAAAAGCTTGCAACTAACAAAATACAACAAACTAAAATAGTTAAGACCATTGGAAGCTGCGATGTCATATTAAAAGCACTAAGTATAAGGCCACAACAGAAGCCAAATATCATTTGTATAAAGAAAAACAATCCTGAAGCGGTCCCTACAATTTCATTAAATGGTTTCATTACTGCAGCCTGACATGCAGGAAAAATCCCTCCTACACCAATCATTAGTAACATCATCGGGAATATTATACCAAATGGATTATAAGGAATAATCCAAACGGCTATTACCATTAATATTGAAGAAAAAAGGGCAATATAGCTTTCATACATAATTACTTTATTTAGGCCTACCCTACTCCCATTTCTTCTAGTAAAAGTGGTCCCCATAATATATCCTATAATTACCAAAGCATACATTAAACTATATGATTTTGGGCTAACATGAAAGAATCCTTGTAATACAAAAGAAGAGGATTGAATAAATGTATAATATGCGCACCAAGCAAGTCCTATAGCAACACTATAAGCTAAAAATATTTTATGTGTTAGTAATAATTTATAATTATTAAATATAGATTTTAAATTTATATTCTTTTTACCTTGTACATTTTTTTCTTTCTCTAAAATGCATAAAGTTAAAATTAAAACGATAGACACAAGAACTAATAAAAATACAAAGCAATATCTCCAATTTAAATACGTCTGAATAAAGCTTCCAATCGCTGGTGCAATTGCTGGTGTAACTGCAATTGCCGTCGATAAATTTGTAAGTACATTCAATTGTTCTTTATCTTTAAACTTTTCTTTAGCAATAACTCTAGCCAGTACCGTACCACAACCGCCTCCAAGTGCTTGAAGAAATCTACCCAAAATTAAAACATAAATATTTGAGGTATATAAACAAATAACTGTTGCCAATAAATATAAGAACAATCCAAAAGTAATTACTGGTTTATTCCCATATCTATCAGAAAATATTCCACAAGCTAAAGTTGATATGGCATATCCAACCATATATATACTTAATGTTAATTGCATTAAATCATTTCCAGTATTAAAATCATTTGACATATGAGGTAATGAAGGTAAATATAAACTAATAGATAGTTGAGGTATACACACTAAGCAAATTAAAGTTATTAAAAGTAAATTATTTTTATTCTTAACCATTCTGAAATTCAATTTCATACACTCACCAATGCGATTTTAGACATATGTTCTAAAATATCATTTGATATTAGTTTTGCCTGCTTAGATATCATTTCAACAGAACTTGTGAAATAATAAGTTCCACAAGTAATATGCCCTAAAGCTTTTAGCTGCTTATTTACCTTACCATTTGCATTAATAATACTTCCAGATTTAAAATCTACTTCAATACCACCATAATTATTTAGTTTTACTGTTCCAAACTCTATTAAATGATCTAATAATTGATCTCTACAAGATTTGTGTAAATATTTTGTAGATCCCACTGCATTAACAATGTATCCATATTTTTCTTCAGAATCTTTAAAATAAGCTTGAAACTGATCATTTATAATTTTTATATCTTTTATTCCTTTTTTAACCACAAGCCTGTTTTCATTTAGCATTTCTAAAATCTTCTTTGCATTTAATATAGGCATAGGATTCCTTTCACTCATAAATAAGCGTTCATATTTTTTCAAATACACCATCTTATCATTTGGATTTAGATAATACCAATATTCACTAATCACATCATTTGCCGTCATTAGAATCGATTGCCATAAACCTATCTCATTTAGATTTTTCATATCGCTTTCTATTGCTTGACTAGGTGTTAGATTATGTTTTCTTTTATATACCATATTATTCAAATTCAAACCTACATACTGACATTCTTTACTTAGAATATTAATTATCTGTTCAAGTGTAATTTCATTATTATTCTTTAAAAGTAACTCATTTAGAGTTTCTTCAGTAAAAAAGTTTAATTTATACGGCTGAATATTCCCCCTAACAGCTGGAAGCAATCCATTTCTTGATAACATATGGATTTTCCCCTGATGCCCTCTCTCTTTCAAAACTACACTAACATCAATGCTAGTTAAACTAGATCCTAAAATACCTATGTCCTCTTTATCATTTATATTATTTAAGGTTTTTATTAACGGATAAGGGTCATAAATAAATTTTTCATTACCTTCCAATTCGTAATAATCAGATAATTTAGTGTGACCTAGACACAATATCACGTAATCATACTCTGTTCTATCCTTCAAAGATGTTACAATAAATTTATCATCATTTATGGCTTGTATATTAACAACCTCATCAAACTTAACATCTACATAAATATTTTTATCTTTAGCTATTTTTAATGATTTATGAAAAGTTTCATTAAGGTATTGTCCAAAAAAACGTCTTGGAAGGAATTCATCTAGAGAAAAATATACTTCATGTTTCTTTTTATACCACTGCCAAAAATCATCAGGTTCTTCATTGAACACAGACATTTGTTGAGAATGTCTATTTAATAATAAGACATCATAATCTTCCTGATATGGTACTCCAGGCCCAATCATAGCGTTCCTATCATACATTGTTATATTTAGGTCTACGTTTAAAAGTTTGAATTCCTTAATTAAATAATTAAAGGTACATAAACCAGAAACACCCGAGCCAATTATTGCTAATCTCTTTTTTTCTCGCATAGCTATTCATCATTCCATTTCTTATTGTTTTATTACAATTCTTCTCTAAGTGCCAATTTATCCAATGAAATACGAGAACTTGGATAAGCCGGTGCTGCCGCCTTACCAATTGTCAATAACATAACTGGTACAAAGCGACTTGAAATATTTAATTCTTTTATAAGCGCTGCTTTATTAAATCCCCCCATCGCACAGGTATCATACCCTTTTGATTTCGCTGACAGCATAATCTGCATTGCAAATAATGATGAATTTAAAATAGCTTCATCTCTTGCGAATGATTTATTATGTTTATAGGCACTTTCAATTTGATCGATTAAAGTTTCACAAACTTGCTGATTCATATGTCCCTCTTTAACTGCTTGATTATATATTTCATAGGCAGATTTATTAGCTTCTAAGTCTCCCAAAATTACTATTGTTACAGATGAATCTACTACTTGATTTTGATTATACGCAATTGGTAATAAGCGATTCTTACCATCTTCTGACGAAATAACTATATATCTCCAATGCTGCAAATTCCAAGCTGAAGGGGCAGTAGTAGCTAATTTTAAAATATCTTCTATTTGATCTTGAGGGATTTTTATTCCTTTTTCGTATTTTTTCACACTTTTTCTTGCTTTCATAATTTCTTCTACTGTATTTTTTGGCATAATTAACACTCCTAAACCTAATTTTTTTCTAATAAATATATAATTATCTTTAAAATTTCAGACAAAATAAAAAAATGTAAATCTAAGTATAAAATTTTTTTATTTATTAATAATATTATTTTGTTGAAAATAAACAAACCATAGTTAAAAAAAGCAATTAAAAATCTTTCTAGAGTTCTTACCCTTCCCTAGTTCTTTTTAACTAACTTTAAATTAAAATGAGCCACCATCTGCTAACCTATTAGATCTGCATTCTTTAATAATTAAGCACATGCCCAAGATTTTCTTACTTTGGATGGTGGCCCATCCCACAATAATAGTCATCCCCTTAAATTTTAAAAAAATCAATTTAGGAGGTTCGTTGATTTCGATGACTTAACGTGCTATCTTTTTTAAACTTTTTATAATAGATTCCTGTTAGCATTAAAATCCATATAGGACCAACGATTAACGCTATGCGGTTGTCATCCGAATATAGCATAGTTACTAAAATAACTAATAAAAACATTAGAGTCATATAGGAACTATACGGAAAAAAGGGAATTTTATATGATAACTTTTTCTTTTCCGTATTAGATAATTTTTTTCTAAATTGCAACTGAGATATTATTATTATTATCCATGTCCAAATCGCTGCAAATGTAGCAATACTAGTTAACCAAGTAAACACTTTTCCTGGCACCAAATAATTTAGGACTACTCCTATTAATAAAACAGCGGATGTTACTAACGTCGATTTAATAGGAACTCCATTTTTACCTAATTCTCCAAATGCCCGAGGTGCCTTACCTTGTCTTGCCAATGTAAATAACATTCGACCTGTACTAAATAACCCTCCATTACATGAAGAAAGTGCTGCTGTTACCACTACAAAATTTATTATAGCCGCTGCCTTAGCTATACCTATTTGCTCAAAAGTCAATACAAATGGACTTCCTTGATCTCCAATACTATTCCATGGGTAAATTGACATTATTACAAATAAAGCTCCTACATAAAATATTAAAATTCTCCAAAACACATTATTTATTGCCTTTGAAATTGACTTTTTAGGATTTTGGGCTTCTCCTACTGTTAGACCAATCATCTCTATTCCTAAATATCCATATAATGCTATTTGTAATGAAAGTAAAAACCCTTTTATACCATTAGGGAAAATCCCGCCGTGATCCCATAAATTATGAATTCCAGTAGGAATCCCCTGATTACCTATACCAAATAAAATCATCCCTGTCCCAACAACAATCATAAAAATAATAGTCACTATCTTTATAAGCGAAAACCAAAACTCTAATTCTCCATAAAGCTTTACAGCCATAAAATTACAAATACTCATTAATAATAGTGCCAATAGGGCCCATAACCAACGTGGTGTATTTGGAAACCAATATTGCATATATACACCAATAGCGGTTATTTCAGCCATACAGGTTATAACCCATAAAAACCAATAATTCCAACCAGTTAGGTATCCCACTAGTGGACCTAAATAGTCATATGCATACTGGCCAAAAGATCCTGATATGGGTCTATGAATAGTCATTTCCCCTAACGCTCTCATTATAAAAAAAATAGCAAATCCAGCTATAGTATATGCAAATAAAATAGATGGACCGGCTAATTTAATAGCAGATGCGGAACCTAAAAATAATCCTACTCCAATAGTAGAACCAAGAGACATAAGTGTAATATGCCTCTCTTTTAAGCTTTGATGTAAATGTGGCAAATTCTCATCTTGTCGCATAAATACCCCCTGTTTCAATAATTAGTAAACTAAATTAAATTTTTATTTATAATTTTGCGAAATCCTTTTCAATTAATTGACCCAACTCATTTTGTATACTAAGATCATTTAAATAGAAGTGATCCCCATGATAAATTTTTAAAGTAAACATATTAGTAGTATGTTTAAACCACTCTTTTGCCTGTTCAATATTTAAATTGTCATTAGTACCAATAATAGCTGTTATTGGACAATCAAGAATTACCCCTTCTTTAAAGTTATAAGAATTTAAAACTGCAAAATCCGCCCTTATAATAGGAAGTAACATTTTTATAAACCTTTTATGGCTTAATATTTCTTTTGGTGTTCCATTTAATTCTTTTAATTTTATTATTAACTCTGCATCATTTATTTCATCTTTAATTAGATTTTCATTTAATAAATGAGGAGCGGGATAGCTTGATACATATATATGATCTGGTTGTTTTTTAAAATTCTTCTGTAATAATTTAGCTAATTCATAACTTATTAATGCGCCCATACTATGACCAAAAAAGATAAATGGTTTTTCTAAGAGGCTTTCAATATCTCGGCTCAGCTGTTCTAACACCTTACTTATATCTTGAAACGGCTTTTCTAAAGCCATTCTCCCTCTTCCTGGTAGAGTTAGTATACACACATTGCAATTTTCGTTTATAATTTCATCCCAATTCTTATATAACTCACTTGTTCCTCCAGCATGAGGAAAGCAGAATAACGTAAACTCTGCATCATCTTTCTTTCTTAAAAATTCAAAGTATCCGCCCATAGATATAACCTCTTTTATAGAAATTATATACAGCATGTTTTTACTAAAAACATGCTGTATATAGGTATTTATTTTTTGACAAGCATTTTAGTTTTAAAGAATCCTTCTGATTCTTCAAGTCTACGTAGCTCAAGGTAATCATTTTCGATTTGCTCTTTTGATGTACTAGTTAATATAACAAATCCAGGATGCGTCTCTACATTAGTAGTTTTGTATAAATGATCTCCTACATTCTTACTTAATTGTATATCTGCAAAAGATAACAATCCTTTGACGAAGTCTATTCCATCGATACTTTCAATTACTCCTTCTTGCTGCGAATTTAAAAATACTACAGAAACATACTTTTTAATACAATAGTTTTCTTGGTTTTGTAACGTTTCTAATAATTTTTTCGGATTAGCATAACAATCAACCGCTAATGAAGAATGGCTATAAGATAGTGCATCTGAAATTACTTCTTCTTTTAATGAGAGACCCATAGTTCTACAATTCACTTCAACTAATCTAGGCCCTTCATTTGTCAATCTAACCTCCGTGTGAGTTGGACCATATTGAATTCCCAAAATAGTAATAATATCCTCAACATATTTAGTCATCTCATAATAATGTTTACGATCATATGGCATCAGTTGAATTTTGTCATAAATGACAGTTGTTCCATTTCCTTTAAAGAAATCATGTCTCCATATATCTGTTATAAAATGTTTTCCTTCATGTGTCATAGCATTAACTACATAGTGAGGCCCTTCAAGGTAGCGTTGAACTAAAACTTCATCATTTAATATTCCAAGTGAGTTCTCTATATTAACAATTTTATTAAAAGCATCTTTTAATTCATTCTCATTGTAACAAAAGGCTACTCCATCAGAAGCTGCACTATGAAGAGGCTTAACTACAACAGGCCACTTATTAAGATCAAGAGCCCAATCGATAGCTTTTTCTGAATCGTTAGTTTTCAACTGTTCTACCGCTGGAAGCTTTTCTTCCCTAATTAATTCATTCATTATGAATTTATTTCGTCTAGCATGTACTTTATCATCATCATTCCTTAGTAAATATAATTCCTTAGCCAGTTCATTGGCTAGTTCTACCCCTGTCTCAGCACCAGGAACAATATGTTTAGGATTATACTGTTTAATTTGTTCTAATGTTTCTATTAGATTTCCATTATGAATAATATTAATTTCAAATTCTTTTCTTCTAAATGAAGGTTCAAAAACAGAAGAGATAATTTTTGAACTTTGTACGTGAATTACCTCAAATCCATATTCTTTAAAATGTTTTGCCATTTGATTCCCTGTAGAATAGGCATCTACAATGACACAATAATCATCATTACGCATGCTTTAATTTCTCCCCTTTTGTTTTTTCCTTATTTAAACCCACATTTTGAATGAACATTTTGATTATTACAAATACACAAAGGCATCCAATCCCAGATAGCGATATCCATGACCACTTAACTCTTGGGTCTAACAATTGAAAAACAAAAGTAAAGACTGGCCCGAGTGTTAGAGTGACCGACACAAAAAGTGGATTACAATATTTTATTCCTACCTGAATTAGGTATAATGGAATAATTAAACCTAAAAATGTAAATACAATTATCCAATTCCAGTTACTTTGAAATACATCAAGGATATAAGAAGCTTTTTTATTTAGAACAAAAACTATTGTGACAGGCACTAACATATAAAATCTGTGAGCTAAAATTTCATATGTACTCCATCCAGCTTGACTTAACTTTTTAGAATAAATAGTTGCTAAAACCATACCTATTCCAGCCGTAAATGTTGCCAATAAACCTTTATACGTGAATGAAGCGTCACTTGCTATCCCTGACTTACCGCTTAACGAAGCCCAAACTAGAATTAAAGTTCCTATCAATATACCCAGACAGACATAAATATCGAATTTTAATATATTAATTTTTTGAATAATTAAACTTAAAACTAATGCTATTATAGGGCCAATCCCTATTTCAATTGCACTTACAATAGCCGGTTCTATATACTTGTTCGCATAATAAAAACATATAAATATTATCGCTGTAATTATATTTAATACGACTATACTATTCATACCTGCTCTTTTATTATTTAACTTAATATTAGATTTTTTAACTTTAATACTTTTAAGAACAGTTAAACTTAAGAAAAATAGCAATGTTATAGAAAAGCTTAAAAAGCTATATACAAATGGATCTATATCTTGAACCCACTTTGCATAGAAAACCTGATTAATTGAAGACAAAAAGGCTGAGAGTATTAATACCAGTGTTCCAATTAGTGTATACTTTTTCAGTTAAAACACCCCCTCATCTTTATAAATCAAGCTCTTTTTTGACACTTTCAGGCCATTGAGATACATTTAGACCGTGTGTTTTAAGTAGCGCTAAAGCTAACCTTTCTAAGCCAAAACCAATACAAGATGTATGAGCTACCTCTTCAGTTTCTGTGAAAATTTGATGCTTTTTAGCAAAATGATCTTGATGATAATTAGAAGAAACAACCGCAGTAGGTTTCTCAAAACTATTTATAGGTATAACAATCTCATATTTCAGTTCCAATTGATTTTGATTAATTTTAAGCAATCTACCTCCATTTCCAAAAAACGGATCGTTCGCAATCTCTACTTCATAGTTTAATTCTAAATTAGATAAAACCACTTGAGCTTTTTCAAGCCATTCTTGTCTCCAAGTTTTCACATCATCAGGTGTACCTGCTTTTACAAACTCAATCATTTTAAAAGATTGCATCCTTGTTGGTTCATCAGATGGCTCATGTCGATAACAAAATGATGATACCTCAACAACCCTTCCGTTTTCAGGTAAATCACCAGATAGATTTGGATAAACAGGATAACATGCAGCTGGTGTCATAACCACATCAGTATGTTTAAATTCAGTTGTCCAATCCTCTTGATTACTGATTTTATCTAACATTTGTTTATGATTTTCCTCATCTCCAAAGAAAGCATGAACGCTCCCTAATAAATGCGGGAAAGATTTTAAATATTCGGTTTTCTCTATATTCAATTTATTCATTACTGGAGGGAACATCATTATTTCTGTATCAGAAGTACGACCTATATCTGAAATATATTTTTCCAGATTAATTAGTAACTGATTCATATCTTTTCCTTTACCATAAACACCTTTAACACCTGTTGGAATAAAATGTCCTGCTTCAATAACTTCATCTAATAATGATTTTGTAAGTACTGCTTCCATTTTCTATTTCCCCTATCTAAATTTATTTTTGTAACATAAGTAATGAAGAATTTGTTGCATATAAACGATCATTATGAATCATAACTACCGATGACATAATATCTCTAAAACTTCTCCCTAGACTATATGGTGTATTATTTAAATAAGCTACAATTCCACAGATATACATTGATTTTTGTACAATCTCTACAGCCATTTCTGAAGATACCATTTTTAAATTATTAAGTTGTAAAGTGAAATCTAATGCATATAAGTCTCGAGAATCTGTATTAATCTCATTAATTAATCCACTGTATTTATCAGTACAAATATCCAAATTATTAATCATTAGTGTCAACTTATTATCAACTTCTACTAATTGACTATTCACTGTGCCCTGAATTCCATTTTTTAAATTTTGTTTCATTTTGTATTTAGTAGCTTTTTGAGCTTTTGACACGGCATCTCTTGCCATACCACTCCAAACTGAAGCCCACAAGATATGAGTTACAGGTACCATACTTTGGACTGCAATATCCTTAAATGGTGTATCTAGGATATAGTCTGTAGGAAAGGTAGCTTGAATATTAAACCCTGGACTACATGTTCCACGCATTCCCATAGGATCCCATACAGTAGTCTGTTCTGCCACTGTATCTTTACTCTCAAATAACACTAAAACTTGATCTGTTTCAGAAGCATCTAGAGATTTTTTTGCAGTCGTTAAGTAAGAATCCGCATATTTCCCATAAGAAATCACTGATGCTTTTTTATGTAAAGTCCCAATTTGATTTGTGACCTCCACACCTGCAATACTTCTACCAATATCTCCTCCTACACCTACTTCTGAAGTAATAGATGCAATAAGATGTTGGTTTTCTGCAGCACGTTTTAGGTAATCACGGATGGAATCCATATGCATACCATGATGTACTAAGCAAGCTAATTGAATTTGATGCATAGCCCAAATCATTGCTGATGCAGCACAATATCTACCAAGTTCTTTACCTATTTCAACTAATTCCCTCATATTACATCCAAGACCACCAAGATTTTCTGGAATATATGCCCCCATCAATTTAAACTCTTTCATTGCATTTATTGCTTCATGAGGAAATCTTCCCTTCTTATCTACATCATCAGCATTATCTTGCATAACTTTCCCAATTTCTTTAAGGTTAGAAAAAATAATATCTTTTTTTGATAGTTCTTCAATAATCATTTTAGTATCTCTCCTTTAATTAATTCTGGGCTGCTTGAACAGCTTCTTTTAAATTCGTAATACTAGCAAACATCTTTTTGCTTAGTAGTTCATCTGAAAACTCTATATCAAATTCCGTTTCTAATGCTAACATGACATTAACACTAGAATGAGAAGACAAACCAGCTTCATATAAATTACTATTTTCATTTAACTCTTCTACTTCCACTGTTAATTTTCCATATTTTTTCAAAATCATTTTAATTTGCTCTTCCATTTTTTAATCTCCTCGTTTAACACTAGCTATTACAGTAGCTAATGCATATTTTTCTTCATGACTTAAACTTACAGAAAAATCATTAATATTTTTGTTTTTAGCTAAAATCCTTGCATTATTATGAAGTCTTACATTACAAGAACCATCATTATTTTTTTCTAACTCAATATCTCTGAAACTAATGTGATAATCACTTGGATTAAGTATTTTTATAACTGCTTCCTTTACAGCAAATCTAGCAGCAAAATTTTGAGCGTATGTATTATAAAATCTCATACAATAATCTATCTCTTTATCAGTATATAGTTTTAGTAAATATTTTTTTCCAAAATAATTAATAGACTCTTTCACTTTATCTACTTCAATAATATCGCTACCAATAAGATAAATATGAAGCCCTCCTTTCAATTTCTTATTATATAGAATTTACAAACAATTTAGACCGCCAACATAATGCGGATTACCACATTTTATTGGCGGCCTAAATTATCTTAAAAAATTTAATTTTCTGATTTATAAATGATTAAAGCTCTATTAAAATAATAGAGCTTTAATCATTTAAATTCTTGTTATCAGGAATTAATCCTAATTCTTTTGCTTTTGCTACTGCCTTTATTCGAGATGTGACGTTTAGTTTTTGAAATATTAATGTCAATCTATGTTCTATAGTCCTTTGACTTACATGTAATTTTTGAGATATGGATTTATTAGTCAATCCTTTATCTATTTCAATAAGGATAGCTTGTTCCTCTTCAGTAACTGTTACATCTATATTAGACTGATCGTCTAATACTTTTAAAGATGTTCGACGTAACTGCCTTAGTAAAGTAACAGGTAGCACTGCTTCATCACGAATTGCACACCTTATTGCATTAACTAATTGTGATGGAGAAGAAGTTTTGCTAACTAATCCAATTACTCCACACTCTACAAGTAAATTAAAATAGTTATCTATATTATATCCTGTATAAATAATAATTTTAGCCTGATGTTTCTTATAAATCATTTTTGCTAAATCTATACCGTTAATTTCAGGCATATGTAAATCTAAAATTACTACTTCATATTTATTTCTTTCCATCAGTTTTAATCCTTCTATACTAGAAAAGGTCATATCAACTTTAAAATTACCTTCTTGTTCTAGAATATATTTAGTTCCTTGCGCTACAGCTGGATGATCATCAATAATTATTACTTTAGTCATAATCCTTGTTTACAACTCCTACCAAATATTTGTTTCTACAAAAGAAATATTTACACTTAATCCTTCACTTGGTACTGAAGTAAAAGTGATATCTCCTTTCATCGCATGAACTCTTTCTTTTATACTAAAAAGTCCAATTGAGCTGGTGTTTTCCGTATACCTAGAATTAAATCCCACTCCATTATCTTTATAATTTAAAATACAATTACCATCCTTTATTTGTAGCGTTATTATTACTTTAGTTGCATACGAATGTTTTATAGCATTATTTAATAATTCCTGTATAATTCTATAAACATTTATAGTTACCTCATTAGAGAAATTTTGCAACTCATCAAAGTAATATATAACCTCAAAATTAGCATGAAGTTGAATTTTTTGAATTAAATTCTTCAACGCCTCATTAATTCCAATTTCTTGCAAAAATGCAGGTCTTAAATTATTACAAGTTTCTCTAATTAAATAAATATTATCTAATAAATTTTCTTTTAGAACATCTATTTTTTCAATAGGAATTTCATGTCCATCTTTTAAAGTAGTTGTTATTTGCTCGAACTCTCTATAAATCAAGAGTTGATCTTGTAAGATATTGTCATGTATCTCGTTTGCTAATTTCATGTGTTCCTTTTCTGAAATGGTACAGAATAACCTTGAAACCCAATAAGGGTATTTAGAAGTATCTTTTTCTAATTGTTTAATTTCTAAAAGAAGTACATCTATTTTCTTCAAGTTTTCAAACACAATACACGCGTAATACATAAGCATTTCAATCCACTTTTTTTCTTCAGGGTTAAATTGAATGCTATTTAACTTTTCCGTTAAATGCAGTATCGTGTAGATTGATTTATTTTCACCTAAAACTAAATATACTTGATTCTCCACATTAATAACATTATTTAATTGGTATATATCATTTCCTTTGTTTAGTAATTTTTGAAACAATAAATCAACATGACTACAGTTTAAAGCAACTTCGCTACAACACATTTTTGTCTTCATGCTTAATTTAAAAGAAGTAACCTCTACACCATTAAATACTTCCTGTATTTCCTGATTCATGCAATCTACTAAATCTTCTAATGAATAAATATATGATGTCTTTTTTATAAAATTATATAAACTATTTTGATGAGTAAAATGCTTTTTAAATTTTTCCTCTAAGTTATCCCTTAAAAAGAAAATAATATTAAAGCATATTAGTAAACAAATAATAAATAAAAATAAATAACTCAATTCATTTTCTATATTAGTACTAAGCATTACAATAATAACGCTAGGAAACAGCGCAAATAACGAGTACTGTTTAATTTTCTTTAATAAATAATCCACGTCAAAATATATTTCTTTTTTAGTTAAATAGAACAATGTTGTTGGTAAAATTATCAAAGAAGATGCAGCAGTATCTGCAGGAACTATACATTTATCGAACAATATTTTAGGAATAACATATAAAATGAAAATCGGTAAGAAGGAAATGCAAAGACCACATAAAAATATCCTTAGCACCGGACCATCTTTTTTCTCTTTCACCTGAAAATATATTTTTATAATAAAAATAAATAATAATAAGTTACTTAAACTAAAAAAAACTAATCTTATTACAGTTGTAACTTTACTTATATCTACTGAATGACCAAGCAAATCAGTTATACAAATAATAAATGATAGTATATAAGCAAAATAGAAAAATTTATAAATATGTTTTTTTATAAACAAATATGAAAAAGTGTAATATAAATTATGGGCTAATAGAACTGGTATTATGTTAAAACATAAACCTGTTATTTCTCTTGATAGTATATCTCCTCTCGCCGAAGCACCAGCACTAAAATAGCCAATTGACAGCATTAAACAAATAAAAATAATATTTCTATGTAATTCATTAAAATTTTCATCTCGATACAATACAAAACAATATATTAAACAAACCCCAATAAAAATTGAAGGAATAATTAAATGATAAAATAATTGGCTAAACAAATGATTATAGTTCACTTCATACTCTATAATTTTGTGGTTTTTTATAACTTTTATTTTTTTCGCACCTTCTAAATTCCCAGAAGATTCATCATAATAAGGGAATACCTCAATTATTTTATCATTAACTTTCAAATATTCACTGCCCCAACTATTTTTATAAACATCCGTAATAGTTAAAGTTGCCCCTTCTCTTTTAACCTCTACTCCAATGTATGGATTGAAAATTATTTTCACTCCAATATATAGCAAAAAAGAAAAATAGGTAATTATTATCATTGATATATAAATATTTTTTCTTTTCACTATTCCTCCCCCTCTACTTAAGAAACCGATTAGGAAATCCCTAATCGGTTAAAAATGTTATTGCCAATACTCACTACGCAAAGTAGCAATAGATTTTTTCAAAACATTTACTATCGTTTCATTGCTAACTCCCCATTTAGGATCGATAACTAAACTTAACTCATTTTTCTCTAATTTATAAACAAGTTCTGGATTTTGACTTAAATAATACATTAACTCTTTCATTATTTTCCCCCACCTAATAAAAAGTCTATAAATTCATATTTTTTTTTCTGATTAGAAAAAGCGATTCCCTTTACTATTTCAAGTGCTTTTTGAACAAAAATTTCTTTGTAAATTAGTGTATATTCTATTGCTTTTGAATTTAATATTTCCTTGATTATTAATTCTCTATTTTCAATCAATTCACCAAAACCGATCTCATCATTATAGTAGGATTTTACAATAGTAAGGTTTTGACTTGGATGATTTAATAAATATAAAACGGGAAACGTCAATTTTTTATTTTTTACATCGCTTTTATCATCTAATCTAATTACATCTGAAGCATCATTAAGCAGTTGTCCTGAAATCCCTATGTATGTTGCATACTCAATGATACTTTCTAATGCATAATTATCTTGAGCAATTAAAACACCAATTACCACTGCTAAAGACGTTAATGCACCAGATTTCTTTTTTATTATTTCTAAATATTGTTCCTCATTTGTACAAACCATATTTAAATCTAAGTGCTGTCCTTGAATTGCTGTAATAGTAAGTTCATTAAAATAACGTAAAATTGCATCTTTTTTCATTAACTCAATATCTATCAAAATTTTTTGACTAATAAAAATAAGCAAAATAGCATAATTAAGCAAGGTTGCCTTATTTATGCTTCCCCATGCATTTCCTGCATTATCTTCATCTTGAATGTCATCTATGATATCAAGAGCTAAATTTAAGTACTCAACTGCTGAAGCCGCTTTAATAATTTCATTGGAACTGCCATTAAACATTTCAAAATGTAAAATTGTTAATCTACTAAAATAAAATCCGTGTTCTTCTTTAGACTCAATAAACTTATATATTTCCTCCCTTATCTCTAGATTTTCAATATAAAAATCTAGTAAGCTAAACATTGAATTTTTCACATCATAAGTCCTCATATTTTATACCCGCTAAAAAAAATTTATCGTAAAATAGTTTATCAAAAGTATCTATAAATATCTATAAAAATATTTAAAATATTTTTATAGATATTTATAGATACTTATAAGTAATAATCAGCGATTTTATAGATAGTCAGCAAAATACATTATCTCTAACATCTAGTCATTAGCAAAATATATTTTATTAGAATATAAATTATATATATAACGAATTAAAGTCTTGTTACGACGATTTAATATTTCCGCAAAATCAATTTGATACAAACAAGATAATTAAATCCCAGCAACGTAATCCTACAAAATGCATATACCATTTTAGTAGATAACAATTATTTAGTGGTTGCTACTACCTCTATAAAAGTTGAAGCTCTCGCTTATCAAAATTATTGGTAGTAATCGGTAAATAAAAATAGAATTTTATAGTCCCCCCAGAACCAAAAATTATGCTAACTTATAACAAAGAGCTCATTTTTTCGTTTTGGGGTAATTGTGAATTCTTAAGTTGATGGTGATGGGGTACTACCCCATCCTTCAAATAAAGAATATATTTATGATTAAAACTAATTATATTTTTTTACCTTTAAAGGAATAGATATAAAATACAAATCTATAGCATAAATAGTAATCAAAATACCTTTACCTTCATCAGCAAACTTTGATTGATGAAACTGTTCTGAAACTTTTCTTTTTCACCATTTTTTAGGAAACCATTGAAATCCTGAAAACATATAATTAATCTACCTTTTCACTAAAATTTTGATAGTTTATCTCTTAACTCTAACTCTTCAACTGTTTCAAAACCTTTAAAAAATAAACTATCAATTTGATTATGATTAAAAAATACATTTAAACTATAAAAATAGATAATAGCATTACCAAACAAAATACAACAGATAAAATAATTTTTTCATTTATTAGATTAACTTTCCTCCTATTTTTTCTATCCTTTAACCAACTATAAGAAGAATGCGATTATATACTTGAAATGCAACAAATCCTCTTTAAAAGCCTATACGTATTTTCCCTCCATCTTCTATATGCTTCCGTAAATAATAATACTTATGGAGTTCTATAATCATATAAAACAAAACAAACGAAAACACTGTGCATGCAGACATAAATACAATTGCCCCCATCTGTTGTGTTGCAATGCTAAGAATTATATTAGCAATTAACTGCCCCGATCCCGCTGCAATAGCTGCTACTTTTACACCACCAGTTCCTTTCGACGACTTTGATTTTTTTCTTGGTTCCTGAAGTTTTTCAATATGATTTTTATAAAAATAATACAAAGCAACACTATACAAACCAACTGAAAAAATAAAATAGATAGGAGTTTGTAATTGTAACACTTCATAGGCATATTTTTGCGTTATAACCAATAATCCGACTGAACATATGGTGCCATATACTCCCCGAAATAGAGTGTATTGTAATTGTCGTTTCCGAGGATTGATAGCAATCCATATCGCCCACAAATTTAAAAAAACAAATGGAGGAGTTACTATATATACATAGAGTAATCGAAAAGGATTCGCAAACGCAGGCAAAAGAACAAACACGTCTGCCCCCAAAAGGACAAGAACAATTACGTGGACTCTTATTTCATTTACAGGATAAAGAGCCATATAATGTGCAAAAGCTTTCTTATTAAAATCTATACTTTTTTTCATGTTAATTAAACCACCCCGCTACTGTTCCAATCAGTAAAAGTTTCATAACTATTCATTCTCTCCCCCTAAATTTATCCATAATATTATGAGCAACTATATTCCATAGTAAAGAAAGTACGGTAACAAAAAGTACAGCTAAAGAAAAATAAATCCTATCCTTCCATGTATCATATACAATCATGCCTAGTATAATCATTATTAACGCACCAACACATATAACTATTTTTGAAAATTTTCGCATTCTATTATCTCGCTTCCTTCTCAAACTTAAATGAAACTCCTGCGGAATCTATAACCATACCCACCTATTACAATCTCACCTTTGGAACTTATATCATAATCACCTAATACAGGTATATAATTAGGTATCTTAATTTTAGTAATTTCCGCTTCATATGTTTGTAACACTATCAACGTTTCAAATGTCCTTTATACATTCCTTATTTAACCCCAAAACATTAAAATATGAATATTATAAAAATTAACTATCTACTTCCCATCAAAATTACGGTAATCCTATTAAGCCTGGGATTACTCCTTCTACCTTCGCCCATTCAAACGAGCACTCAACTAACATTTGATTCTTACACTTAATTCTTAATAAACCTTCTTCTATCGTATTTATTTCAAAATAATCAATTATATTTTCTGTCCCTAAACCTTTTATTGTTAAATTATGAATAGTAAAGAAAGATATCTCTACATAAATTACATCCCACTTATCCCATCTTTTTGGCTTGTTTTCAACATTTTCCTTTGTCATCAATTGAATAACTAAAGTAGGACCATCTCTTTTAAGACGCACATCTAATAACTCTGATTCTTCAAACTTTGGTATTTTCCCAAAAATACTAATTAACGCTTGTGGATTTAAAAATTTAAATTGATCAATCATTTTTATACTTCCTATTTTTTATTTCTCTTCTCAAAATAATAATGATCCTCCATACGATCTACCTGTCCTGTTCGTGTATTGTATTCAGGTCTTACATTATGATGCGGTGACTGATCTCCAATTCCACCTTCTCCAAACTTATGACCCTCTGAATAATCTTGAATTATAATTTTTTGACCTTTTACTTCATATGTTAATTCTCGAGTTATAATAGGCTGTTTATTATCATTTAATATCCTTTTACCATTACTATCTGTTAATGGTACCATTTTTTTACTAATCGGGTGTTGAAATCTAGGTATATTTAATTGTCTTTTAATTTCTTTTAAACTAGCTCCCCTAGATTCATGAGAATTTTCCCCCTCAATCTTCTTAACTTGGGGATAATATTAAAAAGGCTTATGCGTAATTCACATAAGTCTTACTTTTTTGTTACTCATAATTAATTATTCGTCCTCGTCTTCAAACTCATATAAGCTATCAAGTAATTCTGCAAAAGATGAACAAACAGGATAGATGGATTCTTCCATTTCTTCTTCCTCATGGTCCCAAAATACGACTGTTGGTGACTGAGGATTATTTCGGTAATCAAAGCATAGAAGGTTACCAAACGGGTCTCTAGCAAAAGGATATACTTTATCTACCAATCTATCTTTTATACTATTATATGTTTGCAGCATAGAAATTTTTCTCTCAGAGTCTAAGGTTAAAAGGTTATTAAGTGAATCTTCATCCTGATTAGGAATATTGAATGTATCTGGAGTAGGATAGCCACCATCATATTTCTTTACACACTCAATAAAATCATTAGGAAATTTAATACCAAAGTACTCTTCTAATTGTTCAATTTGTTCATCTGTAACTTTTTTCTCACTTACATTAATCCATGTAATGTTGTTCATAATTATAAACCGCCCTATCTTTTCCTCAAATTTTATATCCACCTGTATGACCAGTATCGTGATGTATCTGATAATCTACAAGTTGTATTCGACCAGGTTCCTGATTATGAAAGATTTAAAATTAATTCTGCTAAACTATCACAGATTACTTCGAAGCTTCCGCTTTCATAAGCTTCTAATTTTACTTGTCCATTTTCATTATCTACAACTACCAAGAGACCATTGAATTCCATACCAATAGGAATATTATTCAGTTGATTATCATGTGCGCCTTGGTACCCTTGTAAAGATACATAAAAATCATGCAGTTCAATTCCTGGTATAACAGAATTTAATTCAAAATCATAACCTAAATAATTACCTCCTAAGTCTAAAAACCAATAAGAATTATAATATTCTTTAATTGAATTATGTAATTGTATCCCCAAATCTTTTTCTATATTAGAAAAATCATGAATTATATTTTTTTCTAACGGTTTCCAGAATACGTATCCCTCTATATCTGGTTCTCCTTCATAGATAAGAGCCTCTGCTTCTTCTATCCATAAAGATTTTGGCAATGAATTATTACAATCTTGCCACTCTCTAATTATTTTATCAAAACAATTTTTCATTTCATTTTTCATTTTTTTATTTACCGCCTAATGTATGATGTTCAATAAATTTCTGAAGTATTTCTACATATCCTGCATCTTTTCCCCCATGCTCCAATCGATTTTTCTGCGTTATGAATCCCTCCAAAACCAGGATGTAGTGGCAGCGGAACACCAACAGCTTGACCACCACCAATATGGTGATGGACTAATTTAGTTCCACGTAATCCAGTAAAATCATATTGTAGAAATTCCCCTCTAAATCATTAAGGATTTAGAGGGGAATTTCTTTATCACATAAGTAATATCATTTCTTATTAAATTTACTGTGTATCAGTTCAAAGAATTTATTTGTACCAAGTGAAATTGCGCCAATAATAAGAACACCAATAATAAAATAAATCTTTTTAAATAAGTTGTAAGGAGATAAAATAGCAACTACAAGAAGTATTATAATTGCAACGAATGTGACTAATTTCCCAACTTTAAATGCTTGCATATCAGCTTTCCTCCTTCTGGATAAAAACAGCCAATATAGTCATACATCACAGGTTCTTTAACCATAAGTTTTTGTTTCCTTCCATAAATCACAATACTTAAAATTCAATAAACCTCTTTAAAAGGTTTCATGTGTTCTACCCCTATCTTCTATATGCTTCCTTAAATAATAGTACCTATGGAGTTCCATAATGAAATGAAACAGAATAAACGAAAGCATGGAGTATACACACATTAATACAATTGCTACCATCTTTTGTGTTGCAAAACCAAGACTGATATTAGCAATGAGTTGACCCAATCCTACAAAAGCCACTACTCCAAAACTAGAGTTTTTTTTCGATGATTTTGATTTTTTGATTGATTCCTGAAGTTTTTTAATATGATTTTTATAATAATAATGCAAAGCAAAAATATACAAACCAACCGAAAAAATAAAATAGATGGGAGTTTGTAATCCTAACATTCCATATGCAAACTTTTGGGTTATAACTAATAATCCTACTGAACATACGATGCCAAATACCCCACGAAATAGAGTGTATTGTAATTGTCGCTTCCTAGGATTTATAACAATCCATATTGCCCATACATTTAAAAAAGCAACTGGTGGAACTATTATGTACATATATATCGGTTGAACAGGATTCGCAAAAGCAGGTAAAAGCACAAATATATCTGCTATCCCAATCACAAGAGTAATTATAGTCGATCTTATATCATTTACAGCATAAAGAGCCATATAATATTCAAAAACTTTTTTATTAAAATCTGTATTTTTTTTCATGTTAATTAAACCACCCCCGCTACTGTTAACCAAGCTTTTTTCGAACCCGTTTTCACCCTATCCTTAATACTATTATCATCACCATCTAAATCAACATCCCATTTTACACCTTCTGTGAAATATTATTCCCTTCTCGAAAAGAAGATCAACCCATTAATAAAATCTAGGCTTATCAAAAATTTCAAAAAGCCAAAGATTTTGCTGGGATCGAATCTATTGGGACTCACACCATGTGCAAAACCTTCGGCTATTGGTTCTATAAACAAACAAAAGATTTCGCTATGTTGTAAGAAATACTCAATCATAGCACCTCATAAATTACACTTAAATATATTGGCATCAATAAGGAAGAAAAAGATAATATCTGAGTTACATTTCAAATTTAAAAATAAAAAGGGCATATCCCTTTCACAATTGCCCTTTACCTTAAAAGTATATGTCAACTTATTATTTATTTCTTTTCACAAAATGATGAATCCCTTCAAAGATTACTTCTTTTAAAGCTTCTGGATAATCCGAATAACCTTGTTTCCCTGCAATTATTTCCAATAATCCCCTTACATTCCCATCAAGTATTATAGTAACTCCTGGCGTTAGTTCACCAGTTTCTCCATTTTTAAATGTTTCTTTTATCATAACTACTTTATTTTCTTCCATGACCTAATCCTCTCTAACTAAATAGTTTTTATTCTCATCTTCCCAATATCTATATTCATAGGGTACTTGTTCATCAAATCGCTGTAAATAACCTCTCCAGTTATTCGGAATATATTCTTCAAAAGATATTGATTCCGGATAATTAGAATAAAAAATTAAACGCTCAAATTCTATTAGGAAACATGGATTATAATCATAATAGGCTTCTTCTCTATTAGTTCTTAGTTCCCTTAAAAATTCTAACCTAATATCTTCTGTAAATCTTTTATATTTTTCTATTCTTTCTAAAAAGTTAGCTATTGTAGTCTCATTTAAAATACTAATGCCTTTTCTTTCCTCTGGATATTCAATAGGAAAATATCCAGCTTGATTATAATCTAAATACCATAAATCCGATTCAGTTATATACCAATTGAGCTTATTTTTATATTTTACACCCACTATAATATTTTCGGCGTATAAAGGCTTAATCATTTAACTCGTTCTCCTCTCTTACTTAATAAGTTTAGCGTTTCATCCATATTCTACCAACCACCGACTAGTGGGGTCAGGTAATTCGTATGCAATACCTTCAAATCCATATTTATCAAAAGTACCCTTGTCAACAATCTTAGGAGCTCTTCTACCTTCGTTAAGTGGATTAGTTTTATAATCCTTCTGAATAAAAACAGCCTATGTAGTTATACAGGTTCTTCAACCATAAGTAGTTGTTTTCTTCCGTAAATTACAACCTTTTTTGTCCCTCCTTTTAAGAGAACAATAGAACCATTTGGTAAAAACTTTTCTTTAGAAAATTGCATAATTCCCCATCCTTGCTTTATCTAAATGTAATTCTATATTCATGATGTTGCTTCTCCCTTTTCTTTTCCGCATTCTTTACTGACTATAGGAGAACCACGATTATATACTTAAAATTCAATACAGACTCTTTAAATGGTTTCATGTGTTCTACCCCCATCTTCTATATGCTTCCTGAAATAATAATACCTATGGAGTTCCATAATGAAATGAAACAACATAAACGAAAGCATGGAGTATACACACATTAATACAATTGCTACCATCTTTTGTGTTGCAAAACCAAGACTGATATTAGCAATGAGTTGACCCAATCCTACAAAAGCCACTACTCCAAAACTAGAGTTTTTTTTCGATGATTTTGATTTTTTGATTGATTCCTGAAGTTTTTTAATATGATTTTTATAATAATAATGCAAAGCAAAAATATACAAACCAACCGAAAAAATAAAATAGATGGGAGTTTGTAATCCTAACATTCCATATGCAAACTTTTGGGTTATAACTAATAATCCTACTGAACATACGATGCCAAATACCCCACGAAATAGAGTGTATTGTAATTGTCGCTTCCTAGAATTTATAACAATCCATATTGCCCATACATTTAAAAAAGCAACTGGTGGAACTATTATGTACATATATATCGGTTGAACAGGATTCGCAAAAGCAGGTAAAAGCACAAATATATCTGCTATCCCAATCACAAGAGTAATTATAGTCGATCTTATATCATTTACAGCATAAAGAGCCATATAATATTCAAAAGCTTTCTTATTAAAATCTATACTTTTTTTCATGTTAATTAAACCACCCTGCTACTGTTGACCAAGTTTTTTTCGCACCCGTTTTCACCATCACCATCTAAATTAACCCCCCATTTTACACCTTCTGTGGAATATTATTCCCTTCTTGAAAAGAAGATCAACCCATTAATAAGATCTAGACTTATCAAAAATTTCAAAAAGCCGGAGATTTTGCTGGTATCGAATCTATTGGGACTCGCACCATGCGCAAAAGCTTCGGCTATTGGTTCTATAAACAAAAGACGTCGCTATGTTACAAGAAATACTCAATTATAGCACTCTATAAATTACACTGAAATATATTGGTATCAATAAGGAAGAAAAAGATAATATACTAGATAATTTCTATATCTAATCATATATGATTAACATAAAGAAAAATTTGATATACAATCAGATTTAAAAACATTACTTAATAATTCTTTGAATTAAATTGGAGCTGATTCTCTACTTAAAAAACATGATTACTATATATTTCACCAGAATACAGATTCAAAACTATTTAATTAAAGACTAAAAAAAGCATCTATCTTTAGATGCTTTTTTCAATCCAAAAACTATTTTTCTTTTTTCCATGATATTCGAAATTCCCCACCATGTTCTTCCGTTTTAATTTTAACCTTATATGTATCATCCTTAGGCACTTTAATATTTTTTTCGCCTTCGCCACTATTAAACTCTAGTATTGTATTATCATTTGAATCCACAACATAAGCAATTATAGTTCCTTGTTTAGTTTTATCATCAAAAGAAAAAATCCAATTCTCACCTTTTTTAACTATCCTATCTTGAGTTGCAGATCCAGTAAATTTTCTATAATCTCCAGAGATACTACCTGATACACTATCTGAAGAACCATGAACTTTACCACCAACAATAGTTCCCTCTCTTGTAAAACAACCACTAAGAATTACTAAACACAAAACAAATAAAATTGTATTTTTAAAAATTCCCACTATCATTACCCCTTCTATTCCCAATAAAATTTTCACCATTAAACTTATAAAAATAACTATAATAAAAAATTATATCCATTAAGATATATATGTTTTATTATAGTTATAAATTTCAAATTATTATTTCAAATCTTCACGCAACTTAATTTCATCCTCATTTATGTAACCAGTAAAAATAACTTCTGATATATATTCATGGTTAAAAAACATATTATATTCAGTTGAAACATTTCCAATAGGATAATAACAAGCCACATAATCCCAAGTTTCCTTAGTTTTTGAATCTTCCTGTTTTCTACCATATATCATCAAAGGTTGCTCCCATGTTTTAAATTTCACAACCGAACCTATTGGAAGTAGTTCTAACTCTAAATTTTGTACCATCTTAGTTTCTCCTTCTTAAAATAGCCTTTTTTATAAGGAAATAAGTGATAGAAAACAACAAACAAGTACCAATTGTACCCAAAACTGCAACCGAAATGTTACCTGCTAATGTTTCATTTGGATCCAATGCATTAGGTAAAATTGTACCAAAAATTGCAATACAAGCTAATATAATCATAAAATATTTAAATTGTTTCACTTTTTTATTCATGCTACTTATCTCCTTTATTCCTTAACATTAACTTCTAAACCAAATCCCCATAAACCTACATCAGGACCAAATGGTGCATGGAATTTGAATCCACTTTTTCCAGCTTCAAAAGATCCCCCGAGTGTTCCAAGCGATGCTGATCCCCCAGTTTGTAACTTTTTATCCATAAATGGAATAGGAATTTTTATAGCACTCTCATATTTTACTAGAGTAGCTTCAGCTCCTATATGTAAATTTCCATTTTCCACATGAGCACCTAAATCTACAGCAGCAAGAGCTACTTTAGCCTCAGCTCCTATCCCAAATCCTTTAATATTCTCTAGTTCTATTCCGGCTTGGGCTACTGTAAAACCAACCATTTGGTAATAGTTTCATTGATACTTTTGCCTTCTAAATATTAAATGAATTTTGCGAATTATAAATCCAATTCTTTTTCTTATTGTCTATACGTTTATAGATATACTCTACTGTAAAGTATGCAATAACATTGCAAATTAGTGACAGACCTATAAGTAAAAGTTTATCTTCTAACCGTATAGTAGAAGAAACCCCAATTAACAATATAAACATAATACATACAGTAAAAATCAGAATTCTATTTATTGTACGCATATCTTAATTACTCCAGTCTTATATTAATCCCGTTTTTTTGTAAATTTATCATAAAATTTCTCTTGCGCCCACCTTCCGAATTTTAAAAAACATATTAAACCTGCTCCCAAAAGAATGAGAACGATAGTTCCTAACAATTTTTCCCACCAATTGTTGGATGGAGTAATCATTAATCCTATAATAGATACAGATATTACGACATAAACTAAAATATATAATGGTTTATACGATGGAGTTTTCATATCATTTTTTCTCCTCAGGTTTTTCAAATTTAAAACTACTTCCCATAGTAAACCCCTCTAAAACAGGAACTGTTATACCAGTTTCTTTTCCAACACTACCTTTCAAACCTATTGCACCCAATCACAAGAGTAATTATAGTCGATCTTATATCATTTACAGCATAAAGAGTCATATAGTATTCAAAAACTTTTTTATTAAAATTTATACTTTTTTTCATGTTAATTAAACCACCCCGCTACTGTTGACCAAGTTTTTTTCATTTCCCTTTTAATACATAATGAGTAAAATATGAATCGGTTAATTTTACTAAACATATTACGAGATTTTGTTGCGAATTTTCAAACATCAAATCTTTTTATTGAATATTAGCATATAATCAATTCTAATCATGAAACATTCTACCTTTTATAATGATTTTGGATAAGTTATAAATAGTCTCTACCTATTAATATTGTATAATTCAATAAATTTGTTAAGACTGTCTTCTAATCTCTTAATTGTGTTTGGATACTTTTTTGAATAACCCTCGCACATTTTTTTAAAATAATGATAAAGTGTTTGATAATTAATTATTACCTCATCACCACTGTATAATACAAATTCTACCCCTTCAAATGAATCTCCATTGGCAATATCATACTCATCCAAATCTCCTGGAAAAGTACATGCGCCATATTCCTCTCCAAATCCTACTCCTTCACAAACCGAATTGATTACCTTTAAAAATCTTTCATCATCTACCATATTAAACACTGCTTGTATAGGAAAATGGGTTAAATCTAGTAAATCCTCATCTTTTAATCTAAATTCTCTTTGCATACATATCTCTCCTCGTATACCTTTAATTTATTCTGGAAAAAAAGAAGAGATTTCTCCACCTTTATGGTATCCTCTCCAAGTTATTTCTTTACCGTCAACACCTGCTCCTTCTCTCGAAAGAACTCCATCACTGGTTTTTAATTTAGCGTCATTAGCTGCTTCAATTCCACGGTTAATAAATTCCTTATCACTTATAATTTTAGGATCATAAATGTTGTTTGTGAATACTTTATTTCCATACTCTCCTGTAGGGGTGCCATCCATATTTAACTTAGGCATATTGTATTCTACTGTTTTTACAACTAGAATTTTTGAAGGGGATTCACTGACTATTTTTAATATTGTTTTTAAAGAACTCTTCACTGTTGTGTGCTCCATCAATACCTCTCCTTCTTGGAACAGAGGGATCTATATTTTTAATATGATTTTCTAATTTAGGAGCCGCTTTAAACTTTCAAGTGATTTAATGGTGAATGTTTTTGATACTTTTTACCTATTATGGACATTAAAAAAGCTTATGCAGGTTATACATAAGCTTTTTTACTCATGATTAGATATTTTTCAAATGCTACACCTTAATGCAAGTCTTAAAAAGATTAAATATAATAGTCAGGATTTTCATCCATTTTAATTAAAAATTCTTCTAAAGAATCCGCTATTTTCTTATCTTCAGAGTAAGTAGGACATTGACCTAATTCATTTTCCTCTTTAAATTTAATTGTTAAAAAGTTAAGTTCTGTTACTTCAAAAAACACTAATGAATCATCATCTAGGTTTGGATTATATTCATAAATATCTTGCCTTAAACGGAAATCTGCAACTGAAATCGGGTCCATAAATCTGTTGAAAAACGTTCTTGTATCAGACTTAAAAAAACCACAACCTATTTCTTGATAAAAGCGTTTCAGTTCTTTTGGAAGTTCCATTTGTAATAAGCTTTCTGCCTCATCTATCTCATCTTGATATATAGGATAGAAAATAGGTTTTTGTTTAGAACGGACACTTCTGTCTGCTACAACATATTCTTTTAAAAAATTAAACATAATTTTTAATACCCCCTATTAAAGAAGGGTTATTTTTAACGCTTCCTCAAGCATTGTATTAAAATCATTATATGTGTTCATTACCGTACCAGATGGTTTATCAAGTTCTAAATAAGTACCGTCTGATAAGCTCTTACAAAACCACGCAATATTTGAATCGCCAAAGAAAAGATACTCTTTTTGAAATTCATTTTCATACCAAATCTCATTGGTTTCTATAAGCCCGCAAATTGATTCGTCCCTTTCTGTATCTAACAAATAAGAGTCAACTCCATAAAGTACTAGCCCGTTAAAATCTAATCCATTTACAGTTTTAAGAAACTCCTCATATTCACTCGGTAGGTCAACATTATAACTCTCTTTCATGCGTTCTCTTAATTTCTGAACTTCACTATCTGTTGCTGGTGTATTCAGTTTATCATTAAAACTTTTCTCTATTTTTTCAATTTCTAAAACCAGATTTTTCCACATATAAAAATCCCTTTCTAAGTTTATTTATTCTCCCTTAGGGTAGATGTTATGTTTTGGTATAGGCCAGCTTACGTCTACACTATCTCCCTCTTGTAAGTGTCTAGTTAACGTACGTTGTGTATTAGTTATAGCTTTATGATATGGATGATTTTGTATTAATGTTAAATTTCCAAAATCGTTTGTTCCTCCATCATCTAAAGGGAGGTTATGATGTACTTGCCACCCTTTTGGATTGTTTCCTCTTTTCATCCTTTCTATATCAGCATCTGTTATTCCCGCTTTTTTGAGTTCTTTCAGTTTAACAGGATCATTTACCAATGCATTAAGAAAATCTTTTCTCACACTCCTATCAAATTCCTTCCGAAGTTGTTCAGCTTCTTCTCGAGTTCTCTTAGAGTAAGTAATTTCATCAACTTTAACATCTTTAAGAATTACATCTTCTCCATATAATTTACCAACAAAAATGTCACCATCCGTAGTCCTTTTAGTATATTGATAAGGTGATAGCTTATCCTTAGCTGTTTGATAAGCATCAATAAAGCTAGATTTTAAAGAACTTCCCCCAATACCAGCATAAGCAAAACGGTTTCCAATGTTTAAATTAAAATTATTTAATACGTTTATTGCATTTCTATATGTAGCAGAATTAGTTACTCTGGACATACCTTTTGTTAGATTTGCAGTAGTTGCTACCTTCGATACTTTACTTAATCCTTTATCACCAATAAGTCCTAATCCAACTTGTGTTAAAGCATAACTTCCCCACTTTGCCCGACTTTCTGCGTCTCCATTTATTACATCATTAATAAATGAATCTGACAATGCATTATACATGGTACTAAGGGTATCAATAGGGTGCAAAGCAGCGTTCCCCATGTTTTCCCACGTTTCCCAATCCCCTAAAGCTTTTATTCCGTCTATTGTATCGCTAACTGCTTGTCCCGTGCCATCTACAATACCGTCCCAAATTTTTTCACCAGTAGATTTTTCAGGTAGCTTACCACACATTTCACCTTCTTCAATTGAATTGGTAGCTTGTCGTGCCCTCTCTTCTGTAATCGCTTGAATTGAAGTTGTCCATTCCATATTCAACCCTTGCGTACTAAATGTACCACTTGCAGGACTAAAGCCTTTTCCACTTTGAACTTCCGCAAGACCTGCAGCAATACTAGCTGCTAATTGAAGTGCTGTACTATAATTATTACTAGAGGTCTGATTGAATTGATACAAATGATCCAGCTTTTCTTGCAGTTTTTTCCTCATCACAGTAAAAAGATTCGCCATAGCGTCCATACCTGGGATTGGCATAGCTTGACTGATGGCTTCCATACTTGCTTTCATTCGGTCAATTTCTCGAATTTGTTCTAATATTTCTTGTTCAATTACATCTGTGGAAGCGACTTGTGATTGAAATTGACTTGGAAAAGCATCGTTCTGGCGAATTAACTCTTCACACAGATAAATGATTCCTTGCGCTAAAGGACGAAAGGTTTGTACAAAAAATGATTTTGCACTGCTATAAGTTTGTCCTTGTAGAACAGTATCAATTGCAAAGGCATCAATTGACTGAATGACTTGTTCCATCCCTTGAATAGTAGCGTTACATACAGCATTCATACTTTGAGTTTGGCCTTGTACTTCTCCTAAATACATATTTAAGCTCATGCATTGACCTCCCTCGCTAATTGTTGTTGTTGATAGGAAAGGTCGTTTTCTAAATCACTAAGGTTTCGTCTTTCTTTAAGCAACGTTTCTTTTTGGTTTTCTAATTCAAATGTGACTTTTCGTTCAATATGTTGTGCCTCTTGATATGTATTCATAAAAAATTGAGACATTTCTCTATCACCATGCCAAGTTCCTAAAATTCGATCAAACAAACGATGGTTTCGACCTCTCCATTCATAAAAATCTGCTTCCGCTTGCTCCTGAATGTGAATCGCGGATTGATTTCGGTCTTGTTCTTCAAATACACTTCTTAACTTTTGATTTACTTGATTGATTTGTTTTTCAATATCTTGACTCATTATATTCCTCCTACTATTTTACCTTTACGTAGGTTGTCACATTAGCGAAAAGTGTTGTGAAGTTCGTTATCCATTCTCTCAAACTCTTGGGCTACTGAATGAATATTATCGACCGCTTGTTGAAAGGCAGTGGAAAATTGTTTCGTAAAATCTAACATTTGTTGATTCGCTTCTTGTGCTTTGGAATTAACAGATAGTGTTGTACGCGTCGCCTTTGTTATAGAACGATTTGTTGCACTTTGGATTATATTCGAAGCTGTTCTCATCTGCGTAGCAATTTGTTGTGCCGTTTGAAAATTACTTTGAAATTGTCCCATCACTCAAATCCTTTCTCTAATTTTCAGAAGATGCCAAAGAAATCCCAATAAATATATGAAAATTCCCTATTAATATCACTCTTTTTAAACGTGTGTCCAGCTAAGTTGGGCATGCAATCAAATGAGCCATACACTATAAGCTGTATGGCTCATTTGAAATGCCTGTTATATAGAGTATGACAATTTTTATTTCAAACCGAAATTACGTGATAATTCTTCATCATGAGAAACAACAGCTTCTGCAGTTTTATTAAGCTGCATATTAATTTCTTGTAATAACTGTGCGAAGTTTTGTACTTTTGGCTTTAATTGATTGAACTGTTGATCAAAACCTTCGAAAGCACGACCTTCCCATTCTCCTCTTAATTCATTTTGTAAATTTTGTAGTTGACTTAAAATGTCCTCAATTTGATTTGCACCTTGTCCATATTGAGCTGCTTTCGATTTAAGCTCCTCTGGTGACATACGAATTTGTCCAGCCATTTTCATTTCCCCTTTAATACATAATGAGCAAAATATAAATTGGTTAATTTTACTAAATATATTATAATGTATTATTTTGAACTTTAAAACATTTTATCTTTCTATTGAATATTAGAATATTAATATTCAACTTTTTCTTACTTTACAAGATTTTATGCAAAAAAGACCACCAAAAGGCAGTCCCTGAAAACTCAATCCCATCCCGCGCTCCACTACTTTCTCATACAAATAATTCGCAACGATAGTATCTACTACAGCCAAACCAACTGATTTGAAAATAGTAATCTCTTCATCATTTTCGTGACCAGCTTTTCCCCCTTATAATTTAACCAATTTCGGCGTGGAGATTGCTAGTTTTATCAAAATTTGAAGATTACCTGTTTCTAGATCCTATTCAATTAAGCAATCCTACAAATGCCTCTTCTTCCTCATCTATAAAACCTACAAATATAATTCCTTCAATATCCTCATGATTAAATACAAATGTATAATCAGGATTCATGTATCCTTCTGGATAAAAACAGCCAATATAGTCATACATCACAAGTTCTTTAATCCCAAGTTTTTGTTTTCTTTCATAGTTATTTATGTAAATTCAGCTCGTTTTTTTGTTTTGGGTGAAAAAATTTTTAACTTGATAGAAATGTGGTGCTGCACCTATTAGGCAAATTTGACAAAGAAAAGATACCCAAAGGTGCCTTCCTCCCACTTGAACCATCTTAATTTTATTGTGTTGTTATTATATAAGAAAAGAAGACATCACTTAAGATGTCTTCTTTTCTTGTACACTTGGTGTTAAGAAGGTATTTATTGCTTAAAAACCATAAAAAAATATAACAATCATCGAGTAAATCTATTATAGCATCAATAAATAGAGTTTTTATATGAATTTTTACATATATATAGATTTATTTATGTTTTATCTATATAGTTAAATTGTCTGTTTCTTGTTTTAATTCGTTTGTTTATTTTGAGTGCTCCAGCAATGGAGCCTTTTTTTATGCAATAAAACATTTTCTTAGCATTACTTAGTTGATCTATATTAACTTTACCCTCTTAAATTATATCTATATTTTACCAAACAATTATGTAGATAACCAGTTTTTTCTAATAATCTAGTGGATTGATAATTTTAATGGTAGTTATTAATACTTACAGGAAAATTCAGTATGCAATGGAAATTGAGAAATCAAGAATTATAAAAAACTTATAGTATCTTTTGTAAAAGTATATTTATAATTTGTATATTAATATGTTATAATTTAATTTCTAAAACTACCAAAAAAGGACTGCCAGTAATGGTGGTCTTTTTTATATTGGTGAGATTGTACTAGTATAATAAAATAGGATTAACTGTTTATTGTGAGTTTGATTGGTTATCCCTTCTTTCCATTTGGAAGGAAAGGGGGTAATATACCTATGGAGTTTTTGTTTGAGCTTCTAAAAGAATTTGTGAAAGCCATTGTACGTGAAGTGTCTGCGTATGTTTTTAGGAAACAAATTTTAGAAAAAGATAACAAAAAACCCACCCTTTTGCTTCCTCGTCGCCGTCGGAAGCAAAAGGGTGGGTTTCGTAAAAAATAAATGATCACGTTATATCCCTAATTGATTGTAAATTGATTTGAATACGTGAATTCACCACGATATTTAATTGCAGCGACATAAGTACCGCTTGTATAGCTATCTGTGATAGGGGTTTGCCAAATTTCTGTTCCAGGAATAAATTCTGGTTCTATTGTTTGGAATCGTTCTAGGGTACCATTTGTGTGGATTTTAAAAATTTTCATTTGCGCACCAAAATGTTCTCTACCAAAGTGCTGTGTTAAGTAAAATGTATCACCAGTTATTAAATTCCCAATCTTCCAATCTGGTTGATATGTACTTTCCTCTGAATTTTGTAAATCCACAATGGTTTTAAATCCCCAATCATCATTAAGTGGATCTGAGTAAGCTGCAGCTGCTTGTGAGGTAGGTTTACTCATTTCTATTGCAGTAAAACCGCTAAAAGTTAATGCCCCAATTAATGCTAATTTTCCTAACTTCATTATTGTTTCCCCCCTATTAATTTTTGTAATTTTTAAAACCAGAAATCATACACACATAATAATATAATCTACTGTATTATATTTCAAATATTTTCTAATAAACTCCATAAATAAAAAGGCACCCCAAAGGTTCCTTCCTCCGATTTGAATCACTTTAATTCTAAGAATATGTATTGGACTCCCATTCAAGTATTATTTTTCCCAATGAACAATTGGAATATTTTAGGTTTTTCACTATTTTTATGTTAAGATATTTTGGTTGATATTCATCTTATTTTAGGAGGTTGGAAGATCTGTTACATGCTTTTCATATGGATTTTAGCTTCTATACAGAAAATATAAAAGTTTTAGGGTTATTAGGGAATTCTACTCGCTTATCAATTGTTTGTAAATTGATTACATATAGATCGTTGTCAGTTTTTGATTTAAGTAAGCAAACAAGAATTACAGAGGATTTGATTGTACAACATTTGCGTAAATTAGCCTTTGGAAATATTGTAATTAGTGAACGTATAGGGAAAAGACTTCATTTTAAAATAAAAGATAATAAAACAATGGAGATTATTAGGGTTACAAAGTTAATTTTAATTACTTTCGATATAAATGCTTTTGCTATAACTTAATTGTGTAAAATCACAAGTAGTTCACCTACGGAAATAGGTGGGCTTGAAATTCATAAAAAAAGACACCTAAAGGTGCCTTCTGCCGACTTGAACTATCTTAATTTTAATAATATGTATTGGATTCTGTCCCAAATATTATTGTGCCATGTTAAGTTATTGTATTTTATTTTTGCACCAGAACTGTTTTCTTTTCATAGGGTAATTTGTCCAATTAAAAACTACTTCCACTACAAAGATCAACTCTTTAATAGAGTTGATCTTTTTTAATTTTTAATAACAATACAATCCTATATTATGTTAACATATAAGTATATCCCAATATTACCAATAATTATTAAATTTTCCACAGTAATATTTGTTACTAGAAACTTCTATTTCACTGCTTTTTTCGCTGTTGTTCTCTCATAAAATAATAATAAAACCTCTTAACTTATTTGAAAGGCGTTATTATTTCAACTAACATTTAAATCTTAAAATACCCTTTCTTGATCCCGCAAAAATAATAAAGATGAATATATGAACAATGAATTAAAAACAATTATTATAAACTGAAAATTTACTTTTTATTTACAAAAAAATGAGGATATGGTAAATTTAAATTGTAAGATTTTCCATTAGTGTAAAATCTTAACAAAATATAAACTGATAGAAATGGGGAATTAGTATGAAAAAAGCTATTATCGGTGCAATTGCTGCAGGTGTTTTAGTAGTTCCAGCTTCAATGAATGTATTTGCCGCAGAAAAAACAGTTGGAAAGTCCGAAATTGTGACAGCGGATAGCACAATAACTGAAGGATTTGTAGCAGATGAAAACAATTCTGGCAATAAACCTCAGTTATACGCAGGTGTAACGTCTGGTAAAGCAGACGGTGGGTATTGGATTAGAGGAAAAAGAGATGGAAACGTCATTTCCGAATATAAACATTATACAAAACAAGGTAGAGCAACAGTTACAAATGGAAAAGGCGTCTACAATGATGGAAAATGGCAGAAGAAAGATGTATTTAGCAAAGCAAAAGCTACATGGACATCTAGTGGTACAAATAAAGCGAATTACGATAATAAATAATATTCAAAAACAAGAGAAGTTTAAAAACTTCTCTTGTTTTTGAATATAGATAATTAGTGATATTAGATTTTTCTAAGAGGTGTTTGCATGAAAAAAATCATTTTTATTTTAATGGCAGCAACGCTGGCATTAACTGCATTTTTATCTTTAAATATTTTTAAAGAATATAAAACACAACAGTTATTCTATAAAAATACAACTAGTATTACTTTAAATTTTGAAGAAGAGAAAAGTTACACTAAGAATTACATTGAATTTTTACAAAGTTTAGCAAAGAAATATAATGTGAATATTTCAAAATACATATACCCGGGAGAAAATGATTTACATATTTTTACAACTGATACTGGTTTAAATAACCATATCAAGTTAAAATCAGGGAAGTTTCCAGAAGTAAATTCAAACAAATTTATAAGTACTTCTGAAATTGAGAGCACAGATCAAATTGGTATTATAAAAAGAATAGATTCGAAAACTAAAATAACTATCCAACCTTTAAGTGCAGATGAAAATTTTGATGGAAGTGGTATGTACTATATCTCGACTCAAGATAAAGAAAAAATAAATGTCATGTTAAAAGAACTAAATGAAAATGTAGCTAAAACAGAAATTTTTGGCGAAAATAAAGCCAATTTTATATATTTACTTGAGAGCAATGGGTTTCAAATATTTTGTATATTTTTGATTGTATTATGCATCTTTGTTGCGATTATTCACTATATCATTCGTAGATTGAAAGATATAGCTATCATGCAAACATTGGGCTATACAAGAAAAAAAATAGTTAGCTTCTTTATCTTTAATTTAGGGAAAATCATGATACTATCAAGTCTTATGATTTATGTATTATTTATTATGTATTGTATATTTACAGATAGTACAGATTTTTATTTTGAATTATCATGTATTTTTTGGATTATAGCAATTACATTGAGTTTTATTTTAATTATACCTATCACAATAATTACGATAGTAGCCTTTACTAGAAATATAAATGTTTCAAAAATAAAAGGTAACAAGCCATATATATTAGTTAGCACATTAAATTTCACTTTAAAATTTCTATTTATAGTCGTAATGTTATTGTCCACGTATCATTGGAAAATCCTATCGAATGAACTCAATCAAAAGATAGATAATTTATCTAATTGGTCAAAAACTAAACATATTTATAAAACTCAAGTTACTTTCGCTAAGGGCGACGATTTAGGTGCGGAAGAAAAAATTAGCAAAAAAATGAAAGACCTTTACTTGGATATGGAAAAACAACATGGTGGCTTTCTAATTAGTACGTCAAATTATGACAAAATAGATGGAAAGTATATCTATGATTTAAATAATGAAAATGGGGATCCGAAGTTAGAACCTTCCGGAAATAGTGTTACTATAAATTCAAACTATTTATCTTATAATCCTATTAAATCAGTTAAAAAAACAATCAAAGAGCAAATTATTCATGATTCGAATACTATGAATATATTAGTGCCTGAAAAATTAAAGGAATATGAGAAGGAAATATATAAGAATTATAGAAAACATTTTTATTTCCAAAAAGTTGAAGTTGATAACATTTATAATGAGGAACTAGGAAGAGAGAAAAATAATACTAAAGAACAAGAGTTAAATATAAATATTATATATGTAAAAAATAATCAAGATTATTTTACTTATGATTCAACTATAAAAGCGGAAGATAAAAATCTCATTAGAGATCCTATTGCAATTATTGATACAGGTATCTTCAATCAATCCTTTTATTTGTCATATGTTGCATCTGAATTTTATTTTAAAACTAATAGTGAGCAACCATACGATAGTATAAGGGCTACTATTACTAAAAATGAGGCTCAATCAACTATACAAAATATCACCTCAGTATATGATCGTTTAGCGTTTGAAATTCAAAACCTAAAAACAGAAAAAGAAAATTTATTGATCGCAATGATCATATTAATCGTCTCGAATTTTCTAATAACTTATAACACTATTTCTAGTTACTATGAAAAAAACAAGTTCAATTTGTATATTAAACAATTATTTGGATTTAGCGCTATAAAGCGCAATAAAATTATGATTACTTTATTGTTATTAGTAAATATTATACCTATTATATCTGTATCTATATATGTTATTGATACTTATGTGATTTCTATAGGTATTTTGATCCTAATCTTAGAAATTTTAATAAGCTATTTCTTTGATAAGAAATTAAGCAATCAAACATTCAATGCTATCATAAAAGGAGAACATTAGTAATGATTGAATTAGTGAATATAAATAAGAAATTTGGTAATAAAGTTGTATTAAAAGACTTCTCATTGAAGATTGAAGATACAGACTTCATCGCAATCGTTGGGGAAAGTGGAAAAGGAAAAACGACGTTATTAAATATTATTGGTTTATTAGAACAAAGCGACTCTGGAGATATAATTATAGAAGAACAAATGAATCCAAACAAAAAGCAAACCTTACTATTGCAACGTGAAAAATTAGCTTATCTATTTCAAAATTACGCTTTAATGGAAAACGAAACGGTAGAGAAAAATTTATTAATAGCCCTAGAATATCAAAAAAATATCGATAAAAGAAAAATAATAAAAGAAGCTTTACAAAAAGTGAATTTGCCTAATTATGAGAAGAAAAAAATTTTTGAGCTTAGTGGTGGAGAACAACAAAGAATCGCTTTAGCAAGAATACTTATTAAAAAATGCGACTACATTTTAGCTGATGAGCCAACTGGTAATTTAGATAACAATAATCGAGATTTAGTGTTTAATATATTAAAAGACCTTAATGAAGATGGAAAAACGATAATATTTGTTACACATGATATGGAATTGGCCTCTAGAGCAAAAAAAATTATAACAATTTAGCGTAGGTTAAAAAGAAACTATTTTTACCCCTACCATTAAAATAGTATGAGACTGATATTAATGCATCATTTGCAAAACGAAAGGACGATTCTTATGTATTTATAGAATCGTCTCTTCGTTACTATACGTATCCTTATTAAAGTCATTAAAATGGGGCCTGTTGCAAAAAATCGAGAAGCTGATATTGTTGTATGAAATATTGTATAAAAGAAGCTTATAACGATTTAATAGTGATGAATTATTAAATCAGTTGAAATCTGTTCGTAAAAAAGTAAGGTATGTAGAAAACAGCGCTAGTAATTGGGCCAGGATTAATCCCACTCTGTTCTTAATTTAAGGAATTCCAAAACGTTCTAACTTCAATGGAAGACCGCCTGCACCACAAGCTTAATTGTTCTGCAAAGAAAGTCATACTACTTGTATGGCTTTTTCTTTATTTTAGTTACTTAAGCCCTACATTTTTATCTGATTTGCTTCTGCTGGTGTAGAAGAGGGAAAAGATATAGAAACATAAAGTGAAACTTTAATCAGCCCTCACCAATTGGGCTTTTACGGGCAGCCCGCCCCCCCACCTAATTTCTTTGCTTCCGCTGAATTTTGAAATGGGGATCTTACCGCCCGTTAATGCGGGATAAAAGAAAACCGCCTGAAATGATATGTACTTGAATAGTAGTACATAAAAAAATACAAATAACAATAAATTAAATATCATTAAAACAAAAAGGAGATGTCCCAGGCATGGTACTAGGACATCTCCTTTACTTATCTAAATTTCTAAACTCTATACAGCACTATCATTTAAACAATTATTAAATATATCTTCTAACTAAAACATCGTATTATCATTAGCTGCTTCACTTGGAATCTCTTGAATTACATCCCAGTGTTCGACAATCTTTCCATCCTTGATACGAAATATATCCACTATAGCAACTCCCTTATCTTGAGAATTAGTACGAGAATGTACATGAAGAGCAACTGTATCCCCTTCAGCTACTACACGTTTAATCTCTGCAGAGGAATTAGGATTTTTAACAAAATCCTCCTTAAAGAAATCCATGAAGGCTTTTCGTCCATCAGCAACAAAAGGATTATGTTGCTTATAATCTTCGCTAACATATTTAGGGATAATATCGATATTATGTTTGTTAAAAACTTCATTATAGAAATCAACTACCATCTTTTTATTCTTTTCATTTTCTTTTACTTCTTTTGATACAGAAGCGACATTTTCACTCTTTATTGAGTTCCCTTTGTTATTACCGTTGGAAGCTTGATATACCAAAGTCGAAACTACTCCTAAAATAAATACAGAAATAATTGTTATGATTAAACTTTTCTCTAATTTCATATATACCTACCTCTTCTACTTAAATAAGTTTTCTTCTATAAAAAGCTTGAAGAAGGAGAAACCTTCCCCAAAATGTAATGTCAGGGGTAATGTTAGGAATTTCATTTATCCTAACCTCCCCCTATACAAGGACAAGGCATATTAGAAACGATTAATTCTAACTTAATACCTCATTAACAGTTGCACTGTCCACAATTTGAATAAACTTCTTAACCTTATCGTTCTCATCAAACTTATAAAGGTGACAAAAATCTGCTACAAATGACTTCCCTGTAGCTTTATATGTTCCACTATATTTTCCATAAACGATAACAGTATTGTTATTAAAAGCATAAATTTCATCTTTAGCGCTATAGTCATCCCATTCTGTGCCAAGACGTTCATGTACGTTTTTCACTACTTCATCTGGACCTATATAAGTACCTGCATATGGAAACCCAGCAGCTTCTGTCCAAGATACATTTTCACTTAAATACGTTTTGAACGCATCCAATTTCCCTTCGCCAGTTAACACATACGTTTCATGTAATAGTTTTTGATATTTATTCATATCATTAACCCCAAGGTATTTCTTTTGTTACAACTTTTGCACTTAATTCTAATACACCTTTATTTGCATAGCCTGGATATGCTGCTTCAAGTTTTGCCACAAAATCTTTTGAAGTTCCACTTTCCTCAGAAGCTTGAACCGCCGTTCTTAGATAATCCATTGTCGCAGTAAGTGCTTGATTATTTAGGGATTTTTCGATTGATCCATGGCTAGGCACAATTATGTCAGCATGTAATGCTTGTAATACTTTCAAGTTCTCAATCCATGCCTCCATAGCCGCTTTTGAGCTAGTATCCGCTAAGAATACATGTATTTCGTTAAATACATCGATACCACCAATTAATACTTTTAGTTCTTTATTAAATAGGCTAGTTCTGTAATGATCTAAGCCTACTAGTTCAAATGTTAACCCCTGAAAATCAATCGCTTTTTCTTTAAATACTTGAGGTAATACCACGTTACTTGGTGCATTTTCTCCAAGGACGTCTTTCCAAACTTTTAATTTCCCTAAGACAGAATGAACGATATGTTCAACAGTAGACTCTGTTGCATACGCTATAGCTTCTGGGTAAAAGGCTTTAATGCTCTCTAATCCAAAGTAGTAGTCTGGATCCCCATGAATAATAAAGATTTTATCTAGAGATAAGTTGTTTTTTTTCAAATACTCTACAATTTCTTTCGAATCAGACTGCGTAAATTTTGAGTTTATTAAAAATGCATGTCCTGCTTTCTCAACTAATGTTGCTGTGACCATAAAGCTTTTTTCGTCCGAACTAAACACCGTTAATTTCACATCTTTTTGATTTGTATCGATTGTTTTAAACATAGTATGTTATTCTCCTTTTGTTAAAGTTATTAACTAATCATCATATTTTTATCTTGTTCCGATAAAGTGAAACTTTAATCAGTGGGGGTTTTGTTCATCCCCCACTGATTATTAGTTGAACCAATCGGACTTTTACGGACAGTTGATCCCCCACCTAACTTCTTTGCTTCCACTGAATTTTGAGGTGGGGGTCTTACTGCCCGTTAAAGCGGGATAAAACCTCCCACTCCCATTTATCTCAAAGTGTAATAGTACTGGCGAATATTCCGGAGATGAATGTCAGGTGGCCTAAGATAACATGTTTGCTACCATATCCTAAATTTTCTTAATATAAATTTTTAAAACGCGCTTCAATTTTATCCGGCGTCATTACACCACCACCAATAGGAATAATTTGATTATCCTTTTGTAAAAGTAAGGAAGGATAGCTATTAACACCAAGCTGTCGAACTTTATTGAAATCATTTTGGACATCTATTATTGTTTCTTGAGCGTTTAAACGTTCTAATACTTGTTCAGGGTCCAAACCATGCTCGATTGCAATCTTGCGATATGTTTCAGGATCACTCAGACTTTGTCCCTCATAATAAAACGCTTTTTGCATAGCCGAAGTGAATTCTAATAAACGGTCTGGCGCTAATGAGCGTAAAGCTGAAAAGCCAATTGCAGCATCTTTCGAATTCATTTTAAAAGTCCCTTCCTCCACCAATTTTTGATATGAAGGACCAAATTCAGCACCTGTAAGTTGATTAATTCTTTTATTTCCTTCTTCTATATATGAGAAGTTTTTCATTGGTAAATTATCTAAAAATAGCCCTCCACATAAAACCGTTAATGGTACTTCAGTGTGGTTTTTGTAAAATCCTTTAATACTTTCTGAAAAACCATAGCACCATCCACAATATGCATCCCATACGTAAATAAGATTATCTTGTTTCGTCTCCATTTAAATCTCCTACCTTTTTTTTATTATCCAGCTCAACTAAATTTTTGGTTTATATAAGTACATATTTTTATACCTTGTTCTTTTTTAGATACCTTACTATATTTCCCCAAAACTAATATTTCCAAAGAAAGATCCACCAAGGTTTTTAACAAAAGATAACATTGCACCTTATTGCTCCGTAACAGAAAATACTAAAGCTTGGAATATGCATTGATTTGAATGTGTTAGTAACTTTCTACACCGGGTGGCAACGTATGGACCACCATCCTTAATTAAATATATAAATCATATTTTTAGCAGATATTAGTTGTAACTAAATTAATTACATCTTTATGTAACTATTTTAGTTACAACTAATATAGAAGTCAATTCTTTTTTTCGAAAACATTAAATTTCTACATTATAACGAAATTCTGTGTTAACTTGTAAAAAAAAAGAGGAGCCATCTCCTCTTCATAAATAAACACTATTTAATTTGTTCCTTATACTCATGGTTAACAACTACATACCACTTTCCTGTATCAAATTTTTCTTTATTAATCACGTAAACTTTACTTTCTCTCATTACCTCCCCTGGTTTTAATCCCTTAGTAATAGTAGAGGTCTCGCCTTTTTCAACCGCATAACTACTAGCTGCCAACACATCACTTTGGTAAGCATTATCATTTTCATCCACTAAATCCACTGATGGTAAAACGGCTAATTTCATCGGTTCGTTTGTGATATTTTTCCCTTCTGCTTCTACAACAATAAAGACATGTCCATCTTCAGGTTTTTGGAATCCTATACTCTCTTTACCAACCTTATCTCTTTCTACAACTCTTTTTACAGTTACATCAAATTTAGGTGTATGAAAATCCTTGTTTACAGCATACTCTTTTTCTTTTATTTTTGATTTCTCTTTTGTTTGTTCTGTATTTTTCTGCTTTGTATTCTCTTTCGTTTTCGTCTCATCAGTCGTTTGCACTTTCTTTTCTTCTTGTTTAGAATTGGTTTCTTTAGATTCTGAAGAAGTTTTGTCGGATGTATTGCCACAACCAGATAAATTGAATACTAAAGCGCCACCTAAAATACATGTAGTAAATTTTTTCAACATCTCTTTTATCCCCCAATAACACGATATGTAAATTTCTTACTTATCATAGCAAAAAACACGATCTTAAATTGTTGCATCTTGTCGAATGATTAAGAATAATCAAGTTACTCCACATCTTCTTTTATTATAAAGGTAAATATAACGTCTATAAAACCTGCTATAATAGGTTTTTACACCCTTAGCATACAATTTTTTACTTTCGGTAATGTGCCCCCCATTTGAAGGATAATTGAAATATTAAGACCAACTGATAGAGGTGTTTGCGTGGAATTATTTGAGTATTATAAAAAAAAAGGGGAAGTTGAAGTGTTTAATTGGAACTGGGCTTTTTCTTTATGGATTAATTGGTATGTATAATACTTGGGGTAATATTAATTGGGGACCAGTAATCTTAATTATTATAGCTTCTCTTGTATTTTTTAGTATTGGATTTTGGCAATTAAGAAAAGGAAATTTACTAGAAAAAAATATAGTTAAAAATGATTTAACATTTTGGGATATTGGTACTTATGTTTTGTTAGAATTACCCAGCAATAATAAACATTTAGGTTTATATACTCCTGATGGAAGATATGTAGCAGGAACAAAGATGATTTCTTCAACATTACCTATTGTAAAAAACAAAAAAGTTTTTGGATTAGAAGCAAGTGATGGAGAAATTCTTGCATATTTTCATAGTGAAGTTGAAAATTATGATTGGGCTATTTATGATTCGAATTATAATTGTGTAGGTATGTTTAAAGAAAATATGATACAAGGATTTGGAATGGTACGTGGTTCTTTGATGAATGAAAAAGAGATAAAAATTTCTGAGATAGAAGTGGAATTTGATTTTTTCGAAACGTCTTTTCGTACATTGGATGATCGTATATTAATAAACTGCAAGAGGGGATATATGCCTTTAGAATGGAGTGAAAGATTTGGCTTAAATGTACCGATTATTAAATTAGGTAATAATATTTCTAATGCTGAAAAAATATTTGGTTTAGGTATTCTTCTTTATATTTTAGAAACAATTAAAGTAAGAAAAAGTAGGATTTTTAATGATTAGAATTAATTATTTATATTATGAAATTTATTGAATCTTTTATTAGAGATTACACCGCCGAAAGTGAAATATTGTATATTTTAGAATTACTTTACGTTTACTTTTTAAAATTGATGAGCATTTGTTATGCCAGAACCAACTGGAAATGGAAACGGCAAGCGAGTATACTCCGCTTGCCGTTTTTTCATAGCTTCGTATGTATTTGAATCCCTTTCGCTTTCTCTTCTTCACCCTTCACGCGTACAATTAAATCATATGACCCAGGTTTTGGCGCTTCAAAAGAAAGCAAACCTTCTTTTTGAGAAGTGACTTCTTCTTCATAAATGACCTTATCATCTTTTGTGACTTGCAATAAAATCGTACCTTCTTCAACTGCTGCCTCATAAGGAATTTCCACATTTCCTTTTTCAGCTTTAAGCGTTTGTACATCGTAATACCCCTGCAAAGAACCAATTGTTAAAGTCGTTTCGCCATTTTTTTGAACCTTTGTGACTTTTGTTGCTGTATTACATGCGCTTAATAATACAACAAGAGTCAAAATGAGAAATGAACGAAGCAATTTCATAGAGAGTCCCCCTTCCATTAAATATATTAAGGATAAAATATACAATCTAACATATCATTACAATTATAGTTGAAAAATAAGGAAAATTATATAACAGGAAATGCAACTATAAACAATCACTGACCATTAGTCTACAACCAATCCCACACCCCAACACAAAAGAAAAAAGCACCAGGTCCCCCCTAGTGCTCTCCCTCTAAAACAAATGACAAGCCACCTCATGCCCCTTCGCAATCTCAACCATCTTCGGTACTTCCTGTGCGCATTTTTTAGTGGCGAATTTGCAGCGCGTTCTAAATTTGCAGCCGGACGGTGAGTTGAGCGGGCTTGGAACTTCACCCTCTAGGATGATCCGGTCTTTACCAGTGTTTGTTGGATCTAGTTCTGGCATAGATGAGAGTAGTGCTTGTGTGTATGGATGTGCCGGTTTTGCGTATAGGTCTTCACTATCGGCAATTTCTACTATGTTTCCTAAGTACATGACTCCGATTCGGTCTGATATGTGTCTTACCATGGATAGGTCATGTGCGATGAATAAATATGTGACTCCTGTTTCTTCTTGGATGTCTTGCAGCATGTTTACGACTTGTGCTTGGACTGAGACATCGAGTGCTGAGATTGGTTCGTCACATAGGATAAAGTCTGGTTTTACAGATAATGCACGCGCGATGCTAATGCGCTGGCGCTGGCCTCCGCTAAATTCGTGCGGGTAGCGATATAAGTGTTCTTCTTTTAATCCTACCTTTTTCAGAAGGTCTAAAATGATTTCTTTTTGTTCTTCTTTTTCGTAAGAACCGTGAATGTTCATCGGTTCGCTAATAATTTGGAATACATTCATTGCCGGGTTTAATGATGCGTATGGATCTTGGAAAATGATTTGCATTCGTTTTCGATATTCTTTTAGTTCACTTTCCTTTAAACTTGCGATGTCTTTTCCGTCGAATAAAACGTTACCTGAAGTGACATCGTGTAAACGAATGATGCTTCTTCCTGTCGTTGATTTTCCGCAGCCCGATTCTCCTACTAGTCCGAATGTTTCACCCTTTTTAATTGTAAAGCTTAGGTCATCGACTGCTTTTAATTGCTCTGTTTTTCTGCCGAATAGTCCTTTTTTAATAGGAAAATACTTTTTTAAGTTCCGAACTTCAATTAAGTTTTCTTCATGCATGAAAATCACCTACCGCCCTATCGTTTAGCCAGCACATGGAACGTCTTTCGTTTCCGATTTCAAAATATGGTGGACGTTCTTTTTCACAAATGTCCATCGCATGCGGGCAACGCTCTGCGAACGGGCAACCTTGTGGTGGGTTTAATAAGTTTGGCGTTACACCTTGAATGGGAGCAAGTCTTTCTTTTACGCCGTTTGCGATTTTTGGCAGAGAGTTTAATAACCCTTTCGTATATGGATGATTCGGCGATTGGAAAATATCAAGTACAGGTCCTTCTTCCATAATAAGTCCGCCATACATAACGATGACGCGCGTACAGTTTTGCGCGACAATTCCTAAGTCATGCGTAATAAGAAGTAACGCCATATTCGTTTCGTTCTTTAAGTTTTTCATTAAATCTAGTATTTGTGCTTGTATCGTTACATCAAGTGCAGTCGTCGGTTCGTCCGCAATGAGAAGGTCAGGGTTACAAGACATCGCCATTGCAATCATAACCCGCTGCTTCATACCACCGCTTAGTTCATGCGGATATTGTTTTACCCTTTCTTCTGGTGACGAAAGGCCGACTTGCTTTAACAAGTTGATTGCGATCTGCTCTGCTTCTTTCTTTTTCACTTTTTGATGACGTATAATTACTTCCATCATTTGTTTCCCAATTTTCACGACCGGATTTAGCGCTGACATTGGGTCTTGAGAGATAAGTGAAATTTGATTTCCTCTAATAGAACGTAATTCTTTCTCAGATTTAGAAAGGATATTTTCATTATGAAAAAGAATTTCCCCTTCTTTCACTTTCCCTGGTGATGTAACGAGAGACATAACAGACTTCGCCATCACACTCTTTCCGCTTCCAGACTCCCCAACGATACCGACTACTTCTCCTTTATTTAAACGAAATGTAACGCCGCGAACTGCTTCTACTTCTCCGCTTTCTATGAAAAAAGAAGTCTTTAAATTTTTCACTTCTAGTAGTTTTTCAGACACGCTTCTCACTCCTTTCACGTAACACTTTAGTTTTCATTTCCAGCTCCTTTTGGCGCGAAAGCTTTCTTCAATGCTTCACCAATTACGTTAAAACTAAGTACCGTTAACAGGATAAGGAATCCTGGGAAGAGTGTTAAATACCAAGCTTCGCCAATATATCCTTGCGCATTGTTTAGCATGCTACCCCAAGAAGAATCTGGCTCTCTAATACCTAAACCTAAAAAGCTAAGTGATGATTCCATTAAAATCGATGTCGCAATTGTTAATGTCGCGGCGATAATAATGGTTGATAAAATGTTAGGAATGATATGTCTTACAATAATCACAAGTGATTTTTGTCCTGATACTTTTGCGTATAAAACGTACTCACGCTCTTTTACAGATAACGTTTCTGCCCTTACGATACGGGCGGTGTCCATCCATGTTAGTAATCCGATAATAAGAACTAGCGTCGTAATTCCTGGTTTTAAATACGCATTTAATAATAGCATTAAAAAGAATGATGGAATTGACATCAATACTTCAACAACTCGCATTAAAAAGTTGTCTAACTTTCCGCCAAAATATCCACTAATTGTTCCAACTGCAGTACCGATTGTAATAGAAACAACCATCGCAAGGAAACCGACCGCAAGTGAAACTCGTCCGCCATATAACGCTCTCGTTAAGTAATCCCTTCCGTAATCATCCGTTCCGAAAGGATGACTCATACTCGGTTCTTGTAAGCGATCTGGAATCGACATTTTGCTAGGATCGTACGGCGACACGAATGCGAAAATTGATGCGACCGTTAAAATCGCAAGTATAATAACTCCCATTGCAACAAACTTATTTTTCGTAAAGCTATGTTTTATCGTTTGAAATCTCCTATTATTCATTCCAAATCACCCCCTCATTCGAATGCGCGGATCTACTACGCCATATAAAATATCAGCAATTAAGTTACCGAGAATTAACATGAATGATGATAGTAATGTAATTGCCATGATAATCGGATAATCAAATCTAAAAATAGCATTTACCCCAAGTGAACCAAGACCCGGCCATGAAAATACTGTTTCCGTAATAAATGCTCCGCCTACTAAACTTGGAATCGATAATCCGAAAATTGTAATGATCGGTATTAATACATTTCGAAGTACGTGATTAAATAACACCGTTTTCTTTGAAGCACCGTACGCATATTGAATTTGTACATATTCTTCTTCTAATTGCTGAATCGTACTTGAACGAATATATCTCATATAAACAGATACGTTTTGGAACGCTAGCACCATGCAAGGTAAAATGCCGTGTTGCACAATATCCCAAACAGAATCTTTACCTACGGTGCGCATACCCATACTCGGAAGTAGGTCCAATTTTAAAGAGAATAAGTAGACTAATAGTAGTGCAAACCAGAAAACCGGCATAGAAATACCAACGTATGAAATAAAGTTTACAATGCGGTCAAAGAATGAATTCTTTTTCACACCTGTAAATAGTCCAAGTGGTATTGCGATTACGAATGAGACAAGTAAAGATGATCCCATTAACCCAATTGTTGCGGGTAATCTTTCTGCGATAAGATCTAAAACAGGACGATGATTTTGAAGTGAGTAACCAAAGTTCCCTGTTAAAATGTTTTTTAACCATAAAAAATACTGCACGTAAATTGGTTGATCTAGTCCTAAACTTTTGCGAATACGCTCCACATCAATTGGACTCATATTTGGCGTTACAAAGTTTCGAACAGGATCCCCCGGCGCTAGCTTTATTAATAGAAAAGAAATAATAGAAATAACAAATAAAAGCGGAATTGCATTTAAAAGCCTCTTCGCAATTACTTTATACACAAACTTCCCCCCTCAAGCTAAAGAAGCTGATTTCCACCAGCTTCTTTATTGTTTCTTATTTCACTTCATAAATCTTAGATAGATCTTCAAACATTGTGACAGGAATTGCTTTTGCTTCTTTTAATCCATCAAACTTTTTATCTACTGCAATAACTGCTTTCGGATATGCGATTGGTAGATAAGGTACATCTTCTCTAGCTGTTTCTTGAATTTTATGGTATAGCTCTGCACGTTTTGTTTTATCTGTTTCAACTGCAGCTTCTTCCCATAACTTATCGAAATCAGCGTTTTTATATCGTGCATAATTGTATTCAGCATTACTTAAGAATAAGCTCTTATATGAATCTGGCTCAGGTCCCATTATGTAACCACCAAATGTAATGTCATATTCTTTATTCTCTTTATCTAAGCCTTTTTCACTTGCCGCACTAGCATCTAATGCATTTAGTTCAACTTCTAAGCCAACTTCTTTTAATTTTTGTTGTGTATATAACGCTAAGCTTTCCATAATTTTATTATTCGTTACATACATCACACGTACTTTTTCCTTATCTTTCACGCCAGCTTTTGCTAATAAATCTTTCGCTTCTTTTTTATCATACTTATAGTCTTTAATATCTTTCGCATAATACATAGCGTCTGGCGTTAAGATTGAATTTGCTGGTTCTGCAAATTCACCCGAAACGAAGGCTGAGTTAATCATTTCTTTTTTATCTAACGCATGCGCAATTGCTTGACGCACTTCTTTTTTCTTCATAAGATCAGTATTCATGTTATAAGATAAGTAGAATAATCTACCTTCAGGGAATGTCACCATTGAGAAGTTCCCAGTGCTATCTAATTTCTTAAAGTCTTGCGGCTCAATCATCTTCATGTTGATTTGACCATTTTGCAGTGAAACATTTGCTGTATTACGGTCTTTTACAACTCGGTATACGATAGAGTCTAATTTAGCTTTCCCACCTACATAATCATCGAATCGATCTAATGCAACGTACTCATCTGATTTATATTCTTTAAACTTAAACGGACCTGACCCTACAGGTTGTAAGTTTTTCTTACTCTTCGCTAAATCTGCTTCCCCTTCAAATACATGTTTCGGAATCGGGAAGAAATCATTCATCACACCTTCGAAAGATGCGCTTACTTGTGGTAAAACGAATTGAGTTGTTAACTCATCTACCTTTTTCACCTCAAGCGGCTTTCCTTTAAAAATAAAGTTTTCACGACTTGAGCTATTTTGCTTCTCATCTAAAATAGATTGGAATGTAAATGCTATATCGTCTGATGTAATTTTCTTACCATCATGCCATTTCAAATTATCTTTTAATTTCAATGTCCACGTTAATTGATCTTCTGAAGGCGTAAAGCTCTCAGCAAGAACAAACTTTTTCTTACCGTCTTCCATATGATATAGCGGCGCATATAAAGCTTGCTGCACAGTTAATGACACACGATCATTCGCATAAAGCGGATTCATCGTATCTGGATTATCGCTAACACCAATCGTTAACGTTCCTCCATCTTTCGGAGTCCCTGTTTTACTAGTGCCCGCTTGCTTCGAATCTTTTTCCCCTGAACAAGCAGCTAATGCAATAAATAATAGTAGGACAAATGGTAATACAAACAACTTCTTCTTCATATTTCGACCCCTCTCGACTATTTACACCCATAAGAAAACTCGGAATTAATACCGAGTTTTCTTATAGGTTTTAAATTACCACTACCCGTATGTATTGTCAAACTTTTTCGCAAAGGTAGAAAGTTTGTAATCTATTAATGCATTCTTGCGATAAACTATATTTATGCGGAGGAGAAAATAAAAAGACCACGAATAAGTAGCCTCATAAAATGAGTTAAAAAACTATCAACTTACAGAAAATCCCTCTAAAATGATTGTTTTATATGATCGAAAATGTAGAATGGGATTAAAGACAAAAAACACATTTAGGAGGTTATCATGACATTTGATGAATTGAAAAAAAATAAACCAACAACCTCATGGGTTGAGTATGATGAAGATGGGGAATTTTTTACTGAAGAAAATATAAGTGCAACAAATACAGTTCTTGACACTTACATTAACAACTTACAGCGATTAGGAGAGAATCCAACCGAAGTCGAAGTAATGCAAGTTGTTAAAGAGGTAGTTATTAAATTAAATGAATTAAATATCGAACATGACTATTTTATCGAAACAATGGAAAGAGAAGATCTCTATGAATTTATCGATATAGCAGCACGAATAGCTGGTCTAGAATCTGAAGAAGACATAACAGAAGAATGGCGAGAATGGTAAAAAGTTGCACCTCTAATTGTTAGAGGTGCAGCTTTTTTCATATACCAATTGAATGAATGATGTGATGTCCGCGCAGAATTCATATATTCAAACATAATATTAAAAGCATTTAATTATAAATACTAGCACACCCATCCTGACAAAAAAGACCACCAAAAGGCAGTCCCTCAAAACTCAATCTTATTCCCTACTCCTTGCTCCACCGCTCTCTCATACAAATACTTCGCAACAATAATATCTACTACTGCCAAACCAACCGATTTAAAAACAGTAATCTCTTCATCATTTTCGCGTCCAGCTTTTTCTCCGCTTATAATTTGACCAAGTTCAGCGTGAATGGCGTTTGCTTTAAATAGACCTTCTTTTATCGGAACTTGAAGGTCTCCTGTTTCGTCTAGTGCTGCTTCTTTTGATTCGACTACTACTTTGTTTGCTTTAGCTATGGCATGTGAGGGTAGTTCTTGCATGCTCGGTCTGAATGAGCCGATGGCGTTTACGTGGACGCCTTTTTGTAGTTTTTCTGAGAAGACTGGTGTGGATGCGTTCGTAGTTGTGACGATGATGTCTGCTTCGCTTATTGCTTCATTTGCATTTGTGTGAACATATGCAGGTTTGTTGAATCTCTCTTGTATATACTCCGCAAATGCATACGCCTTTTCTTCTGTTCGATTGTATAAAATGACTTTTTCGATAGCTCTTACCGCAAATACAGCTTCAGCAATTCCCTTCGCCTGTTCACCCGTCCCGATGATACATAACGTTTTTGCGTTATGACGAGCTAAATATTTTGTCGCTACTCCTGATAAGGCGCCTGTTCGAATCATCGTTAAGTACGATCCTTCTAAAAGTGCGAGCGGTTCTCCCGTTTGAAAGTCTGATAGCATCACAATCCCGTTGATCGTTTTCTTTCCTATCTGTTTATTTTGCGGGACTACCGTTACTACTTTTAAGCCAAGTGCCTCAAGCCCTTCCGCTACTGAAGGCATAATTAATGCCGTATTTCGCTCGTTCGCAAATGGTAATGAGCCCCTTATTGGTGTAATCGTTCTTTCTGCGGAAAATTCTTTTAAAGCAAGCGCCGCGTATTCAATAACTTCATTCATATTTACTAAGTTTCTTTGTTCGTTCGCGCTTATGACTAGCATATCTTTCCACCCCCTCCTCTTATCCTAACAAAAATCCTCGATTCAAATCATCTCTCGGGTCTACAACGAACTGATGAAATCCTGTAATAAAGGCATTCCCCGTTAATTTTGGAACGACAGCTTCATATGTATCTACTGCGGTTACCGACAATACTTCCCCCTCGAATTTCCCGTCAGTAATGCATTCATGGACGAAAATTTCTCCCTTTTGTAAAGCATCTTTTCCAAAAAGAGTTGCGATTCTTGCGGAAGTTCCTGTACCGCAAGGAGAACGATCTACTTGCCCATCAGCAAAGATTGTTACATTTCGTAAAGTTGCGTCTTCTCCTTTCGGTTCATCTGAGAAAATAACGCCGTATATTCCTTTTAATCCTTCTTCAAGTGGATGCTTCACTTCCATCTGGCTCTCAATGTAGTGCTTAATTTTACCGCCCCACTTTTGAATAGCAGATAAGTCTTTGAAACCGACTTTCAAGCCAAATTCTTTACAGTCTACTACCGCATAAAAAGCTCCGCCAAACGCGATATCTACTTGAAATTCATAGTCATCTATTTTAATAGGAACGTCTTTCTTATATACAAATGAAGGAACATTTTCGAATGATACGGACTCTACTTCGCTCCCGTTATATTTTGCATACGCAATGACTTCCCCAGCTGGGCTATCAATAATGAACTTTTGTTTTTCCCCCTTTACTTCAAACATGCCTGTTTCAATTCCAACTGTAATAACAGCGATAATACCGTGACCACACATCGTACTCCAGCCTTCATTGTGCATAAATAATACGCCAAAATCAGCGTGAGCACTTGCTGGCGGTGTAATGATACAACCGTACATTCCGTGATGCCCTCTCGGTTCATACATCAGAACTTCACGAAGGTGGTCCAAATGTTTTATGCAGTACGCGCGTCTTTCCAGCTGCGTTTCCCCTTTTATTTCTGGCACTCCGCCCGTAATAATTCGAAGTGGTTCCCCAGCTACGTGTGCATCAATCGTTGTATATATTTTACTAACCTTCATTTCGATCTCTCCCCTATATGTTGATACTATTTCCAACGCAAGTATCATGCCAAAGCGTATAGCATTACTTTTTTCAAATCCCCTCAGTAATGTGTATTCTTTTTTCAACAAATTCATATACAACTGTCTACTTTTTTATACACGGCTTGGACGTTACGTTATAAAACACCTCGATAACTTTGCAATTTCACTGGTATACACATGCAAAATTCCTTTTATCATTATTATTTTCAATGTAAAGTTACTTCGCTCCCAAACATATACTGTTCAAAAGCAAAAAGGAAGTGATCCCATGTATTACGGAACAAAAGGCTGGTACGTAGCTGAACTAAAAAAATTAGGCGTACGCTATCATGAAGGACGAAAACTAGAAAGTTACCGCGGACACATCTTGCGCAATTTACTACTTGCACAACAAGAGAAATTAAAAGAACAGTAATATTATAATGTAACGATATCGGCGATTCTCGGAATATATCAGCGATTTTTTAAATTTATCAGCGATTCAACACAATATATCAGCGATTTTTTAAATTTATCGGCGATTCGACATGCAATATCGACTTACAGACAAATTTCGCTAATTCATCTACCTAAACCACCAACCAATTACACATCAATACAAACAAAAAAGGTCACCCAAACGGGTGACCTTTCTTTCTTATTCACAAACAAGAATCTGTCTAGTAAATGATCCTTTTCTTGTAATACAGCGATCTGTAATTTCGAATCCTGCTTCATGGATCATGTCGTCCATTGTTTCCATCGTGACAACGACTACTTTTTTCGCGATGCGGCGTGCACTTGAGAGAATTGATAGTTGATCTTCTGGTGTGGCGTGCGTAAATAGGTCGTACGGCATATCGATAATGGCAACGTCGTAGTTCTCAGTAATTTCCTCGATTGGACCTTTTGTTACTGTTCCTTCAAATCCGAAATGCGCGATATTTTTTCTCGTTCCAAGAACTACAAGTGGATTTATATCTCTACCAACGATGTTAATCCCCATAGAAAGTGCTTCTACTACTACTGTTCCAATACCGCAGCACGGGTCAATTGCTCGTACTCCCTCTGGATTTGGTACAGCGATATTTGCAACTGATCTCGCAACACGTGTGCTAAGAGATGTCGAATAACTATGCGGTTTTTTTATGTGATGATACCAAACGGGTTCGCTTTCTACATAGTGCCCGAAGTACCAGCGTCCTCCAAGAGGAACAATCCCGAATACACGCTCTGGATTACGAACATCCGCTTCTCCTTCAATATGCATGCCGAGGTCTCGTTCAATAAGACGTCTTTCTCCATATTCAATTTTATTCTCTCCAACGAGGTCATTGATTTTAACGAAGATAACTTTAAATGTCGCTCCCGCCAAATCAATTTGTTCCACTTGTTTTAAAATGCTTTCTAAGTCGTCCCCTTCATACATAACCTCAACGCGCTCTTTTATAAACGCACTTCTACTCGGGTCAATTTTGACATCACTTTTTAAAATATTAACGTGGGACTCCATTCCAAAGAACGAGCGCATTTCCAAGTAACATAAAGCACGCTCCTCCTCACGAAATGCATACGTATATATACAGGCAGGTGTTTTACTATGATTATTCAATCTATTATCATCCTCTATCGTTTAAAATTCTTCTGATTACAATTACTCAAATACTTTTCTTTTGTATATAAAATTAAATGATATCATATGCCGGAAATAAAGAGAAACGTTAATAAATAAAAGAGACTGCCAATGGCAATCTCTTATTATTTATTAACGGAAAGAAGACACGTTGTTACCCATTTCTTCATAGTAATCTAAAATACCTTGATAAATAGCTTCCGCTGCACTTTGTCTCTGCGCTGGTGTAGCTATTTTATCTGCATCACTTTTATTATCTACAAATGCTAATTCTGCTAATACAGCTGGCATTGTATTTTCTCTAATTACGTATAAATCGCCTTTTTTCACACCACGATCTTTTGTTCCCAGTGCATCTACAAGACGCTCTTGAATTTTTTCTGCTAGTAAACGACTTTCTGATACGTTAGGATTTGTTCCTCTTGCTGTCGCTGATTCATAGTAGAACGTTTCTGTACCTTGTCCATTTTTCTCTTCCGTGCCATTACCATGAATACTTACAAAAATATCCCCATTATTTTTTTGAGCAAATTCTACACGTTTCTTTAAAGAATCAGAAGCACTTGTTCCTGGACGTGTATCATCTGTACGAGTGAATAACACAGTAAATGGTGTCTTTTTCTCAAATATTTTCTGTAATCGTAGTGATACATCTAATACAGTTTCACTTTCTTTCTCATAATAACCTGGATTACCTGAATCCGCTCCCCCATGACCTGGATCAATGATAATCGTTTTGCCCTCTAAGAAGTTACCTTGCTTGACTGGATTTAATTGATTTTTATTAACCCATTGGAAACCAGCGCCCATACGGATACGAATCCAGCTGCCGTTCTCTTCAATAACAGTTACTTGTTGTGCGTTATGTGTTCCCATTACTTTTGAAGAAGAAGAAGCTTCTGCATAAGTAGTGAATCCTTCATTAATAACTTCTGTTTTCTCTACTAAAGGTGTCCATTTATCACCTTTACTTGTTGCAATTTTGATCCATCCATCTCGTTCTTCTTTAATTTCAACCATTTGTGGATTATGCTGATTTGCACTAATCCCAGAACTTAATGATGGTGCGTGATATGTAATGAATTTTCTATCTATGTACATTTTCTTTGTTTCTACTGGACGATCACTATTCTTGCTAAATTTATCTGTTTGCGCAGTAAGTTGAGCTGCTTGTTCACGCGTAATAGAATCATTCGGTTTCCAGCCATCCTCTGTACCTAACGAAAGTTTTAATTCTACTAAAATATTAACTTCTTCTTTACCCCAATGATTCTCTAAATCAGCAAATTTTGTAGGAACTGGTCCTGTTACTTTGCTTTTCAGATTATATGCTCTTACAAGCATAGCTGCCATTTCAGCACGAGTTACTTTTCCTTCAGGATCAAATACTCCTGGTTCTCGCCCTTTAATAATATTCTCTTTTTCCATGGCTGCAATAAATGAAGCTGCCCAATTATTTTTTGCATCATTATAAGACGGCTTTGCATTTGGATCTATTTTAGCACCAATTGCTGTTGCGATAATCTTTGCTGCCTGAGCACGTGTTAAATTTCCGTATGGCATAAAGTTACCATCTGGCATACCGTTAATTACATTTCTCTCTACTAAATAATAAATTGCGTCTTTTGACCACGCACTATCTGAAACATCAGGAAATTTCTTCGTTTCTGCTAAACTACTAATTGGATGTGCTAGTAAATTTGCTGCTAATAAACCTGCGGCTATTGCTTTGTACTTCATGAAAAATAAATCTCCTCTCAAAACTTCATATTCATTCATTTTTTTAATCAAGCTAACTAAAAAATATTAACTATTAATTAATTCCTTTCATAGTGTATAACATTATATATCTATAGTAAATACGTTTCCGGCCGTATAAAAAAAATCGCATATATATAACTTATAATGAATGTATATAAAAAGCTTTAATCAGCCCTCACCAATCGGGCTTTTACGGGCAGCCCGCCCCCATCTAACTTTTTTGCTTTCGCTGAATTTTGAGGTAGTGGTCTTACTGCCCGGCAAATAGCGGGATAAAAAAGCGATTAGAACATGTCTCCTAATCGCTTTGCCAAATAAAAAGCTGATTAAAAATAATATCTTTAATCAGCTCTCTATTATCTATGAAATTATTCTTCAATTAAATTAGACATTACATATGCATACACTAATGCTTCTGTATGCGCAATAGAACTTTCATGTGTACGTTCAAATGCGTGAGAAGAATCAATACCCGCTCCAATTAAAGCATGTTTCACATCAAATCCCGCGCGAATCGCAGCTGATGCATCAGATCCGTAGTACGGATAAATATCTACTTTATATTCAATATGATTCGTTTTCGCAAGCTCTACTAAATGTTTGCGCAGTGCATAATGATACGGGCCGCTAGAGTCTTTTGCACAAATAGATACTGTATATTCATCAGATGCTTGTCCATCACCTAACGCTCCCATATCAACTGCTAAGTATTCAACAGTTTCTTCTGGAATGTTAGAGTTACCACCGTATCCAATCTCTTCATTATTAGAAATTAAGAAATGCGTCGTATATGGTAATGTTATGTTTTCATCTTGTAATCTTTTAATTAATTTTAATAAAATTGCAACACTTACTTTGTCGTCTAAATGACGTGATTTTATGTATCCACTCTCTGTAATTTGAACGCGCGGATCAAATGAAACGAAGTCTCCTACTTCAATTCCTAATTCGCGTACTTCATCAGCTGAAAATACGCGCTCATCAATACGAACTTCAATATTTTTCTCATCGCGCTTTGCTTCACCTGCATCTTTATATACATGTACAGATGTTTGATGCATTAAAATTGTTCCTGTATACGTCTTGCCACTTGATGTTTCAATTTCGCAATATTCCCCTTCTACGGAGTTCCAGCGAAATCCACCAATCATAGAAAGACTCAGGCGACCGTCAGGCTTAATTTCTTTTACCATCGCACCTAACGTATCAACGTGTGCCGTTAATAAGCGGTGCTGTGCATCATTTTTCCCTTTTACCGTTAAAATAAGAGCTCCCTTATTATTACGTTTCGTTTCTACGTTCCACTCACTGACATAGTTTTCAATGAAATTAATAATTTTTGCTGTATTTCCAGATGGACTTGGAATAGAGACAAGCTCCTTAATCAGTTCCATCGTTTCTTTTGCATGATGTGCCATTGTCGTTTCCTCCTCTTTTTCTCTACTATTCAGTATACAAAATTCACCAGAAAACCTCTACCTATATAGCTTAATTTTCTAAATTGTAGTAAAATTCTTTTTATTATATAAAAGGAGTTATAAAATATGAATATATCAAAAAAATATATACACATTGCACTCATTTGGTTTTTAGCATCATTATTTTGTTTACAAATCTCTTATGCCATTCACACTACTACTTCTATTACAATCGGCTGGATATTAACAGCTATCTTCTTCATTATTAGCTTCATTGCAACAAGAAAGCATAGCGTTACTCATTAACGCTATGCTTTTCCTATAAAACTATTCTTCTGAAACGTCTAATAAATAAATACCTCTTTCAAACCCACCGCGCTCTACTTCTTTTTTCTTACGAAGGCGTTCTACATCTTCAATCGATGCACCTTCTGCACGTGCTAATGAAATGATAACTTCTAGCGCATCCGCAAGAGAATCTAGCGCATGTTCGCGTTCTTTCATAGAAGCAAATTCACGAATTTCTTCCGTTCCAATTTTCGCTAAAGCCTGTATGTATGCTTGCCCTGTTAATTTTTGTGCTGTATACGTTTTTCCAGACATTAAAATCTTCTCTGGAACACGATCTCTTACTAACTTGTTATATGCTGACATCATTCATCCTCCTATATTTAATAACATCCGAGCTCTGCTTTATAGAAAAACCATTTTTTCTTCACGCACGCACTTAACATATCAATTCCTGATCCATGTGCTCTTACATGTGGAAAGAAATAGTGCTCTAAGTCTTCGTCCTTACCATATAGAGTTTGATACTCATCTGGAATCGCTTCTTTTTTCACATCTTTTTCTTTCGTCACCCCGTCAGAAAATGCAACACTTGGATGTCCCTCAAAAAACAACGCAGTCCGAACTGCCAAAGATGGTGTACTATGCAAAGCAGAATATGTAAGCAAAATAATAGTAATAACACCGATCATTTTCTTCATGTATTACTCCTTAAAAAAGTGCTAACACAATTATACTAAAATGTGTTAGCACTTTCTCCCCTTTATCCCGAATTAACGAGCTAATAATCAGTGAGGAATGGACAAAATCCTCACTTCACTTTATTCCCCTTTAAATGCTGGTAAACGTTTCTCTAAAAACGCAGCAATTCCTTCTTTATGATCCGCTGTTTGTCTCATTGCATATTGACCACGCTTTTCTAATTGCAATGTTTGCTCTAAATTAGAGCGATTTACTTCACATAAAATTTGCTTCGTTTGAATCATTGCTTTAATCGGTTTTTGTGACCATTCATTAATTTTTTGTTTCACAGCCGTTTGGAAATCTTCGCCGATTACTTCATCAATTAAGCCGATATCAAGCGCTTCTGTCGCTGATAACTTCTTACCTTCCCAAATAATTTGCTTCGTCATATTTTCACCGACACGCTTTTGAAGGAAGAAATGACCGCCTCCATCTGGAATTAAAGCGATTCCAATAAAGTTCATTGCAATAACAGATGATATATCCGCCATTACATAATCAGCTGTTAACGCAATACTTAACCCAAGACCTGCAGTCGGTCCATGAATTGCACTAATAACAAGCTTTGGCATCGTATATAATGTCACGACAACTTCAGAAATGGTATTCATAATGCCATCAAACTTACTTTCATCATTACTTGAAAGCATCGATTTAATATCCCCACCCGCAGAAAAACCACGGCCGTTCCCGCATAACACAACGATATGCGCAGAACTTTCCGCTACTTCTTTCAACTTTTGTAATAACTCTTTTAAGGTCGGCTCATCCAACGCATTTAACACCTCTGGGCGATTGACCATAACCGTTGCAACGTGGCCTTCATATTTCACAACGACAGATTCTGTTTTACTTGTTATTTCCATTATATATACCCCTCTTTTCTCCATAAAGATTATACTTATATAATTATAGAAAACCACTGAAAAATCCTTCTTTTTTCTCAATTTTCTGTCTAATAATCTCGCAATTTGTACATTTACCGTATAAAACATACAATTCCGTTGAAAAATATAGAAATTAAAGTCGGTTTATCCATGCTTTTCATCTATTTACCATTACAATGAAATGGTGTATTCTTAAGTTTGATAAAAAACAAATATTGAAATTCATTCGCCTTACTATGTAAAAAAGGCTTTATACCCATCTTTTGGGTGTTGTAATAAAGGAATGAAGAACTGGAGGAACATATGGTTAATAAGTTGAAACAAACGGATAACTACTTCCCACATTTCCTATTGCTATTCATTGTGTTTCAACCAATTTTAGATTTATTAACATCTTTTTCAATCTATATACTACACATGAGCGCAACAGTTGGAGTTGTAGTCCGTTTCGCCTTTATGCTTCTTGCATTAGGGTACCTACTTCTTCATCACAAACAACAAGATGCGAAAAAGTACATCCTCTATTTGTGCTTACTCGGGATCGCACTCGCAATCGGTCTTGTAAATAATATGATAGTTAAATCTCCAGTTTCATTTGGAGAAGAAGTTAAATTCATCTTAAAGAGCGTATATCCAATTGTGCTACTGTTTGGATATATTATCGCCTTTAAAGAGCTAAAAAATAAAGAGTATGTATTTCATAAAATCATTACATATTTCTTATATGCAACTTTAATTTTAAGCATTACAATGATTGTCGCAATGCAAACTGGAACGGATTTCCCAAGCTATCCTCACTCAAAAATCGGTTCAAGAGGTTGGTTCTTCGCTGGAAATGATTTAAGTTCTCTTTTCGCCATTATGTTCCCAATCATTGTCTTATATTCGATTCATAAAACAACTTCTTTCTCGAAAATATATTACTGGATTCCAACAATACTTGCGATGTATGCAAGTATTATGGTCGGAACGAAAGTCGGATATGGCGCAATTGTTATTACATTAGGCGTAGCACTTTTCTTCTCATTCATTGAATATATGATAAATCGTAAAAAAGAAGGAAAAGGATTCACACATATTGTAAATACCGTTGTTGTCGCAGTTATACTAGGAGGTTTAATCGCTCTTACACCGCATACTCCTATCGCAAAAAATATGGGCATTCACATGCAAATATACGAATACAAAAAATCAGTGCAAGAAGAGAAAGATCGAAAAGAAGGAAAAGTAATTAAAGCAGATCCAGAAGATGCAAAAAAACATGCAAAAGGTGAACTTACAGATTCTGAAGTAAAAAGTTTAATTTACAGTGATCGCGACAAATTTTTAAAAACATACAAACAATACTATAAAGACGCACCGCTTTCACAAAAACTATTCGGAATGGGTTACGCTGGTAACTACACAGATAAAATTAAATTAATTGAAATGGACTTCCATGACCTATTCTTCGCCTTTGGAATTGTCGGTTTCCTTATTTACTTAATACCTCTTCTATACTTTGGTATTAAATTATTTATCCGCATGATCACAAACTTTAAGAAAATCATGAAAGTAAAGTATATGCTATTAGCGAGCACACTCATTCTATCACTTGGCATTGGCTTTATGTCTGGCCACGTATTAACAGCACCAGCCGTTAGTATTTTCTTCGTTGTTATACTCGCTTATATCATTGTTGATTTTGAAATTGAATAAAAAGAAGGTGCTACGAAATATTAGTAGCACCTTCTTTTTTATTTAATTAATGTTTTACGTATTCTAAGCTTTCTTTTGCAATATACGCTTCTGTTACAGTAGGATTATCTGAAATAACTTTAACCCACGCTTTTCCGTTTATTATCTCTTCACCAGTAACTGTGACAACTACATTTGTATTTAAACGATACAGTCGCTCATTTGATATACTAGGATTCTTTTTCACTTCCACGTTATTCATCACACGTGCAAGTTTGTACTTGTTGTATTCTTTTTTACCTAAATAAGAATCAAAACGGTTCATATGCCCCGCTACTTTTTTACCCCAGTTCGCATCAGATGCATATTTCGCATTTAAACCAGCAGCTTTATCACCTGTATATGTTGCTGTATAACGCCAATGTCCTGGATTTAAATATCCTTCATTCATGTATAATTTTGCTGCATGTTCAATACAATCTTCTTTTGAATTGAATGCTTCTCCGTTACCATACGGACTATCGTCTGTTGCTTTTAAACCAAATAAATTATTTTTGTCTTTTGCAAGAGCGCTTGTTCCATAATAACTTTCATGGATTGCTAATGAATATAAGAATAGTGCATTTACATTATACTTGCTTTCTACTTCTTTAAATTTCTTTCCTAAACCAATTAATGGAGAGTCTGGTTTAATCGATTTCACATAACTATCTAGTTGTTCAGCTGTATAATCTGTTTTCGAACGTAATGATAAATAATTGAAATATTGATAGAAAGTTTCGTCTCCAAATGTCTTTCCATCTACACTATACATTTGCTGTCCTTGCTTCATGAAAGAAGGTGCCACACCATATCTAAATTCTGTATATCCAGGTGAACTTGTGTTATATGTATAATATTTATGGTATAAATATCCATCTGATTTCACATAATAAGACGACTGTTTCATTTCATTTGTAGGAATTAAAGTGATTTCATTCTTCTTCACATAACCTGTCAAACCAGAAAGTTGAACTTTCACACGATCTTCGCCAACTTCTAACACTTTCAATTCTGTTCCATACTGAATATACGTATATACTGTTGACAAATTCTCATCATAAATATTAATGATGTTTTGCCCAGTTATTCTTTTCGCACTTGCAAAACCATCTTTAATCCATAAAAATTCGTTCTCGTATTTTACCGCATTCATACCTTTATTTTGAGCAGCCGTAACCGCTTCTTTATACGTATTATAGCGCTCTACTTCTTGCTCTGTTCCGTTTTCTCTTACATTTGTCACAACATATTTCTTAGTTTCTACAGGATTGCTATTTCCGTTTTTTTCAATCGTCTGAAGCATGCGATCCAACATAGCTGAAGCCATCCCTCTTGTAGCTGATAAATGTGGTCTAAATGTATTATCTTCTGGATACCCTTTAATAATTTGAGTAGCCACCATAACTTGCACATGCTCTTTATAGTTAATACTATCTTTATCAGTAAAGGTAAGCGGACTTACAGCTACTTTAATATTTTTATAGTCTAACGCTCGCTTTACCATTATCGACATTTCTTCACGTGTAATCACATCATTTGGTGAGAATGTCTCGTTCGTACGACCATTAATAATTTTCGCTCCATATGCTCTACTTACACCATCATATAAACCGTAAGTCTTCGGCACATCCTCGAAATTCGAATCAGCTTTCGGTAAATTTAAAGCCCTTGCTATGAATGTAGCAAACTCTGCTCTTGTTACTAATTTATCAGGCGCATATACATTGTCTCCATACCCCATTAAAACTCCTTTAGTAATAAGTGAGCGCATATTCGTCTCAAACATATGTCCTGTAATATCATCATTTGCCGCATAACTTGAAATAGGAGTTAAAAGTAATGATCCCGTTAATGCCACTGCTGTTATACCTTTTGAAAAAGTCTTCAAGGTTATCCTCCTCGTAATCTACGAATTTATTATCACAAATTTGATTATATAATAATCACAATCATTTTAGCATAATAAATAGGAATTAAAATAAAACGTTTTTTAATTAGAATTTTCATTAAATTCAAAACAAAATAAAAGACACTTTACTTTTTTAATAAAGTGCCTTTTTCCATATGATCAATGAGTTTCTTTGTTGCCTGTTTGCCTTGCAACCGAAGCTCATCTATTGTCAATTGTAACTCTTGCTGCACAGTTCCTTGTTGCATTAATTGCTTTTTCGCAATTTCATATAAATACTCAGCACTCCATTCGCCATCCACACTTCCTATAACTGGCTGATTCACTTGACTTAAAAACGAATCAATTTTCGGATCGTATGAAATCCCGACCATTGGAGTTTTGGCTACGGCAGAAAAAACAAGTGCATGAAGACGCATACCAATTAGTAATGAACATTGTGATAAAATGAATATTTTCTCGTCGATATCCATTTTATATGGAAGCATATACGTCTCTTCTCCCATTAAGTCTACTACTTCACACGAAGCTTTTTGATCAAATGGCTCATGCATTGGAACAAATAAAATTTGGTATCCTTCTTGCTTTAATTTTTTTAATGCCGCAGCTAATTTTTTTATATAATCTTCTTTTGCATTCCAATAACGCACACTAACCGCAATTACTTTTCCATGTATCGAATGCTTTTGCAACCAATCCGATTGTTTTGTCCGTTTCCATGTTAAAACAGGGTCTGGAACAATTTCAATATCGTTTTTTATGCCAAGTTCTTTTAAATATAAAAACGAATCCTCATCTCGAACTGATACATAGGAAGCTTTTGACAAGTTCCATTTTACTAATAGACGATTATATCCTTTTGTAATTGGACCTATTCCTTGTGAATAAATATAATACGGCTTTTTTAATAATCGAGCGAGTCCCATAATACCCGTATAATATAGAATACTCTTCGTACTTGTCTGATCTTGAAGAAGGCTCCCGCCACCGCTAATGACTCCATCACTGTTTTTTATCGCATGATAAACAGCTTTTATATCCCAGCGATCTACCGATTCTACACCATACATTTCCTTTGTATATTTAGAATCATTTGATAGTACTACTAGTTCTATATCCGGGTTCTCTTTACTTAACGATTCAATAATTGATTGTAGAATCGCCTCGTCTCCAACATTATAAAAACCATAATATCCTGATAAGACTAAACGCACCCTAAATCTCCTCCAAAACTAGGTAACCGTTTATTTCATCTAACATAAACTGGTACCCATTCCTTACCTAAACACTTGATACCCTACATAGTTTCCTCTTTATCAGTTCATATGAATTATAATAAAAAATTAAATTTCTATATTTATCTTTTCAAAAATGGTATTTTGTTTATTGATATCCATTTTAATTTCAAAGCACATACACCATACAAAATGGTTGTAATACTTAATGCTATACCACTGAATAATAACGTCATAATTCTTGAAGTTGTACCATCTATCACATTACATAATTCATACAATCCTAGTCCCAAAATACATGCTATTGCTAACACACCGAAAAAGCTTTTTAAATGAATAGAATAGGCAATATAGCTTCGAATATACAAATGATTTACAATACAAATCAATACGTAAGTAATTAGTGTACTATACGCTGCTCCATCTATGCCAAACTTCTGCACGAACATCATGTTTAACACGACTTTCACACAACTCGCACCAATAACAATCCATGCTGCTTGTGCAGAACGGTTAATGCCCTGTAAAACACCTATTGATAATACCATAACCGCAGTAAAATACGAACTGCCAATCATAACTGTTAACATACTACTGCCTTTTACATCTGTGAACAATCCGACATTTAACGGTACTGTTAATGCCATCAACCATATTGTTAACGGCGCTGTCAAAACATGCGCTAGTCGATTTGTATTTTGAATTGTTATTTTCGCCAAATTTATATCTCTTTTGGCCAATGCGGAAGTTAAGAGTGGTATTAACGGAAATACAATTGCACTTGCAAAAATAACAATTATTTGCGTGAATGCAAAACCGCGACTGTATATTCCAAATTGTTCTTGAATTTCTGTTGATGATCCTTGTAATACATGCGGTATTGTAAGCGAGTCTACTAAATTTAAAAGTGGCATTGATAAAGCTCCGATAGCGATTGGGATCGATACCCGCAATATCTTTTTGCCGTTTTCTCTTAAATCTCGGAGCGAATAGGAATTGCTTTTATTGTAGTATGGACTTCTATTATATTTTATACGCAAATATATAAGCGAACTAATGACTCCAAGAAAAGAGCCAACCATCGCACCACTAGTAATAACAGTATTACTCTTATCCCATGATACTAGTATGTAAGCAATTATTAACATAAAAAACACACGTACAAATTGCTCAATGACCTGTGATACCCCTGTTGGTTTCATATCACCGAAACCTTGAAAATACCCTCTATACACCGCCATGTATGGCGCAATGAGTAATGCTAATGAAGTAATAAGCAACGGCATTCTAGTTTCTTGTCCACCGAGCATATTCGCAATTTCAATAGAAAATAATACAATGACTAAACAGCCGAAAATGCCAAATGCTATCCCAATAATTGACGCTGATTTAAATAATTTCGCAATTTCCTTTTGCTTATTTTTTTCGTTCAACTCTGCAATTAGTTTCGAAATTGCAAGTGGAACTCCGGCTACTGATAATGTAAGAGCAATCATATATACAGGAAAAACAAGGCGAAAAATACCGAGCACTTCATCTCCTGCAATATTTTGTAATGGAATTTGAAAAAAACTACCAAGCAATTTTGACAAAAAAGTTGTAATGGTTAAAATTGCTGCTCCTTTTACAAATGTTTTATTCATATTTTTTCTCTTTTCTTTTATACATATACTCTCAAACATATTGTTTTAAGCGATAGGGATTCATTTTATCCCATTGGTTATCATAACAAATTTATTATAGGTTGAATACTTGGTTTTTTTTTCAAACTAGAAAAGCGAACCCATTTAAGCCTGTCTCTTCACAATTTTTTTCTAATTCCTTCCATTATATATGTACACACTATAAGCGTTTCTGTTACGCCAAAAGAGCCCTTCCTCTCTGTCACTGCGATACATATTACTAAAAACATTATAAAAACATCCCACAACTCTACATTATAATTTATGTAAAATTGTGAGATATTCTAATTACTATCTAAACACTTAAGATTTTCAATTGCTCTTTCTGTTCATCGCTTGCCATTACTGCGATTGTTTTTTCAATACTCGGATGTACTTGCTCAAGCTTTACACTTGCTCCTACTTTATTTGATTGCTCAACAAAATTTAATAATGCCATAGCTCCTGATACATCCATATAACGCACATCTTTCATACGTAAAACAACCGGTGACTTCACATCTTGTAAAGTAGAGAAAATACGATCTACTGATAGGAAAGAGAGCGGCCCTTGAATTGTGTACGTTTCTTCTTTTTCTTTTACGATAGAAGTTTTACGTTCTTTACATTTCACCATATATATGATGAACGAAAGAATAATACCGAAGGCAACAGCAATCATTAAATCGAACTTCACCGTTACAATCATCGTTACGAGCATAACAACGACATCACCTTTAGGAGCGACATGCATCTTTTTCATGCTTCCCCAATCGAACATTCCAATACCAGTTAAAATTAAAATACCTGATAATACAGCAAGTGGAATATATTGTACGACCGAACCAAGACCCATAATAAAAATAAATAAGATAACACTATGCATACATGCCGAAAGTGCCGTTTTACCGCCACTTCTTATATTCACGATAGACCTTACAGTCGCACCTGCACCTGCTAATCCGCCAAACAATCCGCTCATCATATTACCGATACCTTGTCCAACGAGCTCTTTATTACTTTTATGACGTGTACCTGTCACATTATCCATTACGACCGATGTTAACAACGAGTCAATCGATCCTAATAAAGCAATACTAAGCGCTGGTAAAATAAGTGCTGCTATTCCTGTTCCACTTAAAGATGGAATATGAAGCGTAGGCATCGCTTCTGGAATGGTTCCAATCTTTTCAATTACTTTATTTAGTGAAAGATTTCCGATAATCGGTAACTTTACTGTAAGTCCTTCGAGTAGAGAAGAAAATAAAGGAAGCAAAGCTGTCACACCGACTAGTGCTACTAAACTAGACGGAATCGCCTTAATCCATTTGCCAGAAACAATCATTACAATAATCGTTAACACAACAAGTAGAAAACTATTTTGTACGTGTTTTATTTCGCCTAAAATAATGATTAATGCAATACCATTCATAAATCCTGAAACGACAGGATACGGAATATATCGAACGTAAGAACCGAGCTTACATACACCGAATAAAATTTGAAATAATCCTGCCATCATAAAGGCAATAAAACTTGCCTCTAACCCGTGCGTCGCAATAACTCCTGTTGCAATAACGGTAATCGGTCCAGTTGGCCCTGTTACTTGCCCAGGTGTCCCGCCAAATAACGCTGCGAATAAACCTGCAAAAATCGCACCATACAATCCAACAAGCGCTCCCTCAGACGTTCCTGTCGCGGCAATACCAAACGCAATCGCAAGTGGTAACGCAACAATCGCAACAGTAAATCCTGCTAAACATTCCTTTGCTATTTTTTGAAACATAAAAAAACCACCTTTGTATAAAGTCCATGTTCCATTGTACACCTAAAAAGATACATTCGTTAGCTCACTTTTTACATTCTCGTGACGTAAACGTATTCAACGAAAAGTTTTCCCCTTATCTTTGGAAACAATTGCAACTATGCTATAATGAACAAATTAAATCTTTTACTATATACTTGGAGGCAATATGCTAACTTTTGAAGAAAAATTATCGATTATTGAATCTTTCCCAGAACTAGAAAGAAAGAACGTATCATTAAAACGTGTAAACTTCCACTTTGAAGAAAGTCGTTTAGATAAAAAGAACGTTGTATTTCATTTACACCCAAATGGAAATGGATTTGTGTATGCAAGCGGTATTAAAGGTTACAAAACGGATGATAAAGGTATGGTTAACATCCGTGAGTTTTCAGCAGAGGAGTTACGTTCAGTAATTGAGAAATCAATTGACCTTCTATCACAAGAAGAAGTAGTAGCACCTGTAGAACCTGCGAAAGAAGAAGAATGGCAGAACGAAGATGGTCATATTCTTACTCTTATTTCAGAGGATGACATGTGGAACGTGTACGCTGGTGTAAACTTAGACGGTACATTCAACTCTTATCCAGAAGCTGCGGAATACCTTGATGAAGAAGGGTTTTCACGTAAATAAAAATAGAAACCTATTTTATCCAACGACTTTTATAGTAATCAAAGAAGACACTTAAGGTGTCTTTTTTTGTTATATAAACTCCTTTCTCACACTATCTCTACTAATTTTCATAAAATGATTCAGAGGAGGTTTATATGAATACAACTGCTAAATTAATAAATTGGAAAGAACATGGCGATATGATTATTCTAGAATGTGAATTAAATGGAAAACGCTTCGAGATATCAACATATAAACAAAGAATATATAATGCACACCTTTTATCAGATGACGTTTATATTCGTTTAGACTCATCTGATAATATAATTGGAATAAATATTTATAAAAAGTAAGAAAAGCCCCCTATTCCGTAGGCGGGCTTTATCTTTATCACACAATATCAGAGTATACTCTCTTTTTTTCATACAGTTTATGTAATTATACATATTCACCAAAAAATACACTAAATGAATATTACATGTAGTAAAATATAACTTGTGGGCACGTTCTATAAAGCAGATTCTTTTAAAAGGCGTAACATATCAATTATTATAGGGGATGTGGCGTCACTTCAATATTGATCTCAAATCTCTTGTCTTTTGTGAACTAACAATCTAGTGTATATAGACGATTCTGCTTTATAGTATGTGTTTACACTCATAACAAAGGGGTAATGGTAATACGGATAGATTCGTATGAAATGAAATGGTTCAAGTCGAAGAGAGGCACCTTAGGGTGCCTTTTCTTTTTGTATTACATCCACTTTGTTTTTCCACCTTATTTCAAATGCGCTAATTAACCTTCACCAAGAAGAAATGAGAATTAACAAAGATATTGTTTCTTCTGTTTAATATAGAAAAATGAAAGATACCCCATAGATATGGGGCATCCTTCATTTTTTATTTTTTCGCACCTTTCAACGACTCCCTCAGCACAAATTTCTGCAACTTCCCGCTCGCATTACGCGGAAGTTCATCTACAAATAAATAATGACGCGGACGTTTATAATCTGCTAGTTCATCACTTTCTTTGCAATACGTTTCTAAATCAGCTTCTGTTATTGTTTCATCTTTCTTCACAATAACTGCCACAACACGCTCTCCCCATAATTCGTCTGGCTCACCAAGTACCGCCACATCTAATATACCAGGATGACTATGAAGGAAATCTTCAATTTCACGAGGATAAATATTTACGCCACCGCTAATTACCATATCATCAACGCGATCAGCAACGAATAAATAACCGTCTTTATCAAAATAGCCTAGATCACCCGAATGATACCATCCTTTATACATCGATTTTTTATTCGCTTCTTCACGATTATGATAGCCAGCCATCATAGTTGGGCCGCGCAAAATAATTTCTCCCACTTCATAAGGAGGTAATACATCCTCTGGTTCTGCCGGTGCATCCTCGTTCGGTTTCACAATACGAACTTCATGGCTAAAGCATGGCGTGCCTGCTGAACCAGCTTTCGTAATTTGATCCTCCTCTACGAGAAACGCAACAACTGGCCCCATTTCTGTCATTCCGTATATTTGAACAAGATCAATATAAAGACGTTCTTTACATTCTTTTACTAACGCCGGTGCCATTGCTGCTCCGCCGTATATACCAATCTTCATCGAAGTTAAATCATACTGAGCTAAATCTTTTTGCAACAACATATTCCACATCGTCGGCGCTGCAAAGAACGTCGTAATCTTTTCTTCTTGAATCGTATGTAATACTGTTTCTGTATCAAAATGATGCAAAATAACATTCTTTCCGCCAACTTGAATGCGTGGTATGATTCCAGCGTTTAATTCACCACAGTGATATAAAGGCGCAACGACAAGCCCTACACTATCTCTATTATATTTAAGGAAATACGTACAAATCATACTATGCTCAGTCATTTCGCGATGACGATGTAATACGCCTTTCGGATGACCTGTCGTACCGCTCGTATAAAGCATTGAACAATAATCCGTTTCATCAATTTCGATATTTACTTTCTCAGAAGATGCTGCATTCACTTTTTCATGGTAGGAACTTGCATAGGAAGGTTTATCGTTTTCTATAGACCAAAAAGATGTATTTGGAAAATCTCTTTCAATTATAGCAACAGTTGACTCAACTGCTTTTTCAAAGACAACGACTTTCGAGGATGCGTCCTGAAGAATATAAGATACTTCTTTTGCTTTTAAGCGGAAATTAATCGGGTTAAAGATCGCTCCGATTTTCGCACAGGCTAAGTAAACGTTTACAAATTCACGGCAATTATATAAGTAAACAGATACCGTATCTCCCTTTCTTACTCCGTCTTCTAATAGAGCGTGCGCTGTTTTATTTATTTGTTCATCCCACTGTTTATACGTCCAGCGAATATTCTTTTCAGGTTCCACTAACGCCTCTTTATTCGGATACTTACCAACTGATAAATCAAAAATTCTCCCTATCGTCATGTACATGCCAACAATTTCCCCCTTTTCTCTTTCATAAATCTATCATTTCGTCCATAAGTAGACATTGTCCTTTAATGATTTGACTAATTTTTCTGATTATTATCGACATAGTTTTACATACGGGGCCGCTAAACGGTAAATGAAATTATATCAGCGATTTTCCAGATATATCGACCGTAACTTGAAATATATCAGCGATTTTCAAAATATATCAGCGCAACTCGAATTATATCAGCGATTTTTCGAATATATCGACTTACCGACAAAAACTGACAAGATATAATCGGACCGCCCGTTACTGCAGGATAAAAAAGAGGTTGTTCCGAATCGGAACAACCTCTTTCTTCTTATGCAAATAGCTCTTCTAAAATTTTCAGTTTATCTTCTGTATATTTCACAAAGCCATCGTTATATGATTTTGGATCTTTCGGATTTGCGAAGTGAGTAATTGCTCCCGTCTTCGGATGAACAAATTTACTTGATGCACCACAGCCAAGTCCGATAATTGATTGTACTTCTTCCATAATGACAATGTTGTAAATACTTTCTTGCGTCGGCATTGCATAACCAACGTTCTCTAAGTTACCTAAAATATTCTTTTGACGATATAGGTAATATGGTACGTAATTATGCTTTTGCGTCCACTCTTCTGCTTCGTGCATCATCGCTGTAATTTCTTCGCGACCTGCTACTTTATATTTACGTTTGTTTTGCGTCATTTCAGAAGCACGTTTGAATGATAACGTATGAACTGTTAATGATTCTGGCATTAACTTTTCTGTTTCATCTAACGTATGTTTGAAGATATCTAACCCTTCACCAGGAAGACCAATAATTAAGTCCATATTAATATTGTTCATTCCCATTTCACGAGCTAAATGGTATTTCTCAATTGTTTCTTCTACAGTATGATGACGTCCAATTGCTTTTAGTGTCTCTTGATGGTATGACTGCGGATTAATACTAATACGGTCAATGTTCCATTTATTTAACACTTCTAGCTTTGCTGGCGTAATTGTATCTGGGCGACCTGCCTCAACTGTTACTTCACGCACATTTTTCACATCTGGGAACGCTTCATACATTTCTTCATACAGCATATCCATCTCTTCTGCTGTAATACTTGTAGGTGTACCTCCGCCGTAATAAATCGTCGTAACTTTTACACCTTTTTCTTTTAAAAACTTACCAATTTCACGAACTTCATAATGTAAACCACCTAAGAACGAATCAACAGAGCCTTGGCGTCCATTAATCGCATAAGCCGGGAATGTACAATATGCACATTTCGTTGGGCAGAACGGAATACCGATATAAATACTTACTTCTTCTTTCAAACGGTATAAATCCGGAACAACTGCTAATTGGCAATCAACAATGCGCTGAAGAAGTTCAATTTTCTCTTCATGAATTAAATAACTTTCACGAAGCTCTTGATGCGCTTCTTCTTTTGACATACCATTTTGAAGCATTTTATGAAGAAGTTTCGTCGGACGTACTCCCGTTAAAATACCCCAGCTTTGTTCAATACCAGTTAACTGCTGAAGAACAGAAAGATATACATAAGAAACAACGTGCTTCACTTGCTTCATACGCTCTTTTTCATCTGTGAAAGCAGATAAATCTTTCGAGAATGTTTCTTCATACACATTTCCTGTGCTAACATCCGTTAATCGAGCGGATGCTTTCACATTATCCTCAATGTGTATATCAACGATAAGATTTGCTTCCTCTTGTTCAAATCCAATCGTACTATCTTCAAAAAATAAGCCGCCAATATTTTGTAGCGGACGTAAAAAACGATCATCTTGTAACGTTTTAATTGAAATTAACAACATTATCACCTTTTCATTTGCAAACTCTCTTTAGTTTACTTGAAGGGCGTTTACAGGTCAATACAGAAGGTTTTACCTGTTTCTCTTACATTTTTTCAAATAATTCTTTTTATGAATATCGCTCCTGTATATAGACATCATCATTTTCTCTTGTTAAAATTTATTAGTACTAAAATCGATACATAGTGAAAATACAATATAAAAAGGAGGAATGTTAACACTAGATTCCATAATCTAATGTGTTAAAAAAAATATGAAAAAGAAATTTTATAGTGTTTTAACTCTCTCTCTTGCATTACAAACTGTTCTTGCACCTACTTATTCATTTGCAGAGAGTGCTGAAAAATCTGCTGAAGTATATACGGAAGATCAAGTTTTTAAAAGTATTAAAGAGCATGTTAATGAGCATAGTACTCATGAAGAAGATATCGAGGTTACTGGTCAATTCCTACTATACACTTCAAAAAAACATTCATTATATACCGCGAATGATTTAAAAAACAAATCGAATATCGAGATTACAGAACAAGTCGTAACGGCGACAAAGAAAAAAGGAAATGCTTATTACATAACGACGCCAACCGGCGCTGGATGGATAGATAACAATGATAATAGCTTAGAAGTTCAAGAGATTCATAAACTATCTAATCAAAAATTAATCGTAAAAGAAGAAGCTTCCATACATGCCCTTCCGTTCCAATCATTTAAAGAAGAAGGGAAACTACAGCCACAAGTCATAACTCCTACTGAACAAGCTGGAAATTGGTTTAAAGTCCAAATAAATGAAACAACAAAATGGATTTATGCACCTTCTTCTACATTTGAAGGTACAAAAGCTTCATTATTAAAAAACAGTCGTACTGCTAAAAATAGTTTATTGAGATCGCCAGAAGCTCTACAAACAAACAATATTTATGGCGTTACATTTAAAGAAATGATTGTCCCAAAAGGAAATGACGATATTCGCCCTGGCTACCCGATGGTGCCTAAATATATTACGATTCACGAAACGGCTAATACAGCGAAGGGTGCTAATGCTCTAAATCATGCAAAATTCTTAGATAATCAAGCACGCGGAACAGCTGATCGCGCCGCATCTTGGCATTTCACAGTAGATGATAAAGAAATTTATCAACATCTTCCAGTAAATGAAGTTGGATGGCATGCTGGAAATAAAACTGGAAACTATGAATCTATCGGAATTGAAATTGCCGTTAATCAAGATGGAAACTATGAAAAAGCGGTAGAAAATGCCCGTAAATTGGCAGCTTATTTAATGAACGACTTAAATATTTCTCTAGATAAGGTCCAAAAACACCAATTTTGGTCAGGAAAAAACTGCCCTGCGTTTATGATTCAACGCGGACAATGGGATGCTTTCTTAAAAGGAACTGAAACATACTATAAGGAAAATCAAAAAAATCCCGTAACTGATGACATTACAGGTGGATGGTATGAACAAGACATTCGTCAATTAGCAGCTAGAGGCATTATGCAAGGAGAAGGGAACGGCAAGTACTTCCCAGAACGTCTTGTAACGCGTGCTGAATTTGCTACACTAATTACTCGTGCTTTACAATTACCAAGTGGAAATGCTAATTTCACAGACTTAGAACAAGTACACCCATCGTTAAGAGACGGTATTAATCGTGCAGCAAGCGCAGGCATAATCCGCGGACGTGGTGATAATACATTTGATCCAAATACTACAATTACACGCGAAGAAGCTGTTATTATGATTGATCGTTCTCTAAAACACGCTGGTATTTTTGCAAAACAAGTTGAACTACCATTCGTAGACCAAAACTTAATTTACGCTAAAGAAGAAGTACAAAGAGTGTATGGATATGGAATTGTAAAAGGTAATGAATTTAATGAATTCGTACCAAAAGGACCATCACAACGTGCACACGCAGCTGCATTTATAAACAGAATGCTTAGCGTAATTGAAGCTTAAAATATTTATCTGTATTAATTTAAAAGGCATCAGAGATTGTATAATCTCTGATGCCTTTTATACATCTTTTAACTATTTTTAGCCATGAATCTTAAACGTATTCCTAATAACAGAAGCATAAAACCGATGAATGGAACGTAATTCGTATTGTGTCCTGTAGCTGGAAGTTGTTGATTATTAGAAGAACCTTGTCCTTTTTCTGGTAAATTAGGTTTTTCTACTCCCTCACCTGGCTTCTCTGTTCCTTCACCTGGCTTCTCTGTTCCTTCACCTGGCTTTTCTGTTCCTTCACCCGGCTTTTCTGTTCCTTCACCCGGCTTTTCTGTTCCTTCACCCGGCTTTTCTGTTCCTTCACCCGGCTTTTCTGTTCCTTCACCCGGCTTTTCTGTTCCTTCACCTGGTTTTTCCGGACCTTTTTCTGTATCTTTTTCATTTGTAATTTGAAGCTTTACAACTTCAACTTTTTCATTAGAAATCGTAAATTTCATTTCCTTATCGAATAAAGTATATCCTTCTGGCGCTTGGATTTCTTTTAAAGTGTAATCTCCTGGTTCTAACTTCTTAGAAGTCGCTTTACCGCTCTTGTTTGTTGTTAATGTGTCGATTTTTGTTCCGTCTTTCCAAATTTCAAACACTGCGCCTGCTAATACTTTATTTGTATTATTAGCGTCTACCTTTGTAATTTCTAATTGACCTGTAATTTCTTCTTTCACTTTTTCATTCATAACTTCTTGTTTTACTACTTCATTTGCTACAACGTTTACTTCTATTGTTACTTCTAACGCCTTATAACCTTCTGGCGCTTTTGTTTCCTCTAACGTGTACTTTCCTGGCACTAAGTTTTCGAATTTCACAACACCTTCTTTATTCGTTGTTTTCGCTTCTCCAACTACTTGACCAGCTTCGTTCTTTAATTTAAATTCTGCACCTGCTAGAACTTTTCCACTCTCCGAATCCTTTTTGATTACTTGTAAGCTTCCTAGTTCTTTTGCGTTTTCTACTTGTACTTCTACTACTTTGTTTGCTTCCACAACGACTTCAATTTCTTCTTTTAACAATTTATATCCTTGTGGTGCTTTCGTTTCTTTTAATGTATACTTTCCTGGTTCTAATTTCTGTGAAACTACTTTACCAGTTTTATCTGTTCGTAACGTATCTACTTTTTTACCATCTTTATACACTTCGAATTCTGCATCTGATAATACTTTCGTTTTATCTTCCACATCTACTTTTACAATTTCGAATTGACCAAGGCTCTTACTGTTCGTTACTTTTACATCAACAACTTTTTCACCGTCAACTGTTACATGAATTATTTGTTTTGTTAACTCATAACCTTCTGGTGCTTTTGTTTCTTCTAACGTATATTCACCTGGCACAAGTCCGTCTACTTTAACCGTTCCAGACTTATCTGTTGTAATTCCTTCTTTTACAACATTTCCTTTCGCATCTTTCAATGTAAATTCTGCGCCTGCTAAGCGTTTCGTTTGATCTTTATCATCCATTTTAATAATTTGTAGAGAACCTAAGATTTTTTCGTTTTCTGCCTCTACTTTTACTACTTCTTTCTCGTTTTGAATTGTTACTTTCCATTCTTTATTTGAAAGCTTGTAGCCCGCTGGTGCTTTCGTTTCTTTCACTGTGTATTCACCTAGCGGTAATTTTGGTGACATCACTTTTCCACTCTCATCTGTTTTCAGTTCCGCTACCTTTTTACCATCTTTATACACTTCGAATTCTGCACCTGATAACAATTCCGTTTTATCATTCGCATCTACTTTCACGATTTCGAATTGACCTGTTACTTTTTCATTCGTAACTTCTTGTTTTACTACTTCGTTCGCTACAACGTTTACTTCTACTGTTACTTCTAACGCCTTATAACCTTCCGGGGCTTTCGTTTCCTCTAACGTGTACTTTCCTGGCACTAAGTTTTCGAATTTTACAACACCGTCTTTATTCGTTGTTTTCGCTTCTCCAACTACTTGACCAGCTTCGTTCTTTAATTTAAATTCCGCACCTGCTAGAACTTTTCCACTTTCTGCATCCTTTTTGATTACTTGTAAGCTTCCTAGTTCTTTTGCATTTTCTACTTGTACTTCTACTACTTTGTCCGCTTCCACAACGACTTCAATTTCTTCTTTTAGCAATTTATATCCTTGTGGTGCTTTTGTTTCTTTTAATGTGTATGTTCCTGGTTCTAATTTCTGAGAAACTACTTTACCAGTTTTATCTGTTCGTAACGTATCTACTTTTTTACCATCTTTATACACTTCGAATTCTGCATCTGATAATACTTTCGTTTTATCTTCCGCATCTACTTTCACGATTTCAAATTGACCTGTTACTTTTTCGGGGATCTTTTTATTCACCACATCTACAGTCACTACTTTATTAGCCTCTACATCAACAGAAACTGAACTAGATGATAATTCATATCCTTTCGGTGCTTCTACTTCTTTTAATGTATAGCTTCCAACTGGAAGTTGTTTCGATAAGGCTTCACCTTTATCATCTGTAACAATTGTTTCCACAACTTTCCCATCTTTATCGATAACATCAAATTTTGCACCTGGTAGAAGTTGACCAGATTCACTATCTTTTTTCAATAATTTAAATTGGCCATTCTCTACTTTTCTCGTATTCTTCATAACAAGTTCAATTACGTTTGTATTATCAATTGTTACTTTGACTGGTGTATCAACTTTTATATATCCTTCTGGTGCATTTATTTCTTTTACAAAATAGTCACCAAGTGGTAAATCTTTAACTTCCGCAATACCCTTTTCGTTTGTTGTAACAGTAGCCACAACGTTATTATCTTTGTCTATAACATCAAATTTTGCGTCTTTTAAAACAATATTTTCATCGTTTTCATCAACTTTTTTAATTTGTAAATGTCCTTTTTCAGCTGCTGGCTTATTCCACTTTGGCCAGTTAAATTTAAAGTTATGAACCTCAAAACCATCTCTTTGGTGTAATCCTCCAACATAGGCTTGTCCATTAATAGAACCACCTTTTGTTTCTACAACTGCATTAGGTGCAAACACACTGCCTACTACACCATATCCTTTAGTTGTTATCTTTGTAGCATTAGGAAATACCCAAATTACCTTACTAGCTAACTCAGTAAAAGATGAATTAGGATCGTATGCTTGAGATGTATTAATTAAATCCGTCGCCATCCCAGTATTTCTTGTATCATACAAAATTGCACCGCCACCAAAACTCACTTCTTCTGCATCTGAATAAATAACAATAAAGTCTTTATTCTCTACATTCGGAAGAAAAACGTCTTTTACATCAAATGTTTTCTTTCCAGTTTGGCCTGAAGAGACATAAATATTAGGGTTATTTAAATCTTCACCGATGCCAAAGCTCATATTAGGTTTTGGCTTATCAGTCTGTAGTTTACTTGCATCCCCGATTACACCATCAACGTCTTTTCTAAATTCTTTAAACTTAGCATCAATCTCCGCTTGCTCTTTATAAGAGATACGGTCATATGATGTTTTCATTGCGCCATCTGGGTCACCGTCTTTTGTCATCGCCACTGTTCCATCTTGAATAATTACTTGTCCTGCTCCCGCTTTCGTAAATTGACCGCCTAGTAATAATGATGGATATCCTTCATCTACCCAAGTTGCTCCAGCTAAGTTATTTGCTCCAGTTGCAGCCGCTACGACTGTATAACTTGATGCGTTCATATTTTTCTGAACAGCCATCGCACCTTCAATATCCGCACTCGTTGCACTATGATCTCCAAAAATGATGGCATTGTAATAAGATACATCACCTAAACCTTTTAATTCTGTTGTAGCTGCCTCTGCTTTAAATGGTAAGTGGATTAAAAAATTCATACATATTAGTAATACAACTATTAAACTACTACTTAACTTTTTAATTTTTTGATTAAATGATTTCCTCAAGAAATTCATTCCCCCTTTTAAACTTCCTAAAACCACAAAAAGAAGTACATATCATATGTACCAAACCTTACTCACATTAACTTAAAATAATCCATTTAAATAAAACAAAGAAACACTACAACTACTTAATAAGATTGCTACAATTCATTTTTGAAATAATACTTGAACTAAACTGTCATGCGGAAATACTTTTACGTATGGGAGCCCAATAAAATTAATCTGAAGAATATTTCATGTGGTGTAACTATTTTGGCAACATCATTCACTTTACATTAGTTTTCTAAAGGATTCAAGTGAATTGTATAGATTTCATACACAATTCATATTTTAAAACGCTTTCACTGTTTTTAATAAGATAAACAAAAAAACGTAGCCAAAAAGCTACGTTTTTCTGTCATCGTTTCGGTGTATTTTTATGATTCTTCAAAAACGGAAGCGGGAATTGCTTACGGAAATGCTCTTTAATCATATACTCTACACCGTTTTCGCTATTTGAACGTGTAATCCAATCTGCTGCTTGCTTTAATTCTACAGGCGAGTTCCCCATTGCTACCCCAAGTCCCACGTTTTCAATAATCTCTAAATCTTCCATACTATCTCCAATCGCAACCATTTCATTTAGCGAAATATTTAAATGCTCTCCAAGCAATTGTAATCCACGTAACTTTGATACATTTTGCGGTAAAATTTCTATTCGTTTTGAATCACATTCAACATACTCTACATCTTGAAATGCTTTTCTTAATGTGTTCAGTCCTCTTTCTTTTTCACCTTTACTTTGGAAAAGAACATCAATTTTTGGCGCTGCTACCGGATGGTCACGAAGCGCGTCACCTAACGAATCTACAAATTGAACTGGATAAAATAACGGATCTGCGCTTGATAATACAGTGCGCGCAATTAAGTTTGGTGTATTTCTCTCACGATTTCCTATTGAAAACCGTTCATGAGAAATACGTACGTTACAATCAAAGTGCTCTAACACTTGCACAATGTTAAAAGTCTTCTCTTCAGATAATCTTCTTTGAACGTACGGCTTATCTAACGTTGCTGAAACGAAAGCACCACCATGTGTCACTAATATAGAATCTAATTTTAACGCCTTTGCTACTTTATGAGCGGATTGAAAATTACGACTCGTAAATAACGTAACGTATACATCTTTTCTTTTCACAAATTCAATTGTTTCTCTTAATCCTTTTGCAATTTTTCCATTGTTGTATAGTAGTGTCCCATCTATATTAAGAGCTAGTAAGCGATAAATCATGTCGCACTCCCCCTCTTCGCTGTTGTACTCTATCCATAATTTATGAAATAAACCCGATAAATAGAACGAGTTAGAATTACTACTGAAAATTTGGTTTACTATATACATATACACTTAGTAAAGGAGATAGTACAATGCAGGCACCTCCTTCCTTTTATGAAGGCGATACGTTAGAAGTCGCAAAAAAATTACTCGGGCAAAAACTTGTTCATATTGTAGACGGAATAAAGCGAAGCGGAATCATTGTAGAAGTAGAAGCATATAAAGGCCCAGATGATAAGGCCGCACATAGTTACGGAGGCAGACGGACAGATCGCACAGAAGTTATGTTTGGTGCACCAGGGCATGCTTACGTATATTTAATTTACGGTATGTATCATTGCTTTAACGTTATTACAGCGCCAGTGGGCACCCCGCAAGGTGTTCTCATTCGAGCTCTTGAGCCGGTAGATGGAATAGAAGAAATAAAACTAGCGCGCTACAATAAGACAGAAATTACAAAAGCGCAGTACAAAAATTTAACGAACGGTCCTGGCAAACTATGCCGTGCACTTGGCATCACTTTAAAAGAACGCGGTGTATCGTTACAAAGTGATACGTTACATATTGAATTAGTTCCAAAAGAAGAACACATATCATCACAATATAAAATAACAGCAGGACCTCGTATTAATATCGACTATGCAGAAGAAGCTGTACATTATCCGTGGCGTTTTTATTATGAGGGGCATCCGTTTGTTTCAAAGAAATAAACGATATCGACTTACCGACAAATAAAAGAAGACTGTTCCAAAATGGAACAGTCTTCTCCTTTTACTCCGCACCTTCCGCAGTTGCAATATTATCCTCTAAATTTTCTCTTGATAATTCAGCCGCCATAAAATCTGCTGTTTCTGGAAGTGCTAAATGCATATGAGCTTTTTGACAAATTTGGATCGTGCAGTTTTCTACAACATAGTCGAAAACATGTCCGCCTCCGCTTCTTTCATCATCAATGTAATGTAAGTGAAATCCAGCTACCCCAATACCTTGTGCGTAATCTGGTGTCCAAAATCCAGCAAGCGTACCTTCTGTATTTTCAAACGAAAAGATTGGTTGCGATTTCGTCACTTCAACGAGTGGTGTATACGGTTTTTCTTGTCTTGGAACAGTTCTCGTTCTTACTTCACGGAACGTACCGTCCATTCGAATAGCGTAAAATAAGTTTTTACTTGGCATTAATTCATGTAATAACGCTTCAACTTCTTCACGATTCATCGGACGCTCTACCGTATAACTCATTTCTTTTTCAAAAAACGTTACAGTCGCAAACGGTGTTGTTTCTTCTGGCTCTACTTTTTCTGCTGAACCGTCTGAACGTAAATGATAAAATTCGTTATCAAATGCAATCATTTCACCGTCTAATTGATCAAATGTGCCGATGCCGAAATCACCATGTTTTTTCAAATCTTCAAAGCTAATTACACCATCATATATACCATCTAATAGCGCAAGCATTGTAGATGTTTGATATACTTCATTACTCGTTTTCGTTTTTTTTGCATCAATATCAATTAATTGCGCAACAGTCATCTCAAATCTGCCTCCATTAGTTTAATTGGTTTGGTAATAATTTTTCGCTTAATTTAATGTTGTCACGATAGTCAATTGGAATATCAATAATGACAGGGCCGTCTGCTGCTAATGCTTCTTTTAATACCCCTTCTAATTCATCAGGCGTGTTAACACGAAGACCTAACGCTCCGAAGCTTTCCGCATATTTCACAAGATCAACATCGCCAAACTCTGTAGCTGATGTTCTGCCGTATTTCATCATTTGTTGGAATGCAACCATATCATATGTGCCGTCTCTCCAAACAAGATGGACGATTGGAGAATTTAAACGTACTGCCGTTTCTAACTCCATCGCTGAGAATAAGAAACCACCGTCACCTGATACGGAAACTACTTTTTTACCTGGTTCTACTAAAGTCGCTGCGATTGCCCAAGGAAGTGCAACACCTAACGTTTGCATACCGTTACTAAATAATAATCTACGTGGTTCATAAGAACGGAAACATCTCGCCATCCAAATAGAATGGGAACCGATGTCACATGTAACGGTTGTATCGTCACTAATTAAAGAACGAAGTGTACGAATCACTTGAAGTGGATGCGTAACACCTTCTGAAGGACGATTTGGAACTTCTGCTTGTTCTGATAATTTTGCGCGTAATCGTTCTAATACCGCTTCTGATTTCGTACTTAATACAAGTTTCGGTAATTTCTCCGCGATGCTATTTACCGTTAAGGCAATATCACCAATTAATTCACGCTCTGGTTGGTAATCATGGTCGATATCTGCTTGATGGTCGTCAAGATGAATAATCGTTCTGTCGCCAAGTTTATTCCAGAACTTTGGATCATACTCGATTGGATCATAACCGATAGAAATAACAAGGTCTGCTTCTTCTAGTAAAATATCACCTGGTTGGTTACGGAATAATCCAACGCGGCCGAAGAAATGATCTTCTAACTCACGTGAAATCGCACCAGCTGCTTGATATGTTTCAACGACAGGAAGTTCTGTATCCGCAATTAATTTACGAACAGCTTTCGTCACTTCATTTGTGCTCGCTCTCATACCGAGTAAAATAACTGGTAATTTCGCTGATTTTATTTTTTCTACTACATATGTAATATCATTTGTGGGAGCGATTCCAAGCTGTGGCTTAGAAAGCGCACCGATAGACTCTACAGTTGTTTCCGCAGTCATAACGTCTTGCGGAAGACTTACTAAAGTAGCTCCCGGATTTGTGGAAGTCGCACTTCGAAATGCATTACTAAGTGCTTCTGGCACATTATCAGGATGCTCTACTTCTACGCTATATTTTGTGATTGGTTCGAATAGTGCAGCATTATCCATAGATTGATGCGTACGTTTTAATCGATCCGTACGCGGTACTGCACCAGCTAAAGCAACAACGGGATCACTCTCCGCATTCGCAGTAACAAGACCTGTCGCTAAATTTGATGTCCCTGGTCCTGAAGTTACAAGACATACGCCCGGTTTCCCTGTTAATCTACCAATAGCAGCTGCCATAAATGCTGCATTTTGTTCATGACGACAAACGATTAACTCTGGTCCTCTTTCTTGCAATACATCAAATACAGAGTCAATCTTTGCTCCTGGAATACCGAAAACATGTGTAACACCTTGTTTAATTAAACAATCAACAACAAGATCTGCTCCTTTTGTTTTTGTCTTCACGTCGTTTACTTTTACACCTGTACTCAAACTAATCATTCCTTTGTTTCATAATTTGTGTAATAAAGATTTTTAATTTCACCTAGTTAATTAATGTGGTGAAGTATCATTTATCATTATATTACAAATGCATTATTTTTCCAACAATATGAATTCGATATTATTTTGACAAGATTTAAAGAATGCGCTTACAACCTTTTGTTTATCTTAAAATAACATTTTTATATCTCTTCTAAAAATGTACAAAAATACTTCCACCTATTCACATTATTAACAAATTTATAGTACATTGCAAAGAATAATAGCAAGTGATATATTTGTAAATAATGGAATAACCATTATTTGGAATGTCATTTACGATTAGTATATCGCCTTTCAAAAAGTAAATATAGATTGTGTGTGCTGTTTAGAAAAAAGATAGGATTTTCAGCCATAATTCACCATTTTATAAAGGAAAGTGATTGTTATGAACAAAAGTGAATTTTTAGAGCAACTTAGTTCTTCCCTACGGAATATGCCTAATTTAGAAAAGGAGGATATTATCTCGGAGTACGAAACTCATTTTATTAGTGGTAAACAAGATGGAATATCTGAAGAGGAAATTTCTAAAAAACTAGGAAACCCTAAAACTATCGCTAAAGAACTTAACGTTTCATATGCAATAAGCAACGCTGACAATAGGCGCAGCCTAAAAAACATTATGACAGCACTGTTTTCTGTTATGAGCTTAAGTCTTTTAAACTTTATATTTATCATTATCGCCTTTTTCGTATTACTCTTTCTATTACCGCTTCTTCTAACACTTATAATTGCTACACCGTTATTAATTATTTCACCTATATTATTAATAGGGTTAGGATTCTTTAAAGGGTTTCATCAAATCAGTTATTCCGATGTTTACAATGTATTCATAGCCTTTTGCATCGGCTTACTAATATCCGTCATATGTTATCAAATGATAAAACATCTATACGTAGCTTTAGTTAGGTATTTGAAATGGAATGTAGCTATTTTGCAACGACACTAATGCAAAAGGAGATTAAGATGAAAAATTATATTTTATACCCATTCATGTTACTTACAATGTTATTTCTATCAGCTTGTTCAAACAGTGTACAGCCTAAGGAAAAAAATGATGTACAATCTATCAAAGATGTTGCTATTAAAGTTCCAGAAAATATATTTAGTTCCTCAAAGAAAAATGAAACTATTAGTGAAGACGAAATGAAACAAAATATAAAAAATTATATAGATTATAGTTGGGAGTTAGCTGAAAATATAATTCCTCTCGCTTCAACAAATTCTGATAAGAATTTCACTGAATCTGACCGAGAAAAATTACAAAAACTAATAGAGTTAGCGAAGCAAAATGATGCAAACTTCCATAATTTTATTAGTAACAATACAATCCCTGATGATTACAAAAAGCCTTCAAAAGAAATATATGAATTTATTTCATCGTCTACAGCACTTTCAGTAGAACTAGATCAAGAGTTAGACAAACTCGCCCAAGATGGTAACTTATTCAAGGCGAATTTTTCTTTTACGAAACGCCTTGAGAAAATAAATGGGAGGAAACAAAAAGAGATTGAAAAGTTTTTGAACGAAAAAAATATTAAAATTTCAATTAACAGCAATAAAAAAAATTAACCGATGTGTTACATATCCCTTTCAAAATAATCAATAAGAAATGGCTATTTTGAAAGAGAGTTTTTGTGATATAACTATTAAATTCCCTAAACAAAAAAGACACTCCTAAACTAGGAGCGTCTTCCACTATTACGCTTGTTGTTGCGCGCTATATAATTCTTCAAGTGGCTTCATGATAATTTTGTTAACGTCACCGATTACAACGTTTAGGCGTTGCTCAGTTTCCATTAATTTTGTAATTTTAGCATCTTGTTGAATGCGAGCTACAACTTCTTGTGCTTGTTGGTTGTCTTCTTCAGTGATTTCTTGGCCTTGCATCATTTTTTGTTGTAGGCTAAGTTGCATTGTACGGAACTCATCGAATAAGTTCTTTGAAGCTGTGTCAGCTTGAACTGCTGCGTAGCTCTCTTTTAAAGTTTTGAAGTCATCGTTTTCAGCGATTGCTTTTTGTAATTCATATGCAACATCATGAATGTTCTTTGTCATTTTATTTTTCCTCCTTTAGAAGGCTAGCGCTTTTCATACGCACTGCCTTTTCAGTGCATTTACATACGCACCTCTTCTTACCATATCAAACTATGCAAGAGATGTGAAGAAATTTCACTTTTATTTCTATGTACTCACCTTATTATCTAAGAAACAATAGTAACAATCCTTGTACGAGCCCGATCATTCCGCCTAATAACGCTCCTAAATACGTAATCATTTTTAATTCGTTTTTCGTAATAGACAGAACTAAGTCTTCTAATCTTTCTGTTGAGAATGTAGACACTTCTTGCTGGACAATTTCCGCAAGGTGTAGATTGTTTAGTATACTCTCTACGTTTTCTGTTCCCCACTTTAAGCCTTTCGTTACTGCACTTGGAACCACTTTTTCAATAATTGTTTCTCGAACTGGTTCACATACTTGCTGAACCGATTGATTTAAAAACTTACTCACTGTTTCCTCTACTTTAACTGCTGACAGCACGGAGCTTACAATCATTTCTTTCTCTACAAATGCTTCTAATTCTTTTACATCTCTTCCTTTTAACTTTTCCCACTCTTTTTGCAGTACGTCAGTTAAAAGCTGCTTTGTAGCATCTTGCCCTAAAAACTTAATAACTTCTGGCTGCACACGATCCACTAGACTCACATTTCCTAAAAACATCCCAACTAAGTTAAGTAGCGTTCCACGAGAAGCAAAGAAATCATCAATCATTTTTGAAAGACGCGCTTTCCCTTCTTCACTTTCAAAAAAGCTAATTCCTCGCTCTAAAATAAACGCCGAGGCATTCGGAATCGCATTCTCTATCTTTTCATGTACAGAATGAGGTAAAGCCTGTTCCCATGTATATGTATAATACTCTGCTAAAAATGCATGAATTTTTTCTGTAATCACATGTTCGATTTTTCGAGTTGCTTCTTCTTCTACATGTGCTACATTCCATTTTTCTAACATATATCGCAGTGATTGTTCATTCGTAATTACTTTATCCACTTCCACTTGCGCCCAGTGAATTAAACCTTTTTGAAACTCTTCATTTGTTAGCTTTTTTCCGATTCCTTCTGGTGTTAACAAATGTTCTACAACCATTTTTCCTAATTGAACAGCAAGTTCATCACGCCGCTTCGGAATTAACCCTGGTGTAAATGGAACTTGAAACTTTCCGATATAAATAGGACGATGAGGACGAAATAACATTTTTATCGCTAAATGATTCGTATATCCTCCAATAATTGCTCCGAGTCCTGTCGTCGTTAACATATTTAACCATATATTCATTACAATCAACCTTTCACTTCTCCAAAACTATAGCATATCATCATACGGACAAAAGTATAATGGTATAAAAACGTATTTGCAATATATAGCTTCGCCTATTATGCAAATAGTAGTAAAGGAGTGATTTCGTTGGTTCTCGGCCTTTTAACTTCTAAACTTCATTATGAGCAAACGTATTACACCGAAATCGCTAAACGCGCTCGGCTTTATCATAATGTCGTTGCCCAGTTTACGCCATTTTGTATTGATCCTAAAACAGACCTTGTTTCTGGTCTTATTTACGATACAGATACAGGAAAATGGAAAAAGCAAACATTCCCTATTCCTTCTTATATATATGATCGTTATTCTTTTCAAGAGGAAACAGACTTTGAAAAAGTAAAATCAATTATTCACTCTTTGCACAATCGTCCTTCCACTACCTTTTTAAATAACACACTTATTAATTCAAGTGAACTACATGATTTATTTCTCACTAATAAAAAACTGTCTCCTTATATACCAAAATTTGAAATTGCGACGATACAAAACATTTTCAAACTGTTGTTAAAAACTAAAGATATTATTATACGCCCCACTAATATACATTCTAAAGATAACTTATATCGAGTCGCTTACAAAAATAAAACGTTTCAGATCGATACGGTAAATGAAAAATACCATACTTCTATTCCAATCAAACGCACAGACGAATTTATATCTTGGTGTAAATCTAACATACGTTCATCACGTTACATAGCGCACACTATGCTACAACCACCAAATCAATTAACATATCCACTGCACATTCGAACCATTTTGCAAAAAAACAAAGAACAAACTTGGAATGTTATCGGTCAATTTATACAAAAAAGCTCATTTCCTAATCAGCTTTTACCCTCAACAACGGACGATGATTCATTACATTCATTTTCAAAAATTAAATACGTACTATCTAGTACAGGTGTGCAACTATTACACGACGCTTTACACGACATTATAAATGAAGTATTCCAAACACTAGATCAGTCTTATTCTTCGTTATTTGAACTAGAACTTTCCACAATTATGGATCAAAAAGGTGCAATCTGGCTTATGTATGTCAACACGATCCCTCCTTACGAACAATACATTCGTCATAGTGATTCATTAGCTGAAAAGATATTTCACGGACCACTTAAATTCAGTCGCTTTACACCATAATGAAAGGAGGTAAACCTATTTTGAAAGAACATATATATACATTAAACATTTCAGATGAACATCCAAATAGTATTACTTTACCTTACGTTTTTTCTATTACGCCACCTATTACATCCCTCTCCTTCGGCATACGTCATATAGCAAGTGAAGAAGTAAAAATTCATTATTCCTTTACTCGCGAAATTATTATTGGAAAACATATTGCCGATAAACTTTTACTACCTCAATCAACTACTATTCATGCATTCACACAAAACCAAACAATTATTTTCGGACCATTAATCGGCATTTTTACAACTGGCTTTAACGATGATTCTTCTAATCCTTTAGGAAATCGTTCAATTGCTCTCAGTGAGTTGTTAACACCACCATTCTCATTACGACCGTTCGTATTCGTCTTTGGCGTTCAACATATAAACTGGGAAGAAGAAACGATTGAAGGATATTTCTTTCAAGAGAAACAATGGATAAAGAAAAAGGTCCCTTTACCAAACGTCATTTACGATCGATTACCGAATCGACAAGCGGAAAATTATAAACCAATCGTCAGAGCAAAAAGAAAGTTAGAACAAGACTACTCCATTCCATGGTTTAACCCAGGTTTTTTCAACAAATGGGAAGTTCATCAACTTCTTATGAAAGACGAATCAATTAGACCCTTATTACCAAACACAGAAGCATTTCAGCATTTTGAACAAGTAGAACGGTTTCTTGGCACGTATAAATCTGTGTACATGAAACCAATACACGGGAGCTTCGGTAGAAATATTCATCAAATATTTTATTCTCAAACAGAGAATTGCTACTACTGTCGTTATCGCGAAAATGAAGAAAATAAACTAAGAAAGTATCAATCATTAGAAACTCTTCTAAACCACGTATTAAAAGGGCATGATTTAAAAAAGTTTATCGTACAGCAAGGTATTTCGTTACTTCGCTTTGATGGTCAACCTGTTGATTTCCGCATTCATACAAATAAAAATCATTTCGGTAATTGGATAGTTAGTGCAATCGTCGCCAAAATCGCCGGCAAAGGCAGTTTAACAACGCATGTAAATAGCGGCGGTAATACAAAATTGCTACAAGAGCTTTTTCCAGATTCAACGAAGCAAGTTCAAATTGAAAATAAATTAAAACAAACAGCTCTGCAAATAAGTTATGCACTCGACGAGCAAGTAACTGGAAACATCGGTGAGATTGGTTTCGATATCGGTTTAGACACAAAGGAAAATCCGTGGTTATTTGAAGCCAACTCTAAACCTGGGCGAACTGTATTCCAAGATGCCAAATTAAAAGAACAAAGTGAACTGACACGCCAATTATTTTACGAATATGCCGTCTACTTAACTGAACATTCTTTACGTGATACAAAGGAAAAAATGTCTCAAATAAAATCAGGGGCTTCATCAAACACCGAACATATCCCTTCTCCTATGATTCACTCACAAATACAAAAACAAAAACTTCCACCTAGATAATAAGGTGGAAGTTTTCTATTTACACAAGTTTTACTACAACCTCAGTTTCCACGCTACATACTCCGCAATAAAAAATATGATTGCAATATTCATTTGAATTATTATGCGTTAAACCATCTACTGCACTTAATAATTCTTGATCCATATAGGCACTATAATCGTCTATGTAATCTACAGACTTCCCATAATCTTGGAGTATACTTTGGCAATTTTGACAAGAATATGTTTGTGATTCTAATGCGTTGCAAAGCGGGCAAATCCCCATCATGATTCCTCCATACGTTATCGTTTAAAGCCTCTCTTTTTTAGAGTGAAGAGAGCAACCTATCCAGACATAGGAGTGCCCACTCCATCCCTACTTAAAAATAGAACTATAAAGTTGCTACCGATTTCATTTTTATTTCAATAAATCCTATATAAGAAGCTAATAATTAGCCTACAAGTAGCAGGCTACAATGAGAAAATTATATTTAATATCCTCCTTAGTTTGGCCTGTTTTCTTAAAAATACAACGATTACTCTTATTTCATAATTTACGAAATCAATAATTTTTTTTGACAAAATTTACAAATTATTATTTTGTATATCTTTCTAGGTAACATCCATACTATGAGTACAAACTTAATTACCGATGGATTAGCGCCAACCGGGGCGATAATCTGGTTCAACTCCAGCTAGTCCAACCAAAAAAACTTTTATAACTCTAAGGAGGATATATTCCTATGGCAAACCAAAATTCTTCAAATCAATTAGTAGTACCAGGTGCAACAGCTGCAATCGATCAAATGAAGTACGAAATCGCTCAAGAATTTGGTGTACAATTAGGAGCAGATTCTACGGCTCGCGCTAACGGTTCAGTTGGTGGAGAAATCACAAAACGTCTAGTTGCAATGGCTGAGCAAAGCCTTGGCGGATTCCACAAATAAATATATATGGCAAAAAGGTCTCAAGGCATATGCCTTGAGACCTTCCTTAATTTATTGCAACATTTGTAAAAACTTCTTCGTACGTTCTTCTTTTGGATTTGTAAATACTTCTTCTGGTGTACCTTGTTCGACAACGACACCACCATCCATGAAAATAACACGGTTCGCAATTTGATGTGCAAAACGCATTTCGTGCGTTACAATAACCATCGTCATGCCTTCTTTAGCAAGTTCTTTCATTACTTTCAGAACTTCTTGAACGAGTTCAGGATCAAGCGCTGACGTCGGCTCATCAAATAGTAACACTTCCGGCTCCATCGCAAGCGCGCGCGCAATTCCAACGCGCTGTTGTTGTCCGCCTGATAATTGGAACGGATATAAATCCACTTTATCTGCTAAACCAACTTTTTCAAGGAAATAGTTTGCTTTTTTCTTCGCTTCTTCTTTCCCCATCTTTTTCACTGTAACGAGCCCTTCCATTACATTTTGAAGTGCTGTTAAATGCGGGAATAAATTATGGTGCTGGAATACCATACCTGTTTGCGTACGAAGATTAACAATATCTTTCTTCGTTACTTTTTGAGAGAAGTTAAGCTCTTTATTACCGATACGAATATTACCAGCGTTTGGTGTTTCTAATACATTGAGACAACGTAAGAATGTCGTTTTACCAGATCCAGACGGCCCAATAATAACAACAACCTCGCCCTTCTCAACTGTTAAATCTATATGCTTTAGTACGGTATTATCTCCGAAACTTTTTTGTAAGTGCTGAATTGAAATCATAAAAACAAAAACTCCTTTTGTAAAAGGATTATTTTAATGTGTAGCGTTCTGAACGCTTTTCTAACATCTGTTGTACGATTGATAATAAGAAACAAATAACCCAATAAATAAGACCTGCTTCAAAATAAACAATTAAAAACTCGTAGTTCATCGCCGCAATTTCCTGCGCTTTTCGGAACATTTCTGTTACTAAAATTAACGATGCTAACGAAGTATCTTTCACTAAGCTAATAAATGTATTCGAAAGCGGCGGGATTGATACGCGCGTTGCTTGTGGTAAAATAACACGTTTTAATGCTTGTGGATATGTCATCCCAATTGTATAAGCTGCTTCCCACTGCCCTTTCGGAATGGAAAGGATAGAAGCACGAATAATTTCAGATGCATATGCACCGACATTTAATGAAAATCCAACAACTGCTGCTGTATATGGCTCAACTTCAATATTAAGAGTTGGAAGTCCATAGAAAATAATAAATAATTGTACAAGAAGTGGCGTTCCGCGAATGATAGATACATAGATACGAGCAATCCATTGTAAAATACGACTACCAGAAATACGTGCGAGCGCTGTTAACGTTGCCAGTATAATCCCGATAATAAATGTAATAAGCGTTAATGGAATTGTTGTAAAAACAGCTTCCTTCAGCATAGGCATGAAGGAAGTCTGCATAATATCTATCCAAGTAGACAATCGATCTGAAACCAATGCACTACTTAGATACATTTTCACCGAACCATTTTTTCGTTATTTTGTCATACGTACCGTCTTTTTTCATATCTTCTAACGCTTTATCTACTTCTTGTACAAGCTTAGTGCTACCTTTACGGAATAAGAATCCACTTTCTGAAGCTTCTTTTTCAGTATCTACAATTTTAATTTTTGCATCTTTTTTCGTTTCTAAATAATTTAATACTGATAACTTATCATTAATTGTAAAATCAACGCGTCCTGAAGCTAATAATTCTGCCGCTTGGCTAAATCCTTCTACACCAATAATTTCCGCACCGTTTTTCTTAGCAATATCTGCATAGTTACTCGTTAAAGATTGTGCTCCTTTTAAACCTTTTACATCAGCAAATGTAGCAGGCTTATCTTTATCTTTTGCAATAACTAATGCCGCTGAAGATGAAACGTACGGTTTAGAGAAATCATATTTCTTTTGACGGTCTTCACGAATACCAACTTCGTTTGCAACCATATCGAAACGTTTTGCATCTAAACCAGCAAGTAAGCTATCCCATTGTGTTTCTTTAAATACAGGTTTTACACCTAAACGTTTTGCAACTTCTTCTGATAGTTCAACGTCAAATCCAGTTAATTTATTGCTTGAATCATGGAATGTGAACGGTGCGTATGTACCTTCTGTTCCAATTACAAGTTCACCGCTTTGTTTTATCTTTTGTAACGCGTCTTGACTAGCTGTATCTTTTTTCTCTTCTTTACCGCAGCCGGCTACAATCCCGATCGCTAATGTAGTTACTGCAAGCACTGAAAATAATTTCTTCATGATAGTAATCCTCCAAGTATTCTGATAGGAATTTAAAAACTATATTGATTGTATGCAATCTTGAACAATTTTTCAATGAAAATGTTCTTATTTAGTTTATCCTTTTTCTTCATAATCAAACAAAAGGGAAAAATAATGCTACATACAAAAAATAAGTAACATTTTTTAATATAGCATTTATTGTACGAAAGGTAAAATAATACTTCTTATTTAACTGCCCTGATTCACTAAAAAAAGAACTTGTGAAAATCACAAGTTCTCTCCCATACCTATTAAGCGCTCTGGTTCCCTTCCATTTGCGTTTTGTACATATCATAATAACGCCCGCGCTTTTTCATTAGCTCATCATGAGACCCTTTTTCTAAAATGGTTCCTCTATCAAGCACAATAATTTGATCTGCGCTTTTAATTGTTGAAAGTCGGTGAGCGATAATAAATGTCGTTCTTCCTTTTTTCACAACTTCTAGCGCTTGTTGAATCATCGCCTCTGTTTCTGTATCGATACTAGATGTCGCTTCATCTAAAATTAAAATGGCTGGGTCAAAAGCGAGCGCCCTAGCAAACGATATAAGCTGACGTTCTCCGGTTGAAAGAGTACTTCCTTTCTCCGTAATTTCTTCATTTATATTGTTCGCAAATCTTTCAGCACCAACATCACGCAATGCTTTTACGATGCGCTCTTTTGAAATTTTTTCATTTTCTAAACTTACATTAGATGCTACTGTTCCGCTAAATAAAAACGGATCTTGCAGTACAATTCCCATATGTTCACGAGTTGCTTGTTTCGGCATCTCTTTTACATCATGACCATCAATCGTAAGCTTTCCTTTTTCAAACTCGTAAAACTGAAAGAGTACGTTCATAATAGAACTTTTTCCTGATCCAGTATGACCGACAAGTGCCACGGTCTCCCCTTGTTTCGCTTCAAAAGAAATATTTTTTAACACTTCATCTTTCCCATTATAAGAAAACGATACATTATCAAACTTCACATTTCCTTGTAAGCGAGGCATACGCTCTTCTTCTACTGCTTCTCCTTTTTCCTCTAACAATTCAAAAACACGCTCTGATGCAACACGCGATTGTTCTAAGTTAGCAAGCTGATTCACCATATTTGTAATCGGTGAGAACAATCGTGTTAAATAATCAACGAACGCATACAGTATCCCTAGAGAAATGACGCCTGTAGCACTTAATGAAGCTCCACCGAAATACCAAATCACACCTGTGAAAGCGATATTTCTTAATACGGATACTAAATTATGAGAAGTTGCTGCATTTAAATTCAAAATTTTATTTTGATACTTAAAATAATCGCCATTTAATTCTTCAAACTCTTTTTTCGTTTCACGCTCTTGACGGAACGCTTGAATAATTGGCATCCCTTGAATGGATTCATTTACTGTTCCATTAATATCAGATAAACGAGAGCGCATTTTATGATTGTATACAGACGCGTATTTTCTATAAAGAATTGCCCAAACGATTAAAATCGGGATAATCAGTAAACATAACGTCGCCAATTTTACATCAAGTAAAAATAGCGCAGCGAATATCCCAATAATATAGATGATACTTGAAACGAATGTCGCAAGTACCGTTACGTATAGATCACGAATGGCTTCCGTATCATTCGTTACACGCGACACAATTTTCCCTGCTGGTAAATGATCGAAATAACGAATTGGCAACGTTTGAATATGAGAAAAAACATCTTCCCTCATAATTTGAATAATTTTGTTCGCTGCCTTTTGCAAGAAGAACTGCTTTCCGTATGCAAATAATGATACGACTACTAATAAAGCAAAATAGCCACCACCAAGTAATAATAGACGGTTTATTTCTGGCTTATAAAATGCAAATACTTCTTCCTTTGTTAATGCTTTCGCTTTATAAACTTGCACCGCCTTACCATTTTGAACGGTAATCATATCCCCTTTTACAGTACGTGATCCTTCTACATTTACTTTATTCGGTACAAAATAATATTGAAAACCGACTTGCATCACGCGTACTTCTTTTCCTTTTTTCTCGCCTTGTTCAAAGCGATCACTTCGCTTATAAAAAGCCCCATTATACGAAACAGCATCTTCACTCTGTTCTGTTTCATACCAAGGTTTCTCTATCCCGACGATATGATCGTCAATCATCGTTTTAGCGACGAAAGGACCAGCAAGCTCTGCGATGACGAAAATAAATAACATTAACATCGCAGCAAAAATCGTCCCTTTCACTTTCATCGCGTATTGAAACAATCGTTTTGAAACGCTCATATTTTCACCCCACTATCCGCACTTTCACTTTCACCTTGTTGTCTTTCAAACTGTTCGGCATACCAGCCTCCCTTTTGGATAAGCTGAGCATGCGTACCTTCTTCTATAACTGCGCCTTCATCCATAACGAGAATCCAATCCGCATGTTGCACTGCTGATAAACGATGCGTCGTAATAATCGTCGTCTTTCCGCTTCTTTCCGTTCTTATATTTTCAATGATCGCTGCTTCCGTACGAGCATCTACAGCTGATAAAGAATCGTCCAAAATTAAAATTTCTGGATTTTGAATAACAGCTCTTGCAATCGAGATCCTTTGTTTTTGCCCTCCTGATAAAGAAACACCTTTCTCTCCAACGAGCGTTTCTAACCCTTCTGGTAAAAACTCTAAATCCTTTTTAAACGCAGCAATTTCAATTGCTTTCTCTAGTTCTTCTTCAGTCGCTTCCCTATTTCCGAATAAAATATTTTCTCGCGCTGTTTTTGAGAACAAAATATGCTCCTGCGGTACATAACCAATCCAGCCGAGTACATTTTCATTCGTCATTTTATCTAATGTCACATCAGAAACTGCAATATCTCCATCTCCAAGTGGATATTGACGAAGAAGCTGACGTACAAGCGTCGTTTTCCCGCTTCCTGTTTTTCCGACAACCCCAAGCGTCTCCCCTTGTTTTAAGGTGAACGAAACCTTTTTTAAATTTGTTTCAGTTGATGAAGGATATGAAAAGGTAACGTCATCAAACTGAATATAATCCGGCTCTTGCACAAGCTTTGGATGTTTCGGATCCTTTACATCTGGTTCATACGCTAACGTTTCATTCACACGGTCAAGCGAAGCATTTCCTCTTTGCATAACATTAATTAATTCACCAATTGCAAACATCGGCCAAATCATCATCCCTAAATACACGTTAAATGAAACAAGTTCACCAAGTGTTACCTTTGATTGAAATACAAGATATGCCCCGTACACTAAACCGATTAAATAACTAAGGCCAACAAGCATTTTCACAGTTGGTTGGAATAATGCGTCAATTCTCGCTACTTTCATATTTTTTTCGTAGACGTCATCTCCTAAGTGATGAAATCTTTCCTCGTCTGCATTCTCTTGTACGTATGCACGAATAACACGCACACCAGCGATTGATTCAAGCACTTTATCGTTCATATCACCAAACGCATCTTGCGCAACGGTAAATCTTTCATGCAATTTCTTTCCATATATATTCATCGCATACGCCATAATTGGAAGCGGAATAAGCGCTGCAAATGTAAGCTCCCAACTAATTGTAAATCCCATCATAAAAACGATCGTAAGCATGTATAAACTAGAATCCACAAGCGTTAATATACCAAAACCAGCTGTCATAGCGATTGCTTTTAAATCATTCGTTGCCCTCGCCATTAAGTCGCCAGTACGATTTTTTTGATAAAAAGTCGGCGTCATCTTAAGTAAATGCCCCATAAATTTAGAGCGCATCGTTTTCTCAAGTACAAATGCACCTCCAAACAATTGATGTTGCCATACGAAAGTAAGACCATACCCAACGATTGTAACCCCTATTAAAATAAGAATAGATTGCATAATTGCTTCGTTCGATAACGTTCCTGTTTTTATATTATCTATCGTAACCCCTAACACTTTCGGGGGAATAACTTCAACTATATTCACAATTAAAAGAGCTCCAATGGCAATACTATATCTCTTCCAGTGCTCCCTAAAAAACCATTTTAACTTTAGTAATACTGATAACAATGTAACCTCTCCCTTCTCGTTCTCGTTTACCTCTCATTTCTTTATCCACTATCCAGACCCATCACATTTACATTTCGTAACCCATACAATCTCATCACATTTTTCCACCTTCCAAAGTTTTTTATCGGAACTAAACAAGGGAAAATAAACAAAAAAAAGCATACCGCCGCTTGACGATATGCACAGGAATGCATAAAAAGCGTACGTTACGATATACGCAACGTACGCTTTTTATAAGACAAAGATGCCCTATATATCCGTACGGGTTGCGTAATGATATGAATGTTTTCTGCCATTTAACAGAGCTAAGCCCATTACATTTACGATTACAATCATTACGCACACCCCCTGCATTTATTTTCCATTTATAATCTTACAACTTTATTGAGTATTCTGTCAATTATTTTTTCACACTTCAAATAAAAATATATGATACACCATTTTGAAATAAGGGAATGTTCTGTAAGAAAGGGCATACAAAATAAAAAAAGAACAAGAAATCGTTTTCACAAACATTTCATTTGAAAAATGTTATCAAACCCCCTACAATCACCTTATACTCACTCTTACAAGTTGCTATTTTAGGAGGACTAATCATGACAACTAGCAATACGTACAAATTTTATTTAAACGGAGAATGGAGAGAAAGCTCTTCAGGAGAAACAATCGAAATTCCATCTCCATACTTACACGAAGTAATTGGACAAGTACAAGCAATTACTCGCGGAGAAGTGGATGAAGCAATTGCATCTGCAAAAGAAGCTCAAAAATCATGGGCTGAAGCTTCCCTACAAGATCGCGCAAAATACTTATATAAATGGGCTGATGAGCTCGTAAATATGCAGGATGAAATTGCCGATATCATTATGAAAGAAGTCGGTAAAGGATATAAAGATGCGAAGAAAGAAGTTGTTCGTACAGCTGACTTCATTCGTTACACGATCGAAGAAGCTTTACATATGCACGGAGAAAGCATGATGGGCGATAGCTTCCCGGGCGGTACAAAATCTAAACTTGCGATTATCCAACGCGCACCACTTGGTGTTGTATTAGCAATCGCACCATTTAACTACCCAGTAAACTTATCTGCTGCAAAACTTGCACCAGCATTAATTATGGGTAACGCTGTTATTTTCAAACCAGCAACTCAAGGTGCAATTAGTGGTATTAAAATGGTTGAAGCACTTCACAAAGCTGGCCTTCCAAAAGGTCTTGTAAACGTAGCTACAGGACGCGGTTCTGTAATTGGTGACTACTTAGTAGAGCACGAAGGCATCAATATGGTATCGTTCACAGGTGGTACAAACACAGGTAAACATTTAGCGAAAAAAGCTTCAATGATTCCACTTGTATTAGAACTTGGTGGTAAAGATCCTGGTATCGTTCGTGAAGATGCTGACTTACAAGATGCTGCAAACCATATCGTAAGCGGTGCATTCTCTTACTCTGGTCAACGTTGTACAGCTATTAAACGTGTACTTGTACACGAAAACGTAGCGGACGAGCTTGTTAGCTTATTAAAAGCGCAAGTAGCTGAACTATCAGTTGGATCTCCAGAACAAGACAGCACAATCGTTCCATTAATTGACGACAAATCTGCTGACTTCGTTCAAGGTTTAGTTGACGACGCTGTTGAAAAAGGTGCTACGATCGTTATCGGTAACAAACGTGAGCGTAACTTAATTTACCCAACATTAATCGATCACGTAACAGAAGAGATGAAAGTTGCTTGGGAAGAGCCATTCGGTCCAATCCTTCCAATCATCCGTGTTTCTTCAGATGAACAGGCAATTGAAATTGCTAACAAATCAGAATTCGGTCTGCAAGCAAGTGTCTTCACTAAAGACATTAACAAAGCATTTGCAATTGCTAACAAAATCGAAACTGGTTCTGTACAAATTAACGGACGCACAGAGCGCGGCCCTGACCATTTCCCATTCATCGGTGTAAAAGGTTCAGGTATGGGCGCACAAGGTATTCGTAAGAGCCTTGAGTCTATGACACGTGAAAAAGTAACTGTATTAAACTTAGTTTAATCTTATAAAAAGAAGCTGATCTATAAATAGATCAGCTTCTTTTCTATATAAATACTTCCGAAAAACGGAGTATTTCGTTCTACTTCCGATTTGGTTTTCCAAATCGAACTAAAACATGCCATAATAATTTTAATTCCTGAAGCACTTCTTCATAAGTTCCACGATCACTCCAAGATAATGGATTGCGCTTCAAATCCACTACAGCAGAGCCAATTATATTTGCATCGATGCAATGATTCCGTGCAATGCGTCTTGCTAAAGATGGCATTTTTGAACCTCTAAAATCCATTGGAACTTCGTCTACCGCAAGTACAAAACCGATGTGCCAATACAAATCAATCGCATACTTCAGGCAAATTTCTTCTAAAACTTTTCCTACATCCGTACCCTTAAATGAAGGATCTGCAACAAGCGCCTCCACGTCTTCTTTAAGAGAAATCTCTCCATGAATCTGCGCTTCAATATAATGATTAAGATTACGGGCTGGCTCTTTGCTTACTAAATCTATAAACGGCCTTTTCAGGTTAGCTAGTAAATGATTAATTAATATTGTTGGCGTCAAATTCCCTTCACCAATTGCAAAATCTCTTACGAATGTCTCTTCCAAAAGAGCAGCTAAAATCATATCAAACTCCTCATAAGTCCCCTTTTCTTTCGGATCTTGATGCGAATCTAAATATGTATATGTAGAGCGCGAAGAAACTTTTGGAGATAAGAGAAAATAACATGAACCAAAACGCGGAGCCGGCCCATCTGGATGTAACATTAAATTTAGTGCTCCGTATTTTGGCCGTTGATCATTCGTTACGCCTTCTAATTGATATGCCCCTCCAAATATTCTCTTTTCCCAAAGGTCACGTTCACCACCAGGATAAGCAGATACGCTTCCATTAGATAGCAATGTTTCAAACTGACTTTTATATACTCCTTGCTCAAACAGTGCTTCAGCAACACTTTTCATATTCGAATCTAGTCTGTCTGGATGAAAGTGTAAAGCAATCCTTGCATGAGATTTTAAATTAGCGACAGCTTCTTCAAATATTTCATCTGTAATATTAGACATTTTAAGTATATGATTAATCGTTGCTTTAGCCCCACGTTTTTCGTTCTCTGCATATTTTGAAATATACTCTAAAGCAAATAATTGAGATCTTAATAATTCCATAATCCAATCTCCCCTTTAATTGAACTGCCCTTAAACACTTCAATTAAAAGCTTATTCTTTCCTTCTTATGAAACGAACCTCATTTATTTAAAAAAGTAATTTACTAAATCTTAATTATGTATACACGCATTTTTCATAGGCAAATGTACACATTCTACAGAAATTTGATACCCTAGCCATCGCTCAGCAATATGTTCAAATGATAAAACAGATCCCGTTGTAAAAAAGCGATGCTTCGGATTCAGATTGTCAGACAAAATTCCTTTGTGCTGTAAAATGGTACTTAACTCTATCGCTGTTTCTTCTGCAGAACTAATAATCGTTATGTCTTCTCCTAGTTCCTTTTTTATATAGGACTCTAAAAGTGGATAATGCGTACATCCAAGAATTAACGTATCTATATCTTCTTTCATTAATGGAAGTAAAGCTTGTTTCACTTGCTGCGTGACATATGCTGTATCTTCTAATTGATTTTCTACAACTGTGGCTAAAGTCGGGCAAGCATAGCTATGCACTTCCAAATATGTATCCAGCTCGTGTAATGCTTTTTCATACATATTAGATTTTATCGTACCTACAGTTCCAATTACCCCGATTTCCCCTTTCTTTGTAACTTTAATTGCCGCTCTTGCTCCTGGATGTATAACGCCAATAACTGGAATGGAAAGTGCTTCTTGTAGCGCATTCAATGCAGCAGCTGCAGCAGTATTACATGCTACGACTAGCGCTTTTAATGGAAACTGTTTGAGGAACTCAACCATTTCAAATACGAAAGATTGCACCTCCTCTACACTTCTTGGCCCATACGGACAACGCTTATTATCACCAATATAATAAATGCTTTCTTTAGGCAATTGTCTTATAATTTCGCTCGCAACTGTTAATCCCCCAACACCCGAATCTAGCACACCTATTACTGAATGTTTATGACATACAGACATATACTTCATCCCCTTTTCAATCATCTAGCGCTAATAACATGTATTATATTACGAAAATTCAAATATCACATAACAATCCCTCTTACTTTTAATCACAAACTGTTCTCTATAATCTGATTATTACTATATCCATTGACGTATAAAAATTCATTTGTTACTCTTAAAGACGTTAATTTAATATTTAAATCCTCATTCGTATCTCGGTGAGGTAGAGGTTGCAATCATTAAGAGTATCATTTCAGGAGATGTAGTGGCATTGATGAAGGAATGAGAAAGGAATGGTTGCCGAAGTAAGTCGTGTCCACCATGCACGCTTGCTGGGTCTGCATTTAATAAGTGCAGAACTGTCACAAACGTTTCGTTTGTGGAGAGCTATCGAGAGGTATGTCGTGGGTTTCTTATAAGATAGAAAGCATGTAGCGGCAAATTACGTGCTTTTTTTGTTTTGTTTGGGACTTCTCTTCCTGATTCAGGAAGACATACATATCTCCTCGCTTGACTTGGTTATACTAACTTTGGAGGTATTTTTCTATGCAACAAAAAAAATGGGGCTTTTGGGTACTAACAGCTTTCGTTGTCGGTAACATGGTTGGCGCTGGTATTTTCATGGTACCAAGTACGTTGGCACAAACAGCAAGCCCACTCGGTGTCACTTTAGCTTGGTTAACCACAGGGTTTGGTGTTTTAATGCTAGCTCTTGTTTTCGGTAATTTAGCAATTCGTCGTCCTGATTTAACGACAGGGCCACAAAGTCATGCATATGCTTTATTCTCAACACCAAAAAAGAAAAAAATGGCTGGCTTCAGTATGGTATGGGGATATTGGGTTGCAAACTGGGCAAGTAACGTTGCCATCATTACATCATTTGCGGGATATTTATCACTCTTCTTCCCAATTATGAAAGATACGCGACTACTATTTTCAATCGGCTCGTTTAACGTAGAAGTCGGAAAACTAATTACATTTACGATTTGTTCCATCTTACTTTGGGGAACTCATATTATATTAACAAACGGTGTAAGCGGAGCTGGAAAACTAAACTTCTTAGCAACAACAACGAAAGTAACTGGATTCCTTTTATTCATCGTCGTTACGTTATTTGCATTCGAAGCTTCTAAGTTTGGACAATGGTACACACCGATGATTGATAAATCAGGTGCATCACATGGTCTTCTTTCACAAGTAAATTTAGCTGCTCTTACAACGCTTTGGGCGTTTATCGGAATTGAATCAGCCGTTCTTTTATCAAACCGTGCTGTTTCTCCAAAAACGGTAAAACGTGCAACAGTTGCGGGATTACTTATTACAGTTGCGATTTACTTAGGAATTACAATTTTAACAATGGGTGTACTTCACGTTGATAAATTACAAGCTTCTGAACGTCCATTAGCAGATGCACTAAATGCTGCAATGGGTCACGGCGGCGGGAAACTGATGGCATTACTTGCTCTTACTTCCCTGTTCGGTTCTATCTTAGGCTGGATTTTATTAAGCTCAGAAGTACCTTATCAAGCAGCAAAAGAAGGTTTCTTCCCTTCCTTCTTCACGAAAACAAATAAAAAAGGAAGTCCAATTTACTCATTACGATTAACAAACATTATGTCGCAAGTATTCCTATTCTCAACATTATCAGGAACCATTGCGGAAGCTTATACATTCGTTATTACCGTATCAACACTGGCCTACCTCATTCCATATCTCGTTTCACCAATCTTCCAGTTAAAACTAGTCGCAACTGGTGAAACATATAAAAATGAAATGCGGGCAAGAATTACAGATGGCATAGTCGCAGTTATCGCACTTTGCTACGCACTATGGGTTATTAAAACTGGCGCATCCGATATAAAAACGTTCCTTCTCGGAATTGGTTTATTCGTAATTGGATTTGCTTTCTATCCATTAATGAATCGTGATCAGAAAAAAAATAACGAAAAGAAAAACGGGCAAGTTGCATAACGCAATTTGCTCGTTTTTTCTTTTGTAAAACATATATAATAGAACAAAGAGGTGAAAAACATGTCAATCGAATCGCTATGGAGCAGTCGCTTCCAACAACATATTCAAAATATCATTACATACTTTGCACGTATGATTAACGGTTTACTATATAGCTTTATCTTTATTTCATGCGTTGGTGCATATTATTATGCTCAGTTTCTAAAAGCATCTCCTTCTAAAGGAATATCTTTAATAATTATAACGATTGTACTTACGTTCATTATAACGAGATGCCCTATCCGTACATTTATTCAAAAACCTGATGCTGTCTATTTGCTTGCATTAGAAGAGAAACTAACATCCTATTTCAAAAAATCTCTTCTATACAATTACATCATGCAGCTTTTCCCATTGTTATTTACGTTCCTTATTCTCGTTCCACTTGCTATGCAATCATTACAATTAACTGTACCTTTTTTATGTACAATCTTTATCGTGTTAATGATTACGAAAGCCTGGAACATGTACATACATTGGATGTGGCGTGATAGTCACGAAAAAAATATATGGCTGATCATTCGTATTACTTGTAACGCCCTAATCATTTACATGCTGTTTTATTCCGCAAATGTTCTCATATTGGGCGGACTACTCTTACTACTTGCTTTCCTACTTCTATATACGAAAAAACAGCCTACAAAACGAATACCGTGGGATTACATAATCGAGCAAGAAGAAAAAATGAACGTTCGTTTTTATCAATTTGCTAGCATTTTCACCGATGTTCCGCAACTGAATAAACAAGTAAATAAAAGAAAATGGCTTACAAATTGGATTGAACCTTTATTACATAAAAAACGAGCAACTTTCTTCTACTTACATACACTAGCATTTTTACGTGGAAATGATTATTTCGGTATATATATTCGCTTAGGATTGATCGGTGCTTTCGCCTTATATTTCATACCAAATATATACGTAAAAGGTGCTATCACTTACATCGTTCTATATATGATCTCTATGCAGCTTCGTTCACTATGGAAATATTTTTCGGGAAATATTATTGCAGCATTATATCCAATCCATACTGAAGAAAGAATGAAACAATTTCTTAGCTTAATCTTTATATTGCTAAGTATTCAACTCATTGTATTTTCGAGTGTTATACTCATTGCTACAGGTCAATTTTTACATAGCCTTATCATTATGATTGTCGGGTTACTCTGGATCAAATTTATTATTGTACCAAAAACGAAGCAAAGAATTTCCGCATTTTAACGAAAAGAATTATCTTAAAAGCCAAGGAGAAAATAAATTTTCTCCTTGGCTTTTTTATTTTGCTTCCTCAAACAAGAATCACTGAAACAACCGATATTTTATGATTTTACATACAAAAACGATAATACATGTTTACGACCTAATAAAAAGGGTATCTATTAATTAACAGAGTAAAGGAGGGGCCTATATTGTGAATAAAAAAACGGAACAATTGAAGCATCACGTTACTGACAATCAATGCAAACATGCTTTAACAACAAATCAAGGGGTAAAAATAGCTGAAGATGAATTTTCTTTAAAGATGGGCTTAAGAGGCCCAACCTTAATGGAGGATTTTCACTTTCGTGAGAAAATGACCCATTTTGATCACGAACGAATTCCCGAAAGGATTGTTCATGCACGCGGGGTTGGCGCTCATGGTTATTTTCAGCTTTATGAATCTTTAGAAACATATACGAAAGCAGATTTTCTTACTAATCCTTCAAAGAAAACACCTGTATTTGTACGGTTCTCAACCGTTCAAGGTTCTAAAGGATCCAACGACACAGTAAGAGATGTACGCGGATTCGCCACAAAATTTTATACAGATAAAGGAAACTATGATTTAGTGGGTAATAATATGCCAGTATTCTTTATCCAAGATGCTATTAAATTTCCTGATTTTGTCCATGCAGTTAAACCAGAACCACATAATGATATTCCTCAAGGAGCTAGCGCTCATGATACCTTTTGGGACTTTGTTGCGCATAATCCTGAGTCCACTCATATGGTCATGTGGCAAATGAGCGACCGAGCTATTCCGCGTAGTTTACGAATGATGGAAGGTTTTGGAGTTCACACATTTCGACTCATTAACGCAGAAGGAAAAGCCCATTTCGTAAAGTTTCACTGGAAACCTACCCTCGGGGTTCATTCATTAGTATGGGATGAAGCTCAAAAGATTGCCGGGAAAAATCCTGATTTTCATCGTCAAGATTTATACGAAGCAATTGAAAAAGGGGATTATCCTGAATGGGAGCTTGGATTACAGCTAATTCCAGAAGAAGATGAACATAAATTTGATTTTGATATTTTAGATCCAACGAAATTATGGCCAGAAGAAGAAGTTCCCGTAAAATTAGTTGGTAAAATGACACTGAACAAAAATGTTGATAACTTCTTTGCTGAAACAGAGCAGGTAGCTTTTCACCCTGGTCATGTCGTACCAGGTATTGATTTTTCAAATGACCCTCTTCTGCAAGGAAGATTATTCTCCTATACAGATACACAATTATCTCGTTTAGGGGGCCCTAATTTCCATCAAATTCCTATTAATCAGCCTGTATGTCCTTTTCATAATAATCAACGTGATGGTATGCATCAAATGCAGATTCATCGCGGTCAAACAAGCTATCATCCTAATGGATTAAATAACAATCAACCTGCAACCGTCCAAGCCGAACAAGGAGGATATGAACATTATCAAGAAAAGATTGATGGGCATAAAATTAGAGGTCGCAGTAAAAGCTTTCTTAACTTTTATTCTCAGGCTAAACTTTTCTACAATAGTATGAGCCCTATTGAAAAGCAGCACATAAAAGAAGCTTTTTGCTTTGAAGTTGGGAAGTGTAAATCAGACATGGTGAAGGCAAATGTAATTGCTCTCTTAAACCACGTCGATCGTCAATTAGCACAAGAAGTCGCTAACATTATTGGAGCTCCTTTACCTAAGGAAAATCACGAAGTAAATTCAGATGCAAAATCACCTGCACTAAGTATGTCCAATACTATTTTTAAATCTGATTCCAAAAATGTTGCAATTCTATTAAATGGTGACCCAAGCGTCTCACTTCTGTCCGAATGGATTCAAGCTTTTGTACAACACCGAATTAACTATAGTATCATAGATAATAAAATTTATCAGTTCAATGATTCCATTAAAGTAACTGACACTTATACAACAACAGACTCCTCCCTTTTTGATGCAGTATTAGTGTTTAGTAGTGAGTCTGTCATTCAACCCCCTGTTTTAGAATTTGCAGAAACTACTTTTAAACATTTTAAACCGATAGCTCATGTCCTTAGTAATCCTCATGCTTTGGACCATAGTAAGATTAAACTGGATGGAGCAGGAGTTTACAACTTAACAAATACTTCAATTGAATCATTTATAGAAGGCATTGCCCAAGGAAGATTCTGGAGCCGATAATATAATATAAGGAGCGGATTAGAATGAGTAAAAAAATTGCTATTTTAATAACGGATTATTTCGAGGATACAGAATACACAGAGCCAGTAGAAGCTTTTAAACAAAAGGGATATGAATTCACAACTATTGAAATGGAAAAAGGGAAAACGGTACACGGTAAGCAAGGAAAAAGTGAAGTCGTGATTGATAAAAGTATTGATGATGTTTCTCCAGAGAACTTTGATGCCCTCTTCATACCGGGTGGATTTTCTCCAGATATACTTCGTGCCGATGAACGTTTTGTTCGCTTTAGTAAAGCATTTATGGATGCGGAAAAACCTGTTTTCGCTATTTGTCACGGACCTCAGCTACTCATCACTGCACAAACACTTGAAGGACGCGATGTAACTGGATATAAATCTATTGAAGTCGATTTAAAAAATGCCGGCGGGAACTTTCATGACAAAGAGGTTGTCGTATGTCAAAATCAGCTAGTAACAAGTAGACAGCCAGAGGACATCCCAGCGTTTATTGAAGAATCGTTGCGTATATTAGGATAACTACTTTGGTTAACTAACCTCCTTTTATTTACATGAAAATAATGAATCAGCGGGGTTTTATTCATCCCCCCCACTGATTCATTAGCCCTCACCAACTGGTCGTTTACAGGAAATCCGACCACCACAAATAGCAAGATAAATAAAAAGAGGGGAATCCAAAAGTTCAGTTTTAATAATCTTTTGGATTCCCCCCTTTTCTCGCCCAAAAATTCCTTATCACTTTTCATAGGCATTTCTCATATAGTGAAAATGACTATATAATTCCTATCCATAAGTTAAATAATGATTTCGCACATATATAAATACAAAAGATGGGAGCCCTATTTATGAATAACAATCCACCTTCAACGCCCCAAGACAACTCCGAAAACAATAGCAGTGATATTACGCTGCAAACATTAAGGGTCATCGGACTCGTCGTCCTTATTAGTGGTTATATCCTCGTTGCGCTCTCTGAAGTAGGTGAGCTGAAAGTCTTATTAACAAACCCAAATAGCAATCCTGATTTAGCTGAAGTTGATCCGTTTTAAAAGCCATATGAAAAGCGATTTCTAGCATCGCTTTTCATATCGTTTTATCCAATCTGAGAAACCTCCCCCTCATACTTCTCTCTCCCTATCGCCTTCATAAATAGTAAAATACTGCTCATACCAACGATAAAGTACAGAGCACTCATACCCCAAGATGCAATAAATGAACCTAGCATAACACCTAATGCCCCGTTCATTTTTGCCACTTGAAAGACCATTCCGTTAATCGCCATATAAGAACCTCTTGCCTCATTTGGCACCATATCTGCCATAATAGATTGACGCACTGGCACATACATCATCTCGCCTACTGTTTGGAAAAGCCCTGCAATTAATAAAATCCATAAGCTATTGCTCGTTCCGAGTATTGTAAATCCAATCGTGTAAATAAATAAGCCTACATATAAGATTTTCAAATCGTTGAAGCTTTTCAGCATTTTAATAAGAAGTGCTGAACATAACACAACTAAAATTGTATTCTCTGCAGAAATCCAGCTCAGCATGCGAATACCTGTTAAATCAAACGTAAAACCATTCCCGAATAAAAAGTGCACCGTTTCAAATTCCTTCTGCAAACGTACCCCTAAATAATTATTAATTTGAAACTCTAACGATAATGTACATATACTCGCTGCACAAAAAATTAAAAATGCTTTATCTTTCATCACGACTTTATAACTATCTGCCATATCTTTTAATACATTTTTCTTCTCCATCGTTTTTCGTGCTACATACACTTCTTCCATATACACAGCCATCACATATAAAGTCATAATGGCAACAAGCGTTAATACGATAAACAATTGTAGTCTATAGTTTTCAAATAGTAATCCTCCAAATATCGCTCCAATCGCAATCGATAAATTAATAGCCCAGTAATTAATGCTGTACATCACTTTTCGATTTTCAGATGTACTCACATCAATTAACATCGCTTCTGTCGCAGGATTCATAAGTCCCGATCCTAAACTATTCACTAGCATAAAGATAAATGTTAACCACGGTGAGTCAACGTAATCCGAATTCGCAACTCCCATACAAGCAATGGAAATGACTTGTATACTTTGACCGATAATCATAACCTTTTTACGCCCAAGCCGGTCTCCAACATATCCACCGTATAAACCAATTACTAATGAAGCTATGACATTAATAAGTAGTAACGCACCAGCAATCGCGCTACCTAACTTTACGGAAAAATAAATCGCCATAAATGGAAAAATCATCGTGGACACAGTACGTGTTAAAAACGATGTTATAATTCTAATTTTTATATTTCGATGCATACTCCAAAATCCCATTGTTTCCCCTCCTTATGCTTACTTATTTTACTTTGAAAAAAAGGAAGAAAAAGGTTAGAATATTCTAAAGAGTTTCCCCTTTTATGATAGAAGGAAGTGTATATATGAAAATTATGGACTATTACATTAGACTAAGACTACATGCACAAGATCAACAACATATGCGAAATAGCTTACAAGAATTAGCGGATGTTTTATATTGCAGTACGAAAAACGTAAAGATTTTATTAAAGAAAATGAGCGAGGAGCAATTAATTAGCTGGACTCCAGGGCGAGGCCGTGGAAATAAAACGGAAATTCTATTTATACATAATTTCGTAGAAGCGATTGAGTCCTATACAGATGAACTGTTAGCACAAGAAAAATTAAAAGATATCTTTCTTCTTTTAAAAGAACCCCTACCCCTTGCACTTCAAAAAAAGATAGAAAATAAACTACATCATCATTTTGGATACGAACCTTCAAATGATATGTACGACGTATTAAAGATTCCTATATCGAGAAAGATATTCCCATTAGATCCGGCTTTTGTGGCTGTAACTACAGAGAGTCATCTTACGAGTCAAATTTTTGATACGTTAGTTGTCTATAACGATGTTACTGAAAAAATGGAGCCTCACATTGCGCATACATGGGAATTAAGTGAAGATGGACTTACGTGGACCTTTTATTTACGAAAAGATATATATTTTCACAATGAATCAATTTTAACTTCTAAAGATGTACAGTTTTCATTTGAAAGACTAAAGCAAGTTCAATCCCCTTTCGAATGGTTAACAGAAGAAATTGTTGAAATTGAAACACCATCACCACTGCAAATTCGATTCCATTTAGCAAAACCAAATTTATTTTTCTTACACTATGTAAGTTCAATGCAGCTCGCAATTTTACCGCGTGATACGAGTATTCAAAATCATCATTATATAGGTACTGGACCTTTCAAACTTGCTCATTACTCTGAAGATAATATCGTACTCGAAGCGTTCACCCATTATTTTAAAGAGCGCGCGTTATTAGACCGTATTGAATTTTGGGGGATTCCTGACCATGTGCAAATAGATGCTGATTATGAACTACCAAACGAAGAGGAAAATGAAAGGCATGATATACAAATAGAAGAAATAGGTTGTATTTATGCTAGCTTCAACTTTACAAAACCTGGTCCTCATCACGACATTTACTTTCGAAAAGCTTGGAGAGAACTATATGATGTTGAAATGATACTTCGTAACATAGAGGGTAGACGGACAATTGCTGCATCAAGCTTTTTCCCTGATAGAAGCCGCCTTGCAACAAGAAGATCCTACTCTTTAGAAAAGGCAAAAGAGTATTTGAAAAAGAGTACATATAATGGAGAAACGATACATATTTACTTCTTCGCATTTAAAGATAGTGCAAATGATGCATATTTCTTAAAAGAACGATGTGAAAGTTTAGGTATACAAGTAGAGCTTCACCCATTTCCCGTTTCAGATTATATGAATCGCTCTATTGATAAACATGCTGATATTATTTTCATGGGAGAAGTATTTGCTGCCAATCATGAAATTGCATTCTTAAATGTATTTAAAAATAAAAGTTGCTTCGTAAATCGGTTCATGGACCCGCACTACGAAAAACAAATTAACTGTTTACTAGATACATTTTTACTAGAAGAAAATAAAGAAAAGCGCTATGAACTCATGTATGAGATTGAAGAGTTTTTACAAGCAGAACACATCATTTTATTTAACTATCACGTTCTAAAAAGAAAAACATACCCTTCTTCTTTAAAAAACGTAACAATTGATTCATTCGGTTGGGCAAATTTTGCGAAGTTATGGATACAGCCATCCATGTCTTAAAATGTGAGTCATTATAAAAGGAGAAGGTACTACATCCTTAGCAGTACCTTCTTCACATACTATTATTTAATTACTCCATCTAAGTGATCTTTCAAGTTCAATAAATACTTCTCTATATCCGGATTCTTCACCACATCATAACAAGCAAAACTCTTTAACGGACTCATACTGAGAAACTTTTGCACGCGGTGTAAATGACTAAGCGCTGATTCTAAACTTTCTCCTTCAAAGAACTTCGTCTTATCTCCAAATGCTTTTTCAGGTGCATTCCAAGTTGTAGAGAACATATACTCTTTCTCTTTTAATAAACCACCTGTTCCATATTCATCTGCACCTTTAAAGAACAAACCGTATTCATATACTTCATCCATATACGTTTTAAATAAGCCTGGAACACTAAACCAGTAAATTGGTGTTTGATAAATAACAACATCGGCCCATAAAAATTTATCTTGTTCTTCTTTAATATTGTAACCATCTTGAATCGTTGTTGTTTTCACATGATGATTCTCGCCTAATACAGTAACCATATAATCTACTAACGTTTTATTTAATCGTCCTTCCTTTGTACCGTATTTTTCATGTCCATTTATAATAAATATATTTTTCATCGTTTTTCTCTCCCCTATATGATCTACTCTTCAGCTATTAAGCCGAGTTGCTGCTGTAGTGTAAGATTATCTTCTAAATGCCAATCTTCCGTTATCTTTCCGTCTTTCACATGTAAAATATCAATTGCAAAAAAATTAATTTTCTTACCATTATGCGTTCCTGTAAAAGAAAGACGGGCTGTTACTTTATCACCAACAACCAATAAGTCTTCAATCTCGCAATGTATATCAGGCACAACTTTACGAAAATTTTGCGCTGCAAACTTTAATCCTTCAATGCCTTGTGGTCGCCCTTTCGGCAATGTATTATCGAAGAAATCTTTAGTAACAGTCTGCGGAATAAGTTCCTCCTTACCTGTATCCCAAAATGCATAAAAACGCTGCGCCGCATGAACCATTTCTGTCGCTTCTTTTTTACTTAGTGAGGGATCAATTGTCATTGCTTTTGGCTTTGGCATTTCTTTTAATAACTGAACTTCAGTTTTTTGTTCCACACCACATGCTACAAGCACAATACAAATAACAAACAAACTAAGAAATCCAAGTAACTTTTTTATCCCCATGGAAATCACCACCTCCTTATATAAATCCTTTTTGTTTCGTATTGCTATTGTATATGCACTAACTTCCTTTATGGAAGTAGTGATATTTTTTTCATATAGTTACCAAAAGTATAGTTTTGTGATACTATAAAGCAAATTCATCTAAAAAAATTTTATGGAGGCTAGTTCCATGAGCAATATAGATCCAGTTGAATTAACGAAAGGTTTACCGGGCATACCTTGTCCTATCGCTAAAACACTTGATGTAATTAGTACAAAATGGACATTTTTAATCATTCGTGATCTTCTTATCGAAGGAACATTACGCTTTAGTGATTTACAAAAATCAATGGATGGTATTAGTCCAAAAACATTATCACTTCGACTAAAAGAATTAGAGTCTCAAGGCATTATAACGAGAAAAGTATATCCAGAAGTTCCGCCTCGTGTAGAGTACACATTAACGGATAAAGGAAAGCAATTAGAGGGGATTTTTATTGAATTAAAACGGTTTGGATTAAGCTTATAAAACAAAAAAGCCTTACCGTTAAAGTGAAGTGAACCCGAATAGTGGTACATGAAAAAAATAAGAGTTCATTACCCAGAAGAAGTAAAGTGGAAAGTGATTGAAATGAAAAAGGATGGGTATTCCAATCGGACCATTATGGAGAAACTCGGAATTAAAAATGTTTCCCAAATTAAGACATAGATGAAATGAAATGGTATCGTACAGATCAAACGTATCGGTTTCCACAACCTGTAGGAAAACAATATTCTTATGGAAAAAGACCAAAAGAGCTCAGTGAATTAGAATAGCTACGTATAGAAAATAAACACCTAAAACAAAATTACTTGTATGGGGAAAGTATCTGGAAATCGAAAGGGGCTGAAATCAGAAACTGTAGTTACTTTATGGAAAAATGTACAAACAAAAATAACAGTAAAAGAATTGCGTAACGTATTAGAATTACCCCGTTCCATATTTTATCGCTCATTACAACGAACGGAAGATCTGAAAGATGATATAGGGGTACAGACACATCGCCATCAAGCTAACAGAACAGATTGCCCCTAAACGAAAATTTTGTAGCTTTTTTAGCACGGAATTTCATTATTATCGTTTTTTATGTTTCTTAACTTGATAGAGGTGTGGTGGATCCTTTTTTAGAAGTAAATACTTCTAACACCTTGTAGTATTTGAAGATCAATTTTATCTGCTTTTGTCCTTTGAATTATAAAATCTAATCCATTTTTAGTATTGTCCGCATATTTAGGCATTGCTTCAAGAGTATCTGTCAATGGTTTGGTGAAATCGTCCCAATGTATTGGAATAACAAGCTTCGGTTGTACTTTTCGTACAGTTTGCTCGTAATACATATTTAGGAAAGCACTTTCCTGCTTTCCTAATCCCCCTATTCCTAAAAACAGGACATCAGCTCGAATATCATCTAATACACCTTCTATATAGTTAGCACTTGGTTTAACAAGGAAAGTTTTATTATTATACGTAATCAAGTAATCATATGAAGAGTCTTCATGATAGTCTAGTGCTTTAGCTGGTTGTTTAAGTGGCTTTTTTATTTTTTCTCCTTCATCAAAGGTTGGTGAATGTTTCGATGGAAGGACAGTAACAGTAAAATCACCAAACTTCATAGCCCTATTTACTTCATATACAGACATCTGGTTCTTATTTATATCACCACCAATACCTATGTTAATTGCTGACTCTGAACCATATACATGTGTTCCAGTTCGTTTAGCTATATAAGCTAAATCAAACGCATGATCATAATGTGTATGTACAATAAATAATCCCTTAAGTTTATTATTATCAGCCCCTATTTGATTAAAAATTTTATCCACAGTATCTTCATCTGTTTTTATATTGCTGAACAATATTTTTGGTAAGGATGGCCTAGAAATAAAACCATCAATCATTACTTGCGTATTTCCATCATCAAATAGTAAAGATGATGTTCCTAAGAATGTGACCTTTACCTCACCGTGATTCAATACTTTTTGTGTTGTTTTTGGAGCATAATATGCCTTGTATTGTTGAATATCTGCTGAAGGTGTTAAAAACTTATAATAAACGAAAATAGAAGCGATTAGTACTAGTACTAGTACTAGTACTAGTAATCCTATAAAAAACACGCTTAATTTTTTTCTTAATTTATATTTCAAAAAACATTCTCCTTTCTAGACAAAAGATATTATTATTTGAATGTGCTAAATCCTCCTACTTGAGGTTACCACAAAGTATCTATAAAAATTAAAAAACGCCATCCTTTCCTACGATTCTACAGAAAGAATAGCTTATTTTTTCATTTTAGGAGGAATTTTGTTTTCTTAGCTTGATAGCGATGTGGCGGTACCCCATATAGAAAAAACCGATTCCCTACACGTTAAGGGTATCGGCTTTTGTTCATTTCATTATTCTTTAGAACTTGATAGGTTGTATTTCCTAATTTTATTACGCAATATCAAAAGAATTTATTATTTATACACAATTCTAAAATACGAATTAACAGTTAATATATAATATCCAAAATAGATTATGCAATATGCAATAGAACTAATGGAAATAGGAATCATAATACTGTATATAGGCATGTTGTTTATTATTGGTAAAGCAAATAAGCTATGAGTAAGTCCGACTATTATAGGTGAAATAAAACTAAAGCTAACTTGGTTAGAAATTGACTTTCTTACTTCTTTTTTCGTAACACCTATCTTACGAAGAACCTCATAGTATTTCTGATTAGCATGTGCTTCAGATAGTTGTTTATAATAAATAATAGAACCAGTTGCTAGTACAAATATAATTCCTAAAAAGCTTCCAATAAATAATGTAACTCCATACAGTTGCATAAAATCTTCATTTGTTTCAGATTGCCCTACATAATATCCTGATACAACTGTACTAACAGCCGTTAAAGCTGTGGCACTTAAGATAGCAATAGTCGCAAGTAATTTGGCATTTCCTTTTACTCGATATAACAACTGTGAAATATTTAGTATATTCATACCGTTAAAATAGATATTGCTCTTACTTTTAATTTTCTTTAATACAATAACTGTATAAGACGTGAATAGACAGTAGGTTGCAAGAACAATCGCAATCAAAATACATAACGGGATTATTTTAGGATCCATTAGCGGACGCATAGGGTCCTCAGGGTTCTGCACAAATTTTACAACTTCGCGAAAAAAGAATGCTAAAACATAACCAAAGCCAATTAAAATAAGACCTATATATGCCAAATATTTAGATCCTTTTGGCATACTCTCTCCTTTATGATTCGCTTGGAACATTTCAATTAATGGAAATTGATAAATTAAGCGCGAGTTTTTCCAAGCTGTATATAATAGAATCGATAAAAAAACAATAATTATGTCTATTATGGCCTTTATAGATAACTCGAACGTAATTGGCACATTTAATTTCATCAAACTCATTAGAAGTTCTAAAAATAACTTAAAACTTATACTGCCAATCAATATCCCAACTATTAAAGCTACGCCCCCCATTATTAATGTTTCACAAAATAACATCGTACCAATTTGTTTTTTAGTAATACCTAGTAAAGAATATAACCCTATCTCTTTTTTACGTTTTCTTATAAAAAAATTAGTAGAGTAAATAATAAATATGGCTATAAAAATAATGAGTATCACTTTTGAAGACTGAAGAACACTATTAATCATTACATTATTAAGCATTTCTTTTTTTATTTGCGTACTATATCGAAGTGACGCAAATATAAAATAAATCAGCATACTCGAAGCTAAAGATACAAAATAAAGTATATACTCCTTAAAATTTCGCCTTATATTTCGTTGAACGATTTCAATTAAAGTCATTTATTTTAACCTCCTAAAAACTATTTCTACAAAATATACATTGTTTTAATCACACATTATGTTATAAATGGCCATATTAGATAAGATCATCAGCCTTATCTTCAGAAATGGAAGACATTACATCAATGACTTGTTGGAAGAATTGCTTACGTGTTAATTCTCCACGGTGTAATTCTTTATATAATTCACCATCTTTAATCATAATCACTCGTTTACAATAACTTGCCGCAAACGCATCATGCGTTACCATTAATATGGTTGAGTTATCATATTCATTTAATGACTTCATACTTTCTAATAAATCCGTTGCTGATTTAGAGTCAAGCGCCCCAGTTGGCTCATCCCCAAAAATCATACTCGGATTCGTAACCATGGCACGTGATGCTGCGCAGCGTTGTTTCTGTCCCCCAGATACTTGATATGGGTATTGACTTAAGATATGATCCATGCCAAACTTCTTAGAGATTTCAAGAACAAGCCGATCAATTTCACTAACCTTCACCTTTGATAAAGCGAGAGGCAATGCGATATTTTCTTTGACCGTTAACGTATCTAATAAGTTATAATCTTGAAAAATAAAACCTAAATGATTGCGCCGAAATAATGCCAACGTATCATCACTCATTTTTACAATATCTTTTCCATCTATTAAAATCTCACCACTCGTCACATGATCAATTGTTGAAAGAACATTTAATAGAGTTGTCTTACCTGAACCAGAAGGGCCCATAATCCCAACAAATTCTCCTTCTTGTACTTGTAAGTTAATCCCTTTTAACGCTTCAAATGTATTTCCACCTGTGTCATATACTTTTTTAATATTTTTTGCTTCTAGCACTGTTTTCATTTTATATTCCTCTCTCCTCTTAGTATTTACAGCCAAGAAATCTATATAAAATTAGAGTTAAGATTGTTTAGATTTTTGCTTATACCATGAAAATCCTTATTTCCAAAAAGAGTAAATACCCATATGGGTATTTACTCTTTTCTAGAATATCTTATCTTTCACCTACAACTATTATTCATATCGTAGACAATCAATTGGGTCTAGTTTAGCTGCTTTATTTGCTGGAAGTATACCAGAGACAATGCCAATCAATATAGATATTCCAACAGATAGTAGACCTAGATTTACTGAAATAACAAGTGGCCATCCACCTACGATTGCCGATACCCAAGCAAAGAAAATACCTAACACAAAACCAATTACTCCACCTAATGCTGTTAAAATACAAGCTTCAATAAGAAATTGCATTAATATTTCCCTTCTCGTTGCACCAAGTGCTTTTCGAACACCTATTTCACGTGTACGCTCTGTAACAGATACAAGCATGATATTCATCACACCAATACCACCTACGATTAAAGAGATTCCAGCAACACCAGTGAATACCATTTTCATCGTATCTAATGATTCTTCTACGACCAAATCGTTTTTTGTCTCATCCTCTACTGTAAATAGATGCTCAAATTCTGGTGGTTTCAATCCATTTAATACAGATACAGCTTGTTTCCCTACAATTTCTCGCTCGCTAGAAGAAGATAACTTAATGGTCACTGCATTATATTCCTCAACACCTGAGATCAACGGTGCATTGTCAACCGAGGTATATCCTGCATACACATTTGATTGCCATATATTATCATATTTGTACACCCCGACAATATTATATGGTTTTCCTTTTATATCTATATATAAATCATTTTCCCATTTATCATATAGTTTTTTAAATAGAGCTTCACTGATAATCAAAACAGGAATTGGTTTTTCCAGCTCAGTCTCTGTTAACTCACGCCCATGTATCATTCGTAGTTTGTGATCCTGCATAAAATTACCTGTTCCCACATTTAAATTAAGAGAAGCTTCTTTTGAACCTACATATGCTTTTACGTCCATATTTACATGTGGGTACACATCCTTTACACCTGGTATTACTTCTAATTGCTTTACCATATCTGGTGTAATCTTCGCTATTTCCAGCGGAAAATCTGGGTTGATATACTCTATATTAATTTCATCCATATGGCGGCTCTCTTCAATCTCTTTTTGCATCTTTGCAGTATTTCCATCCCCCGTTGCGAGAATTGTAATAATCGCACTGATTCCAATAATAATTCCCAGCATCGTTAAAATAGATCTCATTTTATGGGCAAAGATAGAAGAGATAGCCATACGTATATTTTCATGTATATTCAATTTTATTCTCTCCAATCCTGAACAATGTTTCCGTCACGAATAACGATTTGACGTGCTGCGGCTTCCCCGATTTCACGATCGTGAGTAATCATAATAATCGTTGAACCTTGCTTGTTTAATTCATAAAATAGATTTACAATTTGTTCACTTGTTTTCGTATCTAGTGCACCTGTTGGTTCATCTGCCAAAATAAATTTCGGGTTATTTACAATTGCGCGTGCAACTGCAACGCGTTGTTTTTGTCCACCTGACAATTCATTTGGAAAGTGGGTAGCGCGATCAGCTAAACCAACTTTTGTTAAGGCTGCTAATGAACGCTCTTGTCTTTCCTTTTTATCGACTCCCGCATAAATAAGTGGTAATTCAATGTTTTGCAACGCTGTAAGTCGTGGCAGTAACATGAAGTTTTGAAATACGAATCCAATCTCTTTATTACGAACATGCGCAAGCTCGGTTTCAGACATGTTTGAAATATTTTGTCCAGCTAATTCATAGGAACCTGTCGTAGGCTTATCTAAACACCCAATAATATTCATTAATGTTGATTTACCAGAACCAGAAGGCCCCATGATAGAAGTGAAATCTCCCTGATTTAGCGTTACATCAATTCCGTGCAATATTTGAATGGATTCTTCACCATTTTGAAAAGATTTTGTAATGCCTTGTAAATTAATCATTGCGTGGCAACCTCCATACCATCTTTTAGATTTACAGTAGGTCTAGAGATAATTTTTTCTCCTTTTTTCACTCCGGAAATTTTTGCTTCATTACTTGTTTCAAATTCAACCGTAACAACTTGTTCTTTTGCTTTTCCGTCTTTTACAACAAAGACAACGTTTTTATCACCTTTTTTTAAAATACTGGTCTTTGGAATGACTGTACCCTTTGCTTCGCCTGATTTAGTTTCTACGTATACGTGGAAACCATTTTGTAAGCCTTCACTATTGTCTAACGTCACAGTAAATGGATAACTAGAAACTGTTTTGTTTTCATCCATACTTTTTAATGGTGTAGAACCAATTTCTGTTACTTTTCCTGTCCATGTTTTACCCGCTACAGTTTTTGATGAAACTGTTATTTCTTGTCCAATTTTTACATTAGCAAGTTCAAATTCAGACATTTGACCTGCTACTTTAAATGGACCTGCATGGCGAAGTGTAATTCCGCTCATACCGTTTCTTTCATTAGAAGCTGTAATAATATCATCAATTACACCGTCAGCAGGACTCATAACAGAAAGTGTGTTTACTTTCTCTTTTGCTACTTTAATCATTTCATCCGCTTTTTCTACTTCAAACTTCTTCATTTCAAGCTGTGATTCTAATTGTTGAATTTCAATCTCTGACGCTTTTACTGCTTCTGCAGGAAGACCAGCATTTTTATCTTTTTGTAGCTTTTGTTTTGCTGCATCAATTTGTTTTTGTTGTAATGTTACTTCTTTTTGTGCAATTTTCTTTTGCATTTCCACTTCTGTTACACCTTGTTTAACAGTTGGATCATTGTATTTAAACAGAAGCTGTCCTTTCTTTACTTCATCGCCTTTTTTAACAGCTAGTTCATTCGTACCTTTTGTTGGATCAAATGAAATGATCTCCATTCCATTTGGAATCACTTCACCAGCAAACTTTTGCTTATTTTCGATTTGTTTTTCTAGTACTTCAGATGTTTTATAGGTCATAACTGGTTCAGAACTTCCGGCAAAATTCATATAAGCCCCAGCTCCTATACCAACTGTTAATACACCAACAATGACTACCTTATTTACTGTCTTCATATTATCCTCACTATTTCTTGTACTTTATTTTTGGAGACCATTATTTCCGTTTGTATAATTAGTTAACATTTTTAGAAATTATATATAAATTAGATTTCAAAGTATTAACATATCTCTTTTAAAATCAAATTGTGATAAAAATCTAGGCGTATACTTTTCGCAATATAAAAAGCCCCACCTTTTATTAGTAATTTCTCTTTGGCCTAACCTATAAATAGGATAGAAGAAATTAATTAAATAAAAAGTGGGGTAATAATTAAATATTTATTAAATTTTTCAATTCTCTTCTTTTGGTAATCTCACTTCAAAAATTGTTCTCACTACATTACTTTCTGCAGAAATCTTCCCATTATGTTTCTCAACAATATTTTTAGCAATAAACAATCCAAGACCCGTACTATTTTTCTGTACTGTTCTTGCTTTATCACCTGTATAAAACATATCAAAAAGATAAGGTAACTCTTCTTCTGGTATACTTTCTCCATAATTAATAATCTGTACAACAACGTCTCCATCTTCAATGTATCCATTCATATCAACAAACTTCCCATTATTTCCATATCGAACCGCATTTGTTAGAAGATTTTCAAATACTCGTGCTAACAAATTCCCGTCACCGTTGATAGTTAAATTTGGTGCAACATGTAATCTAGCCTCTAATTGATTTTTCTCTAATAATGGATATAATTCCAAATCTAATTGCACGAGCAATTCACTTATATTAATGTTTTTTTTATCTATTTGTTGTACACCATAGTTCATTCGTGTAATTTCAAATAACTCATCAATTAAACTTTCAAGTCGTTGTGATTTTGCGAATGCAATTGTAGAATAATATTTAATTTGTTCCGCAGTTAAGTTTTTCTCATTGAGAATTAAATCTAAATAACCTAGGACAGATGTTAATGGTGTTCTTAAATCATGAGCTAAGTTAACAACAAGTTGATCTTTACTACTTTCTGCAAAGTCTCCTCGTTCAACCGCCTCTTTTAATTTTTCACTTGCAATATTAATTGCGCGTGCAATATCGCTGAATTCATCATTTGATGAAATATAAACTTTATGTGTGAAATCTCCTTTAGAGAGATGATGAATGCCATTAGAAATTTCATCAAAATACTTTAAATAAGGTTTCGTTAAAAAGAAAAAGAATAAAATAGATAGCAAAGTGAAGGAAAGGAAAGAGAAATAAATACTTCCCCCAACCACTCTATTTGCTACATAGTCTTCATGACTAACCATCATTCTAAAAGAGAACCCTAATGTTTTATAAATTATATATGTTCCGAAAGCTGCTAACATCATACTTAGTGCAAACAAGGCAATCATTTTAAACCTAAAACTTTTTATTATTTTAGCCATTGAAAGTATAACCTACTCCCCATATCGTTTTTATTAACTTGTTCTTCCTTTTATCTTCTCCAAGTTTCTTTCGTAAAGTACGAATATGCACCGTAACTGTATTATTGTTATCATCATAATAATCATTTGTCCATATCTGCTGAAAAATATTTTCAAGGCTATATACTTTTTTCGGATGACTTGCCAATAAATATAAAATATCAAACTCTTTTGGTGTCAAATCAATTCGTTCTCCGTATACATGTACCGTTCTTTTCTCAAAATCAATAACAACGCCTCCAGCCTCTAAAACAGATGTTTCTTCTACTTTCGGTTGATTTAACGTAAGAAATCGGCGAAGTTGAGCATTCACACGTGCAACTAATTCAATTGGTGTAAAAGGTTTCGTCATATAATCATCTGCACCTAGTACAAGACCCGTCACTTTATCAAAATCAGATGTTTTCGCACTTAAGAAAATAATTGGCATATTTTGTTTGGTACGGATTTGACGCGTCACCTCATAACCATCCATTTTTGGCATCATGATGTCTAAAACCACTAAATCAATTGCCTGCGATTGAATAATTTCAATTGCGTCTTCTCCATCAGTTGCTTTTAAAACCTGGTATCCTTCTTTTTTTAAATGTATTTCAATTAATTCAGCAATCTTCAAGTCATCATCAGCTATTAGAATTGTAATCGGCTTCATTTTATCCTACCTCTTCTTTTTCTTCCTTATATTCAAATACAAAATTGATTACTCTATTAATTTCATCTGCAAAATTACTAATGTGTAATTCATTCTTTTTGAAAATAATTTGAATTCCTGTCATTCCCTTAAAAAGAAAAATTCTTTTAGTATTTTTTGAATGGCTATAAAATTCCACGTTTCTACATTGAAATCTTATCATTTTCAGAAGGAAAGTGCAGAATGTCTCTAATAAAGCATATTTTTAAATACCTTACTAGCATCATTCTAATATTTTCCCTCATTGAAAATGTAGCTCCATTATGAATAGAACCTATCGCATACAGCCAAGTTTGGAATAAAGTATCATTGACTAGATAACAAGCAAAACCAGCTCGTATTCCATTACATACATATCAAATATATATAATATCTAGATTGCTTTTTAGCCATACATCTAAAGTTCCTTTATCACTCCATAGTTTCTTCTATAATTTTGAAGGCATCCTACTTTGTTTTTTTATACGTACATACTTTTTCTACCCATGGAAAATAAATTGTTAATTTGTCTTTATCTTGTACCATTTTTTGTTTTTGAGTAAAATTGTTTCCATAATCAATATTTATCCATTCATTATCAAGCCAAGTGTATGTCCCTGCATTTTTATATTCATTTGCTATTTTTTGAGTATGCATCTCTATTAACCATATAATTTTCTTTTTTTTATTTTCTGGATTAACTTCGATTTTCTTATCAAACTGGTAAGAAACCGGACAAGTAGTGTCATTATCCGCTGATCTCCAATTCCCATTCAATTCTTTACCGCTACATCCAATTAGCAATAAACTAAAGCTAATTGGAACAATTAACTTTTTTATTTTTTTCATTATACATTTACCTTTCATTATCACTTTTTTATCTAATGCGTAGCTCAGTACAATTCCTTCTTTAACAGAAAGGTATTATATGAATTCCAACATGTATAAGATAGAGAAAATTAATTAAATAAAATGTAGGGCAAATATAAAATTTTCATTAAATTTTTAAACTCTCTGCATTTTGCAATCTTATTTTAAATATTGCTCTTATTTCATTACTTCCAGCAAGCCTTGTTCACTTATGCTATTTAAAGATACCTTTAAGCAAAATAAATGTGCTTAAAAATATCTTCCTATAAAAGATTAATTACTTTTAAGATTTAAATATTAAAACAGATTATTGGGAAATCAATATTAGTTTGTAGAGGTATAATTATGGTAGAAAATGTAAATAGATAATTTTATATGTAAAATATTCACACAAGAAATTTATCCAAGGTAGAAAAATAGTGAAATAACAGGAGTTAAGTTTATGAAACTATTAAAACTGAAGAAAAATACTTTTATAAAATAGTGAAAGAATATGAAGCACACAAAGTAACAACTAACCTATAACGAATTAGAATCGAAAATTTCTTAGAGTAGAAAAATCGGCTTTTTTTATGTCAAAATTTGCTTAGCGTATACTTTCGTTAAAATGCGGGTGGTATCCCATTTAGAAGAGAAAGTAAAGGACGTCGAAAAAAAGAAATATATCAATGGTGCGGAACCAATGGTAGCCCCTGATCGATTGGAGTGTCAATTCAATACATCCAGGTTTACGGATGTGACGTATCTCTTATTAGGAGAGCGTACCTTATATTTATCAACAATCATGGATGCCCTTAATCGCGAAATTATTAGTTATGTCATCAACGAATTACAAACACTGACATTAGCGACGAAGACATTGAAACAAGCAATGAGAGGGTGAAAAGTAAAAAATATCATCCTTCACTCATATCAAGGAAGTATTTATACTGCGAAGGAATTTCAAGCGTATGCCAAACAAAACGGCATCATCACCAGCATGTCCCGTAAAAGAAATTGCCATGATAATGCCGTCATGGAAAGCTTCTTTCGCCATTTAAAAAGTGAAGCTTTCGATTCACAAAAGATAACAAAAGTATCCAAACTGTGCGAAAGATTGCGCTAGAATACATTCATCACTAAAATTATGTGAAAATTCAATGAAAACCAAACCACCTATCCCCTAAAGAATTTAGGGAACAGATGGTTTAGGTGTTTTGATATGTGTCCCGTTGTCGGGGATCACTTTACCTCACGTCGTAAGGGGTTTTATTACTTCGCAAAACTTTCAGCCAACTGTTTCTCTCTCCACATAAATGTAATAGCGAGACCAACTATTAAAACAACGCCTGAAAATGCATATGGATAATGAATATTCATATCAAATAATATTCCGCCCATCGCTGGTCCTGCGATATTTCCTAAACTCGTATAAGTCGAGTTCATACCAGCGACGAATCCTTGCTCTTTTCCGGCTGCTTTTGATAAAAATGTCGTTAAAGCTGGACGAAGTAAATCAAATGCTAAGAAAATGAAGCAAGTAACGAGAAGTACAATCCAATAATTAAAGACTACAGTTGAGACGAATGCTAATACTGCACCTACAATTAAACATATTTGAATTAATACTTTCTCACCGAACATGTCTACCAATTTGCCAAACATAAATACTTGCACAACTACCCCAAAGATTGAACTAATTGTAATAATTGCTGCGATATCTTTCGGCGAGAAGCCAAATTTATGATCAGAGAACAAGCTAAACACTGTTTCATACGCTGATAATCCGAATGCGAGTACAAATACGATAATAAATGCAATTGCATACATTGGATGTAATGATTTCTTTAAATCACCAATAAAACTTGATTCCTTCGTATTAGAAGAAATCTCTGCAAGTTCTTCTTTCGTTAACGGTTCTTTTAAAATAAAGATCGAAATCACACATGCTATAAAGGCAATTACTGCTGCAACGAAAAACGGCACACGTATACCGTATTCTGCAATAAATCCGCCGATTCCAGGCCCTATAATGAATCCAGTACTAATAGCCGCAGATAAGTATCCCATCGCCTTTGGACGTTCCTGAATAGATGTAATATCCGCAACATACGCCGTAACACCAGGCATAATAAAAGCAGCACTAATTCCGCCTAACACCCTCGCTACATAAAGCATCCATACATCTTTTCCTAATCCAAAAAGAAGTTCTGAAACACCAAAAATAAATAATCCAATGATGATCATTTTCTTTCTACCGTAAAGATCAACCCACCGGCCTGTAATAGGTGAAGTAATGAGCTGTGCCATTGCAAACACTGCAACGAGATATCCCATCGTCTTCCCTGTTAAATGCATATCATTCATAAAGGACGGCATAACCGGAATGATTAATCCAATCCCTAGAAAAGCGATAAATATATTACTCAAAAGAATGACCAATACCATCTTTTGTTCTTTTATCGGTTTCTTCACTTTTTAACACCTCTTCCCGTAAGTTCCTCTCAAAAAATAATGCCCAAGAAGCTTTTTCTTTATCCTTCTATTTGTGGGCTGGTCATGAGTAGAGATGCCCCCTACTCGTTAGAATTTCACACTATCCTTCCACACATACATACGCATCAGGTGAATGACTATCATTCAGTTTTCCTCAAAAATGAACCTACCTTTTCAGACAGGTTCATCTCACTATTTCTTTATATGTAGTGCATGTGTTAAAAAATCTAGTACTTCTGCCTTTTGCAAATCTACTTGCTCATCATCTTTATGATCATATAAATACACTTGTTCCGCTGCTGATTCAACAAGAGCGATAAATAACTTCGCTGTTCGTTCTGCGTGAACCGAATCACGAATTTCACCAGCTTCTTTTGCCTCATTTAAAAATTCACTTAGCCACATATAAAGAGGCTCATACACAGCTTCCCACTCTTTTATATGTTCTGTAGATGCAAGACCAGCATACATTAAAGCTTGTATTTCACGATATTCAGCTATAAAGTGAAACACCGCATCGATTACTTGTGCCACTTTATTTGAAAAAGGTACATCTTTTTGTACTTTTTCTTTCACTGCAAGTATCATCTTTTCAACCATCACTTCTGCTATTGCAGGCATAACAGATAACTTAGAAGGAAAATATAAATAGAAAGTTCCTTGCGCAATGCCAGCTAATTTCACGATATCAGAAATCTTCGTTTTTTCGACGCCCTTTTCCTGAAACACTTCAATAGCTGCATAGACAATTTTCTCTTTTTTATTCATCATCTAAACCCTTTCACACGCATATTGAATGACTGTCACTCATTTTATAAGATAATTGATTGTACTGTCAATGATAGTGAACTCTAAGAGGAAATCATTTTTTATAATAAAATCTCCTAATGAACAATTAGGAGATAAAAATACAATATATCTTTAAGAAAGTGCCTTTAATCCTGTCACTCCACATACAATAAGAAACACACTAATGATACGCGCTTTACTTTTCGACTCACCAAACAAGAACATGTTTAACAAAACTGCACCTGCTGTTCCGATACCAATCCAAACCGCATACGCGACACTTACTTGTAAAAATAAGAAGGAAGTATACAAAAATGCGAAGGATGTAGCAAACCCACCTATATAAATCGCACCATTGGCTAATGTCTTATCTTTACTATACATTTTAAGTCCTATCACACCGACTATTTCACTAATTGCAGCACAAAATACGAAAAACCAACCCATTTTTAAGCAGCTCCTTCCACAGTTTCTTCTTTATTGTCAGCTAACTTTAAACCGATAACGCCGGCTACTACCATAAGAATGAAGAATAGTTTGCCTGCGCTGAAACTTCCACCGAAAAGAAATACATCCATTAAGAAAGTACCTACCGTACCAGCTCCAGCGAAAATAGCATATACAGTTCCTGTTGCAAGATGTTCACACGCTTTAGAAAGGAAGTGAAAATCAACAGCGATAACTCCTAAAATAATAATCCAATGCCACCAAGTATTAGCCGTATTAAAACCAAACACCCAAAAAATTTCAAAGATACATGTTAATATGACATATAACCAAGCTCTATTTTTCATACCTCTCACCTCTTATGACTGACTATCAGTCATTTTTATTTTAAAAAAATATACTCTTTCATCAATACTATATAAAAACAACTATCATCCTCATTTACCATTGTATTTGTTCCATTTCTAAGCTAACTGCATCCTGTCACACAAAAATGACTGAATGTCATTCATATATATATTGTACATGAACATTTTAAAAATTGTCAATGCCGAAAGTTTATTTAAAATTTCTTTCATCCTATTTGTATATTTTTTAATACTCTGTCAATAATGCTAGTAACATAATATTTTCTCCACTCCCCCTTGGAGAGATCCCTTGAATGGAGCAGTTAGCTTTTGCTAGCTGCTCTTTTTTATTTATCCATACACTATGATGAAATACTTATAGATCAAATCCATTTTTCATCACATAACAACCATCTATTTATTTTCCAATGAGTTTTTGTATGCACGAATTTTATTCTCAAGCATCTTCTCTGTAACTTCTAAGTTTTCTCTTTGAATCTGAATAGATTTCCTATGATCTTCTAGGAGCTGTAAACGAGCTTCTGTTGTATGCTCCCCTTCTGTATATAATCTAGCGTATTCTCTTATTTTCGCTATTGGCATTTGCGTTTGTTTTAATTTCATTACAAACTGCAACCACTTTATATGTGACTCTTCGTAAAGTCGATTTCCATTTGTATCACGATTTGCAATTAATATATTTTCCTTTTCATAATAACGTAGTGTATGTGTGCTCACGCCTAATAATTTTGCTACCTCGCTAATTGTGTACATACTAAAACTCCCTTCACATGCTTACCCTCATATATTTTATAACCGTATCAAATTTATAAAAAACGTTTGACTTAGAGTATACTCTAACAAATACAATCTAACCATAAATGAATTTGAATTTAGGGGGATTTTATATGAAATACACGGTTATTACTGGCGCAAGTTCCGGAATTGGTTATGAAGCAGCTTTAGCATTTGCATCTCGCGGAAAAAATTTAGTACTTGTAGCTCGAAGACAAGAAGAATTAAACGAATTAAAATTGAAAATTAACGAAATGCATCCAGAATTGGATGTTGTCATTCGAAAAACTGATTTATCTGTTACTGCAGATGTTTATAAACTTTATGAAAGCCTACAATCTTTTCAAATTGAAACATGGATTAACAACGCAGGTTTTGGTAATTTCGCCTCAATTGCTGAACAAAATTTAAATAAAATCGAAACGATGTTACATGTAAATATAGAAGCACTAACAATACTCTCTTCTCTTTTCGTTCGAGATTATTCAATAGTTGATGGAACACAGCTTATTAACGTTTCATCGGGCGGCGGATACACGATTGTTGCTGATGCTGTTACGTATTGCGCTACAAAATTTTATGTAAGTGCCTTTACAGAAGGGCTGTCTCACGAACTGAAAGAACAAGGCGCAAAACTGCAAGCAAAGGTTTTAGCACCTGGGGCAACTGAAACAGAATTTGCAAAGCGTTCATTTGATATTGATGAATTCCAATACGATAATGTTGTACCGAAATTCCACACTGCAAAACAAATGGCACAATTTATGCTCGATCTTTATGATAATGATAAAGTTGTAGGAATTGTTGACGGTTTAACGTATAACTATGAACTTAAAGATCCACTTTATAATTTTGCCGTAAGACAAAAGAATTCAAATTCTTAATAACCTATCCATTTCTTATGGAAATATATATTCCCACTATATATGTAAATAATAGTGGGAACTTTTTCCCTATAAATTTTTCATCCAACATACCGCACCATCGCCACTTCATCACAATAATCCACCTTTGGGCAATGTCTACAATCAATCCATACTTTCTCTGGCAACGTTTCTTTATTTACAAAATCAAATCCACACTTTTGAAAAAATACTGTTTCATATGTTAAGGAAATTACTCTTCTTACATTTATTTTCGTAGCTTCCTCCATTACATGATTTACGAGCATACGCCCTATCCCTTTCCCTGCATATGTATGCGAAACTACTAACGATCGTATTTCTGCAAGATCTTCCCCCAATACATGCAATCCAGCAACTCCAACAATTCTCTCGTCTTCTTTCATAACATATAAACATTGCAAATATTGATAAAGAGACAAAAGAGAACGTGGTAAAACAACTCCCTCTTTTGCATAAACCTCAATAAGACTATAAATTTCTTTCACATCACTCGTCACCGCATTACAGATTTTCATATTACATCCCCTTGCCCTCGATATTAATATTTATAACTTTAAATGAATTTTAATTCATAATTTTATATAATAATACAGCTCTCTTTTCTCCTCGTCAATCACTTTATACAAACAAAAAACCAAGCAATCTAATCGATGCTCGGTTCCTCATCTCGTATCGGCAATACTGTTGAATATTTAATTTCACGAAGTGCCAAACTCGTCTGTATACGTGTAATACCAAGCTTATTCAGCTTTCTAATAAACTGCTCTAGTTCTTTACGATCACGATTTGCAACCTTTAATAAATAATCGTACTCTCCTGTTAAACAGTGACATTCTAACACTTCCGGCATTGATTCTAATTCTTTCTCCAACACTTCCAACTTGTCAAATTGATGAATATTCGTACTCATAAAAATAAAGCATAATAAATCAAACCCAAGCTTTTCTTGATTTAAAATCGCAACTTGCTTATCGATGAAACCTTCCCCATCTAACCTTTTTATTCTTGCATGCATCGCAGCCGGTGATAAATTAACGCGACGTGCCAGCTCTGCATTACTTACTTGTGAATCCTTCTGCAATATATCTAAAATTTGTACATCCAAATCATCCAACACTTTAATAACAGACGACTCCATTACAATTCCTCCTTTTTTCTTACCGATGATTATTCGAAAAAACAACTTATAATTTATATAAAACTGAATATTTTTCTGTAAATATCATTTTAAAATAAATATTTTATCGAGTTTTCACCATTATACAAAAGAATATATTACATAATAAAGAAAAATGCTAAAATTATTTACAATTAGTATTGATTACAAAAAAGGGGATTTTATCATGCCTTATTTTTACGTCTTTTTACTATTACTAACGAGCTTATTATGGGGAGGAAATTTCGTCGTTGGAAAATCACTCGTCGATCATGCATCACCGATGACACTGACAAGTTTAAGGTGGCTGATTGCGATTGTTTGTTTATTACCAATGGTATGGTTTAAAGAAAAGAAAATCCTTCCACCACGTACCGCGATACTTCCGTTAATATTCATGGGAATTTCAGGAGTCGCTCTTTTTAACATCTTTCAATTTTTAGCATTAGAAAAAACATCCGCTACGAATGTAGGTCTTATCTCTACATTGAATGCAATTTCAATCGCATTATTTTCAGTATTATTTCTAAAAGAAAAAATAAATACACTTCAAATCCTATCCATGATTCTTTCATTCTTCGGGGTCATCCTCGTCCTATTAAAAGGTGATTTCTCGCTTTTATTTTCACTACATTTTAATAGCGGTGATTTATGGATGATTGCAGCAGTTTGTATTTGGGGAATCTATTCTGTTTGTAGTAAATGGGCAACAAAAACAACTACACCACTTATGGCAACGTTGTACTCTGGTATTTTCGGCGTTATTTTATTACTACCGTTCAACATAGGTAGCTTCACTATTTCAAATATAAATACTTCTTTCATCACATCACTTTTATATACTGGGCTTATTTCGACAGTTCTTTGTATGGTATTTTGGAATATTGGCGTACAAAAATTAGGCGCAACTACATCAGGTATTTTTCTAAACTTCAATCCAATTTTCACAGCCATTTTAGCATTCATATTCCTCGGAGAAGATTTAACGTGGATACAAATTTTAGGGACAGTTGTCGTTGTAACAGGATGTTATTTATTTTCTCATTTCAAAACTGTTGCCGTTCAGCCAACTAGACCTTTAATACGAAAACATTCTTAATGAAAAAACATCGTCATCTAGGTTGGCGATGTTTTTATTTACTCTTCATTTCTCTTATATACTGCTTTTCCTCTTCTGGCGATAAACGTTCCGTCGCCTTGCCAGTATCTCCACCTTGAAGGCTCCATAAAAAGTTATGCTCCTCAACAGTTTGAGAAAAATCTCCTTTTTCCCACCTATTTATAATAGAAAATAACTTCATTTTATATTGAAAACCTGTACTATTTTCAATATCTCTTTTTACATTAGAAATTTCCTTTTTTGTCATCTCTACAAATCCCCATTTTTCAGAGGATTTTACCTTTTGGTGCACCATTTTATGCATAGTAGAAATAATTTCACCTTCACTAATTTGCGGAGCTTCTTCTGCAGCTTTTTTCTCTTTTTCGTTTGCCGCTCGCTCGGTTTGAATATTTTTATTTTCTTTTTCCACATATGCAAGCAATTTCTTTCCGCCAACTATAGACGAGAAAATTACTATAATTGTAATGCATATACCTACGATCCATTTAAAAAGCATTATCTCTTCATCGCTTCCCTAACAATATGACTATCTACATATTGCTTAAACTTCACGATTTTTCCGTTCTCAAGTTGCCATACATGAACAAATTCTGCTTCAAATGATTTTCCTGTTTCTTTATAAACTCCAGAATACATACCTTCAGCAATAATTACATCTTTTCCGTTTACTTCATGATATGTATTTACACTTGCTTTATAATCATCCCATTCTGATCCTAAACGGCTAAATACATTTTCCATTATAGCTTCTACGCCTTTATATGTTCCGCCGTACGGAAAACCTTCTGCCTCTGTCCATTCCACTTTTTCAGAGAGGGCTTCTGCTAAATGCTTTGCATTCGAAGAAGCTGATCCTTCATACGTGCTTTTAATAATTTCTAAATTTGATTTAGGCATATTACTTCCTCCCGTTTATTTATTTTCACACAAGATGTAACCATAACAGTTACATCTTGTGTGAAAAAACATTTAAATTGTTTTACTCTTAATCTATTATCTGTAATCATTATAGTTACAATAATTCTTCAAGTCAACAATTTATAAATAAAATTTACTTCGTTTTCATTACTTTCTCTTTTAAGAAACGATCTACATATCCTTCTGCTTTTACTACGAATAAATACGCACCCATTGATAATAATGCAAGATCTAATTCATATCCTGGATTCTTTCCATCTCCTAATAAACCTGCTGCTCCATTTACCTTTACGATAGCTCCAGCTAAAATAAGAGCGAATAACAATCCTACATATCGTACACCTAAACCGATAATTAATAATATACCACCAACTAATTCTACAGTTGCTACGCCGTATGCAAGGCCACCTGGTAAACCGATGCTTGTAAACCACCCTGCTACATTATCGATACCTGATTGAAACTTTGCTAAACCGTGTGCAAAGAACGTAACTCCTAACACGATACGAATAATTAAATTCCCAATATATTGATTCATTTTGAACTCTCCTTTTTGTTTTGTTATGGTGAACTTTTATTTACAAGTCAAAACAATACGGTATTTTATTTCATTCGTCAAATACTTTTTTAAAGAAAACAAAAAACATTATCCGTTTTACGGATAATGTTTTCTTACAAAATAGCGCTAATTCAAGCTTTTATTCTATCGCATAGAAAAAGTTGAAACATTTTTCCAGCACCAATATAAGACAGTAAAGACACGTCCTCTTCTACAACCATTCCAACAACATTCACTTTCTCATCTACAGATAAATCATTTATGGCAACTTGCATCTCCCCTGCATATCTACCATACAATTCATTATCAATTGTAATACTCCCTTTCTTTCTTACAATTGTATGCATCGGCTTTATCACCACTCTATTTCCTTCCCTTGATTCTACAGATCGAATAACATCACGAGCCGGATCTAGTCTATTTGTATGCACTTGCTCTACCACTTTTAATACTTCTTTATCAGTTATAAATGATTTGTAACGCAATGGAATAATCCCTCTACTTGCACTAGCTACTTCTTGCATACTTTTTAAACTTGCGCTTATATCTCCAATCAATACTTTATCAACACCACAATCTTGAACAAGTTCTAAGTACGCTTCAAGTGGGCGCATATTGCGATGTTTTTCTAACGTTGGTAACCCTTCATATAACGGCCCTCGTTTTTCCGCATCTCCTGGAATAAATGCCATTGTCTTTATTCCGCACTTCTGTAAATATTGATTTTGTTTTTGTAAGAAAGACTTTGCTAGTCCTGTCTCTGGGCGCGGGTAAAAATTATGCCATGCTTCTACATTCTCTACTCTTATATGTTCTGCAAGTAATTCTTTCCAAAATGATTTTGTAATCGTACTCGCATTTAAAGCTACTTTCATCTTATGAGATACGCTTGCAATTTCTTTTGGCGCAATGCCGTAATCCATTCTTAAACCGGTAATGCCCCAGTTCAATAACTCTTCCACATTTTCATATGTTAGCCCTAAATGGTGTAACGATTTTGGAGAAACATCAACCATTAGCTCCATTTCACGTGCAAGAGCTTGTCTCCCTAATATTTGAATTAACTCTTTATACGTATTTGGATCATCTTCTGGAATGTGCAGTGATGTAAAAATAGATGTAAACCCATTTTCCTTCGCTACTTTTAACCACTCTTCTTGTTTCTCTACTCGTTCTTTTGAAAGATAAATGGAAACTCCGATCATATAAATCTCCCTTTCTATTAATAGAAAAAGAGAAAGGAATCCCTTTCTCTATATGTTTTCTGCCATTTCTTCTTTAAATCCGAAGAAGTACGTAAAGATAAATCCGAAAGCATATGCAATTACTAAACCTAAGAAATATAGTAAATATTTATTGTCAGCAATTAACGGAATTAAAGATAGCCCTGATACGCCAATTCCAAGTGAAGCCGTTTGCATAACTGCTTGGAATGCACCACCGACAGCCGCTCCTAAACAAGCAGTAATAAACGGTTTCCCAAGTGGTAATGTAACCCCGTATAATAGCGGCTCACCAATTCCTAAAAAGCCAACTGGCAATCCACCTTTAATTACATTTCGAAGTCGTTTGTTTTTTGTTTTCACATAAATCGCAATTGCTGCGCCCACTTGGCCAGCACCAGCCATTGCAAGTACTGGTAATAAAGGTGTTACGTGTGTTTGATTAATAAATTCCATATGAATTGGTGTTAAACCGTGATGCAATCCGACCATAACGAGAGGTAAAAATGTTCCCGCAAGTACTGCGCCAGCAAATGCTCCGCCAATATTTAAAATCGCATTAATTCCGCTCGTAATACCATCTGATAAGAAACCTGCTAATGGCTGAATGGCTAACATCGTTACGATACTTACAACTAATACAGTAATGAGTGGTGTCACAATAATATCAACTGCATTTGGCACTGCTTTTCGAACTTGTCTTTCCACTACAACCATAAGCCATGCTGCAAAAATAACTGCGAATAATCCGCCCCGTCCAGGCACTAATGCTTCACCAAACAATTTTACGTTTGCCATCGCCGGGTTGAAAATTAAAATACCAGCAATTGCCCCAAGAACCGGTGTCCCACCGAACTCTTTCGCTGTATTCCAACCAACTAAAATTCCTAAGAATGTAAAGATACCGCCGCCAATGAGTAGTAACATTTGTAACCACGTTGCATTTGGATCAGCACCAGCATTTTTCGCAAAGTTAGCAACCCCGTTTATAATTCCTGACGCAACAAGTCCTGGAATTAACGGAATGAAAATACTTCCTATTTTTCGTAAAAAGTTTTTCACCGGTGTATTATTTTTCTTCTTAATCTCTGATTTCATCTCTTGCCCAATATCTTCAAGGTGATGATCTGCTACCTCACCAATTCGTAGTCCTGTTAAGCCTTCCATTTCAGCTGCTACTTTATTTACTGTTCCTGGACCAACGACAACTTGAAGCGTCTCATCTTCTATAACACCCATAACACCTTCAACCTTTTTCAAAAGGTCCATGTTTACTTTACTTTCATCATGAAGCGTTAATCGTAGTCTCGTCATACAATGAGCAATACTACGAATATTTTTTATTCCTCCAAGTTGCTCCGAAATTTCCTTGGCCATTCTCTCTTCTTTCTTCATAATAGAATCCCCCTCCCTATTATTTTATAGTGCTTTCTTCACAAACCCTTTTGCGCATTTTAGTTTCTCCAGTGCTTCCCCATATTCGCACTGCAACAACACCATAACAATGGCAGCTTTTACGTTACGTTCTGCCTTTTCATAATACTCTGCCGCTACTTCATAACTAGCGCCTGTTGCTTCCACAATAATTCGTTTTGACCGTTCTACTAACTTTTCATTTGTGGATTGAACATCTACCATTAAGTTTTTATATACTTTTCCTACACCAATCATCGAAGCTGTTGAAATCATATTCAACACTAATTTTTGTGCTGTACCAGCTTTTAAACGTGTTGATCCTGTTAATATTTCTGCACCTGTCTCTACTTCCACATTTAACTTTGCATATTTACTTATTTCAGCATTTTTATTACAAGAAATACTCGCTGTACTCGTTCCTACGCTCTGTGCGTATTTCAAGCCGCCAATTACGTAAGGAGTTCTACCACTTGCAGCAATTCCAATCACTGTATCTTTCTCATTTAATCCAATACTTTTTAAATCTTCTTCTGCTAACTCTTCGCGATCTTCAGCACCTTCCACCGCTTTAGTAAACGCTTTCAATCCACCGGCTATAAATCCTTGCACCATTTTATCATCCGTGCCAAATGTCGGCGGACATTCCACTGCATCTAGAATACCTAAACGACCACTCGTACCAGCACCAATGTAAATTAAACGTCCCTCTTCTTCAAAAGATTTAATAACAGTCTGTACAACCTTTTCAATTTGTTCTATCTCTTTTTCAACTGCTAACGCAACAGTTCGATCTTCTTCATTCATACTTTGCAACACTTCTTTTATGCTCATCTCATCCAAATTCATTGTTTTCTCATTACGATGTTCTGTCGATAAATTTTCTAACATATTGCCACCCTCTTTGAAATTATATTTCACACTTTTATTATAACTTTAAGAAACTAAAAATCAATGACTCTTTCTTATTTTATGAAATAAAATTTCACAACATGACATATTTTTGTCAAAGATCATAAAGTGAAACTTTAATCAGTGGGGGTTTTGTTCATCCCCACTGATTATTAGCCCGCACCAATCGGGCATTAACGGGCAGTTGATCCCCACCTAACTTTCTTTGCTTCCGCTGAATTTTGAAGTGAGGGTCTTACTGCACGGCAAATAGCGGGATAAAAAAAGATGAGTCTCCTCATCTTTTCTTCTACTTTAACTTCCGTAACCGCAACGCTTCTTCTCGTGTCTCCATAAATTGATTCAATACTTTATTACCAATTCGATTGAAAGTAATCACATATAAAGCATCGATCATATTCAATTGCGTCATTCTCGAAGCAATACTCGCAATACGATGATCTTGTTCTACATCTGGCATACAAAGGCGAATATCCGCTTCTTTATATAACGGTGATGATTGATCTAGTTTCGTAATTCCAATAACAGTTGCACCTTGTCTCTTTGCATACTGCGCCATTTCAAGCACATCTTTCGTTCGACCAGATGTTGAAATCGCAACAAATATATCGCCTTCTTTTAAATTCGTCACAAGCGGCAGCATCATATGAAAATCAGATAGCATCATCGCTGTAAATCCGAGCCTTGTAAATTTATAAGCTCCGTCCATCGCCGGAGTAGCTGATCCGCCTACTCCATAAAAGATAATTTTATCGGCATTTACAATACGATCTGCAGCTTTTTCAAGTTCTTTTTTATCTATCGCCGTCACGCTCGCCTCAATTGCAGCTTTATTCACATAAGTAACTTTATTAAATAAATCGTACGGTCCATCTTCTGTATTCATCACTGAAAAATCGTTAATATTATAATCAGCAATCGTTAATTCACGAACGAGTGCTATCTTAAATGCTTTAAAGCTCCCAATCCCAATCGACTTACAAAAACGAACGACACTCGCCTCACTTGCGCCTGCATTCGTTGACACTTCTTTCGTCGTTAAGTTCGGAACAATCTCTGCATTCTCCATTATGTACATGGCAACCTTCTTCTCAGCTGGTGAAAATTGATCCATATTACTTTCAATTTTAAATAGTAATGTTGAAGCTTTCACTATTTAACCTCCACTTCTTACGGTTGCGTTCACTTATTTTCTCTTGCTTCAAGAAGGTAATAACCATCATCGCCAGGAGGATGAAACACATTTACAATGCGATTCCCTTTTTGATAAACAGTTCTTTCCCCTTCTGTCCACTTCTTTTCCCAACCGTTCATCCAAATCGCAACATCAGGTAAAAAAGCAGTATATTTCAGCTTCTGACCGTACTCACCATCTGCTTCTTCCGAAAAAATAGAAACCGGAAAATCTTTCACTTTTGATTCTTTCCATGCCGTAAATGGTATACATACTGCAATAAGTACGATTACACCGATAACCTTCTCCTTCGTAATCTTCACACTTCCCTCTCCTTGTCATATCACATACATAGATTTTACCATAATTACAAACCCTTCATGCTATATGATCATTGCTTTTGGGAATAAAAAAAGAGCTTACCTACATCAGATAAGCCCTTCCTCTCTATACAAAATATTTCTTCAAAAGTGGCGGTGTAATAATCGTCGTCAATATAACAACAATAACAATCGCTGTGAAATTTTCTTTCGCTAATAAATTCGCCGTAAGTCCATTTGCAGCGATGATAAGCGCTACTTCACCACGTGATACCATCCCCGCGCCAATACTAATAGAAGATTGGAGATTAAATCCTGTCAGTCTCGCTCCTAAACCTGATCCGATTAACTTTGTGAAAATTGCAATGAGAGTCATAATAATAATGAACCAAAGCTGGCTTCCAATGCCTTGAAATGTAATTTCCATTCCGATACTTACGAAGAATACTGGAACAAATATTGCATAAGCAATCGGTTCAATTTTATGTTCCACCTCATGCTTATACTCTGTTTGAGAAATAGCAATTCCTGCTGCAAATGCTCCAATAATGCCTGCAATTCCCATCATTTCACTGTAATAAGAAAAAGAGAAGCAAATAATAAGAGCCGCGCTAATTAACGCTTCTGTTACACGAAGCGGGACAAGCATTTTCATAATCCAAGGAACGACTTTCCAAGCAATAAAAACAATACTTACAAAGAAAATAATTTTCTTTACAATGACAAGTGTTATATTCACATCTTGTGTTCCTAAAAAACTCATTACAAATGCTAATAAAATAACGACAATGACATCATCAAATACGGCAGCACCTAAAATTGTTGTACTTTCTCTCGTATTCATTTTTCCTAGATCACGTAGCGTCTGCACCGTAATACTAACCGATGTCGCGCAAAGTAATAACCCTAAAAAAATGGCATGGGATTGTATTAATCCAAACAGCAATCCTGTTACATAACCACCGATGAAAGGAAAAATAATTCCACCAGCCGCTACTGCAAATGACGATTTCAAATTCCGATTTAACTCTTCTAAATCCGTTTCAAGTCCCGCCATAAACATAAGTAACAAAACACCAATCTCACTCAGTTCATCAATCAGTTCAGAACTATTAATAATACCGAGTACAGCCGGACCGATAATAATACCGACAATTAACTTACCAAGTACAGAAGGCTGACCAAGTCTCACACTAATGTCACCAGCTAATTTCGTACAAAGTAAAATGACGACAAGTTCAAAATAAAATAACATAGCATCTGCTCCTACTTTAACTTTAATCAGTGGGTCGTTAACCCTCGTCCATTTCTGCAAGTAGTTTCCCCTATTGATCCGCATTTTATTTGTCATATTTTTATTTGACAAAATATTCTGAATTATATTAAGATTAATCCAGCAATTTTAAAAAACTACATACCATAACTGCACCTCCACTTCCTTACTTACTCTTTTTTAATGGGCTCATGCTATAGTCGCAGTTATGGAAATGAAAAAACGGGGGGAGAGTCCAAAGTGAAGTCATTATTACGAAAAAAAGCGCTTAGTACTGAATCACCAAAGCAGCTAGATAGAACATTAACTGCACTCGATTTAACGTTTTTAGGAATCGGCGCCGTAATTGGGACAGGGATCTTTGTATTAACAGGTATTGTTGCAGCAAAACATTCTGGTCCTGGTATTATGCTATCATTCCTTATTGCTGCATTTACTTGTGCTTGTGTAGCCTTTTGTTACGCTGAATTTGCTTCTTCTATTCCTGTCTCAGGAAGTGTGTATACTTACGCATATATGACAGTCGGAGAAGTCGTCGCCTTCATCGTCGGATGGTGTTTAATGCTCGAATATTTACTTGCCGTTGCAGCAGTAGCTGTCGGTTGGTCTGGTTATTTACAATCATTACTACAAGGTTTCAATATACACCTGCCCGCCATAATCGCCTCGGCGCCTGGCGTAGGAAAAGGTGGCCTCATCGATTTACCCGCTGTTTGTATTTTACTAATCATTACCGGTCTTTTAAGCTTCGGTATACGCGAAAGCGCTCGCATTAATAATATTATGGTTCTTATCAAGCTAGCAGTTATTATCGCTTTTATCGTAGCAGGCGCAAAATATGTAAAACCTGAAAACTGGACACCGTTCATTCCATTCGGATACGACGGTATTATTACTGGGGCTGCCACTGTGTTCTTCGCCTTCTTAGGATTTGATGCAATCGCAACCGCTGCAGAAGAAACGAAAAAACCGCAGCGTGATTTACCAATTGGTATTATCGGTTCTCTTCTTATTTGTACTGTTTTATATATGATTGTATCTTTCGTTTTAACAGGTATGGTTCCTTATACGCAATTAGACGTTTCTGATCCAGTTGCATTTGCATTGCATTTCGTTGGTGAGGATACAATTGCAGGACTACTCGCTGTTGGAGCGATGACTGGAATGACAACCGTCCTCTTAGTCGTTATGTATGGACAAGTTCGCGTTTCGTATGCAATGAGCCGTGACGGTCTACTTCCAAAAGCGTTAGCACGTGTAAATAAAAGAGTAAAAATCCCTTTATTAAATACGTGGATTACTGGCGTTGTTGCTGCTTTATTAGCAGGCCTTTTAGACTTACATTTGCTAGCGAATTTAGTAAACATCGGCACATTAACAGCCTTTACATTTGTTTGCTGCGCAGTACTTATTTTACGAAAAACACACCCTGATTTAAAACGCGGATTCCGTACACCTTTCGTACCTGTATTACCAGTTGTTGCGATTCTTTGCTGCTTATATTTAATGATCAATTTGTCTAAAACAACATGGATTAGCTTTGCAGTTTGGCTTATAGTCGGCTTATGCTTCTATTTCTTCTACTCTAGAAAGCATAGTCATTTAGCTATTGAAAAAACAAATGATGAACAGAAAAAAGCATAACAAAATAGCTCGCCGATAAAACGGCGAGCTATCTTTCTGTACTATTATATTTTTTCGTTAACGATTGTAAAATGAAAAATATGCCGATGCAAGCTGTAAACCATGCCCAATTTCCTATTGGTGTCGAGTATTTGATCATTCCAATACCCACAAGCACTAAGAAAATAATCACCTGATATATGAGCTTCCACTTTTGCATATATTCCCTCCTTTACTTCGTCCCCTTCTTTTTCTTCTTCCAGGCATTCAAACTATCAAAGAAGAAGTTAATAAATAACGTTCCTAATCCTGCTAATAAAAACGTCATTAAGAATAAAACCCAAATACTTTTATCTTTTAATAAATAATATCCTACAAGGAGCACAACCGCGATCCATACATATTCAAGAATTCTTTTTAGCTTTTTCTGTTCCAAATTATTCGCTCCTTCTTTCTATGCTACTTTTAGTATAACAAAAAAGAAGCCTATCATGATAAGCTTCTTTTCTTCTCTCTTATTTGTTCATACTTTTTTCAACAAGTGAAATCGCATACTCTAATGTACGATTCATCGTTTCTACCTGTGCATCTTTTACTTGCACATCTTGTAATACAGCTTCTGCAACTGTAATTTTTTGTTGCAATGATTTCACTGAACCATCTGTTACATTTACAGCTTGCGCTTTCTTCACTACTGCTTTTGCAGATTCAATATTGATCTGTAATTTTTCTTTCGTTGTTTTTGGTTGTTCTTCTGCCACTTTTGATTGTACGAATGTTACATTAGCTGATTTTAATTCGGTATATGTTTGAATAATTTGTTCCCCAGTACTTCCTACATTTTCAAATGCTTGCTTTGCAATGTTATAGCTTTTCTCTAATTCTTGAAAGGCTTCCTTTGAATATTGACCTGGCTTATCACCAAATTCATACGTACTAACTAACACTTCTTTTACTTTTCCAAGCTCTTCAAATAACGCATTTACTTGCTCTAACTTCGTACGGTTAGAAAACTCATTGTATGATGCTAATACTTCTGAAGAACTTAAAGCTTTACTATATAATTTTGCTAACGCGATTTGTCCATTTAACGGAATACCACCATTTCCGTTACTATCAGGATCCGCTCCAAATGCAAATGGTACGTTCGGGTTATAAACTTTTCCTTGAGCTGGCTGACTATTTACTTTTTTACCATCTACGTAAATTGCCAATTCGCTTCCGTTATACGTTCCTGTTAAATGATACGTTTTGTTCGCTTCTAATTGAACACCAACACGTTTATAGCTACCTCCAATGTGAGCCCATAATTCAACATATCCACTTCCTGTAGACTCAAATCCAATTCCGCCGCTCTCTGTATTTTGCAAAATACCTTGTCCGCGAATTTCATTCATTGAAAATACAGTTTCTAATGTAAACGTATTTACTATTTTCTCTTTTTGTGCTGCTGAAAATGGAAGGTATCCAAATGTATTTGCTTTTCCGTTTAACTTCATAACATTCTTCTTCAATGCTTTATCATATTCAATAGTCACATTGCCCTTCACATCACCTTTTGTACCAAATGGTGAATTGTCTTTAAATGTACCATCTGCAAAGTTTACATCGAAAACATCAGCTTTTGGTACTTTCACATTCGGGTCAATATTATCTTTTTTCGTAGTAATTTCCGCAGTTAACGGCTGTGCGGTTTCATTGCCAAATGAATCAATCGCAACTACTTCAAGTGTATATGCTTTCCCGCCATCTAACCCTGCAAGCGTAAACGTAAGATCTTTCGGCACTGGATCACGATAAAACTCTGAGAATGCTAACAATTTATTTTTTATTTCACCCGTTTGCTTATCTCTAGCCTGCACACGGTAAGAGTGAACAAGGAGGTTGTCCAATGCTTGCGGGAATGTTACTGTTGCCGCATTTTCTGTTACATTTGATACAGCAAGCTTTGCATCTTTAGCAAAGTAAGGCTTTTCTTTATCACGATCTTCTACATGTGTAAATGTTTCTTTCTTTGCTGGTAATTTAATTTTCCAAGGCTCGCCTGTCCAAGAATTCGTATGGAAATCACGGCGATTAATCGTCACTTCTTCTTCATCTACTTCTACTAATAAACCTTGGCTTAACGTACTAGCTCCTGGCGGGATATTCCCTTGTACTTTACCACCTTCAACTTCCATATAACTTACTGAAGATGTACCAACTGATGTAAAGTCTTTTTGATGTATCGATCTCGGATCATCTAACGGATAATGTGAATGACCTGAAAACGTAATAACTTGTGGATATTCTTTTAACACTGCATTAATTTTTGCGCTATCTTGTGTTCCCCATTCCTGACTACCGTACACTGTATCTTTAATATGTTGATGTAAAAATACAAAAATCGGTTTTTCTGGATCATCTTTTTGTGCTTTTGCCATTTCTTCTTTTAACCAATTAATTTGCTTGTCCGAATAATAACCATGTGTTGTTCCATTCTCTGGAGACATAACAAGGAAGTGATAACCTTTTACCACCTTATGATAATAAATTGATTCCATACCTGTTTTTTCTAAGAAACGCTTCTGTGCACCCTCTACGGATAAACCGTTCCAATAATCATGGTTACCGAGAGAATTCATTCGCACTGCATCTTTATTTGCATTTTCATTATACACTTGCATGAAACGATCATATTGCTGCACTGATCCTGTATCTGTGAAATCACCTACAATAACAAACGCATCTTGCTTTGGTGCTAATGTATTAAACTGTTCAATCGCTCTTTTCCAGCGAAACGTATCATCCGTTCCACTATTTTTAATATGCACATCACTTACAACTGGAAAAACTATCTTCTTCTCACTTGATGCCTTTTCTTGCTTTTTCTCTTCCGCCTTGACTGATGTACTCCACGGAAATGATACGAATGCTAATACAAAAACCATTAATAATCCAATAAGGCCTTTTACTTTTCTTAAAGCATTTCTGTCCACGTGAATCCTCCTCATAATAATTGATTCATTACAAGGGCTATTTTATCTAATATATGTTAATGTCGTTTAAATAACAAATGAACTTTATTAGATTTTTGTAAATATACAGTTAATTAGAAATTAAGTCCAACATTCCTCGTACTATGGTATACAACCACCTTTTGTCTAAAAGAGTCTAATCATTCTTTTCCTATGACCATTTACATATAATCTTTTCTATAACACTAATGATAAGTTAAGGTTTAAGCCTATTAGACAATCTTAATTTTTAATATTTCCTTCTTTTTTTAACACATCGGCCATGCTTTTACATTTAATAGTAATAAAAGACAACTTAAAAGGAGGGGTTGTATTGAAGAACAAAAAAAATATTGGCTGTTTCGCTCCTTTATCTATCATTTATCCAGACCCTTGTCCACCGCCCCCTCCTCCAAATCCAAATTGTGAACGAGTAACAAATGAATTTGCAGGAAATTTCCTCATAACGAATAACACCATCCCCTCTGTCAAAGATGGATCACAATTAATGATACTGTGGCAAAGTGATGGGATACTACTTATATCAGGTACTGTCTCGGTTTACAATAGTACTAGCAGCACGGAAGCAATTATGATTCAAATTGTTGGAGCAGTAACTAATGTTTTCACTGTGTTTCCTGGTAATACAATATCTTACACAGGAAAAGACTTAGAGTCAGTCAGTATTATCAATATACAAAGTAACCCTTCACTATATTTAGAAGGTAAGTACTGTTGCGAATTTACATGTTGCTTATAGAATACCAATTTCATTGCTTTCTCAATAAAAAAGCATACCATTTACGGTATGCTTTTTTATGAAATCGGATAACGTACAGTAATACAAAACTCTCCTTGATTAACAGTTGTTCCTGTCGTAGTAATTCGAACAGTCGTAAAATATCGGACAGTGAAAGTACCACTACTTTGCGGTTGTACAGTAATTGTATCAATTACTGTAGCTCCAACTAAAAAATCAACTGTAATCGGGTTCGCACCTACATCATATTTCACGTAACCTGAACCATATACTTCTTGCGTGATATTATTTGTATATACAATTTGAGTACCAGCACCTGTAATAGACCAGTCTGTACATACTTGGTCTTGCACAAGTGTTTTATTAGAACAACAAGACAAACTGGAACTTCTCATTCCCATTTCGATCCTCTCCTATTCTGCTATGAAAGTGGATAACGTGTTGTAATACAAAATTCTCCCTGATACGTTCCAGCAGGTGTTGCAGGTAACACAACTTGTATACTATCAAAGCGACGATACGTAAAAGCAATACTCGTTCCTGGGTTTAATGTTTGTGTATCAATTGTACCCCCAGCAGAATCAAGCGCTTCTACAGTAATTGGGCCTGGTCCAACATCATATTTAACAAAACCAGTACCAACTACGTTTTGGTTAATATTATTTGTATAGAGAACATTATCAATTGCTGTTGCAACTACAGTAGCAGACCACGGACTACACACTTTATCTTGCACATAATTTTTATCTGGACAACAAGTTAATGCTGACCCTGAGCACTCACAAGACATAGTTGTTTCCCCTCTCTCTTTTATATTCCCTATATGTGTATGTCCCTCAGAGTCTTTTGCCTGTACTATTCATCTATTTTCAAAAAATATTCAAATGACTAGATAGATTCCGTTTTGTTTCTTTTCTTCATATATTTATAGACAAAGATACTAGCAACAATAAGAATAACGCCTCCTAATATCGGTAGCATATATTGTCCAACAACATCCGCTGCTTTTTCCCAATGCGGACCTAATTTCATTCCAAAATAAACATACAAAGTCGTTAACGGGAACATTGCTACAAATGTATATATACTAAATTTCCATATGTTCATTTTCGCCATACCACACGGAACAGAAATAAGCGTTCGAACCCCTGGTACAAAGCGTCCAACAAATGCTACAACTGGTCCATATTTCTCAAAGAAATCATCTGCTTTTTGAATTTGTTCTTCTTTAATAAAGAAGTATTTTCCGTATTTTATTAATAGCGGACGACCACCGTAATAACCGAGTGCATATAACGTTAAAGGTCCTGTCGTTCCACCAAGTGTCCCTGCTAATACAGCCAACCAAAAATTCATATCTCCCTCGTATACCCAATACCCAACCATAGGCAACACTACTTCTGCCGGAATAAATTCAAACGTTAATGCTAACACAACTCCAAAATAAGAAAACTGCTTTAAAAACTCGATTATATCTAAAATAATTTGCTCCATATTTTTAACTCCTATCCTACGTTTACGTTATGCTTTTCTTGTAATTGAACTGGCGCCATTTTTACAATTCGGTTCAAAATAAATAACACAACTCCAATATCATCTAAAATACCGATAAACGGTAGGAAGTCTGGAATTAAATCGAGCGGCATCGCTACATACCCAACTAAAAAAGCAACAGATAAAATTTTCTTCTTTATTGAAACCTCTTTTGAAGTAAAAAAGTCAAATAGGAATGGAACAAATCGGCGAACATGAAATACAACTCTTAATCTACTAATAAGTTTTTTCATTTTTATATCTCCTCTCTTTGTATACGAAAAGGACCCTACCAAATATGGTAAGGGTCCTCAAAAAGACAGAAAGGGGCCTTTACCATTGCTGGTAAAGGTCTCACTAACAACGAAACGTTGCCAATAAAGCCGAGGGTTTCTCCCTGTAATGACGACTTTATTGTAATAAGTTACTCCCCTTTATACACAATTTTATACACTCACATTAAAATATTTCAGAGGGCTTGTCAATATATTTTATATTCCAATCCCTTCCGTAAAAAACAAAAACGTATAGGAAATTTCTTACTATCTCATAATATACATAACCATTTTTGAACGAAAGGAGATGTTTCATTTGCATACCGTCTGGACAGGTGCACTTTCACTTGGACTATTAAATATAGGAATTAAACTATACAGTGCCGTAGAAGAAAACGATATAAAATTTTTAAGCCTCCATAAAGAATGTTTAACACCTATTAAATATAAAAAATTTGCTCCTGATTGTACGGATGAAGAAATTGATGATAACGATATTGTAAAAGCCTATGAATACGCACCTCATAAATATATTATTATGGATGAAAAAGAATTAGCTGAATTACAACAAGCTCATGAACCACGATCCATTCGTATTATATCTTTTGTCCAAAATAACGAAATTGATTCTGTTCTCTATGATCGCTCTTATTTTATAGGACCTACTCCAGGACATGAAAAATCGTATTTATTATTAAAAGAAGCTCTTGAACGTACAAATAAACTTGGGCTTATTCATATTTCTATTAGAAAAAAACAACATTTAGCTATTATCCGTAACTTTGAAGATGGACTAATGTTACAAACCATCCACTACCCTAATGAAATTCGCGCTATAACAAATACACCTAACTTACCAAGTAACGAAAATTATCCGATTCAAAAACAAGAACTCACAGCAGCAATCAATTTAATCCACCATCTTACAAATCCTTTTGAACAAGAGATGTATACAGATGAGTATAAAGAAGCCCTTACCGAACTAATCGAAAACAAAATTGAACAGCAGGAAAAAACCGAAACAATCTCTCCAGCTCCGAACATCATTAATATTATGGAGACATTACAGGCAAGCATTGAACAAGCAAAAATAAAAAGAGACAATAAAACAGAAAAAGAGGCCAAATAAAATTGACCTCTTTTTCTTTAAAGCGGATTACATTTCGGCATTTCAAGTCCAGACGATTGAGCTAGTTTTAATAAGTAGTAACATTCTTCTCTTGCCATATGATCTGCCATTCTAGCTGATAATGCACTTAATACTTCATGAGATAACTCGAGCTCTTCCACTTCATGTAAAAAATGCGAAAATAATTTCAATTCAAGTGAAACATCTTTCGTAAACTTCTTTAATGCAGGAAAATGATGCAGCTCTGTCCGTAAATACCCTGTCATTTCAACTGCCTTTAAGTAAAATTGTTCAAAATGCTTCGTAAATTCTTCGCTTTTCTCTTTCAATCTTTTTTCAACAAGATCTAATCCACCAGAAATAGAGCCTGCATGACCAGCCGCATCCGTTAACCAAACGAGATGATAATGTAATTCATGAAAAACAGGCGGAACTTCCCCTTTCTTCAAAAACTCTAAAACTGTTATATACTCTTCCACTTCGTTTACCATATGATTAATAAAAGTTGGCGTAAAATGAATAGTAATTTTCCCTTCCAGCTGTTTCTGTATAATATTTAATTTAAACGCCCGAATCTCCTTAGCGGCTTGTTCTGCCTCTTTTGAAAATGCCATCAGATTCACATTCCGAACTTTATTTAACAAATTCGTAAATGTTTCAACAAAGTAAGTAGCTTTTTTTATATCCTCTTTTTCCTTCGGAGCTAATGCATCCAGTAAAAATTGTGCATGATCAGTAAGTACCTTTAACCAAAATTGATGCTCAAACAACGCACTTTCTTCATAATTTCTCTCCACTAAATCCCCTCCGTCTATTCATCCTTCTCTATCACTTGAAGTTTATATCCATCCGGGTCTTGTACCACAATACTCTTCTCACTTTTGTTTTCTGTATATGCGATTTTATAAAATACTAACCTCTTCTTTACATTCCCTATGTTAGAAATTGAAAAGGTTAGAACATCAACTGAGTCCGTAACACTCTTCTCACGCCCGCCCAAACTGCGATTCATCACAAAACTAATTCTCGTTGAATCAGTATCATACCAAACCCCTGTAATATCTAATTGCGGCCTTTCTGAACTAGGTGTTATCCCTAAAATCCCTTCATAAAAATACAGAGTTTCCTTTAAGTTCTTTACTTCCAATACAATGAATTGTTTCACAGTCTCCACATTCATTCCCCCCGTACCTATTACTTTTTTATATGTGTCATAAATGCTCATTATGTCTGAATACAATACGTAGTAATGAACATGTAAGGAGGTTTATTCGTGAATAAATATATGAGATCATTCGTGCCCTATCATAGCCCTCTCGATCCTTGTCCTCCTATCGGAAAAAAATATTATTCTACTCCTCCTAATTTATTTTTAGGCTTTCAACCGCCAAACTTGCCGCAATTCACACCAAAAGAAGCACTACAAAAAGGGACTTTATGGCCTGTTTTTTATGACTATTATGAAAATCCTTATAAAAAAGGGCGGTGACTACTGACGTGAATCAATCGCTACCAGAAGAATACTATCAGCTTTTACTGGAGCTTCAAGAATTAGACTTTGTACTAGTTGAACTCACTCTTTATTTAGATACACATCCAGATGACACCGCTGCGATTAATCAATTTAATGATTTTTCCTATAAACGGAGAGTATTAAAACAAAAGATGGAAGAAAAATACGGACCACTCCAACAGTTTGGAAATAGCTATTCTAATGCCCCTTGGGAATGGAGCAAAGGTCCTTGGCCATGGCAAATATAAAGGAGAGAAACTATGTGGATTTATGAAAAGAAATTACAATACCCAGTTAAAGTGGGAACTTGCAATCCCGCACTTGCAAAATTATTAATCGAGCAATACGGTGGTGCAGATGGAGAATTAGCTGCTGCACTACGTTACTTAAATCAACGTTATACAATTCCTGATAAAGTCATTGGCCTACTTACTGATATTGGTACAGAAGAATTTGCTCACCTTGAAATGATTGCTACAATGGTTTATAAGCTGACGAAAGATGCGACCCCTGAACAAATGAAAGCTGCTGGTCTTGACCCTCATTACGCTGATCATGACAGTGCTCTTCATTACCATAACGCTGCTGGTGTTCCATTTACTGCAACCTATATACAGGCTAAAGGTGATCCAATTGCCGATCTATACGAGGATATTGCAGCTGAAGAAAAAGCACGCGCAACATATCAATGGCTCATTAACTTATCAGATGATCCAGATATAAATGACAGCCTACGCTTCTTACGTGAACGAGAAATTGTCCATTCACAACGTTTCCGAGAAGCAGTTGAAATTTTAAAAGAAGAACGCGATAAAAAAATATTTTTTTAAAACACGTATCCTAGCGATATGTGTTTTTTTATGTTAAAAGTTAAATCCTTCCTATTAAACATATAAATAGTATATTTATTCGATTTAATGCATTATTTTTTAATATTTTCAAAATTCCCTATTGCTTTCTAGTCATCAGACCTTTAAAATAATAACAGTTACTCGACAAATTATTTGAATTTTCGACAAAAACACTCATTAGGAGGATTTTCTTTATATGCATACAACTTTAAAACCAGCGCAAATACTTTCGATTAGTTTATTACTATTCGCAGTTTTCTTCGGTGCTGGTAATATGATTTTCCCGCCCCTTCTCGGTCTTTCTTCCGGAGAAAATATGTGGGTTTCCATTACAGGGTTTATTATTACAGACGTCGGTTTATCTTTACTTGCTATCGTTGCTGTTGCCCTTGCTGGTGGTAGTTTTAACACTTTAGCGAGCCGTGTTCATCCAAAATTCGCAGCAGTATTCGCTATCATTATTTATCTTTCAATCGGCCCACTATTTGTTATTCCACGAACTGGATCTGTATCTTATGAAATCGGGATTGCACCACTTTTCCCAGATCAATGGTATTCTATGTTAGTTTTTAGTGCGATTTTCTTTACAGTCGTTTACTTCTTATCATTAAATCCATCCAAGCTAGTAGATCATATCGGTAAAATATTAACGCCAATTTTACTTGTAATTATTGCAATTATGGCAACAAAAGCGATTCTTTCACCAGGGACGTTTGCAGAACCTATCGGTGACTATAAAGACATCCCGTTTTTCAAAGGATTTCTTGAAGGATTTTTAACGTTAGATGCAATTGGCGCTCTCGTACTATCAACAATTGTTGTAAATGCAATTCGTCAAAACGGTATACAAGAGAAGAAATCTATCGCGAAATATACAATCATTTGCGGAAGTATCGCTGCTCTATTCTTAACAATTGTTTACTTCTTACTCGGTTATATCGGAGCTTCAAACGGAAACTTAGGGCAATTCGAAAACGGTGGTCAACTATTAGCTACTGTTATGTATCAATTCTTTGGGACAAGCGGTAATATTTTATTAAGTATCGCCATTATCTTCGCTTGTTTAACAACGGCAATTGGCGTTGTAAGTGCATTTGCAAATTACTTCACAACAGTGCTAACAAATGTTTCATACAAAAAGCTTGTGCTATACGTTTGTATCTTTAGTTTCGTTATTTCAAACTTAGGATTAAGCTTATTAATTAAAATCACACTACCTGTATTAATTATTTTGTACCCAATTACAATCATTTTAATTTTCGTATCATTTATCGATAAATATACGAAACGTAAACCTTCTGTCTACATCGGAGCGATGATCGCAGCATTTATTATTAGCTGTATTCACGCACTTGATAATGTGGAAATGATACCAGATTTTATCGCTAATATCGTACACACCATTCCTTTTTATAACTTAGGAATTGGCTGGATCATTCCAGCAATAATCGGTGGTATAATTGGATACTTTATTCCGCAAACAGAAGCTGCAGGTGAAGTTTCTACAAAATAAAGAAAAGAAGCAAGCATGAAATCCATGCTTGCTTCTTCTTTCTCTTCACATCGTATGCTTAAAAGTAAATAACTCTTCTTTTGACTGCACAACAGATTGTTCCCCTTCTACAACATCCTTCTTTAGCTCTCCGCCTAACCTTACTTTCAACATCGCCTCTTCTATACTTTTCACAATCATATTTCCTGAAAAAATAGTAAGCCCAAAAAATGTAATTGGGACGAGAGGAATCCATGGATGCACTGTTAATGATCTAAAGTATACTCCAATTAAACCTGACCATTCATGCGTATAAGATTCCACCTCTTTTATAGGTCCACCAAACGTAACAGTCCCACCAAAGAACACTTCAAGTAATCCTAAGTGCAGTAAAATAGTAAGGCTCTGCGTAAACTGTTGAAGAAATACGAGTATAAAAGTCATATAGAGATGCGGAAAAAGATGTTTTATAACAATACGTCTTCTCGATCCGCCTAATATGCGCGCGGCATCAACAAATTCTTCCGTTCGCAATTTACGAACTTCCTTCGCAACATACAGTGCAATAACTGGCATTACAAGCAGTACAAGTAATACCACTTGAAACGAAGCCCTTTCAAAAAAGGTTGTTGTCTCCTCTCCGCTTCCAAATGCATTTGCAGATTGAAGAAAAAAATACGCAATCATAACTGTCGGAATAACTGTAAAACTATCAAAGAAAGCCTCAATTTTTGAAAATCCTCTTTTTATATACGTTCCGAGTACGACACCGAAAAACACACCTATTACCATTCTAAGTGCCGCAATTAAAATAGATATACCAATCGTCCACTTCGCGCCCTCAATGACTAAATGTAACAGGTCATACCCTTTCCGGTCTGTCCCGAGTAAAAATTGGAATGAAGGTGGAAACGGTGGCACTTGTGGATTTTCATCCGCATCATATTGCAATGTAACTTGTCTAATATGTCCATCATTCCATAACGTATTTCCGATGCTCAAAAGAACTAATAGGAGAAGAAACCCAATGCTTATCCAAAATCTTTTATCACGTTTTATATACGTCCACATATTATAATCTCTCCTTCATCGCAGCCGGAATGAGATAATGAAACAATTTAAATAAAATAAAAATCGGAATATATATAAGAAGCACACTAACGATGAAAACCTCAACTCTAATACCAAAATACGATTTCAAAAACATAAAAATACCACCCGTATTAAAAATCCATTCTATAATATATAAATTAGATAACATAAAAAAGATATTCGTTTTTGCAAAGAATAATGTACTAAGCAACACATTTCGTAAAATATGACGATTTAAAATATGAAAGCGCCCCAGCCCTTTCGCCTTAGCAAATAGTACATAATCTTTTTCTAGTTCATTTTCAAAACGAAGCACGACCATTTTTACAAACATAATCGTAGTCGGGATGCTCAAACACAATATTGGCAACCCCCTAATCGACTCGCCTCCAATTGAAGCAATTTGAAAAGGTAAAAAACCTGTTTGTTTAAAAAACCATACAACTAAAATTTGTGATACTAAAATAAGAAGAATATCTGGAATGGATTCTAGGAAGATAAGAAATGATTTAATTCGATGTTGTATACGCGGTGAACTACTCATAATTACATAAACGATACAAAATGCTACAAATAATGAAATAAAAAAAGCAGCCAAAAAAATAATAATCGTTTCTTTATAATGGACGAACAGCTGCGGAAATAAAAATTTACCTTTCACATATTGCAAATTGGAAATATCCATTAAGTTCACAAACACTTCTTTTAAACTCTGTATGTACTCTGATGCATGCAGCTCAAATCCATAAAATAATTTCGGCAGTGCTCCTAAACAAATAATCCCCAAAATCGAAATAATAAATTGAATCGTCACTTCCATCCCATTCAAAAATACCTTTTTGACCATTTTCGCCCTTCTCTCTCTATAATTTACCTCTTAATTTTATTCTTAATTTTCTGAATTGTAAATATTTTAAAGGCAAAAAATCACTAGGCTATGATCCTAGTGATTCTTTATGCGCATGCCTTTCTCTTTTCGCAAACGGCATATACAAAATGAAACATCCAATAAGCGCAGCTATTTCTAATGAAATAATATAGTAAGGATGCGGCCCTAACATATCGAGTAATGAAGCTGTTTCTGGCTTATGAGCTAAAAACATATAATTACCACCTGTTTTGTAATTCACAAACGAAACAAGCGGAATCAATATGTTTAAAAATATCATCGTACGCTTAATAGATTGCAAGGTCGGTCTATAGCCTTCCACCCAAGTCATAAAGAGTGGTGCCCAAATAAGCAATACATGCGCGATAAAATATTCAATGAAACGAAAATGCGGAAAAGCATATTGCAAATTTGGTGTTAAAATGGCTTGTGATGCACCAATAACTCCCGTAAAAAATACAATCTCATATATTCGATAACTTTTCGTTACAATCATAATCGACGCTAACAACAAACTAATTGTACATAACTCAAACGGTAATGAAGTAGCTAGCTCAAAAATCCCCGCTTTCCACTCCCACATATGAAGCCCAATTTCACTACCTATAAATAAAAATGCAATCGCATATCGAACCGTTATATTCCACTCATTTTGACGTAATAAATCTTGGTATTGATACAGAAAAAATATCCCCACCAACATAATAAATAATATAATGGCATGTTGCCTTGAGTATGGAATAAACGGTTTTAATGGATGCGCACTAAAATAAGCTTCCATCTTCCTTCCTCCTCTCCTTCATACAATATTATTGTAAGAAAGAAACAACGAGTCAATTCATTTGCTTACAATAGGACAACCTCCACCTTACATTTACATATTCATACCTTACAAAACTGTAAGGTTATTGTAAGCTAAAACGATTTGTCAGATTCTTCACCTCTTCTATACTTAATGTAGATACTAAAACGAACGAAAAGGTGATAAATAGATGAAGAAGAAAAATAAAGTGTTAATTACTAGTGTAGTAGCAATCGGAATTGCAGCTGGATCATACTTTGCATTTGCTGGGGGCGGTTCCGAAGTAGCAATGGCATATAGCGGATATAAAGTAACTGAAAAACAAATCCAAAACGCGCAAAAATTTGGTGGCGAAGTTATTCCAAATGGAATTGAAACTATTTCATTCGATCCAACAAAAGGAACATATGAATTAGCTGTAAAAAAAGGCGATGAAGTGAAAAAAGGTCAGCTTCTATTTAAATACAATGACCCGACTGCTAAACAAGGTGTAACAGAAGCAGAAATGCAAAAGAAAATCGCCCAAAAAGAAGTAACGTTGTTCCAAAAACAAATTGATGCGGCGAAACAAAAATTACAAAAAGATAAAAATGCAGGCCTTCCTGCTGAAGCATTAAAAGCATCAGAAGCTGAAGTTGGGCAATTAGAATCACAACTTGAAATGAAAAAGTTTGAAGTTGAAAAAGCTGATGAAATGATTAAAGCAGCAAAAGAGAAAGTAAACACTCTTTCTGTAACAAGTCCTGCTGATGGCGTAATTGATGATATCGTGAAAACTGCTGACGAAAAAACAGGTATGAGCGGGGTTACTCTTCGTCACGCTGGTCAATTTAAGGTAAAAGGTCAACTTTCTGAATATGAGCTTGCTAGTATGAAAGTTGGGCAAGAAGTAACTGTTTCATCAAAAACTGTCGCTGGTAAGACTTGGACAGGAAAAGTAACAGAAATCGGTTCTACACCATTAAAGAGCATGGATGAAAATAAAACGGTTTCTAACTATCAATTCACTGTCACATTAGATAATAGTGACGAATTACAAAACGGCTTCCACGTTTACGTAACAAGTAAATCTGGCGAAGCAACTGGTACAATTGTTCCGAAAAGCAGTATCGTGAAAAAAGGTGATAAAAATGTTGTCTTCGTTGTAAAAGACGGTAAGGCGAAAGAACAAGCAGTTACTGTTGAATTCGAGACTGATAGCGAAGCAAAAGTTTCTGGAGTGAAAAAAGGAGAGGAAATTATCTCTAAACCTGAAAAAGACTTAAAAGATGGTATGGAGGTTGTCGCCCAGTGATTAACTTAAAAGGCATCACGAAATCCTTCCAAAATGGTGCAGAATCCGTTCAAATATTACACGGAATTGACGTAACACTGAACCAAGGAGAATTCACTTCTATTATGGGACCTTCTGGTTCTGGTAAATCAACATTAATGAACATTATCGGTTGCTTAGATAAACCGACGACAGGTACGTACGAACTAGCCGGTCAAAATATTTCAAACATGACTGAAACAGAACTTGCACACGTACGTAATAAAGAGATCGGATTCGTATTCCAAAACTTCATGTTATTACCGAGACTTACAGCGCTTCAAAATGTAGAACTACCTCTTATTTACGCTGGAGTCGATAAAAAAGAAAGACGCGAGCGCTCATTAGCTGCTTTAACAAAAGTCGGTTTAGCTGATCGCGCTACTCACTTACCGAACGAATTATCAGGTGGACAAAAGCAGCGTGTCGCTGTTGCACGTGCAATCGTAAATAACCCAAAGTTCATTTTAGCCGATGAACCGACGGGGGCACTTGATACGAAAACGAGTACACAAATTATGGACCTCTTTTACGAATTAAATAAACAAGGCTCAACAATTATTATGATTACCCATGACCGTGAAATCGGGGAAGCTGCAGCACGTCAAATTGTAATTCGTGACGGAAATATCGTCCAAGATTGGAGAGGTTAATTTTGAATACGAGTGAAAATATACGCATGGCCCTTTCCTCTATCTTTGCTCATAAAATGCGTTCTATTTTAACGATGTTAGGTATTATTATCGGTATTAGTGCCATTATTACTATCATTTCAATGGGTGATGGTACAAACGCAAAGTTTAAAAAAGAATTAGGCCAAGGAAAAGATAACGAAGTAACGATTTACTACAACAATCCTGATTACGGAACAGATAGTGCCAAAATCACACCTGATATGCTAAACCGTCTGCAAACTGTACCAGGCGTTAAAGATGTGTATCCAGACGTAAGTATGAAAGTAAAAGCATCTGCTGGTTCAAAAGATGTAAATCTTGATTTAAAAGGTGGAACAGGCGCCTTTATGACAGATTCGAAAATAAAATTAGTTCACGGTCGTGAATTAAATGACAGTGAACTAAACCAAGCAATCCCTGCTGTTATATTAAATGAAGAAGCTTTCAACAAATTATTTAGTAGTGGTTGGGAATCAAATCAATACACAGATATAAAAGGAAAGCCGTATAAAATAGTTGGTGTATACGAAACGAAAAACGACTTTGGAATGCCTATGCCTGAAGGTTATACATCACTTGAAAATGCGCCTGTCATTTCAGGAGTAAATGAGTATGACTCTGTAAGATTAACAATGACCTCTCCGACAGAACGTAAAAGTGTAGAAAAACAAGCCGTTTCTGTCTTAAACGAAATGAAAGCTCCTAAATTTGAGCACAAATTCGAACCACAAGACTTAGGTGAATTTACGAAACAACTAGACGAATCAATCGGTATGATGAAAATGGTATTTGGTGGTATTGCTGCTATCTCCTTACTTGTTGGTGGTATCGGTGTAATGAACATTATGCTCGTATCTGTAACAGAACGTACACGTGAGATTGGTATTCGTAAAGCACTTGGTGCAACACGTGGTAAAGTATTAACACAATTCTTAATCGAATCTTGTATTTTAACAGGACTTGGTGGTTTCATCGGATTCATGCTCGGTATTTTCTTCGCTTGGATCGTCTCAATCTTTGCTGGATGGCCACTCGTTGTCTCAAAAGAACTTGGACTTCTTGCAGTAGGTATCTCCATGTTAATCGGTATTATATTCGGTTTACTACCAGCTAACAAAGCTGCCAAACTGGATCCAATTGAATGTTTACGATATGAATAAACAAAAACGTAGGAGTTTACACTCCTACGTTTTTTATTTATCTACTAAATTGAGTTTCTTCTATTATATATGTTCCACGTTACAACTATCATTCTAATACTCTTCATTATTTATAGGTACTAAGGCTATTATCTAATTCTATTATTGCAAAAATACTATGTAACAGACGAAAATCAAGGCGTAATTTTTTCCATACTTCGACTGATTTTGTAACAATTATACCGATATTTTATTAAATTTCACCTCATTTATATATTTTCACGCCTAAAAAGATTATCGTTTTATAACTAATTTTCCATTCAAACAGTAAAATATGCTACTTCCGTAACGCTATAGATATCACTTAGAAATATTACTGTAATATTATTAACGTTACAGTAATTGAAATACTACTCCTTTTGTGTTTCATATGCCCTGATACGCCAAAAAACAACAAGGAAGCGCTATCAGGATATTTATAGAATTGTTACAGAATATTAATGCCCCGTTACGAAAGCTTTGTAATTTTATGTTTTTCGCAAATAAGAAAATAATGGTTGCTATAATGAGGTCAACGAAAACAAATGCAATGGAGGCTATTATGAAAAAATTTATGGGTATAGCAACAGCAGCGGTTTTTGGTCTTGGGATTTTCACAACATCTGCTAAAGCAGAAACAATCGTAACGACTGACGTACTAAACGTACGAGAAAACCCAACTACTGAATCAAAAGTTGTAGGAAAATTATTAGATGGATATAAAGTAAATGTTTTACATACAGAAAATGGTTGGTCAAAAGTTCAATTGAATAGCGGTAAAGAAGCTTTCATAAGCGCTGACTATACAAAAGACACTTACTACGTAACAGCAAACGTATTAAACGTACGTGCTGGAGCAAACACAGACTCAGAGATTCTTGGTAAGTTGAAAAAAGATGATATAATTGAAACAACACACCAAGTACAAAATGATTGGATTCAATTTGAATATAACGGAAAAACAGCTTATGTTCATGTTCCTTACTTAACAGGTAAAGCACCAGTTAAAGTTCAACCATTAGCTAAAGTTGAAAAAACGACTACAGTTCAAGATACAGCTAAAGTTCGTGAAGCTGCTAAAGCTCAGGAAGTAGCTGAAACTCAAGCAAAAGCTAAAGCTCAAGAAGCAACTAAAGCTCGCGAAGCAGCTGAAGCTCAAGCAGAAGTTAAAGCTCAAGAAGCAGCTAAAGCTCAGGCAGATGCTGAAGCTCAAGCAGAAGTTAAAGCTCAAGAGGCGGCTAAAGCTCGTGAAGCAGCTAAAGCTCAAGCAGATGCTGAAGCTCAAGCAGCGGCTAAGGCTCAAGAAGCAGCCAAAGCTCGTGAAGCGGCTAAGGCTCAAGAAGCAGCTGAAGCTCGTGAAGCTGCTAAAGCTCAAGAAGCAGCTAAAGCTCGTGAAGCTGCTAAAGCTCAAAAACCAGCTACACAACAACCTGTTGCAAAAGAAACTGAAACAAGTGCACCATCATCTTCTCGTGAGTTACGTGTTGTAGCAACAGCTTACACAGCAGATCCACTTGAAAATGGTTATAAAGCAGGCGACCAAGTAAAATCAGCTTTAGGTCATAACTTAACAGCTAATCCAAACATGAAACTTATTGCAGTTGATCCAAGTGTAATTCCATTAGGTTCAAAAGTATGGGTTGAAGGTTACGGAGTAGCAATCGCTGGTGATACTGGTGGAGCTATTAAAGGTAATAAAATCGACGTTTTAATGCCAGATAAAGGTACATCAAGTAGCTGGGGACGTAAAACAGTTACAGTTAAAGTATTAAACTAGTTAGTAAAAAAGAGTCAGTCTCATCGTTGAGGCTGGCTCTTTTTTTATGATTCTTACATTCTTTCTTTCTCTTGAAAGTAAGTAATATTGTCTCGAAGCCACTTCCTCTCCGACACAAACAAGTTTCCACGTTTTTTATACACTTTATCAAATATCTTTAAAACTTCTTCATGATTAGCAAACTTATGTAAGAAACGAAGAGCAATGATAATCTCTGCTTCATTTTTCCGTCTTCTAGCAACAATTTTATTCACACGTTCGCAAATTGGTCTCATTGCCATTTCGTCGCCATACGTATAAATAGCTCGAACAGCTTCATATTTCACCATCACATTTCTATCCTGTAAAGCTTCAATATAAACTATTTGTAAGTCCGATCCCCCTATTTTTGCTAACACCTCAATAACAGTTGAACGAACATAGGCACTATTACTATATAAAAGCTTTGTTAACGGCAGAATCGATTGATTTGTTCCAATCTCAAGCAAGGTATAACAAATATTTGTAATCTCATCTTTATTTTCTTGAGTATCCAGCAACTTTAGTAAAGCACTCTCCGCTTCTAATGATTTACATAACTTTAAGGAAGAAACTGCCCAAAAACGAACACTATCGTTTTTATGGTAAATATACGGAATAATTTTATTTGTATCACTTACTTCTGGCAGTGTATAAATATTACTAAGCAGTTCACTTAACAAAGTCGGGTTTTGTTCACATTCCAAACAATCTATAAGATAATCAGCAATACTGATCTCTTTCGTATTAATAGCAAGTTTCGTCATTACATAATACATATCTTTCTTCATTGCTATTTTTTTTGCTTTGGTTACCTTCTGCTGTAAATAAGGAAACGTTAATAGGTCATCTAGCTCTTTTGCTTCATCATAAGCACGATGCCTAACCTCTGTATCTTCATCAGCCATCCGCCTTAATAAACCATCTATATACTCTTCCATCTCCTTCGCTCCCGTCAAAATCAAATCTATCTCTTTGCATTCTATATACGATAGACTACTATATCAACAGAAAAAAGAGAATGCCACAGCATCCTCTCCTTCTCTTCCCTATTCCACACAAGTAAACTGCGTCCAAGCTCCTACATAATCTAGTAAGAATAACTCCTCTTCCGCAATTGTACCGACGATATTTTTCCGTTCATCTATCGGCATTTCTTTCAGAATGATTTGCAGTTCACCTTTATACTTACCAAATGAATTGTTTCCAATTACAACTTGCCCTCTTTCCTGCAGCACACTTTCGCGCACTGGGAAGTCATAGTCTTTGTACTTTTTACGCACTTCTGTAGAACGTACCATATATTCTGTTATGTCACCGCGCCTTACATGTAATTCTTGCAGCGTGGCTCTCTTTTCTACTTCAGTCGCTTCGTCTACAAAGTGTACCTTTAGCTGTAACATGTAGCGATTTAAGTTTCCTAGTTTCTCTAACTCTTCCTCACTCGCATAAGCATTTCCGATAATGACATCATCGATTAGCCCTGTTGCCCATAAATGCTTCGCTTGTACTTCAATTGGTAAATTACGATGCTCTTCTAACGTACATAATCCGTCGTTAATATCCCATGGACCGATGTTTGCGGCATGTGATGTAATAAAAGCTGCACTGCGAATACCATGCTTTTTAAAGCGTTCACTACAGCGAATGAAATAATCGTACGGAAGACCAGTGAATTTTTGCGGATAAAAATTATGGCAACCAATTAAAGCTGATTTATTCGCTTGATGCGAAAGAATATTTTCTAAGTACGCAATATCGTTACTTACATTTAACTCAATTTTTAAACCGTACGGATTATTCGTCATTTTCGCTTCAGTTAACCCGTCGAAGCCTACATCTAAACGAATACCGTCTGCGCCTAACTCCGCGAAGAATGATAAATCGCTATAACTAATACCAAGCTGATCAAACACAGCCGGAGCTACATCTAAAATAACTTCCATATTGTTATCTTTTGCGTGATTGATAATCTCTTTAAATTCAGCTACAATTTCTTCTTTCGGACGATTCACAGATAACAAACAAGTAAATATTCTTGAAAAACCGTGTCGTGCCGCTGCGGAAATATAAGCCATATCTTTTTCTTTCGTTGAATGTTCTGGGTAAAGTGAAATTCCTAATTTACGCTCCATGCTTTTGCATCTCCTTCACACGTTGTATTAATGCCATGCTCGTAAATCTATATTTTGCAGATAAACACGTTGCACATAAAATTGTCGGTACAATAATTACGTACGGTGATTGCAATCCTAACATTACATATGCACCCATTGAACAACCGATAAATAAAACTGATACTAATAGTAACACTAATAAAGATTTACTTTGTACCCATTTCGAATAATGGGCAATACACTGTCCGACCACGAATGTAATTAAGATGATAATTGCTCCGAGCATTCTGTTTTCTCCTCTCCTGCTAATTGTTGTTTCTCATACATTTTGAAGAATGGATAGTAAATAACGAACGAGATAACAAAGTTAACAAGTACAAGTACACCAGCCATAATTGTCCAGTCCGTACTAATCACCGCTGCAATTGGTGCTAACATCGTAAATGGCAGTTTCGCCATCATAAGTGGAATCATACCTGAAACAACTGCGAAATATGATACTGTCGTTGTCACTAACGGTGTAATAACGAACGGAATAATTAAGATTGGGTTCATTACAATTGGTGCACCGAAAATAATTGGTTCGTTAATATTGAATAAGCCTGGCACGAATGATAATCTACCTAACTCTTTTAAGAACTTAGATTTAGAGAACATAAACATAATAACTAAAGCTAACGTTGAGCCTGATCCGCCAATCCATACGAACCATTGAATGAACTGCTCTGTAAATAAGTTTGGTAACTGATGTGCATTTCCTGTAGCCGTGAATACTTCCATATTTTCAAGAATTGCTGAATCCCACATCGGACGAATAATTGGTCCTAAAATCGCTGGTCCATGTATACCGAATGACCAGAAAAACACGATTAAGAATACTGTTAATAAACCACCGAATAAATTATTTCCTACTAATACTGATTTTAATGGTGCGATTAAATATGTAATTGTTGTATTTACATCGAATTTCAAACCGTAGCGAATGCCCCAGAATAAAAGAATAACTGCTAATGTTGGAATTAATGCTGCAAACGAATTTGAAACTGCTGGTGGTACACTATCTGGTAATTTAATCGAGATATTATGCTTAATCATAAAATGATAAATTTCTACTGCAATTAATGCTGTAACAATTGCGCCAAATAAAGACGTTGCACTTAATGTTCCTACTGAAATATATCTACCTGCATCAATAACACCTGGTACAGCTTTCGTAATTTGAATTGGTTCAACTGATGCTAGTAAAAAGGCGAGTACAGATAATAACCCTGCACTTAACTGATTGAGCTGATAAAAGTTCGCGAGCGAAGCCCCTACACCAAACGCTGCGTATAATGCCATTAGTCCTACTGTAAATCGAAATGGAATATCTAAAATATGGCGAAACGGTGCAATCCATTCCATATATGCATCAATTGGTAAATTTAAAAAGATAACGAAAAATGATCCGACGATCGTTAACGGTAATGTAGAAATAACCCCGTTTCGAATTGCTAATAAATGTCGTTGTCCTGCAATCTTTTGCGTTGTTGGCATAATCTTTTGTTCCATAAAACTCATAAACCCATTCATCAATAGCCCTCCTCTTTCTCTCTACTATAAAAGAATGAAATAAACTTTATAAAATTATAATGTTTATATTTAAAAAGATATAATTATGCTAAAACTAATTGTTCTGCTTGCTTAAGCACTTTCAAACCATCACACATACCATAATCTCGTTGGTCTATAATCGTAACTGGTATGTTGTATGAGTTCGCAAGAAACTCTACAGCTGGAAATAAATATTTCACTTGTGGACCGATTAAAACGACATCTGCTTCCTTTATTTCAAGTTTCACAAGTTCTGAATCAACCGCCTTAATTTTATAATTCTTCCCCTGTTTCTTTGCCTCTTCTTGCATTTTTCTTACGACCATACTCGTTGACATACCTGCTGCACAACATAATAAAATGTACATCTTATACGGTCACTTTCTCTTCTACTCGTTTATGAAGAGCAATAAATTCTTCAGCCAGTTCTTTCACTGTAATTGCATTCATTAAATGATCTTGTGCGTGCACTAACAGTAAACTAATTTCTGCATGATTTCCTCTTGCCTCTTCTTGAATTAAATCCGTTTGAATACGGTGCGCTGCTGAAATTTCCTCACTAGCAAGTTTCATCTTTTCACCGGCATTCCCGAAATCTCCTTGTCTTGCAAAAGCAATTGCTTCAAGCGCCGCGCTTCTCGCATTGCCACCATGTAAAATTAACGCAAATGGAGTTTGCATATCAGCCATTTTAAATTCCCCCAAGCTATATGTTTTCTATATTTTTATCTTATTATGAAAACGCATACAATTAAACATAAAAAACTTCCGTTATGTAACGGAAGTTTTTATATACTTTTTCAAAATGATAATAAAATCTCTTGAAAATCTTCAATTACCTCGGTCTGAGTAAGTTTCTCTATCGTAGTTTGACTAGACATAATATCATATAAAAAATCATAAAGCCTTTGCAAATCTTCATTATTATTGCGCTTTACACTAAATAAAATAATTACTTGTACTTTTTTATCTCCCCAATCAACAGCCTTTTCAAGTGTGCAAAACATCAGAAAAGTTTCCTCACTTAATAACTGCATCGGATGCGGGATTGCAACTGAATTCCCAACCGCTGTCGGAGACGTATTTTCTCTTTCTATAACAGAAGCATAAAAGTTTTCTGGTACATAGCGTTTCTCAGCAGCTTTCTCACATAAAAACTGAATAACATCCTCTTTCGTAGAAGCATTATGATTTAAAAAGATTAAATCTTCCTTAATATAAGGCTGCACACTAGTATTCACATGCGTAAACAACCGCTGACCAATCGATTTAATCTCTTTATCATCAAATATTGAATTCACTTTTATAACTGGAACAGGCAAGCCACTCGGTATATGAATCGTACTAATAATACAATCTATTTTTTCTTTATAAAGATCTTCTACTTTCAATTGATAATAGCCTGTAATACCTACAATCTCTAATTTATCTCGGAACTGTGATAAAATTTTATATTTTAATAGTTGTGCACTTCCTTGACCAGTCGCACAAACTAATAAGCATCTTTTCTTTTGATTTTGCTCCTGCAAACGGCTCATCGCTCCGCCGAAGTGAATTGCAATATAACCAATTTCACTTTCAGGGATCGATTCACCCGTATATTCACCAATGATATCTCCAACAAGAACCGCAATTTCAAAAGCATACGGATAATTCTTTTTCACTTCTGCCAAAAGAGGATTTCTCGTATTTAACTTATACTTCAAACGATTTAATAACGTTTTTAAATGAATACCAAATCCAAATAATAATTCTTCATCATAATAAAAAATAAGATTCCGTTCTTCCGCTACTTTAAAAAGAATATGTTGCATAAATGCATATATATCTTTCCCTAATAGCTCTTCTACATTTTCATAGCGATCTCTCGTTGTAACAGCAGTACTTAATAAATGCATCGTCACATATAATACTTCTTCTTCTGGAAATGAAAATTTCAACTCTTTCTCTAAATCTCCTAAAATCTGCTTCGCAATTGTATATTCTTTCTTTAGTATAAGTTCTGATTGCTCCGCATGCAGTCCTTTCATATAATATTGACTTTGACAACGCTTTAATGCGATTGCAATATGAATGACTAAATTATCAATTTCTATATCAGATAAATATATTGTTCCGCCTTCAATATACTTTAATATAATTGAACGAATGAGTGATATATGAGGTAGCGATAAATATGTCTCCGTCTGCTCAAATTGCTCATGAAACGGAGTATGATCATAACGCGGTAAACCATATTGTGATAAACAAGAACGAATATTAAATTCCTCTCCAACAATACGTATACCATAATACGGTCTCTTCTCAATTTGTAATTCATAGCAACCACATATATCTGTAACATCTTTCATAATTAAATTGACCGTTGATTTGCTCACATACATCTCTTCCGCTAATTCTGAAAGCTTCACATATCCCTCTGTCATTAAAACACGCTGCAGAATGTACGCTATTCTTTCTTCATAAGAAGTTGGGATCTTTTCCGTCTGTTTTTGAAATAGACTCACACAAAAGTCTTCAAATTTCTTCTTTTGTATAATTTCTAATTCGTACCCATTCCCTCTTTGCGATTCGATTTTCGCTCCGTTTTCTTCCAATATATCATTTAATAATTTTATATCCTTTTGAATCGTCTTCGTTGATACATGTAAACGGCCTGCTAAAAAAGCTCGATTTAACATCGATTTCTCTTCTAAAAATTCCTCTAAAATAGAAATTAATCGCTGATGCACCTTTGTCATAGCTCTTCCTCTCGCTCTTTATATATAAAGGGGGAAAAGCTGCTGAAATCAGTAGTTTTTCCCCTTTATATTCTCTCTATTTCTTTAATGTAAATCCGAATTTATCCCATGCTTGTAAATAGTCTAGTAAGAAAATCTCTTCTTCTACAATTCGACCAACTACATTTGTTTTTCCTGTATTCACCATATCTTTTAATGCAATTTGTAATTCGCCTTTATACTGGCCATATTGTTCATTATCAATTAATAAATCTCCACGCTTAATTTCGCGCGTATTATGAGGTTTAAATTCTTCTTTTTTATATTTCACACGACTTTGTGTAGAACGAATCATATATTCAGATACATCTCCGCGATAAAAATGTGGTTCGTCTAATACGATAATTCTTTCTAGTTCTGTCGTTGTATCATATATTTCTATATCAAATGTTTGTTTCTCTTTATTTAATGCACCTAGTGCTTGTAATTCTTCTTCTGACGCATATGCGTTTGCAATAATAACATCATCAATTAATTCAGTCGCGAATAAATGCTTCGCCTGTGTTGTCATCGGTAATTCACGATGCTGCTCTAATGTACATAACCCTTCTGTTACTGGCCAAGGTCCGTATGTTGCATCAAATGATGAAATAAAAGCTGCCGTTCTCATACCGTAATCTTTAAATTGTTTCGAGCATTTAATGAAATGATCGTATGATAATCCTGAATAACGATGCGGATAAAAATTATGACAACCAATTAAATTTTCACGATTTGGTCTATGACTCATAATGTTATCTACATACTTCGTACCATTACTCATATTAATCTCAATTTTCAAACCATACGGATTATAAGTCATAATTGATTCTTCTAATCCTGAGAAACCAACATCTAAACGAATACCGTACGCACCTAATTCATGGAAGAATGATAAATCATTATACGAAATACCTAATTGTTCAAAAACAGATGGACTAATATCAACTAATACTTGGAACCCTAATGCATTCGCATGAGAGATCGTTTCTTTAAATTCTTCTATAATTTTCTCTTTTTCTCCATCCACAGATAATAAACATGTGAACACACGTGTAAATCCATATTTACTTGCTAATGTTAAATACTCCTTATCTTTCTCTACTGTTGAATGTTCTGGATAAATAGAAATACCTAATCGTCTCATATGTACACGCCTCTTTCTTCATCATATTGTAAACCTTTTCAAATATATGTAGTAAAAAAGTATATATCCCCTTCTTGTTCACTACTCTTTTGAATCCGCTTTCTTTAAAGAAAAAACAATTTCTATCATTCTTAACACCTACAAGTCTATACATCTATACTTTACATCTTTTTTTCATAGTTGTGTAGCTTTTACACAAATTTGTCAGTTTTTCATCTTAAAAATTGTTATCCGTTTTCAAGACACCTTCCTTGACTGTTGCATTGACCAATACATATACTCGAAAGAAAAGAGAAAATTTTATATAGGGGATGAATATATGGGAGAAGCAATACTCGTAAAACGAGAACCGTTATGGACAAAAGAGTTTGTTGCTTTAATTTTTGCAAACTTATGTATGTTTTTAGGGTTTCAAATGTTAATTCCAACCTTACCTGTTTATGTGAAAGAAATTGGTGGCACAAGTTCCAATATCGGATTTGTTGTCGGCATGTTTACCGTTGCGGCACTTTTTGTTAGACCGCTAACTGGGAACGCCTTGCAAAAATTCAATAAAAAAATCATTTTAATGATCGGCACTGCTATCTGTTTACTCGCTATGGGCAGTTACCTTTTCGCCTCAACTATCTTTCTCTTGCTTGCTGTTCGTATTTTACACGGAGCTGGTTTCGGTATTACAACGACTACATATGGAACTGTCGTTTCTGATTTAATTCCCTCAGCTCGCCGCGGAGAAGGCATGGGATATTTTGGCCTTTCTGGAACAATTGCAATGGCCCTCGGTCCACTTATCGGACTATGGCTTATGCAAACATATAACTTCACAATTCTTTTTTTATGTGCATTATCGTGCACAATTGTTTCATTAATATTAACGAAACTACTTCAAATCCAAAAATCGAAACAGCCTCCACAACAATCATCTAGTACTTTTCTCGATGGATTTATTGAGCGTAAAGCTTTACTTCCTTCATTATTAATATTATGTATTACATTAATGTACGGAGGAATCGGAAGTTTTATCACTCTATTTGCTACAGAAGTCGGCATAGCTGATATTAGTCTCTTCTTTTTATGTAACGCACTAGCAATCGCTGTAACTCGTCCATTCTCTGGAAAGCTATATGATGCGAAAGGCCATACATTCGTCATCATTCCGGGAGTTATTATAACTTTTACAGGCATTATTTTATTGTCGTATACGACGACAATTCCGAGCTTAATTATTGCTGCAGCATGTTACGGAAGTGGTTTTGGAGCGATCCAACCTGCACTACAAGCATGGATGATTGACCGCGTAGCACCGCATCGACGCGGCGTAGCAACGGCTACATTCTTCTCCGCATTTGACCTTGGAATCGGCGCTGGAGCGATTATATTTGGATTTATTGCTCATTTTACAAACTATGCAACTGTATATCGTTACTCCTCTCTATTACTTATTGCTTTTCTCTTCATTTACATTACAAGCATAAGAAAACAAAAGCATGGCGATAAAAACACGGAAAAAGCTGCTGGATAATTCAGTGGCTTTTTTATCGTGTTAAAAGAATTATTTCCCCTCGTTTTGCTGTTATAAAACTACATGCATTTTCCTACATATTTTTTTAACTTTCATCAAAAAATATACGATGAACTCGCAGACGCTTTCCTTGATATTCAAATGAAAAACACTATTCTAAAGAGTGTGATTTTTTTACAAAATTAAGATTTACACATGATGAAAACCAATAAAATACAGCTGTTTCTTTAAGGTATTGTAAACTTTTCTACCCTTTGTAAATTTAGTGTAAATTTTACTAGCAAACCGTTTACAGTGACTCAAGGTTCAGTTAATAATTACATCGTACATGAAATTTAAGGAGTGGAATGCGTGGAATATAATGTTCAAGATATGATCTTCCAGTTCATTGGTGGATTAGGTATTTTCTTATTCGGGATTAAATACATGGGCGATGGACTGCAACAAGCAGCTGGAGATCGTCTTCGTGATATTCTAGATCGTTTTACAACAAACCCACTCATGGGTGTACTAGCAGGTATGTTAGTTACGGTATTAATCCAATCCAGTTCAGGAACAACCGCTTTAACAGTCGGACTTGTAAGTGCAGGATTTATGACATTAAGACAAGCAATCGGTGTTATTATGGGTGCAAACATCGGTACGACAGTTACTGCATTTATTATCGGAATTAAAATCGGAGAATACGCTCTCCCAATTATGGCAGTTGGAGCTATCTTATTATTCTTCTTTAAAAATAAAAAAGTACATTCTTTAGGTCAAGTTATATTCGGCTTTGGTATGTTATTCTTCGGTTTGGAATTAATGAGCACAGGTATGAAACCTCTTCGCTCTTTAGAATCCTTCCAAGAATTAACGGTTAGTATGAGTGATAATCCAATTTTAGGAGTTGTTGTCGGTACAGTCTTTACTTTAATTGTACAAAGTTCAAGTGCAACTATCGGTATTTTACAAGAACTATTCGGTCAAGGTGCAATCGATTTACAAGCTGCCCTTCCTGTATTATTCGGTGATAACATCGGTACAACAATTACAGCTGTATTAGCAGCAATCGGTACTTCTATTGCCGCAAGACGTGCAGCATTAGTTCACGTTATCTTTAATATCGTCGGTACAATTATATTTACGATTTTATTAGTACCATTTACAAGCTTAATTCAATATTTCCAAACATCATTAAACTTAAATCCAGAAATGACAATTGCATTTGCACACGGAACATTTAACGTAACAAATGCAGTTATTCAATTCCCATTTATCGCTGTATTAGCATGGATTGTAACAAAACTTATTCGCGGCGAAGATTCTGCTATTGATTTCAAACCGCAGCATTTAAACCCAATTTTTATTGAGCAATCTCCAGCTATCGCTTTAACAGAAGCTCAAAAAGAAATTATCCGTATGGCTGAGTTTTCATTACATGGATTAAAAGAAGCAAACCAATTTTTAAATACACAAGACAAAAAACACGCTGACATGGCTACTCAATTAGAAGGAGCTATTAACAATTTAGATAAAAAAATTACCGAGTATTTAGTTTTACTATCAGAAAAGCCGCTTTCGCCTACGGATTCTGAAAAACATTCCGTTTTAGCAGGTGTTGTTGGAGATATTGAACGTGTCGGTGATCATGTAGAAAACCTTGTAGAACTTGTAGATTTCCAAATTTCAAACCGTGTTTCACTATCAGACGAAGCACTAGCTGAATTAAATGAAATGCTGGAATTAACAATTTCAACACTACAAGACTCAGTTGAAGCTTTAACAAACTTCGATACTGAACTAGCTCAAACTGTTATTGCTAAAGAACGCAAAATCGACCAAATGGAACGTGTTCTTCGTAAACGTCACGTATTACGTCTAAACGAACGCAGCTGTTCAGGTGATGCAAGTATCATCTTCGTCGATATGGTAAGTAACTTAGAGCGCATTGGCGATCACGCTGTAAATATCGCTGACGGTGTTTTAGGCGAACAAGGAAAAATCAATTTAAAACAATCATTATAATAAGAAAGAGACGCTAACGTAAGCGTCTCTTTCTTATTATATTTTAACAACTGTTCTTCCTTTTAACTTTCCTTGCAATATAAGTGTAAACTTCTCCTCTAATTCTTCTAATGTACATTCTCCTGTATAAGATCTTAACTCTTTATTACTCCATTCATTTGCTAAGAGCGTCCACACATCACTTCTCACATCTGCTGGACATTGCACAGAATCTATCCCTAAAAGGCTTATGCCTCGTAAAATAAACGGATATACCGTTGTTTGTAATTCCTGGCCTGCCACATTACCGCATGTCGTTACACAACCACCATACTTTACTGTTTTTAAAGCTGTTTCTAACATACGTCCACCTACAGTATCAATAACTCCGGCGTATATCCCTTTTAACATCGGTCTTCCTGATTCATCATTCAATTCCGCGCGATGAATCACTTTTTTCGCTCCTAGACGTAGTAGCATATCTTTCTCTTCCATTTTCCCTGTCGCTCCTACTACGTTAAACCCTAACTTACTTAATATACTAACAGCTACACTGCCTACGCCGCCTGTAGCACCCGTTACTAAAACATCTCCCATATTAGGCTTGATTCCTGCCCCAATAAGCTTATATACCGACAACGCCGCAGTAAAACCTGCTGTCCCATACATCATACTTTCCTTTAATGACATTCCTTCTGGTAAAGGCACGACCCAAGATGATGGCACGCGAATATATTCTCCGAAACCACCAGAGGTATTCATACCTAAGTCATATCCCGTTACAATAACTTGATCTCCTGCTTTAATGGTAGCATCTTCACTACTCACAACTACTCCTGCAGCATCAATTCCTGGCGTATGAGGATATGTTCTCGTAACACCTTTATTACCAGTAGCTGAAAGAGCATCTTTATAATTTAATGAAGAATAATGAACTTGTATGAATACGTCTCCCTCAGGTAAACTACTTACTTCTCTCTCAACAACTTTTCTTACAAACTGATGATTTTCCTTTTCGTTCACAACGATTGCTCGGAATGATGTATGATTCATTATGCTCTCTCCTTTATCCGTCAAATTCTTCTTTATTATATAGAAGAAATAAGTAAGCTTACTCATTTCTTCTTGGCTATATTTCAACAAATCTTACTTCCCTATCACTTTCTCATAATATATATTTTCATTTCTACTAAAAGCCCTTATACTTATTCTACATCTGACAAATAATATATAGAAAATCTGACTTTTTATAAATATATTGAATTTTTACGAAATGTAAATGTTTTGTAATGTTTTTTTTCGCTAAATTTCATTATAATAAGTGGATATGAGTGTCGTATTTCAATCCAAATGAAGGAGTACAGGAAATGGAGCAAAACCCATCTTTGCAAGAAAATACACGCAATAAACCGAAAAAAAATAAGAAAAAAATAAAAATTATTATAAGCGCTATACTATTCGTTTTATTAATAGGCGGCGGTTATACTTGGTTTTTAGTAAATAAAGCATCTTCTGCTGTTCGAAATGCCGCACACGATTTAGCACGCGGTGATAAATCTGATTTACGTGATAAGGCTGTAAAACCTATTACAAACAATGTCTCTGTTTTAATAATGGGTGTCGATGAAAGCGATGTCCGAGGAAAAGAATATGGTGAAGCTATAAGAACAGACGCGCTTTTACTTGCAACATTTAATAAAGATAGCAAAACTGTTAAACTATTAAGTATCCCACGTGACACATATACTTATATTCCAATAGAAAAGAAAAAAGATAAAATTACACACGCTCATGCATTCGGTTCTGCTAAAAACGGAAAAAATGGTGGACCACAAGCAAGCATTGATGCAGTTGAAAAATTAATGAATGTTCCTGTCGATTATTTTGTAAAATTCAACTTTAAATCATTTATAAAAATCGTCGATGACTTGGGCGGTGTTGAAGTTGATGTACCAGTTGAATTTACTGAGCAAGATAGCAATGATAATGCTGAGGCTATTCACCTAGAAAAAGGTGTTCAAAAGCTAAATGGCGAAGAAGCTCTTGCTCTTGCTAGAACAAGGCACATCGATAGTGATGCAATGCGTGGACAACGTCAACAACTCGTTATCGAGGCTATTTTAAAGAAACTAACAAGTGTTGGTTCTGTAACAAAAGTTGGCAACATCATTGATGATATTAACGGACAATTCGTTACCAACTTAACATTTGATGATATGCTTTCATTCTATAAATATGGATCGGATTCGGAAATTGAGAAATTACAAATCCAAGGTGATGATTGCTACATGGCAAAAGGTGACGATACTTGTAGCAAATCTGCTGGTGGTGGTCGAACTTACTACTACAATCCAGATAAAAAAGAATTAGCTAATGTTACAAATGAACTTCGTACTCATCTTGGGCTACCTGCATATACAAAGTCTGACTCAAACTCTGATTCGAAAAAGACAAAAGAATCTAAGTCTGAAAATTCAAGTGAACGCGAATCAAATAACAATGAAGTGAAAAATAAGAACAAAAATAGCAGTGAAGATACAGAAACATCGTCTAATGACAATGAATAATATAGAAGCGGTTCTCTATGGAGGTAGAGGACCGCTTCTTTTTATTCTTCCAAATATAAAAATCAGAACTTTCTAACTATCTTTTTTAATATTTTTAAATTATAATAAATAGTAGCAATCTATTCCAATTATCAGGGGGCTCATACATATGAAAGCTGCAGTAAAACATAACATCTCAGATTTTAAAGACTACTTAAAATCTAACGATATATACATGGAAGAAAATATAGATGAAAATGATGGCTCTGTTCATTTTTCAGTAGGATTAGAGACTGAAGCTGGCGCAAAGATTCAACTTATCGCTGCTTTCCAAAACGAACATCCTACGGTGGATATATACTGCTTCAATGTTGCTCACGTGCCTGATGCAACATCAACAAATGATATTTTACATGTCATCAATGAATTAAATACATCTTATCGCTTTGCAAAATTCACATTAAATAAGCAAAATGCAATTGATATTTCAACATCTCTTGCATTCTCAGAACCAAACTTTAATCCAGCACTTGTCTTTGAACATACGAGAATGCTATATAAATTAGCAAATGACGAATATAAAAACTTAATGAAAGTTATTTGGGCATAAAGTAAAACTATAATCCGTTAGGTTTACGGGCAATAAATAAAAGGATGGGCTGTAAGCAGCACCATCCTTTTATTTTGATATCATATCGATCCACATTTTAACAGCAGTGCCTACAATTAAAGTGGACAATACATATTGCAGTACTTTTTGATTTAGCCTCTTCCCGACTCGTGCTCCAAGTGGCGCAGCAAATATACTTGCAACCGCAATAATTAGAGCTGGAATGATAACTACTTGCCCAGTAACCATTTTTCCTGTAGTAATCCCTATTGAGGAAATAAACGTAATAGCGATAGATGTTGCGATCGTCATGCGCAGTGGTAATTTTAAAATAACTAGCATAATGGGAACTAAAAGGAACGAACCTCCAGCTCCTATAATGCCTGAAGCTCCCCCTACAACGAACGCTAACAAGCTTGCTAACCATTTATTATACTTCACATCTCCACTATTATTTTGTTTCGGTACAAACATCATAATAGCAGCAATTGTGGCTAAAGCTGCATAAACAACATTGACCGTATGTTCCGCTAATACGTTAGCACCAAAACTCCCTATGAAACTTCCTATTAATATACTAGCTCCCATATATACAACTAGCGTTTTATCCATATCATTACTTTTCCGATAGGCCCATGCCCCTGCAAAAGTTGCAAAGAATACTTGTACCGCTGTAATACCGCTCACTTCATGTGATGTATAGCCAGAAAATCCTAGCAATACCGGAATGTATAAGATCATCGGATAATTAATAATCGCACCGCCAATTCCAACCATTCCTGATATAAACGATCCTATAAATCCAATTATAAAAAGTAATACGACTAAGCTCATCTTACATCCCCTCCCTTCTAGAAAGAAGATGAATTAAATGAATAAGTTTACATTCCCATCCGAAGCATCTGCTAAATAAGCTCCTACTCCTGCAAACTCTACCCCTTCCATAATCTCTTCCTCTTTTAACCCTAATAAATCTACTGTCATTTGACAAGCGACAAGTTTAATCCCCTGTTCTTTCGCCAAATCGATTAAATCTGGTAAAGGCATCGCATTATGTTTTTTCATAATACCTTTAATCATCTTTGGTCCCATACCTGCAAAATTCATTTTTGATAATCCCATCTTATCCGCACCGCGTGGCATCATTTTTCCAAACACTTTTTCTATAAAAGTTTTCTTTACCTTCACATGCTCATCTTTCCTTAAAGCATTTAATCCCCAAAAAGTATGAAAAATAGTTACCTCTTGATCATACGCCGCTGCACCATTTGCAATAATATAAGCAGCCATTGCTTTATCATAATCTCCGCTAAATAAAACGATTGTTGTTTTCTTCTGTTGTTCCATGTTGTTCTCCCTCCGATTACCTATAGGGGTATTTTATCATTTATAAAAAGGCTCAAATCATGTATCCCTGTACTATACGACTTTACCTTCCCATGCTAACATACCACCTACCATATTAATTGCTTGAAAACCGTAGCTCTCTAAAAACTGAACTGCTCGTGCACTTCTTCCGCCAGAACGACAAACGATAATATACTCTTTCTTTTTATCCAACTCATGCATACGAAACTCTAATAGTCCTAGTGGAATATTACACGCTTCTGGAATTTTCCCTTCGGCTACTTCTTCTACTTCACGTACGTCCATGATATTTACTGCTTCTTTACGTAACAATTTTTCTTCCAATTCTTTTACTGTCATTTCTTTCATTTTAAACTCCCTCCTCACAAACCATTCATACCGCCTGAAACATTGATAACGTGCTGAAATCCTAATTTCTTTAATACCTTTGCTGCTTGCTTACTTCTCATTCCACTTTGGCAAATAACGATTACTTCCTTATTCTTATCTAATTGATTCGCCTTACTTGCTAGATCATTTAGGGGGATATTTTGAAAGCCTTTCATATGATTCCCTCTATATTCACCTACTGTACGGACATCAATAAAATACTTCCCTTTTTTCCCCACTATACTTTTCAATTCTTTGCCATTTATATTTTGAACACCTTTCACTGGTAAAAATCGTGAAATAACAAACCATGCAGCAAGTACAATGAAAAGCGTACTTAATATTGTGTTCATATAACCAACCTCTCTATATTTACAAAACTATTGCTTCACTACGCCTTCCTAATCCAAAACTTCAGCACATCGCCTTCTTCTTCAAGCTTTACGATGTCATGGCCACATTTATTTGCCCACGCTGGAATATCCTTAACTGACCCTTTATCCGTTACATGTATTTCTAACACTTCTCCAGTTTGTAGAGCATCCATTGATCTCTTTGTTCTTACAATCGGCATTGGACATGCTAAACCTTTCGCATCTAACACTTGTTTTATATTCATCATCAATTCCTCCATTTTTTATTTATTTCATTATTCGTGCACTGCACAACGATTTGGACCAATCTCCATTTCACGCTCTTTATCCACACTTGGGTGAATTTTACCCATATTGGTTTGACGAATTTCTTCATATGCATTTGGCTGAGGTGGTAAGTTTTCTGTTACAACTTTACGGAACTCTCCCTCATCCTCAATATTTAATCCTGCATTATGCTCAAATAAATCTTTTAATTTTGCACTAACGATACCACTTTCGTTCATTTCACTTATTTTTGAATAATGAGCCGGTAACACAACTAAATTTTGAGATAGCTCTTTATATCGGCTATACAAAGTATTACGTAAATCACTCACCCAATCTTCAGCCTTACCAGCAAGATCAGGACGCCCAATTGAATCTACAAATAAAATATCGCCTGATAATAAATAAGAATCATCTACAATGAATGACGTACTTCCAATCGTATGCCCTGGTGAGTATAATGCGTCAATTACAATTTTAGTACCCCCCACCGTAATAACAGATCCTTCAACAAGCGGTTCGTATGAGAAAACAACTTCCTCTGCATCTTTTGGTGGTAACCAATACGTACCACCTACCTTTTCCGCTAACTTACGTCCTCCGGAAATATGGTCTGCATGTAAATGTGTATCCATTACATTCGTAATCGTAACGCCATGCTCTTTCGCAAACTCTTCGTACGCTTCAACTGTTCTTACTGCATCAATAACTGCTGCTTCACCGTTTGAAATAACCATATATGATAAGCAACCTTTTCCAAGACGGTTAAACTGATACATACTTCCGCCATCTTTTAAATCTCCCACTTTTATAGGCTTTACATATTCACTCCAAGCCTTCATACCACCAGATAAATAGTAAATATTTTCTAATCCAGCCTCTGTTAATTGCTCTGCCACAAATATAGAAGACCCTTCTTTTGCACATACTACTAAAACATCTTTATCTTTAGGTAGTTCACTGACAATATGATCTACACCATCTAACAAGTCAAAATAAGGTTTATTAATAGAAGAAACTTGTTTCCCTTCAATTTTCCAATCTTCATAATCCGCCTCATTACGAACATCTAAAATGAATAACTCTCCGAATAACACTTTCTCTGCCACATCTTTTGCTTGTAACGGTTTAACACTCACTCTATTACCCCCATAGGTATATTTTTATTCAAAAAATTTATTTCTCTATATTCCCTTGCCACTCTAACATACCTGGAATGACATTTTTCACATTTGAATAACCTTTCTCTTTCAACATTTGGCAAGCTATATCACTGCGATTACCAGTTCGGCAAATAACATAAATTTGCTTCGTCTTATCTAATACTGCGCTGTCTAATTCACCTAATGGTACCGAAATGGCGGATGGAATATGACCAAAAGCAAATTCCGCTGCTTCGCGAACATCTAATACAATGCTCTCTTCTCCATGAGACAATATAGACTGTAATTCTGCATTCGTAATTGTATGTGGATATTTCACAATTTCATTCACTTCATGCTCGTTTGCTTTCCTAACATAATGCACCAATACATCATCCTCGTGTTTCGTCCCGATATATTGATGTCCTACTTTACCCGCCCAACTTTTTATATCTACCGTAGATCCTTTATCTGTTGCCTGAACTTCAATCACTTGCCCTGGTGCTAATCCTTCTATCGCCTTCTTCGTTTTCACAATCGGCATCGGACAAGCCAACCCTTTACAATCTAAACTCATATCCACTTTTATACTCATAATTGATTCCTCCACAACTTATATACATATACCTGTAGGGGTATATTAAAATGTTTTTGAAAATCTGTCAACAATTATATTTGACAGATTATCGGCTTTTTACAAGTAATTGAACAGCTTCTTTAATTAACTCTTCATTTGAACCATTACCACTTTCAAACTGCTCACGCAAACATTGCTCTAAATTAGTCCCAACAACGAGCCCAATTGTACGATCAAGGGCAGAACGAGATGCCGTTAACTGTGTAATAACCTCTCGGCAATCTTTTCCTTCTTCCATCATACGAAGCACACCACGAACTTGACCTTCAATACGTTTCAATCTATTTTTCATATCTTGATTATATTCCATCCTATAATCACCTCATTACCATTATGTCACTATTTATAACCTATGACAATATATTATACCCTATAGGGTATTTTGTAAACCCCTATTTTTAATATTTATCTTATATGTTCACAAAACAAGAAGTGAAACCTTACTATATAGGCTTTCATCTTCCACCAAATTTTGAAGTGGAAGATGAAAAAATATTAATATACAACACATTCTGGTACTACTGTTCCGTATAATTTAAAGCCACCATCTAAGTTCTTTACCTTATATCCTTTTTCCATTAACATGCGCGCTGCAACATACCCTCTCATACCAAGTTGGCAAGTGATATATATTTCTTTGTCCATTGGCACTTCATCCAATCGATCACGTAATTCATCTAACGGAATATTAATAGAGTCTTTAATCATTCCCTGTTTTAGTTCATTAGGCTCTCGAACATCAATAAGATATCCACCATTTTTAACAATGTGATCTATTTCATGCCATTGCACTGTGTCCACAAAACCATCTACTATATTACTTGCCGCATACCCCACCATGTTTACTGGGTCTTTTGCAGCAGAATAGGGCGGGGCATATGATAATTCTAAATCCGGCAAATCGATTACAGTTAAGTTTGCCTTCATTGCCGTTGCAATAACATCAATACGCTTATCTACACCATCACGCCCTAACGCCTGCGCTCCATAAATTTTTCCGCTTTCTTTATTAAAGATTAATTTTATTAGCACAGGCGTAGCATTCGGATAATATCCCGCATGAGAATTTGCCTGTACATGTACTACCTCATAGGGTATATTTAGTCGTTTTAATATTTTCTCATTCACTCCAGTCGAAGCAACTGTTAAATCAAAAACTTTAGCCACAGAAGTTCCCATCGTACCTTTATATAAAGAATCCGTATGACCATGAATAATATCTGCTAACATGCGACCTTGACGATTAGCTGGCCACGCTAAAGGAATCATCGTTTCTATTTCTGTAACAAAATCTTTCACTTCAATCGCATCACCAATTGCATATACATATGGGTCAGATGTTTGAAATTTCTCATTTACCTTTATCGTTCCTCTAACTCCCAATGCTAATCCTGCCTCTTTCGCTAAACTACTCTCTGGTTGTACACCAATTGCTAAAATAATCATATCTGTTTTTATAACTGAGCCACTTTTTAAACGTACAATAGCCCCGTGCTCTTCTAACGCATCTACACCATCTTCAAAAACAAGCTCAACATTGTGCACCTTCATATGCTCATGTACATATGCCGCCATTTCGTAATCAATTGGTGGCATCACTTGATTTGCCATCTCTACAAGAGCAACCTCAATCCCGCGTTCTCTTAAATTCTCAACCATTTCCACTCCAATAAATCCTCCACCAATAACCGTCGCATGACGTGGTTTCTTCTCATCAATATACGCTTTTATACGATCTGTATCAGGTACATTTCGTAACGTAAACAACGCCTTCGCTTCTTCAATGCCCGGAATAGGTGGAACAATTGGTTTTGCCCCTGGTGAAAGAATTAAAATATCATATTCCTCGTTGTATGTTTCATTTGTAGTTACATTCTTTATCGTAATTGTTTTCTCTTCTTTATTAATCTTTACAACTTCACTCAATACACGTATCTCTAAATTAAAACGTTTTGACATCCTTTCAACAGTTTGTACTAATAACTTTTGTCTTTCTGTAATGACACCGCCAATATAATATGGCAATCCACAGTTTGCGAACGAAATGTATTCACCGCGTTCAACCATAATAATTTCATCTTCCTCACTTAAACGACGAAGCCTTGCAGCTACTGATGCCCCGCCAGCAACTCCGCCTACTACAACAATTTTTCTAGACATATTTCAAACCTCCATGTTATTTATTATTTAATTTCCTCATGCATTAAACAAAAACCTATACCTGTATGGGTATATGATAGAGTATAAAAAATTTAATTTCAATCAATATGTCTTTCTTTCACAAATTTGAAACAAATAAAAAAGAACTTAGATACCTCCAAGTTCTTTTGCGTATAGTTCTATAACTTTCTGCACGATTAAACCAATGTATAAATACGTGTTTTGAAAATTTAAATACACCTGTATTTAAATTTTCAAAATCAATAGCTTCTTCACATAAGGTTAAATCCATTCCACGTAAAATTCTTTAATGCCACAACCTGAGAAAACGAATCCCAATGGACTCTTTTTCTACAATGATATATTTATTTTTTTCGTTGCATCTCTATCATTAATCATAACCATCTGCGTCTCGTTATTTGGCAAAAATACGATATATTTTCCCGTTCTCACATTCCTCCAAATAACTTTTCCTTCTTCGTCTGTTTTCCCTATTGAGATCCCAATTTCTTTACTGGGTTCAGGTGATTCGTCTTTCATAAGTATAATTTCAAAATCTTTTATTGGCTGTTTGTCTTTATTTTTCACGTGAAAAGTTACAGAATTAACAACCTTACTAAACTTCTTTTCATTATTTACTATATAACTAGTCATTACGATTATGACCAATACACAAAATAAAATCCATAAAAGCTTATTATATTTATTCAGACCATTTTTTAAGATTATTAAAAACATCGTCTGTCACCCGGTTTCCAGAATTCCAAGAATTACTTCCTACTGTATGGGTAGCTATTATTGTTACACCCGTGCGAGAATAGTCATGATATACAGGTGCTCCACTTTGACATCCATAAGTGTCCATCCTATATGTTAAAATTCTAGGACTAGTGCCTTCAATTGGTCCATAATCTGTCCACATAGTATATTTTTCATTTCCTACTTTATCACATGGATACCCTGGAACTACTGCGAGTAATCCCTTTGGAGACTCTACATTAGTAGTTCTATATCCTAACCAACCTGTATAATCTCCAGGAGATCCATTTAATTTAATGGCTCCATAATCAAATTCCGAATCTCCATCATCAGTCCATCCACTTACTGAATAAAGCTTTGTCCAACTATAAGGCAAATACGGTGCTTGGTCTCCATTTCTACCAGGAGTCACAATAACATTTTTTGCCCATCCACCAAGCTTTTTATTGTAAACACAGTGCCCAGCTGTAAATACTGTATCTTTACTAATTAGCGCTCCTGTACACCCATAAACCTCTTGTCCATTAAATTGAATTACTAAGTGTACTATAGCCCTATAAGGATACAAAGTTGTATTAGTAACTCTAATTCGATCATCTCTTCCTATTACAGAATGTGTAAGGAGATTAGATGGATAATTAAAATTACTGTCGCTTAATAAGTATCCCCAATCTTCCCCACCATGTTTACGCCCTTCAAATGAAGGTGAAACAAGATCTTCTCCCCTTCGATCATTACTATACAAAGATTGTTCTTGAAAAAGTACACGTTCTCCCTCATTTGAAACTGATGTCCACGGTACATCTTCTGCATACACCTTCTGATTCACCAAAAATACTGTACAAAAAAAGATAAAAAGAACACCAAAACTATAAAGAGCCAACCTACATCTTATAGAAATAAAGCTATCCAACATAACTTACCTCCTATACAAATGATAGCGAACAATTGAAGATCCCTTTATAAATTCTAGTTTTTCTTTTTTTAGAAGTCAATGTAATTAATAATGATTATCATTATTAATTACATTGACTTAACAAAATCAAACAATGAGTCATATTCTTTACTCTGCGTTCAAAAACCTGTCTCATTAAAGTTTCACCATATTACATAAATCCATAACCTTTTTCACAATCAACTCCGCAGTATTCTCTCCCGGTGGCATTAACAAATTTGTAACTGTTCCATACACAATAGGACTTAATTCTACTTCATATCCGCCATATGCATATTCGTCTTTTGTCGGTAAATAACCAAGATATCCGTTCATATATCCACCAAAGAAAGCCAATTCATTTTGAAGGCTCTCTTTCATTGCTAAGGCAGTTTCTGAAAAAGGTTCCATCGGTATACCTGAAAACATACCATCATTAACTTGAAACAGTTGAACTTCTAAATCTATACGTAACTTCCGAATACCTTGCCTATATTTCTCTAATACGATAGCAAGCCATTCATCCGTATTCACGCCCCACTGCTTCTCGGCTAATCGAGCCATGCTTCGTATCTCATCAATTTCAGGAATATCCTTCAACTTCATTTGCATCATACTTGAAACTGTCCTTAATTTTACAATTGGACTATATGTAACTGTTGGTAACATCGTTAATACATGTCCACTAAGTATGTAAGCCATTTGTTTTAACGCTTCCCTTGAACCGCGATATTTCGCATTCACATTTCCAGCGGCACCTTGAACAATAATAACAGGGCAGTTCACTATCTGCTCTAGAATCTCTCTCGTTATTCCAGGATAATCTGCTGATAATTCATCGCTATCACCTTTTAAAACATTCGGATGCGCAGTACAAAATACTATAATCCCAGATAGCTCCTTCGTTTCAGCATTTCTGATTGCCAACATGCCAATTCGTTTATCTACAACACCCTCAATATTTGTTCCCATCTTTGCTCTTCCATCAGATGTTCTCTCTCGTCGGTTTACACCGATATCACCTGTCGTAACACCCCATCCAACTTCGCATCGCTTTAAATTGTTATTTGCAGTAACAGCACCATGTACTACATTATTTACTAAAATCATTTTATACGACTGCACTAGCGGATCATCACCGACTGTCTCTGGACCGGAATGCGTATGAGTATAAACAACCGTTATTCGCTCAAATGGCACATGAAGCCTACTTGCTACTCGCTCACGAATCATATTCGTATCTTCTACTAACATCCCAATATTATCGATACTTATAAACACAGTTTTCATTTCATCTTTTTCAAATACAAAAACTGTCCCATAAATACGCTCTTCAATATTATTTATTCCTGTCTCTCTATGATATCCGACAAAATCAATACCTACAGGCGGCGTAATATCAACCTTACATACCCCTATTTTGCTCATTTAAATCACTCCATTTCTCTATATAATTCCCTTTTTTCAAGAATAGCATATTTAACTTGGTTCCAAATAAAAAGAACGGACACAGTATCCTATGTCCGTTCTTCCCCTCACACATACTTCCGATGCACCATCTTACCATCATAAGAAAACACAACGCCCTTACTCTCCACAATGGACTCCATATGCACCGTTCTTCCCCATAGTTGATGAAGATATGGTAATACTTTTTCTAAGTATTTTAAATCGAGCTCGATTCCTTCGTAACTATGTTTAATGTATAATTCTCCGTTCTTTAAGTAGTCTCCATCTTCTACTACTAAGTACGGGAACCCACCATTTGTACGCATATTTACGAGTTGATCACGTACATTTTCCCATTCTTTATCTATTACCTTATATTCTTTTCCTTGGCGCTGGAATAAGTACATATCTTCTCGCATAACAAGATCTTTATTTAAGTAGTTTCTTAAGAACGATACGTCCCATTCAATTTCTCGTACTTCAAACATTTTGTCACGGCCCGATCCTGGTTTTACGCCCCGTCGCTTCATTTCTTCAGTCGGATTGTTGTACCGTTCTTCAATATCTTCAAAGATTTTAATACCGAGGTAGTATGGATTAATACTTGTTTTTGATGGCTGAACGACACCTGCATTTAGTTTCGCAAATTCAATTGCTTCATCAGAGGTTAAGTCCATTTCACGAAGTATGCGTTGATGCCAGTAGGATGCCCAGCCTTCGTTCATGATTTTCGTTTCAAGCTGCGGCCAAAAATATAACATTTCTTCGCGCATCATCGTTAATATATCACGCTGCCAATCTTCTAACTCACGGCTATATTCTTCAATAAAGAGAAGTAAATCCTTCTCTGGTTGCGGTGGGATTTTCTTCTTTTTACGTATATTAGAGCGCTCTTGTTTTTTATTTCGGTTATCTAAATTCCATAAATCATCGTATTGCGATACCTTTTTCTTTTCTACTTCTTCCTCTTCTAAATCATCAATACTCCATGCGAGCTTCGGACGCATAAGCGACGGATCAATATGCTCTTGAATGGCAAGTACGGCATCTAAAAATGTTTCTACCTCTGCTTTTCCATACTTATGCTCATAAGCTTTCACACGGTCCGCTGTTGCGGCCATACTCTCTACCATATCTCGCTTCGTATTTGAAAAACGAATATTATTTTTGAAGAAGTCACAGTGTGCTAAAACGTGCGCGACAATTAATTTGTTTTGAATTAAAGAGTTCGTATCTAATAAAAAGGCGTAACATGGATCAGAGTTAATAACGAGTTCGTATATTTTACTAAGTCCTAAATCGTATTGTAATTTCATTCTGAAAAATTGTTTTCCAAAACTCCAATGTGAAAACCTTGTCGGCATCCCATATGCACCAAATGTATAAATAATTTCCGCTGGACATATTTCATAACGCATCGGATAAAAATCAAGCCCAAATCCAGTCGCAATTTCCGTAATTTCCGCAATCGCATATTGCAGTGCTTTATCGTCACTTGCTCTCATTATTTTCCCTCCTTACACTTTCCCTTAAGAAAGTGTATGATGAAGAACAAGCTTTCATGAGGATTGATTGCATAATAAAAAGACACCCCCGCAAAAACGAGAATGTCTCATCTATTAACCTTCAATAATCTCCATCTTCTCCGTAATCGGAGTACGTGCTTTTCCTTCTGGCGCTTTATCGAAATAGCCGATATGAAGAATTCCAACGATACGTTGGCCTCTTGTTAAACCGATTCCTTCTATAAATAATGGATTGTAGTTTAATCCGCCTGATTTCCAAACGCAACCTAATCCGCGTTCCCAAGCAAGAAGTTGGAAGTTTTGCATGAATGCACATGTTGCAGCATAATCTTCATCACGTTGAATTTGACGCGGATCTTCATTTATATATACAACAATTTGTGCAGGCGTGCTTAAAAAACGATCTGATAAAATTTTACCGCGTTTCGCTCTTTCTTCTTCCGTGAAAGAGTTTAATACTGCATCTACTAATTTCTTGCGGCCTTCTCCGATGTATAGTTTACAATTCCATGGTTCACGGTGCTTATGATTTGGTGCCCATGTTGCATCGTTTAATAGTTCAATTAATAAATCTTTTTCTACTGCTTTGTCTGTAAATGTACGAACAGAGCGTCTTTCTTTAATCACATTAGCGATGGAAGTATATGTAGTCATATTTATCTCTCCCTTATTTTTATCTATATGTATAAGTTTATCGTCATCATTGATATTGATTTTCAATTTCGATTATACCTTAGTTTTTTACTATTAATCAATGTTTTATGTTGGAAAACTTCTAAAAACGTCATTTCATACTGTGAATAAAAAAACTTGATTTGTTCACAAGTATTTCACATTTTATGGAAATGATATGTGTACAGTTTTCTACATTATCCATCTAGGAGGAGTTTACATGTACAAAAAAATCGCTGTTTGTATGACTATGGCAGCATTATTATGCGGGATATCCACCTTCCCTACATCCGCTGCCACACCAAAAGAAGTAACAATGCATCACCATAAACCAATTCCAGAAGAAGAAGTGCAATCGCTAGAAAAACTCGGCTATAACAAACATGAAATTTGGAAAGCTGCTCATATTGCAAGAATTAGTAATAAAGAAATAAAAGATGTTTTAGCTTACTATAAGCAAAATAAATCTTGGGAGAAAACAGCCGAGCATTTCGGTGTAGATCCAAGTAAGCTGAAAAAGCATCATATGAATAAAGAAACAAAGCAAGCACTGCTACAACAGTTAGCAACTATGCAAAAATCCACACCGGATCAGCTAAAGCAAAAAATGAAAGAATATAACATCAAATTGCGTCATCTTACTGTGTTAACAATCATCTCTCAAAAAAGCAATACCCCTCTTGATGATGTATTAAAGATGAAAAAAGATGGAATGGACATTAAACAAATTGCCGAAAAATTAAATGTAAAAAGAGAAGATATACGAGCGGAAATGATGAAATTAGTGAAGTCTATTAAAGAACAAAAAACAAATTAAACTGCTAAAAAGGAAGAGGCTTTCACTACTCTTCCTTTTCTTTATGAACTTTCAATTTTTAAGTATAAATTCCCGTCTTTCCCAAAAACTAACACAAGTAAATGATGTAAGTTAGGGGTGAGAAAATGTTCGGTTTATCATCTAAGAAATCAAAAAAGACTAATACAAAAACACTTTGTTCTATCCCAGAATTTATACAAACCATGAAAGAATCAAGCGATTTTGTCTCTTATAACATACTTAAAGATGAAACGTTGTGCTTGTTTTATTATAAATCTGTCGTGGAAGCACTTATTATTAAACAATTCATTTTAACTCCTATAAAAAAGGAATCGGAACAAATCCAAAACATCTCTGATTTATGTAATATTATCTCTATTGAAGACATTATTACCTCCCCTTCTATTGATGATATTCGTGAAAAATTATTAGGTGGATATATTTTAATACGCTTAAAAAACAATTCGAATCCTGATCAATATGCTTTAATTCGTGCCGAAAGTACTGTTTTAGGAAAACGATTATATAACGATACAGAAAATGAGTATAGCGTAATCGGGCCTAAAATCGGTTTCGTTGAAAACCTTGATACAAATATCCACTTATTACGCCGAAATATCGTAACGGAGCAACTCATTTTTAAAGAAGTTACCGTCGGATCTATATCAAAAACAAAAGTAGCAGTTGCTTATATAGAAGGAATTACAAATGAACAATTTGTCAACACCGCAATTCAACGGCTAGAAGACATTGACTTTGATGTCCCATTTGATGCAACTATGATTGAGCAATTTATTAGTGATAATAGCAATTCACCTTTTCCTGTTCTATTACCTACAGAACGATTAGATCGAGCTGTATTTGCATTAATTAACGGGGAAGTTTTAATTTTAACAGATGGCTCTCCATATGCTTTATCAGGACCAACAACGTTACTGGATTTTTTCATTTCACCAGAAGATTATTATTTACCGTGGATGATTGGATCGTTCTTTCGTATTATTCGTTTTTTCGGAGCTATATTTTCTCTTTTTTCCTCCGCTATTTATACAGCGGCTTTAACATATCATTATCAAATGATCCCTGCCGATCTACTAGGTCCTATTATTTTCTCAAGAGCTAACGTACCTTTTCCTCCTATTCTAGAAGCACTCTTTTTAGAAATTACAATCGAATTGCTTCGTGAAGCAGGGGCGCGTTTACCAACAAAAGTCGGACAAACGATCGGGATTGTTGGGGGGATTGTAATTGGCCAAGCATCTGTTGAAGCAGCTTTAACAAGTACAATTTTATTAATTGCAGTTGCTTTATCCGCCCTTGCATCTTTCACAACACCGACTGTAAAGATGTCTTCTACTATCCGGTTGTTACGCTTTCCGCTTATTCTCTTAGCCGGTGCATTCGGAGGATTAGGCCTCGCTGTCGGATTTGTATTTATTTTAGCTCATTTAATTAAATTAAAATCGCTTGGATCACCTTATTTGTTACCTTTATATCCATTTCGTGGTTTAGGTACAGCAGAAGGTTTTCTTCGATTACCATTTAGTCAAACGGCACAAAGACCTTCTTTTCTTAGACCAAAATCAAAATGGCGCTACAATCCAAACAAATCGAAGCAAAAACGTGATGGTGAGAATGAATGAAAAAAATTTTATTGCACCTTATCATTATCTTCTTCGTTTTACAAACTGGCTGTACACAAACGTATATAGTGGATGCACAGCGTATTATTCATATTGCTGGATTTGACATCACAAAAAACAAAAAATTCCAAGGAACTATTCTATTCCCAGAGTACACACATGGTGTAAAGTCTAAACCAGAGACGCAAACAACATCTGCCCGTTCACTTGAAACAATTGCTTCACGATTAAATGCGAAATCTCCTCACAATGTTGTTGTAGGTCAAATGCGTGTCGTCCTATTTGGAAAGGCTCTAGGGGAACGCGGAATGGGAGAGATTATTACTAACTTACAACGTGACCCAAATATCGGGCGTGATGTACAACTAGCAATTGTAGATGGATCGGCTGAAGAGCTTTTAAATTACGGGAAAAAAAATGGGTCTTTATATATTGCTGATTTACTCGAGCAAAATATAAGAAATGAGAACATTCCACAAACTGAATTAAACATTTTTTTATATAATTATTACTCTTCTGTATGTGATGCCTATGTTCCTTATATTAAAATGGACGATAATCATTCTGTCGCTGTCAAAGGACTTGCCTTTTTAAAAGGCGATAAAGTCGTCATGTATACGGATAAAAGACATTCTGTTTTAGCAAAATTACTTATTAATCCTACGAAAAATGGACGTTACGAAGCAGCAATAAAAAAGGATAAACATAAAGGTATGGTTGTTATACAAAACTTAGCTGGGGAAAATAAGTATGATATAGATCAAACTGGCGACATACCAAAAGTAAAAATCCATTTAAAACTAAATGGATTAATTAAAAACTCTCCTAATGGGATTGATCTAAGAAAAAAAACAAATATCAACTATATAAAAAAACAAATTGAACGAAATGTCGAAAAAGACTGTGAAGATTTAATAAAACAATTTCAAGAAAAAGAAATTGATCCTTTAGGAATACGAGATGAAATTAGAAGCCATACGAGAAAATGGAATATAAAACAACTTCGAAATATGTATAAAAATATAGCGGTAGATATAAATTTAGATCTTAATATTGTACAATCTGGAATCGGAGAATAGTGAGGTGAAATAAGCAATGAATACAATGAATAAAACAAAGACCGTATCTCCATATTTTGCATTTATTTTATTGCATTCTCTCCAGGTTGGTATAGGAATTCTCGGATATCAACGTGTAATTTTGAAAAATGCAGGTTATGATGCTTGGATTTCTCTTATTATTGCAGGTATTGCAACTCATATTGTACTGTTTTGTATGTTAAAAATGCTTGAAAAAGACGGAGATTTAATTAGTATTCATACAACAACCTTTGGAAAATGGGTTGGCTCTATATTTTCTGTAATTTTCACTCTTTATTGCTTATTATTTTGCCTTACTGTTCTTCGTACATATATAGAAGTGATACAAGTTTGGATTTTCCCTACCATTAAGTTATGGAAACTTACGCTTATGTTTTTATTAGTCACTTACTACATTATAAAAGGTGGCTTCCGTTCTGTGACAGGGATATGTTTTTGGGGTATTGTTCTTCCTATGTTCGTTGTATTCTTTTTAGTCTATCCGATGAAGTATGCACATTTTCGTAATATTTTACCCATTTTTACACATTCACCTTTTGACATGCTTATATCTGCAAAACACTCTGCATTGGAATTTCTAGGGTTTGAAACAATTCTTATCTTTTATCCCTTTATTGAAAAAGGAAAATCTTTAAAAAGATGGGCCCATGCTGGAATTGCTTTTAGCACCTTAATTTATGTAGTTTTAGCTATCGTATCTTTTATGTATTACAGCGAGGGACAATTAAACCGTACTATTTGGCCTACTTTAACGATGTTAAAAATAATTAAAGTTCCTTTTATTCAGCGCTTTGAATATATTATTATTTTCGTTTGGTTTTTAATTATTTTACCAAACCTTTGCTTAACCATTTGGTCATCATGTCAAACGATGAAGCGTTCCTTTCATATTTCATTTAAATTTACATTACCGTTTTTTATTTTCATCATATTTTCAGCTTCTCTACTTTTCACAAACCGTGAAAGTATCAACACATTAAATACCGTACTATCTCAAGCGGGTTTATATATTGTATACGCTTATATCCCAATTTTATTTCTATTCCATTCGCTAAGATGTCGCTTCAAAAATCAGTCAAAAAAATCTTCAACCGATACACCGTAATCTCTGATACAATTTGATTAATACATTTGTAAAGGGGACAAGCGAATGAAAAAGTATGTATTTTCTTTACTTGCAGTACTAAGCTTAATTCTTGCTGGATGCGGAAGTACTGGTACAAATGACCAAAAATCTTCTGAATCAAAACAAGAAGAACATGACCACGCATCGCACACTCAGCAAGCTGACATTCAAGAGAAAACAAAAGGAGTCGACACACTTCCAACCTTCCTAGATAAGCTTGATCCACAAATGAAAGATATCTACACCGTCGCTGGACAAAATGCAGAGCTATTAGATTGGATTCCATGCTATTGTGGTTGCGGTGAAAGTGTAGGACATAAAAATAATAAAAACTGCTTTATTCGTGAAATTAAAAAGAATGGTGAAGTTGTTTGGGACTCCCATGCAACGACTTGCGTCAATTGCCTAGAAATTGCAGTTGAATCTGCTTCCATGAAACAAAAAGGAAAATCAACGCTTGAAATTCGTAACTATATCGATAATAAATACAAAGAAGGCTATGGCAAACCAACACCTACGCCAATGCCAAAAGCTTAAAAAACGAGGGAATTCCTCGTTTTTTCTTTTCATTCTCATTTTTTCTTAACAAATTCTTTCAAGTGTATTTCTCCTTACTTATCACACACTATATATAACTCTCGGTAAGGAGGGTACACAGTGCAAACATATAACGACTATGATAAAGCTCTCTATTACACGTATTGCTGTAATTGGGATAAATTACTCGTTCTCATGGTTCAAACGAACGATCAATTATTTTCTAAGCGTATTGAGCATTTTTTACACGCTTATCAATACAGCAAGGAACTGCCAGAAGTTGATAAACAATTGCAGCTCCTATTTCAATATATTGACCACGCATCCCAAAAGTCGCATGTAGAAGAAGTAGAACAAATTCAAATGTAAACTATAGCGCTATTCTCTTCCGGAGAATGGCGCTTTTTTTAAATTTTTATATCAATAAAAGTTTCTCCTCATAAAACTTTTATTGATAAACATATTTTTTCTTTCTTTTCCATACCACTTCATACTATAATTTAGTATGTAACTATTATAAGAGAGGTATAAAATATGGGACGAGAAAAAAAGCAAGAATATGCTTTACTTACCGCATGGGGAGCTTCTTTTATCGCTACACTGGGAAGTCTTTATTTTTCCGAAATCATGAAATTTGAGCCTTGTGTACTTTGTTGGTATCAACGTATTTTTATGTATCCATTCGTTTTATGGCTCGGTATCGCTGTAGCAAAAAAAGATTATCGCATCGCAAGTTATTCTTTACCAATTGCAAGTATTGGTGCTTGTATTTCTTTATATCACTATGCAATTCAAAAAGTCCCAGCGTTTTCAGCTGCTGGAGCAGCTTGCGGTCGTGTACCCTGCACCGGAGAATTTATAAACTGGTTTGGTTTTATTACAATCCCGTTTTTAGCACTTATCGGCTTTATTACAATCGCTGTTTGTAGCTTTATTGTCATCAAAAACAAATAAGGAGATGAAAGAATGAAAAAAATGCTTATATTTGGTGGTATTATTATCGCCTTGTTCGTAGCAATTTTCGCTGTCACACAAATGGAAGAAAAAAATGCTACTAGCCAAAAGATTGATAATCCTACTGAAAGTAAGACAAACGGTCCTGACTACTACACAAATAAAATCTCTCTTTCAGATCTTCAAAAGAACTTAAAAGAGAAAAAAGAAGAAACAGTATACTTTTATCAAACATCTTGCGTTCATTGCCAAAAATTATCTCCTGTCCTAGTGCCAATGGCTAAAGACTTAAACGTTGATATGAAAGTTATGGATATTGAAAAATTAGATGCTCCTTGGGATGAATATAAAATTCAAGGAACACCAACAATCATTCATTTTAAAGATGGCAAAGAAGTGAGCCGTATTAGCGGTGAACAGCCGAAAGATAAATTAAAAGAATGGCTTGAGCAAACGAAAAAGTAACGAGAAAAGGAAACTCCTTCTACACATGAAATGGGTGTAAAATCCCACACTAATGTATAAGGAGGGGGTTTTATGCCAGAAGTAAGATGTTCTGTTTCCAACTGTTCTTTTTGGGGACAAGGTAACTTTTGTCAAGCAAGTGCGATCATCGTTCAGCCTGATGCAGATGAAACTGGTCAAACTGAAAATGATTCATATACAGCTGCTGTTTTAACAAACGAGACGCTAGAAAGTTCTGTAGCAACGAGTGTAGAGACTTGTTGTCATACATTTAAGCCTAAATATTAACAATTATTCCACCTCATATACGTGAGGTGGTTTTTTCTTTCTCTCTTCTTGTTTACGTCATCTCTAATTCTCCCTATAATAAAGTTAACATTTTTATGAATACGAAGGTGAAATACTATGGCTAAAACAATTGCAGATATCGCCAAATTGGCTGGCGTTGCAAAAAGCACAGTCTCTCGTTACTTAAACGGCGGATATGTAAGTGATAAAACAAAACTTAAAATCGAAGGTATTATTCAGGAAACAAATTTCTCTCCCAATACATTTGCTCAAAGTTTAAAAGCAAAAACAACAAATTTAATTGGTGTCATCATCCCCCGATTAGACTCCTTCGCTACAATGAAAACACTTATCGGGATCGATAAAACATTACAGGAAAATAACTATCAAATGCTTGTAGCAAATGCAAATCAAACAACCGAAACTGAAATACAAGCAATTGAAAACTTTATAAAACAAAAGGTAGCTGGCATTATTTTATTAACAAAAACATTAACGAATGAACATCAAAAAATTATGGCTAATTCAAACATCCCTATTTTATTCGTCGGGCAAGAATATAAAGATCAATATTGCCTCGTTCACGATGATTATGATGCAGCTTATGAGTTAGGGGCATACGTTTTATCCCAAGGCCATCGACATATTGCCTATTTAGGGATAGAAAAAGATGATATTTCTGTTGGAATACATCGAAAAAATGGTTTTCAAAAAGCAATTGAAAATTTAGAACCGACTTGCAACGTTTCATATTACGAAACAACTTTCCGCATAGAAGATGCCATGAAACAAGTACAACATATTTTAGATAATAATCGCCCAACTCTTATCGTATGTGCTACAGATAACATCGCTCTTGGCGCAATGAAAGTCATTCACTCCCACTCCCTTTCTGTACCAGGTGATATTTCTGTAACAGGATTCGGTGGATATGATATTTCAGAAATGGTACACCCTAGTTTAACGACAATTGCGTTTGACTATGAGTATGCTGGAAAGCTTGCTGCCACTTCTCTTTCACAGCTTGTTGAAAACAAAACTATACCAAAAATATTACACTCTCGTTATACATTAAAAATCCAAGAAAGCGTTGACAAAATATAAAGGCGCTCTATAATAAAATTAAAACCGGTTCCACATTTTAAAAACAGGATTTTCAACATCATTTCCCTGTTTTTTATTTTAACTCATTACGGAACCGGTTCCATAAAAGAGAATTTATAGTAAGGGGGAATTTTTATGGATATGAAGCAAATTGCAACTCAAGTAATACAGAACATTGGTGGAAAGGAAAACATTGTTCGTGCCACACATTGCGCGACTCGCCTTCGTCTTATATTAAAGGATGATACGAAAATAAACTCTGCAGAAATCGAAAGCATCGATGGAGTAAAAGGTGCTTTCGCAACGACCGAGCAATATCAAATTATTTTTGGAACTGGCATAGTAAACAAAGTATATGATGAATTCTCAAAACTAATTGGAATAGCCGAACTAGATTCTACAACATCAAACGATATACCTAAGAAAAAAATGAACCCTATCGCCCGCCTAGCAAAGACACTATCTAATATTTTTGTTCCAATTATTCCAGCTATCGTCGCAAGCGGTTTACTTATGGGTCTACTCGGAATGTTGAAAGCGTTTAAATTAGTTCCTGGAGATCACTCACTTATCCAATTACTTGATATGTTCTCAAGTGCAGCTTTCATTATTTTACCTATTTTAATTGGAGTTAGTGCCGCTAAAGAATTTGGTGGTAACATTTTCTTAGGTGCAGTTGTTGGTGGTATATTAACTCACCCAAGCTTAACAAATCCTTGGACTCTTTCAAATGCAAAACCAACTGTTTTACATTTCTTTGGTATGGATATTGATATGATTGGCTATCAAGGTACTGTTTTACCTATTTTATTATGCGTATATGTTATGAGTACAATTGAAAAAGAACTTCGAAAACGTGTTCCGAACTCTTTAGATTTATTAGTTACACCATTCTTAACAATTATTATAACTGGCTTTTTATCACTTATTATTATCGGACCAATTGGATATAAAATCGGTGACGGCATTACGTACCTTTTAAATACAATCTATCAATTTGCAGGACCAGTAGCTGGACTTATATTCGGCGGATTGTATTCAACAATCGTTCTTACTGGCTTACACCATAGCTTCCACGCTATTGAAGCAGGCTTACTCGCAAATAAAGATATCGGTGTCAATTTCTTACTCCCTATTTGGTCAATGGCGAACGTTGCACAGGGCGGTGCTACTTTAGCTGTCTATTTCAAAACAAAAAACAAAAAAACGAAAGAAATTGCAATTCCGGCCGCAGCTTCAGCATTTTTAGGAATTACAGAACCAGCTATTTTTGGTGTCAATTTAAAACTTGGTAAACCATTTATTGCAGCAGCTATTGGCGGCGCAATTGGAGGCGCTTACGTTGTTTGGATGCAAGTGGCGGCTAATGCATACGGTTTAACAGGTATTCCGATGCTTACAATTGTTGCACCTCTTGGCATGATGAACATGATTCACTATATAATTGGTTTCGCTATTGCAGTTATCACTGCTTTTGTTGCCACATTCATTTTATATAAAGAAAGTAAATAATAACGGGGTGAAAACCTATGTCAAAATATAAAACAATACTGCAATCTAATAAAGACGAATTACATTCTTTATATGAAATTGCAAACCAAGATTCATGGAAACCAATTTATCATATCCACCCACCATTTGGATTAATGAATGATCCTAACGGTGTATCCTACTACAATGATGAATATCACGTTTTTTATCAGTGGTATCCATTTGGTCCCATTCATGGAATAAAGCATTGGGGGCATGTGAAGTCAAAAGACCTTATTAACTGGGAGCGTATGCCTGTAGCCATCATCCCTACTGAAAGCTATGAATCACACGGTGCATATTCTGGTAGTGCTATCGTAAAAGATGGCCTTCTTCATTTACTTTATACAGGGAATATAAAAAAGCCTAATGATTCCCGTGATGCAAAACAATGTATGGCAACAATGGATTCACAATATACGGTGACGAAATATAGTAATAATCCTGTTATTGATATAATTCCTGACGGATATACAAAACATGTACGTGATCCAAAAGTCTGGAAACATAATGATATGTACTATATGTTACTCGGTGCCCAACGTGAAAATAAAACAGGAACTCTATTACTATACAAATCACAAGACCTATACAATTGGCATTTCCAAGGTGAAATTACAACAAATTTAAAAGAATTCGGATTTATGTGGGAATGCCCCGATTACTTCCAATTATCAGGGAAAGATGTACTTCTCTTTTCACCGCAAGGAATTGAAAAAGACGGCGAAAACTTTCACAATATATACAATGTCGTTTATGCCATAGGCCATTTCGATATTAAAAATTTATATTTCCATGTTGATTCCTATTACGAAGCTGATAAAGGATTCGATTTTTATGCCCCTCAAACTTTAGAAGACTCTACTAGTCGTCGCCTATTGTTTGCTTGGGCAGGATCAAGTGAAATCACATATCCTTCTGATGATTATATGTGGGCTCATTGCCTAACACTTCCACGTGAATTAACATTAGAAGATAACATCTTAAAACAAAAACCAGTTTCAGAATTAACAAAACTACGAACAACAAAAAAAGAAATTTCAGGAGATATAACAGCTGGATTAAATGTATTATCAACGCTTGATGATAAAGGCTCCTATGAATTAATTGTTACACTTAAAACAGAAGATGCAAAGCGTTTTGGGCTTTCTCTCTTCCACAATGAGGAGGAATGTTTCCCCATTACATTTAATCGGGCACAAGGTACTATTTCTATAGACAGGGGCAACTTCTACCATCAATTTGGCGGAGAATATGGATTTGAACGCTGTAAAAAAATCGATATTCAAGATACGATAGAACTACAAATATTTGTAGATAAAAGCATCGTGGAAATTTTCTTATACGATGGTTCAACAGTCTTTACGTCCCGAGTTTTTCCTCGAAAAGACATGAAACATCATATCGCAATCTTTTCAGATGCAAAACTAAACTTTATCATCACACAATATAAGCTGAAAAGAGGGATTGTATGAGAAATGTCTTTTGTATAGGTGAACTATTAATTGATTTTGTGTGCCGAAATACTAACGTTTCTTTAGTAAACGGTTCAGATTTCGAAAAAAAAGCTGGTGGAGCACCCGCTAACGTTGCTGCTGCGATTACAAAATTAGGTGGACACGCTACATTTATGGGGCAAGTAGGAAATGACCCATTTGGTGAGTTTCTTGAACAAACTTTACAGCGTGCGCAAGTCGATACATCCATGCTCATAAAAGATAAACAAACAACACTTGCATTCGTATCCATCGATCAAGATGGGGAACGTGATTTTACTTTTATGCGTGGTGCAGATGGTGAATATCAATTCAATAGCATTGATTTATCAAAAATACAAACGAATGATTTAATACATTTCGGTTCAGCGACAGCTTTACTATCAAGCCCATTAAAAGAAACGTATTTTCAGTTGTTACAATATGCGAAAGATAACGGCCATTTTATTTCTTTTGATCCAAATTATCGAAGTGCACTCATTACAAATACAGAACAATTCTCTCAAGATTGTCTAACCTTTATAAAACATGCACACTTCGTAAAAGTAAGTCAAGAGGAAGCTACTATGCTCTCTAAAGAGAGTGATTTACAACAAGCTGCACTCAAATTATTAAATTATGGCGCAAAAGTAGTAGCTATTACACTTGGAAAAGACGGTACACTTCTTGCGACAAATGAAGGTCAAACCATTGTCTCTTCTATTTCCATTCAACAAGTCGATACAACTGGTGCTGGTGATGCTTTCGTTGGAGCAATGTTATATCAGATTGCCCAAAGTGAACATACACTTTCATATCATTTCAAAGACTTAACAGCGTTTATCTCCTTTGCAAATAAAGTAGGTGCTATCACATGTACAAATTACGGTGCAATTGCCTCTCTTCCATCATTAACAGATATAAAAGCATACGATTAATCGTATGCTTTTTTACATTCCCCTCCAAAAATCATGCATAATAAAAAAGTACAAAATAACGAGAACGGCCGTCCCGCATAAGGTAATGCGCCGATATATACTCTTCTCTCCTTCCCTCGCTTTCACAAACGCCCAAATAAATCCGAAGAACAATATTAAATCAACATATGGAACATAAAAAGAAAAGACGAGAAACGCATATAAATACACGATAAATAAACAGGTCGTTACTAAAAAAACTTTAAACGCAAATTCACTTTTCATAATATAACCGCCCCCTATCTGTACTGTATTATATTCAGCAAAATATAATAGTTGCAGTTAAACTCCAAGTATAAATAAGCTACCGTCTATAAAACGGTAGCCATTACGGAACATTGTATTCTCGTTTATATATATTACTTAAAATCGAAGAAGGAATTTGCTCGTAACGAATTTTCTCTCCTGTTTCATCTATAATATACAAATTGTTTCCTATATAATATATTCCATCTTTTCGTTTTGAGTACACTGGATATCTTTCATTTGGCAATACCGTTTTCACTTTTGTTAACTGTCCATTTGGTTCTTGCCAATATATATCCGCGCGGTCTACTAGCGTAAGTACTCCAATTTGTTCTTCTTCTATTTTCCGACTATTCCAGCTCACAACGCGATAACCAAGCTTATTCGCTTCATATTCGGGGCTCGTATGAAAACGAGAAATGATTACTTTTGTTTGTAATTGTACTCTGTCATATAACCATTGTATATCCCTGTCATGCATGCGAATACAACCATTTGATTCCCTACTTCCAATCGTCCATTCCCGATTTGTCCCGTGAATTGCATATTCATTCTTATCTAGTCCAAGCCACCTCGTACCGAGAGGATTATTCGGTGCACCCCCAGGTATTTTTTTTCGATGGTATTCTTTATTTTTAAATTTAGTTATAATACAAAAGTTACCTTCAGGCGTAGGTGTACGATCTCTTCCAGTCGTTACTGGAAATGTTTTTGTATAATTTCCATTCTCAAAAAAAGACAACTGATTTGTCGTAAGATTCACTAATATTAAATGATCTGTATTAGCAAAAGCACTAACCGGTAGGATGAAAAATAATAGTATGACGAAACATAACTTTTTCAGCTATATCCCCCCTAGCGCTCACTATAATAAGTGGAATTAACATTACTTTGCTCTTATAAATGAAAACTATCCATTTACAATAACGCCCCCATTTACATGTATCATTTGTCCAGTAACATAAGAAGAATCACCAGACGCTAAATATACGTATGCCGGCGCTAACTCATATGGTTGACCAGGCCTTTGCATTGGGACATTGCTCCCAAACTGAGAGACTTTCTTCTCATCAAAGCTCGATGGAATAAGCGGTGTCCAAATCGGTCCTGGTGCAACACCATTTACCCGAATCCCTTTTTGCACTAACGATTGAGAAAGTGATCTTGTAAAAGCTACGATTGCTCCTTTCGTCGCGGAATAATCAATTAACGTTTCATTTCCTTCATATGCAACGATAGATGCCGTATTTATAATGACATCCCCTTTCTTCAAATGAGAAAGGGCTGCTTTCGCAACGTGAAAATAAGAAAAAATATTAATACGAAAAGTCTTTTCTAGCTGTTCTGCTGTAATATACTCTAGTCCTTGCTGCGGATATTGCTGCGCGACATTATTTACTAAAACCTGTAAACTACCTAGCTGCTGGACGGTCTCTTGAACAACATCTTTACAATGCTGTTCATCACTTAAATCACCCGGCAACAATACACACTTTACACCTTCTTTCTCAACATATTGCTTCGTCTCATTAGCATCTTCTTCCTCATCTAAATAAGCAATCGCAACATTTGCTCCTTCTTTTGCAAAAGCGATGGAAACTGCTCGTCCAATTCCGCTATCTCCCCCTGTAATTAATACATTCTTTCCTTTTAACTTTTCGCTACCTTTATAATTGGGATCTTCAAACTGTGGTAGAGGATTCATTAATGATTCAATACCAGGCTGCTTATTTTGATGTTGCGCAGGCATTGTTATAAAGTTTTTTTGCTGTGGCATAGCTGCTTTCAACTCCTTTTCCTTAGCATGTGCACAATAAAAAGCTGAAATTCACACATCGGTTTACGATTAATATTCGAATTTAAGACACAAAATATGAATTGTTATAAACTTTTTATGCAAAACTATTGCAAAATAGATAAAAAACGAATATTATATATAACTGTTGTGAAAATTATTCGTAAACAGAAAGGATGTTTATATGTTTAACCTTTCAAAACATAAAACTTCTATTAAAACTGAAATTATGGCAGGTATTATTACCTTCTTAACAATGGCATATATCATTGTCGTAAACCCTGTTATCCTTGGAGATGCAGGTGTTCCATTTGAACAAGCATTTACAGCAACAATTATTGCTGCTGTTGTCGGAACATTATTTATGGCAATCTTTACAAACTTACCAATCGCAATCGCGCCAGGTATGGGATTAAATGCTTACTTCTCTTACTCTGTTGTAAAAGCGCATGAAGGCATGACTTTCGCAATTGCATTCTCTGCTGTATTCGTAGCAGGTATGATTTTAATTTTGCTATCATTTACATCTTTCCGTACAAAATTAATGGAAGCAATTCCTGAAAACTTAAAACATGCAATTACTGCTGGTATCGGGTTATTTATCGCCTTTATCGGTTTACGATTAACTGGTATCGTTACAAAAAATGATGCAAACTTAGTTGGACTTGGTGATCTTCACTCTGCTCCAGTTCTACTAGCATTAGCTGGACTTGGAATTACTATTATCCTTATGTCTTTAAATGTAAATGGCGCACTATTTATCGGTATGCTATTAACTGGTATTATCGCTTTCCTCACAGGACAATTAACATTCTCAAACGGTGTTACATCAATGCCTGGATTACCAGAAGGAATTATCGTTTCAAATCCAATTACTGCTGTATCTGACGTAATTAACTATGGATTATACGGCGTTGTATTTTCATTCTTCCTTGTTACATTATTTGATACAACAGGTACATTACTTGGGGTAGCTCAACAAGGTGGATTTATGAAAGACGGAAAACTCCCAAAAGCTGGACGAGCTCTTCTATCTGACTCATTCTCAGCAACTATTGGTTCTATGTTCGGAACGACACCATCAACAGCTTACATTGAATCATCTGCTGGTGTTGCAGCTGGTGGTCGTACTGGTTTAACAACTGTTACAGTAGCTGTTCTATTCGCACTAGCAGCATTCTTCGGACCATTAGTAAGTGCTGTCTCTGGTGTATCAGCTATTACTGCTCCATCATTAATTATCGTTGGTAGTCTTATGATGGGTTCAGTTCGCCACATCGATTGGGACGCATTTGATGAAGCATTCCCAGCATTTTTAGTAATCTTAAGCATGCCTCTTACATCAAGTATCGCAACAGGTATCGCACTTGGATTTATTTCATATCCACTTATGAAAGTGGCAAAAGGTAAATTCCGTGCTGTTCACCCACTTGTATATGTATTTGGAATTTTGTTTGCTTATCAATTGATATTCTTACCACATTAAAAAAGTAGAGCATCGAAATCCGATGCTCTACTTTTCTTTTACAACAATCATTCAAAATATGAAGAAGGTTATAACCTTTTAATACTTCTCTTCTACCTTTAATTCTTTACTATACTTTTGAATGAAAACTGATGAAATAACCATTACTATGCCCACACTAAAACCAATAAGTTGATCTATTAACATTTCATCATGAATAAACCAGCGAAGTAAAAATACGCTACCAAAAATAAACATCATAATAAACCCAATATGCCTAAGTCCTTTATAGACATTTTCCATATGTATCACCTCTTCACATAACATTATCCATATTATACCATGCAACCATCAAGTAACCGTATCGTCCTCTGACAATATGCAGCTACCTTTTGATCATGTGTAACAACTAGCACTGTTTTTCCTTCTTTATTAATCTCTTGTAAAATACTCATAATTTTCTCCCCATTTTCTTGATCAAGAGCACCAGTCGGTTCATCAGCAAGTATAATTTTTGTATCTTGTGCTAAAGCCCTTGCTATTGCTGTTCTTTGCTGTTCTCCTCCTGATAACTCGTAAGGATATTTGTTAATATGCCTCTCAAGCCCTACCATTTTCAGCATTTTTTTTGATATTTGCATACGTTTCTTATGAGAAATTCTTCTATATATAAGCGGAAGCATTACATTGTCAACAACTGTATAATCATCTAATATAGTAGGTTACCGCTTAGAGTTGGATAGAATGCACTTGTTGAGGTTGATGTTGCTAATAATACTAAAGTCGTAATTGAAAAAACTTTTCCTTTCATTAACAATCACCTCATAAATTTAATAGTTTAGTAGCGCTACATCATCATAATATCCTTCAAATAAATTCTCCTCAACAAGAAACCCCGGTGTTTTACAAACTCTTTAAACACTTAAACATTCATACATTTTTAAAAAGTAACGTATAAGTAGCAATATAAAAAAGCTGCGGAGAAACTCTTCTCCGCAGCCTAATACTTATTTTTGCAAGAACGCCTTTAAATCTGCAAACTGTCTCTTTGCATCTTCATAGCCTTGCTCGTATAAATTTTGTAGTTTTGCTGTATCTTTTTCCATACGATCTACTTGAAGCGGCACTTCTGGGCGAATAACAAATAAATTGCCAGCTTGTTCTTCTTTTTCAATATAGTGAAGTGTTTCATTATACACTTCATAACGATTCAGCATCGTGTTAACAAGGTTCGGATATTTTTTATAAGCTTTCGCTGCAACCCATCCAAACCTTGATTTTTTCTTCGCGTAGCCATGATTTCTCGTTAAAATAACGACTGATTTTTTAAATCCATCCTCTTGCGCTTTACGAACTGGAATTGGATCAGAAATCCCGCCATCTAACAGTTGTTTACCGCGGTAATTTACTACCGGTGCAATGAAAGGCAATGAACTAGACGCTTGTAATAAATTTAGCGCATCATCATTCGTTCCTTCTTTTTCAAAATAAACAGATTGCCCTGTTTCACAATCCGTCGTTCCTACAAGGAAACGTTCCGGGCTATTAAAGTATGTTTCAAAATCAAACGGCACATACTTTTCTGGAATTTCATGAAAAATGAAATCCATATCAAATAGCTGACGTTTTCTCCATAAGTTTTTATACGATAAATATTTCGGATGTGATGCATAATCAATATTGACCGTTTTATTTCTATTTCTTTGTCTGGAAAGATACGACGCTGCATGACAAGCACCAGCTGATACACCGATTACATATGGAAAATATAAATCTTGTTCCATAAAGTATTCTAATATCCCGCCCGTGTACACACCACGCATACCGCCGCCTTCTAATACTAACCCCGTATTTTCAAGCATGTTACTCTCTCCTCTATATATATTGACTCTTTAATTATTCACCATGTTAAGTATCTTTTTCTATTATATATGAGTTCTTTCAGAAATTATATTTAAAAGACTTGAGAAGAAGGAGTTTTTTCTTCCAATTATATTTCCAAATGATTGGAGACATCCTTTATAAACCTTTGAATAAAGTCTTGCTCTTCTTTCGTATATCCATCTAAAAGTAACAACCACTTTTCTTCAGCTTGCTTATGCAATTTTTCATGAGCTTTATATATTTCATTCCCACTTTCCGTTAAGCGGAAGAAGATTTCTTTTTGATTATCTAACATTTGCATCTTCTCAACGAATTGCTTTTGAAACAACTTTGTACAAATTTTAGAGATTGCTCCCTTCGTCATGCCCATTTCTGTCGTAATTGCCGTTACATTCATCAAACCATTTTTTCCGATACATTCGATTACATGTAACTCAGATAAAGACATACTACTTACACCTGTCTCACGAAGAAACTTCTCGTTTTGTCGTTTTAAATGTTCTTCTTTTTTATGCAAAAGTGTACGAATGTCCGACAGTATTTCCATTTGCTTCGTTGCATGCTTCAATCCGTTCGCCTCCTAAGTTTCCGAAGAAACAATTTAACTATATACCATTTTAAAATTATTTTTTCATCTTTACAAGTGAGAAAATCATGTTAAAATAAATTTAGTTTCCTAGGAAACTAAATTACAAGGGGGTTAACAAGATGAAAAAATCTAAACTAAATTTCATTTTATATGTTATCTGTATTAGTGCCTTATTCGGTTCCTTCGCTCAAAATATTTACACACCTATCTTACCGATGATTCAAAATTCTTTTCATACTTCTCTTTATCTTGTAAATGTAACAGTTTCACTTTTTACATTCGTTCTTGCGATTATGCAGCTCATATATGGCCCTTTAATTGATACAAAAGGGAGAAAATCTGTCCTTATTCCTAGTTTAATTATTAGTACGATTGCTTCAATCGGATGTGCTTTTTCGGCAAACATTTATTTATTTCTCTTTTTTAGAGCTGTTCAAGCTATAGGAATAGCGGCTATACCTGTAGTTTCAGCAACGATTATCGGCGATTTATTTGAAGGAAAAGAACGCGGAGAAGCGATGAGCCTATACCAAATGTTACTTGCCCTCGCACCTGCAATGGCTCCTCTCATAGGTGGTTATCTTGGCAGTATAAATGGTCACTTATCTGTATTTCTCTTTTTATCTACACTTGGCATTATCTTATTAATGATAAACATTTCACTACTTCCAGAAACAAAGCCAAGTGTAATTAAGCAGTCTAAAGCACAAAAGAATTACTCTCTTATCTTAAAAAATAAAACTGGATTTTCTATTACTCTTATTGGCTTCATTCAATTTTGTATTTACTTTTGCTTTCTCGTTTTTTTACCGAGTATTTTAACAAATTCATTTCATTTAACTGTAAATAAAATTGGTCTTATGTTTGTACCAATGTCTCTTTCTATCATGCTAGGAAGTTTTTGCTACAAGTTTTTGCAAAAACGCCTCACAACAAAGCAAGCTTTATTTATTACGAGTTTCTTCAATATTATATGTGTCGTTTTATTCTCTTTCACATATAGCATCAATATCCCCTTCATCATTATCGTTACATCTTTGTACGGTTTTAGTATGGGACTTTCTATGCCAACTCACACTACTTTATTAACAGAAGAATTCGTACAAGAACGTGCAACAGCTATCGGTATATACAACTTCATCCGCTATCTTGGTATGGGTACAGGGCCACTTATAGGTGGATTTCTTTTATTTAACCAAAATTACTTTTGGATTTTCTTCCTAGGCGCAATTATGTTTTTACTTGTAATCTTATATGCAATGAAAATGCTAAGTTTTCATGCTGTACAAAAATTAAAATAGAGCCCCCAAAATGTCGGCTCTATTTTACCCTCTTTGATCCGCAACAATATGAATATCAATATACTTTGTTTGTCTCATAATTTCATTTACAATAGAGCCTTTTCGTATTTCTTCCCACCTTGTTCTTGCAGATTGTCCAAGTAAAATTTGCGTCACTTGTAATCTTCTTGCGACTTCAATAATAACATCCGCTGGTTTTCTCCCTTTCGCCTCTTCTAATACAAAACTCGCATCAAATTGATTGGTTAACGATTTCCACTCTTCAATCGTCTGCTTTTTTCCAGCTGAAATAGAATCTATATTTTCCCTCTCAACGTTTAATACGTACAATTCAGCATTTAACCGATCAGCCATGCGCCATCCCCGTCTTATTAATTTCTCCGCTGTTGAACTGTATTGTACACAAACGAGAATTTTTTCTTTTACGCCAATTGGTTCTATTACTGTTTGGCTAATTTTCTCGTCCATATCATCAGCAACTTCTCGAAGTGATAATTCCCTAAGTGCTCCTAAATTATTAAGTGTAAAGAAGTTTTGTAAGCTTTGCTGAATTTTTTCTTCTTTATATATCTTTCCGTCTATTAGTCTCTTCCTTAATACCTCAGGCGTTGCATCAACGAGCTGAATTTCATTTGCTTTTTGTAAAATAAAATCTGGAATTCGTTCTCTTACTTTTACATTCGTAATTTGAGCTACAATATCATGAACACTTTCTAAATGTTGAATATTAAAAGCTGATAATACCGATATACCAGCCTCTAACAATTCCTGCACATCCATATAACGTTTCTTATATTTAGAACCAGGAACATTACTATGAGCAAGTTCATCCACTATGACTACTTGCGGCGCGCGTTTTTTTATTCCTTCCACATCAAGCTCATAAAATACCTTTCCTTTATACTGTATTTCTTTTAAAGGAACTTTTTCTAAATAAGCAATTGCTTCTTCCGTCTCTTTTCTTCCATGCGTTTCAATTAAACCAATTACAATATCAATTCCATCTTTTTTCATTTCTCTTGCATCAAAGAGCATTTTATAACTTTTTCCTACGCCTGGAGCTGCTCCGACATATAGCTTTAACTTTCCGCGATTTTGCTGACGAATATATTCTAAATATTCCTCTGGCGTTCGCCTTTGAAACTTCGGTTCATAATCATCTGCATACAAAATAAACACTACCTTTCATTCGAAACAACGCTACCTCAATCCATTAGATTGAGGTAGCACTGTTACTATTTCATTAATTTCTGTAATGCCAAATTTAGCTTTAAGACGTTTACGCGGGTCTCTCCAAATAAACCAAGCGCAGCACCTTCTGTTTGATCTTTAATCAATTGATTAAGTTTTTCTTTCGGAATATTCGTTAATTTTGAGATGCGATTCACCTGCACCGAGGCCGCCTTTGGACTAATATCAGGATCAAGCCCTGAACCTGAATTTGTCACTAAATCTATCGGTACTTCTGTAACTGGAACAGCTGGATTTTTTTCCTTCCAGTCCGCAATACTTTTCTCTACTCGCTTTGCTAAATCTGGATTAGATGGTGCATAGTTATTTGAACCAGATGCTTCAGCCTTATATTCAATACTAGAAACACGCCCTTGAAAATAACGTGAATCCGTGAAGTTTTGACCAATTAATTTAGAACCAATCACTTCATTTTTATCATTATATATTAGACTTCCATCCGCATTATCCTTCATCACTGCTTGTGCAATACCAGTAACAATAAGTGGGTATACAAGTCCACACAATACTAGAAATGTAAAAGTAATACGGATAATTGGTGATAGTATACTTTGTTTCTTCTCCATCTTTTTCCCCTCTTCCTTATATAAACAAGCCGACAATCATATCAATTACCTTAATTCCAATGAACGGAACGATAACTCCACCAAGCCCATAAATAAGTAAGTTTCGGCTAAGCAATGCATTAGAACTCATCGGTTTATATGCAATACCTTTCATCGCTAACGGAATGAGTAATGGAATAATAACAGCGTTAAATATTAATGCTGATAAAATCGCTGACAATGGTGATGTTAATTTCATAATGTTCAATGCTTCCATTTGCGGAATCGCAAGTGTAAACATTGCTGGAATGATTGCAAAATATTTCGCTATATCATTCGCAATACTAAACGTCGTTAACGCACCTCGCGTCATTAACAATTGCTTACCAATTCCTACAACCTCAATAATTTTCGTTGGATTCGAGTCTAGATCAATCATGTTGGCCGCTTCTTTCGCTGCTGTCGTACCACTGTTCATCGCTAATCCAACGTCGGCCTGCGCTAATGCCGGAGCATCATTTGTACCATCACCTGTCATCGCTACAAGTTTCCCTTTATCTTGCTCTGCTTTAATAACAGCAATTTTATCTTCCGGTTTACACTCAGCAACGAATTCATCTACTCCAGCTTCTTTTGCAATCGTTGCTGCCGTTAACGGATTATCACCTGTACACATAACCGTTTTAATCCCCATTTGGCGTAACTGTTCAAAACGCTCACGCATACCCGGTTTTACTGTATCCTTTAAATAAATTAAACCGTAAATACGATTATCTACTGCAACTACAAGTGGTGTTCCGCCCTCTTTTGAAATTAAGTCTGCTTTTTGATTTACATCTTTCGGAATTATTCCGCCTTGTGACTCAACCCATTCAATAACGGCACCTACAGCACCTTTTCTCACTTTCGTTCCGTCTTGTAAATCAACACCACTCATTCTCGTTTCTGCTTTAAACGGAACAAAATCACCTTGTTCTGCAAGTTCTCTATTATATGATATAGATTTTCCCTGCACATACTCGATAACAGATCGACCTTCTGGTGTTTCATCTAAAACAGAACTAATAGCGGCCCACTTTCCAACTTGCTCAATCGTTTCATTTCCTACAGGCAATAATGTATGAGCCATCCGGTTCCCAAAAGTAATTGTACCTGTTTTATCTAAAATAATTGTATTAATATCGCCAGCAGCTTCTACTGCTTTCCCCGACATCGCTAACACGTTAAACTTTGTCACACGGTCCATCCCAGCAATACCAATTGCCGATAATAGCCCACCAATTGTCGTTGGAATTAAACAAACTAATAATGCAACTAGCACAGCAGTATCAATTTGAAACCCTAAATAATTTGTAAAAATCGGCAACGTCACAACGACGATCAAGAAAATAAGAGTTAAGCTCGTTAATACTGTATTTAAAGCAATCTCATTCGGCGTTTTTTGACGAGCAGCTCCTTCTACTAAAGAAATCATTTTGTCGATAAATGATTCACCAGGATTACTCGTAATGACAATTGTAATTTCATCACTTACGACCATCGTTCCACCTGTTACGGAACAAAAATCACCGCCTGCTTCTTTTATAACAGGAGCTGATTCCCCTGTAATTGCAGATTCATCTACAGATGCTAATCCTTTGATTACTTCGCCATCATTCGGAATCATTTCTCCTTGTTTTACGATAACAACGTCACCTTTTCTAAGATCAGTTGCTGAAACTTGGACAATGTCTCCATTTTCTTTTACTACATTTGCAAACACATCTTTCTTCGACTGCTTTAAAGAATCGGCTTGCGCTTTACCACGACCTTCTGCTAATGCTTCTGCAAAATTCGCAAATAAAACTGTAAATAATAGAATGAGAGAAACTGTTATATTAAACCAACCTGGTATACTACTAGAACTACTTGGAAGAAAAGATAAAATGAACGTAATGATAAATCCAATTTCCACAACGAACATAATCGGATTCTTTATCATGACTTTCGGATTCAATTTCGCAACGGATTGCTTCATCGCATGTGTTACGATATCACGATCCATCGTTTTCGCTTGTCTAACTTCATCTTCTACAGCATGTATTTGTGACTCATTTAATTGTTTTTCTTTTACTACTACCGGTCTCATCATTTACCCTCCATTACTTCAATGTAAGAAATTCTGCAATTGGACCGAGTACTAACATCGGGAAGAATGTTAATGCACCGACAATTACAATTGTTCCGATGAAGATGCCACCAAATAAACTATTATCTGTACGGAACGTTCCGACTGTTTCTGGCACTACCGTTTTTTCTTTCAGCGAAGCTGCCACTGCTAGCATCGTAATTAAACTGAAGTAGCGTCCTAAAAACATAACTAAACCAGTCGTAATATTCCAAAACGGTGTATTATCTCCTAATCCTTCAAATCCAGATCCGTTATTCGCAGCTGACGATGTATATTCATATACAACTTGCGTTAAACCATGAAAACCGGAATGAGAGATAGCATCCGTCCCTAAATTTGTTGAAAGAGCTAATGCCGAAAATCCTAAAATGAGCAATGGATGAAATAAAATCGTGACCGCGATTAATTTCATTTCCTTACCTTCAATCTTTTTACCTAAAAACTCTGGTGTCCGTCCAACCATTAACCCAGATATAAACACCGCGATAATTGCATACATAATAATGTTTACAAAGCCTGCTCCAACGCCGCCATACACTGTATTTAACATCATATTTACAAGTGGAACTAGACCGCCAATTGGTGTTAACGTATCATGCATCGTATTAACAGCCCCAGTTTCAGCAGCTGTCGTTACTGTTGCGTATAGTGAAGAAAATACTGTTCCAAATCGTACTTCTTTCCCTTCTGTACTTCCTTGTACATGTTCGATACTCATTCCATTTAATGCCGGGTTCCCGTTTAGTTCAGATGTCGTAATCGTTATAAACCCTAGTAAAAATACCATAAATAGTGACACGAAAAGGATGCGACCTTGTTTTTTATTTCCTACCATTCGTCCGTACGTAAATGGAAGTGCTGTTGGTAATAACATCATAAGCATCATTTGCAAAATATTACTCATTTGCCCTGGATTTTCAAAAGGATGCGTAGAGTTTGCTCCGAAAAATCCACCGCCGTTATTTCCAAGTTCCTTAATGGAAACAAATGATGCAACAGGTCCACGTAATATACTTTGTTTTGCCCCATCAATCGTTTGTGCTGTAACCGCTCCATCTAACGTTTGCGGTACGCCAAGTGCGACAAAAACTAGTGCCGCAATAAATGCCATAGGAAGAAACACTCTCGTTAACGCTCTCGTAAAATCAACGAAAAAGTTACCAAGTTCTTTTCCAGCAAGTCCTCTTATAAAAGCCATAACGAGCGCTAATGTCGTTGCTGGTGCCGCAAACATTAAAAATGTAATCCCGATTAATTGTGATAAATAGGATAAACCATTTTCACCGCTATAATGCTGTAAATTTGTATCAGCCATAAAACTAATCGCTGTATTAAAAGCGAGCGTAGGCTCCATCCCTTCAATATGCGCTGGATTTAGCGGCAACACACCTTGTAATCTGAAAATGAAATATACAATAACAATCATAAATCCGTTGAGTAAAACTAATGATAATGCGTACTGTTTCCACGTTTGATTGTATTCTTTTACACCCGTAATTTTAAAAATAAGTTTTTCAAAAGGCCCGAATACTTTATCTAGCATTTTGCTACCTTGAAAAGCTTTTTCTAAATAAATCCCCATTGGCTTTGCTACTAAAATAAACAAGAGCATTGTAATAATGACTGCAACCCAAATCATAATGAATGATTCCCCCCTAATTAAAACTTCTCTGGATTTAATAATGCATACACTAAATACACTGTAATTGCTGCGACAATAACTGATAAGACAATCATCATGATTGCTTTCCTTCTTTCACAACTTTATCTGACCAACTTGCAAGACTTGCCATTGATGCAACTAATAAAATAAAAATCCCGACCATTACAACATCTAACATAGCTATCCCTCGCTTTGTTTTTGTTAAAATTTACCATCTGAATATTAAAAAAGAACACTGAGCTCTACTCAGTGTTCAAAAAATGAACAACAAAAAGTAAACCTCCTCTCTAAACGCTTACGAGGTTAGCTGTCGGATTCGGGCCTAAAGAGTAGCCCTACTTTCAAAACTGAAAGATTCACCCCAAGTGACGATGCACAAAATTGGTTCCCCCGCTCCATTTCTGGAACTCAGCGATTTTAGGTTTTTTTGGAAATTTTATGAATGATTTATGAGAGTAAATATACTCCTCTATATTTCACTTGTAAAGGGGTAAATTACTGAAAATAATAATATTTACATTCATTTAAACGCTTACATTGAAGATTATTACTATTATTTCATCTATTTTCTTTATTTCTCTTCTCTTTTCTTAAAAATGACCTTTTAAATATGAAATAAAAAGAGCGAATGAGATGAAGTGCATAGCTTGTTGCACTCAGCATTCGCTCTTTTTATTCAACCTTTATTCTCCTCGTAAAAATGCACGTAAATTTCTCCCGCGAATATAAACTTGTGTCAATTCTGCATGTAGCTGCTCATACTCGGTAATATCCACCTCTAAATACAAAGCATCTTTTGATGGTAATATAATATACGGCCCTGGAAAAAGGGGATCGATCTGAACCAATTCTTGAACTCGCTCTACCGATACTGCCCAACGATTTGCTATATCTCCAAGTAATAATACCTTCATCATTTCTTCCCCCGCCCTATTCAAAAAATAAAAAAGAAATATTATCACAATTTGTAAACACGACAAACTTAGCTCCAATTGTTTCATAGAGCCTCGCTGGATATCGTTTATTCCTTGTAACAACAGTAATAGGTGCTTGAAAAGAAAAGCGAATGTGTTCTGTGAAAAAACTAACGATTGGAAGCTCATCCCCTAGTAAAATCACCTTCTTAATACACTCACAAATACTAGTAAAGTCCTGCTCCTTACTGCAGCTATAAGTCCAATCAAACCCACAATTCCTAACTTCAGCCGCTATCTCTTCATTTGCTGTAAAAATAATTAACTCATGTTGAAATGATACTAGATCTCTTAAACTATCTACCTTACTTTCTTCTCCAACACAAATAAGTGTTAGTTCCATGTACCTCATCCTCCTTAGTATAAAAGAAATCAAACATAGATTGATATTCCCCTATACTAATCAGATCGATGAAGTGATGTATCCATCATGGCACCGTCCTCTCTCAAGACGCTTACGAAGTTAGCTGTCGGATTCGGACTTTGAGAGTAGCCCTACTTTCAAACTTGAAAGATTCACCCCTAGTGCCTACGCACAAATTGGTTCCTCCGCTCCATATAATTGGACTCAGCGTTTACAAAAAAATGTATTCTGGCTGATATATTACTCCTGTATTTTGAAAAAGTAAACAGAAAAAAAGCCAGTTATAAAACTGGCTTTTCACTTACCTATGCACGCGTTCTATTCACTTTATATGCAAAATGATTCGTCGGTCCATGGCCACTACCAATATTCAATGGCTCTTCAATTGCTATACTAATAAATCGTTTTGCTTCTTGAACAGCATCTTGAATTGAGTATCCTTTCGCAAGTCCTGCTGTAACCGCTGAAGCAAATGTACACCCACTTCCATGCGTTTGCTTTGAAGGAATTCGCTCGCTTCTAAACTCAATAAATTCTTCTCCATCAAAGAGGAAATCAATTACTTCATTACCTTGATATTCTGCATGTCCGCCCTTCATAAGCACATATTTAGCACCTAATTCGTGCAATACTTTTGCAGCTTCCTTACTATCTTCAACATTATGAATCTCCATCCCAGTTAACACTTCTGCTTCTGGGACATTCGGTGTTATAACAGTTGCTACTGGTAATAAATATTCTTTTAATGCTTGAACTGCTTCTTGCTGTAATAATGATGCACCGCCTTTTGCAATCATAACGGGATCTAGCACAATATTATTCCAGCCAAACTTTTTAATTTGTTCTGCAACAATTTGAATTATTTCACTACTAAATAACATTCCTAGTTTCACTGCATCTGGTGTTAAATCCGTACCAATTGAATTCAACTGTTCTGTAATACCTTCTAACGGAACAGGATATACCCCTTGAACGCCAAGCGTGTTTTGAGCAGTAATTGCCGTAATAGCCGTCATTCCGTATACACCAAGCTCTTGGAATGTTTTTAAATCTGCCTGAATTCCAGCACCGCCGCCGCTATCAGACCCTGCAATTGTTAAAGCTTTATTCACTTTCATCCCACTCATCCTTTTCTATCCAAAATAGCGATGATAAATCGTTTTTGCTTCGCTTATATCTTTCGTTCCATGTACGAGCACACGGCCATCTTTAAAGGCGACTAACCTCTTGTCTTCAATAGAAAATGATAGTAAATATGGATTTATATTTAAATCATTCACACGACCTTCCAACAACTCTTTATATTGTTCAAAATTCATTTCCTCTTTATGAGGTGGTCTAATTTGAACTGTATTTCGCCCGCATAAAACTGCTGTTTTTGATGTGTTCTCTTTATTTAAATACGGATATAATGCATTCTCTCCGCATGAAGGACAATTATGCTGGCGAAGCTTTTGCACATTCATACATGAATACTCATTCTTCCACATATCAAACGATACAAGCCCATCTCGAAGTGATTCGTAATCTTCTACTAACAGTTTAAGAGCTTCTGTTACTTGATGAGAAACGACAAGAGATACAGCAGGTGATATAATACCCGCTGTATCACATGTTGCCCCGCCAAGCGGAATCGACTGTAATAAACATGATAAACATGGTGTTTTACTAGGAAGGATTGTGTAAGAAAGACCGTAACTACCTACACATGCACCGTAAATCCATGGAATAGAATATTTTTGTGCTATATCATTCACAATAAAGCGTGTTTCAAAATTATCAGTCGCATCAATAATTACATCAACATTTGTAACAAGTTCTTCTAGCTCTTCAGCTGTTACATCTTGAACGAGAGCTTCTATTGTTACATCACTATTAATCTCTTCTAAACGTTTTTTAGCCGCTATAGCTTTTGGAAGATTATTCTTTACGTCGCTCTCTGCATACAATTGTTGTCTTTGTAAATTACTCCAATCTACATAATCACGGTCAACAATTGTTATCTTGCCAACACCTGCTCTTACAAACATCTCTGCATTTGCACTACCTAATGCACCTGCACCGATAATAAGCACATGCTTTTCTCTTATCTTTTGCTGTCCTTCTTCTCCAATTGGAGAAAATAGTTCTTGGCGAGAATATCGATTATTCAACTACGCTCATTCCTTCTAAAGGACTACTTGCCGTTGCACAACGCTTGCGTGCAATACGACCTGCTTCAAATCCTAAACGACCTGCTTCAATACTTAATTTCATTGCTTGTGCCATTTTAATAGGATCTTTTGCTCCTGATACAGCTGTATTTAATAACACGCCATCTGCTCCTAATTCCATTGCAAATGCTGCATCAGCTGGGCTACCAATACCGGCATCAACGATAACTGGTACTGTTGCTTGTTCAATAATGAAGCTCAAATTTAATGGATTTACAATACCAAGTCCTGATCCGATTGGAGATGCTCCTGGCATAATCGCATGCACGCCAAGCTCTTGTAATTTACGTGCTAATACAACATCATTAGATGTATACGGAAGTACGATAAATCCTTCTTCCAGTAACATTTCAGATGCCTTTAACGTTTCTACCGGATCAGGTAATAACGTTCTATCATCACCAATAACTTCTACCTTTATCATGTCACAAAGCCCAGAGGCTTTTGCTAATTTTGCAATACGAACAGCCTCTTCAGCGTTTTTTGCTCCTGCTGTATTTGGTAATAACGTATATTTTTTCACATCAAGTTTCTCTAATAAATTAGGTTGCTTTGCATCAAAGATATCCATACGACGTACTGCAAACGTTAAAATTTCAGCTTCAGAAACGTCAATTGCCTTTTGCTGTACGTCAAAATCAGGGAATTTACCTGTTCCTAATAAAAGTCTAGAATGAAATGAAAATGGTCCAATGTTTAACATAATCAACCGCCTCCTACGAAAGTTACAATCTCAATTTGGTCTCCATCAAAAACAGATGTATCTGTATGATCATCTTTTTGTAAAATATCTTTATTACGCTCTACTACAACAATTCTGTTATCTAACTCTAAATGTGTAAGTAGCTCAGCTACTGTTTTTACACTCGCTGGCACTTCAATTTGGTTACCATTAATTTTTAAATTCAAACTTCCATCCCCTTTCTAAACGCTTCTAGAAAGCAATGAATCTAGCAAATGATTCTCTTGCTTTCCTTCTATTAAATCGGCCATATATTGACCAGAAATAGGACTTAATAAAATACCGTTTCGATAATGGCCCGTGCAAGCATATAAACCTTTTATTTCTTCATGCTCTCCCATATAAGGAGCTTCATGATTCGATTGTGGTCGTAATCCTGCCCACGTGCTTTCCCATTCTGCTTCTTTTAAAGCTGGCAATATTGTATAAGCACGCTCTAATATAGAAGTTATACTTTCTGGCTGCACAGTTTTATTGAACGTATGTGGCTTCATTGTTGCCCCAATTACGTAACGTCCACCGCGCTTTGGAGTAATGTAAAATCTTTCTTGAAAAATAGGTGCTTTTAAAAGTTGTTTTCTACTTCTTACCGCAACCACTTCTCCCTTAACTGGATATGTACCCCAATCACGGTGAAAATAACCTAGTAACTTCGTGCTCCATGAACCACCTGCAATAACGACTTTCTCACATGTGACAATACCTTCACTTGTAATAACTCCAGTCACTTTATTATTTTCAATACGGATATCAAATACTTCTGCCTGTTCATATATATCAGCACCGGAAATTGCCGCAGAATGTGCGAATGCTTTCGTAAGCTCTGGTGCAATAACATGACCGTCTTTCGGATAATATACTGCTCCTATAATAGATTCGGATAGATATGGCTCTTTTTCCCGCACATGGTCTCCCGTTAGAAAATAAGAATCTTCACCTGTTTTCTGCTGCCAATCCATAATGTGAAGAATTCTTTCCTTCTCATCTGCATTTTGAGCAATACGATAAATTCCTTTTTCTTCATATCCAATATCAATACCCGTCTTTTCACGTAAAACTGCTGCAAGTTGTGGAAATATAGCACGGCTTTCTCTAGCAAGGTCAAATAGCGGGTCATATTCATCCCATTCTGCCTGCACCCCAAGTAAACCAGCGGCTGCTTTCGAGGCTTCAGATGCAATCTGTTGCTTCTCTACAATCGCTACTTTATGTCCTCTTTCTGCTAGAAAATGTGCAACTGAACTACCAATTACACCACCGCCAATTATCGCTACATCATACTTCTTACACATGTTTTTCCGCCCACTTTCTTATTGATTCCTTATAAGATTTCGCTTTGCTATACGGGTTACTACTACTTATAATCCCAGACATAACTGCTATACCACTTACACCGTTAGTAAGAACATCCACTGTGTTTTCTGGGGTAATTCCTCCAATTGCTGTAATCGGTATAGATAAACACCTTGCAATGTCTGAAATTTCTTCAAGCCCTCTCGCTGGCACACCTTTTTTACAATCTGTCGGAAATACATGGCCATAAACGAGTGAATCCGCTCCATTTTTAAAAGCTACTATTGCTTCATCTAGCGAATGCACAGAATAACCGACATGCAAATACGAAAACTTTTCTTTCACTGACTTTACATCTGTACTTCGATATCCTAGTTGAACACGAGGTATATTTAATAAAATTGCAATATCAATTCGATCGTTTATGACAATTTTAGAAGCCGGAAAGCCCTCCATTAATAGACTTTCCACACCTTCATATAATTCCTTCGTACTCTTCTCACGCTCACGAATATGCAAATAATCAATCTCACTCTCAATTTGCATCGCTACATTCACTAACTCTTCGAATGGCATATGGCCATTTGAGATTACGTGGAGCTCATTTTTCATATTCATTCGCCTACTTTAAAATATTTTCGAATAGTTCATCGGCTGGGACGGTTTCTTTCGTCATTCCTTTGTCCTTCAGCCACTTATTTTGTTTCTCCCAAGATTCTTTTGAATCTGATAAAAATGGCTCATCTTTCGTTTCCATCTTCTCTAATAAAATTTTCATACTTTCCTTTTCAACTTCTGGCACAAGTGGGAAGTTTTCTTTTTCTTGATGATTTAATAAAATATTCAATGCTTCATCTGGGTTTTTCTTCATGAAATCATAGCCCTTTTTCGTACCACGTAAGAAAGCTTGCAACGCTTCTTTATCTTTTTTCAACGTTTTATCACCTGTTACAAACACAAGCTCATGGTAGTTTGGTACTCCGTAATCAGCTGGATTAAAGTACGCTGGTTCATGGCCTTCATGACGCATAACAGGTACTTCATGGTTAATGTATGCCCCTGTTACCGCATCTACTTTCTTCGTAATTAATGCTGGTACTAAATCAAATCCAACATCAACTACTTTCACTGTATCAGGATTACCACCAGCTTCTTTTACCATCGTTTTTAAATACATCTCACTTAAAGGTGTTCCAGAGTATCCTACTGTTTTTCCTTCTAAATCTTTCGGTGATTGAATGCCCGCTGATTTCAGTGATACAACATGATTTAATGGTGAACGTACGACAGCTCCAATTGATTTCACTGGAATTTGCTCATTCGCTCTCGCCATAACAACATCTGGCTGATAATACAAGCCAACTGTTACCTTCCCTGCTGCTGCCAGCGTTAATGGATCAGTCGGATTAGAAGGGAATTTAATATTTACCTTTACACCTTCTTCTTTAAAGTATCCTTTTTCAATTGCTGCATAGATAAAGCTATGTACCGCATTTGGATACCAATCTAACATGACTGTTATTTCTTTCTCTTTTTTACTTTTGTCTGATGCTGAATTACTCGAACATCCTGCAATTATTGCAATTAATAATGTAAACACAAAGATGCGCTTTAAAAATTTCATGAATACTTCCTCCAACTAATGAATTTCTTTTCTAATATGGAAATAATTACGACGAAGAAAATAGCTAATAATGATAACAATACAATAGGTGCAAATACGCCAGCTCCATCTAACTGCGTCATCATTCTCTTACTGAAATATCCAAGCCCAGCTTGTGCACCGAGCCATTCTCCAATTGCTGCTCCGATAACACTAAGCGGAACTGCAATTTTTAAAGCTGAGAAAAAATAAGGAAGAGCAGACGGCAACTTTAATTTAAGAAAAATATCTCTTTTTGTTGCTCCATATGTAACTAAGAGCTCCTCCCATTCTTTTTTCGTACTACGCAGTCCATCATACGTATTGACCGCAATTGGGAAAAACGTAATTAAAACTGTGACAACAACCTTACTCCAAATTGTGTATCCAAACCATAAAACAAATAGCGGAGCAAGCGCAGTAATCGGAATCGTTTGTGAAGCAACTAATAATGGATAAAATGCTCTCTCCATCCATGTACTCGCATTCATTAACATCGCTAGCCCTACACCTAATACGATAGAGATAACAACACCTATTAAAACGACGTATAACGTTGCAGGTAAATGAACTGTAAATAATATGTCTTTTAGTTTCCATATCTTCATTACAATCGCAGAAGGTGACGGTAAAATGTACATCTCATCTACAATTCTTGCTCCTATTTCCCACACAGCTAGTAAAATACTAGAAAGTGTAATAGCAGGAACTAATTCTTTCAATCGGTTCATCACACAAGTACCTGCCTTTGTAACATACTAAGAAGCTCATCTTTCAGCGCTAATACTTCCGGTTTATATAAATCTTTTCGTGTTCTGTTATAATCAAGCGGTACAGTCCGCTCAGTCAAAGTCGTTATCGGCTGCTGTTCCACTACTAAAACTCGGTTTGAAAGAAATAACGCTTCGTCAACATCATGAGTAATGAATAAAATTGTTTTTTCCCACTCTTGCCATTGTTCAAACAACCATTCTTGCAAAGAGGTCTTCGTTAAAGCATCCAACGCACTAAATGGTTCATCTAACAGCAATATTTCCCCGCCTGTTAATAAAGTTCGAATAAAAGATACACGTTGTCTCATACCACCAGATAAATCTTTCGGATATTTTTTCTCATACCCTTGCAAACCAAATTTATGTAACAGTTCCTTTGCCTTTACTTGTGCTTCTTTCTTCTGTACACCTTGGCACTCTAGCGGCAGGGCAGCATTCTCAATAATTGTTCTCCACGGCAAAAGCATATCTTTTTGCGGCATATATCCTACAGGATGGTGCTTTGTTTCTGTCAGTTCTATCTGTCCAGTACTTACCTTTTCTAGACCTGTAATAAGGCGAAATAAAGTACTTTTCCCACATCCACTCGGTCCGATAATACTGACAAACTCTTTCTCATGTATAGAAGCATTTAATTCATGGATGATTGGTTTCTCATCGTAAAGAAAAGAAACATTATGAAACTGTAGTATGTTCTTGCTCCTCAAATCCCCACATCTCCTTACGATAGGACATATCCCAGAATAAATATTCAAATCGACTGGAATATAAGAAAATCTCCTCTAATCTTTCTAGTTCTGTCTCAGACTTTCCCACTGCCATTTCATTTAATAAATCTATTAACCAAATACACAGATTACCGTATTCTTCCGAACTATATCCTTGAATCCACTCACCAAAAAACTCATGATCTCTTGCTCCAGGAATATCATTTAAACGCTTTCCAATTTCCCAATAGCTCCACATACATGGAAGAAGCGCTGCTATTAATTCCGCAAGTGTGCCATTTTGAGATACAGACATCATGTAATTTGTATAAGCTAAATTTTTAGCAGATGGTTTCGCAGACTCTATCTCCTCTATAGAAATTCCAAGTCTTTTTGCATATTGTTTATGGATTGTCATTTCGCCATTTAATATTCCATCAATTTGTTCAGCGAACTTTCCCATTACTTGTGGATTCGTTGCTTTTACAACACCAATCGCATATAACTTTGCATAATCTAGCAGATATAAATAATCTTGAATAATATAATACTGGAATTTATTTTTTTCTAACGTGCCATCTCCCATACCTACTACAAACGGATGATTATGACTCATCTCCCAAACCGGTTGCACAGTTTCTAATAATCTATCGCAAAATTTCATTTCTCTATCCCCTTTCAATATATGTATCTAAATAAAAAACCACTTCTATATATAAGAAGTGGTTACAGCAAATAAAGTTATACATTTATTCGATGTTCCACTTCCCTTCGCTAGTATTACCTAGATCAGGTGTTGTAAGGGTTAAGGATTATTCCTCTCTCAGCAAATCAAGCACCCCTAGTGGTTTCAATATGAAATTTTTAAATAAAAAAGCCCCGTTTCTATACGCAAAGAAACGGGGACTCATTGTTAGTGTCCGAATTGCTTCCCTACGCTAGCATAATCTAGATCAGGTAATAAAAAGGATCAAAGGCTTACGGCCTACTCTCAGCTGGCAACACCAGCTCTCCTAGCAAACTATAAAATTATCACTGTCAGTATAACACCCTAATAAGACATCATCAACTTTTTTAATTTTCTTAATTATCAACATAATATCAAAGTTATACAATACATACATTCTATTTTAGAAAATAAAACCCCAATTAATTGCATAAGAAGGAATCATTATCCTCAAAAAATTTATTTTTATATTGATTTCATATTACATTTATGTGAATACACCCACTATATTATATCTTTATACTATAATAAAATTACAACTATACAACTAGAGGAGGTCTCTATTCCATGAATATGAAAGCTACTGCTTTAACAGCAACTACTGTAGCGATTGCTTCTTTACTTCCTTCTATGGGTGAAACAAATGTACAAAAAGCAAACGCTGAACAATTATCTAATATTAAAACTGGGTATGTCAAAGTCGATCAAGTAGCATTACATACAGAAGATAACGTAAAAAGCACATCAATTGATACAATTCGCTTTAATACAAAAGTGAACATCCTTGAAACAACTAATGAGTGGTATAAAGTATCTGTTCATAATAAAGTAGGTTATGTACAAAAAGATACTATTTTACTAAAAAACAAACTTCATTCTAATGATCAATACATCGTTAATGCTAATGCATTAAACGTTCGCTCTGAACCTAATTTAGAATCTTCCATTTTAGATGTATTACCAAATGGCAAGTTTATTACCGTTCAAGAAGATCAAGGCGAATGGTATAAAATATCGCATAATGGCCAAACAGGTTACGTACAAAAAGCATTCATCTCTAATGGTTCACAACCCTTAGTAAAAGGAATCACCGTTCAAAATAATACAAAATATACTGTTGCAACACCTAATCTAAATGTACGTAGCAACGCTAGTACAAGTAGCGCTCTACTCGGTTCATTACAAAACGGTACACAAGTACAAGTAGTAGAAACTGTAGGAACTTGGTATAAAATTCGTTTTGGCACAGGATACGGATATGTAGCAAAACACTATGTAGTACAAAATCAACCACAAGCTAAAACAGATCAACCTTCATCAATTCCAGCTGCTTTCAAATTCCCTGCTCAAGGAAGAATTAGCTCAACCTTTGATATACGCTGGGAACAAATGCATTATGGTATAGATATTGCCGCTCCAGGAAACGTCTCTATCCAAGCTGCTGCTGCAGGTAAAGTTGTGAAATCTTATTATTCAGCTAGCTATGGCAATGTTGTTTTCATTGCGCATCAAATCAATGGGAAATTATATACAACTGTTTATGCTCATATGAAGGATCGCACTGTACAAGCTGGTGATCAAGTACAAACTGGACAATTAATAGGTCATATGGGAAACACAGGTCATTCATACGGGCAACATCTTCATTTTGAATTACATAATGGAGAATGGAATTTTGAAAAAACAAATGCAGTAAATCCACTGCCATATTTAGTTAGGTAAATTGTATGCCACGCAATATACCTCTTATAATTGAATACGTAGCCTTTTTAGGTTTAATCTGCTGTTTAATCATTTACAATACAAACATTGTATTTTTATCTATTATTATTGCTTTTGTTGCATTAGAAATTATGATGGAATCATTTCAAGTGCAACTAAAACAAAAAATTGCCCATATTTATAATGCTATATTTCTTTTGAGTGCTCTCATAACAAATATAATTAGTAATGGCTTTTATTTATCTACTGTATTTCCAGTATTCTTTATGGCTGTTTTATTATTTGTAGCTAGATATATTAATGTCCCTTATAAACAAAAACAAGAACAAGAAGCTTAGAAAGAGGAGACACTGTGTACCAATCTTTCAAAGATACTCCAATAAAATACATATTGAATTTGTATAAGAAAGCCAATAATTTTTTTGGTATACAAGGAAGTTATACTGAACAACTTCTCCTATATGGAATGTTGTTTCTTGTCTTAATCACTTTCTCCTTGTTTTACTAACAAAAAAGGATCTCACATAAACTGGAGATCCTTTTTAATTTATATTAATTTTTCATATCGAAAATATTGTTTATCCACAAGCATATTTTTCATAAATAAAGCTCAGATTATATTTTTTCTCTAAGCTCATTCGTTGTTCGTCATCGCACCAATAGAAAAGAATATCATGAATCGTTGCGTAACGCTTATTTTTAAGAAATAGCCTAAAGAATGATGGTAAACAATCATGTAATTGTATAAATATATAATTGCGTAGTGTTTCTTCTTTATATTCAATTCCCTTACAAATATACAGTAATTCTTCACAATAATATGCATGCTGTGGAACTTGTATCATTTCGAAAAATGGCACATAAGATAGTAGCTTTCCAATAAAATGACCGTATCGATCCATTACTCCTATCGTCATATGCTCCATCATTTCTTTCATCACATATAAATAATCATCTACATGCGTTGTCTTTAATGGGTCTAAGCGATCGGAAATTTGAGATAATACAGCTCTTTGACATGCTAAAACTGCCTGACTAGGTCCATAATATGATAGGAAATCTGTACACTTACGATATTTCCGTAATAAATCATGTGTATACAAATCATATACAAAAGTATTACAATACATTGCTAAACTCATCATATCACTATTTAATTGCTCTTTTGATAATGATTTCGCTCTCTTGCACATATAAAAGAATGTAAATTCCAATACTTCTTTATGAGATAATAAATGTTTACAATCGGTTATACACTTCTCATTAAATTTAACTCTATCCCAAATTTCAATATCCCTATCTGTCAATTCACCTATACGATATTTAATAATTAAATAATTTAAAGCAACTGATTGCGTCAAAAGATCCCATGTTTCATATTCCAATGAAGTATGAACAAACTCAGCTAATCCTTGCGCTATCATAAAATCATTTGCCTCTTCATACCAACCAATCTCTTGGCATAAGCGAAGGATACGCACTAAAGTTGGAATTTCATCTTTATGAAACTGCGGTAATTTCTTTGCTTTATTCATGCCATATACGATAAATGCCGCTAAATTTTCTTCTTTATAAAATTCTTTTTCTTTCCATACTAATATAGTTCGTTCTTTCCCCTGACCTTTTGGGTGACAAGGTACAAGCAAAGAAAATAATTCAGCGAAATTATTTGGTTCTATATATGTATCTGTAACCAAATTCCAATTTGGATCGCCCTGTACAGCCTTCATATAATTCCCCTTCCCTTTTCATCTATGTAGGAAATATTAATTTATTATCGCACCACTAAAAATTAATATTGTTATATTCAAAATCCCTCATAATACTTATATCTATCAGTATATCATCTTTTCTCTTATTAAAAATGAAGAATAACAAATTAAAAAAAACTGTCGAAATTATTAACCGTATCCTTATTATATAATGTCTCAGATACATCACGCTAACATATTAGTTTAATCCATATATACTAGAATAATGTATCTGAACTTTATATATAATTTAGCTCTTTATGAGTGACCATTAGACTCTCGGTTAATAAAAGTTTCAATTTACTCTGTATGCTCTGAGATTTCGCTCAAGGCAAATCCAGCTTGATCATCTGCTGATTCCCTTATAGCTAAATCTCCTAGTGCTAACATGCCAATAAGTTGACCACTATCAACTACTGGTAATCGTCTAATTTGATGCTGTGCCATTAGCTCTGTAGCTTTTTCAATAGAATCATTTGGAGAAACTGAGATAATATTTGTTGTCATTACATTTGTAATTTTATTAGATCCAGGATGTTTTTCAGCAATCCCTCGAACGACTAAATCACGATCAGTAACAAGCCCAACAACTTGCTCATTTTCAACAACAGGAATTAATCCAACTGATTCTTCCTTCATTTTAACAGCTGCCTCATATACATTGTCTAGCGGTGTACAATGTACAATATGGGTACTCATTAAGTCTCTAACTCGTGTCATTATTTATTTCCTCCTTTTTATACATACCATAGCTTTTCCAAAATTCCTTTATTTATTTCTGGAAAGTAACGTAATAAAAAGGATTAACAAAATAAAAAAGAGCCAGCATAATGCTGACTCTTTTTTGTATGACCCGTACGGGATTCGAACCCGTGTTACCGCCGTGAAAGGGCGGTGTCTTAACCACTTGACCAACGGGCCATGGCTCCGCAGGTAGGACTCGAACCTACGACCGATCGGTTAACAGCCGATAGCTCTACCACTGAGCTACTGCGGAATAATATATGGTGGGCCTAAATGGACTCGAACCATCGACCTCACGCTTATCAGGCGTGCGCTCTAACCAGCTGAGCTATAGGCCCATATACTTTACAGGGGCAGTAGGAATCGAACCCACACTGGAGGTTTTGGAGACCTCAGTTCTACCTTTAAACTATGCCCCTAAATGATGCCGGCTAGAGGACTTGAACCCCCAACCTACTGATTACAAGTCAGTTGCTCTACCAATTGAGCTAAGCCGGCATAAAAAAAATGGTGGCTCGGGACGGAATCGAACCGCCGACACGAGGATTTTCAGTCCTCTGCTCTACCGACTGAGCTACCGAGCCAACATAAATGGCGGTCCCGACCGGGGTCGAACCGGCGATCTCCTGCGTGACAGGCAGGCATGTTAACCACTACACCACGGGACCATTTGGTTGCGGGGACAGGATTTGAACCTGCGACCTTCGGGTTATGAGCCCGACGAGCTACCGTGCTGCTCCACCCCGCGACAATATAAAGTTTTAAAAATGGAGGAGGTAGAGGGATTCGAACCCCCGCGCGACTCTCGCCGCCTGTCGGTTTTCAAGACCGATCCCTTCAGCCGAACTTGGGTATACCTCCATGAAGGAAAAATAAATATTTTATTATTATATGTCTAAACCATTAAAAAAAAATGGAGGAGGTAGAGGGATTCGAACCCCCGCGCGATTCTCACCGCCTGTCGGTTTTCAAGACCGATCCCTTCAGCCGAACTTGGGTATACCTCCGAGACATATATTAAATAAAGTGGAGCCTAGCGGGATCGAACCGCTGACCTCCTGCGTGCAAGGCAGGCGCTCTCCCAGCTGAGCTAAGGCCCCATGTTTTTTGGGAATATCGGGAAGACAGGATTTGAACCTGCGACCCCCTGGTCCCAAACCAGGTGCTCTACCAAGCTGAGCCACTTCCCGTTAATAAAAGCGCGCCCGAGAGGAGTCGAACCCCTAACCTCTTGATCCGTAGTCAAACGCTCTATCCAATTGAGCTACGGGCGCATATGGTGCCGAGGGCGGGGGTCGAACCCGCACGGTGGTCACCCACCGCAGGATTTTAAGTCCTGTGCGTCTGCCTGTTCCGCCACCCCGGCATGTCATATTGAAAATTGGAGCGGAAGACGGGATTCGAACCCGCGACCCCAACCTTGGCAAGGTTGTATTCTACCACTGAACTACTTCCGCAAGACATGTATGAGTTATTTTATTAAAAGTGCGGGTGAAGGGAGTCGAACCCCCACGCCAAAGGCGCTAGATCCTAAGTCTAGTGCGTCTGCCAATTCCGCCACACCCGCATATTTCATTAAAATGGTGAGCCATGAAGGACTCGAACCTTCGACCCTCTGATTAAAAGTCAGATGCTCTACCAACTGAGCTAATGGCTCTTAATGGCTGGGCTAGCTGGATTCGAACCAGCGCATGACGGAGTCAAAGTCCGTTGCCTTACCGCTTGGCTATAGCCCATTAATTAAGAATGGTGGAGGGGGGCAGATTCGAACTGCCGAACCCGAAGGAGCGGATTTACAGTCCGCCGCGTTTAGCCACTTCGCTACCCCTCCGACATATATGGTGGAGGATGACGGGATCGAACCGCCGACCCCCTGCTTGTAAGGCAGGTGCTCTCCCAGCTGAGCTAATCCTCCATTTTGCCTGGCAACGTCCTACTCTCACAGGGACAAGGTCCCAACTACCATCGGCGCTAGAGAGCTTAACTTCCGTGTTCGGTATGGGAACGGGTGTGACCTCTCTGCCATCATTACCAGACTGTATTCATTTAAGACAAGAATCATTGTAACTTATTTAACTTTTAAAGTCAACAAGTTTTTTATATTCTTTCAAAACTAGATAACATTGCTTCATATTATATGGTTAAGTCCTCGATCTATTAGTATTCGTCAGCTCCACATGTCACCATGCTTCCACCTCGAACCTATCAACCTGATCATCTTTCAGGGATCTTACTAGCTT
>NZ_JBQAHG010000005.1:0-385765 GCF_051916765.1 Bacillus cereus group sp. MYBK15-3
GTATTAGGCACGCCGCCAGCGTTCATCCTGAGCCAGGATCAAACTCTCCAATAAAGTTAGTTTGTCTAGCATCTAAAATAAAAATTGACGTTTCACGTTGTTTGTTTCGTTCAGTTTTCAAAGAACTACTTGGTCGCTCATTTGCGACTTCCTTATGTTAACATTTTCGTTTTTCGATGTCAACTAAGTTTTTCAATTTCTTTTTTGTCGTTTTCTGCGTTTCCGCATCAGCGACGGTTATTAATATATCATGGTGAAAAATGAAATGCAACACCTTTTATAAACTTTTTTTAAAACTGCCCACATTTCTTTTTTTATATCATATACTTAAACGAAATATCTCTTTCATGTATGAGCAATTCCTACATATATTTTATATAAAGTTACTCTATCAAAAGACGTTTCTTTCTATAATAAGCGTTTTATTCATATAGCATACAAGGAGGAATATATATGGACTATACCGATTTATTAATCAAACTAGGTCTCTCGGCTATTTTAGGATTTGCCATTGGTTTAGAACGCGAATTAAAACGGAAACCACTTGGTTTAAAAACGTGTTTAGTTATTTCTATTATTAGTTGCCTCCTAACGATTGTTTCTATTAAAGCAGCTTATAACTTACCACATACCGATCATATGAATATGGATCCACTTCGACTTGCCGCTCAAATTGTATCAGGAATTGGTTTTTTAGGTGCTGGCGTAATTTTAAGAAGAGGCAACGATAGCATTGCAGGGCTCACGACTGCCGCTATGATCTGGGGTGCTTCTGGTATTGGTATTGCTGTTGGGGCCGGATTCTATATTGAAGCGATATTCGGAATGTGTTTCCTTATGATTAGTGTCGAACTTATACCACTCGCAATGAAATATGTAGGCCCTAGATCATTTCGTCAACGTGATATCGCTGTGAAACTTGTTGTACGAAATATGGACAATATCCCAATCGTAATTGAAGAAATAAAAGAAATGGATATAAAAGTTAAGAATATGAAGCTTAAAACATTAGAAAACGGTTCTCACTATTTACATCTTAAACTGTCCATTGATCAAAAAAGACATACCGCTGATGTTTACTATGCTCTCCAGCATCTTGAAAGTGTCCAACAAACTGAAGTGGAAAGTATGTAACGTAAAACAAACTCTCTTTAATTAGAGAGTTTTTCTTTTTTCTATAATGGCAACAATGAATGTAGTCCTACAAAGTAAGGAGGAATAGGCAATTGAAATCCCGTCCGAATTTAGTAGATACATTTCGTGATTCCATTATTTTTCGTTTAATTTGTTTTATTATTGTACTGACTGCTTTTTCCGGTTTTCTTATACATAGATTAGAACCTTTTCATTTCACTACATGGTTTGACGGAATTTGGTGGTCAATCGTTACCATTTTTACAGTTGGATATGGCGACTTTGCTCCCCATACGACGATAGGAAAACTAATAGGTATAAGTATTATTTTATTAGGAACTGGCTTTTGTTCTTATTATATGGTGCTGTTTGCTACTGAAATGATTAATAAACAATATATGAAAATTAAAGGTGAAGAAGCCGCTACTTCTAACGGTCATATGATTATCGTTGGCTGGAATGAGCGCGCAAAACATGTTGTAAAGCAAATGCACGTATTACAACCAAACCTTGATATCGTTTTAATTGATGAAACACTTTCTTTACTCCCAAAACCATTTCATCATTTAGAATTTATAAAAGGTTGTCCGCATCACGATCAAACTTTATTAAAGGCTAATATTGCAACGGCACACACCATATTAATAACAGCTGATAAAGAAAAAAACGAAAGCTTAGCGGATACACAGTCCATTTTAAATATTTTAACTGCAAAAGGGCTCAACCCAAACATTCACTGCATCGCTGAACTTCTTACTTCTGAACAAATACAAAATGCAACGAGAGCTGGCGTGTCAGAAATTATAGAAGGAAATAAATTAACGAGCTATGTATTTACCGCTTCTCTTTTATTCCCTTCCATTTCAGGTGTACTATTTTCACTTTACGACGAAATCTCTGATAATAAATTACAACTGATGGAGCTTCCATCGTCCTGCACCGGACAAACTTTTGCCAATTGTAGCTATACTCTTTTAAAGCAAAACATTCTCTTACTAGGTATAAAGCGCGACGAACAATATATGATTAATCCAGTTCATTCCTTTGTTCTCATTGAAAGCGATATACTCATTGTTATTCACCATTAGTAAAATGACGCTCTAATTCTTGCATGAGCACTTTCCCAATATTGATATATTTTCTTTTCACATCTCCATCTGGATCTTTCGGCTCAGCAAATTGATCGATTCCACTTGTTCCAGCTGTTAAAGTATTCACATTATCATCTAGTTCGTCTTGATATACGTGCGAAAGAATATACGGCGTTCCAAGACGAACTATTACGCCTGGTACATCTAGTTCTCCATCAATGGCTGTAAATGGAACTCGTAAAAATTGATACCCATCTTCTTCATCGATTTTGTAATCGAAGCATCCTTTATCATAATCCCAATTACCACCAATGCTATATCCAAGTGGTTTCATAATCTCTTCTAACTTATATAACGCATATGTACGTCCTTCTAAATTTGATTGAATCGGAATCAAGCCCATCCCTCCTAGACTTTTCCTTTAGCATACCCACTTTAGTTTGAATATACTGATGGACTTTTCGATAAAATAATAAAAAGCGACCGGATTCCGGTCGCTTTTTATTATTTTAAACGCTCTTCTAATTCTGCTTTTAATTCTTCAAATCCTGGTTTACCAAGTAAAGCAAACATGTTTTTCTTATATGCTTCTACTCCAGGTTGGTCAAATGGATTCACGCCTAATAAGTAGCCGCTCATCGCACATGCTTTTTCGAAGAAGTATACAAGGTAACCGAATGTGTACTCATTTAATTCAGGAATATTGACGATTAAGTTTGGTACTCCCCCGTCGCTATGTGCAAGTAATGTACCTTCGTATGCTTTTGTGTTTACGAAGTCTACAGTTTCACCAGCAAGGTAGTTTAATCCGTCTAAATCGTTTTCTTCTGATTCAATTGTTAGTTCATGTGTAGATTTACCTACTTTAAGGACTGTTTCAAATAAGTCACGACGACCTTCTTGAACGTATTGACCTAATGAGTGTAAATCAGTTGAGAAGTTTGCTGAAGATGGGAAAATACCTTTTTGATCTTTTCCTTCACTTTCACCAAATAACTGTTTCCACCACTCAGCGAAGTATTGAAGTGCTGGTTCATAGTTAACAAGCATTTCAATTGTTTTTCCTTTATTGTATAAAGCGTTACGAACTACTGCATATTGGTAAGCTGGATTTTCTTCTAGTTCTGATGTTCCGAAGTCATCACGACCAGCAGCTGCACCTTTCATCATCTCTTCAATATTTAAGCCACTTACTGCGATTGGTAATAAACCAACTGGCGTTAATACAGAGAAACGACCTCCAACATCATCTGGAATAACAAATGTTTCGTAACCTTCGTTATCAGCTAATGTTTTTAATGCACCACGCGCTTTATCTGTAGTTGCATAAATACGTTTGCGAGCTTCTTCTTTTCCATACTTTTCTTCTAATAACTTACGGAAGATACGGAATGCTAGTGCTGGCTCTGTTGTTGTACCTGATTTGGAAATAACGTTAATAGAGAAGTCTTTACCTTCTAATACGTCCATTAAATCTTTCATGTAAGTGGAGCTAATGTTTTGTCCAACAAATAGCACTTGTGGAGTTTTACGTTGTTCTTTAGAAAGCGTGTTGTAGAAAGAATGGTTTAACATTTCGATTGCTGCACGTGCTCCTAAGTAAGAACCACCGATACCTACAACAAGTAAAATGTCAGAGTCATTTTTAATTTTTTCTGCGCATTTTTGAATGCGAGCAAATTCTTCTTTGTCATATTGAAGCGGAAGGTCTACCCACCCAAGGAAATCGTTCCCAGCTCCAGTTTTTTCGTGGATTGCGTGATGTGTTACTTTCACTGCATCACGTAAATAAGTGATTTCATGTTCACCGATGAAGGATAACGCTTTAGAATAGTCGAACGTTACATGTGTACTCATCTTTTTCCCTCCAATTATGGATATGTATTTCTGTATTCACTTTAGCGAAACTGAAGTTGTAAATCAAGCGATTCAAACATTGTAAACGTAACCAATATATATTTTTTAGAAAAAGTTCATTTTTTGCATAAAAATTCGCATTTTTCGGTATAGATGTATATACATCTTCTTTCAAACATTTTTTATGTATAAAAACAACATAACTACCCCATTCTATAAAAGAGTTAATTAACTCATCGCTTGCTCATGCTTCACAATTAAGGGGGGCTTTTTCATGAGTACTTTACAACGTATCGCATTAGTCTTTACTGTAATTGGCGCTGTGAACTGGGGACTAATCGGGTTTTTCCAGTTTGACTTAGTAGCAGCCATTTTCGGTGGACAAAATTCAGCTCTTGCACGTATTATTTACGGCATCGTTGGTATATCTGGGCTTATCAACCTTGGTTTACTGTTTAAACCATCTGAAAATCTTGGTACGCACCCAGAAACAAACGAAATTCGATAATCAGTATGTCCTTTCACCTCCGACATACGAATATGATTGCATGCAATCATATTTGCAAATATATATCATAAGATAAAGTAAAAGAGGAACGCTCATATGCGTTCCTCTTTTACTTTGTTAACTCGGACTCTTCAATCCATTCTGCCAACTTTTCTCGCAGCGTATTAAATCCGTTTTCAGATGGATTCGGTATAAGAATCCTTCCTTGTTTTCTTTTCGCCGCTTTTAACGATAAACTCATTTTTCTGTGCTCTTCATCAATTGAAAGTACCTTTACTTCTACTGTATCGCCGACCTTTAAAAAGTCATGAATATCCTTTACATATCCATTTGTAATTTCAGATATATGCACAAGCCCTTGTGTTTCTGCATCTAACGCTACAAACGCACCGTAATCTTGAATTCCAGTCACTTTCCCTGTTACAACCACTCCTGTTGTATATTGTTCTGACATATGAAACACTCCCATACGTTTACCATTCTCTCTACAATTATAGAGAGCAAAGCAGATATATTTATTTTAAATATCCGATTGGTTAGTACGCATTCTAGATAACGTTATCTAGAATGCGTATACCTTATATTAGTAAATTATACCACTATGACAGAACTCATTCAAAATTCATGAAAAATTTCCCTTAAGGAAGTATAATTATCCAATATTGGGATAGACTACTAACACATGGCTTTCTAGTATTCCCCCCCTTTTATGGACAAAACGTATTACGTTTTGTCCTTTTTTTATTCTCTACAAACCGTTCCATTCTCTTCATTGCTTCCATAAGTTGTTCAAGCGATGTTGCATAAGAACAACGAATAAAACCTTCACCACTTTCGCCAAATACGCTACCAGGGACAACAGCCACTTTTTCTTCCAGCAATAACTGTTCTGCAAATTCCGCTGAAGATAATCCTGTTGAAGATATAGAAGGGAAAACATAAAATGCTCCGCCTGGCACATGACACGTTAAGCCCATTTCATTGAAAGATGTCGTCATGAAGTTACGACGCTTCTTATAACTATCTCTCATCCGAATTACTTCATCATTCCCCGCACGTAACGCTTCAAGTGCTGCGAACTGAGACATCGTCGGTGCACACATCATGGAATACTGATGGATTTTGAGCATTAATTCTGAAAATTGAACAGGAGCTGCAATCATACCGAGACGCCATCCTGTCATCGCAAACCCTTTTGAAAATCCCGAAATTAAAATCGTATGCTCACGCATATTTTTAATACTCGCGAAACTTGTATATACTTCGTCGTATACAAGCTCTGCATAAATTTCATCAGATAATACAATTAGATTGTACTTCTCAACAATCACTGCTATTTCTTCAAGCTCGGATTTATTTAGCATTGCACCTGTCGGGTTATTTGGTGAACAAAGCAAAATCGCCTTTGTTTTCGCTGTAATAGCTGCTTCAATTTGTTCTGGTAGTACTTTAAACTCATTTTCTAAAGTAGTCGCCACAGGAACTGGAACTCCTCCAGCTAATGTCACAAGTGGTGCATAAGAAACGAAGCTTGGTTCAATAATGAGCACTTCATCATCAGGATTTATAATGGCGCGCATCGCTACATCTAACGCCTGGCTCGCTCCAACTGTAACAATGATTTCATCACTTGGGTCATAAGATACTGCAAATTGTTTTTTTAGATACTTTGCTATTTCTTGACGGAGCTCTAATAATCCTGCATTTGCTGTATATGACGTATACCCTTGTTCCAAAGAACGAATACATGCTTGCCTTACATTCCAAGGGGTAACAAAATCTGGCTCTCCTACCCCGAGGGAAATAACACCTTTCATATTTGCTGCTAAATCAAAAAATTTTCGAATACCAGATGGTTTTAAAGATTCTGCTGATCTAGATAGTTCAAATTGCTTCATGGTGTCACCACAATTCGCTTATCATCATCGTCTTTTTCATAAATAACACCCTCATGTTTATACTTCTTCAAAATGAAATGAGTAGTTGTAGAAACGACAGATTCAATTGTTGCTAATTTCTCAGAAACAAACATCGCTACTTCCCCCATCGTTTTCCCTTCTAATGTAATAGAAAGATCATATGTCCCTGACATTAAATAAACGGATTTCACTTCTGAATAACGATAAATTTGCTCAGCAACCGCATCAAACCCAACGCCGTGCTTTGGCGTAACTTTCACATCGATCATTGCCGTTAAACCTGTATGTTCTTTCACTTTCGTCCAATCGATATGTGTTACATAATCCACAATAATCTTTTCATTTTCTAATCTCGCAACCATCTTCTTTACTTCTTCTACTTCTATATTTAACAGCTTCGCTAATGTATCTACAGATAATCGACTACTCTTTTCAAGACAAGCTAATAATTCTAATTCTTTTTCTGTCACCATATAAATCATCCTTCCTTTTCGTTTGTGTCTAAATTATACAAATACCCTTTCAAGTTTGAAAAGAAGATTTTTCTATTGAATTATGTCAAAATAAAGTGAAACTTTAATCAGCGGAAAAATGCGGGATAAAGCGAAAGGGGATGGAACCGTGAAACCAAAAGTTTATATTGCTGAACCAGTTCCAACATTTGTAGAAAACTATTTATCAGAACACTGTGATTATGAAAAATGGGATCAAAATGAGAAAGTACCTCGTGATATTCTATTAGAGAAAATACAAGATAAAGATGGGTTATTAAATTTCGGATCTGCTATTAATGAAGAATTACTGACAGTAGCTCCTAACTTAAAAGTAGTGAGCAACATTTCTGTCGGTTACGATAATTTTGATTTACAAGCGATGAAAAACCGAAATGTTATCGGAACAAATACACCATACGTATTAGATGATACAGTAGCTGATCTCGTTTTCGCCCTTATGCTATCAGCTGGGCGCCGCGTTTGCGAACTCGATTCTTACGTGAAAAATGGTGAATGGAACGCTGAAATCGGAAAAGAACACTTCGGACTAGATGTACACCATAGCACAATTGGTATTATCGGTATGGGCCGAATTGGAGAAGCCGTTGCAAAACGAGCAAAATTCGGATTTGATATGAATGTTCTTTACTATAACCGCCGTCGTAAAGAAGAAGCTGAACAAAAATTCGATGCTACATATTGTGATTTACAGACGCTACTGAATCAGTCTGACTTTATTGTTCTTCTTACTCCATTAACAGATGAAACATATCACCTTATCGGAGAAAAGGAATTTTCATTAATGAAAGACACAGCAATCTTCATTAATGCTTCTCGCGGCAAAACAGTAGATGAAAAAGCGTTAATCCATGCTTTAACAGAAAAGAAAATCTTTGCAGCAGGTATCGATACATTTACACAAGAGCCGATTCAAAAAGATAATCCACTCTTATCATTACAAAATGTTGTGACTTTACCACATATCGGATCTGCAACATTAAAAACTCGTCAGCAAATGGCCATGACCGCCGCTGAAAATTTAGTTGCAGGGTTACAAGGAAAAACACCGCCTAATATTGTTCGCGGGTAATACTGAATAAACGAAAGGCAAGATGACATCGTCATCTTGCCTTTTTTTGTTAACATATTTTCTTCTTCCTTGGAGATGATATGAACAAAAATCAATGGAGTGACAAAAAATGAATCATAAATATACTTGTCCTTATTTCACTTTTTCCACTCGCGGCACTACTGTTCATTACGAATTGTATGAACATGATAATAAAACAGAACGTCCTACTTTCATACTCGTTCACGGCTTTTTATCTTCCTCATTCAGTTACCGCCGTCTAATTCCTTTACTATCGAAGGAAGGAACAGTCATTGCTCTTGATTTGCCACCGTTCGGAAAAAGTGATAAGTCTCATCTGTTTAAGTATTCTTATCACAATTTAGCAACGATTATTATTGATTTAATTGAACATTTATCTCTCTCAAACATTGTATTAGTTGGGCATTCTATGGGTGGGCAAATTTCTCTCTATGTAAACCGTATACGTCCTGAACTCATTTCAAAGACGATTTTACTATGTAGCTCGAGCTATTTAGCGCGCGCAACCTTACCTTTACTATACTCTTCTTATTTACCGTTCTTTCATTTATACGTAAAGAACTGGATTATAAGGCGCGGCATTGTTCATAACTTAATGAATGTCGTTCATGATCACTCATTAATTGACGATGAAATGAAAAAAGGTTACTCCGCTCCTTTTTATGACGACCGTATATTTCCCGCTTTAACTCGCATGATACGAGACCGTGAAGGTGACTTATCTTCAACTGAATTACAAAAAATCGAAACACCTATCCTACTCATTTGGGGGGAAAAAGACCGCATCGTCCCTGTACATGTAGGTCATCGTCTACACAAAGATTTACCGAATTCAAAATTTATTTCTTACGAAAATACAGGACATTTACTACCTGAAGAAAAGCCTGAACATGTTTATGAAGAAATTATCGCTTTTTCCGCGCAATAAAATGAAACTTTAATCAGCCTCCACCTAACTTCTTTGCTTCCGCTAAATTTTGAGTTGAAGGTCTTACTACCCAGCAAATAGCGGGATAATATAAAAAAGGCTGTCGGAAATCCCGACAGCCTATAATGAACAGCTTCCGCCTTCTTTTATTACAAGTAATTCCACAGCTAATTTCTCACATTTTTCAAGCGCAGGTACTTCCTCGAAAGACATAAAGTATATATGTTGAATCTTCTTTGCGATATATTTTGGATCGTCAAACACACTTATGACGCTCACAACATCGCTCGCTTCTGTTTCATAAAACTCCGGTCCCATTTGAAACGGATCCCAATTCTTCACAACCTCTATCATCTTTTCATATGTACCCATTCGCTTCCCGCCTTTTCACTTTTTAATACTTTTCTTTATCCTATCACATCAGCTATTCTATAAGAAGAGAGAGAACTTTCATAACTTATTGGTTTTACAGAAGAAGGGAGCAAACTTATGCAACTATTTCATAAAGCAATCAATCGACGTGGAACGCATAGTATAAAATGGGATACATATAAAAACGAAGAACTTATCCATGCTTGGATTGCTGATATGGATTTTGAAGTACCAAAACCAATTCAAACTGCCTTAAAACAACGAATCGAACATCCGATTTTTGGCTATACACTTCCTCCCGAAAATATTGGAGATATTATTTGTAACTGGACAAAACAACAATACAACTGGGATATTCAAAAAGAATGGATTGTCTTTAGCGCCGGAATCGTTCCAGCTCTTAGTACGAGCATACAGGCTTTCACCAAAGAAAACGAATCTGTTCTCGTACAACCACCTATTTATCCTCCATTTTTCGAAATGGTCACAACAAACAACAGGCAGTTATGCGTGAGTCCATTACAGAAACAAAATGATACATATGTGATAGACTTCAAGCATTTAGAAAAGCAGTTTCAGCAAGGCATCAAACTCTTGCTTCTTTGTAGCCCTCATAACCCAATCGGACGCGTTTGGACGAAAGAGGAACTTGTGCAGCTCGGATCGTTATGTACTAAATATGACGTAATCGTTGTGGCGGATGAAATTCATTCCGATATCATTTATGCAGACCATACACATACACCGTTCGCTTCCTTATCTGAAGAATTAGCAGAGCGCACTATCACTTGCATGGCTCCAAGTAAAACATTTAATATCGCTGGATTACAAGCGTCGATCATTATCATTCCAAACGAAAAGCTCCGTCATGCCTTTACAGCTATCCAGTATAGACAAGGCTTCCACGGGTTAAATATCTTCGCTTATACAGCGATGCAAAGCGCCTATACAGAATGTAATGATTGGCTAAACGAAATTCGATTATATATAGAAGATAATGCTCAATTTGCTTGTGAATATATTAAAACTCACATACCTGCTCTTTCCGTAACGAAGCCAGAAGGTAGCTTTTTATTATGGATTGATTGTTCTCGTCTAAAGCTTTCTCAAAACGAGCGTACCGCACTACTTGAGGAAAAAGGAAAAATCATCGTTGAACCTGGTGAGAAATACGGGTTAGGTGGCGAAGAACATATTCGAATTAACATCGGCTGTCCACGATCTGTTTTAGAAGAAATTTTAAACAGACTGCGTCATACGTTTTCATAATAAGAAAGGAGTCTGTCCCGAATCATTCTTGGACAGACTCCTTTGTCATATTTTGTCGGTAAGTCGATATATTCCAATAATCGCTGATATATTTTCAATTACATTTCACAAAGAAAGCTACCATTCACGGTAGCTTTTACTTTTTCTTCATATCCGATGCTTTTTTTACAATTACGCCACAAGCAATTCGATCCCCTGATTTACCTGTCGGTTGAGTCATACCATCATCAGGGTTTTCTGTAATAATAATAGACGCTCCATCTTTTCTATGAATCGTCGTTTTCCCTTCTTCAAGTGTAATGTGAGGTGCATCGATTTCTGCTTTAATCTTTCCAGAACCATCTGCAACTACGTTCGGTAAATCACCGTTTTCTGCACCCTTCGGATTAAGGAGTCCATGCTTTTTATTATCAGGATTAAAATGATTCCCAGATGATTCAAATCGTGGTGCTTTACACTCACCAATTTCGTGCACATGTATGCCGTGCGGGCCTGGCGTGAAACCTTCCCCTTTAATCTTAATTTTCACTCCGCTTGTTTGCTGAACTACTTTCGCAGTCCCTACTTCATCTCCTGAAGCATTATGTAATTTCACGTCAATTTCTTTCGGCTTTCCTTGGTCACAACCTGCCATCAGAAATAATGAACAACAACTGAAAAAAAGCCGTTTCTTCATTCTATTCCCTCCAAAATATATTCTGCCCTTAGATTGTCCGAGCATAGAGGGAAACATACAAAAATGCGTTACTGTTTCTTTTCAGCTAATAGTTTTTCTTCAACTTTCTGTAATCGGTCTGCTTCTCTTTTTGATATACGAATAAACATGCGCCACGTGGCAATAGCACCGATAATAAATAGAACACAAACAATCCCTGGAATAATATATTCTGTTTTATCTTCCGGAAAATATAAAGGCATCATATAGAACACTCCTTATTATAGGATTTATAAAACATCAGAATTTTCTGTCATATCATTTTAAATTATAGTGCAACCTCCCCATATTCTCAAGGGGCGTTCTGAAAACGAAGGATTTCTTTGACTCCTTCCCTCACTTTCCTTACTATAAACTTGAGGTGAAAAATATGAGAGAAACATTTGAAATTGGTGAAATCGTTACTGGTATTTATAAAACAGGAAAATACATTGGCGAGGTTACAAATAGCCGCCCTGGCAGTTACGTCGTAAAAGTATTAGCTGTTTTAAAACATCCGGTGCAAGGTGACTTACATAACGTAAAACAAGCTGACGTACCATTTTTCCACGAAAGACGTGCTTTAGCTTTTCGTGAGCAAACGAACATTCCAGAACAAATGGTGAAGAAATATGAAGGAGAAATTCCGGATTATACAGATTCACTAAAATTAGCATTAGAAACTCAAATGAATTCATTTTCTGAAGATGATTCACCTTTTGCGATTCGTAGTCTAGACACATTAGAGCAATTAAAGAAAGACTACAAACTCTAAAAAACAAAACGACCAAATTACATAATGTGCAATTTGGTCGTTACTGTGTGCTCACTTTCTTTAACACTTTTGAAAAATCAACAAGTTCTCCTAATGTTGGAGGTGCTGGTTTTACTAAATACTCTTTATCTTTTTCTACTAGTTTAAAAATGTTGTACGTCGTCATTGCATCATCAAGCGCACAATGATGCTTCCCTGTCCCTACTTTTCCATACGCCTCAATTGCTTTCCATAATCCTGTTTGATTTCTTTCTCCAAAAAACTTCTTATACTCAAGCGATAAATCACGACACTGTCCGAAGAATGGAAAAGCTATCCCTGCCATTTCACAATTATGCTTCAGCACTTTCATATCCATATTTCCCCACGTTACAATTGTCGGTTTACATTTCGTTTCGTATTCTGAAAGCTTCTTAACGAGTTCAGGAAATGAAATCCCTTTATCCACGACTTCTTGTTTTATTCCTAAAAACTTCTTACATCGATCCGTTAAAGAGGGAAATGTTTTCGGCCTGACATGTGATGAATACGTATCTTCTACCTTACAGCCAGCAACTGAAACGAGTCCTACCTCAATAATCTCTGGAAAAAATCCTTTCGGTTTCTTTCTATGCTGGGGCATCGTAAACTCAAAGTCTAAAAATAAAAATCGTTGTTCATCCATACGATCCCTTCCTTATCATTTTTGTCATTCCTTTCTATTTGACACTCCTACACGAACAAGCTCGAATGCTAATTCCATTTTAAATATTCAGATTGGATGTATCTTATATATATGTCAAATGCCCACAAATATTTTAAAAAATAAGAAAAAATGACCTATGCAGAAAATATGACAAAATCTCTCCTTTCATTTACATCCGCCATTTTCCTACTTTATAATGACGTTATGTGTGTTTCTTCTAGAGCATTTTTGACACACTAAGAAAAAGTGAATGAAAGGAGATGAGATTTTTGCACGAAACAACGCAAGAACTCGCTAACTGGCAGTATTATTTTGCTATCGCAGTCTTTTTAATTACATATGCCATTATTATTTCTGAAAAAATTAATCGCGCTGTCATCGCACTTCTTGGTGCAGCACTCATGGTAATTGTGGGGGTCGTCGATTTACATAACGCCTTTACGAAACATATTGAATGGGGAACGATTACGCTACTCATCGGTATGATGATTTTGGTGAACATTACGAGTAAATCAGGTGTCTTCCAATACGTTGCCATTAAAGCAGCAAAAGGGGCACAAGGAAATCCAATTAAAATTTTAATTTCACTTTCCTTACTTACCGCGCTTGGCTCCGCATTTTTAGATAACGTTACAACTGTACTTCTTGTTGTTCCAGTTACTTTATCTATTACGCGCATACTGCAAGTAAATCCTGTTCCTTATTTACTTTCTGAAATTATTTTTTCAAACATTGGAGGAACAGCAACATTAATTGGTGATCCACCTAACATTATGATTGGTTCTGCAAATAAGCATTTAGACTTCAATGCTTTCCTATTGAATCTAGCACCAATTGTAATTATTATTATTGCAGTTACAGCGATAATACTTTACTTCATGTATCGCAAACAATTAATTGCCGATCCTGTACAAGTTAAAAAATTAATGAGCTTAGATGAAAAACAATACATTAAAGACCCAGTATTAATGAAAAAATCTTTAACGGTACTTGGACTTACGATTGTAGGTTTCATGACTCATTCTATTTTCCATATCGATGCCGCTATTATCGCCTTAACTGGTGCTACTGTACTTATGTTAATTGGTGTGAAAGAGCATGAAATTGAAGAAGTATTTGCAAGCGTAGAGTGGGTAACAATCTTCTTCTTCGCAGGGTTATTCGTACTTGTTGGAGGACTTATCGATATCGGTCTTATCAAAATGTTAGCTCAAAAAGTAATTGGTATAACAGGCGGAGATATTTCTTACGCATCCATCCTTATTTTATGGGTATCTGGTATCGCCTCTGCAACAATTGATAACATCCCATTCGTCGCAACAATGATTCCACTTATTAACGATATGGCAGTTGGGCTAGGCTTATCACCATCTGACGCACAAATCGATGTATTATGGTGGGCATTAGCACTAGGTGCTTGTCTGGGCGGAAACGGAACATTAATCGGAGCTTCTGCTAACGTAATCGTTGCAGGTATCGCGAGCCGCGAAGGACATAAATTTAGTTACATGGACTTCCTAAAAGTCGGTTTCCCAATTATGATCGTTTCATTAATCATTTCTCACATTTATATTTATTTACGCTACCTTATGTAGTAGAAAAAGCGCTCTGATAATCAGGGCGCTTTTTTACTTATAGCTACTTATCAACAAAAATGAAAAATCTACTCTTTATATCTCACCGGTTCATTTCGAATAATAAATAAGTGAATCGGTAAGAACACCGAAAATGTGATTACGTGAATAATCGTAAATAATATAGAGTTCGTTCCGTATCTGTCTAAAATAGCGTAGATAAGATAAATGGACAATACAATCGATACAGCTGTTGCTAGTAAACTTATAATTGGTACGAAATTAAAAATGAAACATGCAACATATATGCCGAATACTTTCCACCCTGCTTCTTCTTTCAAAAAATCTGGTAATTTATCTTTCGCTAAGTCCCCCCACGTCTTACTATTCAAAAACGGAATAAACGCAAGCACCCCGTCCGTTGCACCATCATTTTTCGCCATCGAATAAAGTGCAAAAGCCGTTAACAAATATGAAATAATTGCCCAAATCAATATAACAAGAATAAACGCAAAACTAAGAGCAAAGAAACCTGCTAGTACGCCTTGATCCTCCATCTTATCCTCTCCTCTCTACTTTCAACATATTTCATTACATTGCAAGTTATGTTTTAAAATTTATCCAAACTCTTTGTATAATAAGAGAAGAAAGAAAATAAGAGAGGAGAAACACGTATGCATCCATTTGTAAAAGCATTACAAGAGCATTTTACAGCTCATCAAAATCTTGAAAAAGCAGAACCTATGGCTCGTTATATGAAAAATCACTTCCCATTTCTAGGTATTCAAACACCGGAAAGACGCCAATTATTAAAAGACATCATTCAAATACATACTCTCCCAGATAAAAGAGACTTCCAAATTATCGTACGTGAACTTTGGGACTTACCAGAACGTGAATTCCAAGCGGCTGCACTTGATATTATGCAAAAATATAAAAAGCATATAAACGAAACACATATCCCCTTCTTAGAAGAATTGATTGTAACAAAATCTTGGTGGGACACTGTCGATAGCATCGTACCTACATTTTTAGGTAATATCTTTTTACAACATCCAGAATTGATTTCTGCCTATATCCCAAAATGGATTGCATCAGATAACATTTGGTTACAACGTGCCACTATTTTATTCCAACTCAAATATAAACAAAAGATGGATGAAGAACTTCTTTTCTGGATTATTGGACAACTACATTCTTCAAAAGAATTTTTCATTCAAAAAGCAATTGGCTGGGTCCTTCGTGAATATGCAAAAACAAATCAGGATGTAGTTTGGGAATACGTGCAAAACAATGAGCTCGCTCCATTAAGTAAGCGCGAAGCAATTAAGCATATTAAACAAAATTACCGAATAAATAATGAAAAAATAGGCGAGACTCTATCATAGATAGACGCGTTCCTCTATTGAGATTTAAAAAAGAACGTGTTAGAATATGTTCATTATTATTAATATAAGTAGCGATGACGGACTTATAAGTACTTGCATAAAAAGCGATTCAGGGATAGTGAAAGCCTGAAGACGCAAGGAAACGGCAGTCTCGAGCAATACATGATAAAGTGGATGCACCTTTTGTGTATCAACTAGGGTGGAACCGCGGGCAAACGCTCGTCCCTAGGCAAATAAGCCTTGGGATGAGCGTTTTTTTATGTTCTTTTTAACATATACTGCCCGTTTCCAAAGTATCAGAGTATGTCATCGCCAATACGTTAACTTTCAAAAGGAGGATTTTCTTATGTATTCAATGGAACAAGTTGTAAACTTAGCGAAACATCGCGGTTTTGTTTTCCCTGGTTCTGAAATTTACGGTGGTCTTGCAAACACTTGGGATTACGGTCCACTTGGAATCGAATTAAAAAATAATGTTAAAAAAGCTTGGTGGAAAAAATTCATTCAAGAATCTCCACACAACGTTGGTTTAGACGCAGCTATTTTAATGAACCCTAAAACTTGGATCGCTTCTGGTCACGTTGGTAACTTCAACGATCCAATGATCGACTGTAAAAAATGTAAAGCTCGTCACCGTGCTGACAAATTAATTGAGGATGCTTTAGATGCAAAAGGCATCGAAATGGTTGTTGACGGTCTTACTTTCGACCAAATGGCTGACTTAATGAAAGAGCATGAAGTAAAATGTCCTGATTGCGGTAGTGAAGAATTTACTGAAATCCGTCAGTTCAACTTAATGTTCAAAACATTCCAAGGTGTTACAGAGTCTAGCACAAACGAAATCTTCCTTCGTCCTGAAACAGCACAAGGTATTTTCGTAAACTTCAAAAACGTTCAACGCTCTATGCGTAAAAAGCTTCCATTTGGTATCGGCCAAATCGGTAAGAGTTTCCGTAACGAAATCACACCTGGTAACTTCACATTCCGTACACGTGAATTTGAACAAATGGAACTTGAATTCTTCTGTAAGCCTGGTGAAGATTTAGAGTGGTTCGCATTCTGGCGTGAAACTTGTAAAAACTGGTTACTTTCACTTGGTATGTCTGAAGAGAGCATGCGTCTTCGTGACCACGGTGAAGAAGAGTTATCTCACTACAGTAATGCAACAACTGACATTGAATTCAAATTCCCATTCGGTTGGGGCGAACTTTGGGGCGTTGCATCTCGTACAGACTTCGACTTAAAACGTCACATGGAACACTCAAACGAAGACTTTAACTATATCGATCCACAAACGAATGAGCGTTACGTACCATACTGCATCGAGCCATCTTTAGGCGCAGACCGCGTAACATTAGCATTCTTATGTGATGCATATGAAGAAGAGCAATTAGAAAACGATTCTCGTACAGTTCTTCGTTTCCACCCTGCTTTAGCACCATACAAAGCAGCTATCTTACCATTATCTAAAAAGCTATCTGAAGGTGCTACTGAAGTATTCGCAGAATTAGCTAAAGACTTCATGGTAGACTTTGATGAAACTGGTTCTATCGGTAAGCGTTACCGTCGTCAAGACGAAATCGGTACACCATTCTGTATCACATACGACTTCGACTCAGTTGAAGACAAAGCTGTTACAGTACGTGACCGTGACACAATGGAACAAGTTCGTATGCCAATTAGCGAACTAAAAGGTTTCTTAGAGAAGAAAATCCAGTTCTAATTATAAGAAAAAGAGGCTGCTCATAAGAGCGCCTCTTTTTTATTTTTCACGTTTTTCTTTAATTGCTACTGTACATCTTGATATACATAGTAAATCATCATTTTCATCAATAATGCGAACATCCCAAACCATTGTCGATTGTCCTCTATGTATTGGTGTTCCAATCGCTGTTACAATTCCATCTTTCTTTGAGCGAATGTGGTTCGCATTAATTTCTAATCCGAAACAAATACATTTTTCTTGATCAATTAAATTATATGAACCAACACTTGCCACTGTTTCTGCTAATGCAACCGATGCACCACCATGTAAAAATCCAAATGGCTGATGCGTACGCTCATCAACAGGCATCGTAGCAACCACCTTATCTTCTGTCATCTCTAACAACTCAATTCCAAGTGAATCCATTAAAGTTTTTGCCATATCGCTTCCCCCTTCTCTTACTTTAATTAAATGTATAATTTTACCTATTTATTTTCAAACTACTTATAACACTTATATAAGGAGGCTTCACCTAAATGAAACAGAAATTTTGTATATTACTGCTTATGTTCTCCTTGCTGACTATTGTACCAAATTGTGCAATAACAGCCAAAGCATCTAACCTGACAATCGATGTTAAGACTGTAACGCAAAAAGGTAAGAAACCTTATATAGAATATCAAATAAACAGGCCTTCTTTTCACAAATTTTCTGACTCTAAATTTCAAAATAAACTCAATTTATACTACAAAAAATCCACTGACAAATTTAAAACCAAATTAGAAAAAGAAGCAAAAAAATATTATAAAGAGACAGAAGGATCTAGTACACCATTTCATCCGTACGTAGCAAATGTTGATTATAAAGTCTCTTTAAACAAACCACCTTTTCTTAGCCTATATGTGAATTACTATCAATATACTGGCGGAGCACACGGTCTTTATACGTGGAAGGCAAATACATTCGATTTAAACGAAAAAAAGGTACTGCACTTAGACGATTTATTTCAACAAAAGGATAAATATAAAGATGTAATCCGTGCGGAGATTGTACGACAAATTAAACAAAATGAAAGCATTTATTTTCCTGATGCAACTGAAAAAGTAATGAGTATGAAAAAATTCCACTTCTTTTTAGAGCCAGACAATCTCGTCATTTATTTCCCTTTATATGAGATTGCTCCCTATTCAAGTGGAATTCCACAATTTCGTATTCCATATACGTTGCTAAGAGACTATTTAAAGCCTTCTTATCAAAATATTTTGATTGACAACAAGTAAATATTTTCGCTACGATAATGTTAACCTAAAAACAACAGGAGGTTAACATTATGAGAAGATTTCATGTTTTAGATTTAGCATTAGCTGCCATGTTCGTTGCTCTTATGGCAATCGGTGCAAATATTGTATCTTGGGCACCATTCCTTCAAGTAGCAGGCATCCCATTATCTATGCAACCATTTTTCGCAATTTTAGCAGGTCTTCTTCTTGGAAGTAGACTTGGTGCCTTATCCATGACTGTATATATGCTCGTTGGCGTAGCCGGCGCACCAATCTTCGCTAACTTCAAAGCTGGATTTGGAGCACTTTTAGATCCTACTGGTGGTTTTATTATCGCATTTATTATCGTTGCTTACGTATCTGGAAAACTAGTAGAACAAAAAGAAAGACCAACATTCATTACATTTGCAGTTGCCTCTTTCACAGGAATTATTTTAACTTATATAATCGGTACTACTTACATGTACGGGGCAGTCAATCTCTTTATGGGCGGTAATATGAGCTATAAAGCTGCTTGGATGATTATGATGTGGTTTGCAGTAAAAGATATTGCATTTACAATTATCGGTGCTATTATCGCACCTCGCATATATTATGCTGTGCGTCGTTCTGCTTATCAGCATTCTCATTCGACGATTTCATAATAAAAAAATGAGTTATTTCAGTATACTGAAATAACTCATTTTTTATTAAGACTCTTGATTCGCTTGTTCTTCTAAAATTTTCTTCATCATCGCAACCATGTCATCACGTAATTCTGGATGTTGCAGAGCCATTTCGATTGTCGTTTGAACGAATCCTAGCTTTTCACCTACGTCGTAGCGCTTTCCTTCGAAATCGTAGGCAAATACACGTTGGATTTCATTTAAGCTTTGGATTGCATCTGTTAACTGAATTTCACCACCAGCACCGACATGTTGCTGTTCTAAGAACATAAAGATTTCAGGCGTTAAAATGTAGCGCCCCATAATCGCTAAGTTTGAAGGAGCTGTACCTTGTGCTGGTTTCTCAACGAAATTGCGAACTTGGTAACGACGACCTTCTTGTTCTAATGGATCGATAATTCCATAGCGATGTGTTTCCGACTCTGGAACAGTTTGTACACCAATAACAGAAGAAAGTGTTTTTTCATACTCATCCATTAATTGACGTAAACATGGTTTCTCAGCTTGGACAATATCATCACCTAGTAACACTGCAAACGGCTCATCACCAATGAATTTACGCGCACACCAAACAGCATGTCCTAGTCCCTTCGGCTCTTTTTGACGGATGTAATGAATATCTACCATTTTTGAAGAAGCTTGTACTTTTTCAAGCAACTCATATTTTTTCTTCTCTAATAAGTTTTGTTCTAGTTCAAATGCATTATCAAAATGATCTTCAATAGAACGCTTTGTTTTACCAGTAACGATAATAATATCTTCGATACCCGATTTCACTGCTTCTTCTACAATGTATTGGATCGTTGGTTTATCTACTATCGGTAACATTTCTTTCGGCATTGCTTTCGTTGCTGGTAAAAAACGTGTTCCTAATCCAGCTGCTGGGATTATCGCTTTTCTTACTTTTTTCATCACAAAATACCCTCTCTCCTGTCGGAATCAATAGCAAGCATTTCCTACATAAAACAAAAGGGAGATTTCGCTCCCTTTTGTTCCTTACTACTTAAAATTACTTTGTATTATAAACGATTCATAATGTCTTCTTTAATAGTAAGTAACTTTTGTTCACTATTTTGTAAAGAACTATCTTTCACACCAAAGTAAAACTTAATCTTCGGCTCAGTTCCAGATGGACGTAGGCAGAACCATGAACCATCTTCTAATTGATATTTTAACACATTTGATTTCGGTAAGTGAATCTCTTCTTTATGTCCATCTTGTAAAGATGTAACAACGCTTGCTTTATAGTCTTCAACTGCTACGACTGTTAAGCCCGCCACTTCTTTCGGAGGATTCTCACGGAACTTTGCCATCATCTCTTGGATTTTTTCCGCTCCATCTTTTCCTTTTAACGTTAACGATACAAGGTCTTCACGGAAGAAGCCGTACTTCTCAAATACTTCTAATAGACCGTCATATAACGTTTTCCCTTGTGATTTGTAGTATGCAGCTACTTCACATGCAAATAGAACAGATTGTACTGCATCTTTATCACGGCAGAATGGGCGGATTAAATAACCATAGCTTTCCTCATAACCGAATTGGAATTCATATTGTCCACTTTCTTCATACTGTCTAATTTTCTCACCGATAAATTTAAATCCAGTTAGCGTATCAACTGTATCTAAACCGTATGCTTTTGCAATTGTACGACCAATTTCAGACGTTACGATTGTTTTTAATACGACACCGTTCTCTGGAAGCGTTCCGTTTTCTTTCTTTTGAGATAGTAAGTAATCAAGCATTAATGCACCTGTTTGGTTTCCTGTTAATACTTGGAACTCACCATTATGATTACGCACTGCTACACCAAGGCGGTCTGCGTCAGGATCAGTTGCGATTAATACATCTGCGCCTACCTTTTCACCGTCACGAATTGCATACTCAAACGCTGCGTGCTCTTCTGGGTTCGGTGATTTTACTGTAGAGAAGTTTGGATCTGGTAACTCTTGCTCTTTTACAACTGTTACATCTGTAAATCCAACTTCTTTTAAACCACGGCGTACAGAAATATTTGATGTTCCGTGTAATGGTGTAAAGACGATTTTTAAGTCTTTACCAACCTTTTGTACCATTTCTTTATTAATGATGACATTGTTCAATTCTGCAGCATATGCATCATCTACTTGTTGTCCAATAATATGTAATAAACCGTCAGCTTTTAATTGCTCTATATCAGCGACTTCAACTGTTAATTCATCTTCTACTGCATTTACGTAGCTAATTAACTCATCTGCCTCTTTTGGAGGTAACTGTCCACCATCTTCACCGTATACTTTGTATCCGTTATATTCAGGCGGATTATGGCTTGCCGTAAGAACGATTCCACTTACTGTATGTAAATGACGAACTGCGAAAGAAAGTACTGGCGTTGGACGTAAGCTTTCAAACACATATGTTGTGATACCACGTGCACCAAGTGTAGCAGCAACTTCCATTGCAAACTCAGGTGATTTATGACGAGAATCATAGGCTACAACAACACCGCGTTTTTTCGCTTCCTCACCTAACTTTTCGATAAAGCTTGCTAATCCTTTTGTTGCTTTACGAACTGTATATACGTTTAAACGGTTCGTACCAGCACCAAGTTCACCACGCATACCACCTGTGCCAAACTCTAAATTTTTATAAAAGCTATCCTCGATTTTCTTCTCATCTTGCTTCATATTTTCTAGCTGTTCTTTTAATTCTGCATCTAATTGTGCGTAAGAAAGCCAGCGACTAAATTCTTGTTTCCAATTCATTCTTCTCTCTCCTCTCGCTCGTCATACCTTTATTATATGAAAAAAACATGCTGTATCTCAATATTTTATAAAATCTAACAGGATTTTACTAGGAATATTTGTATACACTATTGTTAAATACTCCACTAAAGGGAATGAGGATTATGCACGAATGGGGCTTGTCAGAAGAGCTCAAAATACAAACAAAGCAAATGATTGAAATTGCTGAAAAAGAACTATCGATTATGAGGAACGCAATCGATAAAGAAGACGAATGTATTTTATGCAAAATGGAAGATATTCATCATATGTTAGCAAATGTACAAACATTGGCAGCTACATACTATATTCAGGCATATTTATCACCTTATACGGAAAGTTCATCTTTTATTACGACAGCTATCCAACATTTAAGCGCCAGAAAACATGGTGCTCTTATCGTCGTGGAACGAAACGAGACGCTTGAAGCTCTCATTCAAACTGGAACGACATTAAACGCTCATTTAACTGCGCCATTACTCGAATCAATATTTTATCCAGGTAACCCTCTTCATGACGGTGCCGTTCTCGTAAAAAATAATCATATTGTCTCAGCTGCTAATATTCTTCCTTTAACGAAAAGTACAGAAGTTGATCCTGAGCTAGGAACACGTCACAGAGCTGCAATTGGCTTATCAGAAAAGAGTGATGCACTTATATTAGTTGTCTCTGAAGAAACGGGCCGTACTTCTTTTGCTTTAAATGGGGTTTTGTATACGATTTCTTTATAAATACTTTTTAGCACCGTTTTGAACAGCACAGTAGTAAATGAAGTTATATCGAATTACCAACAAATACGCCTACAATATTAATAAAAAAGGCTATCTCCAAAATTTGAGCCAGCCTTTTATTCAAAAAATTATTCTTCTACAAAATGCTCGAAAAGTATACGAATTACCTACCCATTGCTGGAACTGCCCCGTAAATTATGTTCACACAGCGATATCTAAATACAATAATTATCACTTCATGTCTTGCTAACTCTTTTTGTACTCAAAACATGTTTAGAGTTCTTTCATAACAACTATATTTTTTCTAAAATGCTACACTTCCGGCTATTATTTTGTATCTATTTTTAAGAAATAGGAAAAAGGGTACTTTAGACATCCTATCTAAAGTACCCTTTTATTAAAAATCTATTTTATTATAAAGAATAATTGGAGACTGCAAAATGGTAAAAATATAGCATACTTTCAAAATTATTTATAATTATTAATATTAATATTAAACATAACGCAACTACTTTTACACGTCTCATCACTTTAAAACCATATGCCAATAATAACGGTATTGTAAACAGCATATGTGCGCCATAAATAAATGCTTCAGATGCCCCAAAACCAATAATTCCATGTAAAACAATATTAAATAGTAAACAAAAACTTAAAAACCTTACGAAAGGTTCTTTTCTAAAGTTTTTCCATACAGCTACTATTATAAAAGCATACACAGATACAATCACAATCCATCCGATCATAGTATGCGATGGAAGCATATTTAATTGTGCGAATTGCTCACCTTGTCTTAAAGTAACTTCCGAGAATGGTCCAAAGATGAATGAAGATCCTAATACTAAATGAAATGCTAGTATATACTTAGACCCTACATATTCCTCTGAAAAACCTTGTTTCTCTGTAAATTTAATATTAGTATTGATCACATCAATAAGTGATATGTTATTTTCTATAATCACTAATACGAAAAGAAGAACGACCACAATGATAGAAATACCAGTCCAAATGATTCTTTTCTTTAATGTTTTATAACTCATTACACTACCTAAAAACCACATAAACGAATTTGTTAATGTAACTCCCGTTATTCCTATTGCCAACAACATATTAGCAACGCTGAATCCTGCTTTCGCTTCTTTTTCTCCTGTAATAAACGGATAACATACAAAGCACATCAGTACCAATGTGAAATTGGCATAAACAAAAGATTCCGGTGTCCACGTAATAACTAACATAGTAGCTGAAAATCCGTACATAACCGCTAATAGGAAAGAAACAATTACATTCTTACAAATTTTACAACATAACATGTAAATCATGACTACACTTATCGTACTTAAGAATGCTTGGAAAAATATAATACCTTGCACTACATTTTTTACACCTAGTGATGATACCACTGTTGCTATTTCCTCAGTTAAAAAATTTAAAAATGGATGTCGAAACAACACTTCATCTGCAATTGGTATTTTAGCCAAGAAAAAACTTAAAATGTAATAACCCTGATCAAAAGAAAAATACATGTCATACCAGGAAGCTGTTAAAATCTTAGAGTCGTTTTCCATTTTCCAACCGATAAAAAAATAAAATGACCAATAAAAAATGAAAAGGACAAGGGCTAATATCCCCTTTCCTTTATAACCATTCCAAATACTCAATACTTCTTCTCCTCTCTAAGGTAGAAATACCATAATTAGATGTGCCACGTACCCAATAACTGTTCCTAACACAAGTCCACCAAAAATCTCATGCCAATGATGTCCTTGGCGCTCTCTTAATTTTTCTTCTTCCGAACTTATATGTTTATTCAACATTCTTGCATGTTTACCAACTGTACGGCGAAGTCCTGTGGCATCAATGATAACAATTGTTAAAATTGCCATCCCGATTCCAAACATCGGGGTATTAAAACCTTCATGAAACCCTATTGTCATGACCATACTTGATAAAATCGTTGTATGCGTACTAGGAAATCCACCATTTCCTACTAAACGAAAAGCATCTTTTCCAGAACGAAGATAATTCACTAAAAATTTCAATACTCCCGAAGCTACCCAAGCTATAAATGGAAGTACACAATATAAATATGTTCCCATTGCTTTACCTCCTATGATTTTGCAATAAATAAAATGCCAGCTACTATACATACCATTCCAGCAATTTTCATGAAATTGATTGTTTCACCAAATAATAATGCTGATGCAATAATAACAAACACATATCCGAAACTCACCATTGGGTATGCATAACTTAAATCAACCTTTCTCAGCACAATCATCCATAATAATGCACTTAAACCGTAAAAAGCTAGTCCGAAAAAGTTCGGTACGTTAATGAAATTCATAATACCTACAGCCGCTGAACTTTGTGATTTCATTGCGCCAAACTTTAATAAAATTTGCCCTACAACTCCCATACCAACTGATAAAATAATCATCAAAAATTGTTGCATCTCTATACTCCTTAACTGTTTATATTCAAAAAATGTTTTATTCCAAATAAAAAACGTTTAAGACTCTCCTCTTAAACGTTTTAACAAACCCGAATAGAGTAATTAAAAGTTCAATAGTATAATAATAACTGTTATCGCATATAACAACACTGTTATTAAAATATGCTGATCCTCTAATAAAACTTTATCTGGTTCTCCACCTTTATCTTCCATGTGAACTAAATATAAATAACGAAAAATCCCGTAAATTACAAATGGGATTGTCCACATTAAATAGATACTTTTCCCTGCATTAAAAGTAAAGATAGCATAAGTTACAATAGTTGCCGACGTAACAATTGTACTTAATTGGTCTAACAAAGCAGGAGAATAACTTTCTAATACTTTTCTATGAGAACCTTTATTATTCTGTAACAATACTAATTCATGTCTTCTTTTATTAATGGCCAAGAATAGTGACAATAATAATGTACATAATAAAAACCACGGTGTAAATGGCACTTGAATAACTAATCCACCGGCCAATGCTCGTAAAACAAATCCAGATGCAATAATTAAAATATCAATGATTACAACGTGCTTTAAACGAATTGAATACGCTACATTTAAAATAAAATAGACTGCTAATACTAAGCACAATAACGGATTTAGTACATATGAAACTACTAAAGACGCTACTAAAATAACACAACCTGCCGTAATAGCAAAGTACGGATTTAATGCACCCGATGCCATCGGTCGATATCGCTTAACAGGGTGTTGTCGATCTGCCTCAATATCCATAAAATCATTTAAAATATAGACACAGCCAGATATTGCACAAAATAGGGCAAAACAAATTGCAGCTTGTGCCACCATAGTTAAAGATACTTGTTTTATCGAAAAGACTAACGCTGCAAATACAAGCAAGTTTTTAGTCCATTGTTTCGGGCGTAACTGTTTAAAAAACAATACAACTATATTTTGTTGAGATAAAGTTCCTTCCCTCATAATAATAAGAGTGCTTCTATTTTTGTCACTCTCTTCTTTCCCTCCCTATTCAATTGTTATTTACTTCTAATACAGGAAAGATTATATCACATAAGTATAACATTGAAAATCAACTATTAAACACCAATAAAGAGGTCTCTCATCCATATTGGTATTTCTAATAGACAAAGCTAAAACAGCATTACACGCTCATTAATCAAATCAACATTTTCTAAAAGCAACCATCTTCATGATGATGCATTCTCGTTAAAATAATCGTATCGTCTCCATTGCCAATATTCTTTCATTAATACAATTACAGAAGTTAATCTTGAGCTCGGAACACGCCTCAAAGTTACAATTGACTTACCAGAAAAAAGTGATGCACTTGGTTCTGTAAAGAAACAGACCGTACTTCCTTTTTCAAATGGAATCTTATGCACGATTTCTTTATAAACATTTTTTTCAACAGCGTAGTAGCAAACGAAGTTATATCGAATTACCAATAAACAGGTCTACTATACCAATAAAAAAAGGCTGCCTCAAAAATTTGAGACAGCCTTTTCTTCAAAAAATTATTCTTCTCCGAAACGCTCCACAAGTGTTGCAAGTGTACGTACCATTGCACCAGTTGCTCCAGCTGGACCTAAGTCGTGCGCGCCTTTTGTTTCTGATGTTCCAGCGATATCTAAGTGTACCCACGGTGTATCTTCAGCAAATTCGCCTAAGAATGTACCTGCCATAACCGCATGTCCTTCACGGCCTGGTGAGTTATTTAAATCAGCAAACTTACTGTTTCTCACACGTTCTTTATCACGATCAAAAATCGGTAGTTGCCAAATTGGCTCATCTGTTTCCATAGAAGCCTCTAGCACTTGCTCAAATAACTCTTCATTATTTGTCATTGCGCCTGTCGTATAGTTTCCAAGTGCAACAATTACACCGCCTGTTAATGTTGCAACATCAACAAGGTAGTTTGCACCAAGTTTTTTCGCATACGTAATACCGTCAGCTAAAGCTAGACGACCTTCTGCATCCGTATTTAATACTTCAATTGTTTTTCCGCTCATAGATGTGATTACATCGTCTGGCTTAAATGCCGTACCACTTACAACGTTATCAGTTGAAGGAATAACAGCGATCACATTTTGTTCTGGGCGAAGTTCACCGATAATTTCCATCGCACCTAATACAGCAGCTGCACCGCCCATATCACCTTTCATACCAACCATGCCTTCACGTGGTTTTAAAGAATAACCACCTGTATCGTATGTAATACCTTTTCCAACGAACCCAATGACATCTGTCCACTCTTCTTTTCCTTTATAAATAAGAGCGATCATTTTTGGTGGCTCTACACTACCTTGGTTTACTGCAAGTAACGCACCCATACCAAGGTCTTCCATCTCTTCTTTCTCAAGAACTTTATAGTCCATATCATATTTCTCCGCTAATTCAACAGCATACTCAGCAAGCTTTGTCGCTGTTAATACGTTTGGCGGCATATTTACAAGTGTACGAGCTGAATTTGTTGCACATCCATGTACGTAGCCAACTGTTAATGCTGCTTCAATTTCTTGTGCATCTTCCGCTGTAATAGCCGTGAACTTCTCTAACTCTACACGATCCTTTTTATCTGATTTATACGTTTGTAACTCATATGTACCAAGGCCTTGTACCTCTGCCGCAATATGAGCGACATCAATCGCGTCTAATTTCTCTGTTACGAAAGAATCAAGTAAGATTGCTGCATCTTGTACTTTTGCTGCTTGCAGTGTTTTAAACGCCTTACCAAGAGCCGCACGTAACGTTTCTGTCGTGTAAGATTCTTTCTTTCCTAAACCAACAAAGTAATAACGTTTCACATTTGTTTTCCCTAAGCTATGTACTTTCGAAATGGCCTTTTTCTTCGTAGATAATTCTTTCTCTTCTAGTAAAACTTGTAATTGCCCTTCAAACGCTTTGTCCAGTTCTTGTACAAAACTACTCATTTTCTCTTCTTCAAATAAAGCAACAATTACCGCTTCATGACCTGCTAATTCTTTTTGTACTTGAAACATGTTCAGACCCCCTAAATTTCTCTACCACCATTATAACTTTATTTTCTATAAAATGCGATAATTCTAACTACAGTTATATGGCGTGTAAAATCACAGATCCAAAATCTCCTCTATCATGAAATAAGCCAAGAAAAAAAGTCTAGCGTAATTACGACTAGACTATCTTTGTTTTAAATATTGACCACGAAACACTTGCATCGTTTCGTCTTGATTTAACATCGTTAACTCTTCTTCTGTAAACTTACCATTTCCTACTTTTACTACGTACACATTTACTTTTTTCTTACCCCATTGGCTATAAACATCTTTCACCGTATCATAATATAGATCAAGACGGTTTCCTTTTATTGCACCGCCCTTATCAGCTACTACACCATACCCGTAACCTGGCACGAAGAGAATCGTTCCAATCGGGAATACGCGTAAGTCCGCAGCAATTGTGGAATATAAATCCCTTTTCACTTTGACACCTGAATATGTAATACCATACTCTGGATGCCCTGGCCTCTTACCAGTTGACTCAATCCCCGATGTATAACCTGTTGCAGTCATTTCAATTGAACGATATTTAGACCAGTCGTTTGCCTGCTCTAAAGCATTTATCACTTCTTTACTCGGAGCAACATTTCTCTTAACTTCTGCTGCATGTACTTCTTTTGCACTCATTCCTTCATATATCTTTACAATCTCTAATAAAGAAACTCCTGTGAAAGCATTCCATGTTACGCATAATGCAATTGCAAGTAAACAAGTCATCATAATGCGAATACAATATCGTTTTAACATTTTTATATTCCACACTCCTTCATCGTTAATCATTCCCTATACGATGAAGGAATATGCAAAAAAAATAATCTCCAACTTAATTGGAGATTAAAACATTTGATATCCGCTTTTCCGAAGTTTCTTGATTACGACTCCTGCTAAAGCAGCCCCTACTAATCCAGTAGATAGAATAAATACGTCTGCTTGTCCTAAGTGCGATACACTTGTCCCAAATGAAGAAAATGTTTCTTTCGGTTTTGAAAAATAATCCCACATACTCGCTTTATTAATAATAAGCATACAAACAATCGGATACACAATAACCATTACCCAAGTAGCTCGCAAAATCATGTTGAGTAAAAATCCAATTCCAAAGAACAAAATAAAGAATAACATCATTGAAATAAGTAGTACCGGTATACTCACTCTTTTCCCCTCTCCTTCGCACGTGCCGTAAATACGTGATAAGCTGTATAACCAAATGGTTCACCTGGATTTAATGTTTTGTCCACTTCAAGATGTAGTTCTGATCTTCCTTCTAACAAATATTTAATAAGCACAGACGTATTCGGATCGTCTACAATCTTATCCGGATGTAAGAACGCCACTTCAGACAATTCTTTCTCCTGTACAATAATATTTTCTCCTTCAGGTTCCAAAAGGAAAATAATCATATTATCACTAATCTCATTACGAATAACACCCGATCGAACACCAATAATCCCCTTCACATGAGCGACAATGCCTGTCTCTTCTAACACTTCGCGTTTCACAGCTTCATCAACCGTCTCACCTTCATTTACAAAACCAGCCGGTAAAGACCATTTCCCTTTTAATCCACTGTATTTCTTCTTAACAAATAGCCACCTACCATCTTTTGTAGCTACTAAACCACTAACAGCTAGCCATACCTTCCCTCGTTTCTCCATGATGTAATAACCTCCTCCATCAGAACGGACAGAATATTCTTTCTTTTTATATATTATACTATATTTTTAATATGAAAAAAGCAGAAACAGCTCTTAGCCGTTTCTGCTTTTTCTACTATATATTAAAAGAACTTTAATTTACCTTTTTTAAGAACTAATAAAGGTCCACCTAATAAGAATAGGTAACGGTTATCGATTACTTTCTTCATGAAGGAAGCTTTCCAACCTGTTAACTTTTTACCCATAACAACGCCCATTGCATCGTCATGACCTAAAGAACATACAGATCCTTTATTATCGAATGCGAATTTCTTCATTTCGCCCTTGCCACGAACTAATACAGTTAAGTTGTGTGCAATATTGTAACCTTGTTGAATTGCAATTTGTGCTGTTGGTGGGTAAGGACGGTTAATTTCTTCATTAATGATTAACGCTGCGTCACCAACCATGAATACATCTTCGTATCCTGGAGCGTGCATGTACTCATCAACTTTTACACGTCCGCGCATTGCTTCAAAGCCAGACTCTTCCACAATACCATTACCACGAACACCTGCAGCCCAAACTACTGTTTCAGACTTAATTAATTCAGTGTCATCGCCATTCGCAACGATAATACCTTCTTCAGTTGCTTCTTTAATTGCTGTACCGATGCGGAATTCTACACCTTTTTTCTCAAGTTGTTTTACAGCGTATTCTACTAACGCTGGATCAAAACCTGGAAGTGCTGTTGGAGCAGCTTCTACACAGATGATACGTGCTTTTTCACGTGGTACATTATACTCTTTGCAAAGTTCAGGAACACGGTTTGCAAGCTCACCTACGTACTCGATACCAGTAAATCCAGCACCACCAACAACGATTGTTACTAACTCATCGCGTTGTTCAGTTGCATATTTAGAGAAACTAGCTTCCATATGCTCACGAATTTCACGAGTTGCATTAATGTTAGCGATTGAGAATGCATGCTCTTTTAATCCTGTAATTCCGAATGTTTCTGATTCGAAACCAAGACCAATTACTAAGTAATCATACTCTAACTCGCCATCTTTTAAGATAATGCGTTTTTCAGCAGCTTTAATTTCTACTACTGTGTCTTGTACAAAGTTCACTTTATTTGTATCAATAACGTCTTGAATATCTAGACAGATTTTTTCATCTTGTAATGTACCAGCTGCGCTCTCATGTAACCAAGTCGCTTGGTAGTGATAGCTGTTGTTGTTTACTAGCGTAATTTCAGCTTCATTTACAGATAATGCTTTTTGCAGACGAACAGTCGTAATCATCCCGCCATAACCTGCACCTAAAACTACGATTTTTGGAGTCTTCACCAAATCACAACCCTTTTCTTTATATAATAGTAATGAAAAATAATACCAAGTACTAAAAACTCTATTTGTCAAGAATGTGGAATTTATCACATTCTATATCATAACAAAACGCAGTCAAAAAATCGTACGAATTTTGTCATAGAAATTTAACATAATACTTCCCTATATTAGTCGGTTTTATTCCAGAATTCAAGCGTCTGGAGAATTATCAATATTTTAAAATAACATAGCGTTTTCAAGGGTTTTTTAGCCTTTTTTTCATGTATTTTCCTTTCTGTATATTTTATACAATAAAAAGAACCTATGCGAAAACTTACACACAATTCAGTCGTTTTCAGAAGTATTATGAACTCAAATATGCTATCATTTATTTGAAAGTGTCATCATTTGCAGGATTTTCGTGTACATATGAACAATATATGAAATCAATATCAAAATTCCATCTATAGGGGGAATGAAAGTGGCAGAAAATCAAAAAGTTTACGACATAACAATTATTGGTGGTGGTCCAACGGGACTGTTCACAGCATTTTATGGCGGTATGAGACAAGCAAGTGTAAAAATCATTGAAAGCTTACCTCAACTTGGCGGACAATTATCCGCACTCTACCCTGAAAAATACATTTATGATGTGGCTGGATTTCCAAAAGTACGCGCACAAGAATTAGTTGATAACTTAAAAGAGCAAATGAAGAAATTTGACCCAACTGTTTGTTTAGAAGAAGCTGTCGATACGCTTGAGAAACAAGCTGATGGTATATTTAAACTTGTTACGAATAAGCAAACTCACTATTCTAAATCAGTTATCATTACTGCTGGCAATGGTGCTTTCCAACCACGCCGCTTAGAATTAGAAGGTACAGCGAAATACGAAAAGAAAAACTTACATTATTTCGTTGATGATATGAATAAATTTGCTGGTAAGCGCGTCGTAGTATTTGGCGGTGGCGACTCAGCAGTAGACTGGACAATGATGTTAGAACCGATTGCTGAAAAAGTTACAATCGTTCATCGTCGTGATAAATTCCGTGCGCATGAACATAGCGTAGAAAGCTTAATGAATTCTCGTGCAGAAGTAAGTACACCATACGTTCCAGTAGAACTCATTGGTGATGACAAGATTGAACAAGTCGTTCTTCAACATGTAAAAACGGAGGAAAAAATTATCATCGATGTTGATGACGTAATCGTAAACTACGGCTTCGTTTCTTCTCTTGGCCCAATTAAAAACTGGGGCTTAGATATACAAAAAAACAGCATCCTTGTAAATTCAAAAATGGAAACAAATATTCCTGGCATTTACGCTGCTGGTGACATTTGTACATATGAAGGAAAAGTAAAACTTATCGCTTGTGGATTTGGCGAAGCACCGACAGCAGTAAACAATGCAAAAGCTTACTTCGATCCAAATGCAAAACTTCAACCGATGCATAGCTCAAGTATGTTTTAATATGCAAAAATAAAGCTCCTTCCATACGTGGAAGGAGCTTTCCTTTTATATAACATAAAAGCACACTGAGTCCAATAAACTATCGAACTCAGTGTGCTTTTCGTCTAAAAAATTATTGTTTTCTTCTTCTACCTAATACGAATAATACTCCGCCAACTAAGAATGAAATTCCCGCACCAACTGACATCATCCATGAATGTGCTGCCCCTGTTTTCGGTAATTCTTTTTCTACTTTTGCTTGCGGTTCTTTAATTAACTTTTCCAGTCTTACTTCCGGTTTCACTTCTGGTTCTTTCGGTTCTTTCGGATCTTCCGGCTTCACTTCTGGTTCCTTCGGTTCTTTCGGATCTTCCGGTTTCACTTCTGGTTCCTTCGGTTCTTTCGGATCTTCCGGCTTCACTTCTGGTTCTTTCGGTTCTTTCGGATCTTCCGGCTTCACTTCTGGTTCCTTCGGTTCTTTCGGATCTTCCGGTTTCACTTCTGGTTCCTTCGGCTCTTCTGGTATCTTAAGATCTTCTTTTGTTTTCGGTAAAATTGTAACTGTAGGCTCAAGTGGTGGATTTATTTTATCGTCCACTACCGCTCTATTTGTTATCCCTTTACTTGGTGCTGCTTTTACCTTCACTTTAAAAATAATACTACGTTCTTTCGTATCTGTAATTTCTAGATACTTTGCTATTACTTTTCCAAACTCCATTTTTAACTCTATTGGATTTGGTTCAGCCCCTTCAAATCTAATGCGATCTTGCACGTACTCTAAACCGGCTGGAATTTCATCTTCTACCTTTACCTCTGCTAGTTTGCCGTTTTCTACCGTATTTTTGAAACTAATTCGGTATTCTACTTCTTCTCCTAGCTTTGGCTCTTTATTACTTACTGTCTTCGCTGCTGTTAACTTACCATCTTTATATTCTGGCTTTATTTTCGCTGTCGGTTCTATAACTGGATGTTTCGGATCATCCACTTCAATAATCGCTTTATTTGTTATTTCTCCTCCAACTTTTACTGATTCTTTTACCTTTACTTTAAAGATGATACTTCTTTCTTTCGTATCCGTAATTTCTGGATACTTCACTGTTACTTTTCCATTCTCGACTTTAAGTTCTGTTGGCACAGGCTTATCACCTACGGCCTCCAGACTTTCTTTCACATACTCTAAACCAGACGGAATTTCATCTTCAATCTTTACATCAACTAACTTCCCGCCATCTACTGTGCCGTTAAAAGTAATTCGATATTCGATTTCTTCCCCTAGCTTTGGTTCATGGTTACTTACTTCTTTCCTTGCCTCTAGTTTCCCATCTTTATATTGAGGTGTAATTGGTATAAGTGACTCAACTGGTGGATTTGTCGGATTATTATCATCCACAACCGCCTTGTTTATAATTTCTTTTCCTACTTGTACAGTTTCTTGTACTTTCACTTTAAAGATGATACTTCTTTTTTTCGTATCCGTAATTTCTGGATACTTTGCTGTTACTTTTCCATTCTCAACTTTAAGTTCTACTGGATTTGGTTCCGGCCCATCAGACTTTATACTATCCTGTACGTATTCTAAACCAGCTGGAATTTCGTCCTCTACTTTCACCTCAGTTAGTTTGCCGTTTTCTACCGTATTTTCAAAACTAATTCGATATTCTACTTCTTCTCCTAACTTCGGTTCATGGTTACTCACTGTTTTTTCAGCTTGTAATACACCCTCTTTATGTTGAGGTTGTATCGCGACATTCGGTTTCTCTGGTGGATTTATAGTATCTTCCACAACCGCCGTATTCACAATCGCTTCGCCAATTTTAGCTTTTTCTTTCACTTTTGCTTTAAAGACGATACTTCTTTCTTTCGTATCCGTAATTTCTGGATATTCTGCGAGTACTATGCCGTTTTTCACTTTTACATGCAACGGTTTTGGATTATCCCCCTCAGCTCTTTCGCTACCTTCTACAAACTCTAAACTGTTTGGTAATTCATCCTTAATTTTCACCTTCGCTAATTTTCCGTGCTCAACTACGTTACGGAACGTAATTCGATACTCTACTTCTTCTCCTAATTTTGGAGCTGGGTTATTTACTGTTTTCTCAGCTTTTATTTTTCCATTCTTATACTCCGGTGTAATAATCGCTTCTGGTTTTTGCGGAGGATTCTTCGGATTATCATCATCCACAATTGCCGTATTCACGATTTTCTTCCCGACTTTTACTGCTTCTGTTACTTTTACCTTAAAGATAATGCTACGCTCAGCTGTATCAGTAATATTTTCATACTTCGCTGTAATTTTTCCAGCTTCTTCTTTTAACTCTACCGGATTTGGTTCATTACCTTCTGCTTTTAAACTATCCTTCACATACTCTAATCCATTTGGTAGTTGATCCTCAATTTTCACTTCTGCTAGTTTTCCGTTTTCTACCGTATTTTTAAAACTAATTCGGTACTCTACTTCTTCTCCTAGCTTTGGATCTTTTTTACTTACCTTTTTATCAGCTTTAAATTTACCATCTTTATGCTGCGGTATAATATCTACTTCTGGTCGCTCTGGTGGATTTTTTGTATCATCAACAATTGCTTTATTTACAATTGCCTTGTCCACTTCAACAGAATCTTTCACCTTCACTTTAAAAATAATGCTTCTTTCTTTCATGTCAGTGATATTTTCATACTTCGCACTAACCTTACCAGCTTCTTCTTTCAACTCTACTGGGGCCGGCTTATCACCTTCTGCTTTTAGACTATCTTTCACATACTCTAAACCAAACGGAATTTCATCCTCAATTTTAACCTCTGCCAGTTTTCCATCTTTCACCGTATTATTAAATGAAATTCGATATTCGATTTCTTCACCTAGCTTCGGTTTATGATTATTCACCTTTTTATGAGCAGCAATTTTACCATCTTTATATTGTGGTGTAATTTTTGCTGTCGGATCAATTACTGGATGGTTCGGATCATCAACATGGATAATCGCTTTATTTGTAATGTCCTTCCCTATTGTAACCGAATCTTTTACCTTCACTTTAAAGACAATACTTCTTTCTTGCGTATCCATAATCTCTGAATACTTTGCCATTACCTTACCATTTTCTACTTTCAACTCCACTGGTTTTGGCTCTTCACCTTCAGCTTTTTCGCTTCCTTCTACAAACTCTAATCCAGCTGGAATTTTATCTTCTATTTTTACCTCTGCTAGTTTTCCATCTTTCACCGTGTTATTAAAAATAATTCGATATTCGATTTCCTCACCTAACTTCGGTTCATGGTTACTTACTTCTTTTCTTGCCTCAATTTTCCCATCTTTATATTGTGGTGTAATCGGTACATAAGGCTCTTCTGGCAGATTCTTTGTATCATCTACAATTGCCTCATTTACGATTTCTTCTCCCACTTTTACGCTTTCTTTTACCTTCGCTTTAAAGACAATGCTTCTTTCCCCTGTATCTGTAATTTCTGGATACTTTGCCATTACCTTATTATTTTTCACATGTAGCTCTACTGGTTTCGGTTTAGAACCTTCTGCCGTGATACTGCCTTCCACATACTCTAAACCATTTGGTAATGCATCCTTTATATTTACCTCTGCTAGTTTTCCGTTTTCTACCGTGTTTTTAAAACTAATTCGGTATTCTACTTCTTCTCCTAGTTTCGGTTTATGATTATTCGCCACTTTCTGCGCAGCAATTTTACCATCTTTATATTGCGGAGTAATTTCCACATGAGGCTCTTCGGGCTCATTTTTTGTATCTACTACGATTGCTTTATTAACAATCTCCTTGCCTATTTCTGCCTCTTCTTTTACTCTCACTTTAAAGATAATACTTCTTTCTTTTGTATCCGTAATTTCTAGATACTTTGCCATTACCTTACCGTTTTCAAATTTCAATTCTACCGGACTAGGCTTAGATCCTTCTGCTTGTAAACTGTTTTCTACATACTCTAATCCAGCTGGAATTTCATCTTCTACTTTAACCTCTACTAGTTTTCCGTTTTCTACCGTATTTTTAAAACTAATTCGGTATTCTATTTCTTCTCCTAATTTCGGTTTTTTATTGTTTACAAATTTCTCTGCTTTAAGCTTACCGTCTTTATATTCTGGCATAATTGTTACTTCTGAAGTTGTTGGATCTTTTGTATCATCAACAACTACTTTATTGACAAGACCTTCACCAACTTTAAATTCTTCTTTTACTTTCGCTTTAAAGACGATACTTCTTTCTTCTGTATCCGTAATCTCTGGATATTTGGCGATTACTTTTCCATCTTTCACTTTCAGTTCTACTGGATCCGGCTTAGTACCTTCCGCTCGTAAACTATCTTTCACATACTCTAATCCATTTGGTAAATCGTCTTCTATTTTTACCTCTGCTAGCTTTCCGTTTTCTACCGTATTTTTAAAACTAATTCGGTATTCTACTTCTTCTCCTAACTTCGGCGTTTCATTATTTACCGTCTTCTTCGCTTCCACTTTTCCGTCTTTATGCTGCGGAGTAATTTCTGCCGTCGGTGTTTCTGGTTCATTTTTCGTATCATCAACAATTGCTTTGTTGACGATTTTTTTACCGACTTTCACTTCTTCCTTTACTTTCACTTTAAAAGTGATACTTCTTTCTTCTGTGTCCGTAATCTCTGGATACTTCGCCATTACCTTACCATTTTCCATTTTCAATTCTACTGGATCTGGCTTAGTACCTTCTGCTTTCACACTGTTTTCTACATACTCTAAACCTTCTGGTAAAGTATCTTCTATTTTTACCTCTGCTAGTTTTCCGTCTTCTACCGTGTTTTTAAAACTAATTCGGTATTCTACTTCTTCTCCTAACTTCGGCGTTTCATTATTTACCGTCTTCTTCGCTTTCACTTTTCCGTCTTTATGTTGCGGAATAATTTCTGCTGTCGGTGTTTCTGGCGGATGTTTCGTATCGCTCACAATCGCTTCATTAACAATTGAATCGCTCACTTTACCTTTTACTTTCACTTTAAAGGTAATACTTCTCTCTTTTGTATCTGTAATCTCAGGATACTTTGCCATTACCTTACCGTTTTCAAATTTTAATTCCACTGGATCTGGCTTAGAACCTTCTACTTTTAAACTATCTTTCACATACTCTAATCCATTTGGTAAATCATCTTCTATTTTTACCTCTGTTAGCTTTCCATGTTCTACCGTATTTTTAAAGCTAATTCGGTATTCCACTTCTTCTCCTAACTTCGGCGTTTCATTATTTACTATCTTTTTTGCTTCAAGTTTTCCATCTTTATACTGAGGAGTAATTTCCGCTGTCGGATTAACTGGCTTATTTTGCGAATCATCAATAGTTGCTTTATTAATGATTTTTTTACCGACTTTTACTTCTTCTTTTACTTTCACTTTAAAAACGATACTTCTTTCTTCTGTATCCGTAATTTCTGGATATTTTGCCATTACTTTACCGTTTTCAAATTTCAGCTCTACTGAATCTATTCCGGCACCTTCTGCTTTCAAACTATTTTCTACATACTCTAAACCTTCTGGTAAAGTATCCTCTACTGTCACGTCTGTTAGCTTTCCGTTCTTTACCGTATTTTTCATACTAATTCGGTATTCTACTTCTTCTCCTAACTTCGGTGTTTCATTATTTACGATTTTCTTCGCTTTAATTTTTCCATCTTTGTGTAATGGTGTAATTTTCGCTTCTGGTTCTTTCGGATCTTTCATATCATCAACAATTGCCTTATTGATGATTTCCTTCCCCACTTCCGCTTCTTCCTTCACCTTTACCTTAAAGACAATACTTCTTTCTTTCATATCCGTAATATTGTCGTATTCAGCAATAACTTTTCCATCTTTCACACTTAACTTTAATGGAGCTGGTTTATCACCTTCAGCCTTTTCACTGCCTTTTACATACTCTAAACCGTTAGGAATTGTATCCTCTATTATTACCTTTTCTAGTTTTCCGTTTTCTACCGTGTTCTTAAAGCTAATTCGGTATTCTACTTCTTCTCCTAGTTTTGGTGATGGATTATCTACTGTCTTCTTCGAATCAATTATTCCATCCTTATGTTGCGGAGTAATTCTTTCCTCCGGTTCAATCGGTGGATTTTTCGTATCATCAACAATTGCTTTATTGACAATCTCTTTATCTACTTTTACTTCTTCCTTCACCTTTACTTTAAAGACGATACTTCTTTCTTTCATATCCATAATATCGATATACTTAGCTTTGACTATCCCATTTTCAACAGCTAATTCTACTGGTCCAGGTGCTTCTCCTTCGGCCTTGATGCTATTTTCTACATATTCAAGACCTTTTGGAATTGTATCTTCCACTCGCACCGTTTCTAGTTTTCCGTTCTCAACCGTATTATGAAAACTAATGCGGTACTCGATTTCTTCACCTAACTTCGGCTTCTTATTATTAACTACCTTTGTAGCAGCAATTTCACCTTTTTTACTTTGCGGTGTAATAACAACCTTCGATTCAACAGGCTCATTTTTCGGATCTTTTGCAATTGCTTTATTTACAATTGCCTCCCCTACCTTTGCCGAATCTTTTACTTTCACTTTAAAAACAATACTTCTTTTTTCTGTATCCATAATCTCTGGATACTTTGCCATTACTTTGCCATCTTCCACTTTTAGTTCTACTGGCTCTGGTTTTATACCTTCAGCTTTCAAACTATCTTTCACGTATTCAACACCTTTAGGTAGTGTATCTTCTACTAGCACCGTTTCTAGTTTTCCGTTTTCTACCGTATTATAAAATGTAATTCGGTATTCCACTTCTTCTCCTAGTTTTGGTGTTTGATTCGTTACGTTTTTTTCTACATCCACTTTACCGTATTTATAATCCGGCGTAATCTTTTCTTCTGGATGCTCAGACTGTCCATTTGGCTCACTCACAACCGCTTTATTAACAATCGTTTCTCCCGCTTTTGCCTCTTCTTTTACTTTCACTTTAAAGGCGATGCTTCGCTCTTTTGTATCCGTAATTTCTGGATATTTTGCGATTACCTTACCATTCTCTACTTTTAACTCTACTGGATTTGGTTCAGTACCTTCAGCTCTCTCACTGCCTTGAACAAATTCTAAGTTAGCTGGAATTTCATCTTCTATTGTAATTGCATCTAGTTTTCCGTTTTCCACCGTATTTTTAAAGCTAATTTGATATTCAAATTCTTCTCCTAGCTTCGGCTTCTTATTTGTTGCCTTTTTCTTTGCATCAATTTTACCGGCCTTATGCTGTGGTGTAATCTTCTCTTCTAGATCCTTTGGTGGATTTGTTTTATCACTAACGGTTGCTTTGTTAACAATTTCTTCACCAATTTTTGCAGTTTCTTTTACTTTTGTTTTAAAGACGATACTTCTTTCTTCCATATCCATAATTTCTGGATACTTTGCAATTACTTTGCCATTTTCAAACTTCAGCTCTACTGGCTCTGGTTTTACACCTTCGGCTTTCAAACTATCTTTCACGTATTCAAGACTACTTGGTAATTCGTCTTCAATCGTCAATACATCTAGACGTCCATCTTTTATCTTATTTTTAAATGTAATACGATACTCTACCTCATCACCTAACTTCGGTGTTTTATTAGAAGCTATTTTTCTCGCCTCTATTTCCCCTGGAACTTCTTTTGGGGTAGTAACCGTAACATTTGCATCGTCCTCAGTTTCATACTTTATCTCGGCACTATCTTGTCCCTTTAAAACAACGACATTTTTTACTGTTGTATCTGATTGTACAGAATCTTTCACTTTTACTTTGAATGTAATAACGGTACTTTCACCCGGCTTTAAAACACCACCGTTTTTAGCATCTGCACCCTCACCAACACGGAAATCAATTTGATTATTTACAAACTCTGCTTCATCATCGCTTGCATTATCTGTTTTATTTCCTTTATTACTTCCAGAAACATATTGAATAGATCCCGGGACATACTCTAAACGATCATCTAATTTATCAAAACCTTTTACATTTGATACCGGCGCTTGGTTATTTTTCGTATCATTTTTCACTTCAATTTGATACGTAAACTCTTCACCAGCTTTAACGTCCTTAATTTCTTTTCCGGCACTATCTAATGCCTTTTTATCAACTTGTAAGTTTGGAGCATTATGTTCTGTAACGAATGTAGCGTTATTTAATACGTAAATATCACCGCCACCACCATATGCTCTAAAACGCATTTTTGCTTCTTTTAAATCATTTTTCACTTGAGTGGGTCCTTCAAGGTGATACGTATGAATATCTGTACTGAAAGAATTTGTCCAATCTGGATTATATCCTGGGTATTTTTTTGTAACAAATTCGTTAGTACCATCTACTTGTACTTCTGTCATAGATGAGTCATTAACATCATTATCTTTACCTTTAATATTTTTAAACTTTTGATACCCTAACCCAAAATCATACTCTCCATAATCATAGGCATATCCATCATTATCAGCTGGATCACCTTGCGATGAAAAATAACTAAATTTCGCCTTAAAAGCGCCTTCTTTTGGTGTGTTTATTTTATTAACACTAATATCTGTCCAGGCTGTACTTTTTTGAGAGACTAGCCCTTCCCAAATCTTCATGTCTTTTACTGTTTCTTTATAGTTTTCATAAACTAATATAAGATTCCAGTTACCCCAGTAATAGCCGCCACCTGTTACATCTTTAATTTGTGGCACATTTGCAACTGTCAACGTTTGAGAAATACCTTGCTGTGCAATTATATTTGTTACTTCTGCATACGCTACATATCCTGCGCCACTACCTGAATAATTAGAAATATAAGGTAGATAATCAGCTTTTCTTATGCTATCAGCAGTTACCTCTGCATATTCTTTATTTCCCATTCTCATTTTGACTGGTTGCCTTACTTGATCCTCGGTAACCTTTCTATCAGCGATATTTCCTGGTAACCCCATTGCTGCTGTCCAGAATAAGTAAGCCTTTTTCACTTTACTTCCAGCAGGAATGTTAGGAAATGCACCTGTTGACGAATTAAAAGTACTATCATCATTATCAACATCAACCGTCATTTTATTCGTTTTATAACCCATACTTTGTCTGCCATAATGATCAGATGTCAAACCAAGTGTCACATTACCAGTCTGTACTAAATTACCAGGAGCAATTGTAGAATACAACGGGTCTCCAAATCCTTGTTTATCTCCTGTTTGGATTTGAACCTTCGAAGCATTTTCTGATGCAGCTTGTGCTTCTGCATCACTCTGCTTTACTGCTAAAGGTGATTGCTTTTTCTCTTTTTCTAGTTGCTTCTCAGCCTCAGGTTGTTTTATCTTCTCTATTTCTGTTTTTTGTGCAGATGTATTTTTATCTTCTACAGATACTTTTAATTTTCCATCCACTTCTTTAGTTTTTGAATCAGTTGTTGATCCGATAGCTTTCTTACTACTGTCAGCCTCATCATCGGTATTAGCTTCTAACTTCTCTTCAGAAGGAAGCCCTTCAACATCTACAGACATATTTCCTATTTGTAGTTGATCCTTTTGCACACTAATTTTTTGCTTATACTCTTTATTAAAATGTTGCGCACGACGAGCTTTTATTAATACAGTCATTTTTTCATGTGATTTTAAATCTTGAATTTTAAGATTAGAAGAAAGAACCTTTCCTCCATTATCTTTTTCCTCTACATAGAAATCCGCTACCTTATTTTCAAGTAACTTCTCTCCGTTTACTTTCACAGATTGCGAAAGAAACTCAATTCCATTGTCATTATTTTGTTTAATTACTAATTCTCGGATTGGTGTATCTCCCGTATTTTCAATCTTATATTGAAATACGTGCTCCCTCTCCGCTACTTCTCCCTTATACATTTCAGCATTCACTTGATCTGCCTTAATTTTCACATCATTTCCTTGTAACTCATCCCAGCTTTTTTTATTTATCTCTGTAGCAAAAGCACTGGGCGAAGGCAATATGATGGATAGAAGAAGTGTGATCATTGTTACGACATTAAAACACTTCAATACTTGCTTCATATTTTCTACCTTTCTCCTTTCTATATACTTGCTATCCGTCTACTAAATTGCAGTAACCCTTTCATTTAGTAGACGAATACATAGCAATATATATCCACTCGCAACAATCCGACCTACGAAAATGTATCGTTGAAATCCCAATGTCAACAATATAAATCTCATAGAATATTACTATTTTAATTTATCAAAAATAGCATATATATCGGACACTTATACAAACCCTTACCATATTTTTAATATAGTAAAAACACCGTGCTGTATAGGTTTATATAACAGTTAAAGGATACTTAAAAATTTTAACATACTCCTCATCCTATTTATACATACAATAGAAAATTTACCATTTTTTAGTTATTTTCAGTTTGTTTTTTATGATTAAAATTTTCTAAAAATAACAACCGTTACATGTAAAAATATGTTACATTAAACAAGAACAAACGTTCTTTTTTGAAAAAAGGAGGGATTTTTTATGCTACACGAACCTATTATCGTAAAAAAAGAAGCTTTCCACGCAATCGGCGTTTCGGTTACGACGACTAATGAAAAAGAGGCATCTACTGAAGGAAACATTCCACAACTTTGGAACCGATACTTTCAAGAACAAATGATGCATCACATCCCAAATCAACAAACGAAAGAAACATTCGCTTTCTACTCAAACTACGAGTCAGATGAAACCGGTACATATCAATTTACAATCGGTATGCCTGTTTCTTCATTAGAAGACGTTCCTGAAAATATGACAACTTTAACAATACCTGCCGCTACATATGCGGTATTTACAACAAGAAAGGGACCAGTTGCTGAAGTCGTTTGTGAAGCTTGGGAATATATTTGGAAATGGTCGAAAGAAAATAAACGTGCCTTCACAACAGACTTTGAGCTTTACGATGAAAGAGCGTTAGATCCAAACAACGTCCAATTGGATATTTATATTGCGTTAGCCTAAAAAAAGATGCCCATTCGGCATCTTTTTTTGTCGTTAAATAGCTACTGGGCAAATTCATTATTATTGTCTACAATGAGAAAGTGCAGTATAGAAATATTAGAAACTGTATAAAACGATTGTTAATAGGTTTTTTAGTTTAAATTCGTCACATAGAAAGGAAGCAATATGGAGGAACTACAACAAAATAAAACTGTTTTAGAAGGAAGCGGAAAACCGTTATTAAAAAATACGAATTTCCTTTTTCTTTGGGCAGCTACTCTTTTTTCAAGCTTTGCTTTAGCCTTTTTTACTTTTTCACAAACGTGGTACATAGCAAAAACATTAAACCTTGAAGCTTCACTCGGTGTTGTTTTCGTAGCTCTTAGTGTTCCAAGGCTTATTTTTATGATTGTCGGCGGCGCTGTAGCTGATAAATTCCCGAAAAAAAACATTATGTTTTACTCCAATATCATTCGAGCGATTCTTGTCGCAACCATTCTCACATGGTTCATTGTCGGTGATGTAACACTATATACATTTGCTTTATTCGCTTTATTCTTTGGACTTGCTGATGCTTTCTTCTGGTCAGCAGATGGATCTATCTTACCGGAATTGGTAGAAAAAAGCCGGTTAACACAAGCAAATTCGCTTACACAAATGACGAACCAAGCATCGGTCATCTTAGGCCCTGTACTTGGTGGTATTCTCATTAAATTTACGAACTATGAGACAATCTTTTCCATTACGATTTTATTACTGATTGTCGCTGCCATACTCGTTCAAAAAATACAATTTACGATGCCAGAACAAAAAGATACAAATAAAGGTATGTTCACTTCCATTAAAGAAGGAATCTTATATGTAAAGGAATCGCCATTCCTTTCAACTTTCCTTATTTGTAGCGCTTTTTTAAACTTATTTTTAATCGGCCCGATGCAAGTTGGTTTCCCGCTTTTTGTTAAAAACGTTCTGCATGGTGATTCGCTCCATTTTAGTTACTTAGAAGCATCTGTAGGTGGCGGAATGGCAATCGGTGCTGTCATTGTCGGTTTAAAAAATATTAATCGTAGACGCGGTCTATTTTGTATTATCATGATGCTATTGTCTGGTGTATTCTTCTTAGCCATCAACTTTAGCACCGTACTTTGGCAAGCACTATTAGCCGGCATGTTTTATGGTATTACAATCGCAATGGCGATTGTACCGCTTATGGCAATGATTCAATCGACAGTAAAAGAAGAAATGATGGGACGCGTAATGAGTTTACTTATGCTATCATCAATGGGCTTTATCCCGCTCTCTTATGCATTCACATCACTTGCACTTGCAATGGGAATTCCAATCGTAACCGTTATGAAAAGTGGTGCAATAGCTGTTATCGTCTTCGTACTATTTGTAGCGATTCGTGTTCCAGTTGTAAGGAAGTTCGATTAGCCACTTAGAGTCATGTATTATACGCATGGCTCTTTTTTGAATGGATCAAATAGTGATATTCCCTTACTTCTCCTTAATGCTGCTCCCCATTCTAATCCAACCTCTAAAAATAAATCTCGCACTGTACTGTATAAAAGTGCCCCAATGTCTTTACGAATTTCCCCATATTTATATGCTCTTACAACACTTTTCACGCGCCAAATTAAATTTCCATACACTTCTTCGTCAGCTAATATTTGCTCTAGTAAAACACCTTGTTCTAGTAACCCACTCTTTTTATACGCAAGCTCGACCTTACTCCAAAATATATTAATTTTCTTCGGATTACTCGTCATCGGCATCAGTGCGTATATAAAAGGCTTCGGTATATCATGACGGCAATACGTCTCATCAAGCTCATACGTTCCTTTTCTTTTCTCTTTTATTTGTGAAATGTTTTTAGAAAGAATTGTTTCCCCAGCAATTTTTTGCTCATTTTTACTACAGCCAGTTGCATTATCCTCAGTTTTACAAGCGGACATTTTCATACGGTCATCCATGCGGTCAATCGCAGATGTAAGAAATACATATAAGTTCGCACTATACCCGCCGCGTTTATGCCTTTCTTTTGTTGCAACACGCTTTATAATTCCTAGTTCCTCTAACTTTGCAATTGAACGGCGTACTGTACGAATACTCTTTCCAACATTCGTCGCAATCGTCCCCATTAATGGACAAGCAACCCCTACTGTTTTTTGTTTCTCATTCACCGCATATTTTCCTAAAAAATGAATAATGATAGAATCAGTTTTATTCAATTGAAATCGGTAGCACTTCAAAACTTGTTTTTGATATGTATTAAACTCTTCTTTACTTCGAAATTCACTATATGGTTTCATTAAATTATATAAGCTTCCCATTTATATCACCTCATTTATAAGTAAGAGGCAGGAAGCGAAATTGGCGTGATAGTTAATATTTTTTAATGGAGATGAAAATATGATCGTAATTAGCGCTTGTTTAGGTGGGATTGCTTGCCGTTATGACGGGAATGACAATCTCGTTTCAAAAATAGAGGAGCTTCTGCAAAAAGAAGATACAATCCTCATTTGCCCTGAAGTATTAGGAGGACTACCAACACCTCGTCCTTCCGCTGAAATTATTGGCGGGAATGGCGACGACGTTTTAGACGGAAAAGCGAAAGTGATAACAAAAAATGGTGAAGATGTCACAGCAGCTTTCGTAAATGGTGCTTATAAAGCATTAGAACAAATTAAAGATTTACACCCAGAATATATTATTTTAAAAGAACGCAGCCCATCTTGTGGTAGTTCTACGATTTACACTGGAGATTTTAACGGTAATAAGCAAACTGGTTTCGGAGTGACAACTGCTTTATTTAAAAGACACGGATTTAAAGTCATTTCAGAAGAAGAATTTGAAAACAAAAAAAGGAATTGACCCTGTTCGTCAATTCCTTTTTATCTGTCTTATTTCACACTTAGTTTTTCTTTCACTTTCGCTGGAAGCTCGTCTTTTTTCACTTCTTCCCAAGCTGTTACACCTTTTTTATCTGAGTGGTATACGCGTAGGAATGCTTCTTTACGAAGATTTTTTTGAGCTATGAATTCTAATTCTTTCTCTTTACCGTCTTTATCAAAGCCAGTCAGCTTATATTCATAATCTTTAAATTTCTGCCCATTACTAGCTTTACTATCAAATTCTTTTCCATCTACTGTAATTTGAACATAATACTCATCTTTACCCATACGGTTTAAATCACAACCAACTAACAAACTTGCAAATACAACTAAAATACTAAATAGTGCAATGTATCTTTTCATTTCCTTCACCTCATATGTTTTTTCTTATATTCTTATCTTAAAGCCCAGAGCTTAAAGAAGAAATTCAAAAACATGACATGAACATTACACTTTTGTAAGATAATAATTATTTCTTCACTTTAGAAATTGTCATTCCATTAAGCTTCTGTATAACGTTTTTGTTTCGCACGCTCATCAGCTACACTACCGCCAATAACGTCTTTCACGCCAATTCCGCCACTTATCACGTAATTTCCTTATACCGTTTATTACGTCTTCTATTATGCCCTCAATTATAATCTCTATTACAAGATATCTCACTAAACTAATAATAGGTTTAATTACGTATCTCCCTATAAATTCAAGAATATCCTCCATCATATTTTCCTCCTTCTTTTAAAAGGAAGCTGCTACTCCTCCGCGTCCAGTTACAATTTCTGCCCTACTGCGGTATATATCAACAAAGATAATACGACAACAACATCCACGATAACGCTATTGAATTTGGAAGAAACTTCGGTAAATACTAATACTGTAGTTAACATGGCTAAGAGAATTATTTTTTCACCTATATTCGGAGATGCTCCCAAAAACTTTATAAAATCAAAGACAACTTTACTACAATTCTTCCCGTAACTAATTTATTATCGTGGTAAACCGTCTTCCACTACATCCGTAACAGTTCCATTCGGTTCAAAGTTTACATTTTTTCTACATAATCTTATCTTAAAATGAACAATATGAATCTCGAATTCACAGCGTTAATCATATATACCATATATAATAACATTTAAATTAAGATCTAAAGTAACTTTACATACATTTCCTGTTTTAACGCAAAAAGAAAAGACCTTTCTAACGATTTTATTCTATCGCTAAAAAGGTCTTTTCTTTTTTGGCTAAAAACTTAGCACTCTTCTGGCTTACCAGCATTCGATGCTGTACGGAAAGATGATCCACATCCGCATGATGCGATTGCGTTTGGATTGTCGATTGTAAATCCGCCGCCAAGCATAGATTGTTTATAGTCAATTTTTACTCCTTTAACTATTGGAGCACTTTCTGTATCGATAACAAATTCAACACCGAAAAACTCAAGAACTGTGTCGTCTTCTTTTGGTTCTACTTCAAATCCTAAGCCGTAAGAAAGACCGCTACATCCGCCGCCGTGTACAGCAAGGCGCACATACTTCTCTCCATCTTCAGCATCTTTTAACATATCTTTAATTTGAAAAGCTGCTTGTTCTGTTACTTCAATCATGAAATACACCTTCCTTTCTGTTCTTAGTCCATTATACATCTTTACGCTTCTATCTTGTACTCATACACTCCGCGGCAAATTACTTCCGCAGGTCCTTTCATCAACACGTTTCCTTCTTCAGTCCACGCAATCATTAAATCGCCGCCAGCTAAATGGACTGTAATTTCCTTACCACGTTCCATCTTTCCATTTAAAATAGCAGCTACAACTGCAGCGCACGCTCCTGTTCCGCAAGCTTGCGTTACACCAGATCCACGTTCCCAAACGCGGAAGTTCATCTCGTCATTATTCAAAATTTCGATAAACTCAACATTTACTCGCTCTGGGAACATTTCATGTGTCTCGAGAACTGGTCCAAGTGTTGTAAGAGGTGCTTTTTCTACATCATCAACAAAAATAACCGCATGCGGATTTCCCATTGAAACAGCTGTAAATGCATAACGATGATTATTGTATAAGAAGTTTTCACGAATAAATGGTGTTTCACCTTCACCAAGCATCGGTATTTCTGCACGTGTTAGACGAGGTGCTCCCATATCGATTTTTGCTAATGTCACGACACCATCTTCTACTGTTACTTCAGCCGTTACAATACCAGCTAACGTTTCAATTGTGAAAACTGTTTCTTCTACTAGTTTATGCTCATACGCATATTTCGCTACGCAGCGTAAACCGTTACCACAGCTCTTTCCTTCAGAACCATCATTATTAAACATACGCATCTTCACCGGAGCTACGTCTGAAGGGCAAATTAAAATCATCCCGTCTGCTCCAATACCAGTATTAATATTTGAAACCTTTTCGGCCACAAGGGCTAAATCTTCTTCAGGAATTTGCTCTTCAAACATATTTACATATATATAACTATTGCCAAGACCATGCATTTTTGTAAAAGAAAATTGGCTCATTTATATTCACTCCAAAATAATTTGTTATGTTAAGTATAAAATGCATGCTTTTAGAACACAATATGAATGTCCCCCGTTTCTCATATTTGACAACGTTTGGCGATGAGCCACTCTTACACAATTTGTGTAAGAAAAAAGCCCTTCTAAAAAGGGCCTTTTTTTATTTATCCTACTATTTTCGATTGGGGAAGACTAATACTCAGTATTAGTCTTCCCCACGAAATAAAGTTTTATCTAATGAAAAAGGTGCTGCTAATTCGCAACACCTTAAAACATTGGATTTTCATCCAAATACTCATATACATTATTAACAAGCTCTTCTACTGTTGCACCTTGTACAACTTCACCATTTACAAGTGCAAATGGTCCTTCAAAACAAATGCCACAATATCCTAAACAACCATACTCCATTACATCTAAATTCGGATCTTTTTCTAATTTTTCTAGAGCTGCTTGTGAACCACTTGCAAGGTTACCTACACAAAATTCAATTAATGGTTTAATCAAAATTCTCCCCCCTGTACTACAAAACAAATTACCTTTTCACTTTATCTATAAGAAGAAAACTAAGCTGTTTCTTGTTGTTTTCGTTACACAGTCTAAACTATTTAGTTACTTCATTACTTCACTTCAAAGTAGATGATTTCTTCTATATAACATGCTACTTACAATGAAAGAGTAACTTAAAAAGAAAAACAGTTTACTTTTCTTCTTATTGTACAACAGAGTATTCATTCATGCATTGTTATTTGTTCACAAATTCGATATAATTTGATTGAGTAAAGTCAAAATATTTTATTAATATAAAATTTTATGATTAGGGGATATTTCAACAGAAAAGGGGTAATCCATCATGAAACACCTCGTAATACTAGGTGGCGGCTACGGTGGAATGAGAATTCTACAAAGGCTACTTCCAAGCAACCAACTTCCAGATGATGTACAAGTGACATTAATCGACAAAGTACCATATCATTGCTTCAAAACTGAATATTATGCATTAGTTGCGGGTACTATTTCAGAAACGCATATTCGTATACCGTTTCCTGAACACCCACGCCTCAATATTCAATACGGCACAGTAACAAATATTGACCTCGAAGAAAAAGCTGTTCATCTTGATGGCGGCGAAGCGATCCAATATGATGATTTAATTATCGGACTTGGCTGTGAAGATAAATATCATAACGTTCCTGGAGCTAGAGAATATACACATAGTCTACAATCAATTGAACAAACACGTAAGACATATGAACAATTAAATAGTCTAGAACCAAATGCAACAGTAGCTGTCGTTGGTGCTGGCTTAAGTGGCGTTGAAGTAGCAAGTGAACTTCGTGAAAGCCGTTCTGATTTAAAAATCTATTTATTTGATCGAAAAGATAGAATTTTATTCCCATATCCAGAGAAATTAAGTAGATACGTAGAAGAATGGTTTGTAAAGCATAAAGTTAACATCATACGAAACTCTAACATTACAAAAGTAGAACCAAATATTGTGTACAACCACGATGAACCACTTGAATGTGATGCAATCGTTTGGACAGCTGGTATTCAAGCAAATGAAGTTGTTCGAAACCTTCCAGTTGAACAAGATGGTAGCGGACGGGTTGTCTTAACTAAATATCATAATATTCCAAATAACGATCATGTTTACGTTGTAGGAGATTGCGCAGCACTTCCACATGCACCATCTGCCCAACTGGCTGAAGGTCAAGGAGAACAAATTGTCCAAATATTATTAAAACGTTGGAATAATGAACCACTCCCGGATGAACTACCTGTTATTAAATTAAAAGGTGTTCTAGGATCCCTTGGTAAGAAGCACGGCTTTGGTTTACTAGCAAACCAACCATTAATGGGACGTGTACCGAGATTATTAAAATCTGGTCTTCTTTGGATGTACAAATATCATAAAGGTTAATACCTTACAGGCTGTCTACTATGTAGGCAGCCTCTTTGCATCAGTTTTTAAAAATTATCAGACACATCTTTCTCAATATTTATAATGATTTATTTTTCATTTTTATATTAAAAAATATTGATAAACATTGTATGCTATTTGTAAGTTGTTTTATTACTTCCTTTAAGACCGGGTTCATTCGGTCTTATTTTTCATGTGATAAATACTTTTGTAGGAGGCATTACATTCCACTTATGAACTTATCGAAACTAAACAATCGAATAGAAGCGAAAAAGAAAGAGCTAATCTATCTCGTTGAACGATACGGATTCACTCATGATAAAGTGATTTCTTTCAGCCAAGAATTAGATCGTTTACTTAACTTATTAATAAAACTCAAGACGAAGAAAAAACGTTGTTCGTTATAACCATTTTCCCCTCTTTTTTTGATACGATATAACTAGAATCAGAAAGGAGCGATTTATGTTTATATTAAAAGACGTTATATATAAAGATATACTACACATTCCTTATTTACAGATTCAAAAAGAAAAGATTACTTGTATTATCGGTGAAAGCGGAAGCGGAAAAAGCACATTACTTCGTATGTTAAACGATTTACAATCCCCAACATCCGGCACAATTGAATATAACGGAAAGTTAATTTCTGATTATCACCCTATTCAATTACGTCGTGACGTAGTTATGCTTGGGCAAACTCCACCTATTTTTGATGGAACCGTTAAAGACAACCTATTAATGGGACTTCGTCTTTCTGAAAAACCATTTCCAAATGATGATGCCCTGCGGAGTGCATTACAAACCGTTAGCTTAGACAAGCAATTAGAAGATAGCACCTCCTCATTATCCGGCGGTGAAAAACAAAGACTTGCCTTTGCACGTATCGTACTTATGGATTCGCCTGTCTATTTATTAGATGAACCAACTTCAGCATTAGATAGTGATACAGAACGCCGCATTATGAAACAATTTACTGAACTAGCACGAAAAAAGAAAAAAACAGTTATCTTCATCACACACTCACAACAACTTCCAGAAGAAATTGCAGACGATATTATTGAAATTAGCAAAACAAAGGGTGCAACTAGAAAGGAAGTGCTCTCAGTTGAAGGGCGTTATTGAACTCCAAATTTGGCAACTTGCAGCTGCCTATATTTTCATTCTTATTTTAATTGGACTTGTAAAATTAAAAGGAATACCTCGCGAAAAACAAATCGCGCTCGCAACATTCCGTATGACCATTCAGCTCGTACTTGTTGCATATGTCCTTACATACGTATTTGAAAACAGTAATCCATTTTATACAATCGCTCTCATCACTTCTATTACTACCTTTGCAATTTTTAATATTTATAAACGGGTTAACATCCCAATGTCTAAAGAATTAAAACGAGTAGCCGCCCTTTCCATGGTCACCGGATCAATTGGGCCACTTCTACTATTTATCTTTGTTATTATCGGTCATGACCCTTGGTATGCTCCGCAATATATCGTCCCTATTACAGGAATGTTAGTTGGGAATGCCATGACTGGTGTTTCTCTTGGTGCAAATACGTTCTTAAACAATATGAAATCGCAAAGAGGTCAAATTGAAGGTGCACTTATGCTCGGCGCAACACCGAAAGAAGCTGCTGCTCCGCTCATTCGAGACGCTTTTGACTCTGCTATTTTACCAACAATTAATTCTATGGTCGGAATGGGAATTATAAGCTTACCAGGCATGATGACTGGTCAAATATTATCCGGTGTATCACCATTCACAGCCATTCAATATCAAATCGCTATCATACTCGGTATTTCTGGAAGTACTGCCTTTGCTGTCATTATCTTTTTACAGCTTGGATATAAAACGTTCTTTAATAAGCGATGTCAGTTGAAAGAAATTGACTATGGTGCACGGTGAATCGTGCGTAGTTCACGATGAATGAAATTATATTAACGATTTTTTCAATATATCTATCATAACTTGCAATATATCTATCATAACTTGCAATATATCAACGATTTTTCAAATATATCTATCATAACTCAGAATATATCAACGATTTTGTACGAAATATCGATTTACCGACAAAAAGTGACATAATAAAAAGAGGAGGCTATTCGCCTCCTCTTCTATTTACTTACGCCTTCTTAACGAACTGTGATTTTAACTTCATAGCTCCGAAACCGTCGATTTTGCAATCGATATCGTGATCGCCATCAACTAGACGGATACTCTTTACTTTCGTACCGATCTTCACAACTGAAGAAGTTCCTTTTACTTTTAAATCTTTAATAACAGTAACAGCATCGCCATCTTGAAGAACGTTTCCGTTCGCATCTTTTACAACTTTTGCACCATCATTATTTTCAGCTTCTGCTTCTTGGCCCCACTCATGAGCACATTCTGGACATACGAAAAGAACGCCATCCTCATACGTATATTCTGAATTACATTTTGGACAATTTGGTAAAGTAGCCATAAATTCATTTCCTCCGTTCATTATTTATACGTAAAAATCAAAATTGATGTTTACATCTCGATAAATAAAATTTGTATAGCATTTCTTTATAGTGCCATAGTCTCACGTTATTGACAACCCTACCTCAAATTCTCATTTTTTATTGTATTTTACAAAATTTCAATTTGTATGCCGTTTTTCTATTTGCTCTTCTACTAATTTTAAAAATCTTCGTTGTGCATTTTTATTTTTTACGAGCAATCGAACTCTTAGCTTACTTTGTAAATATGAGCGAACTTTGTAGTTCGTAATAAATAACTTTCAATACTTCTCGTCTTCATATATCATTAGAAACCATTCATACTGCTGCAAGTAACGTATGTTAACATCAATCTTTTTCGTGTGTAAACCCGTACTTAAACTAATAGATCCTATTAGAGCTTCTATTCATGCTGAAATCATTTCTCTCCCCCTGATAAACAAAAGAAGAACCTTCGCAAGATTCTTCTTTTCAAAATGAACGAGTTCCCTCTAGAACCCCCAATTATTTTCTTCAATGTAAATTTGATATTCTTCTAATTCTTCTTCACTTAACTTCTTATTATTTTCATATATCTCTTGCCACTCGAAATAATCTTCATCGAAATAAACAGCAAATTTAATTTTCACGTTTTTCTTCTCTGTATAATCATAACCAGTAAACTCTACTACGTCATAATCTTTTTCTTTCTTCACAAACTTCCAAGTTGGATTATCAGTCATAATCTCTAACGTAACCCCTTCACCACTTGAACGAACAACGTTTTTAATATTCGGTTCAGTTGGTAAAAAGGACAGCCCGAACGCAGCTAACCCAAACACAATCCCGACTATAACTTGTAAACCAATCATACCAGCAATACTCACGCCACCCTTTGATTGTAAGAAATACGCCTTCTCATGATCAGACGCATCTTCTCCCTTACGAAAAACACGAACAGCATGCTTGTAATATAAACGGTTTCCTTGCCATCCAGTAAATATCATCATTCCTAATTGAAGAGCTAAATTAAATGTTACATAAATCCCATCTGGAATATCTATAAAAGGGGGTATAACTATACTAGGTATAGCCAATAACGCAAATATAATAAATAACTTATACATTTTTCGATAAGCTAACCAAAAAGTTGGGAAGAAAAAGGCTACCCAATTCCATGTATTCCCTTGCGCTGGATTTTCTACTTTACCCCACTTAAAGTCATAATAAGCTGTATTCTTTTGAACAACTTTATGTAATTCTTGTGGAGAAATCGTTTCTTGTAAAACAGTGTCCTTCACGTACATCATCCTTTTCTTATTTCTATATACATTTATTGTATATGCACAAAATGAAGGAATCTAACAAAAAGTACACATATTTCATAAAAATGAACGGAAATCGAATATATTCCGACAATTATCCGTTTCTTATTTCATTTTACTTTTAAATATATTAGAATACTTATGAATGATATATTTAATACACTAAGTTAAGCATTTTACATATTTGATAATAAAAATGTTTCACATGAAACTATCTATATTTTGTATTACCTTGCCTCTACACAATGTGTGTAAAGCCTTTTCTACCTACTACACAATACGAAAGACGCCCTTTTCAAAAAGGCGTCTTTTTATAGTTGAAAATTTACTAATAAATAAAACGAATTATTTAATAAATGAATCCCAATTGGAACGAGTAAATTCTTCGTTTTCTTATATGTGTATGCCAAACATATGCCCATACCAAAAATATATAAAATACTCCCTACTGTAAGGGGGTGCCCTAAAGTAAATATGAAAGCACTTATAGCAGCACTACTAAGTGTAGAGAAGCGCTGAGATAATTTCATAAAAAACATACCTCGAAATACAATTTCCTCCCAAATAGGCGCAAAAGTTGTGAGCACAACTACGTATAGAATGATTTCACTTGTAGTAGGTTCTATTACTATATTAGATTCATCCACACCAAGCCCATGTGGTAAAACTACATTTAATACCGCAAGATACATAAGCATTACAATCGTTGTTATTACTATCGTTACATAATGTTTAAGATTATTGAATTGTAATGATTTTATTAAATGTAAGCAGCAATTTCTTGCCGGTGCATACATTACGATAATCATACAAAACGTGAAAGGTGGAATAAGATGATCTACATACCATGGGTATAAGGAAGAATCATATAAAAGGTTCAAAAAACCAATTCCATGCATGACCCCAAAAATAATTAATAGAATGCTAATTACTTGGCGCATACTCATTTGTTCATCCTTTTCTTCATATGTAGCTAATTCCGTTTCCATTATATCCCCTCCAGTATAATTAAACCTTTTTAATCATTATATACCAAATAAAACGTAAAAAAAGACAATACCTCAACTGTATTGTCCATTTTCTTCCCTACCATTTCTCTCTACACATCTCAATTAAATGCAGTAAGTACCTCTTCGTCATATCTGCCCTTCTCCACCTTGAGAGCATTCGCTTTTCTTTTGGGTTCTGCCGTATTCTCGCTACTTCTTTTAATAAAAGCTCCCATTCTTCCGCTGAACGTTCTGACAAGTATTGCAAGCCTCTATCTTTTGAAACGATTGTTTTATGATCTAGTGTATATAAAATACGTCCCATCGTAACGACAGCTGATTCTACCCACTCTTCTATAAAAAATAAATATGGCTTCTTCGCCTTTTCACTCCAGTACTGTTCTACGTTGTATTTCATCGTATTTACTACATCATTCCATTGTATTTGCAGCGGAAGATCTTCTGCTTCTTTTCCTGTAACTGTAATGCCTTGATTTTTCAACGTCCACCATGTGACCGCATTAATGTCCCAATGACCAACATTAGCTTTACCATCTGCACAATACACGTACTCGTTCATTTCATCATTGTATTTCCCTAAGTCAGCAAGCGGAATATACATACCGTCCATTCTTTTACCTAGCATATTATCACTAAGTTTCTTATGTAGTTCCACAAGCTGCTGTTTTTCAGCTTCATTCACGGAATCATTTATCACTGTAACAAAATCAACATCGCTCGTTTCCTTATGAAATGCACCTAGTGCGATGGATCCGTAAATATATACCCCGACTATTTTTTCATCCAAAAAAATTTCTTTTAATTCTACTGTGTACCGCTCCATTAACTGCTCTACTTCCGTTGGTAACGCATGCTTCACTCCATTTTTCATATCTATCCCTCCAATAAAAAAAGCCTTTGCAAATTCGCAAAGACTTCTTGTTTTATAAATATTTCTCGATTTCTTCGTAAACATCCTTCAAACGAGGATTTCCTTCTCCAACAATTTCTCCATTTACAAGAACGACCGGATAAAATAAATCTTCTTCCACTACGCGCTCTGCGAATGCTTTTTTATCCGCATCTTCTTGTTCTTCTTGGAAATCAATATACTCGAAATTAAATTTATTTTCTTGTCCTTCATATTTACGACCAATTGCCGCTTGTAACCATTCAAACGTTTCTGTTGAAGATGGCATTCCAACGCAGCTCGCACAAATTACTTTCGTCCCATACACTTGAACATTAACCATTTCTTCTCCTCCACTTCTTGTCCCAACAGTATATTCAGATGTCTTATTACATAAGCACATCATTTTACAAACTTATTCCATACCCCTATACTGAAAAAACACGATACAAAATTTCGACAATAAAACAAGAAGAGAAAAAATAGATTTTCCCCTCTATCTTGATTATAATAAAACTGATGAAAGGAGTCGATAAAAATGGAAAACCCACATATGCAAGAACAAGTATTAGAAGTATTAGATAAATTACGTCCATTCTTACTTCGCGATGGCGGAGACGTTGAATTAGTAGACATTGAAGAAGGTATCGTAAAACTACGCCTTATGGGTGCATGCGGAAGCTGCCCAAGTTCTACAATCACACTAAAAGCTGGTATCGAGCGCGCGTTACTTGAAGAAGTACCAGGCGTTATCGAAGTAGAACAAGTATTTTAATTAAAAGCGGAAGCGGCTCTTTCAGAACAGGAGGTCATTGGAGCTCCTGACGAAGAGGCGCTTTTTGCCTCACAGGAAGGCGCAAAATGGCCGACTGTTCTAGCCGCTGGAGCTGGATATTAATCTAAAAGCGGAAGCGGCTCGTTCAAAATGTGAGGGGGATGGAGCTTCTTCCGCCGAGGCGTTTTTGCCTCGGCGGAAGAAGCGAAGCCACCGAACATTTTAGCCGCTGGAGCTGGATATTATCTAGCGGCTTGTTCAAAGTCACTTGCTAAAAGGAGACCAAATTTGGTCTCCTTTTTTATTCAAATCACATTTATCCGTTAACATCATAAAACAAAATTGGAAATCCCTCTCAAAAAATGCGATAATTAATACTATATAGTGAATCGTTCACACATATAAAGTAAAAAACATAGGGGGACGACAGATGCCAAAAATGGGGAACACTTTTTTAACAATTCAAGAACTAGAAAAGAAAAAAGAATATTTATTAGGCCTTTCATCCGTTATACCAACATGGAATACAAGCTATCAATTTTTATTTAAAGAAATTCAGCAAGAATTATTGGGTAAAGTAAATGAAAAACTCGAAGGGCATCAATTCGTTTTAAATATATGTGCAGATCAACAGGTAGGGGCATAATGTATTACATAAAATTGTGGTATATAAAAAAGAGACCTTACTCGGTCTCTTTTTTATATTTTTAAGATAACCAATCTAATTTTCTAATCCCGAGCTTATCTACTGGTAAACGAAGTGAACCATAAAAATGCTTCATAAATTGCTCTGAGCGGTTCACATCGTGTAAAATGGCTTCTAAGCGATCTCTATATATGCTTTTTTGTTCTTCGTTTCCAGTTTGGTAATATCGTTCGACCGTTTCAAAATAGTGCAGCGGGAACAGGAGCCTTGCAAATAATAAGCGCCAGCCAAATGAGGATAGCGAATAATTCCGTTCATAATCCGTAACAAATTGAACGATTGTTTGCTCCCAGTCTTTCTTTTTTTCTATCGTCATATGGCGGATCCATTCTGCAATATCTCGACTCGGGTGATCATACACCCAATCAAAAGGAAGTTTGAGACGCTTCGTTTGATGCCATAATAAAGGTGTGAATCGTTCTTGGCAAATTGTTGCTGCATCCGTTAGTTGCGGCGTATCATCCATTTCTGTATCGACAACATATTGAATGGCATTTTCTGCAACTCCTAAGTAATACGGGAAGGATTCAATAAACAATTGATCGAATACATCTGAAGGGTGGTTCATCACTTGTGATTGCCAAAACTTTTCTAATTGATCGAGCCTTTTTTCCCATAACGCTTTCCATTCACCAATTCGGCTTAATTGCTCAATTTCTTCTGGAAAGAATGCACCTCGTTTATGGAATATAGAAAGCTCACTTCCTAATGACATAGCATGTCGTTCTAACGTGCGCATACCTTTTAATAAGCAGTAATTTTGTTCTTCTATCTCACTTACATAGTAGCCGTGTATAGTCGGAACGAAAGTCGCTACAGTTATATCCCCTTGCTGGTTCATATAATCACTGAGCTTTTTCATCTCTACAAGTACTTCTTCCTCCATTTCTCCAATTGGAACAAGTACATAAATTTTGTTGCGAATCCAAAAGCTTTTATAGGGGCCAAGGGGGATTAATTCTTTAACATGCATGTGATAATGCTCATAAATATGCTGAATCATCGCAGTCGCCACCTATGGTTTTTCTTTATATATATGAGCTTGTGCTCGCCTTTCATTCCTATGCACATGATAAAGCAACGAAACGTATACAAATACTAAAAAGAAAAAAAGGTGATAAACATGAAAGAATCAAATCAACTACAAGAAAGAGCATTAAAACTATTACAAGAACGCGGTGTAACAATTGACGATATTGCTGAACTTGTTCATTTTCTTCAAAAAAAATATCATCCAAATTTAGAGATGTCAGAATGCCGTTACAATGTAGAACGTGTACTATCAAAACGTGAAGTACAAAACGCACTGATTACTGGTATCGAGCTTGATGTCCTTGCTGAAAAGGGAATGCTAAGTGAACCGTTACAAGATATTGTAAAACGTGATGAAGGCTTATACGGAATTGATGAAGTTATCGCACTTTCTATCGTGAATGTGTACGGCTCTATCGGTTTCACGAACTTTGGATATATTGATAAATTAAAACCTGGTATTTTAGAATACTTAAATGATAAATCAACTGGAAAGGTGCACACGTTCCTTGATGATATCGTTGGCGGAATCGCTGCCGCTGCTTCAAGCCGTTTAGCGCACCGAGCTGAGCACTCAGAATAATAGTGTTTTCTAGGCCGTCAGGTTCATGCTGACGGTCTTTCATATTCCATCAGCATAAATTCTCTTCCGCGACTCAAAAAAATAGGCCCTTGCTTAAATCCGATATTTTTATATAACGTAATCGCTCTTGTATTAAATGTCGCTACGCTTAATCGAAACATTTTTGCATTAAACTCTTTCGTGGCAAACGCTATTCCAGCTTGGAAGAATTCTTTCCCCATTCCTTTCCCGGTTAACGCCGGCTTCATGCCAAGTCCGATATCAATCACATCTTCTCCACCATATAAATGAGCATCTCTTCCACCTGGTACTTGTGCATTTGCTCCAAAACAAAAATAACCGATGAAGTCTCCTTGATCATCACAACAGCCATAATACGTTCCATCTAATAGCTCTTCCATTACTTCTTTCTCGCCTGAAAAACTATATAAATTATATGGTTCCTCGTACGTCCAAGTATTTATCTCATTTGCTTCTTCCTCTGTTAATTTATGTATATCCACTTTCTCTTTCCCCCTATTATATTTCTATTAACAATATTCGATATTCATCTTATAATTCATCTTTCTCAATATATTTTTTTAATTTCTTGCTTCATTTTTATGGAAGATTTTTCTTATTATGTTACGATTAAACAGAATCATTATAAATAAGGTGGTGACAATTTGAATTACTTTTCTTATCTCTCCTCAGAAGAACGGCAAAATTTTTTCTATAAAGAACCTCTTAATTTTTCAAAAAATATAGGGAAAGAACAACTAGCTTACGCACTAGGTGCCACACTATATACTCCTGGCACGAAAGAAACGATTGCGGAAGATATAATTATAAGGAAACATGTGGATGCTATCTCAATTATTCTTTGTCTAGAGGACGCTATCAGCGATGAGGAAGTAAAACTTGCAGAGCAAAACATCGTCGTTCAAATACAGCAAATCGCTAACTTAGTCAGTGCCAACATACTAAATCAAGCAGACATCCCACTTCTTTTTATTAGAGTTCGACAGCCAAGTCAAATGAAGAAAATTGTTACTGAATTAGGTAGTGCTGTTCATTGTTTATGTGGTTTTGTCTTTCCAAAATTCACACCAATTAACGGAAAGACTTATATCGATCAGCTTGCATATATAAACGAGTTATACTCATTATCGCTATATGGCATGCCGATTTTAGAATCACCCGAAATTATGTATAAGGAAACACGGGCAGAATCATTATTACAAATAAAGGATTTACTAGATTCTTATCACGATTACATCTTAAATGTACGTATTGGTGCTACTGATTTTTCAAGTATATTTAGTATTCGGCGTAATAAATACACACCTATCTATCATATTACTGTTGTCCGTGATTGTATTTCAGACATTATTAACGTTTTCTCAAGGGCAACAAATGAATATATTATTTCAGGATGTGTATGGGAATATTTTTCTAATGATCATGAAGAAGGGCTTATTCAAGAGGTATCACTTGACCATGCAAATGGCTTAATCGGAAAGACAGTTATTCACCCATCTCATATTAAAGTTGTACAGGCAATGCACATTGTCACAATGGAAGATTATTTAGATGCGAGATTAATTTTACAAAATGCAGATACGTATAATGGAGTGCTAAAAAGCAGTTTTTCTAACAAGATGAATGAAGTAAAACCTCATTATGGCTGGGCTCGCAAAACCATTTTAAAATCTAATATTTACGGGGTGCTACATGAAAACAAACAATTCACCGATCTCCTTATTACAAACGCAAAGCAACACGTATAACGTTTTAAATAATATACAAGTTCATGTAGAAGTACGTGATAATCCATATAATTTAGCGCTAGACAATCTTTTTCAAATGGCTGCGAGAATAAATAAGAAACGTAGTTTTTTATTTGTGAGTACAATCCTTGGAAAGCATCTTCCTATTAAACCTGCAGTCTCTCTATCAAGTGGAGTTGCTCTCGCTGCAAGATATATGGAAATACTACATAATATTTCTCATCCATTTCAAAAAGAAATTTTAAATCTCATTTCATTAGAAATTGATGAAATCCCAGAGGAAGTATTTCGTTATCAATATCCTCTGCAAGAAGAAGTTTTGTTCATCGGATTCGCTGAAACAGCGACATCACTTGGTCATTCTATGTTTCAATGCTTTCAAAATGCAAAGTATGTACATACAACTAGGGAATCGATACCCCACCTAGAATCTGTCATTACATTTGAGGAAGAACATTCTCATGCAACATCACACCGTTGTTATGTAGATGAAAGCTTTTTTCAAAACAACAATCCAATTGTTCTCGTAGATGATGAGATGACAACAGGAAAAACAGCATTAAATATTATTAGATCTATTCAAAATAAATTCCCACGAGAAGAATATATAATTGCTTCTTTGTTAGACTGGCGTTCTCATACTAATAGAAAACAATTTAAACAATTAGAAGAAGAACTTCAAATTAAGGTTCATGTTATTTCTTTATTAGAAGGCAGTATTCATACAACTGGCCAACCATTAAATATTGCAAAAAAAGAGATTCAAATTGAAGAAACAAAACCTGATTTCAAAAAACATACCCTTACCTGCCTAAAATCACCCTATACATCAAATTATATAAAATATACTGGGCGATTTGGCATTTCAGCATATGAACAAAAGCACATTCATTCTTTCGCCCAAGAAGCAGGAAAAACTTTAAAAAGAGAAAGAATTGGAAAACGAACACTCTGTCTCGGAACGGGTGAATTTATGTATATCCCAATGAAAATTGCTGCTGAAATGGGTGAAAATATTTTATATCAATCTACAACAAGAAGCCCTATCCATTCTGTTTCAAATGATGTGAACTACGCCATTCATAATCATTTCTCATATCCAAGTCCTGAAGATTCTACTATTACAAATTACTTTTATAATATTTCACCTCATGATTACGATGAAGTATTTGTTTTCATTGAGCGTGATTTAGGGGAAGAAGCCCTATCTCCTCTTCTACAGCAGTTACAAACAGTTATTCCTTTTATTCATATCGTCTCATTTTCAAATAGCATAGAAAAGGAAGGTTGATAATTATGGTAAAATTAAATTCTCATATTAGTAGTTACAATCCAAATGATGCTATTTTTCTATTAAAAGATATTAGTGATTTAATGAAAGAAAGTTCCACGGAAACTAGAGAACAAGCAATTCAAGCTGGCACACATTATTCCGAAATGTTACCAATGGAATATAAACCCTCTAAAGCGTATATGGATTTATTCTTTTCTTCCCTGCAACAATACAAACACAAACTAGCCATCGCTGTTGGAGTTGTCGCCGAACAGATTATACAAACTAAAGGAACTAACCTTGTCCTCGTTTCATTAGCTCGTGCTGGTACACCTATTGGCATTCTTATCAAACGCTACATACGCTATCAATACAACCTTGATGTACCTCACTATTGTATTTCTATTGTTCGCGGACGCGGTATTGATGAAAATGCACTCCATTATATTTTGGAACATCACCCTAAAGAAACAATTCAATTCATTGATGGGTGGACTGGAAAAGGTGCAATAAAAAAAGAATTAGAATATGCAGTACACACATTTAACGAACGAAATAATACACACATTTCTCATTGTATGGCTGTGCTTGCTGATCCCGGTTACTGTACTTCAATTTACGGTACACGTGAAGATTTTCTTATTCCTAGCGCTTGCTTAAATGCAACAGTCTCTGGACTCATTAGCCGCACTGTACTAAATGACACCTATATCGGTCCAAATGATTTTCATGGTGTTAAATATTATAAAGAGCTAGAACAAGAAGACTTATCAAATTTATTCATTGATGAGGTAACAGATTTATTCCCTTCTGTTCATTCTCATATAGATAATCAATTACGTTATATTACTTCAACTTACACTGATCCCTCTTGGCAAGGATTAAAAGATATACAGTCTATCCAAAATCACTTTGAAATTGACGATATTAACTTAATCAAACCAGGAGTCGGTGAAACAACTCGCGTATTACTCCGGAGAATACCGTGGAAAATTTTAATACGTAAGCAAAACAATCCCGATTTAAAGCATATTTTACTTCTTGCTAAAGAAAAGAATGTCCCTATTGAAATCTATGAGAATATGGCTTATTCATGTTGCGGGCTCATTAAGCCTCTTAAGGGGGAAACGATATGATTTTCGCCAGTGATCTTGATCAGACGCTTATTTATTCCCGGAAATCGTTTCGTGCCCCTATAGAAGATGAATCAATTCAACTCATTGAAACTTTAGATGGGAAAGAAATTTCTTTCATATCACATAAAACCATTTCACTACTAAAAAAATTGCAACTGCACTCACATTTCATCCCAGTTACAACAAGAACTATTGAGCAGTTTCAGCGTATTTCTTTATTCCAAGACGAAATCATTCCCGAATACGCCATTACAAGTAACGGCGGTAATATCCTTCATAACGGTAAACAAGATGGTACTTGGAACAGGATAGTAAAAGAAAGACTATCGTTTGAATGTATAGAGGGAAACGACATACTAAAGGAATTTGGACAAATAGCTCATAAAGATTGGGTTATATCACAAAAAACAGCTGATGATCTATTCCATTATTGCATTATTAAACGGGAGAACATTCCTTATGATGAATTATCATCCTTCACTTCCTGGTTAGGCAAACAAGGCTGGAATCATTCACTTCAAGGTAGAAAGCTATACTTTGTACCAAAACCAATTAACAAATGGGACGCCGTGCAATATATAAAAGAAATTTTGCAAATAGATACGATTATTACAGCTGGGGATTCTTTACTTGATTTATGCATGCTTGAAAAGGCGAACCATGCCTTCGCACCACTTCATGGTGAGTTAGGGGCAATGCATGATAACTTACAACCTCATATTTTAAAAACAGACGCAATCGGCATATATGCCGCAGAAGAAATCGTAAATAAATCACTTCAAATTATTCACAGTTCATTACCTACCTCATGATCATAATATGCACAATTGCATACGCACCACAATTAAACAAATGGTACAATCTATTTGAATCGCTGTTGCTACACTTCTTGATTAAAGAAAAGGCGTTAACACGGAAATTAGCGTCTTATCAACCTCAAGCAATTGGCACATTTTGTCATCTTAAAAGACACTCCACGAGTGTCTTTTTTTCTATATCCAACAAGGACTTACTCATTTCAAAGTATAAATACATAAAATAATGTAAATCATTACACGCATGAATCACTTTCTAAAAGTTATAAAGTAGATTCAAAATAAAAAAGCACTCTTAACTAGAGTGCTTTTTACTTTCAAACAAGGAGGCTACATATATGGATAGTACTCTCGTATTTAACTTCGGCATTGGTATTGTCATTATTTTATTTGTCTTTTTTGTACTTTGTATGAGCGGGGTATAAAAAGGCGATTTTCGGGCGTCTTTTTATACATACATATGTATTACTTGACTTCTATAAAGGTAGTAACCATAATAGTTACAGATATACAAATAACTATTCACATATCCACAAATAGGAGGAAGAAAAATGAAACATGTAATCGTTTATGCACACCCGAATACAGAAAGCTTCAACCATGCGATTTTAGAAACGGTAAAAAGTGAATTAGAAGGAAAAGGTCACAAAGTACGCGTTCGCGATCTATACGAATTAAACTTTAATCCAGTATTAGGCGCTTCCGATTTCATCTCATTTTCTAAAGGAAATACACCAGAAGATATTAAAGAAGAACAAGAACATATCTCTTGGGCTGACAGCATTACATTTATTTATCCAGTTTGGTGGGCGGGACTTCCTGCTATTTTAAAAGGATACGTTGACCGTGTGTTTAGCCATGGATTTGCTTATGCTTACGGTGAAAACGGTATTGAAAAGTTATTAAGCGGTAAAAAAGGATTGTTATTATCTACAATGGGTAATACGAAAGAGGCATACACAGCAGGCGGCATGTTTGATGCAATGAAGAAAACAGCGGATGTTGGTATTTTTGAATTCACAGGTATTGAAACAATTGAGCATACATTCTATACAAGTGTTCCTTCTGTGGATAACAGTGTGCGTAAGCAATATCTTGAAGAGGTTAAAGACGTTGTGAATCGTGCTTTTTAATAAAATTATATCAGCGATTTTTTTAATATATCAGCGCAACTCAGATTATATCAGCGATTTTCTAAATATATCGGCGCAACTCAGATTATATCGGCGATTTTTCAAATATATCGACTTACCGACAAAAATCGACACTAGTCACAACTGAATGTTAGCCCACACCAATCGGACTGCCCGCAAATATTAGAAAAAAAGCTGTTCCAAAGTTTGGAACAGCTTTCTTCATTACATCTTCTCAATCCACTCCGTCAAGTTATGCACAACTTGCGTTGGTTGTACTTCGTATTCTGTTAACTTCTCCACAGTTGTGACTCCAGTGTGGACAAGAAGGGTATGCATGCCAGCATTTATTCCTGCTAAAATGTCTGTATCGTAGTTATCCCCAACCATTAATGCTTCATTTTTTTCTATGCCAAGTACTTTTAAAGCTTGTTCCATAATGATTGATTCTGGTTTTCCGATAAAGATTGGATCCACACCTGTTGATACTGCTACAACTGATGTTAATGAGCCGTTACCTGGTAATAATCCGCGCTCAGTCGGAATGGCAATGTCTCCATTTGTGGAAATAAACGTTGCGCCGTTACGCACAGCAAGACACGCTTTTGCTAACTTTTCATATGTGATGTCACGATCTAAACCAACAACAACGAAATCAGGATTTTCATCCACAAGTTCAAATCCTTTTTCCACAAGTGCATCGTGTAAGCCTTCTTCACCAATCATATATACAGTTGCGTCTTGTTTACGTTCATAAATGAAGTTCGCAGTCGCCATACTCGTTGTGAATACTTGCTCTGCTTTCGCTGGAATATCGAAACGAACAAGTTTTTCTGCCACTTGTTCTGGTTTACGCGTTGAGTTATTCGTAACGAATAAATAAGGAATGCCGCGCTCTCCTAATGCTTTTACGAAGTCGCTTGCCTCTTCAATTTGTTCTTCTCCGCGATACATCGTACCGTCTAAGTCAATTAAGTAACCTTTATACATCGATTATGTCTCTCCTTCTATGCTAACGTTCTCACCTTATCATACCACTCTTATATTACCCGCTTTTTCCAAAGAAAAAAACGCTTTACCTAAAAGCGCCCCATAACGTTCATTTTTTCTCTTTTACTTGGTAAGAACAACTACAATCGCCCTCACACATATTTGCTAACGTCTTTACATCTGCTCCTGCAAATAAACGCTTATACATCTCTTTTTCATCTTTACATACTTGCGGGAATCTCTCTGCAATTTCCTTTAACGGACAGTTTTGTTTTTCAATTACGAAAGAATTCTCTCCATCTCTCTTTATTTGAACCATATAACCGTTTTTCTCTTGCATAGCTGCTATCTCTTGCACTTTATATGCTAAATTCTTTTGATTACTCACTCTCTTTTGTAACTGTTCTTCCATTCGCTTCGTTCTTTCTTTTAAAACGTAACGAAGTATTTTTTCATCACCCATTCGAGCTAAATCTTCTAGCATATCAATCGCAAATTGCTTATACTCTTTCGGGAATGTATCTTCTCCCTTTTCACTTAATCCATACAAATAAGTTGGTCTTCCGACATGTTGCCTTACCATCTTAGAATAAATAAGTCCGTCTTTCTCAAGATTACTTAAATGTCTTCGGATCGCCATTTCTGTAATCTCTAAAACGTCAGCTAGTTCCGCTACCGTGTGCTCTCCCTTTACTTTCAACAATTGTACAATTTCGTCTTTCGTAGTACGTGCTTCCCCCATACTTCACCCTTCTCCCTTTTCTTTCTCACATACAATATAAGATCCCCAAAAGGCATTCTCTGGGGATCTTATAAGCATAATTATTCTGGTACAAATGCAGATACAGGTCCTAATTCCTTTTCTAAATAACTGCGAACATTTGCTGGGTATTTCTCTACCACTGCAATATGTTTTTGAATCGTCTTATATAATTCATCATGATTCATTTGAATATAGTCTTGTGTAAGCATTTTTCGAAGAAGGATAATTTCTTTCATCCCTTGTCCATCTTCTTCACTTATCACTCGCTCGTCCATTAAAATATCAATAATATCTTCATAGCTTCCTGGATCGCGCATAATAAATCCATCAATCATCGCATTCCCGGCATCTAATACAGTATCAATAATAAGATGGGCTATGCGCTCTAATGCGTAAAATTCAAACTCGGTTTCATATATCTTTTTCTCTTGAAATGTACTTGTTGCTCGTTCTAAACATACTAGCATTTGTTCTATTTTCTTTCTGTCTACAAAATACATGAATGTCACCTACCTGGAAATTAAAGCATTTACATTTTAATTGTAACGCTTTCTTCTGAAAAAATCGACAATTTTTCGAATTCACCTTTTCTCCGTTATTTGTTATAGTTATATTTGTATGATTTTTGAAATTGGAGGAATGGAATCTTGGAACGTGAACTCGCACTAGAAATTGTCCGTGTAACAGAAGCAGCAGCATTAGCATCCGCACAGTGGATGGGCCGCGGAAAGAAAAACGAAGCAGATGATGCAGCAACTACAGCAATGCGTGATATGTTTGATTCAGTAAACATGGCAGGTACAGTTGTAATTGGTGAAGGAGAACTTGATGAAGCACCGATGCTGTATATTGGTGAAGAACTAGGAACAGGTAACGGTCCAGAAGTAGACATCGCCGTTGACCCATTAGAAGGTACAAACATCGTTGCAAAAGGTCTTGCAAATGCAATGGCAGTTATTGCAATCGCAGACAAAGGGAACCTTCTTCATGCTCCTGATATGTACATGGAAAAAATCGCGGTTGGTCCAAAAGCAGCTGGTAAAATTAGCTTAGATGATCCAATTGAAAAAACAATTGAAATTGTAGCAGAAGCTAACAATAAAAAGATTCGCGATCTAACAGTTATCGTTCAAGAACGTGAACGTCATCAAGATATTATTGACCGTGTTCGTGCAAAAGGTGCACGCGTAAAATTATTTGGTGACGGTGATGTTGGTGCGTCAATCGCAACAGCACTACCTGGAACGGGTATCGACTTATTCGTAGGTATTGGCGGAGCTCCAGAAGGTGTTATTTCTGCAGCAGCATTAAAATGCCTTGAAGGTGAAATGCAAGCTCGTTTAGTTCCAATGAACGAGGAAGAAGAAGCTCGTTGTCGTGAAATGGGATTAGAAGATCCTCGTCAACTTCTTATGTTAGATGACTTAGTATCTGGGGATGATGCAATCTTCTCAGCAACTGGTGTATCTGCTGGTGAGTTATTAGACGGTGTTAAATTCCTTGGTGGAGATTTAGCTGAAACATATTCTATCGTAATGCGTTACAAAACAAGAACAGTACGATTCATTAAAACGCATCACCATTTAGATCATAAGCCACACTTAAACTTAGATATTTAATAAAGGAGCCATGTGTATGGAAGAACGTTTCTTTCTGTACGACGATACTGTCGCTACAAAAACGCGTTTCGTTAGCTTTATGGGAGAAAATGAGCGTCACGATTTAGCGCTTTTATACTCTGATCGTCATTACGGTAAAACAATTGTCCTTGATATGCAGCGCAATAAATTTGCAATCATCGGCGCTGACGATTTAAACGAACCAGGCTACTTAGAGCACGCATTTTCTATGACTGAAGAAATTGCAGAAGAACTACGCTCATTTTTATTTGAACTTATATAATTTATCTTAGGCACCAGCTAAAACAGCTGGTGTTTTTTCATTATAAGTATTTTTAATTTTCAAACTAATATGTTATAATTAAGAATAAATCTATTTGGATAGAAAGGACGTTATCTACGTATGCCAACATTTACTTTGTAATGGACCAGCAATTGGATAGCATTACTCTCAAAAAAGCACCACGCTTTTTCAAGGGAGTAGTCTGCCCATTCCCATTACAAAGGAACGTAACGCATCTGTAGTATGATGTTTACGGAGGTTCCTAAGGGAACCTCCTTTTATTTTTGTCTTTTTCTCATGTCTTCATACTACAAGACATCCAAATAGCTGTATTACGTTCCTTTGCCACTACTATAAGAGGTGAAGGAAAATGCAGAAAGTACAACTTTCTTGGAGTTTATATGAAAATGAACAAAACACAATCGAAAAGTATTGTAAAAATTGCAGACGCACTACCCTATTTACTGACACAAATATTCGTAGGCATAACGCCAACGGAAAAAACATATATCGCTTTGCCATTTATAAATGTCCGAAAGATCATACGTGGAATCAAAAACTTCGTATTTATAAATCATTTACTGATCATGTGGAAACAGTCGATATGCCTCAGCAAGATCAAACCGAAACAACTACTACCATTTCCATTACACAGCATAAAGAAAGTGGCGTAGCTGAAATTACAATTGTATTAGATATCGTTTTCGGTTCCCACCGAATGGATAAAGCCTTATCCACATATATTTCCGACTGGAGCCGTACACTCATTGTGGATAAAATTAAAAACGGAGATATTCAATTGAACGGACAACAAATGAAACCAAATACAATACTATCTGAAGGAGATTATATCTCGATTTGTTTATAATGCAAAAAATCCTCTTACAATCGTAAGAGGATTTTTTTATTTCTTCATTTTTCGTAATACGAAGTGTGCGCAACCGAAGTTACAGTACTCGTATAAATACTCCGTTAACGTACTAATTTTCGTATCATATGTCGCACGCTGGTTACTATCATCAAAGAATCCGCGCAATCTAAGTTGCTCATATCCCCAGTCTCCAACGATATAATCATATTTATTTAAAATTTCTGCATAGCGCTCTTTAAATGCTTCTTCACTAAAACCGTCACGAAAGTTTTTAATTACTTCGTACTGAACATTATTAATGCTCACCGTAGCATGAATTTCTTGCTTTTGCTCCATCATTAACTTCCTCTCTAAGCATTCTTCTTTTTATCGTATCACAAAGCATAACAACCAACAATTTCAAATACAAAAAATTGCAAATTAGTACATGCTATGGAGAAGGAGGTGATACATCGTGAAAAAACAAATTTTACTTTCCCTTCTCACTATTTCCTTATTTGCAGGCTGCCAATCAGCGAACAAAGCTGAAATGGAACGTGAAGAAGGAAGCCGTGTTCTTGTTTCCAATAAAAACGACATGTATCATACGGAAAATACAAATACACGGCTCACAAGGGTCGGCTATTCATCTAAACAAAAGCATGAAGTATCTAACAAACAAGTAGGAGCCATTAACCGTGAGAAAGTTGCTGAAATGATTACAAGTATGACAGTCAAACTTCCTGACGTTACAAACGCTGCTACGCTCGTTACCGATGATGAAGTATTTGTTGTATACCGTGCAAACACAACGGATCCAAAACTCGTAGCAGATCAAGTATATAGAGCTGCTTTGTCCATCGTCCCTCGCTATTATAAAGGATATGTATCAACAGACCAAAAGTTGATTTCCCAAATTCAAGGTCTTCAATCTGGCGCATTAAATGATACAGAATATACGCAAAGCCTCGATATGCTAAAACGTGAAATGAGTAAAAATCCTCATTTGAACAATACGGGAGATCAGACTTTGAATGATATGATTAAAAAGTAAAACAGGTGGAGAAAATCTCCACCTGTTTTACTTTTTAATTTTTATTACGATCCGCATAAACCTCCATCGCATCACACATAAATTGCGCTAACCCCTCACCAAACTTATCGATATTTTTCGTGAAGCGCTCATCAGCGACGTACATTTGACCGAGTCCTTTAAAAGCATCTAATGAATATGCACCGAAGTTTTGCAAGTAATCGTACCACACTCCAATTGCTTCTTGTGCCTCTTTAGAATCTGGTGCTCCGTGTCTAAGCGCTGCTAAATTTCTATAAATAGCATTAAACTCCTCTTGGTTCTCTTTTGACATACCTTTTGCATATTCGTTCGCTTTATCTACAGCTGCGTCTCCCCATTTTTCCCGTGCTTCTTCTTCATATGGGTTATGGCTGAAATCGAATCCTTCAAATTTCTCTTTGTTCGTCATTTCAATCTCTCCTTTTGTATGCTGAATTGTTTTATCAATCGTCGCAATCACTTTATCTAACCTGGCACGCTTTTCAAGAAGCATTTTCTTATGAAGCTGTAGTGCCTCTTTGCGATCAAATGATGGACTCATGATAATCTCTTTAATCTTTTTCAAAGGGAAGCCTAGTTCTTTAAAAAACAAAATTTGCTGCAATGTCTCTAAATTTTCATTGGAATACAGACGATATCCAGACTCTGTCGTCTCGTCTGGGGTTAACAACCCAATTTCATCATAATGATGCAGTGTGCGCACACTAATTCCAACTAAATCAGCTACTTCTTTTACTCTCATTGTCATTTGTATCTCCCCCTTAGTACATACGATAAAGTATGACGCAACGTTAGAGTCAATAAGTAAATTCATTTTATCTTAAAAAGTTTCATCTCTCCTATATTTCATGCATAATAGTTATGTACATATATTAGAAAGCGGTGAAAGTATGGTTTCAAATACTGTAATTGCCAGCATCATCTTTCAACTCATTGTCTCGATTCTGGTCCCAATTATTGTACTCGTTTATTTCCGTAAAAAATATAATATGAATTGGAAAGTAGTCGGCATTGGTGTTCTTATCTTTATCGGATTTACCCAAATTCTTGAAACACCATTCCACCTATTTATGCGCGGTAATCCAACAATCGCTCCATTTTTAGAAAATCCGTTTGTCTTCGCAATTTATGGCGGATTGACTGCTGGTATTTTTGAAGAATTAGGACGCTTCGTTGCCTTCTTCTTCTTACTAAAAAAATATCTAGAATATAAAGATGGCTTCGCTTATGGAATTGGTCACGGCGGAATTGAATCTATTTTAATTGGCGGTTTTTCTGCATTACAAGCATTAATCTTTGCTAATTCTATTAACGATGGTAGCTTCGCTCGACTGATTGAACAAAAACCCGAGCTGAGCATTTTACAGGACATGTTAATTCAGCAACCTGCCTACTTATACTTCCTTGGTAGCTTAGAAAGAATTATGGCACTCGTGCTTCAAATTGCCTTTACAATGCTTGTTTTATACGCAGTAAAACAGAAGAAATATATCTTCCTAGTATACGCTATACTATTCCACGCATTTGTAGACTTTTTCGCGGCACTTTACCAAACAAAAACAATCAATATCTTCGTTGCAGAAGGAATTACACTTCTTTGTACAATTGGCGCTGTCGTTCTTATTCGCAAAATGAAAGAGAAATTAATGAGTGTACCGGAGTAAAAAATAAACCACCGATTGGTGGTTTATTTTTTATGGATTGTCGCAATGTTGATAGCTTTTTCCTTCTTGCAGCTCCCTCTTTGTTTCTGCATCTATAACGATATATTTATGAAACTCTTCTACTTCATTTTGAGAAAAGGAAGCAAAAAAATAAACTTGGCGATCAGGATGAACAAAAAAATCTTGAAGCATCACACTACTCCGACAACCCACGGCTGTTTTTTGTAGGAAAGAAAATTCTTCATCGGGCACTTCTTTAAATAAGATTTTTTTCGAACACTATATGCTGCATTATTGTATTCTTTATAGATTTTCTTATCTAACTGTTTATAAAAAATATCCTCACTCACAAATGACTTATTTCGATTGCTTGGATAATTTACTTTTTGATTCGACTCTGCATAAGTTGTGGACAAGTGTATAAAAAAACAAAGACTAACTACAATACATATCATTTTATTCATGATTGCACCTCAAATGTTCATTATCCACATTACTTTTCCACATATTTAAATCCATATGCCGTTTTACAAGAAAAAGGAATTATTTCCACATTTGTCGAAGTATATAGCGTCAACTTGAAAGATGGGGATGAATTATGAAGAAAATTATTGTAATACGACATTGTTCAGCAACTGGGCAAAAACGTGATGCTGAATTAACGACCGATGGAAAAGACCAAGCAAATACCCTTGCTACATTCCTCTTAGAAAATCATCTACAAATCGATCATATTATTTCAAGCCCATTTGTCCGAGCTATCGATTCCATTCGGCCCTATGCGCTCCAAGCTAACTTATCTATCCAAGAAGATGAACGATTAACTGAACGCATATTGAGCAACGTTCCAATGGATGATTGGATGCAAAAACTAGAATCTACTTTTACAAATATAGATATTGCCTTTTCAGGCGGAGAGTCAACAAAACAAGCAACAGACCGTGCCATATCGCTTATTCAAGACGTTTTACAATTAAACCATACGACAACACTACTTGTTACACATGGCAATTTACTTACGCTCATTTTAAAGCATTTTGATCATACGATTGGCTTTAATGAATGGAGAACTTTAACGAATCCTGATATTTACGAAATTACAATCGACGAACAATGTATCATAAAACGCTTATGGGAAGCATCGTCCAAGTAATATCCCTTTCCAAAACATTCAGTTGACGCCACGAGAAGAAACTGTACTAATAATAGAAAGGGGTATCACTCCATATGTACGAAGATGTACTTGCTCTACTACATAAAACAAATGTTTCTTATGAAAAATTTGAACACGAACCAGTACTCGATTATGAGACAGATCGGATTGTACGTGAGAGACTCGGCTTACAAGGCACTCCAAGTAAAAGCTTATTTTTAAAATCAAAGTCTGGAGATTATTACGTATTTTTTACGTTAGAGGGCACAAGACTCAACCGGGGAGAAATGAAAGAACTAACAGGAGAACGCTTATCTCTCTGTTCTCCTGATGAACTGCGAGACAAAACTGGTTGTACGCCGGGATGTGTGGCTCCTTTCGGATATTCACACGATGTAACAATTATTGTGGATAACGCTATTTATACGTACGATAAAATTTTAATTACACCTGGTGTACCTGAATTTACAATTGAATTATCCACAGAAGAATTAAAAAAGATTTTATTAACATGTCCAAATACCGTTTTAGAGTATAAACAAAAAGAGAGCTAATCGTTAGCTCTCTTTTTTCATTATTTAGCTTCTGCTGTTTTTTCTTTTGCAGAACGTACTTGCTCGTCCGCATGGTAAGAAGAACGCACAAGTGGGCCAGCTTCACAGTGGCTAAATCCTTTGCTAAGTGCAATTTCTTTAAGCTCTGCAAATTCTGCTGGTGGGTAATATTTAAGAACTGGTAAGTGCTTCTTAGATGGTTGTAGGTATTGCCCAAGAGTTAAAATATCCACATTGTTTGCACGTAAGTCATCCATTGCTTCAATTAAATCTTCTCTCGTTTCACCTAAGCCCACCATAATGCTCGATTTAGTTGGAATATCAGGCTGCATTTCTTTCGCTCGACGTAAAAACTCTAATGAACGTTCATATTTTGCTCTAGCGCGAACTCGGTCAGATAATCGACGTACTGTTTCAATGTTATGGTTTAAAATATCTGGTTTTGCATCCATTAACATTTTTAAGTTTTCTTCTACTCCACCCATATCAGATGGTAATACTTCGATTGACGTAAATGGATTTTTACGACGTACAGCGCGTACTGTTTCAGCAAAAACAGCTGCTCCGCCGTCTTTTAAATCATCACGTGCAACCGCTGTTATAACAACGTGCTTTAAGCCCATTTGTACTACTGAATCTGCCACGCGTTCTGGTTCTTGTAAATCAAGCTCAGTTGGTAAGCCTGTTTTAACCGCACAAAAACGACAAGCACGTGTACAAACCGCACCTAAAATCATAAATGTTGCTGTTTTTCTTACAGCCCAGCATTCATGAATATTCGGACATTTTGCTTCCTCACAAACGGTATGAAGATTTTTAGAACGCATCATTTTCTTTAAGCCTGTATAGTTTTCATTCGTGTTTAACTTAATTTTCAACCATTCGGGCTTGCGCTTATATTCTGTTTGTTTTGTCATGGTTATCAACTCCGCACAATATGAAATAGTTTACCGTGTTCGCTTCTTTCAATGTAACATATCTATTCTAACGTATGAAAGCGATTTGCTCAAATGAAGATTCTAAGATTTTTTCCAATCGTTCCCTATAATGAAATACTCCGTATATCCCACACTAAAAAGAGTGATGTTGTGAAAGGAGTCTATTTCATGCTTCGAAAAATTTCTCTTTTGCTTTCTATTTGTTTTCTTCTCCACCAAAACATCGCTTACGGTGAAGATAATCAGCAAAGCATATACGAAAAGCGCATGGCACTATATAAAGAAACCGAGCAGTCTTCAGGCATTCCATGGTATTACTTAGCTGCAATGGATCAATATGAAAGAAATATACGGAGCGTAAGAAAAGATATTCCGAAAAAACCAGATGCCATCATTTCCCTTTATTTCAAACCAGAAATATGGGCTGGACCTATTAATAGTAACGATACTCTTCCCCATACAATTTCTCTATTTGGCGGAATAGGTTTAGATGGTGACAAAGATGGATTTGCAAATGCAAATAGCGACCGTGATCTTCTGCATACCGCAGCGACTATTTTAAGGAAACAAGGAACGTCAGAAGACCGTATTAAAATTATGCTCTGGGAATATTATAGACGTGCCAAAACAGTTGATTTAATTAGCGAATACGCCCAAATTTATAAACATTATGGACGTATTAATTTAGAAGGAAATGCTTTTCCTCTTCCGATCCGTAGTGACCATAGCTACCGTAGTACTTTCGGCGCTGGAAGAAGTTTTGGCGGCAGAAGGATTCATGAAGGAACCGATATTTTTGCCGGATATGGCGTGCCAGTAAGATCGACTTGCTATGGCATTATTGAAACGAAAGGTTGGAACCGCCTTGGTGGATGGCGCATCGGTATTCGCGACCTTCATAACAATTACCATTATTACGCTCATTTAGGCGGGTTTTCAAAAGAAATACAGCTTGGACAAATTGTTGAGCCAGGAAAAGTACTGGGATTTGTTGGTAGCACTGGTTATGGACCTCCTGGTACAGCCGGAAAATTTCCGCCCCACTTACATTTTGGCATGTATAAAGACAATGGCTATACAGAATGGGCCTTCGATCCATACATGCATTTAAGCCTTTGGGAGCGCAAAGAACGAGCAAATACAAAACGATAACCGTAGCTGCATTGCTACGGTTATTTTTTATCCAGTAAAAGTCTGACTGAGCCGGGTTTCACTTTATTTACAACTAACTATCTGTTTTCTTTTTATCAGGTACAGCAACACTTCCGCTTCCATAATACGTAGGCACTTCCCCTTGAACGATACGCGTCGCAATCGGAACATTTTGTTTCACCTTTATCTCTTTCGTATGAAATGGAATAATCACTTGCAATGTTACTTCCATTTCCATAACAATTTGAATCGCTGTAGTATTAATCCCATGCGGCTCAATTTTTTGTTTAATATCTGTATTCACATGTCCAACTGGCGTGAAATGAATCGGAATATCTGGTCCTATATTACCAAGAAGTGCATTATCAGTTACACGCCCAAAAGGAACTGCCATAGTCGCGCCGTTTTTTTCAGCAATACCTAGCTCCTTCAACTTCCCTTGTTCTACTTGCTGCAAATATTTTTCTATGTATGTGGTCGTTGATGTTACGATTTCATTTACTTGCTTTGTATTTAAATTAATTGTGGATACTTTTCCGTTTTTATCATTCTGTACTTTCATTAATGAATCTACATCGAATCCTTCATTAATTCGATCCTTTACTGCCTTCGTCATAATTGCCGTCGCCATTTTATGTGTCTCTACTTCCCCATATTTAATTAAGGTCGGCTGAATATTATTATTCACAATCCACAACCCTTGCGTAAGTAATATAACAAAAAGAATAAACGACATAAGCAGTATATACCGAAAGGCAATAGGTCCCCTTCGAAACCGCGAGTTTTTCGAGCGAAATATACTCATAAAAAAACCTCCTTCTTATATCATTTCTATGCAAGAAGGAGGGACGATATATGCTTATCTCATTTTTAATAATGCTTCTTTTCCAATCGTACCTGCTGGAATGCCTAATGCTTCAGCTCCAGTCGTTACCGATTCTAGTGGCGCTTCAAGAAGTTGTTCAATCGTTCTTACACCAACCGCACGGCCAGCAATAATTCCTCGATCACCTAATTTCTCATTTAAAAGACCTACATCTAATGCACCACACATAATATATCCTTTATCGCTCATTACAGCTAGCAAATTCGTCTTTGGAAGTTTCACGATAACTGCAATAAACGTATAATTATCAATTATAATTGGCTCCACATTAACCATAGTTCACACTCCTCTCTTTCTTATCTGTATGACAAGAGAAAAATGAGTGTTACAAGTTAACTAGCCTATAGTTTAACGGAAGATGTATAAGTTATTAACATATCTGTTAACACATCTCTAAGTAGTTCTGGCATATAATATTGTTTGTCAGAAAGTGTGGATAGCTCTGGGTATAAGTAGCCAAATGTAAACATATCAATCGTTCCTACTGTATATATACGATCTAATTCCAGCGATTCCCCGTTAATTAATACATCTTCGAGTAAAATTTTATTCCCGGGAATCGTATCTGGAATGACTTCTACACCAGCGTAAATCATTTTCCCCATCACTTTTCCCCGAAATCCGAATCCTTTCACCTCAAGATTCTCCATATTCGGCTTACGTGCTTTCAAAATAACTTCTCTTAATATCTTTCCTGGAACTTTCAAAGCACACGGATTAATTGGATGTGGACAAATTCTGTGAATATCTCCGCGCGTTACAACACCCTCTTCTAACCCTTCAAGAAGTACACCAGCGTTCACCATGCCAATCTCTGCATTGCACCATGTTTTCAGCGCACTTGCTAACATGTGAGAAAACGGCGTCTCCTGAAACCAATCAACCGGTAATGACTCTTTTAAATGAACGACAGACTCTGCCATTATATGCTCACTTTCTTCCTGCAGTATTTCAATTGTGGATAACGGCTTGCTATAAGCACCTAACCGTTCCGTCTTAATCGCTCTACCGTCTTTTTTCAGCAATTTCTTCATCTCGATATCCACAGTAAGCTGCACGTGACCAACGTAACGTCCCCACTTTTCACAACAACAAAGTAAAGTATTATTCAGTAGAATACCACGCTCAAATAAATGATGCGTATGTGCTCCTAAAATAACATCTATATCATAATGCTCTGCCATATACTCATCCATACTTTTTCCAAGGTGAGAAAGGACAACCGTAATATGAGCCTCATCTTTCACTTCTTCTAAAATAGACTCTAAATGAATAATGGGATCTTCAATATGCCAATCGAGCATCTGATAAAACTCTGGATAAGCTACCGTTAATCCGATAAAAGCAATGGTAATCCCATCCGTCGTTGTATGCAATTTATAAGGCCTTGCCCATGACGGACGTACCCCTTCTTTTTCAAATAAATTTGCGACAAGTATTTCAAATCCAGCATCATCATAGAGCCGATTCAAATGCTCCTTCGCTAACGTAATTCCTTCATTATTTCCGATCGTTACATAATCATATAACGCCTCATTCAAAAGCTTCGTATTCCCAAGTCCATTCGTCGCTTCCGAAATACTATGAAAACGATCCACATGATCGCCGATATCAACCGTCAAAACAGTCTCTCCCGCTTCCTGTCTTCGCTTTTTCTCCCCTAGAACAAACCGAGAAATTTGCGGCCAATTTTCAAAATGACTATGTATATCGTTTGTATGATAAAGGTGGATGATTGTTTCTTTATTTGTATTCAGAGAAAAAACCTCCTCTCAGTTCCTTACTGCCATTTACGCTATGCGCACACAATAATCCTGTAAATACTTTTCGTCTTTTCTTGCTATTTTACATTGTACTCGCATTGTGAGAAAAAGCAAAAGATTGTCCTTTTTATAAGAGAAACTTTATTTTTGCCAGTGTGGGGATTAGTTGGTAGAGCGGGGATTTGTCAGAAAGTTAGCCGTGGGGATTTTCCCATAAGTTCTTTGCTGCATTTGTCATTATTTTAATCTAAATTACTTCCAGTCGCCCTCTTTATGTATAAATGCTCCTTTCCTGTTTGAAGGGTGCGGGGTATTCGTTCCTCTTGCTATGTCGTAATTTGTTGATAAGTCGATATCCCTTGTCGAATCGTCGATATATTGAAATAATCGCTGATATATTCCGAGTTATGGTCGATATATTTGAAAAATCGCTGATATATTTAACTGAACACCCACCCGGGTATCCTCTCCCAAGCCAAGACAAATCCGCAAAACAAAAAAGCGCCCTGCTGTGCAGGGCGCTTTCTTCATGCATATATTATCCAGCTTTGCCTCCTAGCCCCTCATGTCTAAGAACCTTCCGCACGAGAAGATAAAAAGCATCTTCTGTGCGAAAGAACCTTAGCCAACGGGTCTGAACAGTCGGCTCCGCATTTCTATTTAACCAATAGAACCTTCCATCTCAAACTTGATTAGGCGGTTCATTTCAACTGCGTATTCCATTGGAAGTTCGCGAGTGAATGGTTCAATGAAGCCCATTACGATCATTTCTGTAGCTTCTTGCTCAGAAATACCACGGCTCATTAGGTAGAATAATTGTTCTTCTGATACTTTAGATACTTTCGCTTCGTGCTCAAGTGAAACGTAATCGTTTTTGATTTCGTTGTAAGGAATTGTATCAGATGTAGATTGGTTATCCATGATTAACGTGTCACACTCGATGTTAGAGCGAGAGTTTTTCGCTTTTGGTCCGAAGTGTACGATACCACGGTAAGTTACTTTACCACCATGCTTCGCAATCGATTTAGAAACGATTGTTGAAGACGTGTTTGGTGCTAAGTGAATCATTTTCGCACCAGCATCTTGGTGTTGGCCTTTACCAGCAATCGCGATAGATAATGTTAAACCACGAGCGCCTTCGCCTTTTAAGATAACTGCTGGGTATTTCATCGTTAATTTAGATCCGATGTTACCGTCAATCCATTCCATCGTTGCGTTTTCTTCACAAACCGCACGTTTTGTAACTAGGTTGTATACGTTGTTCGCCCAGTTTTGGATTGTTGTATAACGGCAATAAGCATCTTTTTTAATGATGATTTCTACTACCGCACTGTGAAGTGAGTTAGTAGTGTAAACAGGTGCTGTACAACCTTCTACGTAGTGTACGTGTGCGCCTTCGTCTACAATGATAAGCGTACGTTCGAATTGTCCCATATTTTCAGAGTTAATACGGAAATACGCTTGAAGTGGTGTATCAACTTTAACACCTTTTGGAACGTAGATGAATGATCCACCAGACCAAACTGCAGAGTTTAATGCAGAGAATTTGTTGTCTGTTGGTGGGATTACTTTTCCGAAATGTTCACGGAAAATATCTTCGTTCTCTTTTAATGCGCTATCTGTATCTTTGAAGACGATTCCTAGAGCTTCTAGGTCTTCTTTCATGTTGTGGTATACAACTTCAGATTCGTACTGTGCAGATACACCAGCTAAATATTTTTGCTCAGCTTCTGGAATACCTAATTTATCAAATGTTGCTTTAATTTCATCAGGTACTTCATCCCAAGACTTCTCAGATTTCTCAGATGGTTTTACGTAGTACGTAATTTCATCGAAATCTAAGTCGTTTAAGTCGCCGCCCCATTGTGGCATTGGCATTTCATAGAACTTATCCAGTGATTTTAAACGGAAGTCTAACATCCACTGTGGTTCTTCTTTCATACGTGAAATTTCTTCAACGATTTCTTTTGTTAAACCGCGTCCAGCACGGAAAATCGAAACGTCTTTGTCTTTGAAACCATATTTATAATCGCCGATATCTGGCAGTTGCTTCGCCATGTTGGTGTGTCCCTCCTTAGATAACCTCGTTTTTAGGAACCTTTAACATTACTTATCTTCGTTTAAGCCCTTTTCTAACGCTTTCCACGCTAATGTTGCACATTTAATACGTGCAGGGAACTTGCATACGCCTTGTAATGCTTCAATATCTCCTAAATCGATGCTGTCATCGTACTCTTTTCCTAGCATCATGTCAGAGAAAATTTTCGAAAGCTGAAGTGCTTCTTCAATTTTCTTACCTTTTACTGCTTGTGTCATCATTGAAGCTGAAGACATTGAGATTGAACATCCTTCGCCTTCAAACTTCGCCTCTTGCACAATACCTTCTTCTACTTTCATCGTAAGTTGAATACGATCGCCGCAAGTTGGATTGTTCAAGTTAACGGTAACACTATCTTCTAATACGCCATGGTTACGAGGATTTTTATAATGATCCATAATAACTTGACGATATAACGTATCTAAATTATTAAATGACATTTGTGAAATACTCCTTTGTCTTGATTAGCGAGTCAACAAATGTATCAATTTCTTCTTTTGTATTATATAAATAGAAGCTCGCACGTGCTGTTGAAGAAGCTTTTAGCCACTTCATAAGCGGTTGTGCACAGTGATGTCCTGCGCGAACTGCAATGCCTTCTACATCTAATACAGTCGCTACATCGTGAGGATGTACGTCTTCAATATTAAATGTAACAAGACCAGCGCGATGCTTTGGACCATAAATTGTAACGCCATCTACTTCTGATAGTCTTTCTAAAGCGTATTGCGCTAATTCATGCTCATGCTTTTCAATATTATGAAGACCGATTTCTTCTAGGAAATCAATTGCCGCACCAAGTCCGATTGCATTACCGATAATCGGTGTACCTGCTTCAAACTTCCACGGAAGCTCTTTCCAAGTAGATTCTTGTAAATCTACGAAATCAATCATTTCACCACCAAATTCAATTGGCTCCATATTGTTTAGCAATTCTTTCTTACCATATAATACGCCGATACCTGTAGGTCCGCACATCTTATGAGCAGATAATGCATAGAAATCACAGTTTAAATCTTGTACATCCACTTTCATGTGAGGTGTACTTTGTGCACCGTCAACGACCATAATTGCGCCGTTTTCGTGTGCGATTGCTCCGATTTCTTTTACAGGGTTAATCGTTCCAAGTACGTTTGATACTTGCATAATAGAAACGATTTTTGTATTCGGTGTAACAGTTTGACGAACATCTTCTAAAGAGATCGTACCGTCTGGTTGAAGCGGAAGGTATTTCAAAGTTGCGCCAGTTTTCTTCGCAACTTGTTGCCACGGAATGATATTACTATGGTGCTCCATGTAAGAAATAACGATCTCATCGCCTTCTTTTACATTTTCAAGACCATAGCTAGCTGCTACTGTATTTAATGCAGTTGTCGTTCCGCGTGTGAAAATAATCTCTTCCATTGATTTCGCATTGATAAACTTGCGAACTTTCTCACGTGCACCTTCATACGCGTCGGTAGCTTTCGTACCGAGCGTATGAACACCGCGATGCACGTTAGAATTATATTCTTTATAGTAACGTTCTAACGTTTCAATGACTTGAATTGGTTTTTGAGAAGTTGCTGCACTATCGAAATAAACAAGTTGTTTGCCGTTCACTTTTTGATCAAGAATTGGAAACTGTTTGCGTATTTCATGAATATTCATTAGCGAACTTTCCTTTCAATTACCTCAACAAGCTGTGCCTTTACTCCTTCAATTGGAAGCTCATTAACTACAGGTGCTAAGAATCCATGGATGACTAAACGTTCTGCTTCGCGTTTTGGAATACCACGGCTCATCAAGTAGTATAGTTGGACTGGATCTACGCGACCTACTGAAGCTGCGTGACCTGCCATTACATCATCTTCGTCGATTAAAAGAATTGGGTTTGCATCACCGCGAGCTTTTTCATCTAACATAAGAACGCGAGAAGATTGTTGTGCATTTGATTTAGATGCACCGTGTTCAATTTTACCAATTCCGTTAAAGATAGATGTTGCACTATCTTTTTGTACACCGTGTTTTAAAATCCAACCTTCAGAATGTTTACCGAAGTGAACAACTTTAGTTGTAAAGTTTTGTGTTTGGTTACCACGGCCAATTGTTACTGTTTTCGTATCAGCATATGAACCGTCGCCCATTAAGTTCGTAACGTTCTCTGAAATTGTGTTTCCGTCATTCATAAGGCCTAGAGCCCAATCAATACGGCCGTCGCGTCCTACAACGCCGCGGCGGTTAACGTAAGTTGTTACGTCTTTTGCTAATAGATCAACCGCACCGAATTTCACTTGTGCGCCTTGTTCCACGATTACTTCTGCTACGATATTTGCAATACCTTTAGCATTTTCATTTGCAACATAGTTTTCTACATAAGTTGCAGTACTGTTCGCATCAGCTACGAATAGTACGTGGTTATATACGTTAGCTTCTTCGCCGTCTACTAAGAATACAGCTTGAAGTGGAGTTTCAAGAACAACGTTTTTCGGAACATATACGAATGCACCACCGTTGATTAATGCAGCATGAAGTGCAGTTAGACGATGCTCGTCTACTTTCACGCCGTCTTTCATTAAGTACTTTTGTACTAGTTCAGCATGCTCAGTTGCTGCTGTTACAATGTCTGTAAAAATAACACCTTTTTCTTTTGCTTCGTCTGCTAAAGAAACGAATGCAGTTGTACCAGTACGTTGCACTAATACGCTGTTATTTTCATCGATTAAGTTTTTCACTGCTTCTGGAAGTTCAGTTAAAGAACTTACAGGCTCTTGCTTAGCAGCGTCGCCTTTTCCGATAAAGTCCCATTTGTCAATTTTCGTTTTATCAGGCGTTGGCATTGGAAGTTCAGTTGCTTGTGCAAGAGCTTGTAAGCGGAACTCAGTCAACCAAGCAGCTTCGTTTACTTCGCTTGCGCGTTGACGGATTGTTTCTTGATCGAAAGGTAATGTACCGATTGTCATGTTTATGCTCCTCTCTTACGCTTCTTGCTCTGTTGTTTCGTCTTCAATACCTAATTCTTTTTTAATCCAGTCGTAACCTTCAGCTTCTAGACGTTGTGCAAGCTCAGGGCCACCAGATTTAACGATACGACCGTTCATCATAACGTGAACGAAGTCTGGAGTGATGTAGTTTAATAAACGTTGGTAATGCGTAATCATTAGGCAACCGAACTCTTCGCCGCGCATTTCGTTAATACCTTTAGATACAACTTTTAATGCATCGATATCAAGACCTGAGTCGATTTCATCTAAGATTGCGATTTTTGGCTCAATCATCATTAATTGAAGAATTTCGTTACGTTTTTTCTCTCCACCAGAGAAACCTTCGTTTAAATAACGTTGTGCCATTTCTGGATCCATTTCTAGGAATTCCATGTTTTTATCTAATGTACGGATAAATTTCATAAGAGAAATTTCATCGCCTTCTTCACGACGTGCGTTAATTGCAGAACGTAAGAAGTCAGCGTTTGTTACTCCGCTAATTTCACTTGGATATTGCATTGCTAGGAATAGACCCGCTTGTGCGCGCTCATCTACTTCCATTTCTAATACATCTTCACCGTCGATGATGATGCTACCTTCTGTTACTTCATACTTTGGGTGACCCATAATTGCAGAAGATAAAGTTGATTTACCTGTTCCGTTAGGTCCCATAATTGCGTGGATTTCTCCACCTTTTACTTCAAGGTTTACACCCTTTAAAATTTCTTTGCCATCAATTGATACGTGTAAGTCTTTAACCGTTAATGTAGAACCAGCCATCTCAATACCTCCATTAATCCTATATATACATTTTAAAAATTCCTAAAACGTTCATATTCTCATTTTATTCTCATTCTAATCTTATATCAAATAAAATGATATCGCAAACGACGAAAAAAAGTAACAATTTTTTCACAAATGTATATAAGTATTTCATTTACATCTTTCTATGATACACCTTTCTTCTTATTTATATAAAGAAAAAAGAACTGGAAAATTACCAGTCCTTTCCTTATATTTATTCACTTATCGGAAGTACAGCACCTTTATATTCTTTAGTAATAAAGTCTTGAATTTCTTTTGAATGCAATACTTCTACTAGCTCTTTAATCGCCTTTTTATCTTTATCACCTTTACGAACCACTACTACGTTTGCATATGGAGAATCATCACCTTCAATTGCAATTGCATCTTTTTCTGGATTTAATTTTGCATCAATTGCATAGTTTGAGTTAATTAAAACAGCGTCGCCTTCTTTATTGTTATACACTTGTGGTAACAAACCTGGCTCAATATCCGTTTTGAACTTTAAGTTTTTCGGGTTATCTGCAATATCTTTTGGAGTTGCACTAACTGGATCTACTCCGTCTTTAATTTTTAAAATGCCTTCTTTTTGTAAAATTGCTAAACCACGTCCATGGTCAGTAACGGAATTACTCATAATGATTGTCGCCCCGTCTGGAAGTTCTTTTAAGCTCTTATATTTTTGAGAATATACACCAATTGGTTCAATATGAATTTTCCCTGCTATTTCAAAATCATATTTTTTATCTTTAATTTCTTTTTCTAAATACGGAATGTGCTGGAAATAGTTTGCATCTAAATCCTTATCCGCTAACGATTTATTTGGCAACACGTAATCTTGGAATTTTTTCACTTCTAATTCAATTCCTTTTTTCTCAAGTAACGGTTTTGCTTTTTCTAAAATTTCAGCATGCGGTACGTTAGAAGCACCAACAACAAGTTTCTTTTCATCTTTATCTTTCCCGCCACAAGCAGCTAACCCAAAAATTGAAGTTGAAATAAGTGCCGTAAGTAATAATTTTTTCATTTAAAATATCCTCCCGTTTTTATTATCGTTTATCTATTCGAGTCGTTAAACTATCACCAATCCACTGGATTAAAAATACAACTAGTAATACACAAATTGTCGCAACGATTGTTACATCGTTATTCCCTCTCTGGAATCCTTCTAAGTAAGCAAGTGTTCCAAGGCCACCAGCACCAACAACTCCCGCCATTGCTGTATAGCCTACTAAAGCAATTGTCGTAACCGTAATACCAGATACTAATGCTGGTAATGATTCTGGAATTAACACTTTCAAAATAATTGTGCTTGTTTTTGCTCCCATTGCTTTTGAAGCTTCAATTACACCTTTATCAATTTCGCGAAGTGCAATTTCAACCATTCTCGCATAGAATGGTGCCGCTCCAATAATTAAAGCCGGCAAAGCTGCACTTGCTCCAAGAATTGTTCCAAGAAGAATCTTTGTGAATGGGATTAATAAAATAATTAAAATGATGAACGGTATAGAGCGGAATATATTTACGAATGCTCCAATCACCGTATTAATTGATTTGTTTTCCCATAAATTATCTTTCGCTGTCATGAAGAGTAGCAATCCTAAAATTAGTCCTAAAACAAATGTCGCAAGAGCTGCGATTGCCGTCATATATAACGTTTCACCAGTTGCTTCTAACATTTGATTCCAATCAACATTTGCGAGTAACTTATCCATGTGCAATCACCTCCAGCTCTACTTGATCTTGATGAATTCCTTCTATTGCTTGCTGGATCGCTGTTTCCTCACCATTTAAATGAACAACTAAACTACCGTAAGAACCGTTATTCGTTTGTGCAATATTTCCTTGCAAAATGCTAACTTCTATATCACTGCGTTGCATTAATCGTTGAAGCACTGGTCTTTCTACAGCCTCACCGATAAACTGCAAACGAATTACTTTTCCATCTGGATATTTTTCAATTAAACTTTCAATTGTTTCATTTGTATCTTCAGAATCTGTTAACTGCTGTACAAATCGTTTCGTAATATCTTGCTTCGGATTACGGAATACATCAAGTACTGGACCCGTTTCTACAATCTTTCCTCTCTCCATTACCGCTACTCGGTTACATATCTTTCGAATCACGTGCATCTCATGTGTAATGAGTACAATTGTTAAACCAAGGCGCTTATTAATGTCTAATAGTAAATCCAAAATTTGATCTGTCGTTTCTGGATCAAGAGCTGACGTTGCTTCATCACATAAAAGCACTTGTGGATTGTTAGCTAAAGCTCTTGCAATCCCGACGCGTTGCTTTTGTCCTCCGCTCAGCTGAGATGGGTACGCGTCTCCTCTCCCTTCTAATCCAACGAGATGAATTAATTCATCAACACGTTTTCTTCTCTGCGCTTTATCAACACCTGCAATTTCAAGTGGAAACTCTATATTTTCACGTACAGTTCGTGACCAAAGTAAGTTGAAGTGCTGAAAAATCATTCCGATTTCTTGCCTTGCCTTACGAAGTTCACTTCCTGTAATTGCTGATATAACACGATTCGCAATTGTAATTTGACCAGAAGTCGGTTTCTCTAACTGATTAAACAATCTGATTAAAGAACTTTTCCCAGCGCCGCTATATCCAATAACACCAAATATTTCACCTTTTTCTATTTTTAAATTGGCGTTATCTACAGCAGTGACATCACCGCTTTTCGCCTTATATATTTTCTTTACGTTCTCTAATAGAATCATGATGTTCACCCCTTTTTGTTTAGATCGACTCCGCAATTTTTTATGTTTAATGCGTGTAGTCCACCGTTATCACTACTTTTATTATTTGAATGTCCTCCACATTCAAACAATAAAAAAACCTTTCCGCTTTAGAGAAGCAGAAAGGTTTATATGCGTATATAACAACATTATCCCTCTCTCTCATCTCTCAAAGCATTTGCTTTGCAGGAATTGGCACCATTTCAACATAAGTTGACGGTTGCCGGGCTTCACAGGGCACAGTCCCTCCACCTCTCTTGATAAGAGAAATCAGATTACATTTTCGTCTGATTTGTAATTTATGAAATTGTCTATATTTTATGACTTGAATTGTATCAATATACACAAACCATGTCAACAGAAATTTTCGCAAAAAATGAAACTTCAGAATTTTAAGCACCTACTGACATCGGTTTACATATATGAAACATCGATTCCACTAATAACATCGTTCGGTACGTTCCTGAATATTGTACACGTCCATCGTTCATTAACATTTGCAATCGTACATTTCCATTCACCAATTGTTCTATATCCTTTTCATCTAAGCAAATGATTTGTTCCGTTCCTCTTTCCTCATGTACCAGCTCTATATAATCTCTTGAAATTTGTAACGAACAACTTTCATCTCCAAAGCGAAAATTAACAGTTTTTTCTTCCTGTCTTAAAAGCGGTTCTAAATGATATTGACCATTAGCGTAATTTACAAATGATTGAAGCAAAGAATATAATCTCACCCTAAATCACATCCTTCATATCACTTTCTATTACATACCATTCCCTCTCACTAAAGAGCAATCCTGTTATTTTCGCTCGACAAATACTGTATCCACCCTGCATCTCGACATATTTCCCAAGAAATATGTCGAGGCGGCAAAAATTTTGCCGCCTACTTTAATTCCGTATATAAATATTCAACCGAATGAAATGCGTATATCTTCTTCATCAGTGTCCCATTTTCAAAAACAAGTAAACAAGGTACACTTTCAATCCCATACTCTTTCGCTAAATACGGAGCATAATTTAAATCTAACATCCCAATTTTGAGGCCTTCAATTGTCATCTCAACGACTGTTAACATCTTTTTTGCTAATTGGCATGTTCCACACATTGGAGTATATACATATAATACTGTTTTTTCTTCGTTCTCTATTAGGGCTGTAGCTTCGGCTCCTGTCCAATCAATCACTTCTATCATTCCTTACCGTAAATATTCTGTATAAACGTCAATGTCGGCTCCCCATAATACATTTGCTAAGTGTGTAGATGGCGCAGTTGCCACTTCTCGGTACGAGCGATCAATATAGATATGCTCGGCTTGCGGAAATTCTTTTCGAAATTGTTTCCTTAACTTTTCTCCAGCATCATCAGCATCCACTAGCACATACACTTCCTTATCAAAAAACTGATCAACGAGCTCATCCATTTTCGACAAACCAATTGTACCATTTGTACAAACAATTTCCACCGGTTCACGAATAATAGATTCAATCTTTCTTCTATCTGATGTACCTTCTACAATAATGACTTTTTCTACATAAATCATATGTCATCACCCGATCACCATATACTATATAACCTTGAACTTAGTATATAGTATATTCGTTATTTTCATGTTGTTTCCTGTTTATTTTTGCAAAAGAAAAGCGGAAGCGGCTTGCTCAGAACAAGAGGACATTGGAACTCCTGAACTAGAGGCGCTTTTTGCCTCAAGTGAAGGAGTGAAATGACCGACTGTTCTAGCCGCTGGAGCTGGATCACAAAGAAAAGCGGAAGCGGCTCATTCAGATTGTGAGGGGGGATGGAGCTTCTGACGTAAAGGCGTTTGCCTTGCAGGAAGAAGCGAAGCCACCGAACAATCTAGCCGCTAGAGCTGGATCATAAAGAAAAGCGGAACCGACTGTTTAGCCCTGTTGGCTAAGGTTCTTTCGTACAGAAGACGCTTTTTGTCTTCTCGTACGGAAGGTTCTTAGACATGAAGGGCTAGGAGGTGGACAATGAAAAGCGGAAGCGGCTCATTCAGATTGTGAAGACTTATGAAACATTACCACAAAACAGTTTTTCTCATAATAGCTTATTTATTTACATATAACTTGAATTTCATTATTTCACACAAAATAAAAAAGGACAGCACAAAGGCTGTCCTTTAGTCGACTATAATTAGTCTTGGTTTGTCATTTCTGCATATTTTTCTGCAGTTAATAACTTCTCAACTTGGCTTGCATCAGAAAGTTCAACTTTAACCATCCATGCACCCTCGTATGGAGATTCGTTAACAAGTTCTGGTTGGTCACTTAATTCTTCGTTTACTGCTACAACTTTACCGCTTACAGGTGCGTATAACTCAGAAACTGTTTTAACAGATTCTACGCTTCCGAATGGCTCGTCAGCTTCGATTGTTGCACCTACTTCAGGAAGTTCAACGAATACGATATCGCCTAGCTCACCTTGTGCAAAGTGAGTGATACCGATAACAACTTCATTACCTTCAGTTTTTACCCATTCGTGTTCTTCAGAGTAACGTAAATTATTTGGAATGCTCATGACTGTACCTCCAGTGAATGTATTAATTATGTAAAAATACCTTATTGGTACTTTTTCCACACACTTTCAAACTGCTCTTCGTTAAAACCAAGTGTTACATTCGTTCCATCTGTTACAATTGGACGTTTAATCAACATGCCATCAGATGCTAAAAGCTCATACATTTCGTCTTCGCTTGCATCTTTCAACTTATCTTTTAGACCCAGTTCACGGTAACGCATTCCACTTGTATTAAAGAATTTTTTTAATGGTAATTCACTTTTTTCATGTAAATTACGTAAATCTTCTTTTGATGGTGGATTTTCAACAATATGAATCATCTCATATGCTACATCGTTTGCCTCAAACCATTTCTTTGCCTTTTGACATGTGCCACACTTTGGATATGAATAAAATGTTACTGTCATAAATTCACCTACTTTTTTACTAACCTTTACCTTTATCATATAGAAAACGTTTTATTATTTCAAACCATTATTCGCTAAACTTTTACTTATTTCGTGATAATTTTTAATAATCCTGCGAATTTTTCTTATTTTTCCGCCATTTGTTAAGAAAAAAATAAATATATAAATTTTTTAGATTCTTCACCAAACATATATCTTAAACAAGCGTTTGATTAATTCTCCATTTTTCTTTCTTAACCTTTGAACTACAGGAGTTTCTTCCTACCGAACATACAGCTTAAACAAACGTTTGATTAATTCTCCATTTTTCTTTCTTAACCTTTGAACTACAGGAGTTTCTTCCTACCGAACATACAGCTTAAACAAACGTTTATTTAAAAAAATAAGAAGCCTCTTTTACAGGCTCCTTCATCATCTATTCAAATAATCTGCAATTGTTTGAAATACTACGATATACATATTATGAATACTTTCTTCTGTGTTTCCACCATTTGATAAACCAATTGCCCATTGTTGCCCTTCACCACTTCCGATATTCGCAAAACCTTGCGTATACATCGCATTTACATCTTTTCGTGCACTGTTATACTCTATCCCTTTTGTAATAAAAATTGAATATGATTTATCTTGTAAACCGATAAAAAACACTGGTTTCTTTAGCGATGAAAATACATTTTTATACTGCTCTGTTGAGGCTTCTTGAAAGTGATCTTTCATTATTAGAAAACCATCCACTTCCTTAGATTTCTTTTCCAGTGCCTCTAACTTCATTTCCTCAAACTTTACATTCCTAAACGTATCTTTCGGCTTTTCTCCAACAACTCCAATTACGAGTGCTCTTCCGTTATATTCTAATTTCTCTCCTTCTTTATCCTTTGCACACCCAGCACCAACTAGGCATATCAATATAAAAAATAAGAAATACGATAAACGCTTCATTTAGCACCCTTCCCTTCTTTTTAGTCAAGTGACAAAAACGTAAGGTTAATTCAAGAAAATGTAAGTAAAATCGATAGCCCAATTCACGTTTCTATATTATAATCAATTGAATTTACTTACATTACTAAACATAGGAGATCAACATGAAGAAATTTAAACTTTCATCTTTTCTTCCGTTAAGTTATATACTTCTACTCGTACTCGTAAGTCCCCTTTACGACGTATTAAATAAATCGACTGTTCACGCAGTAGACGTTACAACTGTAGTAGATGATTGGATTCCATTTGTAAAAGCATTTATTATTCCTTATTTACTTTGGTTTCCATACTTATACGGCGCACTTATTTATTACTGCTTTGCAGACCGAAAGCAATATTATGTCACTTTAAGTAGTATTATTTTTGGAAAGCTTGCTTGTTTTTCTATTTATTATTTTTGGCAAACAACTGTACCGCGTCCGACTGTCGTTGGGACAGATGTATTTTCTGAACTAGTTCGCTATATTTATAGTATCGATCAACCTGTAAACTGTTTCCCTAGCATTCACGTTCTTACTACATTCGTAATTATGTTAGCTGCCTTTAAGCGTAGAGAACAGCATGCTTTTGAATATTACATCCTTACTTTCTTCGGTACACTTATTATTTTATCAACGCTATTTACGAAGCAGCATGCCTTTGTAGATGCCATTTCTGGAATGACGCTTGCAAGTATACTTTACTTCGGCGTTCAGCTCTTATTGGCCAAAGAACCGATAAGAGTTCCAGTAAAACAAAATCATAGAATGTAGCATGACAAAAAAGCAGACTGTGGCTTATCAGTCTGCTTTTATATATTATTAAGGAGATTTTCAATTTAAGATTGCGGTACAGTCATATCACCAGAGTGAATACGACCTGCTTTTTTAAGAGCAATGTAAAGTATATAAGAAACAGCTACTGGAATGACGATATAAGTAATTACCATCGCCGGGAGAACTTCCCATCCTTGGCTGGAAATTAAATTAATTGGTGCGATAAGAGAACTTAATCCAAGACCTGCAATTTCCTTTCCTGCTTCCAGTTGGAAAATTAATGCGGATACTGGACCGACTATAGCACTGGCAACGACAGTTGGGACGAGAATCATTGGATTTTTAGTGATATTTGGTAACTGTACTTTCGGAGTACAAAGTGCTTGAGCTAATATGCCACCTAAATTATTTTCTTTCGCTGAGATGACAGAGAATCCGATAAACTGAGCGACGCATCCGGCAAGAGCAGCACCACCTGCAACACCGTCTAAGCTAAGTGCAATTGCTAACGCAGCTGATGAAGCTGGAGAGATAAGTAATAGTCCCCAAACGACTGCAATGACGATAGAAGCGATGAATGGGCTACCAGCTGAGCTATCTTTAATAAACGCTCCAACTGTATTTAAAACAGGAGTAATATTATGAGATAACCAAATACCAACTAAACCAGAACCTAATATGGCCGCAAATGGAACGAGCATCATATCTAACGCAGTTTTTCCACTTAAACGTTTACCAATATATACAGCTAAAGTTGCTGTTAATAATGCACCGATTGGCTCACCTGTTTTAATAATTAGACCAGCTTCAGTAATTGAAATGGATCCGGCACCAATTGCTCCGGCTACCATCGCTGAGAAGATTACAAGACCGTTTGCACCGAGCATAAAAGCAATTCCGGCACCAATTGCCGGTGCCATTAGTGATTTTGCAACAACTCCGATTGTAATAAGTAATGGTATATCAACAATTCTTCCTATATTTTCGATCAGTAAACCAATTCCGAGGGATACGAAAATACCTTGTGCGATTCCAGCAGATGCTTTAAATACACGAGACATTATATATTCCTTCATTTGTTTCACCTTCTTCTATAAGTTAGTAACCAATTGTTTTCATATAATCACGTAAAATATCGTTTGATTTTGCGAATCGAGATTCTTCATCCTCTGTTAAATTGAGTTCTACAACTTCTCTTATACCGTCTCTAGTAATAATAGCTGGTACTCCTGTACAAATATCATATTCACCATACTCACCATCTAAAATGGCTGATACAGCAATGACACGGTGATCATCATTAAAGATGGAACTCGCAATATATGCTAGAGAATTTCCAATTCCGTAATAAGTAGTTCCTTTACGTTTATAAATTTCCCAACCAGCTTTTGCAGTCTTCTCAACAATTTCATCTAAATCTATTTCACCAAATCGTTCTTTTTGTTCTTCTAAAATTTGCAGAATTGGCTTTCCACCAACAGTTACGTGAGACCAAGCAACCATTTGAGAATCACCATGTTCTCCTAATGAATACCCATGAATACTACGAGGGTCTACATGTAACATTTCAGATAAAATTGTTCTTAAGCGAGAAGAATCTAATGATGTACCTGTACCGATTACGCGATTTCTAGGTAATCCAGATAATTTCCACACTTCATATGTAATAATATCAACTGGGTTCGATGCAAGTAAGAAAATACCATCAAATCCACTTTCCATTACGCCGCCAACAACACTTTCCATAATCTTCGCACTCGCTCCTAAAGTATCTAAGCGACTTTGTCCAGGTTTTGGTGCTGGCCCTGCTGTAATAATAACGATGTCCATATCTTTGCAGTCTTCATAGCTTCCTGCATATACTTTTGTTCTTGTATTTGTAAAGTTAATGCAATGTGATAAATCCATCGCTTCCCCAACTGCACGTTCATGATTTATATCAATTAATAATAGCTCTTCGCAAATTCCTTGATTTACAATGGAATACGCACAACTTGATCCAACTAATCCAGTACCGATAATTGCAATTTTTCTTGTATGTCTTTTCATAGCAATCTCTCCTAATTGATCATATAATCTATTTCTTTTGCTCTTTACACTCCTAATTATAGAGGTTATCACGATAGAAACCATGGATACTTTGTGAAATATTGAACAAAGTATTTGTCCTTTTTGTGAATTGTTATATTCCATTTTCGTCATATTTGTTACAATTGGAAAAATATTTATTATGTATTTATTGACATATAAAAAAAGAAGACGAGCGAATAAATTCGCTCGTCTTCTTTTTCCTGTTATTCCGCACTTAATTGACTTTTTAATTGCTGCACAATCATTGGATTCGCAGGTGCTGCCGGTTTGTAATAACTTTTTTGCTTTGCGTACTCATACATATTACGTTGGCGCATCTCATCTTGATTACGAATTTGAATTAACGTTTGATGTAACTGCTCATTATCAGACTGAGCAATATAATTTGCATAGCTTGTTAAACTTGCATTTAATCCTGCTAAATAATCATTTACCATATCTTTTTCATTCATGTTCCGCTTCCTCCTATCCTAGGAAAGTCATTAATTGCTGTTTCGTATTTCGTGCATCTTGCGCATCCTTTTGTAACATTTGTTTCAATTGTGGATCTGTACACGTTTCTGCATACTGCTCCAACTTGTTAATAATTGTTGCATGTCCACCAATTAAATGACGTAAGTTTTCTACTTCAAGCTCTGTTAAATTTTGCATGGAATACTCCTACCTTTCTTTATTCGTTCACTGTTAGTATTTAGCTATTTTTTGATTGTATACATGAATTAACTTTTTCACGTGCATACAAAATAAAAGATGAATAGCTAAGCCATTCATCTTTTATACTGGTTATGTATTTATTTTTATAGAGATACAATCATACTTATACTCACAAGTAAGTTCCATACAATGTGTAAAATAATACTAGGTATAATAGATTGCGTCTTTTTGTATAACATTGCAAATACCATTCCCATAATCGTTGCTGTAATTAGAAGACCTCCATGAAGAATTCCAAAAATGAAGGAAGAAATAATGATACTAACTAAAAAATTATATCTCTTTTCTAAAAATCGATATAAAATACCTCGAAATAGAATTTCTTCTTTAACCGGTGTAATGATAGCAACACTTAACACATATATAATACTTTGTATGCTATTTTGAAGCCTTAAACTCCCTAATTGTTCCTTTTGTTCCGCTGCACTTTCAAAACTAAACACATGTAACATTAAATATTGTGATACTGCAATGATAATAAAACCAATTAATAGATATAAATATGTCTTCCCACTCTTCAAAACGGATACATCCCAAATAGATTTAATAAAATGAAAAACCGGTTTATAGGCTAATAAAACGATAGCAACAACAATTGCATCGAATAAGAGTAAATAATATCCTTCTAATTTAGTACTTAATGCTTCTTCTCCATAAATCTCAAAGGCTAAACCAAGAAATAATCCTCCTAGGAGTGAAATCCCTATAATCATTGCTATCATTACAAATAGATTTTTATATGTTATATTCTCGATTTTTCTTTCCACACTATACGCTTCTAACACTGTTTTACTCACAGTATCCCTCCAGTTATTCTCATTTACCTTATTAAAATACTTGAATTTGAATATAGTGATAATATAACAAAATTTACAAAAAGAATAATATGCAATTTTACATATTATGGAAACTTTATATTTTATAGTTTTAGGAATAGGATGGCTATGCAATAATTATTATATGAAATTTCAAAAAACACTTCCTATCCACCATAATCCTCGCATCATATAAAACTTATTAGTTAAAGGAGCAATGAACATGAAAACACATGACTTCCTTACAGAAATCCAGAAGGGCTCTGAGCCTAGTCCATATCAAGATCCTATTGCTTTTATTTTCGTTTGCCTTTCCGTAGCTATATACACATTTTTCAAACCTGCTAAATAATATCATGTAATGAGAAAAAGCCTACCGCTCTTTTCGAATTATATGCACTAAAAAACCTTAGAATCACTTCTAAGGTTTTTGTTTACCTTGCTTCTTATTCACGTAACCCTTTAATAAACGTTTCCAATAATACATGTAAACTTATATCTAGATCTAACGGCAAACCAAATCCGCCTTGCTGTTCAATCGAAGCAAATCCATGACAAATACTTCTGAATCCGCGTGTCGCATGAAGTGCATTCTCTCCTTCTAAGCCATACTGTTGTAATACTTGAAGACAAAGCTTTACAATTCCGTCACCTGCTTTTCTTACTTCTTCATCTCGTAAAAAAGTTGCTTCATATAGTCCAGGATGTTTTCGGACAAATGCTACATACGCTTCTCCTAATGCATGAATTGCTTCATCCATACGTTTATCCTCGGCCGCTTCTTCCAGTTTGTTATGCAGCTGTTTTATTCCGTAAATACCAAGATTTTTCCGTACATCTTGTAACCCTTTTACATGATTATATAGTGAGGGCGAACGTATCCCTAACCTTTGCGCTAATGAAGCTAACGTTACTTCTTGTATTCCATTTGTATCTGCAATTTCTGCCGCTGTTTCTACAATTTTTTGTAATGTAAGTCCGATTCTCGGTGACATAAATTAACCCTCTTTCTTACTTTCTATATTCCGTTTCGCTTCCTTAATAGCAAGCTCTATGACAGTCCCTGGATTCTTTATCATTTCCCCATGCCCTGCCGCAAGTAAGGAAGGCTCATATTCGCTTAACTTCTCTGCACTTTGTAATGATATTTCTTTGCTCCACGTTGCCATCGCAGGAAACGGAAACCAAAATTTCATTTGTCCCGAAACAGCCATACCTCCTCTTGTTTGGAATGCATCCCCAACAATAAGAGCTTTATTCCGTACATCAAGAAACGACATGGATCCTGGTGTATGTCCCGGTGTCATAATTGCAAGAAGCGATCCAACTCGGTCGCCATCTTCTAATAAAACATCAGGTACCGTTTTTACTTTTTTAGGTACACCGCCTTTTATCGGTATATTCGGTTCATCCTTTTGTAACGTCGTATCTCCTTCTAACAGCTTTGCGTCCCGCTTAGAAATATAGACTGGAACATGAGGAAGTACTTCCTTTAATGCATCTAATGCACCGATGTGATCATCATGCGCATGTGTTAATACAATTTTAGTAATTGGTTTTCCTATTTTCTCAGCCGCCTGTAAAATACCTTTTGCGCTATATGGCAAAGCCGCATCAATTAAAGTTAAACCATCTTCTTCCTCCACAAAGTAACAATTCACAGGAAACACTCTTGGCAAAAATGACAATTGATATACCGTTTGTTCATGTATTATTCTCATATTTCCATCTCCCTTTTCACGAAAACTAATACCATTAGTTTCATTATACTAATGGTATTAGTTTTGTGTCACTAAAAAATTTCTTTTTTCAAAAAAAAAAAAGAACAGTAGCCGTATAAACGACTACTGTTCTTTAAAGATATTAAACTGTGTAACGCTCATCTTCTAAAATTTTCGCAGCGATTTCACGTTTCTTCGGAATTACGTTAAGTGGTGTGTGGCGAGTTAATTTACGTAATGATGATAACATCATGCGCAGCATGTCGCCGTTTTCAACTGCGATAAGTGTTTCTTTCGCATCTGCTTCAATTTCGTTGAATGCTTCTTGGCAGAATACTTCAGTGTATAACACTTTTTGTTTATTCTTTTCAAGACCAGTTGTTTTAATTGCTTTTTCTGTACGAAGAACAGCTGACTCCATTGCGTATAGGTTGCTTACGATGTCAGCGATATTCACAAGAATTTCTTGCTCTTTATCTAATGCTTTACCGTATTTTTGAGCTGCTAATCCAGCTACCATTAAGCCGATTTTCTTCGCATTAGTTACTAAATATTTTTGAAGTGCCAATGGCTCATCGCCCACTTCTTCTGGCATCATCATCATTAACTCTTCTTGTAATTTTTGTGCTTTTTGAAGAAGTGGTAATTCACCTTTCATCGCTTTACGTAAGAACGTACCTGGTACGATTAGGCGGTTAATTTCGTTCGTTCCTTCAAAAATACGGTTAATACGAGAATCACGATACATTCTTTCAATCTCGTATTCTGCCATAAATCCGTAACCACCGTGAATTTGAACACCTTCATCTACTGTATAGTCTAATACTTCAGAACCGAATACTTTGTTTAAAGAGCACTCGATTGCATATTCAGCGATAGAAGCTGCTACTGCTTTACCGTCTTTTACTTCTTCTTCAGATAATGTGCTCATGCGGCTTTCGAATAAACCTACTGTACGATATACAGAGCTTTCAGCTGCATATGTTTTTGCTGCCATATTCGCAAGTTTCTCTTGAATTAATGGGAAGCGAGCGATTGGTTGTTTGAACTGTTGACGTTGGTTTGCATATTGTGCTGAAATTTCTACTGCACGTTTCGCAGATCCAACTGTACCAACACCTAATTTATAACGACCGATATTTAAAATGTTGAATGCGATAATATGACCTTTACCGATTTCGCCAAGTAAGTTTTCTTTCGGTACTAACGCATCTTCTAAAATTAACGTACGAGTTGAAGAACATTTAATACCCATTTTCTTTTCTTCTGGGCTTGTAGATACGCCAGCGTAGTCTTTCTCTACGATAAATGCTGAGAAGTGCTCGCCATCAATTTTTGCATATACAACGAATACGTCAGCGAATGCAGAGTTTGTAATCCATTGTTTTTCACCGTTTAATACATAATGTGTACCTTCTGCATTTAAACGTGCAGTTGTTTTTGCGCCTAATGCGTCAGATCCTGAACCTGGCTCTGTTAATGCGTATGCAGCTAATTTTTCACCAGTTGCAAGCAATGGTAAATATTTTTTCTTTTGCTCTTCGTTACCGAATAATACGATTGGTAAAGAGCCGATACCTACGTGAGCACCGTGAGTAATTGCAAAGCCACCAGCGCGAGAGAACTTCTCTGCGATTAACGCTGAGCTTACTTTATCAAGACCAATTCCGCCGTACTCTTCTGGTACGTCAGCGCCTAATAAACCAAGTTCTCCAGCTTCTTTTAAAAGACGAACTGAGCGATCAAACTCATGTTGCTCTAAATATTCAAGCTCTGGAAGAACTTCATTTACGATAAAGTCCTCTGTCGTTTTAGCAATCATTTTATGCTCAGATGAAAAATCTTCTGGCGTAAACACTTGATCAATCGTAATCTCATCTACTAAAAAGCTACCGCCTTTAACCGCATTTCCTACTGTTTTTTCCATGAAAATTTCCTCCTTCATATTTTCATGAGCCGCTTCTCTCTTTTTGAAAGAAGCTGGCTCTCCCTTTTGTTTTTATAAACCTTTGTTGCTTCCATTTTTTTATAATCCAGTTCCAGCGGCTAGAATGTTCGGTGCCTTCGCTTCTTCCTACGAGGCAAAGAGCGCCTCTTCGTCAAGGCTTCCAACGCCCTCCTGTTCTGAGCAAGCCACCTGCACTTTTTTTATAGTAATTCAAATACTCCCGCTGCTCCCATTCCGCCGCCGATACACATTGTTACGATACCGAATTGTTCGTTGCGACGTTTCATTTCGTGAATAAGAGATAGTGTTAGTTTTGCTCCTGTACAGCCAAGTGGATGTCCAAGTGCGATTGCACCACCGTTTACGTTTACTTTTTCTTCATCTAAACCAAGTTCACGAATAACTTGGATCGATTGAGAAGCAAATGCTTCATTTAGTTCGAATAAGCCAATATCAGATAGCTCTAAGCCAGCTAGTTTTAACGCTTTTGGAATTGCAGCGATTGGGCCGATTCCCATTACTTCTGGTGGTACGCCAGCTACTGCAAATGAACGGAATTTCGCAAGTGGCTTCATGCCATCGCTCACTGCTTTTTCGCGATCCATTAATAGTACAGATGCTGCACCGTCACTCATTTGTGAAGAGTTACCAGCTGTTACAGAACCGCGAACGTTAAATGCTGGACGTAATTTCCCTAAAATGTCTAGCGTTGTCTCTGCTCTTACACCTTCGTCTTGTGCGAAAGTGATTGTTTCTTCTTGAAGTTTATTGTTTGATCCAACCGAGCGTAACGTCACATCTACAGGTACTGTTTCATCAACAAAGTTTCCTGCCGCTAATGCTTTCGCAGCACGTTGATGACTTCTTACTGCAAATGCATCTTGCTCTTCACGAGAAATTCCATATTTCACAGCAACTTGCTCTGCTGTATGTCCCATACCCATATAATATTCTGGAGCCGCTTCTACAAGGCGACTATTCGGACGAACAACGTGTCCCATCATTGGAACTAAACTCATTGATTCTGCTCCGCCTGATAATACAGCTTCAGAGTGACCAAGCATAATACGCTCAGCTCCGTAAGCGATACTTTGTAAACCTGAAGAACAGTAACGGTTAATCGTAATAGCTGGAACATCGTAAGAAAGTCCTGCTAATCCGCCGATATTACGAGCCATATTTAAACCTTGCTCTGCTTCTGGCATCGCACAACCGAAAATTAAATCATCGATTGGTCCTTCATAATTCGCACGCTTTAACGTTTCCTTTACTACTAACGCCCCTAGATCGTCAGGACGAACTGTTTTTAATGAACCCCTCTTTGCTTTTCCAATTGGTGTTCTTGCTCCCGCAACAATGACAGCTTCTCTCATGAACGATATCTCCCCTCGTTATTAGTTACGTAATGGCTTTCCTTTTACAAGCATGTGCTGCATTCTTGCTTGTGATTTCATCTCACTTACTAAGCTAATAAATGCTTCACGTTCTACATCTAATAAATATTGCTCATCAACTTCTGTTCCGTACGGCACTTTTCCGCCCGCAATGACATATGCAAGTTTCTTAGCAATGTGAAGATCGTACTCTGAAATGTAACCAGATAAATGCATTGCTTCAGCACCAAGTGCAAGAGTTGCATATCCTGTTTCCCCAACAACTGGTATCTTTTTACGGATCGGCGCTTTATAACCAGCTTCATATAAAGCAAGTGCTTTCTGTTTCGCATCGTATAGTAAGTGATCACCATTCACACTAATACCATCTTTATCACCTAAGAAGTTATGAGAAACTGCTTCTTGTCCTGAAGTTGAAACTTTCGCCATTGCGACTGTTTCGAACACTTTATTTGCAACTTTTTGCAGATCAAACTCTACACCGTTTGCCATTTTGTTTAAGTGTTTAATGTATAGCTCTTTATTACCGCCTCCGCCAGGGATTAAGCCAACACCAACTTCTACTAAGCCCATATACGTTTCACTAGAAGCTTGAATGCTCGCTGCTGGTAAGCAAACTTCTGTACCTCCGCCAAGCGTCATACCATATGGTGCTGCTACAACTGGCTTAGAAGAGTACTTAATTTTCGTCATTGCATCTTGGAAGTTTTTCACAACCCACTCAATTTCAAAGTAGTTGTCGTCTTGTGCTTCCATTAAGATCATTGCTAGGTTCGCACCAACGCAGAAGTTCTTCGATTGGTTACCGATAACAAGACCTTTATAATTCTTTTCTACTTCATCAACAGCGTAGTTAATCATTTGCGTAATATCCATACCGATTGCATTGCTCTTCGAATGGAACTCTAAGCAAAGGATGCCGTCGCCTAAATCAATTAAGCTCGCTCCGCTATTTTTCTTTAATACACCATTTTTCGCTTTTAATTGCTTAAGAGAAATTGCTTTTTTATTACGCTCGATTAGCTTATATTCGCCATTATCGTAATAGTAGCTATCGCCGTTATCATGTTTATAGAAAGTAGTGAAACCTTTCTCTAACATTTCTTTCACCCAAGTAGGAACGACTACGCCGTTTTCTTCCATCTTTTGAACAGATTTTTCAACGCCGATTGCATCCCAAACTTCAAACGGTCCTTGCTCCCAGCCGAAGCCCCACTTCATCGCTTGGTCAATTGCAACGATATCGTCAGCAATTTCTTTATGAAGTTTTGCAGAGTATAAAAGAGTTGGTGTAATGATGTTCCATAATAACTCTCCTGCGCGGTCTTTTGCGTATACAAGCGCTTTCAATTTATTCGCTAATCCTTTTTCTTGTTTACTTAACTCTACGGATGCAGCTTTTAATTTTTTACGCGCTTCATATTCCATCGTTTCAGGATTTAGTTCTAAAATTTCTTTTCCTTGTTTTAAGAAGAAGCCTTGGCCTGTTTTGCTTCCAAGCCATTTTTTATCAAGCATGTCATGCATGAAAGCTGGTACTTTAAATACATCACGCTCTTCTTCTTGTACGTTTTCATATACGTTATTTGCAACGTGTACGAATGTATCTAAACCGACAACATCTAATGTACGGAACGTTGCACTCTTCGGACGACCAATTAATGGACCTGTTACAGAATCAACTTCCCCAATGCTATAGCCGCGTTTTACCATCTCTTGAAGAGTAACAAGTAAACCGTACGTACCGATGCGGTTTCCAATAAAGTTTGGTGTATCTTTTGCGATAACAACGCCTTTTCCAAGAACGTCTTCGCCAAATAGTTTCATGAAGCTTAATACTTGTGGATCTGTTTCTTTCGTCGGTATTACCTCTAGAAGTTTTAAATATCGTGGTGGGTTAAAAAAGTGTGTGCCTAAGAAGTGTTTCTGGAAGTCGTCTGAACGACCTTCTGCCATTTTTTCAACTGAAATGCCTGACGTATTCGAGCTTACAATTGAGCCCGGTTTACGAACAGCGTCTACTTTTTCAAATAATTTCTTTTTAATATCTAAGTTTTCAACTACTACTTCAATAATCCAATCTACATCAGCTAGACGCTCAAGATCATCTTCTAAGTTACCTGCTTCAATCAGTGCTAGATTTCCTTTCACTGTCAGAGGAGCTGGTTTTTGCTTTAATAGTTTTTGCACAGCCGTATTACTAAAACGATTTCTCACACTTTTATGTTCTAATGTAAGTCCCTTCGCTTCTTCTTCTTTCGTAAGCGCAGGTGGTACAATATCAAGCAATAATGTCGGAATACCAATATTAGCTAAGTGTGCCGCAATTCCCGAACCCATTACGCCTGAACCTAGAACAGCAGCCTTTTTAATTTGGAACATCCAATTCTCCCCCTATTCTTGAATGAATGCTCATTCAATTTTTCGACATAAGTCGCAATCAATGAGTGAGCCTCTACTAATAAATATATGATACTGTTTAAATTTTCGCAATATATTTATTGATAAAATTTTCTGAAATAAATATTTTTCTTTCATTTGGCCATGCTATATATGTATTTTCTTCACTAAAATACACTTTCCCTTTTTATAATCTGACGAAACTGGAGGAATATATATGGCAAAACTTAAGAAGAACCCTTCAAAGGCTGGAATTAGTGCAGCTAGTGTAACTGGAAACGCAGGTCCGCATAACCACGGCGTGGAAAAAGGACGTCAAGGTAATAACCAACAATATAAAAAGCATAATATGGGCGAAAAATAACGCTATATTTTTGGGCAGAGAACGTGGCATAATGATTAATGGCTGCTTTTTCTGCCCAATTTATTTGTAACAAATGAGGGAATTATAATGAAACGAACAATAGTTATGATTGTAATGATTGCCACACTATTTACAGGGATGATTTTCTTCTCTTATGCACAAAGACAACAAGCTGTAAGAGCTGATCAACCCAACATTACTGGGCAATATGGGGTTACAATCGATGCAAACACAGGTGAAATTTTGTATGGGAAACGCGAAGACGAACGCTCTTATCCGGCTAGTATAGCCAAAATGATGACAACCCTTCTTTTACTAGAGAATGTAAAAGAAGATGAAGAAATTACGGTTACAGAAAACGCAATTAAAACAGAAAGTCAAAGCAAGAAAATTAAACTTCGTGCTGGAGAAAAATTAAAGCGTGATGAGGCATTAAAACTTATGCTTATCATTAGTGCAGATCCAATAGCTGAATCAATTGCAGAACATATTGCAGGATCAAAAAATGAATTTGTGAAAATGATGAATGCTAGAGCGAAGGAACTTGGTACAAAGCATGCGACTTTCAAAAACGCAAGTGGTGCTGATGCAATTGGGAATAAAGTATCACCATATGACATTGCTATTATTACGAAAGAAGCATTAAAGTATCCAGTTGTTTTAGAATATATGAATTCAACGCGTACAACTCTACATACTTCAGAACGCTCTCCAAACATCGCAAACTACGGACGAGAAGAACTATATGACGATCCATATGCGATTGGAAGTAAAAGCGGTCTATCAGCACTTGGCAAATATACAGTCGTAACAGTGGATGAAAAAGACGGTAAACGTGTCATTAATGTTGTATTATCTTCTACCCGCAAGCAACTGTATCCTGATACGAAGAAAATGGCACATTATGCATTTCAGCAATTAAAATAACCAAGGAGTATTTTCTCCTTGGTTATTTTTTAACCATACCTTTTAATACGAACGCAACGTTTGCTGGACGCTCTGCTAGACGACGCATGAAATATCCATACCAGTCGTTTCCATAAGGTACGTAAACACGCATTTTGTAGCCTTCTTTTACTAGCTCAAGTTGACGCTCATTACGAATACCATATAACATTTGGAATTCAAATTGATCCCTTGGAATGTTGTGTTCTTCAGCAAGTTTTTTTGTATATTCAATAATCGCTTCATCATGTGAAGCAATTGCAGTATAATTTCCATTTAATAAGTGCATTTTAATAATTTTTTTATAATTGTCATCTACATCTTTCTTGTCTGGGAATGCCACTTCTTCAGGTTCTTTATAAGCACCTTTTACAAGACGTAAATTAGGATTATAAGCATTTAAATCTTCAATATCTTTTTCTGTACGATATAGGTAAGCTTGAATAACAGTACCAATATTATCGTATTCAGATTTTAATTGTTTAAAGATATCAATTGTTTTACCACAGCGTGTATAGTCTTCCATATCAATGGTAACGAACACACCATTTTCTTTCGCCGCTTCTAAAATACGGCGCATATTGTTCATTACGATTTCATCAGAGATATCTAATCCCATAGAAGTCATCTTTAAAGAAAGCTGCGAATCAAGACCTTCTCTTCCAATTGCACGGATTGCTTCAATCGATTGGTTAGCCATTTCATTTGCTTCCGCTTCATTATCAACGAATTCCCCTAAATAATCGATTGTTACACAAAGTCCTTGCTTGTTCAATTGCTTAATAGCTGCTGTCGCTAATTCAATTGTCTCCCCTGCGACAAAGCGACCTGCACCAAAGCGTAAACCGTACTTTTTAGCCAGTTTTGTTAGCGCTTTATTTTTAGATAAGAAAAGAAACGAATTTCGCATTAATTGTTCCATGTAATTCACCCCTATGACTTGATTTATCTGTTTTTTACCCCTCTTCAAAATTATATCATTGTTTAAAATTATTGGATACAAATAATTATTTAGATAATTTATAAAATACTATAAAAACATTTAAAACCCTATATTTCCGCTTATAAATATACCTGAAATATTTTTCGACATTTAGAAAAATGGAGTTTACTAGGCATAAAATAGGCATGTCGAAAATATTCGACATGCCTATAAAACCCTTAATATTCCATGTAAATTATATAAGGATATTAATACAGAAAACTTACGATTATATTTCCCTCAAGTTTTTTTATTGCTCATTTCGCTTCTCTTCATTCAGCCTTTTAATATCCGTAATTAACTGCACCATCTCTTCTTTCGCATCGGGATACGTCTCATTCCAATGCTTCACTAAAGCTGGCATCGTCTTCGCTATGTAAGAATAAAGTGCCCACTTCTGTACCTGTTCTTTTCTCTCTTCATTGCTCTCTCCAAGTAACAGTTCCGTGTATTTCTCTAACAACCCGTCAAATTGTTCGTTAAACTTTTCACTCATCTTATTTACCTCCTATATGAAAAAAGCAGCGAAAATCGCTGCTTTTCTTTATAATTTTGATCGAACAGAGTTTAATTTTTTCTCCATTGTGCTTACTTTATCACGACGATCATCAATACGAATTGTTGTTGCAACGCGCTGCGCACCTTTCGTATATGGAACTTCATGCATTTGTTGAATTACTTCTAGAATGACAGGAAGATCTCCTTCAATAATTGTATTCATCGGTGTTAATTGATACTTCACGCGATCCGCATTTTTCTCTAGCACCTTTTGTACTTCTGCTACATATTCACTAACACTTGGATTACCTGTTCCTACTGGAATAATCGATACATCAACAATTGCCATAGTAGTCTTCCTCCTATAATCGTTTCTTATATATCCATTGTCTATTTTACCGAAATCCTCATCATTTTACTAATATGTTACTCTTCCACTTTAAACTGCTCGACTAATCTTTCTAAATCTCTCATATGTTCTGTCAAACTTTCCATCGTGTGAGCTACCTTTTCTAAATGATTCACCTGTGATTCCGTTGCAGCATGTACCTCTTCAGAAACAGCTGCACTTTCTTGACTCGTACCAGCAATTGTATGCATTACCGCTGTAATTTCCCCTTGCTCGTAACCTATGTTATGTACCTCTTCTACAATTTTTTCAACTGAAGTACTAATCGTATTTACGACTGACATAATTGTGCGGAACTCTATTTCCGCCTCTGTCGTCACTTTATTTTGCACATCTGCAATGTCTTTCAATTTACTTACAACTTCTACAACTCTTTTTACTTCTACTTGCACATCACCAATCATCGTTGTGATTTCTCCGGTTGCCTCTTTTGATTGTTCCGCTAATTTCCGAACCTCTTCAGCAACAACCGCAAATCCCTTACCTTGCTCACCTGCACGGGCAGCTTCAATCGATGCATTTAAAGCAAGTAAATTTGTTTGATCCGAAATGCCTTTTATAAGCTCAACAACATTTTGAATCGATCCAACTCTTTGTTCTAACTTATCCGATGCTTCTTCTGTATGAACAACAATCGACGATGATTGTCCCCTCGTACGGATTAAATTCCTCATTGTATTTAATCCTTGCTTAGATGCCTCTTCCGCTTTGCCAGCCACTCCTTTTATTTCACCAACGGAGCTATTCATTTGTTCCACTGACTCCGCCATATTCTCGAGCTGAGCTGAAACTTCATCCACACTATTCGCAAGAGTAGAAGCTCCTCCGCTCACATCATCCATTGCACCTGAAACTTCTCTACTAGCCGCTACTGTTTCATTCGTTAAATAGTGTAAACTATTCGTTGATTGTTGCACCGTTGATACGCTGTTTTTAATTTTACTTACCATTTCATTCATTTGTTCAACCATATCATTAAAGTGCTTAGTCAACTCTCCAACTTCATCTTTACTTGTCACTTTCATTCGCAGCGTTAAATCGCCTTCTGCTACTTTTTGCACGTGATTCTTTAATAGTTGCAGTGGTCTTGCTAATCTTCTTGAGAACAAGTAGGAAGCTACGATTCCAACTAATAAACTAATACATGCCATTATAATAACTGTATTTCTCGTACTATTTAATAGCCCATCGATCGTTTCTTTCGGATAAAAGATTCCTATCGTCCATTTCATCGTATCAAATGATTGACTGTAAACAACTACATCTTCACCTTTTATTGTAGTGACCGCATATTTTGTTACCTCTTTATTTAAGCTCTTTATAAGTGGCTCTTTAGAAACATCTTTTCCTATCTTTTCTGGATAAACAAGAGCCATATTTTTATCATTTATAATAAACATTTCTCCGTCATTATTGTATTGAATATTGTGAAGCAACTTCTGAATCGTCCCAAGCGATACATCCATCGCAACAACGCCTAATACAGATCCATCTTGAGCTGTAATTGCTTTAGAAACACCTACACTTAACTTTCCTGTTGCAATTTCATAAGAAGGTTGTCCCCAATGGACCTTTTTTACATCAGCCTCTGAATCTTTATACCATGGTCTTGTCGTTGGATCGTATCCTTCTGGCACTTGCCCACCTTCAGCAAGATTGGCACTTAATGTTTTTTTATCTTTCGTACCAATATATAAATCTAAAATACCAGGATGATTCTTTTTATACTCCGCAAACTCTTTCGTTAAAAACGCTTCCTCTTCTGGAGTAACCCCACCTTGAAGTATATTACGAATCATCTCACTGTTCGCGTAATACCCCATATCTTCATCCGTTCTTTGAACAAATGTCGTAAGTTGCTCTGTTACAAGATCCATCGCATTTTGAGAATACTCGTCTAAGGAACGCACTTCCTTTTCTTTCTGTAATTGATACACAGCTGTACCCAATATTACGAACATCATAGAAATAAGAACTGAAAACACTACCGCAATTTTTAAACGTAAACTTCTTAACATCTTCCCCCCAGCATCCCCTTCGCATTAAATTAAAATCTTATTAATCATTATATTAAGTATAATAGATAAAATTAAAAAATTGAAATTAATTCTCACCTTAATACAATTAGAAAACGGACTACCACTTGTGCAAAAACAAATAGTTCATTATCCTTAAAATATAATCTCATTCGTTCGGAGGGAACTATGTTACAAAAATTCGGTTTCTCACAATATGAAAGCCAAGCTTATGAAGTTGTCGTATCAAGCAATGAACCATTAGATGCTACAACGATTGTGAAGCATTCAGGTGTTCCAAAAGCAAAAATATATGAAGTGCTAGCACGCCTAATCGATAAAGGAATGGTAATGGATTCTGTTTCAGAAAAGAAAAAACTGTATACAGCATTACCACTAAAGCTAGCAATTGAAAAATTAACGACAGAATTCCAATCAAATATTAAAGAACTGGAAACAAATATATCAAAAAAATCATTTACAGATGACCGTGTGTGGAGCTTAAAAATGCAATCTTCTATTCGAGTTCAAAGTAAGGAACTCATTGAAAGTGCAAAAGAATCAATCCGTATTTCAGCTTGGAATGATACTCTTTTAGAATATCTTCCTTTACTAGAACAAAAAGCAAAACAAGGTGTTCAAATTGAATCCCTTATTGTTGGAGAAGTAGAAACAGACTTAGAAAACATGCATTTTCTAATCCCAGCTGAAGAACCTAATGCATTAGAGCGCTATTTGCTACTCATCGTTGACGATCGTGAAATTTTATTTGCTGGTGTAGAACAAGAGTCATGGCAAGCGATGAAAACAATGTCACAACCTTTCGTGAAGTTCTTTACAGAATTTTTCTATCACGACGTTGCACTTGCAAAGATTACCCAGAAACACCATGACCTCTTTATGGAAGATGAGGAAATTAAGAGTTTGTTAATGAAATTAAGATACTAATTAAATAATAAAAAGGAGTCTAGTTTTTCACTTAGACTCCTTTTCGTTTTGTTCCTTTATCTCCATCAACAGCTCAATGATTTTCTCATTTTGCTCTACCTGTTTCTCTGAATTTTTATAGATGAAACGAACCCATCTAAGTGCAAGAATAATAAGAAACAAGGGGAGCATTGAAATTAGAAGACCAATAATTGAAAAATTCGTATACATATCCATCACCTCGCTATATACAACGTTCTCCATACATCTACTAAAACCTGCAATTTTTTACAAAAAAAAGAACCTATCAAACGATAGATTCTTCTTTTGCAAACTGAGTAGAACGTCCTCTTGTAATCGAGAAAATCGCACAAAGCAGAGCTAATATAATAAAGCCACCGCCTACCCAAGCGTTATATATAACAGATGATTTTTCAATAACAACTCCGCCTACTGTTGAACCGAGCGCAATCCCTAAGTGAAGGGCAGAGTTATTTAAACTTTGCTGAATACCAGCTGATTCTGGTGCAATTTCAATTAAATAGTTTTGTTGCGCTGGTGAAATCGCCCAGCTCAGCATACTCCAAAGTCCCATCATAATGATGAAGAGCGGGAATGAGAATGTCATTAATGGCAGTATGAAGATTGCACACGCAAATACGATAATGATAGAAATAATACTTTTCTTCGATCCCCATTTATCAGCAAGCCAGCCACCGAATCCGCCACCAATTACTGCTGCGATTCCGAAAATAAAGTAAAACACACTAATCCAGTTTGCTTCAACATGCATGACATCTTTTAAAAACGGTGTTAAATATGCATACAATGTTAAATGCCCTGTTAAAAACAAAAATGATGTTAACTGTGCACTTACAATTTTTTTATCTTTTAAAGTAGCAAGTTGTTCTTTTATTGATAATACCGATGTCGGTGGTACTTTCGTTAAGAATAATGAAATACAAGCAATTGCCATAACTGTTAATACCGAAATTAATACAAATGGTGCACGCCATCCGTATGCATTTCCAAGTACAAGACCAAGCGGTACTCCAAGTACGAGTGATCCACTAATTCCCATAAAAATGATTCCAATTGCACGCGCACGAAAATGCGGTTCTACTACACTAGAAGCAAGTGTTACCGATAGTGCAATAATTAATGAACCACTGGCCGCACAAATAACCCTTGAGAACATCAGCATTCCGTAATTCACACTAAATGCCGAAATAATATTTCCGATTAAGAAAATCGATAATGCTCCAACATACAATGTTTTTCTTTCAAACTTCCCTGTCAAAGCTAATAAAACTGGACCTGACAAAGCAAATACTACCGAAAATATTGTTATAAGCTGACCAGCTGCACTAATAGATACTCCTAAATCATTGGCAACTAAATCGAGCGTTCCTCCTATAATTAGCTCAACCGTTCCGACTACAAAAGCCGCGATAGCTAAAATATAAACACGAAAATTCAAGTCTTTCCCCACGCTTTCTATTTTGGTTACTACGACTATAGTAACCAAAATAGAAAATGGACGCAAGTACAATTTTTTTACAGTAAAAAAGGTAGGCGTATAATACGCCTACCTTTTCATCATTCTGTTTCTTTCTTCTTATTCAAGTACCAATACACCGGAAGTCCCGTAAATACAATTCCAATCGATAAGAAACAACTTACTGGATCGTTAATAATCGCACTACCAATTACAAAGAACGAACCTAAAATCGCTACAATTGGTACGATTGGGAATAACGGTACACTATATGCACGCTCTTTATTCTTATTACGTTTTCTTAAAATGAAGACACCAATAAACGTCATTACATAGAAAATATAAATAATGAATACGGAAATCTCAGATAGCTTATTTGGATCACTAATAATCATTAAAATAATTCCTAAAATAATTTCAACAGTAATCGCATTTGCTGGTGTTTTAAATCTCGGACTTTCCTTTGCAATAAACTTAGAAAATGGAAGTTGTCCACGCTCTGCCATAGACATTGGGATACGTGGGAACGTTAAAATCTTTCCATTTAAACAGCCGAAAATAGAAACGATAATACCGATACTAATAATTTTTCCGCCATATTCTCCAAGTAACATGCCTGCAGCTGTCGCTGTTGCATTTTCTCCAAGGTCTACAATTTTTGCTGCTGGTAATACATTTAATAACGCCAAGTTAATTAATACGTAAGCAGCCGTTACGATTAAAATCCCTACTGTCATTGCTTTCGGTAATAACTTTGTTGGATTCTTCATTTCTCCACCAATCGAAGCAAGTAAAATCCAGCCGTCATAAGCAAATAACGTTGCTAAAATTGCCATACCGATACTTTGATTTTCCGATATCGGCACAACTACGTTAAAAATATCGCTATTCCCTTTCCAGAAACCTAGCACAACAATTAACACAATCGGAATCATCTTCCCAATTGTCGTGATTGTTTGAACGATACCTCCGTATTTTGTTCCCATGCTATTTACAACGCCAAGGAACACAACCGTTCCAATTGCGATTGGTAAATTCCACACTTTATCTAAATAGAAAAAATTAATCATTAAAGAACTAAAGTATAAACCTAATGTTCCGATAATAGCAGGTCCATAAACAATTGTTTGCATCCAACCTGATAAATATCCCCAAAAACTTCCGTAAATCTCCTCTAAATACGTATACAACCCACCATTTTTCGGGATTTGCGCTCCAATTTCAGCTACTGTTAAACCACTTGCTAGCGTCAACAGACCACCAATTATCCAAGCAAGAATGGCCATATTAGAACTCCCCGAGTAATCTAATACGCTCCCTGGTTTCATAAACACACCAGATCCAATAATCGTTCCTACTACGATAGAAAGTGCTACTGTTAAACCAATTTTGTTCTTCTCATCATGATGCATGCTGCGTATCCTCCTTCCAATCCTAGTGTGATGCAAAAATGAAATAAAAAAACACTCCTCCCTAAAAAAGGGACGAGTGTTGTATTCGTGGTTCCACCCTTGTTTCAATTCGTAAAGTAATACACTTCACCAATTTCTCAAGTCTAAATAACGGTTTTTGCCGGCAAGCAATTACTAGATGCTCGTTCACTGCTGCAGTTCAGAGGTGGTAATCCATTTTTCCGTATTAGGAAGCTCACAGCCAAAGGCTTCCCTCTCTGAGAATCGTAAAAAATTGATCGTGTCCTCATCATCACTTCTTGATGTCGAATTTTGTAGTTATTGTTCATTATATTGAATTGTTAGAAAAAATCAATATATTTTTTATATAACATAGGAAATATTTATCTTCTTATATTATAACAGAAGCTGTAACATTTCTCTAATTCCCTCGTATCTTTGGAGCAGTGTAGCTGTAAAAATTATATCAGCGATTTTTCAAATATATCGATTTACCAACAAAAAACGCCAACAATAAAAGGGGGTCTTTCAAAAGAAAGCCCCCTCACGCCTGTACCTTTCGGTTGCCCACACGAAAGATACGACTTCATTCAATTATTTCTCATCTTTTTTCATAAAAAACTTATGGTGCGGTAAATCAACATTCAATGCCTCTAATTGTTTCTTTTCATTGTCTAAAATCGCTTTTGCTTTTGTTTTTGTTGCTTCATCTAATCCTGCAAACATGTCTTCATGCTTCTCTTTCTCTGGAAGTTTCACACCTAATTTTGTTAATTCTTCTTTTGCTTGCTCATGCGTTAATTTTCCAGATTTCTTTTGCTCTAAAATTGACTTTGCTTTTTCTTTTGCCTGTTCATCTAAGTTAGCAAACATGTCTCCATGTTTACCTTTCTCCGGCATTTTCACGCCTAGCTTTGTTAATTCCTCTTTTGCTTGCTCATGCGTTAATTTTCCAGATTTCTTTTGCTCTAAAATCGACTTCGCTTTCTCTTTCGCCTGTTCATCTAAGTTAGCAAACATGTCTCCACGCTTACCTTTCTCCGGCATTTTTACGCCTAACTTTGTTAATTCCTCTTTTGCTTGTTCTCGTGTTAATTTCCCAGACTTTTCTTGCTCTAAAATCGACTTCGCTTTTTCTTTCGCCTGTTCATCTAATCCCGCAAACATTTCTTTACGTTTTTCTTTTTCTGGAAGCTTTACACCTAGCTCCTGTAACTGTTTCTTTGTATCGTCCATAATCGTTTTTACTTTTTGTTTTGTAGCGGCATCTAAATCTTTTTTCGCTGTTTTTGTCGCTTGCTCAGCTGTTGGAGTATTTGTTGCCGCGAATGCCGGAACACCGACTCCTCCAATGATTCCGAATGATAAAGCACCTGCAATCGCTAAATAACCAACTGTTTTCTTCTTCATAGGAAATTCCCTCCTTCATATTTCTAAAGCATGTACACTTTCGTATACAACGCCAATAGTAATATTGGTTTCTTAAAATTTCCTTAACGATTCAAATAAAAAACACCGCTCGTAATGAGCGGTGTTTCTCTATGCTTTTTGTAATTGTAACTCTTCACGTTCCATTATTTTTCTTAATACAATTGTTTGTGTCATTGTAAATAAGTTACCTGTTATCCAGTACAACACAAGTCCTGATGGCGCCGCAAACCCCATAAATAGAATCATTGCTGGCATCATAATTTGCTGCATCTTTAGCATCTGTACTTGTTCTCCAGGTGTAATATTCGATTGGAAAACTTTCATCTGAATAAATGTCGTTAACGCTGCAATAATCGGTAATATATGATATGGATCTGCATGTCCTAGGTTCACCCATAAAAACGAAGATGTGCGAATCTCTTCCGTTCTGCTAATCGCATAATACAAAGCAGAGAAAATCGGCATTTGTATAAAAATTGGCCAGCAACCAGCAAGTGGATTCCAACCGCCTGATTTCATTAGTTCTGACATTTCTTTTTGATACTGCTTTTGTTTTTCAAGGTCTTTGCTTACATCACCGTATTTTTTCTTTAGCTTCTGCAATTCAGGTTGCATTTTCTTCATTTTCGCTTGGCTGCGATATTGCGAAACAGCTAATGGAATCATAGCTGAACGAATAACGAGCGTCATAATAATGATAGCAACCCCGAAGCTAGCTCCCGGTATATGATGAGCAACAAATTGAATCATATACGAGATTGGATATACGAAATAATGGTTCCATATTCCCGTACTATGTGAATCAATTGTGCCTGCATTACTGCAGCCAGATAAAACAAAAACAAGTACTACTGATAAACTAATGAGCGCAGCTCGGTATGATTTTAACATGTTCATTCCTCCAATGTTTCGTAATTATTTAGCGAAACATTGGTGTATACGGACCAACCTCATCATTCTCTTCACTTGATTCTTGTCTGCGTACAGAACGAATCATTCCATATTTATAAAAAATTGAAAATAGCGGTACATTTCCCGCACTATCTTCACATGTATCAACCAACGCAAAAGCTCTTTGTCTACCGCTTGATGCTTGTTGACGCACAAAGCGAGAAACATTAGCAAGGAAGAAAACTTCTAATAAACAAAGTGCTGTCGTTACAAACGATATATATAGAATTGCATCCTGCAATAAAAATTCCATCGCTTCACATCCTTAATAAGGTCATTTTAGCACATCGGGCAAATATTCTCTATTTCCTTTTATTTTCAAAAAAAGTATTTTGCATATTTTCTCAAGAAAACAATAATTAAGAAACGTTGTATTCGCTTTCTTTAGCATATTCACACACATCAATGAATAGGCTTGATTTATTAGAAATTTATAAAATTTTTGCATTATAATAAAACTATTGCCAGTTTTTGAAAAAACCTTTATTCTCTTCTTGTAATCAAAAATGAATATGGAGATGAAACATACTATGGGTCAACTAGGAGACGCCGATTACGTTCCCGACACCGCCTTTTTATCCTTCCCAGCAGCTAAAACATTTCACTTAGAATTTATGATACAGTTGGTTGTTATTTTTATAGCTTCTATTTTGTATGCAATTTCTATGAATATGTTTTTTATCCCGCATAATATGATTAGCGGTGGATTCGCTGGTGTAGGGATGATTATCGGTTATTTAATGCACTACAATATCGGTGCACTTATCTTTTTACTAAACATTCCTCTTCTTATTTTAAGTCACTTTTACTTAGGCAAGAAGACAACCTTTTTAACAGCTTACTTTGTAGCTGTGTCATCGTTAGCGATGAACATTATCCCGGTACACCAAGTTTCAGACGATATTTTACTTTCTTCTGTATTCGGTGGTGTTATCTGCGGAGCAGCTTCAGGAATTATATTCCGATTTGCTTCTTCAACAGGTGGTTTTGATGTTGTTGGATTGATTGTAGCGAAATATCGAGATGTTTCAATTGGAGCAATCATATTTGTATTCAACTTAATCTTACTTGTAGCAGCAGGTTTTATTTTCGGATGGGATATTACACTTTATACGTTAATTAGTCGATTTGTAGTCAGCAAAGTTATCGACGCTGTGCATACGAAACATATTAAATTAACGATAATGACTATTACAGAAAAAGGCGAGGAAATAAAAAGCGCACTACTACATCACGGCATACGCGGGGTGACAATGGTAGACGCTGTCGGCGGCTATACAAACCATAAGAAAAAAATGATTTACACTGTCGTGACTCGCTATGAGTTAGGCGAAATGAAACGTATTATCCGTCAAGTGGATAACAAAGCATTTATGAACATTACTGAAACAGTTGAAATTGTCGGCCGTTTCAAACGCATATAAAACAGGTTAATAAATTAAAGGGCATAACATATTAGTCATATATAATATGTTATGCCCTTTGTTATTCAACTAACGTACCTTTTAGCATAATAAAATCACTAAGTTTATTACTACAAATCGGAGGATAGCATTCCATATACAATACTATCTGTCCATTCCTCTTTATTCCAAAAATCTTGTATGAAATGGGCTTCCTTTCTCATGCCTATTCGTTCACACAATTTTTGTGAAGCTGTATTACGTGCATCAAGATTAGCCTGTATACGATGTACATTACATTCATTAAATAATTTCAATACCAAACTACTTACTGCTTCTGTTGCCAAACCTCTCCCAGCTACTTCATTTGAAAAACTATAACCAATCTCAACAGTGTCTTTCATATTTGTGTACCATATTGATAAATCACCAACTACTTTAGTTTTGTATATAACTGCCAAACTTAATATTCTTTCTTTAGTAAGTACATTATTTGCTAGCTTCTTATTAAATCTTTCCTGCATATCTTCATGAGTCCACTTATTATGTAATAGGAACTTACATGTATCATCACTATTATAAATAGCAAATACATCCTGTAAATCAGTACTCTTAAAAGGTCTAATTATTAATCTTTCTGTTGTGAACTCCAAGTTAGCTCTCCTCCCTTACATTCATGCTATAAAACATTTTTTATAGTATTTAAGCCTCATTCTTAGATCTCACCTTGATTACATATTTCATCATAATAAATTAAAATCCTTCTTCCACTAAACTGCACCGTTAATGGTATTTCCTTACGCTTTTTATTTTTTACACTTATTACAAAATCAGATAATTCTATTATTATGTCCCTAAATGTGTTATAATGAAAGCAGACTCACAAAAAAAGAGTATATAGACTTGGAAGTTTCTCTTATTTTACAAGCAAAAAGAAACGAGCAGTCGGGTATATTTCAGACACCATACACGTAACGGTTTAAACAACCGATCATCTTAGTTACTCTTCAATGATCTTTTTATAAAAAGATACGTACAATTAAAACTCACTTCAATATACTATACCTACCTTTTTGACTTCCAAATCATCTTATTACATAGGGAGATGAACATATGAATCAATATATACGATATACAATAGCTGTCCTGTTTGCTATTATCGGCGGAACAATCTGCTTCTGGACAAACACTCAGCTTGGAGAGAATATCATCTTTAATGGAATCGAAACGCTTGTAAGCGCTTCAATTTTAGGCGGATACATTTACTTCCTCTTCAATCCAGAAGAAAATGCTCAAAAAACAATGTTATTAACAATGATCGGAATCGTTGGTGGATGTATTTCCTACTCAATGACAAACTATACATTACCACTTCAATTAAGCTCAGCTTTCTTCCACGGTCTATGGACTTGGTTCATTGCATTCTGCCTAGCAGACGTATTCAACCTATTACAAGACACTGAAGAAGATAGCGGTCGTCAAATTGAAAGTAACTCTTAAGCTGGAAGATACTCTTCCAGCTTTTTATATTGTTTTGCATATCCCCGCATCACGATAAAAAGAAGTTACCCTCACGGCAACTTCTTTCTCACATACCCCATCCAGTACCAACCGGATTATATCAGCGATTCTCCATATATATCGGCGATTTCTCCACTTATATCAGCGATTTTTTCATTATATCGACCATTCGACACAGGATATCGACTTACCGGCAATTTTCGGCAACCTATTTATGCTCTATACCCTGCCACTACAATAAAAAGAAGCTACCCAACGGCAACTTCTTTTCCACATACCCCACTTCGTATTCACTAAAATATATCAACGATTTCTCAAATATATCGATCATTTCTCCACTTATATCAACGATTTTTTCATTATATCAACGGTTCAACACAAGATATCGATTTAACGACAACCTTCGACACTCGAAACGCACAATATACCCTATCCCCCAAGCAACTTACTGCCGAACTCTACGATTAAAAAGATAATTAATAGGATCGCGAGTATCTTTAATGCTACATATGCCACTTTAAAAACAACATAAATGAGCAAGACTATCAAAATAATTGATAAAATTTCCATATTTACTTCCTCCAAGCTTTGCTCTTCTTATCTCATTTTACTCGCCCCAGGCTATTTATGGAACGGCATAAGATGACATATAAAAAAGAGGATACCTCATCCATCGTAAGATACCCTCACCTTCAACTGCTCAAACCATTCTCTTTCTAATTGTAAATATCCAATCTCACTCTTCTCGGCGCTCTTTAATTCTTTATCAGCTTTCTTCATATAAGTATGGGAAGCTTCTAGATCATTCTCTAAATATTTGATAATTCCTTGTGTACGATAATATCCGTTTAAGTCCATTTTTGTAATAGCCTTTGCATGTTCCTTTGCTTCTTGCAAAGAAAGACTATCCATCTGATAAAGGGCTTTATATAAAAGATACCAACTATGAAAACTACTAACGAAAAACTTATTTTCTTTCGTTACAGGTAGTTGAACAATTCTTTCTATATACGGTATCGCTCTTTCCATTCCCTCTTGATCTGCACGAGCCAAAAAGACAAGCATAAGTCTACTCATTATCTCTCTTATCCCTTTATTCTCTTTTATTTTCTCCTCACTCAATTCTACTAATCTTTCATCCCAATCTTTCGGTCTTTTATAACTAAATAACTCACTCGATATTTGAATCTCATATAAATGATTTCTAGCTCTTTCATCATCTTTAATTAAAATAAGAAATTGCATCCCATCACTCATAAGCGTTCCTTTTATCGGCACAATTGTAACCGCAAAGATTGCAAAATGGAAAAAGGAAAAATATAAAAGATATTGATAATAACTCACCATGTATATGTAACCGGAAGTAATACCAAACAGTAAACTCGTAATCGGTCCACCTAAAGTGAGCCATGCCCACTTTTTCGAAAGATTCGGTGTCTCTATAGAAGGTGGTACTAGTGTTGCAACGCCTCCAAAGTAAGCCCATAATTTATTTTCTCGAATGCGTAATTTTCCCTTTTCTTTTTGAATAGTAATGGGTCCTACTGTCATAAATTTAAATGTTAAACCACCTATTACACCAAATACTACATGTCCTAGCTCATGAATGGCTAACACTAATAAAAAAATTCCAACTATTGCCCATAGGTTCAAAATTACTTCTAATTTCCCAGTTCGGATTACTCCGTATAAAATGGACAGAATTAGCGCCACTGTCATTGAGCCAGCTGGCCTTCTTAAAATATCCACCTTTTTCTCCCCTTAATAAATCATTTTCCTCTGCATTTCGTACATGAACTTCCCAAGATGCAATATCCAAATAAATGAGATTAAGCCAATTAATACAAAATCGATATTACTAGCAGCTGTATATATAACGGCAGCCCACCATACATATGCCAATATTGTATTCGTAAATTCATATGCTTTATATCCAGCCTCATGCACAATGTGCTTTAATCCTTCATCTGCGTTTTTCGTCCACATTTTCATAGATTCCATATACGTTACACCTTGTTCAGGATATAGCTTATTATAACGATTTTTTGTTATGAGTCCGATAATTACTACAGTAGTTAAACAAGCAATAGAAGCTACTAAATTCCACACCGCAAATGAAACATTTGTATCCTGCAACAGTGCACGTCTACATGTAATAACTGCATATACAAACCATGCCTGCGTAACTATATCACCTACACGTAAATATATACTTATAATGCCTAATTTTCTGCCTTGTACGCTCTCTTCTTCATCGCGTGCCTCTGCTAACATACGTGTATTCTTCCAAGTATAGTACATCATTAAGATTCCAAAAATAGTACATATACCTATAAATGTATTGGATGATAATTTTCTCGGTTCATCCGAGAGTAAATTTAAAGCTATATAAGACGTTAAAAAGCCACCCATCATACTTAATGCTATTTTCCCCACAGAATCAAATTGTTTTTTTCGCTTACTCTTCATCGTCCTCTTCCCCCTCTACTAACGTAAATATTTCCTCCACCGGTACATTGAAAATTTGTGCGATTTTTAACGACAATACGATAGATGGTGCATAATCCCCACGCTCAATTAAACTAATCGTTTGCCGTGATGATCCAATCGCTTTCCCTAAATCCCCTTGTGATAAACGATGCTTTGCTCGCAATTCCCTCACTCGATTTTGAAGCTTCATGTCTTCCCTCTTTTTCATTTATTTAATTAAAATTGTAAATAATATCCTTATATTTGTCAATTATAATTGTCATTACGACTATAATAATTGACAAGACACTTATTTCTTATCCTGTATCAAATTCCTATAAAGAATGTAAAATGTGCATTAAACATAGTCTTAAAAATAAAATAAAAAAGGCAGTGCTTTTGCACTGCCTTCCTAAATTCTGACATAGAATGGATTTCATATTAGCTTGCGTTTTGTAGTAATACTCGTTTTAACTGCTTACGGAAACGAATACCTAACGTAACCGCTACAATCACAATAACTCCAAAAATAATTTTACCGATATGACCTTCTAGCACTCCAAAGATATCATGTAAGTTTCCACCTAACCAGTAACCACCGATTAAGAAGAATGATACCCAAAATAGAGCGCCTGAATAAATTGTAATGGCAAAACGACGGAATGGTAAATTAATAATTCCTGCAAAGTATCCTGTGAAATGACGTACACCAGGAATAAAGAAACCAATAAAAATTAGGAAGTACCCATACTTATCAAACCACATTCTCGTTAAGTCAATTTTTCTTTGTGTTAAAAATACGTATTTCCCATACTTTTGAATGAAAGGCATACCTAATTTATTTCCTAAAAAGTATTGAATCGTCATTCCTACACTTGTCCCAATAAAGGATAGAATAATTAAAATCGGTAAACTTAAATCACCCTTATGTGCTAAAAATCCCGCATATGCTAATGTTGGCTCTCCCGGAAACGGAAGTGCAATATATTCTAACAGCAAGCCGACAAGTACAACATAATACCCGTATTGCTGAAATAATTCATGAATCCATTCCATGTCATCTCTCCTTTCAATCCCGTACAACTTCTTACTATTATTGTATAAAAAAATTGTCGAAATAACTATCACAATAGCTTACATTTTTATTACATTTTTGTAAGGGTCACACTAATGATTTTCGTTCTTTATTAAATAGTAAAAATTATTTTCCAAGTCGAAATAGCGAAAAGACGCATTAATAACATGCAGATTTCATCCATTTTTTAGCACTAAAAAAGCTCTCTTATTTTGTTCTCAATAAAAAACCATCACAAACTCATGCTAACTTCATATTAGCTTCATATACGTATTGTAAGATTATATCGGAATTTGTTGAAAAATTTAACCAATATATGACTAAGCATTAATTTGAATAAATATAAGTCGTTTTTCGAAATTGAAAAAAGGGTGAATACGAAATGGAAGCATATAAAATGCACGATTTTATTAATACAAATGTTGAATCTCATCAAAATGAAACCGTTTTTAATTTACAAATATGTGAAACAAGTGAATTTGACGTAAGTTTAACAAAATCTACAACACTATCTTTTATCGTTTCAAAAAAGAATATTAAAATTGTCACGAAAAAATGGATTAATTCAAATCAAGAAAGCATGATTGGCAAAAGCTACATCATTCCAACAAAAGCTTTTCACTATTTCTTACCAATCATTTCTGAAAATGAAGATGAGCTAAATATTCAAGTTCAAAGTTTTGGCCTACGTGGTGAGCTTTTATTAAATGAAAGATTACTTATTGATAACAACAAACACAACAGCAAAATCACTACATTCTTTGAAACATTAGATGAAAATGTAAATAAAGCATTACGAGGATTACAACTTCATTGTATGTAAGACTATTACGATAGTAAAAGGAGAATAACAATGAAAAAATTATTATTAAGCGCACTATTATCATTAGGATTTTTAACTCTTCCATTCGCTAGTGCAGAGGCAGCTACAACGAAAGATCAATTAATCGTAGACACTCAGTTAAATAAAATGGATTATTATCAGGATGGAAAATTTATAAAAAGTTTTACTGTCGCTACTGGAAAAGCTGCAACACCTACACCTAAAGGCACTTTTCAAATCGTAAATAAAATTAAAAACCGCCCTTATTATACAGGCAAAATTAAAGGCGGCGATCCACGTAATCCACTTGGTGACCGTTGGCTCGGATTAAATATGGCAGGAACTTACGGAACAACTTATGCGATTCACGGAACTAACAATAATCAAGCAATCGGCAAATGGACAACACTTGGTTGTATTCGTATGTATAACAATGATATACACTGGTTATTTGAGCGCGTTCAGCAGCAAGCTACTGTCACTGTAAAATAGCCTAAAAACAAGATTTATGTGTAGCCAAGAATTTTATGTCTTGGCTTATTTTATTTATTCATTTACAGTAGCAAAACAACTGTATTTACATATATAATAGGAATAGATTTGATTAGCTAATATCTAAACATTGATAAACGTAGATATTAAAATTATACAGTTATAATATTTTATAAATTTTATAATACATACTATAATAGAACTACTGTAATTCTGAATTATTCAGTAACACTAAACTATTCCCCTTGCTACCTTCATGATTATTTTATAGCGGGGGCTTATTATATGTATAAACAATCTGAGTCACTCGAAAAATGATGAATTCGAATATTGCAGTAAAAAGCGTTATTTAGGAGGTGTTACTATGACGCATATACTGGTGATTGAAGACAACCCAGATATACAAGAACTGATTCGTGAATTTCTAATGGCACAAAACTTTACCGTTGATGTAGTTGGTGCCGGAACAGAAGGTATTCTTCTTTTCCAAAAAAATTCATACGATCTTGTCCTCCTCGATGTAATGTTACCAGATATAGATGGCTATAGTATTTGTAAAATTATGCGAGGACAATCTGATGTACCAATCATTATGTTAACAGGCTTACATAATGAAGAAAGTGAAATTAAAGGATTTGAGTTAGGTATTGATGACTATATTACGAAACCGTTCCATTACACTGTATTTATTAAGCGTGTAGAGGCTGTATTAAGAAGGGCAGCAACGAAGGAAGCAGAAGCTGCAACTATACTACAATTCCATGAATTGATGTTAAACTCTACAGCATATGCAGCTTATGTTCATGGTAATCAAATTGAATTGACAACAAAAGAATTTGAAATTATTTATACTTTACTGCAAAATCGAGGAAAAGTATTATCAAGAAGTGATTTGTTGAATAAGGTATGGGGCTATGAACATTATGGTGATGTAAGAGTTATAGATACACATATTAAAAACTTAAGAAAAAAATTAGGAATTCCTTATATTAAAACGGTGAAAGGCATTGGCTACAAAATCGAATCGTAGCAAAGACAACATCACCAAAAATATTTTCATCAAAACCTTATTATTTTGTATTCTTTTATCACTTTGTCTTTATCAAATTATTTACTTTCTAGCTTCAAACTACGATAAAGAACGTTTTGCGAAAGAAAATGGAACGCCGACTACAGAACAGGCCGATTCAGATAAGCAAAACGACGGAAGTAAAACGAAGCAAAATAAAGCTGTGTCAAAGGGGAGTATTTCTAATTTCCAATCTTCTATTATAGATTATAAATCTCTTTCTACAGCTATCAATCACCTTTTGCAGCCTAGCCAAACTGCAAAGGCAAAAGAACATACACAAAATCTTTCGGGGAAAAATAGCACTTCTAATCCGCCTACAGAAGCAGAAAAGAAAGCCGCTAATAATGATGCCTTACATACACAAAATGCAGCAAGTAAAACAAATGATACAAATGATAATCCAAAGTTAGCAGATGCGTTGCAGCAATTAGCTCCACATATTGGCGCGACAATGCTTGCATTATCACTACTCGGATCTTTAATTTATACAAAACTAATTGCCAAACCTTTTCAATATATGAGTGATGCTTTAAAAGATATTATGAATCTTGATTTCTCCGATAAAAAGCTACTTAACAAAAATGCAGATCAAACAGATTTTAATTTGCAAGTAGCTGCTTCACAAGTACCAAATATTGTGAAGAATTTACATGCAAGCAATCAAGATTTAAGAAACGAGCTCAAGAAGGAACAACAATTAGAACAATCTCGTAAAGAATTTATGTCTATGGTGTCCCATGAATTAAAAACACCAATCGCAGCCGTCATGGGACAACTAGATGGCATGATTCACGGAATTGGAGCTTATAAAGATAGAGATAAGTATTTGAAACGTTCCTACGAGATGATGCAAGACATTAACATATTAACGGAAAAAATGTCGGAATTATCCAAAATACAAAACCCTCAATTTAAACCGAATTTAGAAGTCATTTCTTTATCTAATATTATTGAGGATGTTATGAAGAAAGTAGATTACTTTGTATCTGTAAAACAATTAAATGTACAATCTAATATTAAACACGACGTACAAATTTTAGCTGATCCTAAATTTATTCAAACTGCTATTTTTAACATTATTTCAAATGCAATTCATTATACAATTGACCATCAGCACGTATATATAAAGCTTTATGAAAAACCAAATGGTTACGCATTAGAAGTATTAAATACAGGTTCACAAATTGATGAAGATAAACTTGCTCATTTATTTGAGCCTTTTTATCGCGCAAACCCTGATAAACACGGTTTAGTACAAGGTAGTGGTCTTGGATTATATATCGTGAAACAAATATTAGATAAACATCAGTTTCCTTACGGGATACAAAACACAGCTCAAGGTGTAAAATGCTCCATTGTATTCCCAAAAGCAATGTAACATTCACTATAATTACATATCCCAAACTCATACTTCACGTGTGAGTGGCGGAATTTTGTAGAGTGTCTTACTCTGTTTCGTTCGCCCGTTATCCTTATTTGGATAGCGGGCGTTTTTTATTACTTAAAAGGAGGATTTTTTATGGAAAAGTTTAAATATTCATTGCTCGTTTTATTCGGTGCTTGCAGCTACGGCATACTTTCAACTATTTTCAAACTCGGATTCATAAATGGATTTTCAGCACATCAACTACTAGGGGGACAATATGTCTTCGGATGGATTGGACTATTTCTACTCGTTCTTTTCTTTTCACGTCATAAAGTAACAAAAAAACAATTCTTTTCATTACTAACCGTCGGAACAACAATGAGTATGACTGGGATTTTTTATGCTATTTCTGTAGAAGAACTACCCGCATCTATCGCTGTCGTCCTACTCTTTCAGTTCACTTGGATTGGTGTCATTATCGAAGCCATTGCAAATCGAACATTTCCAAGTCGCGATAAGATCATATCTATCCTTATTTTATTTGCTGGTACATTGTTTGCAGGTGGTGTATTTGAAGGCCTCGGACAAAGTTTTTCTACGAAAGGGATTATCTTTGGGCTATTAGCTGCTGTCTCTTTTTCATTCTATGTTTTTGCAAGCGGACGCGTCGCTACAGATGTTCCGCCTTATACAAAAAGCTTTCTTATGACAACAAGTGCTACTCTTATCGTATGCCTATTCTTTCCGCCAACCTTTTTAACAGACGGTGCTTTGCAAGCCGGTCTATGGAAATATGCTTTCTTCCTCGGATTATTCGGCGTTGTTGTACCTGTCATTTGTTTTTCAATCGGTGTACCAAAGGTTGGAACAGGGCTTAGTACGATATTAGGTGCAGCTGAATTACCAACTGCTATTATCGCTTCTATTACACTTGTACATGAAGTCGTAACGTTCATGCAGTGGATTGGTATTATTTTTATATTGGTTGGGATCTTCACTCCTCAGCTGCTTACGGCTAGGAAAGAAAGGAAACACAATCGCGTGCATAGCGCTTGAAAAAATACAGAATTTATATAAAAGATATAACTGCAATTAAAATAAGTAAATTTATCTGGAGGTATAAATGACTATTTTAAGCATCATATTTTTTGCTATTATGTGTATCTTCTTCCTAATAAGATATATGAAAGAAAAGAAATTTTACGATTTACTTCTCGTTCCCGTTTGTATATATGCAGGAGCAGTGAAAACTCCTTTCGTAGAGTACTTAAACTTTAATACTACATTTAAAATAACGTATGATATTGCAGCTATTATTCTTGTAATCCTTGCTGTACTTTTCTTTTTGAAAGATAAGAAAGAGAACCATACTGCATAACAAAAGACCTTTCATTTACTTGAAAGGTCTTTTTCTCTATCTCATTTTACCGCTCCATACAGCTTCTCTATCTCATGCTCAATTTGTTTTACATCGATTCGCTCAAATAATGGCTGTACGCTATCAATTCTACTTGGCAACGTATTTTGCGGTTCCCAATTTCGTTTCACAATCGACAATGTGTTTCGAACTCTTTCACTTGAAAATGGTAAAAATGGCTCAAGGAGATGGGCAAAATTAGCGATAAGATACACACAGTTATAAATCGTTTCTTCACATGAAACTGGATCATCTTCTCTTTGTTTCCAAGGCTGCTTTTCATCAAAATATTTATTTGCAAAACGTACTGTATCAAATACTGTCTCTAGCGCCACCTTAAATTTAGTTTGCTCAATCGCCTCTCCTACCTGTTTATATAATCCTTCTACTTTATCTTTCAGCTCTACTTCAATACTTCCTTTCGGCACGATACCACCATAATATTTTTCAATAAACTTTAATGTCCGGTTCACAAAGTTCCCGTATGCACCTAATAATTCACTATTATGACTGTAAATAAATTCCCGCCATGAAAAATCAGTATCGCGATTTTCTGGTGCGTTGACGGTTAAAAAGTAACGAATAGAATCTGGATCATAGCGTTCTAATATGTCAGGCACCCATACTGCCCAGTTTTTACTTGTAGATAATTTTCTTTTTTCAACTGTTAAATATTCATTCGAAACGATATGACGCGGGATTGCTTCCTCCCCTATTCCAAGTAATACCGCTGGCCAAATGACGGAATGAAACGGAATATTATCCTTTCCGTGCACATAATATGTTTTCGCTTCGCTAGCCCAAAACTCTTGATCATCTTTCCCTGTTTCTTCAACCCAATGTTTACTCGCTGAATAATAGCCTGTCACTGCTTCAATCCATACGTAAATTTTCTTATCTTCATACCCTTCTACTGGAATTGGTACCCCAATTGGTAAATCTCTTGATACTGCCCTATCTTGTAACCCTTCTTTTACATATCTTTCTGTTAATTGAATTGCATTATCACGCCATGTTCCTTTTTCTTTTGCGATTTCTACAACTTTTTTAATTTTCTGCTGAAATGTATGCAACGCAAAATAGAAATGCTCTGTTTCCTGTACGGATGGTGTACTACCACATAACTTACATTTCTTTTCTAACAAATCGAGTGGATCTAAAATAGCTGAACACGCATCGCATTGATCTCCTCTTGCTGCTTCATGGCAATGTGGACATATTCCTTCTACATAACGATCCGGTAAAAACTGCGTACACGTTTCACAATACGCTTGTTCCACTGTTTTTTTATAAATATGTCCTTCTTCTAATAAACGTAAAAAAACATTTTGAACCGTTTCATGATGGTGCTCACTATCTGTACGTGTATAGCAATCATAAGTAAAACCAAGGCTACGAAAACATCGCTGGAACTCTTCATGATACTTATCAGCAATTTCTTTCGCTGTCACACCTTCTTGTTTTGCCCTAATTGCAATCGGTGTTCCATTACAATCACTCCCTGAAACATACAGCACATTCTCACCTTTTGCCCTGTAATAACGCGCTAAAATATCTCCAGGTAACAAACTCGCAATATGGCCAAGGTGTAACGAACCATTTGCATACGGCCAAGCGCCTCCAATAAAAATACTCATCTTACATTCCTCCTTTTAAATATAAAAAGCCCCGCCCTTATCTTAAAAAAGATAAGGGCGGGGCTGTATAAACAGTCGCGGTACCACCTTATTTCGCCAATTACTCACATAATTAGCCTTAACAAGTACGGAGCTATATGCTCTTATACTGTGGTTTTGATAACGAGTACCAACTCTCGTCGCCGCCTACTATTATCATTTGATAAGTTCAGGACGAAGCTCAAAGGCCATTGTTCAAATGAATATTCTTGCTTCTTCTCAGCTACCGAAGCTCTCTGGAAAGAATGTGTTCATCCTACTTTTCCTTTTCAACGCTTTTACGTATAAAAAGTATTGTACGACTTAATAACAGAAAAATCAAACTTTTATTCAGAAAGAAAAGGAAATCCCATCCCTCTGCCGAATAACTATACGTTCACAAAAGGAGTGATAACATTGAACCAAAAACAACTAAGCACTATAAATGAAAAAAGCTGGAATACAGCTGCTTATGAAGCTTGGACGAATCGCCACGGGGCACCAGCTGATTATGCGAAAAAAATCATGAAAGATCCCACGCGCGAAGTAGCACATTATTTACCTTACATACAATCTCCAAAAGGAAAATGTATTATTAATTTACTCGGCTCAAAAGGAAATAAAGCTGTCGCACTCGCTCTTTTAGGAGCTGACGTAACAGTTGTTGATATTTCAGCAAGTAATGCAAAATATGCAAATGAACTTGCGGAAGCCGCAGGCGTCTCTATTCATTACATCGTTTCTGATGTACTAGATGTAAATCTCTCCAAATCATTTGATATCGTATTACTGGAACTTGGTGTACTTCATTACTTTCTAGATTTAAAACCACTTTTTACAACAATCTCTCAACTACTAAAGCCCGGTGGAATACTTATCCTTCGCGATTACCATCCAATATACACAAAGCTATTAGGAGTAGACCATCCATCATTTCGAGCAAGTGGAAATTATTTCGATGAAGAATTAATTGAAGATGATGTTGCTTATAGCATCCTTCTTACAGAAGCACAGAAAGAATCGCTACCTAAAACAACCATCCGTCGCTGGACGTTAGGAGAAATCATTACAACACTCGCGGAAGAACATTTTAAAATTGAAAAACTAGTTGAAGAACACGGACCTCATCAAAGATGGCTCTTCCCTTCTACTGCACCGGAAGGAATCGAAGAACGTATCCCTGGTCTATATACAATAATTGCGACAGCATGCAAAAAAGGATCCCTTCACGGATAGGATCCTTTTTGCATGCTCACGCATATAAGTTGAGGTTGGAGATTACCATAATTCTGTAGAATAGGACACAAGATATTTCAACATTTCGTCTCTGACTTACGCCGTCAAAAAGGGGTATGACCAACATAACGAAGAGTAATGTTTTAGTTGATACTGATAATCGTTATCAACTAATTAGAAGTATACATGATGTCATTTCAAATTTCAATAGCATTTCTAATATTTATTTATGAATTTTATGATATACAAATGTATACATTTTAAGAACTTTTTCTAATACCAATCTGACTCCTTCCATTATCTGCTATAATTTTCATTGAACAGATTAATAACTTCATAATAATGTTTTTATTAATTTCGTTTTAAATATCCATAAATCATAATAAACAGTTTAAATGAGGGTAGGGGTAACGATGAAATATGTTAGTATTCGAAAAAAACTACTGTTCACACTCTTAAGCATTTCTTCTTTATTTAGCATTGCTCTTATTGTTATTCTTTCATTCGCCATGAATCAAGCAAGTGAAATCGAAACGTTAAAAAATGATGTATCAAAAAGAGCGACGATTTTAAAAGAACGTGGCGATTGGTTCCAAGCACAAGTTGCTGGTTTACAAGAATATTTACTATCACATGATCAAAAAGGATTAGATAAGTTCAACCGAGAAGGGAAAAAATTAGCTGATACTAGAGAGAAAGTAACAAGTGACAAGAAGCTCCCAGAAGGAATGAAAGAAGCTATTTTAATGGGGGGAAAATGGCGTAGCGTCATAGATAATGAGGTACTACCTCTTGCTCGTGAAGGAAAATGGGACGAAGCATCCAAAATTGCTTTAGCACAAACAGATTATGTAAATGATCTTTTAGATCGTTTTAATAAATATACAAATGAAGAGAATGAGAAACGTGACGCATTAATTGCTGACGTCGAGTCTTCTTCATCACTTATTCAATATATTATTTTCTTCTCACTCATTACATGTACATTAACGTCTATTTTATTAGCATGGTGGTTCTCTGGTAAACTCGTTAAACCAATTCGACAAATTGATGAGAAGTTAAAAGAATTAGCTTCTCAAGATGGAGATTTAACGGCTAGATTACACGTAACAAGTAAAGATGAAATAGGTGACATTGCAAATTCCTTTAATCAAATGCTCACTAACTTACAGCATATAATAAAACAAGTTCAACAAACATCAACAAGTGTAAAAGAAGCTTCCGAAAATGTATTTATCGAAACGACTGCTTCTATGGAAAATACCGCAAGGACCCAAGAAACTATGAATGCTCTTGAACACAATATTCGTTCACAAGTTTCTAGCATTGAAGAAAGTTCAACTGCAATGGATGACATGGCAACAAGTGTTCAGCGTATCGCTGAGTCCGCCTCTTCTGTTACTAGTTTAGCTGTCACAACTTCAGAAAAAGCAGATGATGGGAATAAAGTCATTGAGAAATCTATTACACAAATGCACACAATTAACGAAGCTGTTAACGCTACATCACAAGTAGTTGAGCGACTCATTACACATACAAATCATATCGATACTGCACTTCAATCTATTTCGAATATCGCCGAGCAAACAAATTTACTCGCTTTAAATGCTTCTATTGAAGCAGCTCGTGCTGGTGAACATGGAAAAGGATTCGCTGTTGTTGCTGATGAAGTTCGAAAACTTGCTGAACAATCTCAACTAGCCGCAACTGACATTAACCATTTACTGCATCAAATTCAAGCTGATACTAAAATAGCAAATGACATGATGACACAAGGTCAAGCAGAAGCTTCTGAAGGAATTACTGTTATTCGTACTGCCGGATCTTCATTCTCAGAAATTGTTAACCACATTAACAAAGTCTCTACGCAAATGCAAGAAATGTCTGCAACTGCTGAAGAGATGGCTGCAAGCTCTGAAGAAATGAACGCAGCTTTAAATAATATCGCCTCTATTTCAAATGAAGTTGCTGCAGAAACATCACAAACAGCACATTCAGCTGGTGATCAAGTAAACAAAATGAGTATCGTGGCTAACAAATCATCTGAAATGAAAACAATCGTACAAGAACTTGAAGTTCTCGTCTCTCATTTCAAAACAAACGCTTAAAGTGAAAATGACACGAGCTCAAAGGTATAGGAAAGAAAGTTTTACAGGTTCTCCTTTTTCACTTTAAAATATCTCTTTCTATCTCTCATTCCGTCTGCTATAATTCCTAAAGGAAATAAGAAAGCTTTATTCCAACTGGAGTAAAGCTTTCTTTCAATTTTTTACATTTATTAATTCTAATACTAAGATTTCACAAAGGAGGCTTTTAATTATATGAATTTTGTAAGTATCAGAAAAAAACTTATATTCATGATGGGAACGATTTGCGCTTTATTTGGCATCGCCTTAGCTTTTATTTTATTTTTTGCTATTGACCAATCTCGTAAAGCTGAAACATTACAAAAAGAAATTTCTCCACTGGCAACAGAATTGAAAGAACGTGGAGACGCTTATCAAGTACAGCTATCTGCTTTAAGAGGTTATTTACTACAACATGATCAAGTCGAATTAGACAAGTTTAATGAGATGAGTAAACGTCTTGAGGATTCAAAAGATAAACTTCTTTCTAATCCAAATCTTTCTTCATCCGTAAAAAGTACAATGGAATTAGGGTCTACTTGGAGAAAGTTCGTTGAAGAAAAAGTATTCACTCTTGCAAAAGAACAAAAATGGGAAGAAGCTTTACAAGTAGCTTCTTCAGAAAACGGAACGGTCTATAAAGTAATTGGTGACTTCACAAATTACAGTAATGAACAAGCTAAATTACGTGAACAATCTATTGAACAAATTGATCAATCTTCACTAGGAATTGAATATGCAGTCTTTCTATCACTTGTTATTTGTATTGTCGTTGCAATTATTCTTGCATGGTGGTTCTCTGGTAAACTTGTGAAACCAATTCAACAAATTGATACAAAACTAAAAGAATTAGCCTCTGAAGAAGGTGACTTAACGGCACGTCTACAAGTAAATAGCAACGATGAAATAGGTGCTATCGCAACATCATTTAATAAAATGTTAGAAAACCTACAACATATCATTAATCGTGTTCAAAAAACATCAGTGGAAGTACAAACCGCTTCTGAAAATATGCTGGAAAAAACGAATACATCACGTGAGGCGACATTAAGAGTCCAAAGCTCGATGTCCAACTTAAATGCAAGTATTCAATCACAAACTTCTAGTATGGAAGAAAGTTCAACTGCAATGGACGATATGGCAGTAAGTGTTCAGCGTATCGCTGAATCTGCTTCATCTGTAGCGGAACTTGCTGTTGCCACATCTGAACATGCTAGCGATGGAAGTACCGTTATCCAAAAATCTGTTTCACAAATGACAACAATACACGAAGCTGTAAATGCTACGTCAGAAGTGGTTGAACGTCTAATCACTCATACGAAATATATTGATACTGCTGTACAATCTATTTCTAATATTGCTGAGCAAACAAACTTACTTGCTTTAAATGCTTCTATTGAGGCAGCTCGTGCTGGCGAGCACGGAAAAGGATTTGCTGTCGTAGCTGACGAAGTTCGAAAACTTGCTGAACAATCTAAAACAGCTGCAACAGACATTAATCAATTACTACATCAAATTCAAAATGATACAGAAACTGCTAGCTCTATGATGTCTCAAGGCCGTTCTGAAGCATTTGAAGGTATCAATGTTATTCGTGAAGCTGGTACTTCTTTCACAACAATTGTGGAACAAGTAAATAAAGTATCTACTCAAATGCAAGATATATCAGCAACTGCTGAAGAAATGGCTGCAAGTGCTGAAGAAATGAATGCTTCACTTAATAACATCGCTTCTATCTCTACTGAAGTATCCAGCGAAACTGCCGCAACGGCGCAATCTGCTGAACAGAAAGTTATTGTTATGAATGAAATGACAGTAACTGCTAGAAAAATGAAACAAACAGTTGAAGAGTTAGATCAACTCGTATCTCATTTTAAAACAGAATAGATGTTCAAAAATATCCCTTCTTTGAAAGAGGGATATTTTTTTGAGCTCATTTCCTGCACATTATGCTCATTTCCGTTATAATGAGAATCGATATCATTAAAGTGTAGGAGGGGCTGCTTATGTCACAAGAAGCATTTGAAAATAAATTACTTGCCAATTTAGAAGCTGTTATTGACCCTGAACTAGGTGTTGATATCGTTAATCTTGGATTAGTGTATGACGTTACAGCAGATGAAAATAATAATGCTGTCATTACGATGACTATGACTTCTATCGGTTGTCCAATGGCTGGGCAAATCGTATCAGACGTTAAAAAAGTATTATCAACAAACGTACCTGAAGTTAATGAAATAGAAGTAAATGTCGTTTGGAATCCGCCCTGGTCGAAAGAACGTATGTCACGTATGGCGAAAATCGCATTAAGTATTCGCGACTAAATAAAGTGGAAATTTCATCATTTAGGGATAGCGGGATAAAGAAAAGACCTGACTAGGATGTCAGGTCTTTTCTCTTATTATTTTACACCTACTGCATCATAAGCTTTCGTTACAGCTTGTACAGCTTTAGAGTTTTTACCGTATAAATCTTCAGCTGACTGAAGTGCAGCTTGACGCATCATTTTGAAGTCAGAGTTTGCAGTTAAATATTTCGTAAGCGCACGGTAGTAAATTTTTTCTGTCGCTTCACGGCCCACTCCAGTTACTTTCACGCCGTAATGATCTCCGCCTTCAGATACTAAATAAGCAGCTTTATTATTAATACTACTGTTAATATGAACGCCGCCATTATCAGCTGTTCCAGTATAACGTTTACTATAGTGATCTGGGTAACCTTCACTTGGTTTTAATGGGTTTGGAATAGACGCTGGATCTTTTAATGAACGAAGTGCATCGCCTGGTTTATCAGGTGTATAAATGTCAGCACCTAAATCCCAGCTCTTCTTCTCAACCATAACACCCATAATGTCAGATAACGATTCATTTAACGCCCCTGACTCATTTTTGTAAACAAGGTTTGCTGTATGTTCAGTTACAGCATGCGTTAATTCGTGACCGATAACATCAAGTCCAGCAGATAATGGAATGAAAGTTTTTCCATCTCCATCACCATACATCATTTGCACACCATTCCAAGCTGCGTTATTCCAAGCTGTACCTACGTGAACAGTTGAAATAAGCTTCGCACCTTTATCATCGAAAGAGTTACGATTAAATGTCTTTTTGTAGTAATCATATACTTTCCCTGCATTTACATGCGCATCAACTGCAGCTTTATCTTCGAAGAACTTAGATTTACTTTCAACTTCTTCTCCTGTATATCCAAGCCATTGTGAGAATAAATTAAACCAGTTCTCGTCCATATTTTCTGCATCAAATGTATGAACACCTTGTCCTCGTTTACCATCAAACAAGTTGAATTGTCCTGTTTTCGTATCTTGAGCAATTTCAAATGATTGTCTAGCACCTAATACTCCGTAACCAAATCCAGTAATGTTATCTACAGCGTTATATTTCTCAATAACATTTCCATTCGTTGCATCAACAAAATAATGCCAATATCCTGGAGCTGGTTTTGAAATCGATGCCTTAACTAAGTATGCAAGGTAGTAATTACCGTCCTTTTCATATACAAATAAATCTTTTTTCACACCGTCATAACTCTTTACTTTACCAATTTCTTTCTCAATATCTGCCTTTGCAATCGTTTCTGCTTGTTCCGCAGTAATGCTTGCAGCTGCAGGAATATTTTTATCATCTAAATTCGGAATAACTTGTCCGAAGAATGCTTTTACATTATTCTCTTTATCAAGTGTAACAGTTTGATCAGAACCGTACACAGGAATGTTATTATGTTTTTCAACTAGCTTCACATGTGTCGTATCAGATTCAGCGTCTTTTTCTTCCCCAACGATATTAAAATGCTTTTCAATATTTCCTGCTAATTTAAACATATCTTTCTTACTCTCTAAGTATTGAAAGACTGTCTCTTTTTTATCTAGTCCTTCCGGTGCTTTCCATTCTTCACCTATGTATGCAGGTGTTTTAAATTCTTGATGATATTGAATTTTTTGTTCTTCCGCTTTCGTTGTCGTTGCCCCAAACGCTCCAAATCCCCCTGCGATAACAGTTAACGCTAATGCTGATGAAATGACTTGCTTTTTCACTATAACATTCCCCATTCCCATAAAGATTTTTGACACTTTTATACAATTCTTATTTTCCCAGCCGATACCTCTACCAAAATTTTGAGAAACATTTTTCAGACAATTCCAATCAAAAAAAGAGAACATCTATCGGATGTCCTCTTTTCTATAAACCTTTTATTGTTTTTTCAATTCAATTGCTAAATAATGAGATTGCTCTTTTGCTTCAATATGAATATCTTCTTCTACCGCTTCTGCTGCATCACGCATAACAAGATTTTCACCATTGATTACACTGCTTCCTTCAATTTGTACAAGGTACAATTGACGGCCTTCTTTCACTGGAAAATGAATTTCTTTTCCAGCCTCTAATGATAAGGAATATAAATTCGCATCTTGGTGAATTTGAATTGGTGCATTTCCTTCTACTGAAGATACCATATGGAACCATTCATTTTCACGCTTGCTCCAATCAAATTTAAACTCACCATAGTTTGGTTTATGATCTGCACGGTCTGGTAAAATCCAAATTTGTAATAAACGCAGCGTTTTATCGCCTAAATTATGCTCGCTATGAAATACACCCGTGCCAGCACTCATATATTGAACATGTCCACGCTCAATCGTTCCGCGATTTCCCATGCTGTCTTCATGTGTTAAAGCACCATCTACAACGTAAGAAATAATCTCCATATCACGATGTGGATGCATATCAAAACCAGTTTGCGCCGCTACTAGATCATCATTAATAACACGTAACGCTCCGAAGTTCATGTTATTTGGATTATAGTAATTGGCAAAAGAAAAATGAAAATGTGTATTTAACCAACCATGATTTGCTCTGCCCATATTTTTATGATCAATTTTTCTAAACATATCCTTCACCTCATACTATCTCGAATTCGAGATTTATTTTAAAATTTTTTCTTACTGTAACTTTTTTAGTAGTGTTAATAATTGCTTTTGTTCCTCTATATTTAAATTATGAAACTTCTCTGCTTGGAACGTTTCTTGAGGTGGGACGATTTCCTCATATAAAGCTCTTCCCTTTTCTGTTAAAGAAATATGTTTCGTAGTACCCTCTTGTTCACGAAAAATCCACTCAAGCTGCTCCATTTTATTTAAAAGCTGCGTTACATTTCCTTTCGTAACAAATAGCTTATTTCCAAGTTCTTGCTGTGTTAAACGTTCATGTCCTCCAACTTGAGCTAACACATCAAACTGGGCGGCAGATACATTCCATTTTTTCAAATGCTGATTCGTCTCACGAATACTCTTATTATAAAAGCGTGATAAACGAAACCATAATAGTAGCCCTAGTCTATCTTCTGTTTTCATTTCATCACCTCGCTCGTTTCATATCATTAGTTTAGAACTAAACTTAATAAAAGTCAAATACTTATTTTTAATAAGCATAAAAAGCACAGCGCTATTTCTCCACTATGCTTTACATTAACTTTCTACTCTTATATTCATCCAATTTCCTCTCCGCGAACTTCCTCGCATCTTTTTCAATCCACCGCTCTTCGTACCGTTCACTTCCCACATACAATATATCTCTCTTATGCTGCATCGCATGGCGGAATTCATGCAGTAGCGTTTTGAGAACTTGATCATACTCTTCCCACATACAAACGAAAATTAATTGCTTTTCTTTATGATAAAAACCACCTACTGGGAATAGGAACTCTTCTTCCTCTTCCCCTAATGATAGAAGCACATCATTTGCATCACACGTATCACAAAAAATAACGGGCGTTTTACATACTTCAATAAGAGAAAACAAATCCTCTCTCAACTTTTTGACATCCCAAGGAAGCTCCGAATCCAACACATACCAATTCTCTACCTGTTGATATACATTTTGAAACTGGAGTTCCATTTTTCTTTATTCCCCTTTCCAAACTCCCTTTTCCTATATGTATGCCACAATATAGTAAATATTAAACGTATTCTTTCATCCTTGAAAAAATGCCAATAAAAAAAGAATCTATGTCGACATAGATTCCTTTTCTGTAATCACTTTTTTTTCATCATTTTTTTTAATACAAAATAACCAATTGCACTAACAATAGCAGCAAGTGCAAAGTATTTCACATATGGCCCCGCAACTTTATTAATACTTTCCCACTCTGTTCCTAATTTAAAACCTAAATATACAAACACAATTGACCACGGAATAACAGCTAATGTAGTTAGCGTAATAAACTTAGCATGTGACATTTTCGCAATACCCGCTGGTATCGAAATAGCATGACGCACAACCGGAATAAAACGTGCGGTAAAGATAACGCCAGTTCCATAACGATTAAACCAATCTTCAGCATAATCAATATGTTTCTTCTGAATTAAAATATATTTTCCATATCGCTCAAAAACAGGTCTTCCTCCATATCGACCAATCCAATAAATGAATAGTTGTGCAATTACACCACCAATTGTACCGAACGCGACAGCGCCCCAAAATGTAATGCTTCCTGTTGATACTAAATAGCCTGCATAAGACAATACGATTTCACTTGGAATAACCTCTAGCATTAATCCAAGCATAATTCCCCAATAACCAAGTCCTTCTAAAAAAACTAAAACCGAATGAATCAACTCTCCTAACATCATTTACCTCTCTTTACTGTTTTCATCACCAAAATAAAAGTACAAGCAGGAAATATCTTGTACTTTTATTTTTTTAATTTAGTTAGTCTTCGTATCCCACTTAAAGATTTTATTTAAGAATTTATATACATTCTTCGACTCCTTTGTCAGAAGTGGGCCTAAAATGGATAGTATAAGCACGTATAGTGCTGAAAATGGTTTCAGTACTGACATTAAACCACCGGCGATACCGATATTAGCCATAATGATGGAGAACTCTCCTCTTGAAACGATGGTTAATCCTATATTTGTTGATGCTTTATGAGATAATCCTGCTTGTCTTCCTGCAATCATTCCTGCTACAAAGTTTCCGATTATTGTAAGAAGGACAGCACCTAACGTTAACCATATCGCTCCGCCTAATGAGAACGGATCAATACTTAACCCGAAGCTGAAGAAGAAAATAGCTCCGAAAAAGTCTCTAAATGGAACAACAAGATGTTCAATTCGGTCACTATGCTCTGTCTCAGAGAAAACTAATCCTAGAAGAAGTGCTCCAATTGCTTCTGCAACGTGAATTGTTTCTGAAAAACCAGCAATGAAGAATAAAGAAGCAAATACTACAATAATAAAGATTTCATCTGAGCTAATATTGAGCAATTTATTTAATAACGGCGTAGCCTTTCTAGCTACTATAAAGAATAGAAGCATATATCCTAAAGCAATTCCAATTGAAGTAAGGGCACCTAAGAAGGAAGCGTGATCCCCAAGTACTAAACCAGAAACAACTGATAAATATACAGCAAGGAATATATCTTCAAACATAATAATTCCTAAAATTAATTCGGTTTCATTATTACCAGTTCTTCTTAAGTCCACTAACACTTTAGCAACGATAGCGCTAGAAGAAATCGTAATAATACCCGCAATAATTAAGATTTCTAGTAATGGGAATCCCATTATAAATCCGTATAACAAACCAAGTGAAAAGTTAATTAAAATATAAATCGTTCCGCCAATCGCAATAGAGCGTCCAGATTTAATTAGTTTTTTCATTGAAAATTCTAATCCTAGATAGAATAGAAGGAATAGAACCCCAATCCGTCCAAGGAAAGAAATTACACTTGCACTTTCAATAAATTTGAGATCGATAACACCTATTGTCGGTGCATGCGGTCCTACTAACATTCCAAGAACGATTAGAAAAGGAATTACTGAGAATTTAAATTTTCCAGCAATTACTGCTGCAATTGCCACTAAAACTAAAGCTGTACCAACTTCAAAAATTAACGTATCCATCTAATCAGTCCCCCCTATTTGAAAGTAATTCATTAATGATTTTTTTAATTTCTTCTCTCTCACCTGAAACTACAAGCATATCTCCTTCTTCAATTACTGTTTCTGGTCCTGGATTAAATAGCTTCTTCATGTTCTTCTTCATAACCGCGATTATTGTTACGCTATATGTTTTTCTTATTTCAAGATCGCCAATTGTTTTTCCGATTGCTGGAGCTGTATTCTCCACTTTGAACCACTCAATCGCTAAACCTTCAAAAACCATCTCAACATTTTCTAACGCCCTAGGCTTATATACCATTCCACCTAATATTGCAGCGATTTGTCTTGCCTCTGAGTCACGTAGTGAAATACTTGAGATGCTTTCTTCATGGTCTGAATCAAAATGATACATTTCTCTACGACCATCATCATGAATGACAATTACCATCTTTTCATTACCTTTCGTAACGATTTGAAACTTATAACCAATACCCGGAAGTTCACTTTCTCTAATATTCATTTTTAGCTCCTCCATAACTTGTTTATTTTAATTTTCTGTTTTTCTGTCTTTTATTCATCCAATCAACTTTAGAAATTCTAACCACTCAGGATATTTGTGATTTGGAAATCTTTTATTGTAATAATAAGTGGACCCTAAAAAGATACTTAAAGATGTAATGATAAAAAATATATTACTTCTCATTTTCAAACTCTCAAGGCTTACTTTCCATAAAGAATCTTCTTTCAAATTATCCCCACCTTCTCGCTTTAAATTTAGTTTTTTAAAATGTAAATAATTCTAAAAATATTACGATGTAACATAATCATAACACAAAAATGTTTTAAGTAACATAATTTTTTAGAAAAATTGATTCTCGTATATTTTTTGCATATAATTTTCTTATTACGAAAAAAAGGAAGTGTATTATATGGTTGATATCTTTAGCAGATTCCTTGAGGTAACGAATAATATTTTATGGTCATATATTCTTATTGCAATGCTAATCGGCTTCGGTCTTTACTTCTCTTTTAAATTAAAATTTGTCCAAATTACTCATTTCAGTGAGATGGTCAGCTTAATTAGTAAAGGGTTTAATCGAAAAGAAAAAAAGAAAGATAGCATCTCACCATTCCAAGCATTTTGCTTAAGTGCAGCAGCACGTATCGGTATCGGAAACTTAGCTGGTGTAGCATTAGCAATTTCAATGGGTGGACCTGGCGCAATATTTTGGATGTGGTTTATCGCAATTATCGGAGCAGCTACTAGTTTTGTAGAATGTACACTTGCGCAAATTTATAAAGTAAAAGATGGAAGTAGGTTCCGTGGTGGGCCAGCATATTACATGGAAAAAGGGTTAAACAAACGCTGGATGGGCGTCTGGTTTTCACTTCTTATTACAGTTGCGTATGGATTAATTTTCAATTCAGTGCAAGCAAATACAGTAACAATAGCGTTTGAAAATGCTTTTGGACTAGAGCGAACAATCGTAGGAGCTCTATTAGCCTTATTAGTTGCAGTTATTATTTTTGGTGGCATTAAGAGCATTTCACGTATTACAGAAATGATTGTTCCGCCAATGGCAATCGTTTATATCGGCGTGGCTATTTTTGTCGTTATTAACAACTTCAGTATGTTACCAAGCATTTTCATGGAAATCTTTAACGGTGCATTCGGTTTAGACCAAGCCATCGCTGGTGGTATTGGAGCAGCAATCAAGTTCGGAATTCAGCGCGGTTTATTCGCTACAGAAGCGGGAATGGGTAGTTCTCCTAATGCAGCCGCAACATCTGATGTATCTCACCCTGTAAAACAAGGGCTTGTTCAAGCGTTAGGCGTTTTCGTAGATACATTCTTAGTATGTACATCAACAGCATTTATCGTATTATGTTCTGGACTTTACAAAGGATCAAATTTAGAAGGTATCGAATTAACACAAAACGCATTAAGTTCACAAATTGGACCGTGGGCAAGCACTTTCTTAGCGATTATTATTTTCCTATTCGCTTTCAGTTCACTTCTAGGAAACTACTATTATGGTGAAACAAATATCGCATTCATTAAAGAAAGTAAAACATGGTTAATGATTTATCGTGTTGCAGTTGTCGGAATGGTATTCTTCGGATCAATCGCTGCTCTTAAAACAGTTTGGAGTTTAGCTGATTTATTCATGGGACTAATGGTATTCACAAACTTAATTGCCATCTCATTCCTTAGCAAATTTGCTTACGCTGCATTAGTAGACTATTTGAAGCAAAAGAAACAAGGAAAAGATCCTGTCTTCGTTGCAAACTCTATCCCTGGCTTAAAGAATACAGAGTGTTGGGATGGGCAAGATGTAGAAGAAAAACAAAAGGCTGTTTAACAAACAAAGGCCCTATTACTTCACCGTAATAGGGCCTTTTATTTACAACAGTTCATAATTTGTTCAAATTAATTCCAGCAAAAGGGTTGATTTATAGAGATTACTAGATTACAATAATTATAAATTAGTAATTGATATCACATAACAACTCAAAAGGAGATTGATCATAATGAACAAACAAGTAATCGAAGTATTAAACAAACAAGTAGCAGACTGGAGCGTTTTATTCACAAAACTTCACAACTTCCATTGGTACGTAAAAGGACCTCAATTCTTCACATTACACGAGAAATTCGAAGAACTTTACACAGAATCAGCTACTCACATCGATGAAATTGCAGAACGTATTTTAGCAATTGGCGGCAAACCAGTAGCAACAATGAAAGAATACTTAGAACTATCTTCTATTCAAGAAGCAGCATACGGAGAAACTGCAGAAGGGATGGTCGAAGCAATCATGAAAGACTACGAAATGATGCTAGTCGAACTGAAAAAAGGCATGGAAATCGCTCAAGACTCTGACGATGAAATGACATCTGACCTACTACTAGGCATCTACACAGAACTAGAAAAACACGCTTGGATGCTACGTGCGTTCTTGAATCAATAATAATTAAAAGCGGAAGCGGCTTGCTCAGAATCGCAGGGCACTTCAAGCTCTCGACCTTGAAGCGCTTTTTGCTTCGAGCGAGAGAGCGAAATGACCGGAGATTCTAGCCGCTAGAGCTGGATATTACTTTAAAGCGGAAGCGGCTCGTTCAGAACAGGAGGGTGTTGGAACTCCTGATTACGAGGCGCTTTTTGCCTCGAATGAAGGAGTGAAACAACCGACTGTTCTAGCCGCTGGAGCTGGATATTACTTAAAAGCGGAGGTAGCTTGCTCAGAATGTGAGGGGGATGGAGCTTTTGACGTAGAGGCGCTCTTTGCCTCGCAGGAAAAAGCGAAGCCACCGAACATTCTAGCTACCGGAGCTGGATATCATTTAAAGCGGAGGCGGCTCGTTCAAAGTCGCTTTTTTCTATAGATTGGTCGCGCATGCTGGTACATGAAATTTATATCAGCGATTTTTCCAATATATCGGCGATTCCCCCCAACATATCAGCGATTTTCCAATTATATCGGCGATTCCCTCCAATATATCAGCGATTTTTTAATTATATCGACTTATCGACAAATCACGACAATATTAACAAACACCTCTCCCCTACTTTTATCAATATATTACAATCTCATCTATGTTAAAATATAGGAAACATCCTTTAGTATCATAGACCCAAAAAGCTTTTCCAAATTCATCATTTACTACTTAAATGACGGGAGTGGTTCAGTTGAAAGACTACTTAATTAGAGCATTTTTTGCGTTAATAACAGTTGGGATTCTCTTACTTATAGCTAATATTTTCAATATACGTGTCGAGGTTAAGGACTATGCTTTCCTCGTTGTCGTAGCAATTGGTGGCGGCTGGGGTGGCTGGTACCTGTATAAAAAACAAAGCAATCAAAATGATAAAGGCATTCCAAAGTAATATGGAATGCCTCTTTTTATTGCCTTCTGTAATAAATAATGAAATTCAGACCACTAATACAACCAATCGCAATAAACATGTTAAAACTCTGCACATCTCCGGCTAGATTATACTCATCAACGATGAATCCAGACATAAACAACGTTATCGCGGAAACACCGATACACAATACCGAGATAACTCAAAGTGAAAATTCATTAATCAACTCTTTCTTCTGTCTCAAAACAATTAGCATAACAAGAATAGATGCTGCTAAAATACTTTTAAAAACCGGTCTTAAATACACAAACTCCTCCATCTCTTTCTCCTTTTCCAAAAACATTACATCTAAAAATTAACATATTTAACCAAATTAAAAACACATGCCATCTTAAATTAAAACGACATGTGTTTCCGTATTTGCTATGATAGTTGCTTCCACTTCGTTCCCAAAACAGGACGCTCATAATTTTGGATTGCATGAATTAGTTTATCTGCTGTCTCTGCTGAAACGATCAATTCTTTATTTGATGGATTCATAAATCCTTCTTCTGCTGCACGTTCAACCATTTGCAAAATTGGTCCATAAAAACCTTTTATGTTTAATAAACCAACCGGCTTATTATGTATACCAATTTGTGACCAACATACAACTTCAAATAGTTCTTCAAACGTTCCGTATCCGCCTGGAAGCGCAATAAAAGCATCTGCAAGCTCTGCCATTTTAGCTTTACGTTCGTGCATCGTCTCTACTTCAATTAATTCTGTTAATCCTGTATGCACAATTTCTCCTCGGAATAGACCGCGCGGCATAACACCTGTTACACGTCCACCTAAACGAAGAACTTCGTTTGCTACTTCTCCCATTAATCCGACACATGAACCACCGTATACGAGCTCATAGTCGTTCTCAACAAACATTTTACCTAACTGAATTGCCTGCTCTTTAAATTCTGGTCTCTCCCCTAAATTAGAACCTGCAAACACACAAATCTTTCTCATCCCTACACCCCGAAACTATATATTGTTATGATACAATGAACATTGTACAACATATTGAGGAGATGAGGAAGAAATGGATATCGTTGCATTTCAAAGATGGGTTGAGGAATTTTACGAAAAACGAAGCTGGTCACAGTATAATGCCTTTATTCGCTTAAATTTCTTAACCGAGGAAGTTGGGGAAGTTTCACGAGTCGTTCGTGCTATTGAAATTGGCCGCGATCGCCCTGATGAAGATGCGAAAACAGAAGAAGAGCTAAAACAAGAACTAAAAGAAGAACTTGGCGATGTACTATCTAACCTTATTATTCTTTCGCAAAAATATGATTTAGACTTACAAGACATTATGGATGCACACGTCACAAAGCTTTCGAAAAGGTTCGAAGTATCTAAATGAGAATATTATCAATTATGGTATAATATTCTTGTCACAATACTAAGGGGGATTTTATGTTATCAAAAAAATTGCACGACGCATTAAATGAACAAATGAACTTTGAATTTTACTCTGCCCATGCTTATATGGCAATGGCTGCTTACTGTACAGCTGAGAGCTATGATGGATTCGCTAACTTTTTCCTTGTACAAGCTGAAGAAGAACGTTTCCACGCAATGAAGCTTTACAACTATATTAATGACCGCGGAGAACGCGCTATTATTACTGGATTTGATAATCCAAATAACGAATACGAATCTGTATTAAACGCTTTTGAAGTCGCACTTGAGCACGAGCGTGAAGTAACGAAACGTATTTATAACTTATCTGATATCGCTTGGGACGAGCGTGAACATGCAACAATTACATTCTTAAAATGGTTCGTTGACGAACAAGTTGAAGAAGAAGCTTCATTCGATAGCATCATTCAAAAATTAAAACGTATTACAAGCGATTCAAACGCACTGTTTATGCTAGATGCTGAATTAGAGAAACGTACATTTACGCCTCCAGCTGAATAATATTTCAATCACCTTAATACATGTATTGAGGTGATTTTTTTGTTTGCTCTCTATCTTAAAATCACCTTAAATTTCCTCATATTTGACATAGTGCCAGCTATAAAATGGTATTATTTTCAATATAAAAACGAATATACGAGGAGAGGAAAAATGAATCAACGTGTAGAAGCTGTTGATGCAATTCGTGGTTTCGCTTTGTTTGGCATTTTACTAGTCAATATGACATTAATTCAATTCGGGTTCTTCACCAGTGAAAAACCAACTTATCTATTCGGCGATCTTGATAAAGGCGCTAATTGGTTTATTCAATTCTTCGGCACACATAACTTTATATCCCTATTTTCTTTTCTATTTGGGCTTAGCATTATTTTGTTACAAAAAAGTATTATCGCAAAAGGAAAAAAATTCTTCCCCACATACATAAGACGTATTATCATTCTTTTACTACTCGGCTACATTCACGGCACTTTTGTTTGGGAGGGAGATATTTTATTTGCATACGGAATAATTGGGATTTTCTTAATGATGTTCATCAATCGAAAACCGAAAACTTTGCTCATTTGGGCGATTATTCTACTCGCACTTATTACACTTATGTCTTATCAAACTGATCCATCTACAAATATAAATGATTTTGCACCTTATACTGAAAAAGAACATAAAGTCCATCAAACTGGAAGCTATATGGATCACGTCAACTTTAGATTGACTGAAAATCCTTTTGATTACATGGGAATTGACGGTGCATTCGGATTATTTTTCATATCAGTTTTCGCAATAATTTTTATGTCTCCACTGTTTCTACTCGGAATGTATGTAGGGAAAAAAGGCTGGCTATTTGAGGTCAATAAACATATACCTGCTGTCAAAAAAATATGGTTTGCCACCGGTCTCTTTTCTTTTACAATTAAAATCTTAGCTATGTTCGTAAAGCACCCGCTTTTAATTATGTTACAAGATGGCCTTACACCAGTAACTATGACCTTCTTTTACGGAAGCACAATCATTTTATTATTCCATTACAAAAAAGCAACCCGTCTACTAACATACATGGCGAACATGGGGAAAATGTCCGTTAGTAATTACTTAGCGCAATCTATTATCGCAACAACCATTTTTTACGCATATGGATTTGGCTTATACGAGAAAATTGGCTATTTCTTTGGTATTCTTTTAACCATCGGAATTTATACGATTCAATTATTCGTTAGCACCTATTGGCTCCAAAAATACCGAATGGGGCCAGTGGAATATGCGTGGAGACTGGGAACTTATTTAGAGAAACCACGTTTTAAAAGAGACTTGGATAAAGCAAGTTAAACAAAAAAGCAATGAGCCTACGCTCATTGCTTTTCTTAATTTATTAAAGCATAACCCCAACGATAATCGCTGATAATATACTTACTAACGTTGCACCGTATACAAGTTTTAAACCGAATGATGATACAACGTTTGCTTGTTTGCCATCGATACTCTTCGTTGCACCTGCGATAATTCCGATAGATGAGAAGTTCGCAAATGATACAAGGAAGATAGATAAAATACCTACTGTACGAGCTGATAAATCACCAGCTACTTTACCAAGGTCAAGCATTGCAACGAATTCGTTCGTTACTAATTTTGTTGCCATAATTTGTCCTGCTTGTAGCATCTCTGATGTTGGAATACCCATTACGAATGCTAATGGTGAGAAGATATATCCTAAAATGCTTTGGAACGTGATTCCGAAAATTGAATCGAATACACCGTTAATTGCTGTAATTAATGCTACGAAACCGATTAACATCGCAGCTACTGTTACAGCGATTGAGAAACCAAGCATAATATATTCGCCTAACATTTCAAAGAATGTTTGTTTCTTGTCTTCTTGTAATTCTAAAATATCGTCTTCTTCTTTTACTTCATATGGATTAATGATATGAACGATAATGAATCCACTGAATAAGTTTAATACTAGTGCTGTTACTACATATTTTGGATCAATCATTTTCATATAAGAACCGACGATTGACATCGATACTGTAGACATTGAAGATGCACAAAGTGTGTATAAACGATTTTTCGGTAATTTGCTTAGTTGATCTTTTACTGTAATGAATACTTCCCCTTGACCAACGATTGCAGCTGCTACCGCATTATATGATTCTAGTTTTCCTAAACCGTTAACTTTACTTAATAGGAAACCGACTGCACGAATGATAATCGGTAAAACTTTAATATGTTGCAGAATCCCGATTAATACTGCTAAGAAAATAATCGGTAATAATACTGTTAAGAAGAATGGTGCTTGTCCATCGTTTGCTAGACCACCAAATACGAAATTAACCCCAGCTTCCGCAAATTTTAAAATAGCGCCAAATCCATCTGCGATTCCTTTTACTAATACGAATCCGACCTTTGTATTTAGTAAGAAATACGCAAGTACCAATTGAATGACAAGCATAAGTGCAATTGGTTTATATTTAATTTTCTTACGATCTGAACTGATAAGGAAACCTAGTACAAACACTACAAGTAAACCGACTAGAAACATTACGAACTTCATATGTGAATCCTCCACTTCTCCCACGAGTTATTGGTCGTATAACGTATAACGAATGACGTCTGACCATTGTTGTTAAAAAAATTTAAAACCCCTAAAACTATTCAACTGTCATCTAAAATCAGTAAGCGTTTACATAAATTGCAATTTATAAAAGGTAGCTTCTTCTCTCCTACCATAATTGAAAGTCTGAAATTGATACCACCTACAAATCAAATTGTAAGCGTTATCTAGACGAAATGCAATATAAATTTTAAAAGATTTTTATATGTTAATATATTCCTAATTAATTGGTTTTTTCATGCAAATTTACCATAAAAATAGCCCTAGCTATGAGCTAGGACCATCTTTTTTTATAACATAACACCAACGATAATCGCTGATAGAATACTTACTAATGTCGCACCGTACACAAGGCGTAGACCAAATGATGATACAACATTTGATTGATTTTCATCGATACCTTTCGTTGCACCTGCGATAATTCCGATAGATGAGAAGTTCGCAAATGATACAAGGAATACAGAAAGGATACCAACTGTACGAGCCGATAAATCACCAGCTACTTTTCCAAGATCAAGCATCGCAACAAACTCGTTTGATACTAATTTTGTTGCCATAATTTGTCCCGCTGTTACCATCTCAGCTTGCGGGATACCCATTACGAATGCTAATGGTGAGAAAATATATCCTAAAATAGCTTGGAATGTAATACCGAACATTGAATCAAACAAGCTATTAATTGCTGTAATTAATGCTACGAAACCAAGTAACATAGCTGCTACTGTAATCGCAATCGTGAAACCAAGCATAATGTACTCGCTTAGCATTTCAAAGAATGATTGTTTTTTCTTATTTTCTAATTTCAGTGTATCTTCTTCTTCTGTAATATCGTACGGGTTAATAATATGAATGATAATGAAACCACTAAATAAATTTAATACAAGTGCTGTTACTACATATTTCGGTTCGATCATTTTCATATAAGAACCAACGATTGACATCGACACTGTCGACATAGAAGATGCACATAATGTATATAAACGATGTTTTGGGATTTTACTTAATTGATCTTTTACTGTAATAAATACTTCTGCTTGTCCAACAATGGCAGCTGCTACTGCATTATATGATTCTAGTTTTCCTAGACCATTTACTTTACTTAACAACGTACCAATAGCACGAATAAATATCGGTAAAATTTTAAAGTGTTGCAGAATTCCGATTAAAACCGCAAAGAATACGATTGGTAATAGCGCTGTTAAGAAGAATGAAACCTCTCCTTTATTAACAAGACCACCAAATACGAAAACGATTCCAGCTTCCGCATATCCAAGAAGTGCGCCAAATCCATCTGAAATTCCTTTTACTAAAATATAACCAACTTGCGTATTTAATAAGAAATAAGATAATGCTAGCTGAATAATAAGCATAATTGCGATTGGTTTATACTTAATCTTCTTTCGATCGGCACTTATAAGAAAACCGAGTACAAATACAACGAGTAATCCTACAAGAAACATAACAAACTTCATTAATAAAATCCTCCATTTAACTCTTCATTAACGTTGAACGTCTGACCATTCAAAACAAGAAATAATCCGAACTTTCCATTTCTCCTCCGTAACCTTCGATTGGATAGGAAATGTCATGAAAACTCTTGTTTCAAAGGCATTTTCCATTCTAACATAAATCACAACTCATATCCGCACTTTTCTTTAAAAAATTACATTTAATTATGAAATACTCATAAATGTTCGTCTTTTACCATCTATAAACAACTGGATAAAACAAAAAATGAGCATCAAGTTTCACTTGATGCTCACCTCATTATACTGCTTTTTCTTTATCAGCTACTGCTGACTTATCCCAGCACTCTGTATTTTTCAAACCTGGAATAGAATCCGCATAGAATACCGGATCTTTCCCTTGTTTCTTTTGCTTTACGTAATCTGATAATGCCGCAAAAGCATACTTAGAGAGGAATACAATCGCCACTAAGTTAATAACAGCCATAATACCCATGAATAAATCTGCTACATCCCAAACGATTTGAATTGTCGCTACAGATCCTAACATAACCATACCAAGTACAGCAATGCGGTACGCTGTTAATAGCACTTTACTTCCATTTAAGAATTCAATATTTGTTTCACCATAGTAGTAGTTACCTACTAATGAACTAAATGCAAACAAGAAGATTGCAACTGCTACAAATATAGAAGCCCATGGACCGATATGTTGACTTAACGCCTGCTGCGTTAATTGAATTCCATTTAAATCAGCTGCATTATGCACATCTGATAAAAGAATAATAAATGCTGTACAACTACAAATTAATAATGTATCTGTAAATACCCCTAAAGTTTGAATGAAACCTTGTTTAACTGGGTGCGTTACGTTTGCAGTCGCTGCTGCGTTCGGCGCACTACCCATACCTGCTTCATTTGAGAATAATCCGCGTTTTACCCCTAGTAAAATCGCGGCTCCTAGTCCCCCACCTACTACTTCTTTAATTCCGAAAGCATGTAAGAAAATCTCTTTAAATACATACGGAATTGCCGTAATGTTTGTCACAACAACGAATAATGCCACTGCTACATAAATAATTGCCATTACTGGAACAATCATTTCAACCGCGCGAGCAATTCGTTTTACTCCGCCGAAAATGATAACGGCAAGTAAACCAGCCATAACAAGACCTACTAACCTACTATCTGTTTTGAATGCCCCATCAAAGGCAGCCGCTACAGTATTAGACTGTACAGCATTAAAAATCAATCCGAAACTTACTGTTATTAGAACAGAGAACACAACACCTAACCAGCGTTTATTTAAACCCTTTTCCATATAATACGCTGGGCCCCCACGGAATGCATTCCCATCTTTCACTTTATAAATTTGCGCTAATGTGCTCTCTACAAATGCAGAAGCACCCCCAATTACCGCGATTAACCACATCCAAAATACTGCTCCTGGACCACCCGCTGAAATTGCGATAGCTACACCAGCTAAGTTACCAGTACCTACACGAGAAGCTGTACTCATACAAAATGCTTGGAATGATGATACGCCGCTCTTCTCTTTTTGTGCTTTCCTCGTTTTCGAGCTTGCTCCATCCCCAAGTAATCGAATCATTTCACCGAAGTAACGAACTTGGACAAATTTCACACGAAATGAAAAATAGAGCCCTAACCCAATTAACATCGCAATAATGACATATGACCAAAGGATATTATTTACATCCCCAATTACCCTAGCTAAAAAATCCATATTTGCATTGCCCCCTCTTCCTAACAATAAGAAAATTATATTCTAAAAACTTTTAGTAATCAAGAACTTTATGTTAGGTTTTATGACATGAATACGTTAACTATCTTAACATACGTGTTTTTTTCATAAAAATATAGCTATTACATGCATTTATCCAATACTCAATCTCTTATCCTCTTCGACCAGCCATACTTTTAAAACAGTACGTTCCCCACAAATAACGAGAGGAACAAACAAAAAAGTTATATTAATAATTACCCCTCACCCTTTTCATCATTTACTACAACAAAAAAGGCGAGCATCAAATTTACCTCGATGCTCGCCTTTTCAATTACACTGCTTTTTCTTTATCTGTTACCACTGGCTTATCCCAGCACTCTGTATTCGTTAAACCAGGAATAGAATCTGCACTGAAGACTGGATCTTTCCCTTGTTTCTTTTGCCTTACATAGTCTGTTAATGCCGCGTACGCAAATCGGCCAAGAAGTGTAATCGCAATTAAGTTCGTTATTACCATTAGACCCATAAATAAGTCTGCCATATTCCATACAACTTGAAGCGTCGCAACAGAACCGAATAATACCATTCCAACTACCGCAACACGGTAAATTGTTAACCACGTTTTACTTTGCTTAATAAATTCAATATTTGTTTCACCATAGTAGTAGTTTCCTAGAAGTGAACTGAAAGCGAATAAGAAAATAATAATCGCTAAGAAACTGCTCGCCCATGGGCCAATTTGTGAGCTTAATGCATTTTGTGTTAATTCAATACCTTCTAAGTTCGTTGCTTTATATGCACCAGAACATAGTACGATAAATGCTGTTGATGTACATACTAAGAATGTATCTACTAAAACGCCGATTGTTTGAATAAAACCTTGTTTGGCTGGATGCGTTACATCAGCTGTTGCTGCCGCGTTCGGCGCACTACCCATACCTGCTTCGTTCGCAAATAACCCGCGCTGAATACCATATTTCATCGCAGCACCGATACCACCGCCTACAGCTGAATCTAAACCGAATGCACCTTTAAAGATTTCTGTAAACACATCTGGTAGTAAATAGAAGTTTTTAATAACAACGAAAATCGCTACTGCAATATAAAGAATTGCCATTGGCGGAACAATCATTTCCGACATACGCGCAATACTTTTTACACCACCAAAAATAATAACCGCAACTAATACTGCTAATACAATCCCAACAACGTAACGCTCAATACCAAATGCATTTTTAAACGCTAATGTAACTGTATTTGCTTGTACTGAGTTGAAAATTAAACCGTAACTAATTGTAATCAGAATAGAGAACCAAATCCCCATCCAACGTTTATTTAAACCTTTTTCCATATAATAAGCAGGACCACCACGGAATCCACTGCCATCTTTTATTTTATAAATTTGTGCAAGCGTACTTTCGACGAAACTTGAAGAAGCCCCGATAATCGCAATAACCCACATCCAAAATACTGCTCCAGGTCCTCCCATAGAAATAGCTAACGCTACACCAGCTAAGTTACCTATACCAATACGAGCTGCAGAACTCATACAAAATGCTTGGAAAGAAGATACACTGCCTTTTTTACGCGTCTTTCCAGTTAACCCATCACTCATTAAACGAATCATTTCCCCTAAATGAGTAATTTGTACGAATTTCAATTTAATAGAAAAATAAAGACCTAAACCAATTAACATTGCAATAAGAATATATGACCAAAGAATTGTATTCGTTGACGAAACGAATTGTTCCAAAATATTCATACAATTAACCCCTCCTTTTCTCCATAAAACGAATTATATTTAAAAAACATTCAAAAATCAACATTTTTCGACAATTTGCAATTTCCAAATATTAGCCAGGTTCACAGTAACAATATCTTTATGACTGACTACCCTCCCTCTAACTGTGCATACTAAAACAAAAAATAAATCTACAAACTACCCCATTGACAAAAGCGTCTACCTGTAACTATAATGATTACATCAGGTTGTAACAAACCTTATTACAACACATTCATTTACTTTCAGATATACACTTTAACAAAACACTTTGGAGGGATTTATTATGAAAATCGGAATCATCGGAGCAAATGGTAAAGCAGGAAGTCGTATTTTAAAAGAAGCATTAGATCGCGGACATGAAGTAACTGCAATCGTAAGAAACGCTGCAAAAATTAAGGAAGACAATGTAAAAGTTTTAGAGAAAGATGTATTCTCTCTTACATCTAACGACTTGCAAGCATTCGATGTAGTTGTAAATGCATTCGGTGCTCCAGCAGGACAAGAACACCTTCACGTAGATGCAGGAAACGTACTAATTGAAGCGATGAAAGGTGCACCTAACACAAAATTACTTGTAGTTGGTGGTGCTGGAAGCTTGTTTGTAGACGAAGAGAAAACAACACGTGTATTTGAGACACCAGGTTTCCCGAAAGAATATCTTGCAACAGCTCAAAACCAAGGTAAAAACTTAGAAATCTTACAACAAACAAATGACATCACTTGGACATTCATCAGCCCTTCTGCACTATTCGCATTAGGAAAACGTACTGGTTCTTATAAAGCTGGTAAAGACAACCTTCTTGTGAACGCAAAAGGTGATAGCTACGTAAGTTACGAAGACTTCGCAGTTGCAGCAATTGATGAAATTGAAAACCCAAAACATGTAAACGAACGCTTCACAGTAGTTTCTGAAGCTGAATAATAAAAAAATCTCGTAAAACATAATGTTTTACGAGATTTTTTTATTGTTACACTTGTTCTAAACCATTTGGAGTAACCTTAAAGGAAATTTCTTTAAACTTTTTCTTATCTCCTTTTCCAACGAACTCACTCTTTTTATACCAACTTAAACGATCTAACTCGGCATGATACACTTTCAATACGTCACCATACTCGAACGCCATACCATTTACTTGTTCTGCAAAATTCTGCGAAGTTTCTTGTCCTTCTGCGGTTACATGCTTTTTCTCATTTCCATTTTGATCATAAATCGTAAGGCCTATATACTGTTCATTTACAAAGCGATAATGAATCTCATCATTTGTAAATGTTGCATGTAATTTCTTTTCAGCGTGGTTTAACGTAATAATTGAACGTGTAACATCGGACACACCTTGATAGACTAGACTATCCCCATATGTCACTTCTACAGGAACTTCCGTCACTTTCTTATTTCCAAAACGATCTTTCGTTTCTACTTTCACTGTTTGCTGACCAATTTTTGTCATATCTATTTTCCCTACAAAACCTACTACTTCTCCACCCTGTACTTCAACAAAGTTCTTCACGTCTAGCGTTTCGCTATTTGTTCCGATTACTACTTGCTGCGGATTTGCTTTTACTGTTTGCTCACCGTCTAATCTTTCAAATCCATTTTCAGTTATTTTGAAGACTAATTCCTTTATCTCTTTACTTTTTCCTTCGCCCACATATACATCTTTTTGATACCAATGTAAACGAGAAGATTCCGCATGATATACTTTCACTACATCTCCATACTCAAATGCAATTCCATTTACTTCCTTAGCAAATTCTTGCGTATTCTCTAAACCTTTTACTGCTATATTTTTCTTCACTCTTCCTTCTTTATCGTACAATATGAATTCAAAATACTTTTCATCTTTAAAGTAATCATGAATTAGGTTCTTTGTATCTGTCGCACTCAGTTTTTTCGTATCATGATGCAAAGTTACAATTGATTTTAAGTCACCATCTCTATAGCTTAGCCCATATACAAGTAGGCTATCTCCATATGTTACTGTTAGAGGAACTTCTGTCACTTTCTTATTTCCAAATCGATCTTTCGTTTCTACTTTTATTTTTTGTTCTCCGATTTTTGATGTATTTGGTTTTTCTGCAAAACCAACCACTTCTCCATCTTTTACTTGTACAAATTCTTTCGGATCTAGTTTGTCTACATCCATTCCGACTACTACTTTTTGCGGTTTCGCCGTCACTTCTTGTAAACTATCTTTTAATTCGAACCCTTGCTCAGTGATTTGGAATAATTTCTCTTTTTTATTTTTAGCCTTCCCTTGATCTACAAGTGTATTATTTTGGTACCACTTCAGACGATCCGGTTCTGCATGGAATACTTTTACTACATCACCATATTCAAAATCCAATTCATTTAGTTCCATCGCAAATCTTTTTCCCGTTTCTTGTCCTTCTGCAGATACACGTTTCTTTTCAATCCCATTTCGGTCATATAGCGTTAAGCCCATATATTCTTCTTTTTCAAAACGGTAATGTATTTCATTATTAGTAAAGTTTACATTTAATTTCTTCTTATTGTGGTGAAGTGTCACTGTCGACATTACATCATCTGAAAGTCCTTGAAAAACTATACTGTCATCATAAAATCCGTTAACTTGGACAGGAATTGAATTTTTATTTCCTTTCTCATCCCCAATTTCTACTAACACTTCCTGTTTACCATTCTCTAGTTTAGGCCATACAATCTTTCCTGTTACTTTTACATTCTCACCTAAATTTCGAACAAGTTTACTTGCTTCATTCTCGTCAGAATCTGTACCAACTAAAAGATTTTGTACTTCATTAGCAGGTTCACCATATGGAACCTTATACGGTTCAACTTGCTTCTCACGAATATCATTACTATCTGTAGCTTTCCAGATTTCCTTTTCTAATTTAGGTAACTTTGATTTTTCTATTTTCTCTCTAATATCATCATTTGGTGTTAATCCCCATTCCTCAAAGAAAGGAATTAAATTTTGCCCTGCCACTTGCGATGTCATATAAATAAATAGCTGCTTTTTCTCTTCATCAGAATGAGGCATTTCACTCTGAGGTAACAAACGATAAACTTGATGTAACCTAGGATAAAAATGTTCTCCATACACTACATTTAATTGCCAAAACATTGTAAGAGGATTAATGTCATCAATGAATCTTTCTGCTTTAGGCTTCTCTAAATACTCAAATGAGTTTTTATAGTGCTCATCCATTTCTAATTGATTCCCTAACGCCTTTTGAACAGCTAATGAGTAAATATTTACTGTTACTTCCCTTACTTTAGACCACTTCCACGGTTCTTGCTGATGTAAATGACCAACTTCATGCCACGGTCCCCATCCATCCTTCTCAAGTACCTCTATATCTAAAACTCTATTCATTGCAGTTGGAATATATCCTGTATGATAATGTTTTGCAAACATAAAGTCCCCTTTAGCAGGCTTCCGTTTTTCAACAAACTGAACATAATGAGTTGGAGATTTTGCAACCCCAACACTGTCCTCAGATAATCCTGCCACTGCGTTTTCTAAACGGATAATCTTATCATGCAATTTCATTAAATCTGTTGGATCCGTATTCTTCATATATTTCTGCACAGAATCGTAAGTAGTAGTAATTAAGCTTCTCTCACCTTTTAATTCAACTGCATAAGGATCCTTATATTTTTTTAACATTTCATCCCAATCTTTTTTTGTATGCTTACCTAAAATAAATAAAGGAAAGTGACTACCACCATTTGTAACGGAAGCTGTTACTTCTCCTTCGTTATTCATATTATAAAAATATAAAATACCGCCTCTTGAAGATGAAATAACATTTTTCCCTGGTTTTAAATCAAACTCCTCTGGGTCCTTTTCATCATAAGATCTCGTTCCAATAAAAGCTTGGATAGACTGCGTTCCTTTTATGTCAATTGTAATCTCTTCATTTGGCTCCGCATAAATTCCAGTCGGTTCATTAGCGGAAAGTTTCCAAGTAACTCTTAAACGATTATTTTCTTCTTCTACGCTACCTTTCCCCGGCAACTGAAATACTCTCTGCTCAAACTTATTCTCTTTTACCTCTTCTAATTTCCCACCTTTATTTTCTTCCAAAGGCGCCGCATACCCGTTCGATGCTTCGAAAGCTACTGGCGATAATAATGTAGATATACATATTCCAGCTACTAATACCCTACTCGTCTTTTTCTTCGACATAATCTGTGTCCCCTGTTCCTTTATTTAGATAAACTACCCTATATATTCATCTAATAAGTAATCCTATTATTTATATAAAAACATTTGATGAATGGACTAACACCTCGCGCACCTGTATATATTACTACCGCATTTCTCTCCATGCATTCGCTTTCTTACATTGTAAAATTTTTATGTAATATGCCCTCCTCACTTCTCTCTATTTGTGATGAGTTCTCTTGCTACATAAAAAAGAGAATAGTAAAAGATATTTTTCAGTATTGTCATCTATACATCTAAAAATAAAAATAGCAATAAAAACTTACATTTTCTTTATATATGACCATCTATAGGTAGTTTTTCCAAATGAATTTTACACGCTTTTACCTTCATTTAATAGCCTCCCTCCAAGAATAATATTACAATTTTGTGAATTTAATCTATTAATCGTAACGTCAGGATTTCATTATATTTATATTATTTTTAAATATAATTTAACCTTTAAAAACACTATTTCTATCCATTTTATTTTTTTCAATATAACTTTTATCCTCACATACAAAAAGCATTGGCATACGCCAATGCTTTTTTATTATCTTTTTTGATTCGGTTTATGCGGTTCATTTGGAGTATATGGCTTATTTGGTTTATTTGGAGCCTCAGCCTTTTTCCAACTTACCGCTAACTCTGGACTTGTTTTTTCTTCACTACGCTCAAGTAATACTACTGCATTTTGAATAGTCGGTGTACCTTTATGCGCAATCCCTTGTAATTTCGTTAAATTTCCTGATACTTTAAAGCTAAATCCACCAGCTGGTGTTTGTTTCGGAATTAAAATGCGGAACTTTTCTCCTACATTAAATTCTGTTTTTGTTTCGCCTTTTTCATTTGCAAATTTCACGCCCGCTGGTGCACCTGTTGCTTGCACTTTATACGTTCCGCTTTTTGCATTTGTTTCTACTGTATATAAACCTGTTTCAAAGAAATCATTTTTTAATACTGCTTCTTGTTCTTCTGTAGGAGTTACACTCATCGTAATTTCTTGTAACTCTTCACTAGCGCTTGCTTTTGCAACGATGTCTTTCGTTACTTTCTCTACATTTTTATTTCGGAAATCTAAATCATTAATATCGATTTGTTTTAACGCATTCCACACTGCAAGCTGCGTTGCGTAATGTGCTTCTCTCCAATCAGAAACACCTAATTCTTGTGGACTCTTTTGTGGATATCCATTCAATAGTACACGGTATACGTTAATATCCACTTTCCCCATTTCCGGTAAATCTTGACCGCTTGGAGATTTCAAATCTACATTTAAGCAAAAAGCAATTTTGCCATCTGCGGTTTTAATAAGCTCTGTTCGAATTGGTTTCTTCTTTGACTTACTATAACTCCAATTCATTTCATACTTTGTATGGTCCATAACTTCTGCAAATGCTTTTTGAAGCGGGAATAACACAAATAAAACACTTAAAAACATAGCTAAAATCTTGAACGATTGCTTTATATTCATGTTTACAGCCCCTTATCACAAACTTAATACTAAGTAGTATTTATTTAGAAACTATTTTTATGCACAAAAAAAGAGTGCTTTTACGCACTCTTCTTTCTTACTTTAATCTTAGAAATCGAAGTTATCAGGATCTGGACCAACGCGGTGATTTTGATTTAACGCATCGATTTTTTCCATATCTTCTTTCGTTAATTCGAAATTAAATATATCGGCATTTGCAATAATGCGGTGTTCTTTCGTTGATTTTGGAATAGTGATTACTCCATTTTGAAGATCCCAACGTAAAATAACTTGCGCCGTTGTTTTATCGTGTTTCTCAGCAATTTCTTGTAATGTTTCATTATCTAATAATTGACCTTGCATAAGTGGTGACCATGCTTCCATTTGAATACCTTGTTCTTTACAGAAAGCTTGTAATTCTTTTTGTGTTAAACGAGGGTGGTATTCTACTTGGTTAATCATTGGTTTAATTTCTGCATCTTTCATTACATCTTGTAAGTGATGAATTTGGAAATTACTTACCCCAATTGCACGTACGCGTTTTTCTTTATAAAGTGTTTCTAACGCTCTCCACGTATCTTTGTATTTCCCTTCTACAGGCCAATGAACAAGGTATAAATCTAAATAATCCAGCTCTAATTTTTTTAAGCTTTCTTCATATGCAGCAAGTGTCGTTTCATATCCTTGATCCGAATTCCACACTTTTGAAGTAATGAATAAATCTTCACGAGAAATGCCTGCTTCTTTTATACCTGCGCGAATCCCTTCACCTACAGCTTTTTCATTTCCGTAAATTGCAGCTGTATCAATGCTGCGGTATCCTGCTTTAATTGCCGATTTCACTGCTTCTACAAGTTCTGGTCCATCCTCTACTTTAAATACACCTAAACCGAACCAAGGCATTTCTACACCATTATTTAATACTGTTTTACTTTGTAAGTTTTTCATTTTATTTTCTCTCCTTTTATTTTACTTGATCTCTTTTTTCTAATGTCATACTCCACGCAGTTAAAACAACAGCACCTACTACCATAATTCCACCTACCCAAGCCGTATGAATTAATCCTAACGAGTTCGTTACAATACCGCCCAAGTAAGCACCAAGAGCAATTCCTGCGTTAAATGCTGCAATGTTAATCGCCGATGCTACATCAACAGCGCTAGGTACAAACCTCTCAGCTAATATAACAACATACACTTGTAGCCCTGGAACATTCATAAATGCGAATAGTCCCATGAAAATAATTGTGATGAATCCAGCGACTTTAAATGGCGCTGTAAATGTTAAAACAAATAATACAATCGCTTGAATAAAGAACATGTAAAATAACGCTCGAATCGGATTATGATTTGATAATTTTCCCCCGACCATATTCCCAATCGCAATTGCAATTCCGTATACTAACAAAATAATTGTAACGGTACTTGCTTTAAATCCTGTTACTTCTTGTAATAACGGAGATAAATACGTAAATGTTACGAACGTTCCCCCGTATCCTAATGCAGTAATAATAAATACAAGTAACAGTCTTCCATTCGTAATCAGCTTAAATTGATCGCGAAATGATACAGACGTACCTTTTTTTAAATTAGAAGGAATTAGCATACTATTGGCGATTAAAGCAACGATTCCAATGGCCACAATAACAATAAACGAGGCCCTCCAGCCAAATTGTTGACCGATAAATGTTCCAATTGGTACACCTGTAATAGTCGCAACAGTTAAACCAGTAAACATAAATGCTATTGCACTTGCACGTTTATTCTCAGGTACAAGCGCAGCCGCAATTGTAGATCCAATTGACATAAAAACACCATGCGCAAATGCAGATACAACCCTCGCAATAAGTAACACAGTAAAACTTGTTGCTACCGCCGCAATTCCATTACCAATAATGAAAATAATCATAATCCACATTAATAACGTCTTTCGCGACATACTAGCTGTTAATGACGTTAATACTGGAGCACCAAACGCTACTCCTAATGCATATAAAGAAACAGTTAACCCCGCTGTTGTAACAGAAACATGTAAATCCTCTGAGATAGATGGTAATAAGCCGACACTAATAAATTCAGTTGTACCAATTCCAAACGCACTAATTGCTAGTGCTAATAAAGCAAACATACTTCTCCGATTCGTCTGCATAACCGAAGAAGATACTGTATATGAATTCAATTGAACTCCTCCTTAATGCAAGAAATCCAATCATAATAGTATGATAAAAAGGCCTTTTTATCTTCTAAAAAAATAACTTTACTGTTGATATATGCTATTATGAATGGCTTTACTCTTTTTTTGAAGAACGCACTTAAAAGTACGATAGGTACCTAAAAGTAACATAGGTACTTTTTAGTGCCGTACTACTCATTTCTCTCTTACGTATGCTATTATGGAACATATTCAACATGATAAAAAGTACGTACTTTAAAGTGCTATAGGCACTTTTTAGTAACATTTAATTGTTTAGCTTCTTTTGTTGGAGAACTTAAATCTACATTCATCAAAGGAGATTTTTATATGAAGAAATACAATATTCCCGTTGAAGCGACTTTAGAGGTTATCGGTGGAAAATGGAAGGTTGTTATCCTTTGTCATCTAACGAAAGGCACAAAAAGAACGAGTGAACTAAAACGTTTAATGCCTGGGATTACACAAAAAATGTTAACTCAGCAATTACGTGAATTAGAAGACGATGGGGTTATTCAAAGAAAGGTATACAATCAAGTACCACCAAAAGTAGAATATTCACTTACAGAATACGGTTGGTCTTTAGAGTCCATTCTTGATTCTCTTTGTACTTGGGGCGAATGCCATCTTGAAAAAAGCGGTAACACATCGATGCTAATTGTAGAAGGTGAATAATAGGAAAAAGGAAAAAACGAACATGAATTTGTTCATTTTTTCCTTTTTTTCTTTATATGTATATACATTTCTAACTGGAACAAAATATTTTATACGCTTTCATACCTTGTCAGCACTACGTTATACACTCAATATCAAATAATTAGGAATCATTTTTATGTTAACATAGGTGTATATAGTATATAATATAGGATATATATTATATACACTTTCCGGTAACGGAGCTTTTCCATTATGCGGACAAGCCATGTATCGGACAGTTCATAAATAATAGGTAAGACGTTATGGTTTTAGATTTATGTTTGCAGCTTACTTGCTGTCATAAATTTAAAGGCATTTTATTGTGTTTTGTGAAACTTTGTATAAAGTTTCGTAAACGTTTACTATCTTACTTATAAAAAATAAGAGTATTGCTATCGTAAAGGAGAATTGGAGATGCCAGAAACTATGACTCAAACAAAGCCAGAACAAGAAACTGTACAAATTTCTGCTAGCCAAGGACAACTTGATGTACTTGATCAGTTGTTAAAACCTGAGGTACAAGAATCATTAACAACACTAGTAGAACAGCTTCCAAAATTAACTGAGCTTGTTAACATTTTAACTAAGTCTTATGACTTCGCTCAAACTGTTGCTACTGATGAAGTATTAAAAAGCGACACTGTTGGTGCAATTACAGAGCTTGTAGAACCTGTAAAAGATACAGTGAAAAGCATGGCTGCAACTGCAATTGAAGCGAAAGATCGTGCTGAAGAAAGCAACGAAGTTATCGGCCTATTCGGTCTGTTAAAATTACTAAAAGATCCACAAGCACAAAAAATGTTCCGCTTTGTGAACGCATATCTTCAAATTAGTGCAGAACGTAACAATAAATAATTTAACTTATAACAACAATTAGTAAAGACGGGGGATATCATACTATGTCAAAACAAATTGTCATCTTAGGCGCTGGTTATGGCGGTCTTCTTGCCGCTTTAAACGTACGTAAATATTACAGCAAATCAGAAGCACAAGTTACAGTGATTAACCAATACCCAACACACCAAATCATCACTGAACTACACCGCCTTGCAGCTGGTAACGTGTCTGAGCAAGCAGTTGCAATGCCACTTACAAAGCTTTTCAAAGGGAAAGACATCGATCTTAAAATCGCAACAGTTGAGTCATTCTCAGTTGATAGCAAAGAAATTAAACTAGCTGGTGGCACTACTTTATCTTACGATGCACTTGTAGTTGCTTTAGGAAGTAAAACTGCTTACTTCGGTATTCCAGGACTAGAAGAAAACAGCATGGTATTAAAATCTGCTGCTGATGCAAACAAAATCTACAAACACGTTGAAGACCGCATTCGTGAATACGCGAAAACGAAAAACGAAGCTGATGCTACAATCGTAATCGGTGGTGGCGGATTAACTGGCGTTGAGCTAGTTGGTGAGCTTGCTGACATTATGCCTAAACTTGCAAAAAGCCACGGCGTAAATCCAAAAGAAGTGAAACTTCTTCTTGTTGAAGCAGGTCCAAAAATCCTTCCAGTATTACCAGACCACTTAATCGAACGTGCAACTACTAGCCTAGAAGCACGCGGTGTTACATTCTTAACTGGTCTTCCTGTAACAAACGTTGCTGGCAATGAAATCGACTTAAAAGACGGTCAAAAACTTGTTGCTAACACATTCGTTTGGACAGGCGGCGTACAAGGTAACCCATTAATCGGTGAATCAGGTCTTGAAGTTAACCGTGGACGTGCAACAGTTGATGCATACCTACAATCTACTTCTCACAAAGACGTATTCGTTGCTGGAGACAGCGCTGTTGTCTTCGCTCCAGACGGACGTCCATACCCACCAACTGCACAAATCGCTTGGCAAATGGGTGAGTTAATTGGATACAACTTATACGCAGCACTAGAAGGCAAAGCATTAGAAGAGTTCGCACCTGTAAACTCTGGAACACTTGCTAGTCTAGGACGTAAAGATGCGGTTGCTACAATTGGAGCAAGCAATACTCCACTTAAAGGCTTACCAGCATCATTAATGAAAGAAGCAAGTAACGTTCGTTACTTATCACACATTAAAGGTCTATTCAGCTTAGCTTACTAATCTGAATATAAGCCCGAATCATGCCCTGCATGGTTCGGGCTATTTTTTATCCGTAATTTTCTCTAACTTATTTATTCGTCAAAAAAATTATATACCCTTTAAATTTATCTAAATATACTGACTTTTTATAATGAAAGCTGTCCCGTTCGGAACAGCTCTTATTGTCGGTAAATCGATATATTGGGAAAATCGCTGATATATTCGGATTTGCGCTGATATATTTCGAAAATCGCCGATATAATTTGAGTTACGGTCGATATATTCGAAAAATCGCCGATATATTTTCCAGCCTTACTTATTATCCTAATTTCACAAGACTGTAGTTCTTCTTCCCTTTACGAATAATAATAAATCTTCCATCAAATGAATTTTCTACAGTAACATCTGTACCCACATCTGTTACTTTCTCACCATTCATAGAAATCGCACCATTATTAATGTCCTCGCGTGCTTGTCGTCTAGATGGTTCAATCCCTAAATCGACTAGCCACTCTACGATGTTTTTCGTCTCTTTTGAAGACTGGAATGTTGGCATTTCTTTAAAGCCTTGTTCAATTTCATCAGCTGTTAACGATTTAATATTTCCGCTAAATAACGCTGCTGTAATTTTCTCAGCTTGCAGGAACGCCTCTTCTCCATGAACAAATTTCGTCATTTCTTCCGCTAACACTTTTTGCGCTTCACGTTTATGAGGCTCTGTTTCTACCTTCGTTGCTAATTCATCAATACGCTCTTTCGTTAAGAACGTAAAGTATTTCAAGTATTTAATTACGTCACGGTCATCTGTATTTACCCAGAACTGGTAAAATTCAAACGGTGTCGTTTTTTCAGGATCAAGCCAAACCGCACCACCCGCTGATTTACCAAACTTCGTACCGTCCGATTTTAATAATAACGGAATCGTTAATCCGAATACTTTCGCCTCATGACCTTCTAACTTACGAATTAAATCTAAACCACTCGTAATATTTCCCCATTGGTCACTACCACCAATTTGAAGTTGAACATCCTCTTTCGTGTATAAATGATGGAAGTCCATCGCTTGCAAAATTTGGTACGTGAATTCTGTGAAAGAAATACCTGTATCTAAACGGCTTGCTACAATATCCTTCGCTAACATGCTATTGATGCTAAAGTTTTTCCCGTAATCACGTAAAAACTCAATAATATTTATTTCATGTGTCCAATCATAGTTATTTACCATCTTCACTTCGCTATTTCCACCAAAATCAAATAGCTTTTTCATTTGTGCTGTTAACGCATCTACATTATGCTGAACCACTTCTAACGTTTGAAGCTGACGCTCTGATTGTCGTCCACTCGGATCACCAATTGTTCCTGTTGCCCCGCCAATTAAAATAACAGGATGATGGCCAGCTAATTGGAATCTCTTCATCATCATAAACGGAATCAAATGTCCGATATGCATACTATCACCAGTTGGATCAACTCCGCAGTATAGTGAAATCTTTTTCTCTTCTACTAGCTTACGTAAGCCTTCTTCGTCAGTCTGCTGATTAACGGCGCCGCGCCATTCTAATTCATCAATAATATTCATCTTTTGTCATCCCCTTTATTTTTTAAAAACAAAAAAGCCCCTATGTCTACGATAGACATAGGGACGATTATTCACCGTGTTACCACCCAGTTTGCATAAATAGCATAGCTACTCATACCACTCTTAGCAATAATATCGATTGCTAGTCCGCTTAGCATTACCTAAGATACTCCAGAGTGTAATTCGCAAGTTTGTTTGTGCTAGGTTCCAGCAACCCCTAGCTCTCTCGTTAACAGTGACAAACTGCTACTGGGCTCTTTCAACGTATGTTATTTGTTAAATTATTAGCCATTATATTGAATTGAAAACAAATTGTCAACAATACCCAAATGTTATTTTAAAATAATTCATATCTTCATACGTATTTCGTTATTCTTTATCTTCTCCAATAATCCTTACTTCTCGCTCCAACTTCACGCCAAATTTCTCTTCAACTGTCTTTTGTACAAAGTGAATTAAATCGATGTAATCTTGTGCTGTTCCGTTATCAACATTCACCATAAATCCAGCGTGTTTTAAAGAAACTTCTACTCCACCAATTCGCTTACCTTGTAGTCCTGAGTCTTGAATTAACTTACCAGCAAAGTTATTTGGTGGACGCTTAAATACGCTACCACATGAAGGATATTCTAGAGGCTGTTTTGACTCACGTTTAAACGTTAAATCATCCATTTTGGCTTTAATTTCTTCATGTACACCTTCTTCAAGTTCAAATCTCGCTTCAAGAATAATGTAATGGTTGTTCGCAAATACACTCTTACGATATCCAAATTCAAATGCTTCTTTCGTCAAAGTACGTAGCTCTCCATCACCTGTCATTACGACAGCTTCTGTTAATACAAACGAAATTTCACCGCCGTATGCACCAGCATTCATATATAATGCTCCGCCAACTGAACCTGGAATACCACAAGCAAACTCAAGACCCGTTAAGTTATGGTCTAAGGCAATACGTGATACGTCAATAATTGCTGCACCACACTGTGCTACAATCGTCGTTCCTGTTACAGTAACACCTGTAATATGAATTAAACTTACTGTAATCCCGCGAATTCCACCATCTTTAATAATGACATTCGATCCATTTCCTAAAAACGTAACTGGAATATTATATTCGTTCGCATATTTAATAACTTCTTGAATTTCATCATAATTTGTAGGCGCAACAAAAACATCTGCTTTTCCGCCAACTTTAATATGCGTATGATTCTTTAACATTTCATCTTGTTTAACATGTCCTTCAGGCAATACCGTACTTAAATATTTATAAACCTCTTGCATATTCATTTTACGATTCCTCTATTTCTATATTCATTTTATCCCGTTATACGGGCCCATAATATCCCCACGTACATGAAAGAACCTAAAGTGGTGGATACAGTGTACCCAAAATCAATTCGAGACACCTATAAACCTCTTAATTTATAAGAGGTGCCAATCATATTAAAATATATATTGCATAATAAAGCAACCCAAATGGACTACTAAACTTGACATGTCATCAGAAAGACAACAATTTGTAAAATATGTGACTTTTTCAAAACACTATCCCTCAGTATCTTACTATACCATATAAAAAGAAAGTGGTATTTTTTTGTACTTTTTACTTTATTTACATCAATAAAAAAGAGCACATCCCACAGAATGTGCTCTTTCTATACTCTTTATATTACTTTTCGTTCTCTTCTTTTTCTTTATCAAACCATAACAGCTCATCGTTATCAACTTCACCATTATAATTGATTAAAATTTCTTCTCCTGCTTTTATATCTTTATAAGCATAGAAGTTAAATGTATGATTCTCAAAAACGATGTCATACGTTGCATTCGGTGTATATGAATGATTAAATAACATACCATATCCTAAAAGGATTGCCGTATGATTGATTCCATACTCAAATGCGTAATCAGCAAGTAACGTTTTCTCAATATGTTCATGCTGTTCATTCGGATAAGAGATAACTGGTGCTGCGTGTATCAACTCACCCTTTTTAATATCACGAGTTGCAAATACACCTCTATTAAATTCTCCATCACTAAGTTCAGAAGTCTTAACTTCGATCATATGCGTCACCTATATAATTCTTTCTTTGAAGTATTTTATTCCGCTATTTGCGGATAGCTTGATTGGTGAGGGCTAATAATCAGTATGTACTAGTCTCACTTTATCTCCTTAAGCTTGGCAGAAAACGCGCAGAAAAGCAATTAAATTCCTATCAAGTATTCGTTTCAATGAAAAAAGAGCACATCACTCGTGCTCTTTCTAAGCAATATTACTTTTCTAAAATATCTTCTAACAACTTCACTTGCTCGCTAACAGTTTGTAACGTCTTCACTGACGTATCATTTCGATGTTTTTCTTCTTCCACACTCGCTAGCACTTCTTCTGTAGCTGTAGAAGTTTGCTGAATTACGTTAGAAGCATGCGTAACATCCTTTACGATATTCGTCGTTTTAACTTGGAAACTTTCTTGTTGAACAACAACCTCTCGCATTACTTCATTAATCGCATCAATAAACTTCCCTAAATCAGTTACATTTGTTAAAACGCTTGCTAACATCTCGTTACATTCTTCTTGTACTCTTTCTGACTTCTCTACTTGCACTTCTACCTTACTTGCTTGATTACTAAACTCCTTCAAAATCCCTTGAATTCTTCCCGCAGAACGATTTGATTCTTCAGCAAGCTTTAACACTTCACTCGCTACAATAGCAAAACCTTTTCCATGCTCGCCTGCCCTCGCAGCTTCAATATTTGCATTTAAAGCTAGCAAACTCGTCTGACTTGAAATATTCGTTATTACATCTACAATTTCATTAATTTGTTTCGATTGCATCATTAAATCTCTAAATATAATTCCAGACTGTGAAACAACATCATTTAAACTTCTCATGTTAGTTTCAAAATTTCTTAGAGTATGTACACTACCTTTTGAAATTTCTAAGCTTTCATCCACATGAGCCGATGCAGTTCTTACTTGAGAGATGATTTTTTCAATATTTCCCTCCATATCATTCAATACTTCTACCGAACGATACATCATCTCTGATTGTGATTGTGTACCAACTGCCACCTCTTCAAAGGCAAAATTAATTTCACTCATCGATTCCATCGACGTGTTCATATTTTGTCTTAAATGATTGAAATTACTATCTAGTTTCACAACTGTTTCTTCAATAAGTCTTTGCGTCTCTTCTAACTCCTGAGCTTTTCTCATTACTTCTTGCTTCTCATCACTTAAACGAAGGAGCAGATTAGAACCGATTTTCGTGACGCCCCACATAGCGATTGTTACAATCGCTAACAAACTTGCGAAATTAGCAGCTTCAGACGAGGCTGTATAAGCAAAAAATTGCTCCGGCCAATAGCTACAAAGGATAAATGTGATCACAACAGCTATCCCGCCAAGAATTAAAATGAGGCGCTCACTTAAGTAAATAAGTGAAACAGCTAATGTAAAATAGACCATTTGAAATACAGCCGGGCTTTCATTAAAAGCTTGTACCATAATGTAAGACATTGTAAGCAACATAAATGTCATGATATATTTATACACTGATTCCATACTTTTTATAAAAGTAAAAAGCGTTCCAAATGCAACGACAGAAATACCACAAATCCAAAATGCTATTGCTCTCTCTGTAAAAATATATCCATAATACCCAATCGCGATTATCCCAAGGAAGAAACTACAAATCGTTATAAACAGTAATAAATGATTTTTCTGTGATTCTTTCTCAAGGTTAGAAAAACAAGTCCTCTTTAACCACTCCATATGAAGCCCCACCTTCTACTTATACATATCAATTACTTCAGTTTAAATACCGCACTTACTGGGTTATGATCGCTATTTTCAAACTTTAAATCTTTCCCTTGTACATTTACAATCTCTACATTCGGTGAAACGATAAAGCCATCAATAATAGTGACGAAATTTTCACCTTCTACATATTTCTTTACATCATCTCTTACAGTCATAACAGACGGATCTACAGCCCACTTAAAGCCACCGTCTGTAAAGTCCTTCGGTAACTCTACTAACCACTCAGGACGCTCTTTCACGAACTTCGGATCACTTAATTGAGCGTTCGAAACCAATTGATTCCAATCTCCACCCATTATTACGTAATCACCATTTTCATAATGCTTGTTCATATATTCTTTTAAATACTCTACTTGCTGTTTTCTAATTTTCCCGCCTTCATCATAAGCAGACAAATGTAAATTTACGAGTCTAACATGTTTTCCATTATTAACAGGAATTTTATATTCCACAATTGCTCGATCTAAATCAAACAAACGCTTTGGCCAAGGCTCCATTCCAGGCAGCTGGAACCTCTTCGCTTCTTGAACAGTGTATTTAGAAAACGTACTTAATCCAGCCTCCGCATATCCCATTGGATTTGTTATTGGCACTGGAACCCATTTCGTATCGTAGTTCTTGCCAAATGACGAAACATAATCAGGTAATCCTTTTTTCAAAAATTCATGTCCATTTACATCAAATGAACGAAGTGACTTTATATCAACTTCTTGTAATAGCGCAAAATCACTATTCTCATTTTGTAAAAACGAAAGCATATTCTTTAAATTAGTTTCCGTTTGCTCTTTACTACTTGAACCAGATCCCTTTCCACCATCCATAAAGAAATCTTGATCCTTATCTAACCCAGCATATCCAATATTAAATGTTGTAACTTTAAATTCATTCCCAGTCGCTAATACGCGCTCCTTATTATTCTCCACCTTCAAGCTTATAACATCAGCAGGCTGTTCTTTAGTAAGTGTCATATAAGCTAGAAATCCTCCTACAATGCCCGCTACTACTAAAACACATGTAAATACGATTTTTAAAAATTTCTTCAAATAAATGACTCCTTTTCACGCAAATTTATTTTTCTTTATTTTCAGTCAAATAAAACAAAACGACACACATAAGAAACATTTTATCATAATTAAAACCGTATATCACTATATTTAGTTGATAAGTAATCGATCCCATTTTAATTACTTAAAAAGCCTTCAGACATCAAAAAAAGAAAAGTTACACCCTCCTCCTCACTGGAAATTAAACGGTATATTTAGTACACTATATGTAATAATCATAGGCGATGGAGTTCGCCATAAACGCTGCTTAGCTAATGACTCCTACCAGTATGGATACTGGTAGGAGTCTATTTTTTTGAGCAAGCTATTTAAAGAGGTGAGAAAATTGATTTATATTATCGTCGGCATTGCTGGTATATTAGGAGCTCTTTCTCGTTATTATTTAGGTCTTAATATCAACACATTTTGGCATCATTCATTTCCATTGGCAACATTACTCATTAACTTAATCGGTTGCTTTTTCTTAGCGTGGCTAACTACTTATATCGCTCGGCTAAACATCTTACCTTCAGAGGTTATCACAGGCATCGGAACTGGATTCATCGGTTCCTTTACGACTTTTTCAACATTTAGTGTAGAAACTGTGCAATTAATCAATCATTCTGAGTGGAGCATAGCCTTCTTATATGTATCATGTAGCATACTTGGTGGCCTCATTATGTCTGGCCTTGGCTATACACTTGGAGATTTCTTAATTAAGAAATCTCTTACGGAAGGTGATTACTCATGATAGAAGCTTTATTAGTCGCAACAGGAGGATTTTTCGGTGCGATTACACGATTTGCAATTAGCAATTGGTTTAAGAAAAGAAATAAAACACAATTTCCAATTGCTACATTCCTTATTAATATAACAGGGGCATTTTTACTTGGATATATAATCGGCAACGGAGTTACTACAGGCTGGCAACTATTATTAGGTACTGGATTTATGGGCGCATTCACTACATTTTCTACGCTTAAATTAGAATCTGTTCAGCTTCTCAATCGTAAAAAGCTATACATCTTCCTTTTATATTTAAGTGCTACTTACATAATTGGTATCCTCTTCGCCTTCCTTGGAATGAAGCTAGGCGGAATATAAAAAAAGCGACTCTATTGAGTCGCTTTCTTTCATAAGAAATATGTCCCGCCATATGGAATGGAAAATAAACCAGCTGGATGTACATCGTAATGTACAATTTGCATCGGAAGTTGTGAATAGGGCATATACTGACTTTGCATCATTTGTGCAAAATATGCTTGTTGCTGCATTTGAATAGTTTGATTCACAGCATGAATTGTCCCTTGTGCCCCAGCCAGCGTAATAGCTGCCCCTACTTGTCTACCATTATAAAAATGATGGTTCATCATGATTCATCTCACTTATTCTTTTTCTTCCATATGGTATGTTTCTATTTCATAGTGAGTGTTTTGTCCCTATCTATTGCCCTTTTTCAGCTTTGAAGTAATAAATCCAAATAGCAATATACCAATACCACTAAGGAACAATATATAACTTATCGGTACTAGGAAAAAGAAAGGTTCTTCAAGAAATCCATCCGCTCCTACTTTACTGTTTGAAGCATGTATCGTTAAAGAAATAATCGCTAAAATCATGAAAGAAATAGCTACTACGTATTTATTTTTCATTTCACATTCTCCTCTACTTATGTAATTCCCCTTAGATTCTTACCATCATATTATCCAAAAAAGAATTAACAGTCAATAATTATTTATTGCTAAACAATAAATAATTATTGACTAAACAAACAACAAAAAGGTTTGCAAAGCATCTTAAATCACTTCGCAAACCTTCTAAATTATAAATATTTACACTTCAAACCTCTTACTTAATACAATATACATTGCGCAAAATAGCACGAATATCCCAGCATAAATTAACAAAATCTCTACACTAAACATATCCGACAACGGACCAAATATTATCATTCCTAAAGGAAGCGCGCATGAATTCGCAATTTGTACAAGGCTAAACATCCGTCCGTGCATTGATGGTTCTACTTTCTCCTGCAATAACACAGTAACTGGTGTATTGAAGCACGGCATTGTTATACCAATTAAAAAATTAAAGACTAAATACATAATAAATATCGGTGCTATTCCGAGTCCAATCATAAGCAGTCCATACAACGCACAAGCTAGCGCTGTTGTATGCATACGATTACGGAAACCACCCCACGCTGCAATCAATATGCCACCAGCTGCCGCTCCCGCACTAAAGGTCATCTCACTAGCAGTAAGTCTCCACATTTCGGCCCCGAAAGAACGAGTTACCATTAAAGGTGTTAAAAAAGCAGCTGGACTTATTAAAATCATGACGATAATCAATAAAACGATTAGCCTTTTAATAAATACATTTTCTTTTAAATAAGTGAACCCTTCTTTAATTCCTTGTAGATTAGATTTTTGCTTACTTTCTACATTCACATGTCCTTCCACATGAATGACAAACATAATACTAATTCCAATCATAGCTGTAATAACATCAATAAAAAATGTTGTTTCAATGCTGGCAATAGAAAGAATCGCAGCACTTGCTGCTGGAGAAAGAAACATAATTAAAGATGTAATACTGCTATTTATTCCATTTACTTTCATAAGATACTCTTTCGGAACGATTTGCGGAATTAATGCATTCACAGCTGGCGTTTGTACTCCTGTTCCAGCTGAACGAATGAGTAACACAATAAAAAGTAACCAAATACTTTTATATCCTGTTAAAAATAAAATTGCTAAGACTAACGTCGCAATCGCTATAATTCCATCCGATAATATAATCATCTTTTTACGGTCATAACGATCAATCCAAACACCTGCAAACAAAGATATCGCAATTTGTGGTAGAAAACCGCAAACAGTTGAAATAGTCAACATCACTCCTGATGATGTTGTAAGGGTGATATACCATATAATCGCGTATTGCACGAGAGAGGAACCGAACAACGAAATAGTTTGAGCGGTCAAAAATAATATAATTTTCGTTTTCCAATTGTTTTCACTCATATGTTTCACACCCCCTTAACTAATCCCGTCTCTATATGAAAGATGCTATCTGCCCAATCAAGATAAAAACTTGCTTCGTGAGATACGAGTATAATGCTGCCCTTAAACTTAATGAACGCCTTTTGCAAAGCTTCCTTCGCTTCTGCATCCAAATGATTTGTCGGCTCATCTAAAATTAAGAAGTTACAAGGTGATAGTAATAATCCACACAGTTTCACCTTCGATTGTTCACCACCACTTAACGTACGAATTTCTTGCGAAACGTGCGTATCCTTCACTCCACACGCAGCTAAATGATGGCGTATTTCCTTCATATTCAGTTTAGAAAACTGTTCTGAAATAATTTGAAGCGGCGTTAAAGAATCATTGCTCCAATTTAAATCTTGCTCATAATATCCAATCTTTATTTGCTCTGAAAAGTGAAACTCTCCAGAAATACTAGCAATATTTCCAACGATTGTTTTTAATAAAGTAGATTTCCCTACTCCATTGAAACCTGTAATGACAAGTTTTTGCCCACCCATTACTGAAAAATTCAACTTTGGTAAGAGAGCGAAGTCGTAACCAACTTCAAGATTATTTACTTCAAGAACTGTCTGAACTGAAATGGGAAGTTCCTGAAAATGAATAGACGGTTTATGAGTAAAACTTGGTGGCGCAATTCTTTCCATACTCTGTAATTGTTTTCTACGACCTTGCGCTATTTTTGAATTCACCCCAGCAATATTTCTACGAATATACTCTTCCGTTTTTTCAATTTTCTTTTGCTGTGCATAATATTGGCGAATATAATCTTTTCGCAAATGCTCCTTTTGTCTTACAAAATCTGAGTATTTGCCGTAATACTTCTTAACTGTTCCGAACTCTACATCACATATGCAAGAAGTTACCTTTTCCAGAAAATCAAAATCATGTGATACGACAATAAACGCTCCTTCAAAATTCATTAAATAATTAGCAAGCCACTCCACATGCTCCTTATCGAGAAAATTCGTCGGTTCATCTAGCAATAAAATATTAGGCTCTTCTAATAAGAGCTTCGCTAAAATTACCTTTGCACGCTGCCCTCCGCTTAATTCACCAATCACACGATTTATCCCAATCACATCAATACCTAAACCGGCTGCCACCTTATTCGTAATACTATCTACTGAATAAAAATCACGAGCCTCGAGCAGTCCTTGAATTTCTGCCGCTTTCAATAGTTGATTTTCATCTCCAGTCATCGCACTTTCTTCATATAACTTGTTCATTCTCTTTTCCATTTCATACAAATCATAAAAGGCTCTCTTTAAATATTGTGAAATGGTGTAACCCTCATCAATTTCTGCGTATTGATCAAGATGTCCAATTTGAATATTAGGTTGCCACTTTATGTCTCCCTTATCAGGAATAATTTCCCCCACCAATATTTTCATTAATGTGCTTTTTCCTGCACCATTCTGTCCAACAATTCCCATATGCTCCCCTTTATGCAAATCAAAAGAAGCATTTTCATATAATACTTTATCTATAAAACTATGTGATAAACTTTCAACTTTAAGTAAACTCATTTTTATTCCTCTTTTCCTGAAATTAAAAAAAGCAGAGAGATAGCGTCATTCGACACTAGCCCTCTGCTTCGTGGTTTTTCCTATACTACTCCAATTTATAGTAAAGACTCATCGGAATAATATACACAAAGGGCCATAGACAAAGCATTGTCTATGGCCCCTTAATCTATTTTATACACCAGCTGAAAAACCATAACGAAATAAGCATAGATAAACTATACTTTTTTAGAAAAGTTATTCAGCCGATGAATATAGGGGATTTATGCCCCTTGATTAAGCTCCGTACAACGCTTCACCGTATACATTTGTGCGGAGCAAAGTTTTCTAATGAGTTTTACAAATTTTATATAAAGCATATTATGCACCTTCCTTAATACTTAAAAAGGATTTTAGCATACGGTTTTACGAAGCGTCAACATTACTTCCGAATCTTTCAACTACTTGTTTTCAAAATATTGCTTCTGAAACATACACATTCTTATCGCATTATGATAGTTACCATCAACGAAAAACTCATCGATAAGCTCACCTTCTACCATAAACCCAACTTTTTTATAAACATGTACCGCCTTTTCATTTTCCTTATCCACAACTAAATAAATCTTATGCATATTTAGTACGGAAAAAGCGTAATCCATCGCTAAACGCGTCGCATCCACTGCATAACCATATCCTTGATAATTCGGATCAATAATGATTTGGAATTCTGTTCTACGGTGAATATAATCGATTTCTACTAACTCAACTAATCCAACCATTTCATTGTCTTTCTCAACGATAAATCGGCGTTCGCTTTGATCATGTATATGTTTATCATATAAGTCTTGCAGCTCCACAAATGCCTCATACGGCTCTTCAAACCAATACGACATAATATGCGCATTATTATTCAGTTCGTGTACAAACTTTAAATCTTCTCGTTCTAATGGACGTAACTTCAATTCCTGATTCATTCCTATAACCTCCAAGTAAAAGAAACCTCTTCACTTAATTTCTCAATTTTTTTCGATTTCAAACGCCCTAATTTCATTGTAAACTTTCAAGCAACTTGAAGGTCAAGATGTAAAAAAGTAGTGCTGACTTATGTCTGCACTACTACTCTTTTCTCAAATCTCTCATATTTGATATGTATAAAGCAATAACTAAAACAAGAATTGCTCCTGCGTATAATAACGTCTCCATCGGTTCCTCATGAGACACAATAATTAATCGAATTAAGGCCGTAATTCCGATATAAATAAAATAGCGTAACGGGAAATGATAGTTCGATTTAAAATACTTAATAATTAATGCAATGAACTCGAAGTATAAGAAATAGACGATGATACTTTCAACCAATTTATAAGACGTATACTCTTTTGCCGAAAAAATATACTGCACGAACGTAATTGTCTCATTCACTAAGAAAATTGATAACACAATGGATAATATAATTAAGGCTATATTTAATATCCATTGCAAAACACTAGCTATAACATGATCGATATTAAATGACTTCATACTCTCTTTAGACTCCCCTTCGTATAAGTACTTATTTATTATAGCAAAATTACGATTGGAAAGAAGTTAAATCATATATTCGTCCTTTGTTATTGCCAGTGAAGGTGATGTTCATTGTTTGGAGGAGTCTTTTAACCGCAGAACTAGATTCCATATTAAGAAATTCCCTCAATTCGCTATTAGTAGTTATCACACTAAACAGAAGTGTGTAATCTTGTACAGCACGTAAATGAGCATGTTTAGACATACTATTGCAATTTGAACAACGCCATCCCTGTCTTTCTTTTAACATTGCCATTGTAAAACATTCCTCACACTGTACACCCTTTAGCAATTCCTCTTTTTTAATTTTATATTGCGCAAGAACATTTTGACGTTGCGGAATGTGCTCATTCATAATCTGGCCTATAAGTCCATTTATATTATCAATCACTTTTTCTTTATATTGATTTTTAATCTGTTTTATTCTATTAGGTAAATTTGCACTGTGGATAATTTTACTAGACAGTATTTCATCTGAAGTTTTAATAATTGTACGAGGGGAACTAATTACAACGAGGGCTTCAATCGGAATATTATGTAAATCATGTAGATTCAGCCATTTTCTCAGTTGCATCTCTTGCCGTTTCAGTTGTAAAAGCGGATCTGGGAATCCTTCTTCCGTATTACCATCTACTATTCGAATAAGTTGATTGAACTTTGTATCAAAAATTAATGTACCAATAATATTTTTTATTTCAAGAAAAAGAAGAAAATAAGATGAAACTATGAGGGTATCAATTTGGAAATAATGTTTTTGATCAAATAACCTAATATCATGTAAAATACTGTATTCTGTTTCGGGTAAAAAACTAAGTGGATACTCAATCGCCTGCTCTCCTTTATAGCCAGCCATAAATTTCGCTAGACTTTCAACCACCACATTCCTTTTTGGATGATGAGCAGGCAATCTTCTAAGTAAAGCTTCTAATTGCAGCAAATATACGGGCATTTTCCGCTCTTTCACAATCATTTTTATCCCCCTCCAAAATATATCAGCGATTTTTCAAATATATCAGCGCAACTCCAAATATATCGGCGATTTTCGAAATATATCGGCGCAACTCCAAATATATCAGCGATTTTCGAAATATATCGACTTACCGACAAAAACCGACACAACATACACACATAAAATCTTATACACAGTATAACATCACATCTAAAATCGCAATGTAAGCATAATGTGTATACCCCAATGTGATTACGCCAGTTTCAAAATAAGAAATTTACATTCCCCCCATGTAAAAAACCTTTTTATAAGTATGAAAAAAATTTAGGAATTAGTTTATCTTTTTTTAATGTTTTATTTAGAGGCAGTTTATAGTCGGGGATTAACATAAGAAACGTAGCAATTAAGTTTATATATGACGCACTGCTACTATAATCGCTAACCGTACTACTTGAAATCATAAAATAAGGAGACGATAAAACATGAACAAAAAAACAAAAACACTATCATCCATACTGCTCGGATTCACATTAGCATTAACAGGGTGTGCTGGTACTAAAGCTGAAGAAAATCATGGGAAACAAAAGCAAGAACAAGTTGCTAAAGAAACAAAAAAGGAAAATAAATTAACTAAAGGGCAAAAAATGGCTAATATTCTTAGCGAGACAAATTGGCAAGGTACACGAGTGTATGACAAAGATAAGAATGACTTAACAAAAGAGAATGCAAACTTCATCGGTCTTGCAAAATATGATGCGAAGTCAGGCAGATATGAATTTTTTGATGCTAAAACAGGTGCAAGTCGTGGCGATAAAGGAACTTTCTTTATCACAAATGATGGAAAAAAAAGAATATTAATTTCAGAATCAATGAAGTATCAAGCTGTCGTTGACATGACAAAACTAAATAAAAATGTATTTACTTATAAACGAATGGGGAAAGACGCTAACGGTAAAGATGTAGAAGTTTTCGTTGAACATGTTCCATATAAAGAAAAAGAACTTTCTTTCACTGATCCGGACAAGCAGCTGAACACGACTACAGGAGATATTGTTAAAAACGTTGATGGAGATAAAATTTTAGGCGGTACCCTTTGGCACGGAACAAAGGTATTAGACGAAACTGGTAACGATGTAACACAGTTTAATTCGAATTTTATAAGTCTAGCAAAATTTGATGACAAATCTAATAAATATGAGTTCTTCAATAGCGAAACAGGTCAAAGCCGCGGTGATTATGGCTACTTCGATGTTGTACACGAAAATAAAATAAGAGCCCATGTTTCAATTGGAAATAATAAATACGGTGCTGCTCTTGAACTTACTGAACTAAATAAAAATAAATTTACGTATAAAAGAACTGGTAAAGACCAAGCTGGTAAGGATATAACTATATTTGTTGAACATGAACCTTATAAAGGTGATATGAAACCACAATTTAGCTTTTAAAAACGTTTGATTAAAGATCCTGTACTGAGTTACAGGATCTTTCTTATTAAGCAAGAGAACGAAAAGACGAAAAACATGTAGCTTTTCGTCTGCACAATATTCCCACCTTATAGTTGATGATTTACAAAACTTAAAAACATACCGATACAAAATAAAATTTGTGACCAAGTAAAAAGCGCCCTACTTATAGGGCGCTTGTTTTATACTTAATGACTAATACTAGCTGTTGGGTATAATGTTGTTCCTCCAATTGAAACTTTTATTTCATTTGTTAATGGAACATTTTGTTCATTAATAATTGTTCTCCACCATTCCCATGCAAGACCTGTACATTCTCTTGCTACAATTTTTATATTTTTTGAGTTCGGTGGAAGAGGGATAACTGTAGAGTAATGAGCCGTTTTGTCTTTTCCGCTACCATCCCATGTTTTATGTGTTAATACTTCGTTACCCTTTTGGTCAAATGTGAATTCATCCCAAGATACATCAAATTGAGCAACGTAAGCACCGTAATGATCAAGTGTCATTTTAGCACTTGAATATTCTGTAGTTGTCGTCTCAATATAATCTGTATTGTTATGAACAGCAGCAGTTGCATTATCTTTTAAGAAAGTGCTTGTATATGAAATTGGGTATGCTGGATTTTTAAGACTTAATTCAGCATTATCTTTAATGATATTTCGGATTTCATTGAAATCTTTAGTAACAACCTTGTTATGCTCTTTCGCATCTCCGCCTAATACTACAGCAGTAAAGGTACTTTCTTCAAAAATATCTTTATACTGTCCACTTGTTTCAACGCTGTTATTCTTAAGTAAGGCTTTAAAAGCAGCTTGTACATCTTTGCTCTTAGATGTTGTTTCTAATTTTACATAAATCGTTCTACCATAAGCTACATTTGAAACCATAACAGGTGGAGCCGAATTACTTACGCCTTTTCGAGTTAACTCGTCAAAAGTAACGCTATTATCAAAAAGGTCGGATGGATTGTTAGGTAGTTCAGCACTTACCGTATAAAATATTTGCTTATATGCGGCAACCATCACTTTTTTCTCTCCATTTGCAACCGCATTAAAATCAATGTTTAGACTATTATCAAGATATTTAGCGTTAACATTAAGAGCACTTGCGATTTGTGATTTACTATAAACCATAGATTCCGTATACTGCATTCTTGCAGGTAACGTATGTGTTGTAGAATACTTTTCATTCCAAGTAGATACTAAATCGTCTACTGCTCCAGCTACATTACCATATGTCGGATTTTGGACAGTGATTGTATTTTCTTTTCTCATGCCCGGTAAGTCTATACTAATATTCAAAGGCTTTCTCTTAGCCACTAATAAACTCGGTTGATTGTCTGCAAAAGCTTTATTCGCAAGTTGTACAGCTCCTGGATACGTGCGATTCACTACAGAATCAATAATTGAAATATCGACCGGTGACGTTGTAAGTGATTTTTTCTCACGTTCCACTACTACGAATTTACCATTTGAATTGATACTTTCTTTCGGAACAAAACTTTCTACTTTATCACCATTTACAGCTAAAACCTCTTGATTATTATATTTAAGATTTGCTATACCAGTATTAATGCCACTAGCATTTTTGGTTACATCAGTTGCATTACTTGCTTGTGTTTCTGCGAAGGAAATAGATGAATAATTAATAGTGCATAGACTAACTAATAAACATGCAAGGAACTTTCTTCTTTTAGTGTTTTTCTTAATATTCAGAAAAATCACCCCGTTCTTTTTTTAGTAAAATATGATAATGATTGATAAATGATAGCTAACTAATAAACTTACATAAATGCTTTTAAAAGTTCTTGAATTAACGGGATTACGCCACCTACAAATTTTAAAACTGCCATTGCGATTTCCATATTATTTCCTCCTTTTTATTGCTACGAAAATGTGATTTATCTTTATGCCCTCATTATAGTGACCCCTTACACTTTTATCAATACACTCTGATATGCAATATTACATATCAAAAAACAAGCTGAATTCTTTTAAAAAGTTATACAGGGATATTTTTTTCGTTTAGTACATACTTGAAAAGGTGAAGCATTCTTTTGCATTTTATGAGTAGTCACATAAAAAACCTGCTGCCTATAAAATACAGACAGCAACTTCAACTAGAGTAGCTTGCATAATCTACGCAAGCTACGGTATTTTTTTACATTTTATAACTAATAAACTGCGATTGGCCCATAAGGACCATTAATAATTTCTATTTTTGTTTCAAAAATATCTGTCAAAAGTGTTGAGTCCATAACCTCTTCTACTGTTCCAAAAGCAGCAATTTGTCCATCTTTCATAGCACAAATTTTATCCGAGTATTTAGCTGCAAAATTTATGTCATGCATGACAGTCAAAATTGTTCTTCCAAATTCATTAGCTGCACGTCTTAAATGCTCCATCATTTGAACAGAACGAGCAACATCAAGGTTGTTCAGAGGTTCGTCCAAAAGTACATATTCCGTCTCTTGGCACAATACCATCGCTACATATGCCCTTTGTCTTTGACCACCAGAAAGCTCATCTAAATATCTATTCTCTAAACTAGTTAAATCTAAGAAATCGATATATTTAGAAATGATAACCTCATCTTCTTTAGTCAATCTTCCCTTTGAATAAGGAAAGCGCCCAAATCCAACTAATTGTCTAACTGTAAGCCTAGTTACAAAATGATTTTCTTGTCGCAATATAGTCAAAACTTTTGCTAAGTCTTTTGATTTGGATTCAGAAACATCCATATTTGCTACCTGAATTTGGCCTTCATCCATATCTAAAAGTCTGCCAATCATCAAAAGTGTCGTGGACTTTCCAGCGCCATTTGGTCCAATTAAAGAAGTAAAGCCTGCTTTTGGTATTTCAATATCCAAAGGTCCTATTTTTACCTTATCAGTATAGAACTTTTTAACATTATCAATTTTTATCATAAAGCCCTCTTCCTTAAAACTATAGTTAAGAATATAATTCCACCAAATAATTCAATAATAACTGAAACTACACCTTGAGCATGGAATACATGATACATTAAAAAGTATGCGCTCGTCATTATTAAAAATCCTATAGCAAAAGCCATCGGAAAAATATATCTATGATCATAAGTTGCCGCTGCCTGATAACTCAAAGTTGCTACTAAAAAGCCGTAGAAAGTAAGTGGCCCAATTAGAGCTGTTGAAATAGACATCAAAATAGCTACTAATACAAGCGTATAAATTACACTAGGTTGATATTTAACTCCAAAAGAAGTAGCAACATCTTTTCCTAGTGACAAAACATTCAAATTCTTAGAATGAGCAAAAATTAATACCGCTACAATTATGATCATAGGAATTACAATAGGAAAATATGCAGGATCTGCATGATTAACAGAACCAAATAATCTTGCTTGTAAAATATCAAATTCTGAAGGCGCAAGTAGTTTTCTCATGAAAGTTGACACAGAATTTAGCCCGGTACCAATAATAATTCCAACTAAAAGCATAAGTTGTAAATTCCCGTATTTACCGGAAAGTAACCATCCATAAAGTATTAAACTCATGAAGACCATAACAACAACTTGGAATAAAAATGATCCAATTCCATTAAAATTTATTAACGCACTAGCACCAAAGAAGAATACTGTACTCGTTTGAATTGCTGAATAAAGTGATTCGAAACCTAAAAGTGAAGGAGTAATAATTTTATTATTCGTAATAGATTGGAAAGCAACTGTCGACAAGCTATGGCAAACCGCAGCAATAATCATTGCAACAATAGCTACTATCCTTCTCTTAACGACTGGGATAAAAGAAGGTGAATCTATCGGAACTGGATTGTTATAAACTAAAAGTCCATATGAAGAAAGAAGACCTAAAGCAATCAATGTTATCAGTAAAATCCAATAACGTCTTGCTTCCTTCTTAGACCGAAAAGCGCTAGCTGATCTACTTTCATTATGAAGGCTAGAATCGATCTCGACATTTTCTTTTTTTCTATATTCTAATGTGATCATCGTAGCCTCCTTGGTTTTCTTTTTCTCAATAAAATAGTAATAAACACGACTGCTCCCACTGTTGCAAGTATTAAAGAAACAGGTAATTCAAAAGGCTGTATAATTGTTCGAGAAATGATGTCACAGGCAGTTATTGATCCCATTCCGATCACACAAACCCAAGGTAAATTACTCCTAAGATCATCACCTCTAAACATTGAAACGATATTTGGCACAATTAATCCTAAGAAAGGTAAGTGTCCAATAACAGCTGCAACAATTCCAACTGCAACAGAGATAAGAGCAGTCCCAAAAAGAACAATTCTATTGTAATTAACTCCAAGACTTGTTGCGACATCTTCTCCTAGTCCAGCTAAAGTCAATCTATTAGCATACATAAAAATAAGAAAAGTAATGATAACAATCAGCCATAAATATTCATATCTTCCCACCTGAATGTTAGCAAATGAACCTACAAACCAAGTTTCAATACTTTGCGTCTTTTGAAAAAGGAGTCCTAAAAAAGTAGACACTGCAGAAATTACTGCTCCAAGCATCAATCCAATAATCGGAACAATTAAAGACGAACGAAGCTTAACTCTTCTTAAAAATAGAAAGAAAATCATAGTTCCTATAAAAGAAAAAATGATTGCACCAGTCATTCTTTGAACTAAAGTCGGGGCAGGAAATAATAAATACACAAAAAGCAGGCCTAAGCCTGACCATTCAATAGTCCCCGTTGTAGTAGGTTCAACAAAACGATTCTGTGTAATAAGTTGCATGACGAGCCCTGCCATTGCCATCGCAGCTCCAGTAAGCATTAATGCAACCGTTCTCGGAACACGAGTGATGAAAAACATCTCCATTCCGTCCTCTTGTCCACGTATATCATAAACTCCAGTAAACAGTGATATAATCCCTAAAATTATAACAACTATAACTGCTATTATAAAAGGTTTTGTCCATATTTTATTTTGATTATAAAACTGGGGTTGAGAAATATTCTCAACCCTAGAAATCATATTTTTTGACACTGCTTCGTACCCCTTTACACTACTTAGCTAAAGTTTTTGCCATATTTCCAAATAACTCTATATAAGTTTGAATTGATTCATTTGTGTAAGTATCTTCTGGTGCATAAACAACTTGTTTTTTAGAAACAGCAGTTGTGTTTTGAAGAGCTGGTGATTTAGAAATAACATCCTTAGCTGGAGTTGACTTAGCTGCATCAGATGTTGCAGCATCACGATCTAATACGAAAAGCCAATCAGGATTTGTTTGTGCAATAGCTTCAACAGAAACGTCATCACCTTTATGACCTGCAGTAGAATTCGAAACTTCTAATGCTGGAGTCCAACTGAAAATGTCATACATAGGTCCCCAAACGCGACCAGAGTGCGGCGCAGCAAAGCCGATATTTCCACCAGTAACGATAACACTCATAACTTTATCTTTTCCGTTATAAGCAGATTTTGCTTTTTCAATAGATTTATCGAAATCAGCTATTAATTGTTTAGCTTCTTTATCTTTAGCAAAGATTTTACCTAAAGTAGTTGTAGAATCTTTAAGTCCTTTTACTAAGTTTTCTCCAGGCTTAGTAGCCTTCTCAGAAACATCAAAATTAAGATCAATAACAGCTGCATTTGGCACTAATTTTTTGATTTCTTCATAATGATCAGCAAATCTTTGACCAACGATTACAAGATCAGGGTTTGCCGCTGCAATAATTTCTAGATTTGGTTCACGGTGATTCCCAATATTTTGAACTTTTTCATCCTTTTTATATGCTGAATCAGCAGGCATGATATCCTTTGGAGCAGCCGCTAATTTAATTCCCCAATCAGATAAAGTTTCAAAAGTTCTGTTATCCAAAGCAACTACATTCTTTGGGTTTACAGGTACTTTAACAGTTCCATGAGCATCAGTGATTTCAACCGTTTTTGGCTTATCACTACCATTATCTTTATTATTAGCCTTCGAAGTTTCTTTACTTGAATCTGAGCAAGCCACTAACATTAAAGTGAAAATTGCTAGAATACTCACTAATTTTAAAAGCATAGATTTTTTCATATGTATACTCCTTATAGTGTGATTTATTTCGAAAATGATGACATCCATAGATTGAATTAGAAGGTAACTTTTATTCAATTGAATCGCTATTGATAATCATTTTCATTTGAACATCCTGTTAATTAGTATAGTCATTAATTCTGTGAAAATCTTGTGAATCGTATGAATTCATAAAATCAAGCATAAAAAGTAATATGTGCGGTCAGGACTGTTGATTAACCTTCATTAAATACTTTCTCAACAAATACGGGACAGAGACCTTCCCTTACAAAATACGCGCAGTAATAGCTAATATTTCACAGAAACTACTTTATTATCTTATTTTTATCATTCAACCATTGAATAGCCTCTGCCATGTATCGTTTGAATATATCTATCTTTCTTCTCGCACTTTAGCTTTTTTCTTACATACCCAATATATAAGTCTACTACATTCGGATTTACTACTACGTCATATCCCCAAACTTGATTCAAAAGCATTTCACGGCTTAATATCGTATTTTTATTCTTAATTAAAAATACAAGTAAATCGTACTCGCGCTTCGTAAGCGAGAGATTTTTGCCACCTTTTTTCACAATATTGCTAGATGCATCAACAAAGAGATCTTTAAACTGAAAAAAGTTTGTCTCATTTTGCTGGTTATAGTCACTTCTTCTTAAAATAGCTTGAACTCTCGCTACTAATTCTTCCTTCACAAATGGTTTTCTAATATAATCATCTGCTCCTGCTTGTAACCCTGCTATGCAATCCTCGCTAGAAATATTGTTGGTCACAATAATGATTGGTGTCGTTTTAACAAGTCGTATTTGTCTACAAATTTCTGGTCCCGATATACTTAATGAATCCCAATCCAATATGATAATATCCCAATCTTGCTCATATGCTATATTTAAACCTTGGTTTTCATTGTGAAGTTTTAAAATGAAATGGCCCTCTTGCGTTAAACCGCTTACGATTTTCTTTGCTGAAGACCGTTCATTTTTAATCACCAACACCTGCTTCACCGATGGTTCACCTCTACTTCAATATAAATTATTTAGATAAAAAATTATCCCGAAAAAATAATTTAAGATTTATAAATTTAAAACCCCTAAATAATCCATTAAAACAGTTTATTAGGAGAACTCTATATAATCTTACAATAGGTATGGATAAAAACACAAAACATATGAAGATTCGAATAAAGTAAAAAAATAATAACTACTTAACAATTGAGCGTTTACAATCTGCTATAGTATCTACCCGCTTATCATCAATAACCATTTTTTATTCTCTCTTTCAGGGATACCGTCCCATCGACTTCAGCATTCTATAAAACCACAAACAAAAAGAACCATAACCTCACCAACCTGGCAAAATTATGGTTCATATTATACAAAATAAAAAACCACCAAATATGTATTGGTGGAGACGGTGGGAGTCGAACCCACGTCCAAAAATATCGGCACTTAAGCTTCTACGAGTGTAGTCGATATATTAGCATTTCGCGAACTCTTCGGCCTATCGACAGGCTTCCAAGTTGCTAGTCTGGTTATTCTCTTCCTTTGTCCTCAGACGGCGAACTCCGGCGTAGTCCACTTAGTTTGAGTCCCTTACCCTACCACATGGACGATGGAGGGAGGAACCTTTAGTGCAATTAAGCAGCTAAAGAAAGATTGTTTTGTTTGCCAATTATAGGCTTTGACGTTTTAACGAGGCCGATCCCCTCGACTCGCAACCTAAGCTCGAACTATCCCTGTCGAATCCGTAACGTCCCCATGATAAAAATGGAGCATACGAAGAAAATATCGTGATAGCTACTAAGAGCTGTTTTTCAATGTGCAACAACCTTACATAAGTTATTATAACATACGCGCTCCATTTTACAAATGTAAATATCTGTATTACATCTTTTGGCGATCACGGAACGCGCGTGCAATTTCACGTTTAGCTTCTTTCTCTTTTAAATCGTGACGTTTATCGTATTGCTTCTTACCTTTTGCTAAACCAAGTGCCATCTTTGCAAATCCATTTTTTAAATAAATTCTAAGTGGAACTAATGCGTAACCTGTTTCTTTCGCAGCGCCCGCTAGTTTATCAATTTCTTTTTTATGCAGAAGTAATTTTCTCGTACGAAGTGGATCATGGTTGAAACGATTCCCTTGTTCGTACGTATTAATGTGCATATTATGAACCCATACTTCACCATTATGTACACGTGCAAACGCATCTTTCAAGTTTACGCGTCCAGCGCGAATCGACTTAATTTCCGTTCCTTGAAGGACAAGCCCTGCTTCGTATGTTTCTTCGATGAAATAATCATGAAATGCTTTTTTATTCTGTGCAATAACCTTACCTGTACCCTTTGGCATATAACGTCCCTCCTCTATTTTTACTATTGTAACAAATGTTAATAAAAAGCGAAAGTGGCTCACTCAGAATCTTTGGACATTGGAACTCCCGACAGAGAAGCGCTTTTTTCTTCGGCCGAGGGAGTGAAATGGCCAACAGATTCTAGCCACTGTAGCTGGATTCCAATTAAAAGCGAAAGTGGCTCGCTCAGAATGTGAGGTGGATGGAGCTTCTGACCTTGAGGCGCTCTTTGCCTCTGGGGAAGAAGCGAAGCCGCCGAACATTCTAGCCACTGTAGCTGGATTCCAACAAAAAGCGAAAGTGGCTCGCTCTTAAGCCACGAAGAAAAAAGAAAAGGCCCCGCTTTTCATCAAAGCGAAGCCACTCTTTTCTTACTTACGCTTTTTCTTTTTCTTCTTGAATCCTGGTACGTTTTCGAAGAATGCTTTTTTCTTCTTACCGTTACCATCTTTTTTTCCTGGCTGGCTAGCAGAAGCGGATGCGGATGCAGATCCTCTTCCTTTTCCTTTACCACCACGGTCAAATTTTCTACCTGTGCCACGTTCACCGCCGCGCTCATTACTGCGCTCGCTACGTCCACCGCGTTTCTTTCTGCCTGTTCTTGGCTGCTCGATAACGACTGGACGATCTTTGAACTTACGGCGAGGTGTGCCTTTCATGCCAACGATTTCAAAGTCGATTGCACGCTCGTCTTTGTTTACGTTAATAACGCGAATTGTAATTTCGTCACCGATGCGGAATACGTTTCCTGTACGTTCTCCGATCATAGCGAAATGTTGCTCGTCATAACGGTAGTAATCATCCGTTAAGTAGCTAACGTGTACAAGACCTTCAATTGTATTTGGAAGCTCTACGAATAAACCGAAGTTTGTTACAGAGCTAATCATACCGTCATACTCTTCACCGATCTTATCAACCATATACTCTGCTTTTTTCATCTCATCTGTTTCACGCTCTGCTTCAACAGCACGGCGTTCCATATTAGAAGAGTGCTCTGCAATCTCAGGTAATTTTTCACGCCATTTTGCTTGCGTTTCGTTGTCGACTTTACCATTAATAATGTATTCACGAATTAATCTATGAACGATTGTATCTGGGTAACGACGAATTGGTGATGTGAAATGTGTGTAGAACTCAGTTGATAAACCGAAATGTCCTAAACTATCCGCATCGTAACGAGCTTGCTTCATAGAACGAAGCATAACTGTTGAAATAACTACTTCTTCTGGCTGTCCTTGAACCATTTCAAGAATTTGTTGCAGCGCACGAGGGTGCACTTCATTCGCACGTCCTTTTACCGCATATCCGAAGTTCGTTACAAACTCGAAGAAACGCTCAAGCTTATCTTCTTTCGGATCTTCATGGACACGGTACATAAACGGTACGTTCATCCAGTGGAAGTGCTCTGCTACTGTTTCATTCGCAACAAGCATAAATTCTTCAATTAACTTCTCTGAAACAGAACGATCACGCATAACAACATCAGTCGGTTTTCCTTCTTCATCCACTAATACTTTCGCTTCTTTAAAGTCAAAGTCAATTGCACCACGGCGCATACGTTTTTCACGTAAAATTTGTGCCAATTGCCCCATCTCTTTAAACATCGGTACGAGCGGCTCATAACGCTTAATTAACTCTTCGTCCTCATCTTCTAAAATGCTTCTTACGTCAGCATACGTCATACGCTCTGTCGTTTTAATCACACTTTGGAAAATCTCGTGTTTAACAACATCACCTAAATTGTTGATTTCCATTTCACAAGATAACGTCAGACGGTCTACTTTCGGATTTAATGAACAAATACCGTTAGATAGACGATGCGGAATCATCGGGATTACACGGTCAACAAGATATACACTCGTCGCTCTTTCCGCTGCTTCAACATCAATTGGAGAGCCTTCTTGAACGTAATGACTTACATCCGCAATGTGAACGCCTAGCTTGTAGTTACCGTTCTCAAGCTTCGTTACTGTAACAGCATCATCTAAGTCTTTCGCATCTGCACCATCAATCGTTACGATCATTTGATCGCGCAGGTCGCGGCGATCTTTTAAATCTTCTTCTGAAATCGTTTCTGGTACACTGTTTGCATGCTCCATCACTTCCTCAGGGAATGCTAAAGGTAAATGATGTTTATGAATGACAGATAAAATATCTACTCCTGGATCATTTTTATGACCTAGAATTTGAATAACTTCACCTTCTGCACTTAAACGATTCTCTGGATAGCTCGTAATTTTCACAACTACTTTATGACCTTCTACAGCACCCATCGATGCGCTTTTCAAGATAAAGATATCACTCGTCCAGCGCTTATTGTCAGGTATAACGAATCCAAAGTTTTTCGATTCTGTATATGTACCAACTAGTTCTTTCGTTCCACGCTCTAAAATGCGTACAATTGAACCTTCTTGACGCGAACCGCTCGATTGAGAACTAAGGCGTGCTAATACTGTATCGCCATGAAGTGCACCGTTTAATTCTGTAGGCGGGATGAAAAGATCATCGTCTCCTGTTTTCTTCTCTTCTGGTACAACGAATGCAAAACCACGTGCATGTCCAATTAACTTACCTCTTACTAAATTCATCTTTTCAGGAAGACCGTAACGGTTGCTACGAGTACGAATAACAAGTCCCTTTTCTTCCATCGTTACAAGTGCCTTTACGAAATCTTTAAAGCCCTCAGAACCTTCAATTCCAAATGCCTCTTCTAACTCTTGTATCGTTAGCGGTTTATACGCTTCTTCTCTCATAAATAATAACAACTTATCAATATGTTCTTGTATGATTTCTTCCAAGCAAAAATACCTCCTTTAAAACCTTATATTATTTAGTGTATCCGAAAGATAGGGGATGTATAAAGTGAAACTTCAATACTCCCCTTATGATTTTTACAGTTTTCACAAAAAATTCCTTATGAAAAAAAGAGGCAACTAGATCTTACCAATCTAGTTGCTCCAAGAAGTTATATACATCCTCATGTAGCTCGTCACGTTGTTTATCAAGTGTAATGACATGCGTAGAGTCTTCATACCATTTAATGTCTTTTAACGTAGATTCTACACCGTTATAAATAATGTTAGCACTATCTGTATTAATCATTTCGTCATGACGTGCTTGTACAACAAATGTTGGCGCATAAATCATATCCACATTGTTACGTACGTCAGCAATTAATTGTTGTAATGCTTTTAATGTATTCATCGGTGTCTTTTGGAATTCCAACATTTCTTGTTCAATTTGTTCAGGTGATTTTTGCTCACGTTTTTTATATTCGCGGGCATATGCCAATATACCTTGGTACATCGTTTCTTCGCTCTTAATATACATCGGTGCACACATTGGTACTACACCTAAAACCGGTACTGTATAACCTAATTTTAAAGAAAATACGCCGCCAAGTGACAATCCAACAACAGCAATTTTCTCAAAACCTTTATCTTTTAAAAGCTGATATGCCTCCGTTACATCTTGCCACCAATCTTCAGGCCCTGTATGAACAAGCTCTTCTGGTGGTACACCGTGCCCTTTATAAATTGGCGCATGACAAGTATAGCCTTTCTTTTCTAAGAAACGCCCTAACATACGTACATCAGCTGAGTTCCCTGTGAATCCATGTAGTAATAAAACAGCGCGGTCTCCACCCTCAAATGTAAATGGTTTCGGAGATGCTAATTTCATCATGTATTTCTCCTCTTTCTCTTCTGTAATCTAGTCGTATTCTTTCTATATCTAGTGTACCATATTTGTATTTCTATAATCTAATTAGAAACATCTTTCAAATAGCAAAACAAAAAAAGAAGAACCATTAGTACCATTCACTAACGCTTCTTCTTTCAATTCTATAAATTGAAGTACGTAACACCAATTGTTAATACAAAGAACAATACAGCTAAAACAATTGTAATACGGTTTAATACCGCTTCAATTCCACGTGCCTTTTGCTTACCAAATAATTGCTCCGCACCGCCTGAAATTGCACCTGAAAGGCCTGAGCTATTACTAGATTGCATAAGTACCATAACAATCATTAAAATCGATACAATAATAAGTAAAACTGATAATAACGTATGCACTTGGCGTACCTCCTACAAAGATTCAGTTATTGTAACTGTAGCATAAATTCTATAGAAAAGCGAGAGCTATAGAGGCGCTCTCGCTTTTCTTCTATTACATAAACATCATCGCAAATAACGGTCCAAGTAAACATGTCAAAATTGCTGTTAATGTCATTGTTACCGATCCAATAACACCTTCATGCTCGTTATTTTTCATCGCTCTCATCACGCCCATAATATGAGAAGCACATCCAAATCCGATACCTTTACCAACTGAGTTTGTAACACGGCTCCATTTTAATAAAAGGGGTCCTGTAATCGTTCCAGTAATACCTGCGATAACAACGAAAGCTGCTGTTAAGGAAGGTACACCACCGACTTGTTCAGAAACACTCATCGCAACTGGCATTGTCACCGATTTTGGTAATGACGATAAGATTAAGCTTTTATCCGTTCCCATAAGTGAAGCAATCGCAAAATCACTAGCGATTGCAACTGTTGTACCTACTAATACCCCGCCAGCAATCGGTACAACATATTTTTGCAGAACATGACGTTGTTTATAAAGAGGAATTGCAAATGCTACAACACCGGGTCCAAGTAGCTTTGCAATCCAGCCACCACCACTTTCCATATAATGTTGATATGGTATATCAAGCACGATAAATAGGAAAGCCATTAATCCAGTTGCTACAAGCATTGGAATGGTGAATGGTGTTGGAAATAATTTATAGATTTTTTTAGATAATTGATATAATAGCACCGTAAAAAGAACCCAACCGATTCCGATTAATATTTGGCTCATCGCGACTCTCTTTCCTTCCTATTCGCAAGATATTGTCCTGTATGTCCTGCGACAATAATAATTAAAAATGTACTCGCTACAACTGTAATGAAAAGAGAAATTCCTTTACTCATAAAAAAAGCACCGTAATTCATTAGGCCAAGCGTTGGCGGAATTAATAAAAACGGCATAATAGCAACGAGTGTTTCTGCTCCTAAATCGAACCATTTCACTGGAAGAACTTTTAGGCTAAGTAAAACAAGTAAGAGGAACATTCCAATCAAACTTCCTGGAATCGGAATATTTAACATTTCTTGCACCCAAGTTCCAACCATATAAAACACGTAAAGAGCAGCAATTTGGACAAGAATCTTTGTAAATTTCATGTTCATCATCCCTCATGTTTATACGATCTTCTGTTAATATCTTTATCATAGTATAAATTGTAAAAAGCTGCAATTTATCAACTTGACAGCAAAAACAGCCTATGTTATACGCTTACAACCTTGATATGACTGCATTTCTAAACGAAAATTACGTCAAAAACCTTGACCTAATATAAAAAGTTTTTATTTTCTGAATTTAAAAGACTATTATTTCAATAAAATAATCTTTTTATCCTTAAACTTACATATATATAAAGTGAAACTTTAATCATTGAGGTTTTCCTCATCCCCATTAATTATTATCCCTCACCAAGCGGATTTGTACCGGATAAACAAGATAGGTGGTGAACATATGCCCAAAAAAGTTCTCATTTTTTGTGATCCTGGGATTGATGATACGATGGCTCTCCTCTTAGCATTCTTTATCGATGAAATAGAAATCGTCGGTATCGTTGCCGATTACGGCAATGTTCCAAAAAAAATGGCCGTAGAAAATGCTCATTTTTTTAATAACGAAACAAAGAATAGAAATATCAAGATATTCGGTGGTTCAGAACGTCCCCTTACAGGTGCCCCACCTGCGTTTTTTACGGATGTACATGGGAAACAGGGGCTCGGTCCAATTATTCCAAAGGTGAATGTGACTAACGGAGAAATGGAGAATTTTTTTGAAGTCATTCCTCTTATTGAACAGTATAAAGATGAATTAATCATTGTAAGTTTAGGAAGACTTACCTCCCTAGCAATTTTATTCATCGTATGTAAACAGTTAATGAAGCAAGTTAAATCTTACTACGTAATGGGCGGTGCCTTTTTACATCCTGGTAATGTTACCCCTATTTCCGAAGCAAACTTTTATGGCGATCCTACTGCTGCTAATATAGTCCTTCAATCTACAGCTAACATGTACATATACCCATTAAACGTTACCCAATATTCCGTCATTACACCAGAAATGGCAGAGTATATTGAAGCAAAAGGAAAAGCCCCACTTCTCAAACCTTTATTCGATCATTATTACTACGGATATTATAAAGACGCCCTACCACATTTAAAAGGCAGCCCTTTCCATGACACAATGCCAATACTCGCTTTATTTGATAACTCTATGTTCACGTATCATAAATCACCTATTGTTGTCATGACAGAATCCTCTGCACAAGGAGCAACCATAGGGGAATTTCGCTCTTTAGTGAACCAGAAGCCATTTATTGATTGGCCGGTTCATCAAATCGCAATTGATTTTGACTATAACCGCTTCTTCAAACATTTCATGTCACTTATGACGGGTGAACAATTTTAGCATAAAAAAACAGACCGTGATTTCTCACGGTCTGTCGTTTATTTTCTACAATTATCGTTTGATGTTATAGAAAGATTTGATACCATCGTAAACAGCGATTTCGCCTAGTTCGTCTTCGATGCGTAATAATTGGTTGTACTTAGCAATACGGTCAGTACGGCTCATAGAACCAGTTTTGATTTGGCCAGCGTTAGTTGCAACTGCGATGTCAGCGATTGTAGCATCTTCAGTTTCACCAGAACGGTGAGATACAACTGCTGTGTAACCAGCACGTTTAGCCATTTCGATAGCTTCGAAAGTCTCAGTTAAAGTACCGATTTGGTTAACTTTAATTAAGATTGAGTTAGAGATACCTTTTTCGATACCTTCAGCAAGTTTTTGAGTGTTAGTTACGAATAAATCGTCACCAACTAATTGTACTTTATCACCGATACGCTCAGTTAATAATTTGTGACCATCCCAGTCGTTTTCGTCTAAACCATCTTCGATAGAGATGATTGGGAAGTCTTTGCAAAGCTCTTCATAGAAATCAACCATTTCTGCAGAAGTTAAGCCAGTACGGCCTTCGCCTGCAAGGTCATATTTACCAGTTTCTTTGTTGTAGAACTCAGAAGAAGCAACGTCCATTCCTAAGAATACGTTCTCGCCAGCTTTGTAACCAGCTTTTTCGATAGCTTCGATGATTACTTCTAAAGCTTCACGGTTAGAACCAAGGTTTGGAGCGAATCCACCTTCGTCACCTACTGCAGTGTTAAGACCTTTGTCATGTAATACAGCTTTAAGTGCATGGAATACTTCAGCACCCATACGGATTGATTCTTTGAATGTTGGAGCACCAACTGGTAAGATCATGAACTCTTGGAAGTCAACGTTGTTATCAGCGTGAGAACCACCGTTGATGATGTTCATCATTGGAGTTGGTAATTGTTTTGCATTGAATCCACCAAGGTAACGGTATAATGGAAGACCTACGAAGTCAGCTGCTGCGTGAGCTACTGCCATAGATACACCAAGGATAGCGTTAGCGCCTAGTTTACCTTTGTTTGGAGTGCCATCTAATTCGATCATAGCACGGTCGATACCAGCTTGGTCAGTTACATCGAAACCAGCGATTTCTGGAGCGATAATTTCGTTAACGTTGTTTACTGCGTTAACAACACCTTTACCAAGGTAACGAGATTTGTCACCGTCACGTAATTCTACTGCTTCGTGCTCACCAGTAGATGCACCACTTGGTACGATAGCGCGTCCGAAAGCGCCGCTTTCTGTGTAAACTTCTACTTCTACAGTTGGGTTACCACGAGAGTCAAGGACTTCGCGAGCATAAACATCAATAATTGTTGACATAATAAATTCTCTCCTTTTTATATAAGCAAATTATTTAATAATTGTTTTACCTGTCATTTCTTTCGGTTGTTCCACATTTAAAAGTGTAAGCATTGTTGGAGCGATATCTCCTAAAATACCACCTTCACGAAGCTCTACATCATTTTTTGTAACGATGAAAGGAACCGGGTTAGTTGTATGAGCTGTCATAGGACCGCCATCAGCAGTTAACTCCTGATCAGCATTACCATGGTCAGCAGTAATAAGTGCTACACCATCTTTTGCAAGAATCGCTTCTACAACTTTTCCTAAACATTCGTCAGTTGCTTCTACTGCTTTAATTGTTGGTTCCATCATCCCAGAATGGCCAACCATATCACAGTTCGCAAAGTTAAGAATGATAACATCATGTTTATCATTTTCGATTTCATTTACTAAAGCGTCCGTTACTTCGTAAATGCTCATTTCAGGTTTCAAGTCATACGTTGCAACCTTCGGTGAGTTAATTAAGATACGCTCTTCTCCTGGGAATTCAGCCTCACGACCACCGCTAAAGAAGAATGTAACGTGCGGATACTTTTCAGTTTCCGCGATGCGAAGTTGCTTTAATCCCGCTTGCGCAACAACTTCACCTAAAGTGTTATCAAGGTTCATTGGCTTGAATGCCACGTAACCATCTACAGTTTCACTGAAGTGTGTCATACATACGAATTCTGGAATGTGAGGTACTTTTTCACCACGATCGAACTCACGGAAGTCTTCGTTTGTAAATACACGAGCAATTTGAATTGCACGGTCTGGACGGAAGTTATAGAAGATAACTGCATCATCATCATTGATTGTTGCAACTGGCGTGTTATCTTCGTTAACAATTACAGACGGCAATACGAATTCATCATAGATACCGTTCGCATAAGAGTCTTCTACACACTCTTCTGCTGATTTATAAGTAGGGCCTTCACCATTCACCATAGCACTGTAACATTTTTCTACGCGATCCCAACGCTTGTCACGGTCCATAGAGTAATAACGACCAGAGATAGTCGCGAATTGTCCTACTCCTGTTTCTTTAATTACTTCATTCGTTGCATCGATATAACCTTTTGCTGTTTGTGGTCCAACATCGCGGCCGTCTAAGAAGGCATGGATATAAACTTTCTCCACGCCTTCTTTTGCTGCTAGGCGAAGAAGAGCAAACATATGGTTCATGTGACTGTGCACACCACCGTCAGAAAGTAAACCGAATAAATGAAGTGCAGTACCTTTTTCTTTTACACTTTTAATTGCATTTTGGAAAGTTTCGTTCTTATCGAACTCACCTTCACGAATTGCAACGTTAACGCGTGTTAAGCTTTGATATACTACGCGGCCAGCACCGATATTTAAGTGACCAACCTCAGAGTTACCCATTTGACCTTCTGGAAGACCTACCGCCTCACCACAAGCTGTAAGCGTTGTGTGAGGGAATTTGTTCCAGTAGCCATCAAAATTAGGTTTCTTAGCTTGTGCTACAGCATTCCCGTAAGTTTCTTCACGAAGTCCGAAACCGTCAAGAATGATTAAAGCTGTTGGCTTTCTCATTTTACCGCCCCCAGAAGACCTAAGAACGAAGCAGGCTCTAAGCTAGCACCGCCAACTAAAGCGCCGTCGATGTCAGATTGTGCCATATACTCTTTAATGTTTTCTGGTTTTACGCTACCGCCGTATTGGATACGAACAGCTTCTGCAGCTTCTGGAGAAACAGCTTCTGCAACAACTTTACGGATGTGCGCACATACTTCGTTTGCATCTGCAGAAGAAGAAGATTTACCTGTACCGATAGCCCAGATTGGCTCATAAGCGATAACAGTTGCTTTAACTTGCTCTTCTGTTAAACCTGCAAGTGCTTTTGTCACTTGACCTGCTACTAGATCAAATGTTTTTCCGCTTTCGCGCTCTTCTAAAGTCTCACCACAACATACGATTGGTGTTAAACCATGTTCAAATGCTGCGATAGTCTTTTTGTTTACTGACTCATCTGTTTCAGCAAACATTTCACGACGCTCAGAGTGGCCAAGTACTACATAGCCAACTTTTAAGTCGCTAAGTGCTACTGGGCTAATTTCGCCAGTGAATGCACCATTTTTTTCGAAGTGCATGTTTTGTGCACCTACTTGTAAGTCAGTTCCTTCAGTTGCTGCTACAAGGCGCTCTAAGAATAGAGCTGGAGAGCAAACTACTGCATCAACAGCTGAAGCTGCTGGGATTTGACCTTTAACTTCCTCTACGAAGCTAACTGCTTCAGATAGAGTTTTATTCATTTTCCAGTTACCTGCGATAATTGGTTTACGCATGCTTTGCACCGTCCTTTTTCTTTGGCTGCTACTTATTTGTCGTTAAGACAAACTACACCTGGAAGCTCTTTACCTTCCATGAATTCTAATGACGCACCGCCGCCAGTAGAAATGTGGCTCATTTTATCAGCCATACCGAATTTTTCAACAGCTGCTGCAGAGTCACCACCGCCGATAACAGAGTATGTATCTTCTGCATCTGCTAATGCTTGTCCTACTGCTTTTGTACCTTCTGCGAATGGAGTCATTTCGAATACACCCATTGGTCCATTCCATACAACAAGCTTAGAATTTTTAATTACATCTGCATAAATTTCACGTGTTTTAGGACCGATGTCCACGCCTTCCCAGTTAGAAGGGATAGAGTCGATACCAACGATTTTAGTTGTTGCAGTTTCAGAGAATTCCTCAGTGATTACAACATCAACTGGCATGTAGAAGTTTACGCCTTTTTCTTTTGCAAGTTGCATAAATTCTTTAGCTAGTTCGATCTTGTCGTCTTCACATAGAGATAGACCAATTTCATGACCTAAAGCTTTAACGAATGTGTAAGCAAGTCCACCACCGATGATTAAGTTATCTACTTTGTCTAATAGATGACGAATTACACCGATTTTATCTTTTACTTTCGCACCACCGATGATAGCTGTAAATGGACGTTCTGGGTTAGAAAGTGCTTTCCCAAGTACATCTAACTCTTTTTCCATTAATAGACCAGATACTGCTGGTAGGTAGTCTGCGATACCTGCTGTAGAAGCGTGAGCACGGTGAGCTGCACCGAATGCATCGTTTACGAAGATGTCAGCAAGTGCTGCAAATTCTTTCGCAAGTTCTGCATCGTTCTTTTCTTCGCCCGCATAGAAACGTACGTTTTCAAGAACTAATACGTCGCCTTCGTTCATTGCTGCAACCATTTCTTGTGCAACTGGTCCGAATGCTTCGTCCGCTTTTTTAACGTCTTTACCAAGAAGCTCGCCTAAACGTGCTGCTACTGGAGTTAAACGCATTTCTTCTACTACTTGACCTTTTGGACGGCCTAAGTGACTTGCTAAAATAACTTTCGCACCTTGCTCTACTAAATATTGAATTGTAGGAAGAGCTGCACGGATACGAGTTTCATCTGTAATTTTGCCTTCTTTCATAGGTACGTTGAAATCAACGCGGCAAAATACACGCTTACCTTTTAAATCTACGTCACGAATTGATTTTTTGTTCATTGGATTTCCCTCCGACTACTAGTTAGGATTGACAAAACCCACTCAAAAGCTTAACACATTTGCTTTTAAAACGAAAGAAGAGAGAGAGGGAACAAACCCTCTCCCTCGTTTTGTCATTGATAACTTATATAATTAAGAATTAAAGACCTTTTGAAGTCATGTAAGCTGCTAGGTCTACTACGCGGTTAGAGTAACCAGTTTCGTTATCGTACCAAGAAAGTACTTTAACCATGTTACCTTCCATTACCATTGTAGATAATGCATCGATTGTAGAAGAAGCTGTACATCCGTTATAGTCGATAGATACTAATGGCTCTTCGCTGTATCCAAGGATACCTTTTAATTCGCCTTCAGCTGCTGCTTTGAATGCTGCATTTACTTCTTCAACTGTTACTTCTTTGTCAAGTTCAACAACTAAGTCAACTAGAGAAACGTTAGCAGTTGGAACACGTACAGCGCCACCGTTTAATTTACCTTTAAGTTCTGGTAATACTAATGCTACAGCTTTAGCTGCACCAGTAGATGTTGGGATCATGTTTTCAGCTGCTGCACGAGCACGACGTAAATCTTTGTGTGGTAAGTCTAAGATTTGTTGGTCGTTAGTGTAAGAGTGAATTGTTGTCATCATTCCGCGTTTTACGCCGAATTTTTCGTTTAATACTTTAGCGAATGGAGCTAGACAGTTTGTAGTACAAGAAGCGTTAGATACTACGTTGTGGTTAGCTGCATCGTATTGTTCGTGGTTAACACCCATAACTACAGTGATATCTTCATCAGAAGCTGGAGCTGAGATGATAACTTTCTTAACTGATCCACCTAAGTGTTTCTCAGCATCTGATTTTTTAGTGAAACGGCCAGTAGATTCTACTACTACTTCTACTCCGTAGTCGCTCCATGGTAATTGAGCTGGGTCACGCTCAGCGATAACTTTAATTTCTTTACCGTTAACAACGATGCTGTTTTCGTTAGCAGATACTTCTGCATTTAAAGTTCCGTGAACTGTGTCATATTTTAAAAGGTGAGCTAATGTTTTAGCATCTGTTAAGTCGTTGATTGCTACTACTTCTACCTCAGAGTTGTTAAGAGCTGCGCGGAATACGTTACGTCCGATACGTCCAAATCCATTAATACCAATTTTAGTCATTTGAATTTCCTCCTTGGGGGATTATATTAAAGGGTAAAACCCTTTGTTAACTGTTTTGCTGCACCTTCATCTGTAATTAGAATTGAAGTGTGCCCTTGTTTAATTACAGCCTGTATTGCTTTTGCCTTTGAAGAACCTCCAGCGACTGCAACAACATGAGATACATTTTGTAAGTCCTCTAGTTGCATACCAACTGTTCTTACTTTATGAACAACATTTCCTTCTTCATTAAAGTAGTAACCGAAAGCTTCGCCAACTGCTTCGCTTGCCTGAATCTTTAACCAATCTGCTTCTGAAGTACTTCTGCGACGTGCCATTGTTAACGCATCACCTATTCCATGAATGACGATATTGGAAGATCGAATCAACTCAAGAACTTCTTTCACGGAAGGCTCTGTCACAATAGACGCATATGCTTCGCTACTAACATGGTCTGGAACATACAATAAGCGATAATTACTCATCGTATTTTGCGCCATCTTGGCACAAATGGTATTGGCTTCTAATTCAACACCTTCTCCAATTCCACCACGTGCTGGGACAAACAGCATATGTAAATCTTTGCAATCAAGTTGCATCATGTCCGCAGCAGCAGCTAGCGTAGTTCCTCCAGCCACAGCAACGATATTATTCGCTGTCAGACGGTCTTTTATACAAGTCACACAAGCACGGCCCATCTCCAGTTTGACCCAAGGTGATTCATCACTATCACCAGGGACAACGAAAACTTCATCCAAGTCTAATGTTTCCTTAAGTTGCTTTTCTAAAACCTTTAACCCGGAAATTTCTTTCATAAAGTCTTCCAAAGCAAGAACTAAAGCTGTTCCTTCTTCTGTCAAAGTCATTCCAGAAGAAGCGACGTGAACTAAGTTTTGTTCTTTCAAAACTTGAACTTCACTTCGCAATACTCGTTCTGTCATACCGAGACTTGCTGATAAGTTTCTTCTTCCAATCGGCTGCATGAGCCTAATGTATTGAAGAATTTGCATTCTCGTTTGCATAACAGGTAGCAGATCAGGTAATAATTTTTTTGTGTTCTGAATCCATGAGCGCATATCTTTTCTCCTCACTACATCGGTTCATTTTCCCTCGTGGTCACTTTACGTCCCGTAGTGACATTTTGTGTCCCACATAGGTTAAAAAAATAATCCCTGCTACGTGTATTATTGTAACAGGAGATAGAAACTTATTCAACTCTTAACTGCATTCTTTATATAGTTTATTATGACACCTTTGTGAATGTTACCATATTCTACTTGTTTTCCGTCCATTTCTACAACCGGAATCATTAAGTGATATTTTTCTAAAAGGTCATTATCTTCATATATATCTATTTCCTCGATTTGAAAAGAATATTCACATTGTACTTCCTGTAAAACTTGTTTTGCCTTCACGCAAAGGCCACAATCTTTTTTAGTATACAGTACAACTTTCATCTTCTTCACCTATCCGATCGTTTTTCGTAATGACGAAGCTGGGATATGCATTTGTTCTCTATACTTCGCCACTGTTCTTCGAGAAATAACAATTTCATGCTCTTCTTCTAATAATTTTGAAATCTTTTGATCTGAAAGTGGCTTTTTCTTATCCTCTGCCCCAATTAGCGTTTGAATAAATTGTTTTACACGTTTTGTAGAAACTGCTTCATCTTCAGTCGTCGAAACGGCATTGCTAAAGAACGATTTCATCTCAAATAAACCGTGTGGTGTTTGCACATATTTATTTCGCGTCGCACGACTAATTGTCGATTCATGCACACTTAACTCTTCCGCTACCTCTTTTAAAGCGAGAGGTCTTAAATACTCTGGACCTTTCCAGAAGAAATCACGTTGTTTTTCCATAATAATAGTCATTACTTGCAGCAATGTCTGTTTTCTCTGCTTCAAACTGCGCATAATCCACTGCACATGCTGATACTTTTCTGATACGTAAGATGCTACTTCACTTTCACTATTATTAAGAAGCGCACTATATTCAGAATGAATTTCAATTCTCGGCATATTTCTCTCATTCATTTGTAAAACGAGGCGATCGCCATCTTTTTTCACCGCCATATCAGGTACAATGTAAAGTGGTTTATCTGAAGAAAACGCAAGACCTGGTTTTGGTTGTAATGACGTTATACAATTTACCGCAATCTGCAATTCCTCATTACTACACTTCAACACTTGAACGAGCTTTCGCCAATCTTTCTTCACAAAATAAGCGAAATGATCTTCTACAACCTCTTCTGCTAATCCATTACGTCTTTGTAAGCGCTTCAATTGTAAGGTTAAACATTCCTGAATATTACGCGCCCCTACCCCTGCTGGCTCCAGTGATTGGACAAGCTCTACAGAACGGTCGACTACATGAATATGTGCAGAAAGGAGCTCTGCTAACTCTTCATTCGTTTCTTGTAAATATCCATTTCCATCCATGTTCATAATAATGAAAGAAGCTACTTTTCGCTCTTCTTCATCTATTTTATAATACTGTATTTGATTTAATAAATGTTGCTGAATCGTTGTAGAATCCACACTGTAGATCTCCATCTGATTCTCGACTTGTTTGCTGGTACTTTTACTGTTGTTAGAGCTCTTTTTCTTCTCCCTCTCAAAACCACCTAACTCAATAAGGGGATTCTCTAACGATTGCTCATACAAAAACTCCGATAATTCTTGTACATTATACTGGAGCATTGTAATCGCTTGCCTTAACTCTTGTGTCATTGCCAAACGTAAGCTTTGTTCTTGTAAAAGACTTGCCTTCAAACTAATCTCCCCCTTGTTTCTATTGTACAATAAGTTTGGTAAAAGGAGAATCCTCACGCAGACACCCATTCCAAAATATTATTAATTTATATGTATTAATGAGATTTACAACTTACAACCGAAATTTGAATAATATTGAAAGAAAATAATAAAGTTAAAAATTATTATCAAGTACTAATAGTAAATCTTATTATTAGATATAACAAGAGGTAAATAAAAAAGTCCTAACCTACAAAACGTAAGTTAGGACTTTTTGACGCGCCCAGAGGGATTCGAACCCCCGGCAGACGTGGTACCGGAAACCACCGCTCTATCCGACTGAGCTATGGGCGCATGATTATAGAAAACACTTCATTTTCTTCTCATAATAATAGCAATAAAATCCATCTAAATCAATAAAAATATCCCCGTAATACCTTATGCATCTTAGCTAAGAGCATATAAAATCCATTCCACCCCTAAATTTTCCAATCATAAATTCTCCCCAACTCACAAATTATAATCTTTGAATTGATATTCCAAAGGGGGCTTCATTCAATGACTGTAATTACAAAATTAAAGCAGACTGTTTCTGGATTAAAAAGTGCCCAAGCTAGCTTAGAGGGATTCGCTCTTGATACGGATAACCAACAAGCTAAGCAACTTTTCCAAACAGCTGCGCAGCAAACACAAACGATTATCGATTCTTTAAACCCACGTGTTGAAGAAGTCCAACAAGAAGAACCACAATACTCACAGCAATAACGAACCAATCTTGCTGTGAAATAGAAAAAGGATGATATGCAGTCATCCTTTTTCTATCACATTACATATTGCAATAGAAATGGAATGATAATTATGCGAAAACTCGGCCTCATAACCGCATTATTTGCACTTCTATTTAGCTCTTTTACCGGATGTGATAATAGTCCTTTAGATAAAAAAGTGAAAGAAGAAGCAAAACGAACGGAGAAAGAAAAAGGTCCAAAGTTAACAAAGACGAGTACGGAATCCTTTAATCAATCTATATCACAAGGAGCGAAGAAAAGAGCTCTCGCTATGGATGAAATTATAAAAAGCACAGCAGTGAATTCAAATTTAGATCTCTACATAGCAGTTACACCTGAGCATCACGAAAGGTTTGGATTAAAGCCGTTGCGCAGCAAACTTCAAAAGCAACTAAGTGATGAGCACCCTACTTTCGATGTTCGTGTCAGTACAGATAAAAAAATCTTTATGTTACTCGAAAAACTCGAAAGAAAAATTAAGGAAAAAGAAGTATCTAAAGATGAAATTAATAAACAATTAAAATTCATTGGTAAAAAAATGGAGTCTAACACTTAACGCTTTTTAAAAGAAAAGGAAGGATTGCAATGTCTAGTAAAGATAAAAACTTAACCCCTGTACAACAGGAGTATAAAAAATTCGAACAAGAACGCGAACCAAAACGACCTGTCTTAAAAAATTGTATAAAAGCCTTTTTCGTCGGTGGTTTTATTTGCTTCATCGGACAACTCATTTCTACTTTTTACATCACATATTTTGATTTCACTGAACGCTCAGCAGGCAATCCAACAGTCGCAACTCTCATTTTCATCTCTATGTTACTAACTGGATTTGGTATATACGATCGTTTTGGACAGTTTGCCGGTGCTGGTACAGCTGTACCTGTTACTGGATTTGGTAACTCTGTTATTGCCGCATGTATTGAGCATCGAACGGAAGGATTTGTCCTTGGCGTTGGCGGCAATATGTTTAAACTAGCTGGTTCTGTTATTTTATTTGGTGTATTTTCCGCTTTCGTCATCGCACTTATTAAAACTATTCTCGTTCAATGGGGAGGGCTATAAATGTTACAAGGACACCGAACGTGGGTATTTGAAAACAAACCAGTCATTATCTCAACAGGGGTTGTCGGTGGACCATTTGAAGCAAAGGGGAACATCCCAGAAGACTTCGATATCCTTCATGAAGATTTATGGCTCGGACAAGATTCCTATGAAAAAGCACATAAGATTTTATTCGAAGAAGCTTGTAGTCGCGCTACTGAAAAAGCAGAGCTTCGTAAAGATGATATTCAATTCGTACTCGCAGGAGATTTAATTAATCAAATTACTCCAACAAGCTTTGCTTGCCGCACACTTGGGACTCCTTATCTCGGATTATTCGGGGCTTGCTCTACTTCTATGGAAGGTTTAGCACTTGGGGCAAGTATCGTAAATGCAAAAGGTGCAAAATATTTATTAACTGGAGCTTCAAGCCATAATACAGCTGTAGAAAAACAGTTCCGCTACCCTACCGAATACGGTGGACAAAAGCCGCCTACTGCACAGTGGACAGTAACCGGAGCAGGAGCCGCTATTTTAAGCGATACTGGACACGGTCCAAGAGTAACCTCTGCAACAATCGGCCGAGTGGTTGATATGGGATTAACGGATCCGTTTAATATGGGAGGCGCAATGGCTCCAGCTGCAGTTGATACAATTGAAGCCCATTTACGTGAACGTCAAATTGATGCCTCTTACTACGATTTAATTGTAACAGGCGATCTCGGACATGTAGGACGCGAAATTGCTTATGACTTACTACATAAACACGGAACGAAAGTAACGAGCGAACAATTTCAAGATTGCGGAATTATCATTTATAGAGAAGGACAACCTGTCATAGCTGGTGCTAGCGGACCTGGATGTTCCGCAACAGTCGTATACGGTCATTTATTAAACCGAATGAAAAGAGGAGAGTTCAAAAAAATACTTGTCGTTGCGACAGGTGCTTTACTATCTCCACTTACATTCCAACAAGAAGAAACGATTCCGTGTATCGCTCACGCCGTTTCGATTGAATTTGGAGGTGCAACGCAATGATTTTTTTCTGGGCTTTCGTCATTGGCGGACTTATATGTGTAATCGGCCAACTTATGTTTGATGTCGGCAAACTAACACCTGCTCATACAATGGCAACACTCGTTGTTGCTGGAGCTATATTAGATGGATTTAATTTGTATGAGCCATTAATTGATTTCGCTGGAGCCGGGGCAACTGTACCTATTACAAGCTTTGGTAATGCCCTCGTTCATGGCGCAATGGAAGAAGCTGCAAAACATGGCATCGTTGGCGTTATTACCGGCATGTTTAAAGTAACGAGCGCCGGTGTATCAGCGGCTATTATTTTCGGCTTCATTGGAGCATTGTTATTCAAACCGAAAGGATAAGAGGTGTTTATATGACTGTTATCGCTAGCGTAAAAACTTGCCTTGCTAGTGTAAGGGGCGCTCAAGCAAGTTTAAGCTCCCTTTCATTAAATTCACAAGACGAAGAATCAAAACGCGTATTTCATGAATGTATGTTAGAAATGGACAGCGTCATCGCTGATTTAAAGGATAGAATTTCAGTATTAGAACGTGAAGAACCTCAATATAAAGGGTTTTAAGTAGACTGGAGGAAACGACTATGTCTCACCTGCCGGAATGGACACTTGTCATTCTTCGCTCTGTATTCATATTAATTATTTTATTCGCTATTACGAAATGGTTAGGCAAAAGACAAATCTCTCAGCTTTCCTTTTTTGAATACATAGCCGGAATGACGATTGGTGACATCGCTGCCCAAGTATCTACAGGGCTCGATTCAAAATTTTTTCACGGCGTCTTTGCGATACTCATTTTCGCTGTGGTACCTTTTTTAACAGGAATCCTCTCTTTAAAGAACAAAACAGCTCGGGACTTCTTTGAAGGGAAATCTACCGTATTAATAAAAGACGGAAAGATACTCGAAGATAACTTAAAGAAAGAAAAATATACGAGTGACGAATTACTGGAACTTCTCCGTGGAAAAAGTGCGTTCAGCGTAGCTGAAGTCGAATTTGCTGTCTTAGAACCGAGCGGAGAATTAAATGTATTATTAAAGAAAGATTCCCAGCCACTTACAGCAAAAGATATCGGTTTAAAAGTACCAAACGAGAAAGAACCACAAACTGTTATTATGGATGGAAATGTACTAGATGAACCTCTTTCAGCAAGCGGACATAACCGCGCTTGGCTACATTCAGAATTAGAAAAACTCGGTGTTGTTATTGAAAATGTCTTCCTCGGTCAAGTGGATTCATACGGACAACTTACTATCGACATTTACAATGACAAACTCCAAATGCCTTCTCCTCAAAACAAACCTTTATTATTAGCATCTTTAAAAAAATGCCATGCTGATCTTGAACTATTTTCCCTAGAAACAAAGTCGAAATCAGCAAGCGAAATGTATAGTAAAAACGCGAAACAAATCGAAAAGATTTTAAATAAAGTAACCTATCTTTTAAAAGACTAATTATCGAAAGAACGCTTCAGTTAAAAGGCGTTCTTTTCTTTTTTCTCCAGTTTTCATAACGTTTAAATTTATGTAATTCGGTTATGATGTTGAAGATACATAAGCAGGGAATTTCGAAAACATAGCGAATATTTCATGGTACAACTACATATTTTTTTGATTTAAAGTGGTTTCGTTTGACCTTTATTGACCATAATTGTATTATAAGACTAAGAAAGCTTTATAAGGAGGAAATAACAGATGAATTTAATTCCTACAGTAATTGAACAAACAAATCGTGGAGAACGCGCTTACGATATTTACTCTCGACTATTAAAAGACCGCATCATTATGCTTGGTAGTGCAATTGATGACAACGTAGCTAACTCAATCGTTTCCCAGCTTTTATTCTTGGAATCTCAAGATCCAGAAAAAGATATTCACATCTACATCAACAGCCCTGGTGGTTCTATCACAGCAGGTATGGCAATCTATGATACAATGCAGTTTATTAAGCCACAAGTATCAACAATCTGTATCGGTATGGCAGCATCTATGGGTGCATTCTTACTTGCAGCAGGTGAAAAAGGAAAACGTTATGCACTTCCAAACAGTGAAGTAATGATTCACCAACCACTTGGAGGAGCACAAGGTCAAGCGACTGAAATCGAAATCGCTGCAAAACGTATCCTATTCTTACGTGAAAAACTAAACCAAATTCTTGCTGACCGCACTGGTCAACCCCTTGAAGTACTACAACGCGACACAGACCGCGACAACTTCATGACAGCAGAAAAAGCTTTAGAATACGGTTTAATCGATAAGATCTTTACAAATCGTTAATTAATTTAAAGCGAAAGCGGCTCGTTTAGAATCAAAGGGTGTTGGAGCTTTTACATCCAAGGCGCTTTTTGCCTCGAATGAAGGGGCGAAACAACCGGAGATTCTAGCCGATGGAGCTGGATATAACTAAAAGCGGAAGCGGCTCGTCCAGCTCTGACTGGCTAAGGTTCTTTCGCATAAAAGGCGCTTTTTGCCTTCTTATGCGTAAGGTTCTTAGACACGAAGAGCTAGCCGCTGGAGCTAGATACATAAAAAAGCGCCCTATTACAGGGCGCTTTTTTATTATCATGCACCTCCGTCTGGATACCCACCCTGGTATTCACCTAAATATATCAGCGATTTTTCAAATATATCGACCGTAACTCCGATTACTTTAATATATCGACGTTTCGACACCACTTATCGACTTACCGACAATCCTCGACAAGCACATTCTCCTTAAATACCCCTCCCCGCTAATTCGCACAGACAACAAAACAAAAAAGCTATCGCATATACGCGATAGCTTTTTATTGTACATATGCAGCTAATGCTTCTAAAGCCTCTTCTGCATCTGAACCTTCTGTTGTAATTGTTATCATGCTTCCAGTTCCAATTGCTAAGCTCATAATCCCCATTATGCTCTTTGCATTTACTGTCTTTCCATCTTTCTCGATGAAGATATCTGCATGAAAGCGATTTGCCTCTTGTACAAACAACGCAGCCGGACGTGCTTGTAAACCGTTTTTTAATGAAACCTGAACTCGTTTTTGAACCACAGCTCCATTTCCCCTTTAACCTCTTATTTTTTTGCTACCGTTTCCCCCGCGCGTAATTTCTCTGCAATTTCATCGATTTTACGCAAACGATGATTAATACCCGACTTACTAATCTTCCCCCCGGATACCATCTCACCTAACTCTTTCAATGTTACATCTTGATAATCTCTTCGTAATTGTGCAATCTCTTGTAGTTTATCCGGCAATATATCAAGACCAACTGTCTCATCAATGTAACGAATATTTTCAATCTGCCTTAGTGCTGCACCAATTGTTTTATTTAAATTAGCTGTTTCGCAGTTCACTAAACGATTTACAGAATTACGCATATCACGTACGATTCGAATATCTTCAAATCTTAAAAGTGCATTATGAGCACCTATAATATTTAAAAACTCTGTAATTTTTTCTGCTTCTTTCAAATACGTAATGTACCCTTTTCTTCTCTCCAGCGTCTTACTATTTAAATCAAATCCGTTCATCAGTTCACATATAGCATCATTATGTTCCTTATATAACGAAAAGATTTCTAAATGATAAGATGATGTTTCTGGGTTATTTACTGAACCACCTGCTAAAAATGCTCCGCGTAAATACGATCGTTTACAACATTTCTTCTCAATCAGTTCTTGTGATATATTTCGAATAAATGAAAAGTCATCTCGAACGATATGAAGATCAGCTAATATTTCGCGAGACTTCTCAACAAGCCGCACAATATATACATTATTTTTCTTCAATCGCATTTTTTTACGAACAAGTAATTCTACCGTCACGTCATATCCTTTTTTCAAAAGCGTATAAATCCTTCTTGCAATTGCCGCATTTTCCGTTTGAATATCGATAGATAGACGACGGTTTGAAAAAGAAAGCGACCCGTTCATTCGAAGTAGCGCTGATAATTCTGCTTTCTCACAGCATTCCTTCATCTCAAGATTCGTCAACTCTTTCTTTGTTTCTGATGCAAATGACACAGTCAACACCTCCTTATACGATTATTGCGGAACAAAATTCTTGTCCTATATGAATGAGGAGCGCTACCTCAAACGAGGCAACGCATATTTATAACAATGAATATAAAATCGAAGCTAACTTTAACGTATCATGCCTTACAACATGATCATCATACTTCGCTAATCCCTCTTGAATAACATCAATATTATTTTCAACAAAACGTTCTTCATCCACTACAACTGGTGTAGACATTTCTTCATCATATAACTTACGTAATTCACAAGGAATCTCACGGTTATTTACAATTGCAGTATTGATAAATGGTTGCCCTAAATGATCGTGTAACGCCTGCACATGATCAAAAGCAGTATATCCCATCGTTTCACCCGCTTGTGTCATAACGTTACATACATATACCTTCTTCGCCTTTGCAGCAAGAACAGCGTCTCCAATTTTGTTAACAACTAAATTGGGCAATATACTCGTATACAAACTGCCAGGACCGAAAACAAGTAAATCAGCTCGTTTAATCTCAGCCAACGTTTCATGCAATGGCTCTACATCTTCTGGAGTTAAAAAGACACGATTAATCTTCTTTCCGTAATAAGGAATCTTTGATTCACCTGTTACAATTTCCCCATCTTCAAGTTCCGCATGAAGTACCGCACTTTGATTCGCTGCTGGTAATACACGTCCTCTGACATTTAATACTTTACTTGTTTCTGTAATTGCATGGAAAAAGTCTCCTGTAATCGAGGTCATACCTGCCAATAATAGATTTCCTAACGCATGACCTTTCAGTCCGTCTCCTGTTGTGAAACGGTGCTGAAATAAAGCTTCCACCAGTGGCTCTACATCCGATAACGCAACAAGTACGTTACGGATGTCACCTGGAGGTGGAATTTCTAGCTCATCACGTAATCGACCCGAACTGCCACCATCATCAGCGATTGTAACAACTGCTGTAATATCAACAGGATATTGCTTTAATCCTCTTAATAAAACTGAGAGTCCAGTTCCGCCTCCCATGATGACAATTTTAGGTTTTCTCTCTTTTTTCATCCCTTAATGGCCCTTTCTCTTCTCCACATCACGATGAGATACATGAACACTATACTCTGGTTTCAAATGTTTCCCAAGGTATTCTGTAAGCGTAACAGAACGATGCTGTCCACCTGTACATCCAATTGCAATTACAAGTTGACTTTTGCCTTCTCTTTTATAATGAGGCAGCATGAAAGTAATCAGATCCGTCAACTTCTCTAAAAACTTATGTGTCTCATTAAATTTCAGTACATACGAAGAAACTTCTTCATCTAGTCCTGTTAATGGCTTCATGTGTGGAATGTAATATGGATTTGGTAAAAAACGAACATCAAATACTAAATCTGCATCAATTGGAATACCGTACTTAAATCCAAATGACATAACATTTACACGAAATGCTTGCTCAGTTTCTGTTGAGAACAAGTGAACAATTTTTTCACGTAATTCTTTTGGTTTTAAATCCGATGTATCAAGCACAATATTCGCTCGTGCTTTCATATCTGTTAATAAATTGCGCTCTGCTTCGATTCCCTTTAACGGCAAACCAGTTGGTGCAAGTGGATGCGAACGTCTCGTTTCTTTATAACGAGTTACAAGCGTACTATCTTTCGCATCTAAAAATAAAATATGAGGAATAATCCATGTACGTTCTGATAAATCATCAAGTGCTCCCCATAAATGTTCGAAAAACTCGCGGCCACGTAAATCAATACCAAGTGCCACTTTATTCATTTTCCCTTTTGAATCCGCCATAAGCTCAATAAACTTTGGCAATAACATCGGTGGTAAATTATCTACACAAAAATATCCTAAATCTTCAAAACTTTGTAAAGCTACTGTTTTTCCAGCTCCAGACATCCCTGTAATAATTACCATTTTTATATCATTATTCTCTGTCATCGTATCCTCTCCTTGACGGTTTAACTCGGATCTAATCGATATGAAAGCAACTCAAAATCTGGGGTATATACAAATGTACCGTAGATTATGCCATTTCCTTTAATTAAATAATCAATAATGTGATAATCTCCTGGCGCCATTGCTAAATCATCAATTTTATCAAATGTATGCCAACCAATGATGCCTTCTTCGCTCTCTAGTTTGTTTTCTCCTGCAAAATCTGTCGCTAAAAAGGAGAACATCATCCATTCAGAAACAACTTTATCACCTTCTTGGATGACAAAGGTGAAGACCCCCTTTAACGCTGGGTTTTTCAAATAAATACCTGTTTCTTCGCGATATTCGCGAACAACGGAATCTCTTACAGTCTCACCACGCTCCATTTTCCCGCCTGGTGCAACCCACCAATTCCGGCGAGGTTTTTGGAGTAAGAGTACTTCATTATCTCTAATTAACACACAGTTTGTCACTCTTTGCATGTTTCTTCACCTCAGCTACTTGCAGTAAAATTCCTCACTGCATACTTCTTTCATTATACTATCAAAAACAGTTTGCTACAACGAAGGAGCCAGTCCTCTTTCGCTAAGCATATGCTACTCAGCAATTTTAAAAAAGCTTTCTATAACAAGCAATGTAAATGCTTAGACTTTTAATGAATAGCATGAAAAATCCCCTTAACGCTTTTTATCGCCAAGGGGATTAAAGTACTTATTTCTTACCGAAATAAGTAACAATCGCAAATCCTAAAATAAAGGTAATGATTGAACTTATAATTGAAAATCCACCAGTCGGAATCCCAGGGAATACAATTACAATCGAACCGATTACAAGTCCAATAATTGCCGCAAATGTCATACTTTTATAACGATCTAATAAAAAACTAATACCTTTACTACTTACAACAAATCCAACCATAACACCAGCACCGATAACCACGATTAAAGGTAAGTTAAGTGTAGTTAAAGCGTTAATTGCTGTTGGATACACACCAATAATTAATAAAATAAACGATCCACTAATCCCAGGAAGCAGCATTGCCATACTAGCCATCCATCCTGCGAAAAATAAACCAATTGCATTTAAAATTGTTAAAGTCGTAATTGGATCTGCTGCCTTATCTGGTTTAAAGAAAGCTGTAATCGCAACAAGAATTGCTGCAACTATTAATAAAACGATGTGCTTACCTTTAAACGACGACTTTGCATCAGCTTCCCTCATTAACATCGGTAATATACTAATAATTAAACCGAGGAAGAAAAATTGAGTCGGTTCATAATGATTTGCAAGTAAATATTTAATAACGTGACTTAACGTTAAAAATGCCGCTGCCACACCAGCTGCAAGGGGAATTAAAAATCCTAAATGTTTTTTCCATTCACGACTAAAGAATCCACTAATTGCCGCAAGCAATTGTTCATAAATCCCTAACACAACAGCGATTGTACCGCCGCTCACACCAGGAATTAAATCACTAACGCCCATACAAAATCCACGATATATATTACGCCATTCCATACTGAATAAATTCCTCATTTCTTATAGTGATTTTTTCCGTAAAGTCCAGTATATCAATAAGAAAGCTTATAATCCTTATATTTTTTGACAAAAATTTGACATTTTCACACAAAAAAAGAAGAAAGCTCCTGTCGGTAGCTTTCTTCTCACAAGGTATATTATCCCTTATTTTTCTGATACAGTTTTTAATTCCTCTAATAATTCTTCTACGTAATGTTGTGCACTTTGCGCTGCAATACTACCGTCACCTGTTGCAGTTACAATTTGACGAAGCATTTTTTCACGAACATCACCAGCTGCGAAAATACCAGGGATTTTCGTTTCCATACGCTCGTTCGTTTCAAGGTAACCATTTTCATTTGTAATACCTAGTTCAACAAATGGTTTTGATAAAGGTAACATACCGATGTATACAAATACGCCGTCAGTTTTGACTTCTTTCTCTTCTCCACTATTTACGTCCACAAGTGTTACACTTCCTACTTTACCACTTGCTTCGTTGATTTCTTTTATAGTGTGATTCCAAATGAAATCTACTTTTTCGTTTTGGAAAGCACGGTCTTGTAAAATTTTCTGTGCACGAAGCGTGTCACGACGGTGAACGATCGTTACTTTTGATGCGAAGCGTGTTAAGAACACACCCTCTTCAACAGCAGAATCTCCGCCACCAATTACGATAAGCTCTTTTCCTTTAAAGAATGCTCCGTCACATACTGCACAATATGATACACCGCGGCCGCCAAGTTCTGTTTCACCCGGTACACCAATTTTTTTATACTCTGCACCGCTTGCAACGATAATTGCACGTGCTTTATATTCTTTTTTACCAGCAATAATTGTTTTGTATTCTTTACCATCGATGACTTTTTTCACATCACCGTATGCATATTCAGCACCAAATTTCTTCGCATGCTCAAACATTTTATTTGATAAATCTGGTCCTAAAATAGACTCATAACCTGGGTAGTTTTCTACATCTTCCGTGTTTGCCATTTGGCCACCTGGAATACCTCGCTCAAGCATTAATGTGCTTAAATTTGCACGAGATGTATATACTGCAGCTGTCATACCAGCTGGTCCTGCACCAATAATAACGACATCATAAATTTTTTCTTCTGACACACTATTCACTCCTATCCATTCCTACACAATTAAGTTACCCTCATTATACTGTTAGCATCATTTTTTTCCCAATGATTTGCTTATCTTATGTGTGCGTACGCTTAACAGCTTGCACATACTTTCGGACAGTCGCTACAGATACATTATATACATCTCCAAGCTCCGACTGTGTCATTTTATTTCCTTGTTCGCCGCGTACAATGTATTCAATCGCAGCTGACCAGCCGTACACATTTGTAAATATGTCTCCAGATGTATATAAACGTATGAACGTACAAAACCAAAAGTGTAAACACTCTTCGATTAATTCATCATCTTTTTTCGTATAATTGTATAATGCATCCGCAATTCTCGCGCACTGCTCAAATTGCTGTAAATCAGCTGGAATACTCTTATGACTATTAAGTAAAAAGAAGTACTTTGCAAGTTGCGATACGATGGGAACACCGTTCTTCGCTTGCGTTATATCAAAGAAGAATCCAACCTTCTCCGGCGTTGACAATTCATTCATTAAATATAAAGCTAGCATTTGTTCTTCTAGCGTCGCACTTTGCTGAAATGATTTTCGTAATTCTTCAAATAACACATTTTGCCCTTCATCTGCTAAATTCAGCGCATTCCACGGTTCTTTTCCCTTTTTATCAGGATGTAATTCCACGACATATTGCCACATTTTTTCAGCTAGTTGCTGGTCTTTCACCATATACGCAGAATATGCAAACCAATAATAAAAACTAACGTCTCCCTCATATCCTTGACGCTTTAATAGTTTGAACCACTTATATGCATGCTCGAAATAACCAATTGTTGCGAGTGTAGTTCCCAGTTTCAAACGATGTTCAAATGAAATCGGATATACCGAAACTAGCTGTCCCGCTAATGCCTCTACTTGTTTATGCTCTCCAATTGAATATAGAAAAATAAGCGTATTACAAAGCGCATGTATATTACCAGGGTTTTTCTCTAAAATCATTTCTGTTAACTTCAGTGCTTTGTCTACATTACCAGATTGAAAATGTGCAATGGCTAAATTATTATGACCTGACCAAAATTCCGGATAATCTTTCGTAACAATTTCTAATGTAGCAATTGCTTCTTCCAATTGTCCATTACGAATATAGCGATTCGCTTCTTCCTGCATAACAATTAAATCATCTTCATCTTCAATCTCTTCCGCACCCATTGCTTCTTCTTCCATAATCTCAAGAAGTTCTAATGTATCTTCTACGAATTCCTTCTCTTTTGCAACTTCTAAATAACGATCTGCATATTTCTTCGCCTGTTGAAATAACCCCATATATGCATAATTATTTGCAATAAAATAATAGCACTGTTCAAGTTCTGGATTAGATCTAACTAACTTTAAGAAGATTTGATTCGATTCTTGATATTCACCAGCCTCAGATAATACTGATGCTAATTGACATAAAATAAACGGCTCCTTCTCACTTTGTGCCGCTCTTCGAAAATATTTAATTGCATCTTGCAATTTTTGTCCTTTGTAAGCTCTCATCCCTTTTTTATAAAAGAAGTCCGCTAATTGATTAAAAGAGATAACTTGTCCGTTCTCCTTATATATCCTTTGATTTTTCCCCATATATCCTCCAGTTTTTTGTTTTCTTCGTTCACACATTCTTCTATCTATAAGTATAAACGATTCCGTAAAAAACAAAACAGTATATTATACTCAATTATTTCCTTTTTATTCATAAAAAAAGAGGAGAAATGTTACATTTTCACCATGAACCTTCTCTTGCGGTCATTTGCTCTTTCGTATAAATAATACGCATTGGATTTCCACCTACGAAAGCACCGCTCGGTACATCTCTATGAACAAGTGTGCCAGCTGAGACAGTCGCACCGTCTCCAATGTTCACACCTGGTAATATTGTTACATTCGCTCCAATCATTACTTCATTTCCAATGACGATTTCGCCAAGTCGATATTCACGAATTAAATATTCATGTGCTAAAAGCGTTGTGTTATAGCCAATAATCGAATTCTCTCCCACAGTTATCTTTTCTGGGAACATAATATCCGGCATTACCATAAGCGCAAATGATGTTTTCTTTCCTACTTTCATCCGTAAAAAAGTGCGGTACAACCAATTTTTTACGGATAAAAATGGCGTGTAACGCGCAATTTGGATAATAATAAAGTTTTTCATTACCTTCCAAAAAGACACTGTTTTATACACATTCCATAACGAATTTTCTCCTGAAACAGGATAGCGCGTTGTCCGTCGCACTTAGCTCGCTCCTCTACTAACTTACTTGGACCTTTATGAACGGTTCATGTTAGACAAAATCGGTAGCAAATCACTCATTTTATCTAGCATAAAGTCCGGCTTGTAAGCCTCTAAATACGCTCTACCTTTCAACGTCCATGAAACCGCAGCTGTTTTCGTCCCCGCATTTTGACCACCGACAATATCATGATGATTATCCCCAACCATCAATGCCTCTTCTGGTTTTGCATCTAATAATTCAAGCGCTTTTTGAAGTGGCTCCGGATGTGGTTTCACATGCTCTACATCATCAATTGTCACGACAACATCAAAAAATTCATCAAGCTTTGACAACTGTAATCCCATCTCAACGGTTTGTCTCGCTTTCGTTGTAACAATACCAACTTTATAACCTTGCTTCTTCAACTCTCGAACTGTTTCATATACAGTTTCATATTCTTCTACTAATTCATCATGATGATCATGGTTAAATTTCCGATAGCTAGTAATCATCTCTTCAACCTTACTTTCATCAATCTTGCTGAAAGTATCATGCAAAGATGGACCGATAAATGGCAACACATCTTCACGCTTATATTGATTTGGATAATATGTATTTAAAGTATGTAAAAACGAAGAAATAATAAGTTCATTTGTATTAATTAAAGTTCCATCTAAATCAAATAACACGGTATTTATTCTCATCGCCTTAGTCCTTTCGCCTTCCTGAATATGAAAGAAGCAGCATCTTATAATAAGATGCTACTTGTCTCTAATTTTCTAAATATCTTTTATCAGCTTGCCCCATTTTTCGTCTCACAATAATGAAAATAATAGAAATAACAACAAGTCCAATTGACATTACTTGTGCAATACGAAGTGGTCCTAGCATTAAACTATCTGTACGTAAGCCTTCTACGAAGAAGCGTCCTACTGAATACCAAATTAAATATGTGAAGAATAACTCCCCGCGACGTAAATTCACTTTTCTTAATGCAAGTAGTAAAATTACGCCTGCAAAATTCCATAATGATTCATATAAAAACGTCGGATGATAGTACACACCCTCAATATACATTTGATTAATAATGAAATCCGGTAAATGAAGACCTTCTAAAAACTGTCTCGTTACTTCATCACCATGCGCCTCTTGGTTCATAAAGTTTCCCCATCGGCCAATTGCTTGTCCTAGTAAAATACTTGGTGCAGCAATATCAGCCAACTTCCAGAAGGAAACCCCGCGTCGCTTCGCAAAAAGAATTCCGGTAATAACAGCTCCGATTAAACCACCATGAATCGCCAAACCGCCTTGACGAATATTAATAATTTGACTCGGATTTTGTGCGTAATATTCCCATTCAAAAATAACATAGTACATTCTCGCAAAAAGAATAGCGATCGGTACTGCAATTAATACAAGGTCAACAAATGTATCTTTTGGAATACCTAGCCTTTCTCCCTCGCGAGTTGCCAGCCAAAGACCTAATAGCACACCTGTACCGATAATAATCCCGTACCAATACACAGGAAACGGCCCAAGTTGGATAGCTACACGGTCAAGCTGTGGTACAGAAGCTAACAGCATATGTATATGACCTCCCTCTCCAAAGTTTACTCCTGATTTCCTAACTCAATTGCACTCATTAATCGTTCAGAGAACTGCTGTGCTGCATTGACTCCCATACGTTTCAAACGGAAGTTCATCGCTGCTACTTCAATAATAACAGCCAAGTTTCGACCAGGACGAACTGGAAGTGTAATCTTCGTAAGTTCTGTATCAATAATTTTCATCTTCTCTTCATCAAGACCTAAGCGATCGTAATTTTTCTTTTGATCCCAAATTTCAAGATTAATAACAAGTGTAATACGCTTATAATTTCGTACTGCCCCTGCACCGAATAACGTCATAACGTTAATAATACCTAGACCGCGAATTTCTAATAAATGCTCGATTAAATCTGGTGAACTTCCGACTAACATATCTTCATCTTCTTGACGAATTTCTACACTATCATCCGCAACAAGACGGTGACCACGCTTTACAAGCTCAAGAGCTGTCTCACTTTTACCAACACCACTTTGACCTGTAATTAAAACACCAACGCCGTAAATATCTACTAACACACCATGAACAGCTGTTGTTGGTGCTAACTTACCTTCTAAATAGTTTGTTAAACGACTTGATAATCTCGTTGTCGTTTGAGAAGAACGTAATAAAGGCATACCTGATTCACGTGATGCTTGTAATAACTCATCTGGTACATCTTGATTACGAGTTACAATAATACATGGCGTCTCCTCAGTACAAAGCGCTTTCATTCTCTCTTGTTTTTGCTCTGACGTTAACGTGTCAAAGAAAGTAAGCTCCGTTTTACCAAGAAGCTGCACACGATCTGCTGGATAGTATGTAAAAAATCCTGCCATTTCAATTCCAGGTCGTGATAAATCACTTGTATCAATTGGACGATGAATACCTTCTTCACCACTGATTAACTCCAATTGAAATTGTTCAATTAAATCTTTTGTCCTTACTTTCGGCATATGTATAAACCTCCACTCCGCTGCGGGTTCAGTCTCGTTTGATGTAAAATTCCATTCTATCGGATATTGTACCATTTTTTTCTGAAAACAAGAAATACGGTTTCTAATAAATAGAAAAAAACATTTCATACGAATAATGAAATGTTTTTCTTTTTGTCACTTTCTCTTTTTTTCATATAGAGGCTCAACAATTGCCTTTTCAATTATCATATTAAAAATTGAAATACAAATTGCCGCAACAATCGCTACACCAAATCCTGATATATTAAAAGCATCTCCTAATAATGAATCTGCTATTTTTAACGTAATCGCATTAATAACAATTAAGAAGAAGCCGAAAGTTACAACAGTAATTGGTAGCGTAATTAAAATTAAAAATGGCTTTACGAACACATTTAAAACCGCCAATATAATACTCGCAATAATTGCAGTTTGTATATTTGCTACGTAAAATGCATCTGGTGCAATCCCTTTTAAAAGTCCCGATACAGCGATTAACACAACGCTATTTACAAGAAGTGATACAATCCATCTCATTTCGTTACACATCCTTTTAAACATATATATTTCATCATACGCTAATAGATAAGAAACGCAAGTATGATACGAACACTTATATCAACTTATTCTATCTTTCATGCTTGTATACCTACTAACATTTCTTAGTAAAATAAGGGCCGCACCATCTATGTTCATGAGTTTTTACAAAAGTCCAAGTGAACTCCTTATCTACAATATAGATATCACCCTTATACATATCGTCCCTCTCACACAATATATCATCCATATGTAACAAACTCGCATCCTTTATTAACAGTACCTCATCACAGTGTTGGTAGAAAATGTAGCAATCCTTTTTCACTTCATTATGAAACGCGTTCTTTGCTTCTTTACCCTCTAAACACTTCTTTTTCTCATAACTAAATATGTACCAAAGATACCCACATCCATACTTATCTCCATAAAGAAAAATGTCTTCTTTTTCTTCATCACTTAAATGATTTGCAAAGTGATCCTCCCAGCGCTTTCGAAAATATACACCCCAACTTCGAAACTCTCTTACTTTCATATTTTTCTTCCTTAACACCTCTAAAAACTTCATCTTCTCCCCCTATACAATAAAAACCGAGCGTCATTTCCACCCGGTTTTCATCAATAAACTTATTGCGATAATTCTACTTCTTTTATTTTCTCTTTCATTCTTGCTTTATCACGATTTAAAATCTCTTTTAAATATTTACCTGTATATGAACGCTCTTCTTTCACTACTTGCTCTGGCGTTCCGGAAGCAACGATTTGTCCACCTTTATCTCCACCCTCTGGTCCAAGGTCAACGATATAATCAGCCGTTTTAATTACATCTAAATTATGTTCAATTACAAGTACCGTCTCACCGCTCTCAACAAGACGTTGCAGCACTTCTAGAAGACGTGCAATATCATGCGCATGCAAACCAGTCGTTGGTTCATCTAAAATGTATAACGTACGTCCTGTAGAACGACGGTGTAATTCAGAGGCTAATTTCACACGCTGTGCTTCCCCACCAGATAATGTTGTTGCTGGTTGACCTAATTTCATATAACCAAGCCCAACGTCTACAAGCGTTTGAAGTTTACGCTTAATTTTTGGGATATTAGCGAAGAACTCTACTCCATCTTCAATTGTCATCCCTAACACTTCAGAAATATTCTTATCTTTATATTTCACTTCTAACGTTTCACGGTTGTAACGTTTACCATGACAAACTTCACACGGAACGTATACGTCTGGTAAGAAGTGCATTTCGATTTTAATAATTCCATCACCACGGCACGCTTCACAACGTCCACCTTTTACATTAAAGCTGAAACGTCCTTTTTGATATCCGCGCACTTTCGCTTCATTCGTTTGTGCAAACACATCACGAATATCATCGAATACACCTGTATACGTCGCTGGATTAGAACGTGGTGTACGACCGATTGGTGATTGGTCAATATCGATTACTTTATCTAAGTGCTCAAGACCTTTAATTTCTTTATGCGTACCTGGCTTCGCTTTCGCTTTATATAACTTTTGAGCTAGCGATTTATATAGTACTTCATTAATCATCGTACTTTTACCAGAACCAGATACCCCTGTTACCGCTACAAACGTACCAAGCGGGAATGACATCTTCGCATTCTTTAAGTTATTCTCTTTTGCGCCGACAATTTCCACTTTCCTTCCGTCACCTTTACGTCTTTCAAGTGGAACAGGAATAAACTCTTTACCGCTTAAATACTTCCCTGTTAATGAATTATCATCTTGCATCACTTCAGCCGGTGTACCTGCTGATACGACTTGTCCACCGTGAATACCTGCACCAGGCCCTATATCAAGTAAATAGTCAGCAGCCATCATCGTATCTTCATCATGTTCAACAACAATTAACGTATTACCTAAATCGCGCATTTCTTGCAATGTACGAATAAGACGATCGTTATCACGCTGGTGTAAACCAATTGAAGGTTCATCAAGAATATAAAGTACGCCAGTTAGACGAGAACCAATTTGCGTCGCTAAACGAATACGCTGCGCCTCACCACCTGATAAAGTTCCTGCGGCACGACTTAACGTTAAATAATCTAAACCAACGTTCACTAAGAACCCAACGCGCTCCTGAATTTCTCTTAAAATTAAATGAGCTATTTTTTGTTGCTTCTCCGTTAGCTCTACATTCGAGAAGAATTCTTGTACTTCTTGAACTGAATACTTCGTTACGTCAGCAATCGTTTTATTGCCAACAAATACAGCTAAGCTCTCAGGCTTTAAGCGTCCACCTTTACACTTCGGACAAGCTTGTTCTGCCATATACTTTTCCATTTGCTCACGAATGTAATCGGAACTCGTTTCACGATAACGACGTTCAATGTTTGGAATAACACCTTCAAATAAAATCTCATTTTCCTTTACTTGACCAAATTCATTTACATAGCGGAAATAAACCTTCTCTTCCCCGCTTCCGTACAACACTTTATCAAATAAATCTTTTGGTATATGTTTCACAGGCATATCCATATCAACGCCGTAATGATTACATACAGATTGTAAAAGCTGCGGGTAATATTGTGAACTTGTCGGTTCCCAAGGTGCAATTGCATGTTCATTTAATGATAAATCCCAGTTCGGGATAACAAGCTCTAAATCTACCTCTAGCTTTGAACCAAGTCCATCACAAGAAGGACATGCTCCGAACGGACTGTTGAATGAGAACATACGCGGCTCTAATTCTCCGATTGAAAAACCACAATGCGGACAAGCATGATGTTCACTAAATAGAAGTTCCTCTTCTCCCATTACATCAATTAACACTCGGCCTCCGCCAAGCTTTAATGCACTTTCAAGTGAATCAGCAAGACGGCTTGCGATTCCTTCTTTTACAACAATACGGTCAATTACAACTTCAATGGAATGCTTCTTATTTTTATCTAACGTAATATCTTCAGATACATCAAGCATTTCACCATCAACACGTACACGAACATATCCTTGCTTCTTAATATCTTCAAGTACTTTCACATGTGCACCTTTACGCCCCGACACGATAGGAGCTAACACTTGTAATTTCGTACGTTCAGGATATTCAAGAACACGATCTACCATCTGCTCTACTGTTTGTGATGTAATTTCAATCCCATGATTTGGACAAATTGGCGTACCAATTCGCGCAAATAATAAACGTAAATAATCATAAATCTCCGTTACCGTTCCGACAGTTGAACGCGGATTACGACTCGTCGTTTTTTGATCGATTGAAATCGCTGGTGACAATCCTTCAATCGTGTCCACATCCGGCTTATCCATTTGTCCTAAAAACTGGCGCGCATACGCAGATAACGATTCTACGTATCTGCGCTGCCCTTCTGCATAAATCGTATCAAATGCTAATGATGATTTCCCAGAACCAGACAATCCCGTTACAACGACAAGCTGATTTCTCGGAATGGTTACATCAATATTTTTTAAGTTATGTGCTCTAGCACCTTTTACAACGATAAAATCCTTGCTCTTACTCACTTTTTTCACCCTTCCGCTTTTAATTCTAATAGTAAATCTCTTAGTTCAGCTGCACGCTCGAAGTCTAACGCTTTTGCTGCTTCTTTCATCTCTGCTTCTATCTTCGCAATTGTCTTTTCGCGCTCTTTTTTCGTCATTTTCTTAGAAGGAGTTGCTTCGTATGTTTCTGTCTCTTCAGCAGCTGTCGTTGCACGGATAACATCACGAACGCCTTTTTGAATCGTTTTCGGCGTAATACCATGTTCTTCATTGTAAGCTTCTTGTATACTACGACGACGCTTCGTTTCTTCAATCGCAATTCCCATAGATTTCGTTATACGATCTGCATACATAATAACGCGGCCGTTTTCATTACGCGCGGCACGACCGATTGTTTGAATTAATGAACGTTCTGAACGCAAGAACCCTTCCTTATCAGCATCTAAAATAGCTACAAGTGATACTTCCGGAATATCTAATCCTTCTCGTAATAAGTTAATGCCGACAAGTACATCAAATTTACCGAGGCGAAGATCACGGATAATTTCAATACGTTCTAACGTTTTAATTTCAGAGTGAAGATAGTTAACTTTAATTCCTACATCTTTTAAGTAATCCGTTAAATCCTCTGACATTTTCTTCGTTAAAGTCGTAATTAATACACGTTCATTTTTTGCAATGCGATCTTGAATCTCTCCTAATAAATCGTCAATTTGCCCTTCAATTGGTCGTATATCAATTGGCGGATCTAAAAGTCCTGTTGGACGAATAATTTGTTCTATTACTTCTGGTGACTGCTCTAACTCGTACGGTCCTGGCGTTGCTGAAACATAAATAACTTGATTTGTTTTCTCTTCAAACTCATCAAACATAAGCGGTCTATTATCTAGAGCTGACGGCAGACGGAATCCATGATCCACAAGCACTTGTTTACGTGCTTGGTCACCGTTATACATCGCTCTTACTTGCGGTACTGATACGTGCGACTCATCCATAACGATTAAGAAATCTTTCGGGAAATAGTCTAATAACGTATACGGCGTTGCCCCCGCTGGACGAAGTGTTAAATGACGGGAGTAGTTTTCAATACCTGAACAAAAGCCCATCTCGCGCATCATTTCTAAATCATAACGTGTACGTTGCTCTATACGCTGCGCTTCTAACAACTTACCGTTATCGTTTAACTCCTTTAAACGCTCTTCTAATTCTTTTTCGATATTTTCAATAGCTACCTTCATTTTCTCTTCACGTGTAACGAAGTGAGATGCTGGGAAGATTGCTACATGATCACGTTCTGCTAATACTTCACCTGTTAATGCATTTACTTCACGAATACGATCGATTTCATCACCGAAAAATTCAATTCGAATACAATGCTCATCAAGTGATGCCGGGAAGATTTCAACTACATCTCCGCGTACACGGAATGTACCACGCTTGAAATCAATATCATTACGTCCATACTGTACATCAACAAGTTCACGAAGCAATTGATTACGGTCTTTTTCCATACCAACTCGAAGCGAAACAACTAGCTCGCGGTATTCTTCTGGAGAACCTAAGCCATATATACACGAAACACTCGCAACGATAATTACATCGTCCCGTTCAAATAATGCAGACGTTGCCGAGTGACGCAATTTATCAATTTCATCATTAATCTGCGCATCTTTTTCAATAAACGTATCTGTTTGTGGCACATATGCTTCGGGCTGATAATAATCGTAGTAACTAACAAAATATTCAACTGCATTATTCGGGAAAAAGTCTTTCAACTCACTATACAACTGCCCTGCTAACGTTTTATTATGAGCCATAACAAGTGTTGGCTTTTGCACTTCTTTAATGACATTTGAAATCGTAAATGTCTTACCCGTTCCTGTCGCTCCAAGCAACACTTGCTTTTTCTTTCCACTATTAATTCCCTCTACAAGCTTCTCTATAGCTACCGGCTGATCACCTTGCGGGGAATACGCTGAGACAATTTCAAATTGACGTTCCAAGAAAATCCGACCTCCTCATAAAAATCTGTATTATTATTTTACCACGAATACCTATAAAAAACCTAAAAAAACGAACAGATATTCGGTAAAGTTTTCGACAATATACACATAAAAAAAGGAAGGAGTAAATACCTCCTTCCTCTACTAGTTCTATTTTTTAGGTACATATACTAAGTCATATCCATTGCGCCCAGCTTCATTCATACAATCTATTAGCCGATAAGTACTTTCTGATTCGCGCTGCTCTTTAATAATACTTTTACAACTATCTTTATATAACCCTTTATCCTTCCCAGCAAATTTGTCTTTTCTATTATCTGACACATAAAATATATCGTTCCCACTATACTCTAACGTTTGAAAAATCAGATCCCCTTCAAGGGTATACTGTACAATTCTTATTTTATCAACTTCCCTTTGCTCGACATTCAAAACGAACTTTTCAAATTTATCTAGATTGAGAATTCCTGCTCCCTTTAAAATGACATCATTCTTCTTATCAATTGTAGTGCTAGATGGTGAACATGCTACTAAACTAAAGAGAAATAGACTTATAAAACTGGTTCTTTTTCCTATTGTCATCCTCTCCTATAAAAATTATTTGTATACCAGAAAAGCTATTTTCAATTATGAAAGTAGCTTTTCTTTTCCTTTCTCCTTCTTCGGAAAAATCACATATGAAAATGAAATCGCTGTATCAACTAAAAATATAATCGCCCACACTTGACTCACGCGACTTGCAGCTTTATTTAAAACGATTCCCGATTCTAACCAATTACCCCATTGTTCAAATGGAATAAATCCATACGCGAAGAAAAAGAATATGTGCACACCAACGAATAAAACAAGATGTAATACCCAATTTTTTATTTCCTGCTTTGCATAGGCCATACCTGTTAATTCTACCTGTTCTTCAATAATAGGCGCCGGTTCATTACGCCATTTCGCAACTGATTTTTGTACAAATATATCAAGCTTCTTTAAATCCTTTTTCCCGTAGAAAACTGCATACAATAAAATGATTACAGTAATAATCTGAAAGTTAGAGAACTTTCCTGTTTGATAATAGTCCACTACCCCTAAAGTTAAAATAAACACTTCATTTATGAGTAGTACAATCCCCATAATAAAGCTTGCTCTTTTCAAACGGAATCCGTAGCGAAGTAAAAAGAAACCGATAGCTGATAACCAAAATACAATTTCTGCCCCAATTAAAAAATACCAACGATATTCTGCAAGTATACTCATTTATCCTTCTCCCTTTCATCATAAATACGAAAAGCCTCATCCATATATACTAAAAGTTCTTCTTCAATTGGATACATGCTCATTTTCTGTGAATCTTCCTTCGATTTTCTAACTTCCCATAACTTATCTAAAAATGCTTCATCACCATTGGCCATTTCTAAACACTTCTGCATTAATCTCTTCGTTGCCCGTTGTACCTCATCATTTGCAGTTTCTTTACAATCTTTCATAAAAGTGCGAAATTGCTTTAATAAATCTACCCACTCTAAAACATTCGGATCTTCTTCACTCATATTTGGCAAATTATGAAGCAATTTTTGTTCTTCCTTTGAAAATACATCATTTTGAAATATTTCACGTATACGAGAAGACTGTTTCGAAAGCTGGATCAGTTCAAACATAACTTTCCAATCGAGCTCTCCCTCCACATCTACCGAATAAACAACTGCTTGTAAAACGCGCTCCATTCGATTGAATTTCTTTTGTTCTTCCTGTACAAATCGAAGTTGTTTTTCAAGCGAATCCTTTAAGTTAAGCTCACCTTTTACTAACATATTCGCAGACTCTTTTAATGAAAATCCCATTTCCTTTAAAAATAAAATTTGTTGGAGACGTATTACGTCAGCTTCACTATATAAACGATGACCGCCTTCTGTTTTCCCGCTCGGCTTTAATAAATCTATTTGATCATAATAACGTAATGTACGTACTGTTACCCCTGTTTCTTTCGTCAATCGTCGTATTGAAATCACTACCATCACCTCTTCCCCTTCATTATAAAAGATGACGTAACGTCACTTTCAATACTTTTGTTAAAAAAATACAAAAAGCTGTTTATACTCTTCGTATAAACAGCTTTTACGGAAGTAATCCTTTTTGTACAGCGCGCCCACAAAATAAAATAAGTGCTCCAACGACAACACTCGTTGCTGTTTTATGATAATGAGCTGACACTAATAAATAATATGATAAACCTACAGTGCCAAGCATAATACAAATACTCGGTACTGGATTACGAGAGAAGTTCTGCATTCCCCAAAACAAAGCAAAAATAGCCGTAGCGACACATAATACCGGTAATCCCATCCCAGTTCCCCTTTTTCTATCTATTATTCTTTGTTGCTAATACGCTCGTTGATGCGATACTAATTAATAAATCAAAACCAATCCTTATATATTTAAACGTTTACTCTAATTGAAATCTCTCAAACTTATCGTTCATTTTCTCTCCCCTTGCTCCAACGTAAAGATTTCCTCCACCTTCACTCCAAAATACTTGGCGATTTTTAAAGATAACTCTAGACTCGGATTGTAATGATGGTTTTCAATCGCCACTATCGTCTGCCGCGTCACTTGCATCGCCTTTGCCATTTCAACTTGCGTTATATGATTTTGCTTTCTTAACTCTTTTATTTTATTTTTCACACCCATAGGCTCCACCTTCAAAAGTAAAGATATCTTTACTTAAATTATAAATATTTTCCAGTTATAAGTAAAGATATCCTTACAAATTTTAGAAAAATTTTTCATTAAACATCTACTCTAACGAAGTACAAGAGTAATTCAATTTATATCAGCGATTTTTTTAATATATCAGCGCAACTTAAATTATATCGGCGATTTCCCAAATATATCAGCGCAACTCCATTTATATCGGCGATTTTTCAAATATATCGACATCCGTAGCGCTACTATAATCATAAGAAAAAGCTGTCCCCAAATACCTTCGGGAACAGCTTTCTCCTCTACTACATAAATCCTAGCGCATATACAAGAACGTATCCAAGAACCGATAAGCAAACCGAGCCAATCAGCCCCGCCACGAACGCTTTGCTTCCTAACTTACGGAACGTTTTAAACTCTACATTTAAACCAAGTCCTGCCATCGCCATTGCGATTAGCATATAAGCAATGACAACAATGTATCCCGCAACAACTTCTGGAATAATCCCGAGCGAATGCACGGCACTCATCGCTAAAAATCCGAAAATGAACCATGGAATTGGAAGGTCGCGCCACGATCTTTTTTCCTTGCTTCCTTCACTCTTTCCAAACCATAATCCAATTAAAATTGCTACTGGTACGAGCATTGCAACGCGCGTTAGCTTCACGATAACTGCGATGTCTATAGCCGTACTTCCTCCTGGCGCCGCGGCTGCGATAACATGAGCAATTTCATGCAGCGTGGCCCCTGAGAATACACCGTAACCATATGGAGATAGGCCAAGCACTGGATATAATAACGTATAAATAAGCGTAAATATCGTACCTAAAATAGCAATAATTGCAGCCCCAACTGCCGTTTCATCATCTTTTGCTTTCACTTGCGGCGCAATTGCCACGACCGCTGCCGCCCCGCAAATTGCTGTACCACATGCTGTTAAAATCCCAAGTTTCTTTTCTACCTTAAATACTTTCGTTAGTCCATATACAACGAAAATCGTAAATGTAATAACAACCGCTGCGATGACCAATACTTTCGGCCCTGCCTTCGCAATATCAACAAGATTTAATCGCATTCCAAGTAAGATGATTCCAAAGCGCAGCAACTTCTTACTCGCAAAGTTCGTCCCTGCAATCGCATCTTGAGGGACTCCAATTGCCGCACGCCAAACCATCCCAATTAGAATAGCAATTACTAATTGTCCCATAATATTTAAAAATGGAAGCTCTGCTAAATATTTCGCGGCAATTGCGATTAATAATGTAATCCCAATTCCTTGCGAAAATCCAAAACGCTTCTTCTTTTGTATAACAAGTGTTTGTTCCATTTTGAACCACTCCAATAATCGTATTGGAACATGCATGTTCTTTCTACTTACATTATAAGAGAGTTTCTATAATAAGTTTAATACCAATACCAAATCTCTATCATTAGAAATACTTATGATAAGATAATAGAAAAAGAAAGGAGCCCATTATATGAACGTAGACATTTTAAAAATTTTTGTTACTGTCGTTGAACAGAAACACTTCTCCCATGCAGCAGAATTATTAAACCTTTCACAGCCTGGAGTAAGTATGCATATACGCAACTTAGAAAACGAATTTGGCACTACACTTATTCAACGCTCCCCGAAGCACGTCCAAGTTACTGAAGCTGGAAACATATTATATATACATGCAAAGCAAATGCTCTCTCTTTACGAAGATGCTAAACAAGAAATTAATGAACTACATAACGTTGTAACAGGAACACTTCGCATTGGTGCTAGTTTTACAATTGGCGAATACTTACTTCCAAAAATACTGGCTAACTATGCGAATGAAAATCCACACGTCGAAGTTCATACTTTCATCTCAAATACAGAAGACGTTTTGCAAAGCCTTCGCTCTAATCAAATTGATATCGGCCTAGTGGAAGGACAAGTCGTATACGCCGACGTAGATGTTGAAACATTTATGCAAGATGAAATGAAGCTCGTCGTCCCGCCAAATCATCCATTGCTCCGCACAAATGAAATAAATGAAAGTACACTCCAAGATCAAGTATGGGTATTAAGAGAAAGTGGTTCTGGTACACGCGCTTATAGTGACCGCTTTATTCATCAACACCATTTAAAAATGAAACGATTTTTTACATTCAGTAGTATACAAAGCGTAAAGGAAGCCGTCGCTGCCGGGCTTGGCATCGCTATCCTTTCCGATTGGACTGTACGGAAAGAGCTACTGGCAAAAGAACTATTCCACGTCGAAGTTCCCAATGAACAACTAATCCGTCCGTTCTCCATCGTGCGCGGTAAATATTTCATTCCATCTAAAGCCATTCAAGTGTTCTTAAATCATGTAGATTTTTTTGCAAAAAAACAGAGTTGACCTTCACATTAGTGTGAAGGTTTACAATACATGTAAAAGGAGTGAAATACATTGCGAATTGGAGAATTATCAAAAGAAACTGGCGTTAGTGAAAGATCACTAAGACATTACGAAGAAAAGGGATTACTCCCTTCTAAGCGCCTTGCAAATGGCTACCGTGATTTTGATGAAAGTGCCATCGAAAAAGTGGAGCTTATTCAAATGTACTTACAAATTGGCTTAAATTTAGAAGAGACGGCAAGGATGCTGCGCTGCCTTGAAATTGAACCGCACCTGTACGACAATCCGTGCAGCAGTATCCTTACGCTTTACGAAGATAAACTCAATGAAGTAACAAAGCAAATCTCATTGCTTTCCAACATCCAAACGAATTTGCAAAAACACATTTCACTCCTAAAACATGCAAAAGAAAAGGGATGATTACATGTTTGTTATACATGGTAGTTCAAGACAAAACGGAAATACAGAAGCTTTAACACATATGATGATAGAGGGCATTGAAACAGAACAAATTTATTTGCGTGATCATACCGTCTATCCTATTACAGACCAACGTCATGATGCAGCAGGATTCCAACCTGTAAATGATGACTATAAGCAGTTAACCAACCGCATGCTAGAGCACGACACAATTATCTTTGCTACACCGCTATACTGGTATGGAATGAGTGGACATATGAAAAACTTTGTTGATCGCTGGTCACAAAGCTTGCGCGATACATCCCTTCATTTCAAAGAAAAAATGAAAGGCAAAAAAATGTACGTTGTCATCGTTGGCGGGGACAATCCAAAGCTAAAAGCATTACCGCTTATTGCTCAATTCCAATATATCTTTGATTTTGTTGGCTCTTCATTTGAAGGTTATGTTATTGGGGATGCGAATGGACTGGATGAAATTAAAAACGATGCTGAGGCGCTGGCAAAAGCACAATTGTATAATAATAAATTCAAAAATAGCGAACAGAAATAAGTTTGACAAACCCTTTTGTATGCGCATACAATAAAAGTAATATTATGAAAGGAAGGTACTTTGACCAATGAAGTTCTAATTCTCTTATTTATTTCATCCATCACAAATAGTGAACAAAAATGATGAAAACTAGCAGGGGATTAGTCTGTCCATTTGTCGATACTTTCTTTCGAAACGATCATGTAAAAAATTGTTTATTTATGTACGATTTTTTACATACAAGGGCGACGTTTATCCTCTCTAGTGAAACTAGGGAGGTTTTTTTATGACTATTTTATTCGCAAGTAATATTGAAAAGAGCTTTGGTGATCGCACACTATTTACATTACCATCACTGGAAATTCAAGCACAGGATCGCATAGGAATTGTCGGAGTCAACGGAGCTGGTAAATCTACGTTATTACAAATATTAAGTAAAGAAATAAAAGCTGACAGAGGCATAGTAACTCATCATAGTTCTATCAGCATCATTCCTCAGCTTAGCGAAGAACTACCGGAAACCGCTTCTTCTCTTGCAAAAGGAAAATGGAGTATTTCAAACGTTACCGACGCAATGAGCGGCGGTGAACGAATGCGGCTAAAGATTGCCCATGCTCTCGAACAAAATGCAGGCATTTTATTCGCTGATGAACCAACAAGCCACTTAGATATGGTCGGTACAGAGCAATTAGAAAAGGCACTTTCTTCTTATAAAGGAGCACTTGTTTTAATATCGCATGATCGTGAATTTCTAGATAATATATGTACCAAAATTATTGAAATTGAAGACGGTACTATTCAAGAATACAAAGGGAATTATTCAAACTATCGAAAACAAAAAGAACGTGAACGAATACAAAAACAAGCAGAATATGAGCAATATGTACAAGAAAAAAATCGTTTAGAACAGTCCATTCTACAAAGAAAGCAACGTGCTTCTAACATGACAAAAATCCCAACACGGTTCAGTTCATCTGAATCTAGACTTTATAGGTTAAGTGGGGCTCACGGCCAAGAACAGGTTAGCAAAGCAGCGAAAGCATTAGAGACACGTCTCGAAAAACTAGAAAAGAAGGAAAAGCCAAAGGATCTTTCTCAAGCTCAATTTGACGCGCAATACCATACCCCCATTCATAGTAAGGTGGCAGTACAATTCAATAAAGCAACAAAGAAAATAGGCGATCGCACACTATTTAAAAATATGAATGGAACTATTGCCCCTGGTGCAAAGCTTGCCGTTTTAGGGGCAAATGGAAGCGGCAAAACCACTTTGTTCAACATGCTTCTCACAAACGAGCGTGGCATGCAACTATCGAAAAGTTGTAAAATTGGATACTTCGAACAAACATTATCTATTTTAAAAACAGATAAAACCATTTTAGAAAATGTTCTAGAAGAAACAAACTATACAGAAGCATTCGTTCGAACAATACTTGCACGACTTCTATTCCGCCGTGAGGATGTTCATAAACCTGTGCACGTTCTAAGCGGGGGTGAACGAATGAAGGTTGCACTCGCAAAAGTATTTTTAGGAAACTATAATATGCTTCTGCTAGATGAACCGACAAACTATTTAGACTTAGCAACGCAAGAAGAATTAGAAACCATGTTACAAGAATATCCTGGCACAATACTTTTCATTAGCCATGACCGTGCCTTTATTCGCTCTGTTGCAGACCATATTCTACAAGTAGATGAGAGTGAACCAAGAATCTTCCACGGTAATTACGAGCAATACACAAAAAGAACCACTGGAGATTCTGTAAACGTTACTGAGCAAGAATTGTTACGATTACAAACAAAATTAACAGAAGTCATCGGCCGGATTTCCATTCCAAATCATCACGATGACATCACATCTCTCGAACAAGAATACGCAAAATTATTAACTCAAATTCAAAAATGTAAAGAAGCGCTCTGATGTCTTCCCTATATATCGACGGGGCCTTCCACATTTCCCAAGAAATATTGAAACTTCGACATACAAAGTAAAAAGCCGTGCATCAGCACGGCTTTTACTTTAAATACGGACAGCAGTCCCGCTCACCGCAACCATTAACATACCTTCGCGAACTACTTCGTAATCCACGTCAATACCAACAATTGCATTTGCATTTTTTTGTCTTGCGAAAGTTTTCATCTCTTCCATTGCGATGTCGCGCGCTTCTTTTAATTTACTTTCATAAGCGCCAGCACGACCACCGACAACGTCACGAACAGAAGCGAAAAGATCACGAACGATATTCGCGCCCATAATCGCTTCTCCATTGACGATATCGATATACTCAATAATTTCTTTTCCTTGAATTGTAGACGTTGTTGTTACAATCATACTTTATAGCCTCCCATATGAGATTTTTACCTACTTATGGTGCACTAATTCAGTACAAATTATATTTACGAACTAAACTGAGCTTCGTATAACCTACTGTATCCTCCGCCTTGCTCAATTAATTCATTATGTGAACCTTGTTCTGCAATGCCATCTTTATTTACAACGACGATGCGATCTGCATTTTTAATCGTTGCAAGTCTGTGAGCGATAACTAATGTTGTACGACCAACAGATAGTTCAGCAAGCGATTTTTGAATCGCAAGTTCCGTCTCTGTATCTAGTGCAGAAGTTGCTTCATCCAATATTAAAATTGGTGGGTTTTTTAAGAACATACGAGCAATAGCTAGACGCTGCTTTTGTCCACCTGAAAGTTTCACACCGCGCTCACCGATAACAGTATCTAAACCGTCCGGCTGTGAGTAAATTAAATCTTCTAACTGCGCACGTTTTACTGCCTGCCAAATTTCAGCCTCTGATGTCTTTAAATTTCCGTAAGCGATATTTTCACGAATTGTTCCTGAAAATAAGAACACGTCTTGCTGCACAATTCCAATTTGCTTACGAAGTGAAGATAATGTCATATCTTTCGTATCAATTCCATCAATTTGAATTGATCCAGATGATTGCTCATAAAAACGTGGTAATAGGCTACATAAAGTCGTTTTCCCAGCTCCTGATGGTCCAACGAACGCAACTGTTTCACCTGCATGTATTTTCAAACTAATGTCATTTAAAATTGGTTCTTTATTTTCATATCCGAACGTAATGTTGTTATATTGAATATCACCATGTACATGTTTAACTTCCATTGCATCTTTAGAGTCTACAATGTCAGGCTCTGTTTCAAGAAGCTCTACATACCTTTTAAAACCAGCGATTCCCTTCGGATAGCTTTCGATTACCGCGTTAATTTTTTCAATTGGGCGGAAGAAAATATTCGTTAATAGAACGAATCCGATAAATCCACCGTACGTTAATTCTCCTTGCAGAACAAACCATGTACCGCATATTAAGACGAAGAGCGTTACGAGCCGCATGAGCATATAACTAATCGATGAATTTAACGCCATAATTTTATACGCCATTAATTTCGTTGTACGGAAACGAGCGTTGTTGACAGCAAATTGCTCTTTCTCAAACTTTTCATTTCCGAATGCTTGTACAACACGAATTCCCCCAACATTGTTCTCAATGCATGCATTAAAATCAGCAACGTCTGAGAATAAACGTCTAAATGTACCTGTCATTTTTTTATTGAAGTAAAGTGCTAACCATAATAGGAATGGAATGACGAAGAACGTTAATAACGCTAACTTCCAGTTAATCATCATCATAAATGAAAATGCCCCAACTAAAGTCATTACGGCGATAAATAAATCTTCCGGTCCATGGTGAGCAATTTCCCCAATTTCCATTAAATCGTTTGTAAGGCGTGAAATTAAATGACCTGTTTTATTATTATCAAAAAATCTGAATGATAGCTTTTGAATATGATCAAATAATTTCTGCCTCATATCTGTTTCAATGTTAACACCAAGCATATGTCCCCAATATGTAACGACATATTGTAAGCCTGCATTTAACATATAAACTGCGAGTAAACCGAAACAAGCCCATAAAATAAGCGTCCAGTTTTGCCCTGGCAATAACTTATCAATAAATTGATTTACGATAAGCGGGAAGCCGAGTTCTAATAATCCTGCGACAACCGCACAAGAAAAGTCGAGTATAAATAAACCTTTATACGGTTTATAGTACGAGAAAAATTTACGCAGCATATCTTACCTCCATTTTCCAAAATTAAAAAGACTCCCTAAATGATAACCATTATCAAATAATTATTCAAGTTATCCGTCTATGAAACTGAAAATAAGCTTTGCGATAGTTGTCGTTTTTTGCTGGAAAGTCGATATATTCGAATAATCGCCGATATATTTCGAGTTGCGCTGATATATTTGCAAAATCGCCGATATATTTCAAGTTGCGCTGATATATTCGGATAATCGCCGATATAAATTTCATTTACTAACTACTCTCCCCTCCCCCAAAAATAAAAAAGGTACCACCACAAGGTGATACCATTCCTTCTATTACATCGCTTCCGAATCCCACTCATGCTCCTGTTCAACGAATACAATACCTAATTCGTGATGTCCACCAGCATATAATGCAGTTTGTGCAAGACGAAGCTCACCATTTGTATCTAATACTTCTAATTTACAAAATGCTCCTGTCGTCTTCGTTTGAAGCGCATCATAAAATTCCTCGGCGCTTTTTGGAATGACTCCATTTACTTTCGTAATAATTTCTCCAGGCAGTAATTTTAGCTCTGCTCCAATTGTATTTGGAATTGTATCTAGTACAACGAGCCCATCATTGCGTGCAGCAAAATATGCTGGTCTTGTTTCATCGGCAATTTTCTCTTGCATCGAGATTGTGAAACGCCCAAGCATTGCGACTCCCATCGCGATAATTGCAAGTACGTGCCACCAATAACTTGCGATTCCTAAAACGAGCACAAATCCTGCTAATCCATAAACACGTCTTCCTGTAAATAATAAAGCTTCCGTCGGCTCATAACTTTTAATCTTTCTCATAAATCCAATTAAAAATGGAACGAGGAATAGAGAATATGTATTTGAACCGATTGAAACGACAGGCCACCATGAAATAAACTGCGTTACCGCATCACCCGGTACAAGAATAAAAATAGGAACGATCCATAAACGCTTTGATTCGTGTAAACCAATCTTTAATCCACGCTTCCCCTTCCTAATCCTTGGCGTCGAATATCCTACTGCGTTTTTAGAAATCAATAAGCCTTCTACAATAAGCATAACGCCTAGTAAAATAACAAGGGATACAATGGTACTCTCTTCACCTTCTCGAAGCTGTAAAAAGGAAACTGGTAGCTTAGAAGATAATAGAACACATACAATCGCAATGCTAAATGTATAAGCTGCCGATAAATATCGATACATAGCCGTTAATCCAAATAGTAACGTCCAAATTAAAATGGCCCATAAGCTCGCTTTAGAAACAACAAGTCCAAGCCCAATCGTAACAATAGATACTACTAATCCGTATCCAATCCCTGCAAATAGAGAGGTTCGCAGTTCAAACCAAATATCATAAACTTTAAAAGAAAAATCTTTTCGTTCTCTTAACATACGTAAGTATCCAACGAAGATACTACTTATTACAAATATATAGACAGCAGGGTGTAAGAAAAAACGTCCAACTGCCCGCATTATTTCAAAAATCCACGCCTCCATGAACTCATTCACCACCATTTATATCATTCTTTCTTTTTATATTATCATAACTAAACAAACGTTTGTTTAACACAAAAAAATACAGGCAGCAAACTGCCTGTATTTCTTCTTATTTTGCCATTAATTTTAATGCTGACTGTAATTGTAGATCATTTTCTCCAGAACGAATTTTTTCGATAATTTTAGTTTGAATCGCTTCAGCTGTCTTTTTATCAAGCTGTCCTGTCGCTTCCATCTCATTTGCATTTTGGAATGCTTTCAGAGCCGATTCTGTCTCTTTACTAAAGTATCCATCTTCACGACCTGGTACATACCCTAAGCTCTTAAGCATTTCTTGAGCATGTTTTACTTGTACATCATTTGAATTGTATGAAAGTGTTTTTTCAATTTGAATTGGTGTCGCATGATAATAATTTGGTTGCTTCACTTCTACTGTTGGCGCGATTCCTTTTTTATGAATCCAGTTCCCATCCGGTGTTAACCATTTAAACATCGTTAATTTAATGTTGCTGCCGTCTTTAAATGGAACAGCTTGCTGGACAGTACCTTTACCAAATGTCTTTTCACCAATTAAATCGTATCCTTCTCCTTCTTTTAGCGCACCCGCTAAAATCTCTGAAGCAGAAGCACTTCCATTATCAATTAATACTGAAATTGGATATGGTTTTCTCTCTTTCAGTTCCGTAGAGAATTTCTTCTTCTCACCATTTCGCTGCTCTACTTGTAGCATCGGCTTTTTATTCGTCATAATTTCCCCTAGTATATCTTCTACACTATTTAAATAGCCACCAGGATTACCACGCACGTCAATAACTAAGCCTTTTATATTTTTCTTCTCTAACTCTTTTAACTGATCCTTAAATTCTTTCGCTGTATTTTCAGCAAAAGAAGTGATTTGCATATAACCGATATCTTTTCCACTCTCTTGCTTCACAGAACTAAATACTGTAAAGATTGGAATCTTTTCACGCTTAATTTTAAATACGATCGGATCAGTTACTCCCGCACGTTTAATTTCAATTGCGACAGTCGTTCCCTTTTTACCACGAATTTTTAATACTGCTTCTTCACGTGATAAGTCTTTCACACTGTTTCCATCTACAGATAAAATTTGGTCATTCGGTTTAATTCCTATCTTTTCTGCTGGTGAACCTTTAATTGGCGATACGATAATAAGCTTACCGTCCGTCTTGTTCACCTCAGCCCCAATCCCCTCTAATTCGGGATCAAGCGATTCACTAAACTGTTTGGCTGTTTCTTTATCCATATACGTGGAATAAGGGTCCTTCAGCGTAGACAACATACCTTGTATTGCACCTTCAACTAACTTTTCATCTTTCACGTCTTCCACATAACGTGAATCAATTAGTGCATACGCCTCATTAATTTTTGCCAAATTCCCTTGCGCAGTGCTAGCATTCCCACTCGAAATTGTTTGCGTTACTTCTGATGGGTTAACCCCAAATACAGACATGCCTGCAAACATTCCGCCAGCACCAATTAAAAATGCAACAACCATTCCAATAATTGCAACTCTACGTTTCAATGCGGAATTCCCCTTTCCAAAACACACAGGTGGTGTAGCAAAAGGCATCACACAGTGTGTGATGCCTTTACCTATTTCTACTATATGATAAGCTTGTACGAATTATGTTTGCAACTTTTTATACTTTTAAGAAGCGACGAATTGACATTACACTTCCCCACATACCGATTAAAGCACCGATTAACACTAGTAAACCAGCTAATTGGAATACGAACGGACTGTATGGTAGAAGCTCGAAAATTGTTCCGCCAAGTTTTTCATTAAACACACCTTGCAACGAATTATACGTAATTAGAATTAGGCCAATTGGAATAATTGATCCTAATACTCCTAAGAATAATCCCTCTAGCAAGAATGGCCAACGAATAAACCAGTTTGTTGCACCAACAAGTTTCATAATTTCAATTTCTGTACTACGAGCATAAATTGTAATTTTAATTGTATTAGAGATTAAGAACATCGCTGTGAATAAAAGGCCAGCAATTAACGCAATCCCAATGTTACGACCAGTTTTTACAGTATCAAATAATCGTTCAACTTGCCCTTTTCCGTACTGAACATTACTAACAAACTGCATTTTTTCAACCTTCTTCGCGATTGTCGCTGTATCGGTTGGTTCTTTTGCTTTTACAACGAATACGTTTTTAAGTGGGTTATCTTGTTCAAATAACTCAAACGTTTTTCCACTATCACCTAAGCTTTTAATTAAACGTTTTAACTCTTCTTCTTTAGAAGAATATTTAATAGAATCTACTTTTGCAATCTTACTCATATCTTCTTCTAATTTCTTTTGATCCGCTTCTTTTGCAGCTGGATCAATGTGTACACGAATCTCTACATCTTGCTCTACTTTCGTCGCAAAATGGTTCATATTCATAATCGCTGTTAAAAAGACACCTACAAGTAATAATGTAACTGTTACTGCACTAACAGAAGCAAATGTCATCCATCCGTTACGTGATAGATTCTTTACACCTTCTCGCAAATGTCGACTAAGGGTCTTAGCCTTCATATCCGTATCCTCCCTCAATCTCATCTCGAACAATTTTTCCGCCTTCAATCGCGATTACACGATGACGGATTGTATTTACGATATCTGCATTATGCGTCGCCATAACGATCGTTGTGCCGCGCTCATTAATGCGAGTAAAAATATTCATAATATCAAGAGCTGTTTCAATATCTAAGTTACCTGTTGGCTCATCGGCAATTACAACCTTTGGTCTATTTACAATTGCTCTTGCAATAGCCACACGTTGTTGCTCCCCACCTGAAAGCTCACTTGGAAGTGCGTCTGCACGATCTTCAAGGCCTACAAGACCTAGCACTTCTGTTACACGCTCACGAATTGCATCCGGTTCTTCTTCAATTACTTCTAAAGCAAACGAAACATTCTCATATACCGTTAATTTAGGTAGCAATTTAAAATCTTGGAAAATTACGCCTAATTGACGACGAAAATACGGAACGTCTCTTTCTGCCAATGTTTCGATAGTAAGTCCATTTACATTAATAGATCCTGTAGATGGTTTCTCTTCACGATACATCATTTTAATAAATGTAGATTTCCCGGCTCCACTCGGTCCAACTACGTATACGAATTCACCTTGTTTAATGTTAACTGTAAGACCAGCAATGGCTTTCATACCATTCGGGTACTCCTTATAAACATTCGTCATTTTTATCATTATTTATCACCCAATACTTAATGATTTTTTTCGAAATACTTTTCTGTACATCTGAAAATAAAAGACATCCTTCATTTTCATTTAGTCATCCTTGTTGAAGGTAGTTTACTTATGCTTTCTCATAAGCAATACCACTCTATGTAATATATTTCAGCAAAATTCTACAAACCCCATTGTAACATCAAACGGTTTCCAATTTGGATACATTTTTGTTACAGTTATGTTACATACCAGAAAAAAGGAAAACGAGCTGACTATATTATCAACTCGCCCATTTCACCTTTTTATTTATGTTCAGCTAACCATTCAGATACTTTTTTCGCATCTTCACCTTGAATAAGTCCTGGTGACATTGAACCACGGCCTTTTTTAATAATCTCTTCAATATCTGCAGCGTCGTACTTACCGCCTACTTTTCTTAAATCAGGTCCAGTTGCCCCTGATAAATCTGTTGCGTGACATCCCGCACAACTTCTTTGGAAAATTTGTTCTGCGCTGTCTGTGCTTGCAGACTGTTTCGAAGACTTACTCTCTTCTTTATTTCCGCATGCTCCTAAAGCAAAAACAACCGATGTCCCTAGCGCAATAGCCAACAATTTCTTTTTCACTTCTATCGCTCCCCATTGTTGATATTCTTTTTATTCCTAACACACTCATTTTCATTATAAGCATTATCTTTATATAGAAAAACTAAGGTGTATTTCATATTCCTCAAAAATACAGTGAGAACCTTGATAAAATAAAGCTTTCATAAGTTGTTTCAATTCTGTGAACAACTTAAAAAACTTCTATAAAGTATCCTTTTTAAAAGAAAAATTAGAAAAGTTCTATATAAATCTTTACCCTATTACCGCTCTATTTTACTATTCTCTACTTTTTACAAAACAATATACAGCATTGTAATCTACATATAATCCCATCAAAAAGAGAAGTTGTCGTTTCCAACTTCTCTTCCTCTTTACTTCATCTATAAAAATAGAATCAAATTCTTTATATCCTCTATTGTCCTCAGCATGCGCCAACAATTTCGTTGGCTTTTTTTACGCTTATTAGATGCGAGAACGTAAGTAAGCATCAATAAATGGATCAATCTCTCCATCCATAACAGCTTGTACGTTACCAACCTCCGTATTTGTACGATGGTCTTTTACAAGAGAATACGGGTGGAATACGTAAGAACGGATTTGGCTACCCCATCCGATTTCTTTTTGCTCTCCGCGAATTTCATCTAATTCTGCTTGTTGCTCTTCTAGTTTCTTTTGATATAATTTCGCTTTTAACATTTTCATCGCATGCTCACGGTTTTTAATTTGAGAACGCTCCGACTGACATGTTACAACCGTATTTGTCGGTGTATGTGTAATACGAACTGCTGAATCTGTCGTATTTACGTGCTGCCCACCAGCTCCACTTGCTCGGTACGTATCAATTTTTAAGTCTTCTGTACGTACTTCGATTTCAACTTCATCATTGAACTCTGGTACAACTTCACAAGATACGAACGATGTATGACGGCGCCCTGAAGAATCGAATGGTGAAATACGTACAAGACGATGTACACCTTTCTCTGCTTTTAAGTAACCGTAAGCGTTATGACCTTTAATTAATAAAGTTACACTCTTAATACCAGCTTCATCACCTGGTAAATAATCAACCGTTTCTACTTTGAATCTGCGTTTTTCAGCCCAGCGTGTGTACATACGTAATAACATAGAACCCCAGTCTTGTGACTCAGTTCCACCTGCACCTGGATGTAATTCTAAAATCGCATTATTTTTATCATAAGGATCACTTAATAGTAACTGAAGCTCATACTCATTCATTTCTTGAATTAAGCCTTTTACTTCTGATTCTAATTCCTCATGTAAATCTTCATCATACTCTTCTTTTAAAAGCTCATGCGTGATTTCTAAATTTTCGAACGTCTCATCTAACTGACGGAACTTTCCAACCATATCTTTTAACGCATTCGCTTCATTAATTACAGCTTGCGCGCCTTGTTGGTCATCCCAAAATCCTGCGCCCATCATTTTTTCTTCTAATTCTGCAATTTGTTTCTCCTTAGTAGGGAGGTCAAAGAGACCCCCTAAAAGCCGCTAATCGCTTAGCCATTTTCTCTAATTCCTGTCTAATTTCTACTAATTCCATTTCCTTCACCTCTATGTAATTGCTGTTACTTTCGTATGAAAACAAGGGAAACTCTCTCCACTTATTACGGAGAGAGTTTAATCCTTCTTAATTATACATTTTTGATATAAAAGTTTGCAAAACAGCCAAAGCTACCGTCCTATATTACTGAACGATACCACAGCAGTTTTTATATTTTTTACCGCTACCACATTTACATAAATCGTTGCGGCCCACTTGGTCACCTTTTACAACTGGCTTTTTCTTTGCTTCTTCGCCATCGCTAGAAGGATGAACAGCTTCACCTTGAACAACTTCTTGACGTTCTAAGTTTTGTTCAATTTCAGCTTTCATAATGTAACGAGAAATTTCCTCTTCAATAGAGGCAACCATTGACTCGAACATCGCGAACCCTTCCATTTGGTACTCACGAAGTGGATCGATTTGACCGTAAGCACGTAAATGAATACCTTCACGAAGGTGATCCATCGCATCAATATGCTCTGTCCATTTCGTATCTACAACGCGGAATACAACAACCTTCTCAAACTCACGCATTTGCTCTTCTGGCATAAGCTTTTCTTTTTCATTGTATCGCTCTATTAATTTCGCGATAATCGGTTCGCTCATTTCCTCAGGAGCAAGGCGACGTAATTCTTCTTCTTTTACATCTCCGTCTTGAAGAAGGTTTGTATTTAAGTAGTCAACAAGACCTTTAATGTTCCAATCTTCTTCAATTTCCTCTTGTGTATGAAGGGCAACAGCACGTTCTACTGTAGATTTCATCATACCTTCAATAATGCCGCGTAAGTTGTCAGACTCCATTACCTCTTGACGCTGTTTGTAAATAACTTCACGTTGTTGACGAAGTACATCATCATATTGCAGTAACTGCTTACGTGCATCATAGTTATTTCCTTCAACACGTTTTTGTGCAGATTCTACCGCACGAGAAACCATTTTACTTTCAATCGGCTGAGAATCATCCATACCAAGGCGGTCCATCATTGCTTTCATATTATCTGAACCAAATCGGCGCATTAATTCATCTTCCATCGATAAGTAGAACTGCGTAACACCAGGGTCCCCTTGACGACCAGCACGACCACGTAACTGATTATCAATACGACGACTTTCGTGACGCTCTGTACCGATAACTGCTAAACCAACGTTTTTCACATCGTCTCCAAGCTTAATATCTGTACCACGACCTGCCATGTTCGTCGCGATTGTTACAGCACCTTTCATACCAGCCTCTGCAATGATATCTGCTTCACGAGCATGGTTTTTCGCATTTAAGATGTTATGACGTACACCTTTACGCGTTAACATTTTTGAAATAAGCTCTGAAGTTTCAATTGCAACTGTACCTACAAGAACAGGTTGTCCTTTTTTATGACGATTTACAATATCCTCAACAACAGCATTGAACTTACCTTCCATTGATTTAAAGATTAAATCGGCACGATCATCACGAATAATCGGTTTGTTGGTCGGAATTACAATAACGTTCATATTGTAAATGTTACGGAATTCCTCTTCCTCTGTTTTCGCTGTACCAGTCATACCAGATAATTTTTCATACATACGGAAGTAGTTCTGGAATGTAATTGTTGCAAGCGTCATGCTTTCATTTTGAATTTCTACACCTTCTTTTGCTTCAATCGCTTGGTGTAATCCTTCGCTATAACGACGACCTTTCATAAGACGACCAGTGAATTGGTCTACAATTACGATTTCGCCTTCTTGTACAACATAATCTGTATCACGGTGCATAACAACGTGTGCACGAAGTCCCTGATTAATATGGTGAAGAAGTGCTACATGTTTTAAATCGAATAAGTTTTCAATATGGAAAGCTTTCTCTGCTTTCGTAATACCATCTTCTGTTAGCATTACATTTTTCGTTTTCACATCAAATGAATAATCTTTTTCATTTTCTAACGTACGAACAAATGCATTTGCAAACATGTATAGCTCTGTTGATTTTTGAGCTTGTCCTGAAATAATAAGCGGCGTACGTGCTTCATCGACTAAAATAGAATCGACTTCATCGATAATAGCAAAGTGAAGTGGACGTTGAACGCACTGCTCTTTATATAAAACCATGTTATCACGTAAGTAATCGAATCCAAGCTCATTATTTGTGCTATACGTAATATCAGCAGCATAAGCCTCTTGTTTCTCTTCGCGTGACATACTATTTAAGTTAATCCCTACCGTTAAGCCAAGGAACTCATGAAGTTGTCCCATTTCGCTCGCATCACGTTGTGCTAAATATTCATTGACTGTAACAACATGAACACCTTTTCCTGTTAAAGCATTTAAATATACAGGTAATGTAGATGTTAACGTTTTACCTTCACCCGTTTTCATCTCAGAAATATTCCCTTCATGTAAGGCAATACCACCCATTAACTGTACGCCATATGGACGCATTCCAAGAACACGAGTTGCCGCTTCGCGAACAACCGCGAAAGCTTCAGGTAGTAGATCATCTACTGTTTCACCTTTTGTTAGACGTTCTTTAAATTCAAGCGTCTTTCCTTTTAATTGTTCATCAGTTAGTGGCTTAATAGATGACTCTAATGCATCAATTTGCTCAACTGTCTTTTGCATACGTTTAATTTGGCGTTGATTTACATCAAACACCTTTTTTAAAATACCGATCATAGGAAATACGCTCCTCTTTTTATTAAAATAAAACTTCCGATTGTTTTTCTTTTTCTCTATTACAATCAGTCGTTATAAAAATCAAATGTATGTTATGCCAATTTTTCTCCTAATTAAAAAAACTAAAATGTATATACCTAATGATAATTGTAACACTTGTCTTATAACTATGACAACAATCGGCAAGATGTCGGGCCTTATATTCAAAAAAAGTTTTTATTTCATTTGTTACGTTCCTTTTCTCTGTCTCGCTATTTCAATTTCACGTTACAAATTTCGTATTAAATCTAAGTCATATTCTTTCAAGTTTCCTTTTAAAGAATATGACTACCAGAAGTTCCTTAATAAAATCTAAATCAACAATTACAAAAAGCCGGAAACTTTGCAGGTGCAGCATCCATAGATACTTACACCTACAAAAAAACTCCGACTTTAAAAGATATTGTTATGTTGCAAGATCTACAAACACCATTAAAATATAGCTGTATCAATCATAAATTTTATTAATTTATCGGTATTTCTAATTCATGATATTTCCCTTTCTTATCCTTTATACAAGAAATGAATTTCACTTTAGTTGATTCATTTGAAAAGTTTTTATAATTTTTATAAGGGTCATCTCCTATAAAATAATTTGTCCCTATATACCCTCGTACTGTTTTACCAGCAGGTATTACAAGATCAAACTGATATTTTTTAGGTAATTCCATTGAATAAGGGATTAAATTATAAAACTCACCTATTTTAGAATAAAACATTGTATCGGAAATAGACTTATTACTAAGCAAGTTAATATCTCGATTTGTTGTATTTGTAATATCTAAAGGTAAAACATACGTCACTACTTCACGGTCTTCATAGGGATCATAAACTTTTGTAGGATCAAGAGGATTGAGTGCATGAAACGTAACTCCTTGCCCATCTTCAAAAGTTCTATTAGATAAAAACTCATCTTTTACCACTTTATAAGATTCATTATTAAGATTTAATGTTTTAAATCTTAATAAACTAGCAAATATACATAGCAACAGACACAATCCAATACTTATTAAGATATGTTTTCTCGTCACTCTTAATCTACCAACTTTCCATTATTAACATGTACAATACGATCTACCATTTCATTATCTAGAACATGCACATCATGACTGGCTACAACAATAGTCGTTCCCTTGGCTTTTTCTACTTTCAAAATATCTAAAACATCTTTTATCCCATCACTATCTAAAGCATTAGTTGGCTCGTCTAATAACAGTAATTTTGGTTGTTCCATTAAAGCTTGCGCTATCCCTAAACGTTGTTTCATACCTAAAGAGTATCTTTTATACTTTCTCTTATCTGTTTTATCAAGTCCAACCCTTTGAATAATATTATAAATCTCCTCATCGGAGATTTTATTGTTAATCGATGATAAAAATTTCAAATTCTGAAAACCAGTATACCCTGGAATAAAACTTGGATATTCAATCAATATTCCCATAGAATCAGGAAATTGCTTTTGTTTTCCGATTATTTCATTATCTATATAAACAACTCCAGAATTCAAACGCATTAACCCTGATATAGCGCGTAAAATCATCGTTTTACCAGAGCCATTATGCCCCTTCAAAACTAAAAATTCGCCTTTTTTTACTACCAAACTAATATTATCTAACACAATATTTCCTTTTAATCTTTTCGTCATACATTCACATTTAATATAATTGTCCATAAATTATTCACCTATCACATCTAGTTTTTTAAAACAAAAACTACCTAATAAAATCATTACAACAACAATTACTACTCCCATTAAAAGTAAATCATTATATTGAATAGACTGATTATTACCTAAAGTCAATTGAATTGAACTGTGATCAACAAAATACCAACGATTTGGCATAACAAAAGAGCCTAAAAAATAAATACTATGAAAGAAAATAGACAAAAATAGGTACAACAACATTAGTACAAAAACAATAGTTATCGGTATATAAAAAGTTAAGAACTCAAAAATCAAAGCTAATAAAAAGCTTATAATTATTTGAATTAGCATAGTACCTAATATCTTATAAGGAAATTGACTATATAAATTTAAAAAATTATACTCGCCTAAAGAAAGCAAATAGTAAGCGCTAAACCAAATAAAATACATACCAATCCAAATAATAATTATATAAAAAAACAAAGATAATATTTTCGTTAACCACAGAAAATGCTTCTTCTTAACACGAGGAAATAAATAAACACCATTCTGTTGAATATCTGAAAAAGCAAAATCCCCTACAAGCAACAAAGGAGTGATTTGAAAGAATATCCAATAAAAAGGGATAGAAAATCGCCCCTCCTTATAAAAATAAGATAAATCCACAAAGTCTACTCCATGAAAAAATTGATAAAAGGGAACATCTACTAATACAGATTCTTTACCATTACTAAGAGGCTGATTGTATAAAAAAGCAATTGCAATAATAGCGTAAATTAAGAATAAAAAAACCATTATCTTGATGGAATCTCGAAACCTTACATATAAATCTCTTTTTAACAAATAATATAAGATCATAATGTAAACTAGACCACCTCTGTCTCATCATTCATAGAAATATAACTTTTTTTAGATAAAATCCATACACTTATAAAAAAGATAAAAAAACAGCCAAATAAGCGTATAAATAAACCAGTAGCATCTTCAAAGACATTTATATAAAAAGCATTTGTAAATAAAAATCCATGTAATATAAATCTATCTAATAAAACAGCAGTAATCATACATATTATTACAAGTAAACTAGGTAAAAATAATTGCAATAAAGCACTTATCATACATATAAAAACACTCGCAAATAATTGAATGCAAAATAATAATGGATAATTTACATCAACACTAGTTACAGCCATCATAGTTGACATCAAAAACAACTGTAAAATCATACTCCCAGCAAAAAAGTAAACAAAAACGAATAATTTTAAATAATATATAGAAACTAATTTCAATGCATTATTCACTCTGTAAACAACATAAATACTAAAAAAGTTCGACATAGAATATACAGAAAAAACAATTGTCAAAGGAATAAATATAGTCGACAAATTATACAACGACATAACCTTATACAAAGCTTCCAATTCGTTCATTTTCTCTTTTACAATTCCGGGTTCAAAATAATTGAACAAGCAACCAATGATACTAACATTAAGTACAAAAAGAATACTTAACCAAACATATTTCATCCTTATAGTTTCTTTCATAACATTATAAAAGAACATGCTTCCTACTCCCCCGTAAATAAAGAACTACAGAACAAAACCAAATACATAACAGTACACTAAGAAAAATTTGTAATTCAAAAAAGCCAAAATCTTTAATTAAATAATCTTTAGGATTGAGAATCCCTTTTCCAATACCAAGCCAAAAAATATGTAAAATAAATGGAACTAAATAAATAAAATAAACTCGTTTTATAAAAAACGAAACTGATAAAGCTAAACTCGAAAAAACCGCACCGTATAAACCATTTAAAAATACATACATTAGAAAATATAAAGTAGGGTACTTATAATAAACTATATGAAATTGAGCTGTTGGCGAAACAGTAGAAGCCATATAATTTAATATTGGATGCGGAGCAACTGTTGGATAAGTCATCACATATAAATAAAAATTAAATAGTAAAGGGACACTTATAATAAAAAAAGATACAATAAAATTAATAAAATAAAGCAGCTTAAAATAATAACATGTTCCCATCTTAGAAATAACAGGATAAATAAATCCATAATTTTTATCAATTCTATAAATCCCTGCTACAGCCATTGCGGAAAGCATAGGAAATATAAGTAAATAAAACTCACTATAAAACGATAATCTATTAAAATATAAAATATTAGATAAATATGGGGATACCTTTATAATCCCAGCATCGTTAAATCCTTTAGTTGTCACAAACATAGCAATATATTGAGCAATAACAATTACTAACACAATAAATAAAGACAACCAAAACATCCTACCTTTTAAAATCCTTCCTAAAAAGTAACTCATCTATAGCTCCTCCATAAACCATTAAATTTAAATCTTTTTTAATATGAACAATTGATCCGCAACACCATAACATTTCTTTTCTTTATTTAACCAAATGTAACGAAAAGAAACATTTGCTCTCTCTCCTTCAAATTTAGGAAACTCAACTTCATACTGATAAACATCATTTGTGCCTTTTCTTTTTACACTCTTAACTTCTTGTTTCCACTGAATTACTTCTCCATCAGTTTGTTCAATCCGTCCCAAGAGATACGTTGGTTTTTTCTTATTCGTAACACCCGTCAAAAAAACATAATAATTTTCTGGTATAACTCCTAATTTCAATTTTTTATTTGAAAGCTTATCCTCTATTAAACTATCATTTTTTTCTATTTGTCCTTGAAAGAAATCATCACCATTTTCACTTTCCAAAAACACTTGTTCAAAAATAGTATTTTTGTTAATTCCTTTTAATTCAATACTTTTCAAATTATCTTTTTCCGTTAAAGTATCTTCAATATGTACAATAGGTTCATCTACTTTCTTTTGACAAGAAACTAAGAAACTAATACTCAATATAAAAAAACAAACTAAAATATATTTTGAAATAAACCTCATTACAGCTCCTCCTATTTTAAAAATGAAATAGCAGGAAAAGTCGTATAATCCGGATTTGAAACTATACGACTTTTTCTAGTACTATAAAATAAATAATTTCTAAATCAATATTCAATGTAAGGTCCACTAGGTCTTACACTATCAGGACTCCAAGCAGTAGGATAAGCATTATTTTCTCTAGAATAACCACCAAATCTCACAGGCACATTTTCCCCATGGATTTCATATGCATAATTTTGAAAAAGATATGTTCTACCTGGTATCACTGTTCCTTCATGCTTACCTGAAACATTTACCCATTTTCTATCTTCTGCATTTTTATTTTTATCTGCTTCTGTCCAAACATTGAAAGAACCTCCGCCCTTCTCACTGCTCTTCACACGCATATACATAGAGGTAGGCGTCTCTTTAGGACGTGCATTAGTATAATCATATGGACTCCAAAGTCTAAAGGTAAAATTCACATGGTCATCCCTTGTACTAGCCTTAGCCGGTTCGGTTAAAGCGAAAGTACTAGCTAAAATACCTAACGATAAAACAGATCCAAACATAAAACGACTTTTTTTCTTAATTCCCACTAAAAGCACCTCCGATAATTTGTAGCATTATATTGATTGTATTTTTCCACTGAAGGAACAAAATCAATATAATACAATATTATGGTAACAACACCTCAACACACCTTCAATGGATTTCAGAATATTTAATATTACTTTTACACTTGCGAACATTTCGTTAAATTTTTAAAAACAATACTATATCCCTAGCAAAGAATTACTTGTAAAGGTAGCTATATTCCTATGCTTGTTCCAAATAATAAAGAGTAACTCACCTCTCTAAATTTCGAATTTTCTCCTGCTGTTTTGAGGAAATACCGCCTAAAAATCATTTCTTAATGAAATCGGCTACTTATAAAACTTTTTTAACCTTGCTGCGAAAAATAAAAAAAAGCGCAGCCATTTCGGCTGCGCTTTCGAATTATTATTTAGTTTCGATTAAACCGTATTTCCCATCTTTACGGCCATATACAACATTAGTTTCGTTTGTATCAGCATTTGTGAAGACGAAGAAATTATGTCCTAGCATATCCATTTGTAGGATTGCCTCTTCAACGTCCATCGGTTTTAAATCGAATCGTTTTGTACGTACAAGTTCTAATTCATCTTCTTCTACCTCATCCAAAACAGCTACTGCTTCTGGAAGGATAAAGTTCGTTTTCATAGAACCTTTCTCACGTAACTTACGATTTACTTTTGTTTTATGTTTACGAATTTGTCGCTCAATTTTATCAACTACTAAATCGATAGCAGCGTACATATCGCTATTAGTTTCTTCTGCACGAAGTAATAAATCAGTAAATGGTATTGTTACCTCGACACGTTGCTTGTCAGAGTATACTTTTAAATTAACTTTAATCTCTGGGAATGTATCAAAATAACGCTCTAACTTACTTAGTTTTTTCTCTACATATTCCTTTAATGCTGGAGTTACTTCAATATTTTCACCACGAATGTTGAATTTCATAGATGAATTCCTCCTTTCAAGCCTATGTATTATAATTTCGACATTGGCTTAAAAACTCCTTCTAACTTTTTTAAAAAAATTAGTAGAATTGCAATTTTTTTATCGTTTTTTGTTGAAATGAAAAGATGCATCGTTTCTATCTTTATTTTATCCTATTAACATCGTGAATAACGAATGTTTCTGTGGACAATTCGTTACAGAAAAGAAACAACTTTTTGACAACTTACCCTATAACAAAAACCCCTTGCGAAAAACAAGAGGTTCTACTACATATATATAACGTTGCCACAAACGCAGCTTTCTCTTCCAAAAACAATATCCCCTACAGTTTCACAACATTAGCTGCTTGTGGTCCACGTGCTCCATCTACAATGTCAAACTCTACTTGTTGCCCTTCTTCTAATGACTTATATCCATCTTGTTGAATAGCAGAAAAATGGACAAATACATCGTCACCATCTTCACGCTCAATAAACCCAAATCCCTTTTCTGCATTGAACCATTTCACTCTTCCTTGCATGTTCATTCCATTCCCTTCACTCTAAAAATCAGGGCATTCGCCCCATATTTTGACTATAACGAATGACAACATATGAAGTCAAAGAAGACTTATCGCCTTTTTATTATCCCTTTCGACACTGCCATATTAACTTCTACAAAGTGTCAAACTAGATACTTCTCTTGCCCCTCTTTCATATAACAAACTTCCGATTTGCCTAACTGTAATCCCTGTCGTATACACGTCATCAACGAGTAAAATATGTTGCCCAGAAAACATCTCTTCTCCCTGAAAATAAAAAGGATTGCTTCCTGACACCCTTTCTTTACGTGTCTTCTTACTTTGCTTTTCTGTTTCCCTTCTTCTTAATGATGGATAAGAAATTTTGACAGGCAAACAAGTTGCTAATAACTCAGCTTGATTAAAACCACGTTCAATTTCCCTTCCCTTACTAAGCGGAACAGCGATAACAGTTGAAACATTGGCAAAATGCTTTTGAAATAAATTTCGAAAAGGACGATAAAAAATGTGCACTAACTCTGCATCCCCCCGAAACTTAAACTGCGCTACTATTTCTTTCATCTCATCATCATACATATATAACGAACGGTTTTTAAAAGAACGATACTCCTCCTCTTTCATCCACCTTATACAATCTATACAAATACCGTCTTCTTGAAATGAGGCAGGAACAAATTCTAAAGGCCGCCCACATTCCATGCAAATTTTTCCTATAATATAGGAAAGTTTCTGCTCACATCTATCACATATATATTTTCTATGACACTTTACAAAAAAAGTGTACCAACTAATCTTTTCTACAAAACACTCATCACAAAGTAAACAATGCATTAATCGATCAATCCTTGTTCTTTCGCATTTTTATTCATACCTTGAATATGTTTTTTCGCGCGCACCATCGCCTCTGTCTTGCCATAGTGAAAATAAATGACTTCTCCATACGGTGCTTCAAAGCTCCGCCCTGCTCGGCCCGCGATTTGTACGAGCGCACTTTCTGAAAATATTTCTTCTTCCGCCCCTAAAACTGCAACTTGCAAATTTTTCACCGTTACGCCTCGCTCTAAAATTGTCGTTGTAACTAATAATGGGATTTCGCCCTTTCTGAAAGCCGCTACTTTTTCTTTTCTCCCTGGATCTTCTGCATATACACCTTCAATTCGATTGTTTAATGGTTTTAACAACAAGCTTATTTCTTCTATATATCGCACATGGGGGACGAATAAAAAAATAGGGAATTTTTTATTTAAGTATGTTTGTAACCACTGTAGTAAAACTCGAGGAATTCTTTTATGAATGAGGTTTTTTTTCCAATTCCCGCACCAACAAAATAAAGGAACTGGCAAAGGATGACGATGATATCGCCCAGAAACAATAACACCTTTTTGTTTACCTTGTTTAAGTTTTCGCTTCCACGTTTCATCTGGAGTCGCAGTTAAATAAATACGCGCCGCTTTTTCTTTCATCGCTTGTTTTACCGCGTACTGTAACATTTGATCTGCACAATATGGAAAAGCATCTATCTCATCTACAACCATGACATGAAACGCCCTATAATAACGTAATAATTGATGCGTAGTCGCAACGACTAGTACTGCATCTTTTTCTTTATCCACACTCCCTCCATATAAAGCCGCTACCTTTATATATGGAAATACTTCTTGCAATCTCGGTGCTAATTCCAGAACAACATCCGTTCTCGGCGTTGCGATACAAACTCTTTCTCCTTTTTGAAGCGCTTCGTTAATTCCGTAAAACAACATCTCTGTTTTCCCAGCCCCGCATACAGCCCAAATAAAAAATGATTCTTTTTGCTTAATAGCCTCTATAACCCCTTGCGCCGCCAAATTCTGGCCAGTAGACAACGTCCCGTTCCACTGTAACAAATTTGAATTCTTTTCTCTCTTTCTTTCAGCAATCCCGCGAACAAGTACAGCACATTCACTTACTCTCCCCATCGTTATACACTTCCGGCAATATGCGCACACTTTACTGCACCTTTTACATAAAAACGACGCAAATAGCCGCCGATCTACATTTCCGCAGCGTTGGCACATATATTTAGAATTCTTCTTTTTTACACCTTGTACACATACGATCTCTCCCTTCTTTTTCAAATCGTTTAATTCCCTCTGTAAATCTGAAGAAAGTTCTTCTAATAGCAACTGTTTCCCCGCTAGCATCAACAATCACCTCCAGCACTACTATAAACCTTTCTCATCATCTCGTAAAAACTTAAAAAAGCCGATAACCTACTTATAAAATAGTAAGCTATCGACTTTATACACATGTTTTATTCTTTTATAAATCCTAGAATCGACCGTATCCTAAGAAATGTTTTTTGTTATACGAACTGTTAATATCACCGTACGCAATTCCTTTATCGCTAGCATGGATCATTTGGCCATTACCAACGTAAATACCGATGTGAGATGGACCTGCTTTATAAGTACCTTGGAAGAATACTAAGTCTCCTGGTTGTGGGCTATCTACTTTAGAAACTGAGTTCCAGTAACCCCTAACGTCTTGACGACCTACACCAAAGATGTAAGAAATGAATCCACTACAGTCAAAACCACCGTTTGATGGAGATGCACTTCCCCAAACATATGGTAAACCTAAGTAGCTTTGCGCTTTACCAATTACGCCACCCACATTTGGAGCTGGTTTTTTCTCTTCTTGTTTAGGTGCTTCTTTTTTAGGCTCTTCTTTCTTAGGCTCTTCCTTTTTAGGTGCTTCTTTTTTAGGCTCTTCTTTTTGAGCTTGTCCACCATTGTTTGCTGGTGCAGCTTGCTCTGCAGGTGCTTGTGCTGGTTGAGCTTGCGCAGCTTTAGCAGCTTGCTCTGCTTGTTTTTGAGCAGCAGCTTCTTGTGCAGCTTTTGCTTGTGCTTCTTCTTCGGCAATACGTTGTAATTGTAATGCTTGTTTCTCAAGCTCTTTCAATTGACCTTCCGTACTTGTCATTGAAGTTACAACTGTATCCATTTTACCGCTTAAATCGTTTACCGCTGTTGCTTTTTTCTCTTTTTCAGCGTCAAGTTCTTTCTTAGCAGTTTCAATTTGAGCTTGTGCTTCTTTTAATTCTTTTTGTTTTTCTTTTACCGTTGCAACATCTTTTTTTACACTAGCTTGGTCTTCTTGTTGTGTTTTCATGATATCTTCATCAGACTCAAGAATTTTAGAAACAGAAGTTAAACGATCAACTAAATCTGCAACGTTTTTAGAGTTTACAAGAACTTCTGTTACAACGTTCGTATTTGGTTGTTCTTGAAGTGCAACTAAACGCTTTCTTAATAACTCTTCACGTTTTGCAATCTTTGTTTGTAATTCTGCAATATCTTTATTTTTCTTTTCAATTAATTGCTCAGTATCAGCAACTTTTTTCATTGTTTCATCAAGCTTTGCAGCATTCTCTTGAACAGATTTATCTAAACCTTGAATTGTTTTGTTTAAGTCATTCATTTGTTTTTGTAATTCATCACGTTCTTGTTGTTGTTTATGTAAAGTGTCATTTTGCGTGTTAATTTGTGATTTCACATCAGAAATTTTATCTTCTGCAAATACATTTGGTGTTAGCCCAGAAAACATTAATCCTGCAACTAATGCACAAGATGCCATTTTTAGCTTTTTCATTTTATTTTTTACACCGCTTTCTTTTTTCTTTTTCCGTATATAACCTATAAAATTTATACCATAATTCGGGATTTTTTTTGCTAATGTTACGTTTTTGTAAAACAAATGTAATATTATATGTAGCTCTAGCGCAAAATGCGTATATTTTTGTATGTATGTGTAGAAATTTATATACTTTTCTCACTTCTATAAACAAAGAAAAAACGTAAGGAATTCCTTACGTTTTATTAAATATACGAATACAGATGAAATGCTACTTCATCCATTTCTCAGCCCAATTTTGGACCTCATCCATAACACTTTCTAACGCTTTTCCCTTGTCAGTTAAGCCATACTCGATTCGAACTGGTACTTCTGGATAGACATTACGAACTACAATGCCCTCGCTTTCCAATTCCTTTAAACGCTCTGACAACATACGATCGCTCATATTTGGGATAATATCTGCGATTTCTCTAAAACGTTTCGACTCTTCAAGCAAAGATTTAATAATTAAGCCAGTCCACTTCTTACTAAGCAGAGTAAAAGCTGACTCAAACTTTGGACATAAACAAGAATTATGCTCCATATGTTTCACCTCTCTTCTATTATAATATAGTTTCTTGTAAAAAGTAAGTTATAAAACTTTCCTCGTTATTTTATTTTACGTACATTTTACCATTTCCAAATATTAACTTGTCAACTAAACGTAACATACCCGTAAAAAAACCCTCTTAAAAAGAGAGCTTTTTATATCTTTATTACTTCGTATACCATCCAAGACCTAGTGCACCTTCACCTAAGTGCGTACCAATTACAGCTCCAAAATAACCTGTACGAATTGTGACGTGAGGATATTTTGTTTCTAATTCTTTCTTCCATTCATTCGCTTCTTCTTCACGTTGCGCATGAATGATAACTGCTTCCATAGGTACACCTTTACTTGCTTGCTCATCAAAAATTTCAATGATACGTTTTAATGCTTTTTTACGTGTACGAATCTTTTCAAACGGAATAATGATTTTATCTCTAAAATATAAAACTGGCTTCACTTGTAACAGACTGCCGATGAAAGCTTGCGCGCTATTTAATCGACCACCACGTTGTAAATGATGTAAATCATCAACTACAAAATAGGCGTCCATCGTTTTCTTCATTTCATCAAAACGAGCGATAATCTCTTTCGGGTTCTTTCCTTCACTTGCTAACTTTGCACCTTCACGCACATAAAATCCTTGTACTTCACAACTAATTTCAGAGTCATACGTGTATACATCAATACCCTCTACCATCTGTCCAGCTGTCGTTGATGTTTGATATGTACCACTAATTCCACTTGATAGGTGAATACTAATAACTGCATCATAATCTTTAGCTAGTTCTTCATATAGCTCAACAAACTTTCCGATTGCTGGTTGAGAAGTTTTTGGAAGTTCCTCTTGTTCACGTACTTTCACATAAAAATCATCTGCTGAAATTTCAGCTTCTTCTTGATAAGATTCTGTTCCAAACACAACGTTTAATGGAATCATATATATATTGAGTTCATCACGAATTTGCTTCGGTATATATGCCGTACTATCAGTAACAATAGCTATTTTCATTTTCGTACCTGCCTTATAAAAAGTTTTATTTCCTAATTTTACACGAAAACTACAAATGGTGCATCCATACATGAAAATGCCGGTTGAAATTATACCTACCATCTCGACAAATTACAACAAAAAGATAAAATACTCACCAAAAACTTCAGCATATTTAGAAAAAATGTTTGAATATAAAAAGGCTCGCTTTTAAAATGGAAAGTACTAGTCATTTTGATAGATAGGGGCGTACACAAGTGCTATTACAATATTTTACAATCAAAGACTACGGCGAACACGAAATCGTCATTCAAAAATCAAGATTTATTTGTTATATTAGCCGAGCAACGACTGAGGAAGAGGCTCAAGAATTTATACAAAAAATAAAAAAACAACATTGGAATGCAACACATAATTGTTCCGCTTATTTAATTGGCGAACAAGATCATATTCAAAAAGCAAATGATGACGGCGAGCCTAGCGGTACAGCTGGCGTACCAATGCTAGAGGTACTTAAAAAACGTGGACTAAAAGATACCGTTGTTGTCGTAACACGCTATTTTGGTGGCATTAAACTTGGCGCAGGTGGATTAATTCGTGCATATGGAAAGTGTACAAGCGAAGGCATTAATCATGTCGGTGTTGTCCAGCGAAAACTAATGCGTGTGATGCAAACCGAGATTGATTACACATTACTTGGCAAAGTGGAAAATGAATTACGCAATTCAAAATATGCCATTAAAGATATACATTATCTAGAAAATGTCACATTTGATACGTATGTAGAAGAAGATGGCAAACAAGCATTTACAGATTGGATGATTGAATTAACAAACGGGAAATGTACAATTACAGAAGGAGATATGTTGTACTTAGAACAAGATGTTATCTAAGCATAACCCATTTATCCCCTTCAAAGATTAATGTAGTGAATTACTTCCCTACAAATGAACTAACGAACTAAGGAGATTATATATGGAAGAACGTTATTATCATCTCCAAAATAGCAGAATAAAAAAGAAGCGAAGAAGGAAACTTTTCTTCTTCCTTATTTTCGCATTTTTATTTGGCAGTATAGGAGTTTATGTGTTAAATTCTTACTCTTCTCTTATGGGGATATATAGTGGTTTTACTCGTGAAAAATCGGATTTAAGAAACGAAGATGTAGAAATTACAAAAGAACCTTTTACAATTCTCATTATGGGTATAGAAGATTATGCGACAGATGGTCAAAATGGTCGTACAGACTCATTAATGTTTGCAACAGTCAATCCGAAAACTAAAAAGATTTCGCTTATGAGCATTCCTCGTGATAGCCGCGTTCCGATTGTTGGAAAGGGAAAAGAAGACAAAATTAATGCCGCCCATGCTTACGGTGGAGAGGAAATGGCAATCAAAACTGTAGAAGGTTTTCTAAAAGTTCCTGTAGACCATTATATTAAAATTGATTTCCAAGGCTTTAAAGGTATCGTTGATGCTGTTGGCGGCGTTACCGTTGACGTACCCTTCGATTTCTGGGAGCGCTCTGACGTGGATTACTACAAAAAAATTCAATTTAAGCAAGGACAGCAAAACTTAAACGGTGAAGAAGCACTTGCTTACGTCCGTATGCGAAAGCAAGATCCAAATGGCGATTATGGTCGAGCTGCTAGACAAAGACAATTACTGGCCGCTGTTGCTCATAAACTAAACTCCACCTCTACTGTATTTAAAATTAAAGATTTAACAGCTGTCGTTGGAAAATATATAAAAACCGACATTCCTATTTCAGACGGACTTGCTCTTTACAATAAACTTTCTGGATTTGATCCTTCTACAATGCAAACGTTAAAGCTTGAAGGCGAAGACAAAAAGATAGGCGGTATTTATTACTTCCTTCCAGATCCAATCAGTGTAGAAACGGTGCGTAACGAAATTGAAAAAGAATTAGGAGAAAAAGCAAAAAACCCAACTACAAAAAACAACTCAAATCCTGATTCAAATTCAAGTTCTAATTCTAACGAACAAACAAAAAAAGCAACAAACCAAAATAAAACACCAACTGATCCGCCACCTTCTACAAATGCTCATGCAGAGTGGATTATGCGCAATCAGCCGTAACAAAAAGGCCCAATCTATCCGATTGGGCCTTTTTTATTTACTTATTAAAGTGCTGTAAAATCGCTTCTACAATACGCTCTGATGCACGACCATCACCGTAAGGGTTAGATGCTTTCGCCATCTTATCATGAGCTTCTTTATCTGATAACAGCTCATCAGCAAGACCAAAGATTGTCTCTTCGTCTGTTCCTGCTAATTTCAGCGTACCTGCTTCAATACCTTCAGGGCGCTCTGTTGTATCACGAAGAACAAGAACTGGTACACCAAGTGATGGAGCTTCTTCTTGTACACCACCAGAATCCGTTAACATTAAGTATGAACGAGCTGCAACATTGTGGAAATCAATTACATCTAGCGGCTCAATTAAATGAATACGGTTATGTTCACCTAAAATTTCATTTGCTATTTCACGAACAACAGGGTTCATATGAACAGGGTACACAACTTGTACATCTTCATGTTTGTCAACAAGACGCTTAATTGCACGGAACATATTACGCATCGGTTCACCTAAGTTTTCACGGCGGTGAGCTGTCATAAGTACAAGACGATCATTCCCAAGTTTCTCTAGTACAGGATGACTATATGTTTCTTTTACAGTCGTTTGTAGCGCGTCAATCGCTGTATTTCCTGTGATGAAAATACGTGACTCATCTTTATTTTCCTTCTGTAAGTTCGTTGCTGATTTTGCTGTCGGTGAGAAATGGAGATCCGCCATTACACCTGTTAATTGACGATTCATCTCTTCTGGGTATGGAGAATACTTATCCCACGTACGAAGGCCCGCCTCAACATGCCCTACTGGAATTTGATTATAAAAAGCAGCTAAACTTGCAATAAATGTTGTTGTTGTATCACCATGTACAAGTACAATATCCGGCTTCGCTTCTTTCATTACTTTATCCAAACCTTCTAAACCACGCGTTGTAACATCAATTAAAGTTTGGCGGTCTTTCATAATATTTAAATCGAAATCTGGCGTAATTCCAAAGATACTTAATACTTGATCTAACATTTGGCGATGTTGTGCTGTTACAGTCACAATCGATTCAATTTTTTCTGGGTGTTTTTGCAACTCTAATACAAGAGGTGCCATTTTAATTGCTTCTGGACGTGTCCCGAAAATTGTCATTACTTTTAAACGTTCAGTCATGTGATTGCCTCTTTTCTTTCACTAATTACAGCTTCTATTATGACATATAAAAATATGCATGAGTACATCCCTTTTTAACGCATAACAGAAACTTTTCTATTACAAATACTTTTTCTTCCCACCGAGTAATAATCTATCTTTTGTTTCTTAACATCTTCATCAGTATAACAATTTCTCCCATCAAATAAAATAGGCTCCCTCATAAGTTGTACGTACTTTTCTAACGGATAAGTTTGAATATCTCCCCATTCTGTTACGATAAAAACCGCACTCGCATCTCTAATCGATTCATCTATACATCTACTATATTGTATAGCATCTCCAAATATATTCTTTACATATTGAATTGCTTTTGGGTCATAAAGAACAATATCTGCACCTATATTAATTAATGCTTCTATTATAATAAGAGATGATGCCTCTCTAATATCATCCGTATTCGGTTTAAAGGATGCGCCAAGAACTGCAATTCGCTTTTTATTCATGTTCATAACTTTTTTCGCTTTTTCAATCAATAGCAGCTGTTGCTTATTATTTACTTCAATAACTGCTTTTAACAAACGAAAATCATGAGCAACATTTCCCGCAATTTGTACCAGTGCTTTCGTATCTTTCGGAAAACACGACCCTCCGTAGCCAATGCCCGCATTTAAAAAAGATGCACCGATTCTCTTATCCATTCCCATCCCTTTGGCAACATCCAATACATTCGCGCCTACCTTCTCACATATATTTGAAATTTCATTAATGAAACTAATCTTTGTAGCTAAAAAGGCGTTCGACGCGTATTTAATCATCTCCGCACTTTTAATATCTGTAACATACGTTTCTAAACATAATTCACTATACAAACTCTCTACTCTTCTTGCTACTTCCTTACTATCCGCTCCAATTACAATACGATCTCCATGAAAGAAATCATAAATACCTGAACCCTCACGCAAAAACTCTGGATTCGATACGATATGTACTGTATGCCTCTCTTTTAACTTCTCCTCAATCCATCCCTTCATTACATCATTTGTGCCTACTGGAACTGTACTTTTCGTAACAACAATAATATCGTTCGTCGCATATAATCCAATATCGTTACAAGCACTCTGAATATACGTTAAATCTGCCGTCCCATCTAATAACGGTGGTGTTCCAACTGCAATAAATATAAACTCTACATCATCAAATGCCTCTTCTTTATTCGATGTAAAAGTTAAAGCATTATTCTCATATGCATAATTTATTAATTCATGTAATCTGGCCTCATAAATAGGTAAATCCCCTTGTTTTATCCGTTCAATTTTTTCATCATCTATATCAAAACATGTAACTGAATGCCCTAATTTTGCCAATCCTACTCCTGTAATCAATCCAACATATCCAGTACCTACTATCGTAATTTTCATTTCCTTTTCGCACAGGAATTTACAATAGAAAAGATATGAAATATAGAACTCTTCCTGTGCTTCCCCCTCTCATATTAAAAATGAGAAAACCCTTTTCCTTCTTCATTATATGAATTACTTCCCTTATTTTTTTTGAAGTTTTTGTAAAATTAAATGCACTATAAAGTAAAACTTAATCAGTGAGAATCCGGCTGCCAGTTCACGCGTGATAAATTCCCACATTTTAACACGAAACTTACTCATTTCTACGTGCAACACTTATAATACTGAAATAAAAGTATTCACTATTGAAGAAAAAGAGGAAATGTTACATTCCAAAGCCCAGTACGATTAACCTTCTTATATGATTCAACATTCTATATACAATTGTCATATATTCTATCTGCTTCCATTAACCGTAAAAAGAAAAAAAGATTGAATTCTAATCTTTTTGTGATACCATATGTTATGAGCCTGTAAATAAACATCATAATTTTCAGATAAATATATTTTCAAAAAAAATTACGTTAGACTATAAAGGGTGGGGTATTAATGGACTCACAAGTGATTTATGCCATTTTGGCATCTTTCATCACTGTACTCGTCGTTACTCCTTTAGTTATTAAATTAGCTTTTAAAATAGGAGCGACAGATAAGCCAAACGCACGTAAAGTGCACCAAAAGATTATGCCACGTCTTGGCGGGTTGGCAATATTTATTGGTGTAGCAGTAGGATTTGTTGTCGGCGGCTTATATGAACAAAGAATGTTATCGATAACGCTAGGTGCGATTATCATTGTAATCATCGGAATTTTAGATGATATGTACGAGTTATCTGCGAGAGTAAAATTCGGTGGACAACTGTTAGTTGCCATTATGATTGTAAAAAGTGGATTATTAGTGCAAGTATTATATATCCCATTCCTTGGGGATACTGAACTTGGATGGCTTGCTTATCCAATTACAGTATTTTGGCTTGTAGGTATTACGAATGCAATCAACTTAATTGACGGCTTAGATGGATTATCTGCTGGGATTTCATCTATCGTACTTGCAACGCTAGCATATATGGCCTTCACTAGCCCATGGGGTACTGGAACAGCTATTATCTTGCCACTTGCATTAATTATATTAGCAAGTACAATTGGATTTTTATTCTACAACTTCCATCCAGCAAAAATTTTCATGGGAGATACAGGAGCACTATTTTTAGGATACTGTATTTCTGTTATATCGTTACTTGGATTATACAAAAGTGTAACGTTATTCAGTTTTATCGTTCCAATTATCATTTTAGGTGTACCTATATTTGATACGATATTTGCAATCATCCGTCGTATCGTAAATAAAAAACCTATTTCAGCACCAGATAAATCGCATTTACATCACCGCTTACTTGCAATGGGATTCTCTCATCGCAAAACGGTACTAATTATATACGCATTCGGTATTTTCTTTAGTGTAAATGCCATTATTTTCACTAGTGCAACGTTATGGTTATCCATTATTCTTCTTTTCGCTTTGATTTTCTTCACAGAAATCATCGCTGAAATAATCGGGCTTGTACATGAACGCTACAAACCAATCATTTCCTTTTATAAAAAAGTGAAAAAACGCGAAGACTAATTGTAGTATAGCCTTTTCAATTATGAAATATTCAAATAGCATCCTCTTTCTTATAAGAGGATGCTATTTTTTATTCTCATTTTATATTTCCAAAATATAGATTGTTTGAGAGTTCCTCTATTGGAGAAAGATATACATAATAAGAAAAGTATCAAGTTTTCTTTTTTACATCTTGATTGTCAAACTGAGGGTGAATGTTATGATCAAGCGAGTATTTCAATGTATTATTTTATTTTTAACGATTACTATGTACGTATCATCTAATACTGAAGCAACAACTGTTATTCCTGCTGAATATCATCCAAATACTGAAACAACTTCTCCTACACAAAAAATTGCGTACTTAACATTTGATGACGGGCCAAACAAATACACTACACAAATTTTAAACATCTTAAAAGAAAAGAACGGAAAAGCAACTTTCTTTGTTATTGGCGGAAAAGTGCCGCATTACAGAAAAACGATGCAACGATTAATTAAAGAAGGACATTATATCGGGCTCCATAGCATGTCACATGATGTAAAACGCCTTTACACTGGTGACCCTTCCACTTTAATTGGAGAAATGGAACAAACACAAAGTATTGTCCAGCAAGTTACGAAATTAAATACACATCTCGTTCGCGTTCCATATGGTAGTATGCCTTACTTAAAAAAGAATTACCGTGACGCACTTGTATCGGCCCAGTATAAAATGTGGGATTGGACGATCGATACATACGACTGGAAAAGCTATGACAATCCTTCTGCCATACTCGAAAGAGTACGTAATCAAAGTGATGAACAAGTCGAAGTCATTTTAATGCATGATTCGAGTGTAACCGTACAAATACTGCCAAAAGTAATTGATTATTTACAGTCACAAGGATACAAACTTCTTCCCTATAATCCTTCTTCTCATCTCAAGGTGAATTTTTGGAAAGACACAAGATTGTAACAGCTTTAGTGCCTATGTGCTAAAGCTGTTTTATTTTTCTCTTCCCACCCTTCCCATTTTTGTGTAAAATTTTAAATAGTGATGAAGTTTCGAGGTGAATAGAAATGAAACGAATAGATCTCATTTTTAACGCAATACAAAAAGGCAATTATACAGAAGGTGTAACCGCATCAGAACTCGCTACATTTCTGCAACTAGATCGCGCCAATGTAAGTAGCGATTTAAACAAACTTGTAAAAGATAAACGTTTATTAAAAACAAATACGCGACCTGTTCGTTTTTACATAGAAACGAACACTTCGTTGGAAACGCATTCAAAAGACATAACTTCATTAGATACATTTGCAATTGAAAATACGAGCCTTAAAATTGCAATTGAAAAAGCGAAAGCTTCTATTCTCTATCCTCCAAACGGTATGCATACTTTACTACTAGGAGAAACAGGGGTCGGAAAGTCTATGTTTGCTTCTTTAATGCACGAATATGCAATTGAAGTTGAACAGCTTCCCAAAGATGCACCATTTATCGTATTTAACTGTGCTGATTATGCAAATAATCCACAGTTACTACTCGGGCAATTATTTGGGATTAAAAAAGGAGCTTATACAGGAGCAAGTGATCAAAAAGGGTTAATTGAAAAAGCACATGAAGGAATTCTTTTCTTAGATGAAGTACATCGCCTGCCTCCAGAGGGACAAGAAATGCTTTTCACCTTTATTGACCGCGGAGTATACCGCCGCCTTGGAGAAACAGAGAACGAACGTAAAGCACAAGTATTAATCATTACTGCAACAACAGAAGAACCAAATTCATTTTTATTAAAAACATTTACAAGACGTATACCAATGACTGTTACGCTGCCACCACTTCGTGAGCGTACACATAAAGAGCGCTTTGCTTTACTACAGCTATTTTTCACAAATGAAGCAATTCGTCTGCGAAAAGACATTCACGTTAGCCCAAATGCAATGCGTGCTTTCGTCTTTTACAATTGTCCCAATAACATTGGTCAATTAAAAACAGATGTTCAAATTGCCTGTGCGAAAGCCTATTCTGATTTGGTCACAAAGAAACGTGATTCTGTCTATGTTTCAAGTACAGATTTACCTTGGTATATGAAAGAAGGGTTGTTCATTGAAAGGAAGAGCCGTCACTTATACCAAATACCAAATGAAACATTTGTATTTACAGGTGAGGAAGGTTGGAGTAATCATAAAACAGAAGATGAAAAACGCTCTTCTATTTACGATTATATTGATTATAAATACGAAGAACTTCAAGCACGTGGTATTGAAGAGGAAGAATTAGAATTACTAATAGAAAATGATGTTCAAAGCTTTTTCGTACAATATTTTAACCAAATATCAAAAAAAACAAGCCATGAAAATGTTTTTAAAATTGTGGATCGTAATATCGTTTCCGTATGTGAAAAAATAGCGGAACTTGCTGAAAAGCATTTATCTAAGACGTTTGATGAAAAAGTATTTCTCGCTTTAAGTTTACATGTACAGACAACTCTACAACGTTTACAAAGCGGAAAACAAATACATCACCCACAATTAAATCAAATTCGTACGAAATATAAAGAAGCTTTTTCCGTAGCTATGCAATGCATTCAACTACTGGAGGAAGAATTACAAATAACAATGCCTATTGATGAAGCTGGCTTTTTAACAATGTTCTTCGTTGTTGATCCAATTCCTGCCTCACAAACAGAAGTAAAAGTATTAATATTAGCACACGGTAATGGCATCGCAACTGAAATGGCAAACGTCGCAAACGAACTTCTCGGCATTGAGGAAGTAACCGGTATTGATATGCCGTTACACGAATCACCGAAAGATTTCTTGGAACGTGTGAAAGTGTATATGAAAACACTACAAAATGTAAATGGGCTTCTCTTACTTGTCGATATGGGGTCACTTGCTTATATCGGTGACATATTAGAAACGGAGTTTAAAATCCCTGTACGTGTTCTCTCGATGACGAGCACACCACACGCACTAGAAGCAGCTCGAAAAGCTCAGCTCGGTTATTCATTAGATGCGCTGTATGAAACAGTAAAAAATTTAACACCATTTTACTTAAACGTACAAGAAGAAAAGAAAAAACCTCTCTCTCCAATGAAATCTGTTATTTTAACAGCTTGCTTAACTGGTGAAGGAAGTGCTTTAGCTATTCAAAAAATGTTAGAGAACTATTTACGATTTGATAAAGACTTAATTGAAATTATACCAATTAGTATCGTCCATGAAAAAGATTTAACGAAAATGATTGAGAACATAAAAAAAGAGCGTAACATCATTTGTATTGTCACGAATTTCGATGTGCAAGTACCATGCTTAACATATCATTTCCAAGACATCGTAAACTACACAGCGATTCAGCCAATTCAAGAATTAATTACGTATGAAGAAACATATGCAAAAATGGCGGATATTCTTGAACAACAAATGCAGCGTAACGATGGAGCATTACTTATCAAAACAATTCGTTACGCATTAAATACAATTCAGGAATTAATTTCCTTACAGCTAACTCCTGATAGCTTAATGGGTGTTATTCTGCATATGAGCTGTATGGTTGACCGTCTTCAAAAAGGAGAAAGCCTTCTTCCTCACCCTGATAAAGAGAAAAGAAGACAAGATGAGTACTGGATGTATATGAAAGTAAAAAAAGCGTTGCAACCAATTGAAAATACATTTGAAATACAAATACCTGATGACGAAGTATTTTATGTTATGGACTTCTTTATTAAAAATCAGCCTGTGAAAAATTAATCGAGGCCGTTTTTAAAAATATCGACCGTAACGTGAGTTATATCAGCGATTATTGAAATATATCGGCGCAACTCAGATTATATCAGCGATTTTCAAAATATATCGGCGTAACTCAGATTATATCAGCGATTTTCAAAATATATCGGCGCAACTCAGATTATATCAGCGATTTTCAAAATATATCGGCGCAACTCAGATTATATCAGCGATTTTCAAAATATATCGGCGTAACTCAGATTATATCAGCGATTTTCAAAATATATCGATTTACCGACAATAATTGCTAAAACTAGCACCTTATATAATGAGAAAAGGCTGTTCCAACATATGGACAGCCTTTTCCTCTATTTCTTTACTTTTCTAACTCGCCCTCTTATTTCTCCTCTTTTTTGTGATTTCGTATGGACATTAACATATACATTTGCTTGAATAATTTCTTGAAGTAAATGTACGAATGATTTCCCTTGTAAAGGTCCCTCAAAATCCTCTACATTCACTACACCAGTAATACTTCCCTCGTTCAAGCTAATCCCTTGCTCCAGTGGACCATACAAATATAAAACAACAGGACCAATTTGAGTAGACTTCCCTAAATGAATTTGACACGATGTAACCTTTTCTATATTTTTTAGTATTACTCTGTAATGCAATTTCGTTAAATCATCACTAAAAATAAACTCTGCTACCCCAAAAGCTTCTGTATTTACAGGAGGCACTTCCCTCTTACCTGTTAACCTGGCAAAGAAATGTGTTGTCATAAGGCATTCTCCTTATATAAATTTCCCAGCACTACTTCTACTACTTTATGGTTTAGACATAATCATTTATGACTTTTTCAATTTTAATTACAAAGAAAAGATTCACAAAATCTTTACATTAGATTTGTTCCTTTTGCTTTACCACTTCTTGTATAATGCACATAGCAAAAACATTCTAGGAGGTTATTTTGAAAAAAAACAAATACACCTTTCACACATTATTAGAGATTTTTCTCGTCTCATTTAAATTAGGACTTACTTCATTCGGCGGTCCTGTCGCTCATCTTGGTTATTTCCACCACGAATACGTGCAAAAAAGAAAATGGATGGATGAACGAAGCTATGGAGATTTAGTAGCACTATGTCAATTCCTTCCCGGTCCTGCCAGCAGTCAAGTCGGTATGGGGGTTGGATTATTACGGGGCGGGCTTTTAGGAGCTATTATTTCATGGATTGGATTCACTTTACCGTCTGTCCTTGTTTTAGTTTTCTTCGCCTCATTCCTTAATCAGTTCGATCTTGGGAGTGCTGGCTGGATTCATGGACTAAAACTTGTAGCAGTCGCTATTGTCGCTCACGCCATATGGGGAATGGCGCAAAAGTTAACTCCAGATCGCAACCGTGCGACGATTGCGATTGTAACTGCCGCAATCGCCTTATTATGGCCAAGTAGCTGGACGCAAGTGATCCTCATTATAATATGTGGCTTTATCGGTTGGTTTTTATATCGCAACCAACCAATTAGCCAATCTCAAAATATAAGAGTACCTATTTCAAAAAAGATAGCAGTTTCTTGTCTCGTCTTATTCTTTGGACTATTACTACTGCTACCAATATTAAGACCGTTCTCTTATTACATCGCTTTATTTGACAGTTTCTATCGCTCTGGCGCACTTGTATTTGGAGGAGGACACGTCGTGCTGCCCCTTCTTGAAGGTGAGTTCGTACAAAACGGAATGATGACGAAAGAACAGTTCCTAGCTGGATACGGATTAACACAAGCAGTACCAGGACCACTATTTACATTCGCCTCTTATATAGGAGCAGTGTTAAACGGGACGCTTGGGGCAATAATCGCAACAATTGCGATTTTCCTCCCTGCTTTCTTACTCGTTATTGGTGTTTTACCATTTTGGAACAATGTGAGAAAAATATCATTCATACAAGGCGCACTACTTGGTGTTAACGCCGCAGTTGTTGGTATTTTAATTGCCGCTTTTTACGATCCCATTTGGACGAGTACAATTATAAATGCTTCAGATTTCGTTTTCGCTTCGCTTCTTTTTTGCTTACTAGCTTTTTGGAAAGCACCGCCTTGGGTTATCGTTATACTTGGAGCTTTTGGCGGATATATTCTATCCATTTTGTAAATAAAAAACGACGGCATGATGTAGCCGTCGTTTTTCTATTAAAACTTCACAAGTTCTATCCCTTCAGGCAACTCACTCTCTGTTAAAATACGCAATTCCTTCACACGATCCATTACGTAAGAAGAACGCTTCACAAGCTCTGGATCAATATAAGCTGGATGAACCATAATTTCTACCGTTTGTTCACCTTGTACTCTTTCTTTTAACTTCATAAAGTAATCTTCCGTCACACCATCCGCATAAAAGTCACTGTAAAATACATCAGAAAATGGATGCACCGCTCTATCTTCCCCACAACGACGAATTGGAACATTATATTTAGCTGCTAATCTCTCAAGAACATCGTGTAAGATCGGTAATCCGTGTACATGATGATGACTATCTAAATGAGTTGGTGTTAATCCGTAAGATAGGAATTTCTCAATTTGAGCAGTCCACTCTCTCTCAACTTCTTCTGGATTTATATTCCCTTCCCTTACAACACTTTGTTTATGAAACGATCCGTCGCTACCTACAAGTGATGGTACGTCTCCAAGAAGTGGCTCCCCTGCTGTTAATACGAGATGTACGCCTACTCCGAGTAGGTTATACTCTTTCGCTAAGCGTACCGCATGCTCTGTTCCTGGCATATTCATCATCATCGTCGTTGAATTTACAAGTCCATTTATATGCCCATCAATAATGCCGTAATTTGTACCTTCTGTAAGACCGAAATCATCTGCATTTACAATTAACTTAATCATCATAATACCTCCTAATAGAATAAAAAAAGCGGGCTAAATAGCGCCGCTTTTACTTCTCTACCTTTTTAAAGAACTGTGGAAGATACTCTTTATGTGCTTCCAACATTTCATCTAAAATTTGTTTTGCAACTTTATCTGATGGTACAAGTGGATTGATTGTCATAGCAAGCAGCGCCTTATGATAATCCCCTGTAACAGCAGCTTCAATTGTTGTGCGCTCGAATGATTTAATTTGTTGTACTAAACCGCGAACTGGTACTGGAAGATCTCCAACTGCAATTGGTTTTGGGCCTTCTTTCGTAATAATACAGTTCACTTCAACAGCTGAATCATGTGGTAAGCTTGCAATTGTTCCGTTGTTTCGTGTATTAACAGGCTGGATATCACCTTTATTATTGTAAATAGACGTAATTAAGCTACATGCTGCATCACTATAATAAGCTCCGCCACGTTTTTCTAATTGTGGTGGTTTAATATCTAAGTTCGGGTCTTTATATAACTCAAATAAATCATTTTCTAATTGTTTTACTACTTCTGCACGTGTACCTTTTTCAACAGAAGCCTCTTTCTCTTCTTCTAACATTTCACGTGTTTTGTAGTAGTAACGATGGTATGGACATGGAATTGCACGAAGTCCGCGAATAAAGTCTGGTTCCCAGTTAAGCGCTGCGATATTTTCCATCGTAATTTGCTTTTCTGGATCTGTCACAAGCTCTAACACACGATCCATTACACTTACGCCATCTAAGTATACATCTAGTCCGTATACCATATGATTTAAACCTGCGAAATCAACGTGGACACGACTTGCATCTACTTCAAGTAATCTTGCAAGACCCATGCGGATTCCGATTGGAACGTTACATAGACCAACTACTCTTTGAATATTTGTATAACGAAGGACAGCCTCTGTTACCATACCAGCTGGATTTGCAAAGTTAATTAACCATGCATTCGGACAGAGCTCCTCCATATCTTTACAAATATCTAAAATAACAGGAATCGTTCTCAACGCTTTAAATAAACCACCAGGACCATTTGTTTCCTGACCGATTACATCATATTTTAACGGTATTGCTTCATCTTTTGCACGTGCTTCTAATAAACCAACGCGAAGTTGTGTTGTTACGAAGTTAGCATCTTTTAATGCCTCACGGCGATCAAGTGTTAAATGAACCTCAATTGGTAAACCTGATTTTTTCACCATACGTTTCGCTAAGTTACCAACGATTTCTAACTTTTCTTTTCCTGCCTCAATATCTACTAACCAAATTTCACGAACAGGAAGCTCATCATAACGCTTAATAAATCCTTCAATTAACTCTGGTGTATAACTAGATCCACCGCCGATTGTAGCAATTTTAATTCCAGTCATGCTTTATTCCCCTTTCGCTTCAAGCTTTTTATAAAGATCGATAAACTCTGCTGCTAATTCTTTCACTGTAATCGCATTCATTAAATGATCTTGTGCGTGAATTAAAAGAACACTAACCTCTGTTTTTTCTCCTCTTGCTTCTGATTGTATGAGCTCTGTTTGGAAATGATGCGCTTCATTAATCGCTTCTTTCGCCTTTACCATCGCTTCATCTGCTTCTACCATTTTCCCCTGTTTGGCAAATTGAAGTGCCTCCATCGCAAAGCTTCGTGCGTTACCACTATTTAAAATCAATTGGAATGGAATTTGTTCTGCTGTAGTCATCATAATTACCGCCCTCTCTATAAGGTTCAACCGATTTAAATACCCCTTCAGTTTGAACATGTCTATTAAAGTATGAATTTATTAATGATAGTTTAGTGTTCATATAGATGTTTTTCATCTTTTTGAACATGATATAAAGGTAATTGTTCTCACAGACACTGTTGCCTGTGAGAACAATTACTATGTTACATAGGTAAAGAATTACTATTACCTTGTGCTGCTGCTTTTTCAGTACGAACAACTGAACGGTCACATAACACAACGAATGGATAATAAATTACCATTGCAATTACAAAGTTGAATAACTGTAGAATTGCACCAGAAATATGTCCACCTGTTACAAGATAACCACTAATAATTGGTGGTGTTGCCCATGGAATCATCACAACTGTTTTTGGTACCCACCCCATAGATATAGCTGTATAAGAAGTAATTACTAATACAATTGGTGTTAGGATAAAAGGTAAGAATAAAATTGGATTTAAAATAATTGGTGTACCAAATATTACTGGTTCGTTAATGTTAAATGCACCAGGTCCAATTGATAAGCGAGATACACCACGTAATTGTGCACTTTTTGCTACGAGTAATACCACTACTAAGAATGCTAATGTCGCACCAGAACCACCAAGGTATACGAAAGTATCAAAGAATGGTTTTGTAATAATATTTGGAACATCAAATGCAGATGTACCACCTTTGAATAAATTCATATTTTTCTCTAATGCCGGTAAGTATAATGGCTCAATAATACCACCAACGATATTTGGCCCATGTAAACCGAAGAACCAAAGAAGATGAACAAGGATTACAATGATAATTGCACTTGGTAATGTCCCTGCTAAACTTTGCAGTGGTGATTGAATCGTATTAAAAATAAATTCATGAACACTTGTACCAGATAATTTCACTGCTAATTGAATACCTGCAACTACTGTTAAGATAACAAATGCTGGAACTATAGCTGCGAAAGATCTTAAAACTGCTGGTGGTACTCCATCAGGCATTTTAAAAGTAATGTTTCTTTGTACAAAGAAACGGAATACTTCAGTAACAAGGAGTGCCACAATAATTGCTACGAATAACCCTTGTGCACCTGTCCAAGCTAAGTTCAATCCGCCTTCTTTCGGTGTTGTTGGTGTAAGAATAATTAACGCACCAAATGAAATAATACCTGCTGACAAACCATCAACGCCGTAAGATTTTGCTAAGTTATAACTTGTTGTAAATGCTATGATTAGTGCTAGAATCGCGAAAGAACCAGTCCACATTCCGCCGCCGACTTGTTTCCACGTTTCACCAAACAAACCTTTCATGAAATCTTGGAAAACTTCAGATGGAAAACCATTAATTAGTGATGCCAGTGCACCAACTAAAATAAGTGGCATAACTGCAATAAATCCGTCACGGATCGCAGCTAAGTGACGTTGCGATCCGATTTTACCAGCGACAGGAACAATATATTTCTCCATAAATGCAATAAACTTTTGCATTTCGCTTCCCCCCTAATTATTTTTTAAGTGTTAATGCGTGATCTAAAACTGCTTCTCCATTCATCATGCCGTAGTGCATTGGATTGATAACGTCGATTCCAACGTTTTTCTCGTCAGCAAGCGTTTTCATTGAAGAGAGCATATAACGAACTTGTGGTCCTAGTAATAATACATCAGCTTGGTCGATATTGTTTTTTACTGCATCCCCAGATACAGCCCAAATCTTTCCTTCTAGACCGCGAGCTTTTGCAGCCGCTTCCATTTTTGTAACTAGTAAACTTGTAGACATCCCTGCTGAACAACATAATAAAATATTCATTTGAAAATCCCCCTTGTGTAGTATAAAAAATTTATGTTTATTTATTTTTCTTTACGCTATTTATTAATGCAATTAGCGTGCCAACTTTTCAAAACCACTAAAATCAGTGCTTTTTCGAGCATTTTCTTTGTGTGTTAACGCTTTCAATTAGTGTGTCGTCCCAAAAACACACAGTGTGTTATAAAACAACACGCTTTTAACACATAACTGTATGAAAATAGATTAGTGTTTAGTCGTCTAGTTGTGTTTAACATGAAAAAACACTAAAAAAACTTTTTCAATGAAAAATAATTCATTATTTTAACCCACTATTTAGTGAAATAAAAAAACCTTGCATAAGCAAGGTTCATTCATCCACCGACATCTTCCTATATAACTCTACAAACTCACTCGCTAATTCTTTCACCGTAATTGCATTCATTAAATGGTCTTGCGCGTGTACCATTAAAAGAGTAACTTCGGTCTTTTCGCCACCAGCCTCTTTCTGGATAAGCTCCGTTTGTACGCGGTGCGCCTCCTTTAATTCCTCTAGTGCTTCTTGTAATTTAGCTTCAGCTTCTGTAAACTCCCCACGCTTCGCACAATCAATTGCTTCCATTGAACAACTTCTCGCGTTTCCCCCATGCAAGATTAAATGAAAAGCTTTCGTCTCTATCGTATCCATTGTAGTTCTTTACTCCCCCTTTTCTTCCGCCAGTTTTTGTTTATCCCATATTTTTAAGAACGGTAAATAAATGAAGAATGCTAGCGCAAAGTTAACAAGTTGCAAAATAACACCTGAAATTTTCCCGCCCGATCCTAAATATCCACTAAAAAGAATAGGTGTCGTCCAAGGTACAGCGGCCCCACTCGGACGTGCAACCCATCCCCATTCCATTGCAAAGTAAGAAACAATTGTTAGCACGACTGGAACTAATATAAATGGAATTAGTAAAAGTGGGTTCATCACAATCGGCATACCAAAAGTTACCATCTCATTAATATTAAATATACCAGGTGCAATTGACAATCTCCCTAAACTTTTTAATTGTTGACTTCGTGCAAATAGTAACATTCCGACAACTAGAGCAAGCGTTGCACCAGAACCGCCCATATAAATCCATAAGTCAAAAAACTGTGCCGTAATCGTATTTGGTACATCTTGCCCAGCTTGAAAAGCAACTCGGTTTTGATCCATTAACGACAACCAAACGGGGCTCATTACACCACCAACAATAGTAGCACCATGAATTCCACAAGACCAAAGAACATGAACGAGAATAACTGCTATTATCGCGCCCCAAAGACTAGCACCAAGTACACTAAGCGGTTCCTGTAAAATTTGTCCTACAATATTATGGATACTGCCAAAAGAAGTATTTTCTATAATTAAGCGTAAAATCCAAATAACTGTTACAACAATAAATCCTGGAACAAGTGCTACAAATGAACGCGTGACAGCTGGTGGAACTGTCTCTGGCATCTTTATAATTATCTTTTTTTGTACAATAAACCGATAAAGTTCAGTAGATATAAGTGCAATAATCATTGCTACAAATAACCCTTGGCTTCCCATTAATGCAGCTGGGATAGCGCCTTCTACAAGTACACTTTCTTTTGTACTTGGTATAATATATGCAACTTGAAATGGAGTCGCAAGTAAAAACGTCACAAGCGACAATGCCCCGGATGCTAAAGCATCTACTTTATAATACTCCCCAAGTCTGTAAGCGATTCCAAAAACAGCTATTAAAGCCATTATATTAAAAGTTGCACTAACTGGATACCCTAAAGCTCGCTGCCAATTCTCCCCAAACAAACCTGCCATAAAATCGTTATATCCCGGTATCGGCAGTGCACTAATAATGAGGAAAAACGATCCAATAATTAAGAAAGGCATCGTTAAAATAATTCCATCTCGAATTGCTTGTAAATGCCTCTGCTCTGCAACCTTCCCTGCTACCGGCATCACATACTTCTCTAAAAACCGTATCATCTATCCCACTCTCCTCATGGTTTCATTAACAAAGCTGCTTGCAAGATAGCTTCTCCATTACAAAGTCCGTAATGAACAGATTGAATGACATCAACAGGTATCCCTTTATCCTTACATAATTCTTTCATTTTCGGTAATAAATAACGTACTTGCGGTCCAAGTAAAAGAACATCAGCTTTATCAATATGACTATTCACTTCAGAACCTGATACTGCCCAGATTGTTACTTCTATCCCTCTTGCCTCTGCTGCTTTCTCCATCTTTGTAACAATCAAACTGGAAGACATTCCCGCTGCACAGCAAAGTAAAATATTCATCCCGCTTCCCTCCCCCTTTTTCTCTACCTAAGTTATGGTGCACTCCTTGCCACCACTAGGTTACAAATATATATGTCTAGATTTCCTGCTGTATGCCGAGCTTAAAAACAAAAATTTCTTGATTTTCACGCTATTCCATTTATCCGTATTCTCCTAGTAAAGAGGCCCCTAACTCGCTATAATGATTCAGTATGATTTTTTTAATTGATAGGAGGATATATTTATGAAGGCATATCGCTTTCCACTTATTTTATTATCTTCTATCCTAATTGGTGGTTTCATTGGTTATTTCATGGGTGCCGATGCAGTTGCTTTAAAGCCGCTTGGTGACATTTTCTTAAACTTAATGTTTACGATTGTTGTACCTCTAGTGTTCTTTAGCATCGCATCGTCTATTGCTAATATGGATGGATTAAAACGTTTCGGTAAAATTATGTCTAGTATGGCTGGGACTTTCTTATTTACAAGTATTTTAGCTGCTATTTTTATGATTATTGTCGTGAAAGTATTCCCGCCAGCACAAGGTGTTGTACTAGAACTAACACAACCTGACAAAGCCGGTAAAGCTGTTAGTGTTGCAGATCAAATCGTCGGTATTTTAACAGTATCTGACTTCTCGAAGTTACTATCTCGTGAAAATATGTTAGCTCTTATTTTCTTCTCTATCTTAATGGGGATTGCAACTTCAGCAGTTGGCGAAAAAGGAAAGCCATTTGCTACATTCCTACAAGCTGGTGCAGAGATTTCAATGAAGGTTGTATCTTTCATTATGTACTACGCTCCAATCGGACTTGCTGCTTACTTCGCAGCATTAGTTGGCGAATTCGGACCACAACTTCTTGGAACTTACTTCCGAGCAGCAATGGTATACTATCCTGCTTCTCTCATTTATTTCTTTGTATTCTTCACATTCTATGCATACCTTGCAGGTCGCAAACAAGGTGTACAAGTATTTTGGAAGAACATGGTCTCTCCTACAGTTACATCACTTGCAACTTGTAGTAGTGCCGCAAGTATTCCAGCAAACTTAGAAGCAACAAAGAAAATGGGTATTTCTTCAGACGTTCGTGAAACAGTTGTCCTTCTTGGTTCTACTCTTCATAAAGATGGCTCTGTTTTAGGCGGCGTATTAAAAATTGCTTTCTTATTCGGTATTTTCAACATGGAATTCGAAGGACCGAAAACATTAGCAATCGCACTTGTTGTTTCTCTATTAGTAGGAACAGTAATGGGCGCTATTCCAGGCGGCGGTATGATTGGTGAAATGTTAATCGTTTCTTTATATGGCTTCCCGCCAGAAGCATTGCCAATTATCGCAGCAATCAGTACAATCATTGATCCTCCTGCAACGATGTTAAACGTAACAGCAGATAACGCTTGTGCCGTAATGACAGCTCGCCTTGTAGAAGGTAAGAACTGGATCAAAAACAAATTTGCTTAATAAATACAAAGAGGATGCTCCAAACGAGCATCCTCTTTCTTTGTTGTTAATCCATTCCGCCACAAATTTGTTAAAACCTTCACAAATATTCCACATCCATTATCCATTCTCCGTACTATAATCATGTATGGAACAGGAGATGGAAATAATGACACAAAGCGCACCAGAATTTAAAGTTTTGCAAAGCATTGCATTTCTCGCTGTCGTTTTGCAAAGTTCCTTATTATATACAATGAATCAAGGAAATGTCTTACTTGAGCAATCCCTCATTATGGGCATGCTATTTAATCTTGCAAAATTCTCAGCACCAGCATTCATATTTATCGTTGGATTTCACTTAATTCGTCACTATACAAAGCAATTAGTATATAAAGAATATATTTCCGAAAAAGCGATACACTTACTCATTCCGTATTTCTTTTGGTCTATTCTTTACTTATTAACAACAAACGATCTTATTACATTACAAAGCGGAATAAAAAGTTTATTACTCGGAACAGCCGCGCCCCATCTTTGGTACGTTATTATGATGTTCCAAATTCACTTATTGTTCCCTTTACTATGCACACTTTTTTATTGGTTTCAAAAACGAACAGAAAATAAAAAAGACATATATAAATATATGACCTTTTTCGCTTGCCTATATTTTCTATTAATGTGGTTCTCTTCTCACTATATTTTTAATGGAGAAAAATTAACAAGTTCAACAATTTTACATTATACAGATCGATCATTTCTATTCTACTCATTCTATTTCGTTATGGGCGGCATTGCCGCTGTAGCACTAAAAACTTGGCGTCTATTCGTCATGAAACATATCCCGCTTATAACAATATTATTTTTCATCTTATTTTTATTCATCAATTATGAGTTGTTTAGTTTTTACGGAGCAAACTCTATTCATTTAACTGTTTCTACCTATTTAAAACCATCTATGTTTTTATATATCGTATGCGAAATTATCATACTGTATGTGTTATCTATTATGATAGTACAGCGTCGGGGTTTCTTATATAAAACGTTACGTTTCATTGGTAATTACACGTATGGTGCTTATTTAGCTCATTTATTCTTCTTGCAACTATGCACAAAACTTCTTTCCTTATTCACACTGCAAGAAAATACTATATTATATAGCCTATTACTATTTGTGTTAACGGCCATTATCTCTATTTCAACAATGGTCATTTGTAGCACAATACTATTTCATACTTGGATTACAGGGCCTTCTCCTACAACAAAGATGAAATGGACGAAGGTTGTATTACGAAAAAATCATAAAAAACTATTCAAGCCATATATTTGATATAATAATACGCATATAAAAAGAAAGCGAGAGACACCTATGATTAATCAAGTTGGACAAATTATGCTATATGTAAATAACCAAGACGAAACAGTACAATTTTGGACAGAAAAAGTAGGGTTCCAAATCATTGCGGAAGAAAATAACGGAAACGGATTCCGCTGGATTGAAATTGCACCGGCGAAAGAAGCAGGAACAAGCATCGTCCTTCACGATAAAGCGTTAATCGCGAAGATGCAACCTGAACTAAACCTAAATACACCTTCACTTATGTTCTTCTCAAATGACTTAGACCGTCTATATAAAGATCTTTCTGAGAAAAATGTCACAGTTGGACAGGTTGTAGATTTACCTACTGGTAGAGCATTCAACTTTGCTGATAATGAAAATAATTACTTTGCAGTAATGGAACGCAAATAAAAAATAAGCTATCCGAAAAATCGGATAGCTTATTTCATTTTAAGAAACTTGTTCTGCATTCGTTTCTCTATGCTGTATATGGCTCGTGATCCAAGCAATTCCACCGGCAACAACGAGATAACATAACAATATTAAAATTTGCATTTGTAATTGCGACCAATCTCCTAAAGAAATAACATCTTGTAATCCTCTAAGAGAATGAGACATTGGGAGAAACTGTCCAATTTTGCTAAGAACAGCTATGTTTAATTCTCCTGGGAAAGTACCTCCGCTCGTCGCTAATTGCAGGACAAGAAGCGTTACCGCTAAGAATTTTCCAACAAGACCAAATACTGTTACTAACATAAGAATAAATGTCATGAACGTAAAGGAAATAACAATACTTGATAAAACAAAAAGTGGCACACTTGCAACTTCTAATTTCATAACTCCTAGCACAACTACATCTACGAGTAGCGCTTGAATGAGTCCAATTAAATATACCAATCCTAGTTTATTGATAAAATGTACCGTTCCGCTTACCTTCATGTTTTGTCTGCGGCCAAGAGGTAAAATATTCGATGCCATAATTCCGCCAACATAAAATGCAAGTGATAAGAAATATGGTGCAATGCCTGAACCGTAGTTAGGAACGTCAGAAACTGTTGACTTCACTAACTGAACTGGCTCTGAGAACATCGTATTGCGTGCATCATCATTACGAACATCCGCTATCTTCTCTGCGCCCTCTCCTAATTTCGTAGAAAGTTCTTTCGCACCATCATCAAGTTTAACAAGTCCATTTGTTAATTTACTAGCACCGTTATTCAGCTCCGTTCCACCACTCGCAAGCTGATTTACACCTTCTTGCAGGGATGTAAATCCATTTCCCCACTTCATAAATCCATCAGCCAAATTCGATGCACCATCTGCTATCTTTTTCGTTCCAGCAGTAGCTTCATTTAACTTAAATCCGAATGTATTCATGCCTTCTTCAATCTTATGTTGACCATCAGTTAGCTTCTTCGCACCTTGTGTCAATTGTTGTTGGCTACTATTTAAAGTACTTGTTGCTTTAGCTAGTCCATTAGACGTAGCAACAATTTTTTGAAAAGCGGGATCTTGCTGCACTTCTGGATGATTTTTCACGTACTCTTCTAATTGTTGTTTCACACTATTAGCCGCCCCATCCGCTTTTACTTGCCCTTCAGCAAGCTTCTCACTTCCGCTCACCCATTCATTTGTACCAGCACTTAATTCACTAACTCCTGATTGTAACGTTTTTTCACCTTGTGCTAATAACTCCATACCACTATGAAGTGATGTCGCTCCTTGACTCAGCTCATTTGCTCCCCCCGTTAAGGCAGATTGGCTAGACTCAAGCTTGTCACTTCCTTCTTTCAATTTCGATGTCCCGTCACTTAAACGATCAATACCATTCGCAAGCTGATTCGCTCCATTTTTTGCATCGGTCGTTCCTTCATGTAACTTCTCAGCACCATTACTTGCATCACTCAACCCTTGTGCCAAATCTTGAAACTTTGAAAAAACACCTTCTGTATATGATTTCGTAATACTGTTTGAGATTTTTGTTTTCATATTTTCAACAGCTGTCGTTCCAATTTGAGCCGCTACAAAGTTTTTACCTGGATTTACTTTGTACTGCAACTTTGCTGGCTCTGGTTTCTCATCCATAAGTGTACTTACCTTTTTAGAGAAATCTTCCGGAATCGTAACAACCATATAATATTTATCTTCTTTTAACCCTTCATCCGCACTTTTTTCTGATACGAAATGAAAAGCCAATTCCTTATTCTCTTTTAAATTTTTAACAAAATCGTCTCCTGCATGAATTGTTTTTTCATCCATCGCAGCACCCTTATCTAAATTCACAACCGCAACAGGTAATTTATCTAATTTTCCGTACGGATCCCAATATCCAGCTAAAAAGAATCCTGAATAAATTAACGGAACGATTAATAAAAAAATTAAAGCGATACGTCCATGTTTATGGTGCCACATCGCTTTCCAATCTTTAAATATAAGTTTAATTCCCTTCATGAAACATACTCCTCTTCTAATTTAACACCCTTCGAATGGTTTAACAGATTTACTATACACGTCACTTTACATACTGTATAATACATCTTTAATTATTAATTCATTCCTTTTGGTCTATAGAAAGGAGACTCGAAATGGAACTGCTCCAGTTAAAATACTTTCAGACAGTTGCACGACTAGAACACATGACAAAGGCAGCTGAAGAATTGCATATCGCGCAACCTTCACTCAGCAAAACAATCGCTAGACTCGAAAAGGATTTAGGAGTCCCTTTATTTGATCGCCAAGGCCGACAGATTACTTTAAATTCTTTCGGAAAAGTATTTTTAAAACGAGTAGAACGTATTTTTCATGAATTAAGCGAAGGGCAACGAGAAATTAAAGATTTAGCCGAATTACAACAAAGCTCTATTACACTGGCCGTTTCTATTCCGAGAATATTACCAGAACTACTTGGCTCTTTTTTACTAGAACATCCTAACGTTCGATTCCAACAATTTCTTGCATCCACTCCTTCTATGAAACGACAACTAGATAATATAGAAATTGACTTTTGTATCTCCTCTGTGCCAATTGAAGGTGAGGAGATTGTTTGGGAACCACTTATTACAGAAGAAATTTTCTTAGTCGTCCCTTCAGGCCATCGTTTATCAGGCCGAGAAAATATCCACCTGCATGAAGTAAAAAACGAACCGTTTATTAGTATGAACACTGGCTATGGATTTCGACACTTAACGGATGGATTTTGCAAAGAAGCTGGTTTCACTCCGCATATTGCTTTTGAAGTAGATGAACCGACCGTGATTAGCGACCTCATTAAGCAAGGTCTCGGCATCGCTTTTGTTCCAAGTTTAACTTTATTAAAAAACTCTACTTTAGCATCAAGCAAGTTGCGTATTATTGAACCCAATTGTCAGCGAACCATCGGATTAAGTTGGTCAAAAAAACGCTACTTATCAAAAACAGCTCAGCAATTCCGTGAATTCGTGATTGATTACTTCTCCAACATTAGGACGTAAAATTATATCAACAAATAAAAGTTGCCACCCTCATATGGTGGCAACTTTTATTGTTCACTCTTTTTTAATTCCATTTCAGCTAAAAGTGGTAGTACATTATCAAAAATATGCGTATTATTATTTTCACCTGTTACATATCCACCGTAATATCTACTAAATACGTTATCATTTCGGAATGTGGCCATATGATCATACAATTCTTTCGCAAACTTTTTATCACCTGTTTGTAGTACGTACAAAATCGTTAATCCGTATGCGGCTGGCGATTCATAATTCACAGTTTGTTTTCCCGTTTCTAAATTGTAACGACCGTATAGCTTTCCATCCTCCTGGAATTTCTTCTTTATAAATTCCAAATAAGCAGTTGATGAAAGACCACCTAAACTTCGATGATATGCAACGTATGATTGGTCAATAAGATTCACTTCTTTATCGTACGTAAATGTACCATCTTCTTTATACTCTTTCGGGAATGCCCAGCCATGCCTTGGATAGTCCGCTAAAAATTGAACGACTTCCTGATATTGCTGAGCAGAAACTTTGTCGTACTTCTTCATATAGGAGAATGCACGTGGATTTATGTATGATGTTGTTACAAAATTATTTTGTTTCCCTGCATCTGCATCATAATAATCAACATAATAATTATCTTTTTTATTATAACGAAGTACAGCATCACTTAATTGATCGGCAAGGTTTTTATAACGCTCTTCCTTATACATTTCATAAGCACGATATAATTGTTCTATAATACGAAGATCATCTATAAGTGCATTTGTAGCTGACTGCCTCTCTCCCTTTTCAGAGAGTTTCCATAAAACGATATGATTCTTATATACGAAATTATCTTGAATAACCTTTACTTGCTCATCAAATAACGCCTGATCATCTTTATCAAGTGTATATTGTAACCATAATCCCGCTGATTCTGATAAAGCTTCACGTCCCTTTGCTTCACCCGTACCTGCCTTAGTATCTACTAAACGGTACGTGGCAAGCGTTCCATTGTCATTCACCATATGTCTTAAAATAAAATTTTCTGTACGGTTTCCTTGTAAAGCTGACCAAAATACAATTCCACCTAAAGCGATCAAGAAGATAATTCCAATCCCTATATATAAACGTTTCCGCAATCTTTTCACCTCCCTAGTAAGGCTAACCTTAATTTTATCAGAACATACATAAATTTAAAAAAGACAATCCACTAGATTGTCTCCCCCATTTCTATCCCTCGTAAACCTCTTTAGAAGGTTTATATAGCGATTGTACAAGCCGATCATATTCACGACGTGTAATCTCTTTATTATATAGCTTCAATAATAAATCTCTATGCTCTTTTGAAAATGCCATCTTTTTAATGACTTCAGGATACATAAAACACCCTCTCCATTTCACATAAACTTCTTCTTTTTGAAAAATAGAACTTATGTTCGCATAAAAGATTATAAAAGATTCCTGTAAAAAAAACAAACAAAACATGAGAAACTATTTATTTCTTTCTATTCAAAATATTACAACATTATATTATCATATTCACTTTTTAAATACATATATATTTTTGGTAGTTTTTTTGAATAAATCTTCCAATTCAATCAGAAAATAATGGCAAAAAAGAAGAGGAGTTTACATATGGATACGGTAACATTAGCAAGAGCATTTTTTGGTTCTTCATTAGCATTCCACATTATTTTTGCAACACTTGGCGTCGGACTTTCATTGATGATTTTTATAAGCGAAATACTCTATCACTGGAAGAAAGACTCCGACTATGCCATTATGGCGAAAAGATGGACAAAGGCGTTTGCTATTCTTCTCGGTGTAGCAATTCCAACTGGAACAATTGTTGGTGTGCAAATCTCACTTCTTTGGCCTGGTTTCGCCAAAATTGTTGGGCAAGTTATTTCTGTTCCCTTCCAAATTGAGATTTTCGCCTTCTTTTTGGAGGCTTTATTCATGTCGATTTACGTATATGCAGCTGATAAACTTCCTCCATTTATGAGATTAATCTCGCTATTTTTCGTCATGCTTGGTGCCACGGCATCCGCCGTGCTTATTACATCAGCAAATACATGGATGAATACACCAGCAGGCTTTTCAATGAATCCAGATGGATCTGTTTTTAACGTTGATCCGTGGAAAGCTTTCTTTAATCCAAGTTTTGGCACAAGTGCATTTCATGTCGTTATTACGGCTTATGCAACCGGTGCGGCTGTCATTGCTTCTATTGCTGGATTTAAATTATTGAAGAAAAATTTAAGTACACGTGAAATTGCTTATCATAAAAAAGGGCTGCTATTAGGGCTTGTCGTTACATTTATTACAGGCGCTACGATGTGGCTTTCAGGACATGAATCAGCGATTGCCTTACATAAACACTCACCTGAAAAACTTGCATCTGCTGAAGCTTTATTTGAAACGACATCACACGCACCGCTATCCATTGGCGGAGTTGTGGATCCTAATACACTTGAACTAAACTATGCACTTGAAATTCCAAACATGCTTAGCTTATTAGTGGGACTAGACCCTAGCACTGTCGTAAAAGGACTAAACGAATTCCCACAAGAAACATGGCCACCATTTTATACACATACACTATTCAACTTAATGGTAGGAACTGCTGCGTTTACCTTTGCTGTTGCAACAATTGCACTCTTATATTGGTATTTCGTGTACCGAAAAAAGGGAACAGAACTACCGAAGTGGCTACTTTGGGGGGCTGCCGCATGCGGACCAATTATGATGCTCGGTATTGAATTCGGATGGATTTTCAGTTGTAGCGGTCGTCAACCATGGACAATTTATGGTATGCAACGTACCGTCGATGCATCTACACGCGCCGATTTCGTCGGTCCTTTATTTGTTTTGTTCATCATTTTGTATATTGGACTCGCTATTTTAACAGTCATTGTTCTACGGACATTCTTTAGAAGACATCCATTAAAGAATGATTTACAACACCAAGGAGGCGATTCTCATGTATGAGGAAAGTATTGCAATCATCATCTTATGGGCCCTTATTTTCGTATACAGTATACTAGGGTCCATTGATTTTGGCGCTGGTTTTTGGGGCATGGTATACGCAAAACATCCGACGCTCGCTGCTAAACTTGCGAATCGATACTTATCACCAACTTGGGAAGTAACAAATACGTTTCTCGTTTTCGTCGTTGTCGCATTTCTCGGCTTCTTTCCGAAAGCGGCCTTTACTCTTGCGACAGTAATGTTCGTACCAGTTATGTTAATTTTAGTGCTCATTGCAGTACGTAGTACATTTATGGTATTTGCTTACTCCTTGCCAAAATATCAATACCTTCTTCGGGTTATTTCAGGTATTACTGGTCTATTAATTCCAGCACTATTAATTACCGTTTTACCCGTTACAGAGGGAGCCTATATTACAATGTCTGAAGGAAAGGAAGTACTCCTATATGGAAAACTTCTTTCTAGCCCAGTTATCTACTGTTATATGCTCTTCGGACTAACTTCTGAACTATTTCTCTCCTCTCTCTTTCTTGCTGATTTTTCGAGAGAACAAAGTTCAGAAGATACGTATAGAATTTATAGAAGAAATGCTATCATCCTTGGTCCTGCAACGCTCGTTACGGCAATTATTGCCCTCGTTGTAATGGATCCAGAAACACATTGGCTTATGCAAGGATTAATAAAGCAATTCCCATGGTTTACAGTTTCTATTGTTTTATTCGTTATCGGATACTCGTCCCTTTGGTGGACAAACAAAAAGTACAATACACTAGGATACCCTCGCATTGCCGTTTTAGCTGTCGTCGCTCAATATGCATTTGCAAGCTATGCTTACGGGGTCGCGCATTTACCGTATATTATTTATCCTGACGTAACGGTATTTACAAGCTTTACAACGAAAGAAACGTTCTATGCACTGCTCATTCTATACGCAATTGGGATTGCAATTTTATTACCAGGATTTATTTTCTTCTGGAACTTATTCTTGAAGGATCGTACTTTTTTGAAAGAAAAATAATATAGCATTGGAGTCTGTTCCAAAAGGCATTTTGGGATGGGCTCCTTTTTTCATGTTTTGTCGATAAGTCGATATATTTTAAAAATCGCTGATATATTTTAACTTGCGCCGATATATTTCAATAATCGCTGATATATTTTTAGTTGCGCCGATATATCTCAATAATCGCTGATATATTTTAACTTGCGCCGATATATCTCAATAATCGCTGATATATTTTAACTTGCGCCAATATATCTCAATAATCGCCCATATAAATTTCATTTACTATCTTACTGCCCAATAATTTATAGACTCCTCTCATAATAGTTATTTCACTATTCGTGACACTTGTCCTTTAGCTTGAAAAACACATATTCGGTTCATCTCGTTATACGTCTAGTTCTTCTTATTTTTTGCTGAATATACTACCAATATAAACTTGAGACAAGCTACATCTGTTCAAGGGAAAATAGAAAGGTAGGCAAAATATGAGCATTGAAATATGGATTACTATTATTGTATTTTTCTTAACGATGATCGTTATCTTTTGGCGACCTCGCGGCTTAAATGAGGCATGGCCAGCAGCAATCGGAGCTGGTATCATCATAATTACTGGACTTGTATCAAAACCAGACATCATGGATATTATAAGTAAAATTGGCGGTGCTTCCATAACAATATTAGCAACTATTGTTATGGCAGTTATATTAGAAAGCTTCGGCTTCTTCCATTGGTCCGCAGCGAAACTGGCAAATCTAGCGAAAGGTTCCGGACGCCGTCTATACTGGTATATTCAATTATTATGTTTTCTTATGACTCTTTTATTTAATAACGACGGTAGTATTTTAATTACAACTCCCATTTTAATTCTTCTTCTAAAAAACCTTCAATTAAAACCACATCAACAAATTCCTTATTTATTAAGCGGAGCTTTAATCGCTACGGCATCTAGTGCACCAATTGGTGTAAGTAATATCGTAAATTTAATCGCATTAAACATCGTCCATATGACTCTTTATATGCATACCGCTATGATGTTTGTACCTGCAACATTAGGCTTATTATTTATGTCATGGCTCATGTATACAGTTTTGAAGAAAAAACTTCCGAAAAAATTACCTGTTTCTTCATATGATATTGAAGAAATTTTCTTCACGAAAAACTTCCATCCACTAAAAGGAAATAATTCTGTTGATACGAAACAAAAACGGACAAGATTCATGTTAAAAGTATTAGGTTTCGTCTTCCTTATGCGCTGTCTTCTATTCGTTGCATCCTTCTTATCCATCCCAATTGAAATCGTTGCGGTACTTGGTTCACTCGTTCTGCTCATTTGGAGATGGTACTACTTACGAACAAATCCTGTCGACATTTTGAAAAAGACACCGTGGCACATTTTAATTTTCGCTTTCTCTATGTACGTCATTATTTACGGACTCCACAACGCAGGATTAACAGCTGCACTTGTACAATGGCTCGAGCCAATTGTGAATCAGCATCTACTCTATGCTAGCTTTGCAATGGGCGGACTTGTATCCATCCTCTCTAACGTCTTCAATAACCATCCTGCCCTTATGATTGGTACAATCACATTAACAGAAATGGGACTAGATCCAGTCACATTAAAAACTATCTATCTTGCAAACATCATTGGTAGTGACATCGGTTCACTATTACTACCAATTGGTACGCTAGCTTCACTCATTTGGATGTATATTCTGAAACAAAACAAAATTAAAGTAAAATGGAAAGACTATTTAAGTGTATCCCTTATCGTTATCCCGCTCACAACAGTCGTCACACTATTCCTCTTATTCTACTGGGTACATCTCTTCTTCGCCTTATAAACAACAGAAGCCCCATTTGCTACCGTCTTAGCAAATGGGGCTTCTTCTATAATAAAGTTAGGTACTACAGTGTGATCAATCAAGTAAAGAGGTGTAACATGTTATTGATATAAATGACTACCAGCTTCTTTAAATTCTTCTGCTTTCTCTTTCATTCCTTTTTCAATTGCTTCTGTCGTTTCTAAATCATTTTCTTTTGCATATTCACGAATATCATGTGAAATTCTCATACTACAAAACTTCGGTCCACACATTGAACAGAAGTGAGCTGTCTTTGCCCCTTCTGCAGGCAACGTTTCATCATGATATTCCATCGCACGTTCAGGATCTAAAGATAAATTAAATTGATCGCGCCAACGGAATTCGAAGCGTGCTTTTGAAAGTGCATCATCACGCTGATGAGCCGTTTTATGTCCTTTCGCAAGATCAGCCGCATGCGCTGCAATTTTGTACGTAATAACACCCGTGCGTACATCATCTTTGTTTGGCAAACCTAAATGTTCTTTCGGCGTTACATAACAAAGCATCGCTGTTCCAAACCAGCCAATCATCGCAGCTCCAATTGCAGATGTAATATGGTCATAACCTGGTGCAATATCTGTCGTTAGTGGCCCAAGTGTGTAAAACGGCGCGCCCTGACAAATATCAAGCTCTTTCTCCATATTCTCTTTAATTAAGTGCATCGGTACGTGTCCAGGTCCTTCAATCATAACTTGCACATCATGTTTCCAAGCAATTTTGGTTAATTCACCAAGTGTTTCAAGCTCAGAAAACTGTGCTTCGTCATTGGCATCTGCAATAGACCCTGGACGTAATCCATCTCCAAGAGAGAACGAAACATCATACTGCTTCATAATTTCACAAATCTCTTCAAAGTGAGTATATAGGAAGTTTTCTTTATGATGGAATAAACACCACTGCGCCATAATCGAACCACCGCGCGAAACGATACCTGTCGTACGCTTTGCCGTGATTGGAATGTAACGAAGCAATACACCAGCGTGAATCGTAAAGTAATCAACGCCTTGCTCCGCCTGCTCAATTAACGTATCACGATATACTTCCCACGTTAAATCTTCTGCAATTCCGTTTACTTTTTCCAGCGCTTGATAGATCGGTACAGTTCCAACTGGTACAGGCGCGTTACGAATAATCCACTCCCGCGTCGTATGAATATTTTTACCTGTAGATAAATCCATAATCGTATCTGCACCCCAGCGCGTTGCCCATGTCATCTTCTCTACTTCTTCTGCAATCGAAGAAGATACAGCTGAGTTTCCGATATTGGCGTTTACCTTCACATGGAAATTACGCCCGATGATCATCGGTTCAGCTTCTGGATGATTAATATTCGCTGGTAAAATAGCGCGACCTTCTGCGATTTCCTTACGAACAAACTCCGGCTCTACCCCTTCACGAATCGCAACGTATTCCATCTCAGACGTAATAATGCCATTACGTGCATAGTGCATTTGCGTAACGTTTGCACCTTGCTTTGCTCTAAGCGGCTGGCGATCCATTTGCGGGAAAACAGGTGTATGCTTCGAAGCTACTTTCACACCGTCATCCTCTGGTTTCACTTCACGCCCTTCGTATGCTTCTACATCACCACGCCCCATAATCCAAGAGTGGCGCGGCGTTGGAATTCCTTTTTCCAACTCGACCTTATACGCAGGATCTGTATAAGGACCGCTCGTATCATACACACGGATTGGTGGATTTGGAACGCCATTCGTTTCGCTTTGTTCAATCTCACGCATCGGCACTTTCATACCTTCTCGTGGTCCATCCACATATACTTTCTTACTCCCTGGTAAACTCGACTTCAATTCAATTTGCTCAGCTGAAACAGATTGTTTCATAAATTTTGTTGCCCCCCTGTTCGTGACAAGGACAAGATATGGCCAGCGCATGCCAAAATAAAAAGAGCCAGGTCCATAAAAAAATAAGGACCTGGCTCATAAAGACATCATTATGTAAAGCCGTTAACTTCCCTACGCTGGTACGAGCCAGATCAGGTCCAAAGGGTTAAGAAGTTCACGCGCTTCTCTCTCAGCCTACGCATACGTTAGGCACCCCTAGTTTATCACTGATTTAATTTTCAATACTTTCCCATCATACACGATAATCTGAAAAATGAAAAGTTTATTTCTTTTGCACTTTACGGAATCATCCACGTTAAATAATACGCCTGCACATACGTCATAATACCAACAATAATTACGAAGAATAAGCTATGCTTCACTGTAAAACGGAACAAATCCGATTCTTTTCCAGCAAGACCAACCGCCGCACAAGCGATCGCAATCGACTGCGGGGAAATCATTTTCCCTGTTACACCGCCTGTTGTATTTGCTGCAACAAGAAGCACTTCAGATACGCCAACTTGCTGCGCTGTAATGGCTTGTAAATTTGAGAACAGTGCATTCGCAGACGTATCAGACCCTGTTAGGAATACGCCAATCCAGCCTAAGAATGGTGAGAAGAACGGGAATAGTCCGCCAGTTCCGGCTAATGCTAACGCTAACGTAGAAGATAGACCAGAATAGTTTGCGATAAATGCAAACCCTAGTACAAATCCGATAGATAGAATTGGCATTTTTAATTCGCTTAACGTTTCTTTAAATGTCACTGCTGCATCTTTTACATTCATTTTCAAAATAAACATGGAAATGATACAAGCAATTAAAATCGCTGTTCCAGTTGCCGATAATACATCAAACTTCAGAATTGCCTCGTAAGGCGTTGGTTTATTTACAATTGGCTCTGCTTTCATTACTAAATTATGCAGACCTGGAATTTCAAACTTAAATACAAGACTTTCTAAAGCCCCTCCTGGAGCGAATAATGCCTTAAAGAAACTTTGGCTCCAAATGACTACCATAACCGTTAATACGATAAATGGGGACCATGCCTTCACTACTTTTCCAAACGTTAATTTTGGCATCGATGCTACTGTCGTTGTTGCTGCTACTTCACTATTTGCTTGCCCAGATTGATAAGTTTCTTTCGGCTGCCAAACTTTTAAGAACAGCGCTAAACTAATTAAACTTACAAGTGCCGATGTAATATCCGGAAGTTCCGGTCCTAAAAATGTCGCTGTAATGAACTGCGTAATCGCAAATGAACTACCCGCTACAAGTAACGCAGGCCACGTTTGTCTTATCCCTTTAAATCCATCCATTAAAAATACGATAAAGAATGGAACAAATAATGATAGGAACGGTAATTGATGCCCAGCCATTTGTCCAATTTTATGTGGATCAATACCTGTTACTTGTCCAGCAACTGTAATCGGAATTCCCATCGCTCCGAACGCCACTGGTGCAGTATTTGCAATCAAACAAAGACCTGCTGCGTATAAAGGATTTAACCCAAGACCCGCAAGAAGCGCTGCTGTAATCGCTACTGGTGCCCCAAATCCTGCCGCTCCTTCTAAAAATGCTCCAAATGAAAATCCAATTAAAATAACGAGTAGACGATGATCGTTCGTAATCGATAATACCGATGCACGAATCACATCAAATTGACCTGTTTTCACAGAAATTTTATATAAAAATACGGACATAATGATAATCCAAGCAATTGGCCATAACCCGTACAAAAAACCGTACCCGGTTGCTGCCATTGCCATCGCGAACGGCATTTTATAAGCGAATAACGCTACTAAAACTGTAAGTACAACTGTAATAAATCCTGCCACATACCCCTTCATGCGGAAAACTGCTAAAGCTAAGAAAAAAAAGATAATCGGAATAAGTGCGACCGCTGCCGAAATCCAAATGTTTCCGAATGGATCATAAACTTGTGTCCATGTGTTCATTGTTCTCTCCCCCTAAAGAATCCCCTTTTAAATAGAATAACCTCATCAATAGACTATCAGGTCATCATACCTTTAAGCCTAAAATAAAAAAACGTTTAAGAAAACGTTTTCAACAACTTCCATTTATACTGTACCATAACAATTTCTATTAAAAAAGATTTTTTTGAAAATTTTATTATTTAACAGAAAATCTTACAAAATCGTCACGTTCTTGTAATGTTCATCGATAGGAAGTTTGCCAAAATTATTGCATAATAATAGTATAACAACAGAAATTATTCATGAGGTGATATATATGAACGGAAATAAAATATTAGCTGCGTTATCATACTTTAGTGTACTATTTGCCCCTATCTTATTCCCTATTATCGTTTGGATTGTGGGAGACGCTGAAACAAAACCACATGCAAAACGTGCTCTATGGACACACATCATTCCAAGTATCGCTACATTCATTGGCGTAACTATTCTAGGAATTATGGGCCTTGGATCTGATCAACCAGATGTAACACTTGGAATTGGATCAATGATTGTCTTAGCTATTTGCGGAATCATCAGCTTATACTACTTCATCTGGAACATTGTAAAAGGAATTAAAGTGCTGAAAGCTTAATTTTAAACAAATGTTTGTTTAAAAAGGGCCCCTTGCAATTTGCAAGGGGCCCTTTTCCTAATTCGTTCACTTTATCTTCTGCGTTTCTTCTTTTTTCTCATCATTTTCTTTCGGCGCGTATTCACTTTATCCGCTATAATGTGGAGCGTACTTGCCACAACAATTCCCATTAAGAACGTTACAATTTCAACCTCATGCTTCTTCGCAATTTCTATTAAATTACCATCCAGTGCGATTACATTTAATAGTAATAAAAATGGAGAAAAGACGATTAACATGTACGCAATACGAATTACATCACCAAGTATAATCGTATGTGTAAAGAAAGATCGATGCGGCATTACTTTCTTATAAGGATACCAAAATATACGTAAGAAACCCCATTTGTTATAAGCATTACTGTACGTATCTAAATCTGGTGTTAAAAATGAAGTACCTACTAAAAAACCAATCGCAAAAGTTAATAAAAAATCAAAATTTGTTAATCCATACGAAAAGAGCAAAAACAAAACAACCGGAAGGGATATTAAGTTTATTTTCGTATGCGTTCTTCCTGATGGCATAATGCACTTCCTCGCTTACGTTCGTCCTGTCACCTTATGACAGGTTTCACCTATTGACCTAATTTCTGATCGATAAATGTTGTGTCTATATCCGAACCAAACCATTCTGCCAACTTCACTCGTGCCTTATCTTTCACATCTTCATTGACGTATAACGACACCTGTATTAGTGCGGCCGTTAACGCCCCCAAATCATCCGTATAGCCAATTCCAGCAATGAAATCTGGAATCGCATCAATCGGTGCAATAAAATAAGCGAGTGCTCCAATTACAATAATTTTCACTCGTTTTGGAACATCGGGTCTTTGCAAAACGTAAAACAGTAATAAACTTGCATAAATGACCGATTGCCCTGCTTGCTTTGCAACATGTTTTACTTTCTTCCAAAACGCTTCAACTGAAAATTTTTGTTTCATGTAAAAAGCCTCCCTATTTTTAAAAAGAAATAAGCTACAATATGTTATCAGTAAAAGTTCATGGAAATTACACAAAACCTATCAATGAACTTTTATTGTAACAAACAAACCAAAAAAGAACAAGTGTTCGTTAATTTTCACACTATTTCCTTCATATAATAGATTTCTAGATAACCCTTACCCATCTTCATTTCTTATTTCTCAACAAAGAAAATTTTCACTTCCACTTAACATTCTGCTCTACCTTTGTTATATTTTCTAGTTGACGGACATATAAACGAATGTTAAAGTTTTCTCTGGTAGTGACAAATCTTATACAAAAAATGTAAAATGTTATAGTGTTTCTCAGAAATGAATTTTGTTGTATAATACAGAAATGACGTTATGCTTATGAGCAACAAAAGAAACCAAAAGGGTATGCATAGTTATAGTCGTATATGGGTGAATATAGAACCTTTAATTATGGCCAAGAAAACTATGTATTTTTTATTTTAACATTTTTCGCTCCAAAATCGACCAAGCCTGATAGAGAAAGGGTGGAAATGAATGAAAGAAACCTTGAAATCACAATTTCAAAATGTGCGTTTCACTGTATTCGTAGCTTTAGCCTTATGGCTGAAAACTTACCTTATTACACGCACAAGCTTTGATTTAAAACTTGAATCTTTCATGCAAGAATTCATTTTATTCCTTAGCCCATTAGCAGCATCATTACTGCTTGTTGGTCTTGCATTATTTGCAAAAGGGAAAAAACGTAACTATATAGCACTTGGAATTAATTTTGTCTTAACAATCGTTCTTGTTGGTAACGTAATGTTCTACGGATTCTACAATGACTTCGTTACATTACCGGTGCTAGGACAAACATCTAACTTCGGAAGTTTAGGTTCTAGTGTGAAAGAATTATTTAACTACAAAATTATCCTTGCATTTGCAGACATTATCATATTCTTCGTTCTGTTGAAGAAAATGAAAAACTTTGCACCTACAGAGCGTGTAGCACGCCCGATGCGTTCCCTATACTTCGTATCAACAGTTGCTATCTTCTTCGCAAACTTAGGACTTGCAGAAGCTGAACGCCCAGAACTATTAACACGTTCATTCGACCGCGTTATGCTTGTTAAAAACTTAGGATTATATGTACACCAAGTATACGATCTTGGCTTACAAGCAAAATCAAGTTCACAAAAAGCGTTCGCTGACGGTAGTAAATTACAAGAAACAGAAAACTACGTAAAAACAACACAAAGTAAACCAGATCCAAATATGTTCGGTACTGCAAAAGGGAAAAACGTAATTGTTGTCTCTCTTGAGTCATTACAAACATTCTTAATTGGTGCAACAGTTAATGGACAAGAAGTTACACCATTCTTAAACCAATTTACGAAAGAAAGTTATTACTTTGATAACTTCTTCCATCAAACTGGTCAAGGTAAAACATCTGATGCTGAATTCCTAGTAGATACTTCGTTATATCCACTAGACCGCGGTGCTGTATTCTTTACACACGGTAACAATGAATATACAGCAACTCCAGAAATTTTACGTCAGCAAGGGTATCACACGTCGGTATTCCACGCAAACAACGCAACATTCTGGAACCGTAACATTATGTATCCAGCACTTGGTTATGATCGTTACTACAACGAGCTTGATTACAAGATTACGCCAGAAACAAAATTAAATTGGGGATTAAAAGATATCGAATACTTCGATCAATCTATTGATATGTTAAAACAAGTGAAGCAACCATTCTATACTCGCTTCCTTACTTTAACGAATCATTACCCATTCACTTATGATGACAGTACAAAATTAATCGACGAATATAATTCTGGTGATGGAGTATTTGACCGTTACATGGTAACTGCTCGTTACTTAGACGAAGCAATGAAACACTTTATTGAGCGTCTAAAAGCAGAAGGTATTTACGACAACTCAGTAATCGTATTCTACGGTGACCACTACGGTATTTCTGAAAACCATAACCGTGCAATGGCACAGTTCTTAGGAAAAGAAGAAATCACTGCATTTGACCATATGAACTTACAAAAAACACCGATGTTTATTCACGTTCCAGGTCAAAAAGAAGGTAAAACAATTTCGAAACCAACTGGTGAAATTGACATTAAACCAACTATTCTAAACTTACTTGGTGTAGATTCTACAAATGACGTTCGATTCGGTCATGATGTATTCTCACCTGATAATAAAGGATTTGTTGTTCTTCGTGACGGTAGCTTCGTTACAGATAAATACATGTACACAAACAGTACATTCTATGACCGTGCTACTGGCGAAGTTGTACAATTACCGAAAGAAGAATCTCAACCACTAATTGATCGTGCCCAAAATGAATTGAACATGTCTGATAAAATCATTGAAGGTGACTTACTTCGCTTCTCTGAAAGTAATAAGATCAAAACTGGTGAAGTAAAAACAGTTATTAAAGAAGAAAAGAAGAGCGCTGAGTAATCTCAGCCTCTTTTTTATTTTCTTCCATACAACTACTTATATTCATTAACTTTAAAATTACATAACCTTTACCAAATATTCACATAGTGTTAATGAAGAATCTCTATAATAAAATATGTAAACGAGGTTCTACATATTTCTTATCTCTCATCTTTCGTAAGATCCCTTAAAGAAATGTGTAAATCTTTTGTTTCTACTTTCTTATAATTGTCTTTCAACTTGTTTTGTTTCCATACACAAAGCATTCAACGAGACAATGTCCCTATGAAAGATAGCTACCCTCCTTGTGCAGCATTCCATAAGAATGTTGCTTTTTTTTATTTAAAAGCAGGATTCTCATTTCTTATTTTCGAATTTGTATATACAAAATGCTGTAAAGTGAAAGTTTAATCAGCCCTCACCAATCGGGCATTTACGGGCAGTAATTCGCCACTTCACTTCTTTGCTCTACCCGAATTTGTAAGTAGGGGCTTTACTGCCGTTAATGCGGAGTAAATCATCCTTATTTCTCTATGATTTACAAATACATATACGGTCATATGTAGAGAATTGCTCACATAAAAATTACTATAGTGATTTTTATCTCGCATGAATGAAAGTTTCACGTTACTTACGTACTTACGAAAGGATGGGACGGAAATTGGCATACGAAAAATTTGTACTTTGGAATGATGAAGTTATTGATACAACAAAACAACAAACGTACATAGAACTTGAAGAGAGAGGTTCGCAGTTCGGAGATGGTGTCTATGAGGTTATTCGCCTATATAAAGGGAACTTTCATTTATTAGATCCGCACATAACGAGATTATATCGATCCATGGAAGAAGTAGAATTATCGCTCCCTTTCTCAAAAGCTGAGCTCATCACTTTACTTTACAAATTAATTGAACGAAACCATTTCCACGAAGATGGCACCATTTATTTGCAAGTATCTCGTGGTGTACAAGCTCGCACACATGTATTTTCATATGACAACCCTCCGACAATTTATGCCTATATTACAAAAAAAGAACGACCAGCTTTATGGATTGAATATGGTATACGCGCTATATCAGAACCCGATACTCGATGGCTACGCTGTGACATTAAATCATTAAATTTATTACCAAACGTACTAGCTGCTACGAAAGCTGAACGGAAAGGCTGTAAAGAGGCACTTCTCGTAAGGAACGGTATTGTAACAGAAGGAAGCCATTCCAACTTCTTTTTAATTAAAAACGGAACGCTTTACACACATCCAGCCAATCACCTTATTTTAAATGGCATTATTCGTCAATATGTCCTTTCTTTAGCGAATACTCTTCACATTCCTGTGCAGGAAGAACTTTTCAGCGTTCGTGACGTTTATCAAGCAGATGAATGCTTTTTTACAGGCACAACGATTGAAATTTTACCGATGACCCACCTTGATGGGACCGCGATTCAAGATGGGCAAGTTGGGCCTATCACCAAAAAACTGCAAAAATCTTTTAATCAAATCTTATTACAATCCAATATGGCATCTTCTTAAACACGAATAATTTCTGTCCTTTCATATTCAATATATGCATTTAAATGGAAATCAAGGTGTAATTTTATGCCTTGATTTTTTTCTTGTAATCTTTTTGTCATATTCAGATTCCTATATAAGTCTTGACAGTAATCGACATGCTCTTTAGAATTTTTAACAGTTGGTAAATATTTCTTCACTACATTACAGACAGAAAGGAATCGACAAATTATGAAAAAGTATCTTGCCGGTCTTGCGGCAGTGTCTGTAGCAGGAGGAGCAGCACCTACACTTGATAGTGTTCAAGCTGCACCTGAACAAAATACACAAAAAGCTGCTACAGCTGTCCAAGCTTCTGCATCAAACAGCTCATCTTATAAGGTAAACGCGAGCGTATTACATGTTCGTGCGGGATCAAGCACTTCTCACGACATCATCTCACGCGTTTATAACGGTCAATCACTAAACGTGATTGGCGAAGAAAACGGTTGGTTCAAAATTAACATTAATGGACAAACAGGCTTTGTTAGTGGCGAATTTGTATCAAAAAGTGGCGCAGCAAACAACAATGTAAGTACAGGTGGAAACAATAAAGTTACCGCTGATGTATTACGTGTACGTACAGCTCCTAACACATCTAGTTCTGTTTCTGGGCGTGTATATGAAGGACAAACATTAAACGTAATTGGACAAGAAAATGGTTGGGTGAAAATTAACCATAATGGACAAGTAGGTTATGTAAGTGGCGAATTCGTATCTGGCGTTTCTTCTAATGCAGGTTCTTCAAACAACAATACGAATAATAACAACCAAGAAGTAAAACCAGCAAGCGGAAACTATACAGTAAATGTATCTTCCCTTCGCGTTCGTACAGGTCCTAGCACTTCTCATACAACTGTAGGTTCTGTCAAAAAAGGACAAGTAGTACAAGTTGTTGGCGAAGTTCAAGATTGGTTCAAAATCAATTACGCAGGACAAACTGCTTATGTAAGCAAAGACTACGTAACAAAAGGCGGTTCTAACGAAAACGTTACAGAAGGCAACAAACAAGAGCAAAACAATAATAATGGAACTATTCAAACTGGTGGTTCTTACGTGGTTAACGCTACATCTCTACGTGTTCGTACAGGCCCTGCCGCTTACCATAGTGTAATTGGTGGCGTTTTAAATGGTACAACATTAAACGTAGTTGGATCTGAAAACGGTTGGTTTAAAGTAAATTACCAAGGAAAAACAGGCTTTGTTAGTAGCGAATTTGTAAAATTCGTTAAAGGTGGCACTACTACTCCTGAGCAACCAAAACAACCCGAAAAACCTAACCAAGGTGCAATTGGCGACTACTACATTAATGCTTCTGCACTAAATGTACGTAGCGGCGAAGGTACAAATTATAGAATCATAGGCGCACTTCCACAAGGACAGAAGGTTCAAGTAATCTCTGAAAACTCTGGATGGAGCAAAATTAACTACAACGGTCAAACTGGTTATATCGGAACACGTTACCTGTCTAAAACACCAGTTGGAGGCGCAGTAGATAATAAGCCTAACAATAACCAAAATAACAATCAAAACAATAGCAACAATAATAATACAGGCAACAATAGCGGCGACAGTTCTTCCGTACTTGCATATGCAAAATCAATGCAAGGTGTACCGTACGTTTGGGGCGGAACTTCTGCTAACGGTGTAGACTGCAGTGGCTACATCTACCACGTATTTAAGAAATTTGGTCATAACATTAGCCGCCAAAGTGTTGCAGGATATTGGAGTAGCCTACCAAAAACTTCAAGTCCACAACCTGGTGACTTAATTTATTTCCAAAACACTTATAAATCTGGTCCTTCTCACATGGGTATTTACCTTGGGGGCGGATCATTTATCCAAGCTGGAGATAAAGGTGTCGCGATCGCTTCATTAAGTAACTCTTATTGGAAGAGCCACTTCTTAGGATACACGAAAGCACCTTAATTAATAGTTTCAAAGCCTTCTAGTTTACTAGAAGGCTTTTTTTGCTATGAGTTCAACATATTACTCCCTTTCTCCTACCTTCTCTCTACAAAAATAATGTATCCATTCTTCCATTTCATACACTTTATTCTACAAAAACAATGCATAACGTTATCATAATGTATATATTTTCATAAAAAACATAACCTATTTCATGTCTATTTATTTTATATGTGTTTTTTTGAAGAATTTTCTTTTTATTTAAACTTTTCATTAGACGTTTGACCTCCGATGTCCATTATGATAAGTTACTAAAGATGTTATATTCGCAAACGTATAGACAACTGGTTTATACACTGTTTTTACTATGAGGAAGGAGCATACACTGCATGAATCTTTTATGGGGAATTGGCGGCGTGATTGGAGTATTAGCAATTGCTTTCTTACTATCTTCCAACCGCAAAGCTATTAATTGGCGCACAATTTTAATTGCGCTAGCATTACAAATGTCATTTTCATTTATCGTATTACGATGGGACGCTGGTAAAGCAGGTTTAAAACACGCTGCTGACGGTGTTCAAGGATTAATTAATTTTTCTTACGAGGGAATTAAGTTCGTTACTGGGGATTTAGTCAACGCAAAGGGACCTTGGGGATTTGTATTCTTTATTCAAGCACTACTTCCAATCGTATTTATTAGTTCATTAGTAGCAATCTTATATTATTTCGGTATTATGCAGAAATTTGTTAGCATCGTTGGTGGTGCATTAAGTAAACTTCTTGGAACTTCTAAAGCAGAAAGCCTAAACTCAGTAACGACTGTATTTTTAGGACAAACTGAAGCTCCAATTTTAATTAAACCTTACTTAGCACGCTTAACAAATAGTGAATTCTTCACTATTATGGTAAGCGGTATGACAGCTGTTGCTGGATCCGTTCTTGTCGGTTATGCAGCAATGGGTATTCCGTTAGAGCACTTATTAGCAGCTGCAATTATGGCGGCTCCATCGAGCTTATTAATTGCGAAACTAATCATGCCAGAGACAGAAAAAGTAGATAATAACGTTGAACTTTCTACAGAACGTGAAGACGCAAATGTTATTGATGCAGCTGCACGCGGCGCATCTGAAGGTATGCAACTTGTTATTAACGTAGCAGCAATGTTAATGGCTTTCATCGCATTAATCGCTTTATTAAATGGATTATTAGGATGGGTTGGTTCTCTGTTCGATATTAAACTTAGCCTTGATTTAATCTTTGGTTACTTATTATCACCATTCGCAATCTTAATCGGGGTTTCTCCTGGTGAAGCGATACAAGCAGCAAGCTTTATCGGTCAAAAACTTGCAATCAACGAATTCGTTGCATACGCAAACTTAGGACCGCACATGGCAGAGTTCTCTGACAAAACAAATCTAATTTTAACATTCGCAATCTGTGGATTCGCAAACTTCTCTTCTATCGCAATTCAATTAGGTGTAACAGGAACGCTAGCTCCTACTCGCCGTAAACAAATTGCACAATTAGGGGTTAAAGCAGTTATCGCTGGTACATTAGCGAACTTCTTAAACGCAGCAGTTGCAGGTATGATGTTCCTATAAACTTATATAGAGTCTTCTCTTTCTACAAGAGGAGACTTTTTTCATGCAATCCAAACGTCTTTTATGTATCTATTAATCAATTTATCCTAAATATAAGCACATTATGATACAATAATGTTTAAGTCTTTTTATTTTTCTTATGAAAATAGAGATACTACTTGTTGTTGCCCTTCAAAAGAATGTAACGACATAGTCAATTTCTTAATAATTGCGCATACTACAAGTATCTATTGATGAAATAGCTTTAAGGAGGAAAGTTTTGTGAAAGATAAGTTCTATAAAATCCTCTCTATGTGGATTTTACAAATTGTATTTTATTTTACTACTGTATATGTGACGAAATATGAGCATGCTCTCATTTTTACAATAATATACGTAATCGTAAATGTACTATTCTTATTTTTAGCTGACAAAACAGCATTTGTTTTCTTTATACTAGGGACCATTATTTCCGTATTTTATTTGTTCTATCAAGCATGGCTTCACTTATGGAGTACATCAGATCAATGGCAATATATGATTACCCACTTCCTGATGGCAGCTAACTTCTTCATTGTATATATAACAACTCACCTATTGAAAAAAGTGGTTCATGAAAATAAAACTTTAACTGAGCGTGTGAGAACATTGGAACAATATATTGGAGAATCCAAATTACTAACAAGACAAGAATTTGAGAGACGCCAAGCGTTATTAACGACTGCAATGAATCGTCGTAATGAAACAGGCATTATTGTTTACTTTGATTTCACTTCCTTTAGTAAATATACAAAGGAAAGTGTTATGGACCGTGTAGCTTCTTTATTAGTTGAAACGGTAAGGAATGATTTTGACCTTACTGCTGAATATGATAATAATACGCTAGTTATTTTATTACAAAACACAAATGAAGCTGGTGCTGATATTGTAATGAACCGCCTAAAACCAAAAATGGAGCAATGGCTTGCTGCTGAAGCAATCAAAGATATAAAAATTTCACGCGAGCAAATTGGAAACAAAGGACAGACACTGTTATGATGACTCTCGTTATACTTCTTTTATTCCTTCTGTTTTGCGTACTCGTTTTTTGGATTAGTATCACATTTTCAATTAAATATGTACTTATTTTTACGGCCTTTCTATTCTCTGGCTTACTCGTTTACTACTCTTTCTTAACAATCGCGGGCTTAATTCACCGAAATAGTAAACGAAAAGATCGTACGCTAGAACATTATCCGAGCGTCGATATTTTCATACCTGCCCATAATGAAGGCGTCGTTATTAAAGATACTTTAGAGGCGATGGCAAAGATTGAATATCCAGGAAAGCTAACTATTTATTTATTAAATGATAACTCTCAAGATGAAACACCTGAAATCGGAGATGATTTCGACAAAGCTTATGCTCATATTTGCCATATTCGTGTTCCTCCCGGTGAACCGAAGGGTAAATCACGTGTACTAAACTATGGGCTTAGTATTTCAGATGGTGAGTACTTCTGTGTTTACGATGCAGATAACCAACCTGAACCACACGCACTGCGAATGCTTGTAGAGCACGCTGAAACAACTGAAGATGCTGTTGGAGCTGTTGGACACGTTCGTACAGTAAACGAAAACAGAAACTGGTTGACGCGAATGATTTCGCTAGAATTCCAAATCTTCCAGCTCCTTATGCAATCTGGACGCTGGTTACTATTCCAAACAGGCTCGCTGACAGGAACAAACATGCTTCTTCGTCGCTCCGCACTAGAAGAGCTTGGTGGCTATGACCCTTACGCAATTGCAGAAGATGCTGAATTAACATTACGAATTACACAAAAAGGTTATCTCTTACCAATCGTCCCAGAATCAGTTACTTGGGAACAAGAACCAGAGCATTTAAAAATTCTTATTAAACAACGTACACGTTGGCTCCAGGGAAATTTATATATTTTAGAAAAAATGTTCTCATCATTAAGTTTCTTTAAAGGAAAGCTGCTTGTTCATTCCTTACAACAAGTTCTAGTGTATGTTGTATTTTGGCTATTCCTAATCATTTCGAACGTTTGGTTTGTAATTGGGCTACTCGGGATATTCCAAATTCAATATAGCATTCCGCTACTATTTATGTGGTATGTCGCATATATTACATATGTTTCTCAATTATTTAGTGCCCAGAGTGTCGAACGAACCTTTACACCGACTAATATTTTTATTAGCGTTATTATGTACTTTACGTACGCACAGCTCTTTACGTACTTATTTATTCGTAGCTTAATCTTATACTTACGTGCAAAGAGCAAGAAACAAGTCATTGGCTGGGATAAAACAGTTCGATTCAAAAAAGATAAATAATAAAAATAAGCACAGAGCGCCGTATGCTCTGTGCTTATTTATTGCCGTATAAATTATATATCAGACAATACCCCTTAGCTGAAAGTAATTTCACGTCCATCCCCCAACGAACGATCGACCTTCATTTATATACGAAAAAGTGATTGCTATTTTTGTAGAACCAATTGCTTCTCTTGCTGTTCTTTGCGCGTTTCAGTCTTAGGTTCCGTGCTTTCTTGGACACTACGATGTGCCACACGTTTCAAACAAATATGCTTCCACTTTCTTTCGTAACGTTTCATTATTCTAGATGTCCCCCTTGAATGCGCTTTAAAACTATTTGAAATCGCTTACAGGAAATAATATAGCACATATATATAAACGTGACAACACATTTCCGACAATTTTTTGTCAAAAATATGAATAGAATTCGTAAGGGATCGAATATTGTCGAAACCTATCGTTTTTTCTTCGTATAAAAGGCATACTACTTATATGGTAAAGTATTTTATTTCCCCCTACCCGCATTTCAAATTCCTTCTATATAAAGTGAAACTTTCATTAGCCATCACCAATCGGGCTTTTACAAGCAGCTCGATTTATTTGCTTTTGCTGAATTTTGAGGTGGGGTTCTTACTGCTCAGCAAATAGAGGGATAAAAAAGAGCTGATATGAAATCAGCTCTTTTCCTTCTATTATTAATGACGCTTCATACGTCCTTCTTTTTGTAACTCTTTAAATAATGCTGCCATCATAAAGAAAATAACAAAGACGAACGGGAATGCTGCAATGATAGCTGCCGTTTGTAAGGCTTCTAATCCGCCAATATATAATAGCGTAGAAGCTATCGCGGCTAGAACGATACCCCAAATCATTTTAATACGATTTGGTGGGTTTAAACTACCATGTGTCGTTAACATCCCTAAAACGAATGTTGCAGAGTCTGCAGATGTAATAAAGAATGTTGCAATAAGTAAAATGCCTAAAACTGATAAAGCTGATCCAAAGCTGCCCATCTGATCGAACATAGCGAATAATCCTACTTCTGTTCCCATCTCTTTCACTTTTTCGAAGATATGTGCATCACCAAACAGCTCCATATGAATACCTGTTCCGCCGAAAACAGAGAACCAAAGTGCACCAATTACGGTCGGCACAAGTAACACACCGATTACAAACTCACGAATTGTACGTCCTCGTGAAACACGAGCAATAAACGTACCTACGAACGGTGACCATGCAATCCACCATGCCCAATAGAAAATTGTCCACGATTGAATCCATTGGTTCCCACCTTCGTCTAATGGACTTAAACGGAAGCTCATGCTTGGTAATTCCTGAATATAAGAACCGATTGTTGAAGTGAAGTAATTCATAATAAAGTTTGTTGGACCCGCAAATAATACAATAATCATAAGTGCAAACGCAAAAATAATGTTCGTATTACTTAAATATTTAATTCCCTTATCCAGACCTGTTTGCGCAGATAACATAAATAATACTGTTACGATTGCAATAATAACTAACTGTGTCGTTAATGAGTTCGGGATAGATGTTAAATAACTAACACCACCCGCAATTTGTTTTGCACCGAGACCTAATGACGTTGCAACACCAAACACAGTTGCAAAAACAGCTAACACATCAAATGAATGAGCAATACGCCCGTGTTCCCCGCCCTTAAATAACGGACCTACTGTCGCACTAATCGTACTTGCTTTTCCTTTTCTAAAGGTAAAGTAAGCAATACATAACGCTACAAACGCATATAGTCCCCAAGGATGTAATCCCCAATGGAAAAATGAAAAACGCAGTGCAAGACGCGCACTTTCCTCAGTTGCACCTTCTCCAAACGGAGGTGCGTATAAATGGTTTAATGGTTCAGCAACGCCCCAGAAAACTAAGCCGATACCCATACCAGCACTAAATAGCATAGCAAACCATGTCATATAACTATAATCAGGTTCGTCATCATCTTTACCTAGACGAATAGAACCGTATTTCGAAACAATTAAAAAGATAGACACACCTAAAATAATAGAAACGGAAATAATATAAAACCAGCCGAACTTACTAACTAATGCAGTTTGAATTGCGGTTGTTACATTTCCTAAACTACCTTTTCCAATAATAGATTCGGGAATAATCCCCCAAATTGTAAATGCAATACATAATGTTAATGAAACGATGAATGTTTTTGTCAGTTTCCTCATCAAATCCCCCTTCGTAGGTTTCGCTTTTGTAAATAACATAAATTCCGATATGTAAAATCGGATAGAAAACTATAATTTTGCGGTGATTTTCTTACTTTCACCAATTCGAATTCTTATGGACAGCCTTACCTTTCGTATAACCTTTTCACTCTGCAAGAGCTACAAGTTAGAAATACTGCTGTCAAATTGTGTGAGAAAAACGCGGATAGGAATGTATTTTCCTAAAAAAGGATGTGTTACATATGTAAAAAAGGGCAAATTTCTTCCTTGCAACCCTTTCGTTTTGTAACAATTATGCGGTTTTTTTGCTAGTATATAGCACGTGTTTATAGCTTCACAAACATAATGTTTATGTTTATATAACTATATTACCCATAAAACGGTAAAATACTCAAGGAATGTAACCGTTTAGTAAACATCATGTAACATTCCTGTAATATTTTTATTTACGTCGAAAAAAACATGTTGTATTAAATATTTTGAATATAACTAGAAACCTATGAGTCATATAGAATGAAAAACGCTTTCCTATATTTTTTGTTATATTACAGGATATTAACGACTTATTACGAATGGTTTGTAATTGTGTGTTTTCCCCAAATCCGAAAAAATCTGTTGCTATAATGAGGACACGAAAACAAACGCAATGGAGGCTATCATGAAAAAATTAATTGGTATAGCAACAGCAGCAGTTTTTGGTCTTGGGATTTTCACATCATCTGCTAATGCAGAAACTGTTGTAACAACAGACGTACTAAACGTACGCGAAAACCCTACTACGGAATCAAAAGTTGTCGGTAAATTACTAAACGGTAATAAAATAGATGTACAAAATACAGAGAACGGATGGTCAAAAGTTACTTTAAACGGTAAAGACGCATTCGTAAGTGCAGAGTTCACAAAAAGCATCTACTACGTAACAGCTAACGTATTAAACGTACGTGCTGAAGCGAACACAAACTCAGAGGTTCTTGGAAAGTTGAAGAAAGACGATGTAATCGAAACAACGAACCAAGTACAAAATGATTGGTTACAATTTGAATATAACGGGAAAACAGCTTATGTTCATGTTCCTTTCTTAACAGGTACAGCACCTGTAATTGAGAAACAAGAAACAACTGCTCCTGCTAAAGCTGAAGCACCAGCTAAGGCTCAAGCACCTATAGCACAAGCAAAACCAGCTGCTAAGCCTGCTGTAAAAGCTGCTGAAACTAACACACCTTCTGGTGGTCGTGAGTTAACAGTTGTAGCTACAGCATATACAGCTCACCCGAGCGAAAACGGTGGCACATATGGCGGCCGTGTATTAACTGCAATGGGTCATGATTTAACTGCGAATCCAAACATGAAAATGATCGCTGTTGACCCGAAAGTAATCCCATTAGGATCTAAAGTATGGGTAGAAGGTTACGGAGAAGCTATCGCTGGAGATACTGGTGGTGCAATTAAAGGTAACCGTATTGATATCTTACTTGGATCAGATAGCGCTGCTCAAAAATGGGGACGCAAAACTGTTAAAGTGAAAATTTTAAAATAACCAATGACTGCTAAATTACAAGCCGGTTCTCTTTATTGAGAGCTGGCTTTTATTTATTTATAATACATATAAGGAGGCTATGCCCATGAATGTACAAGCAAAAGTAGACTGGATTGGTACGCCAAAACCGTACATATATAAAGATGAAGTAACATATAACGCTACGTCTATTGATTTCTCACTCGCTGGCGATGATAACCGCTATAAGTTAATTGTGCTCAAGTCTGAAAACAATACACATTACAAAATTGTGCAATATGGAATAAAACCAGGCTCTCAAAAGCCATTTCCTATCGACATTCCATTTGAACAAAACATGTTACCAATTATACAGCAGATATTACATGATCCATATGTACAAGAAATATTAAAGGAAACACACTCATAATTGTAAAAAAATATATCAACGATTTTTCAATTATATCTATCATAACTTACGATATATCAACGGTTCAAAACGAAATATCGATTTAGCTACAAAAAAAAGAAGCTGTTCAAATATTGAACAGCTTCTCTCATATTAACGAGTTGGACCAGATACATCTTCTGATTTCAACGTATTATTTGCACCAAGAGAATGATACAACATCTTTCCATTCCCATTCACAGTTACAATATGTTCGTTATTAAAACTTTTGAACTTCACAGATCCATCACCGTAACGAATATGATACTCTTCATATGTCGTTACTTTATATTTCGTATCACTTTGACGCTCTACATTACGAACTTCCATTGTTAATAAGTCTTCTGTAATTCCTTTTTTGTGTAAATACTGTATATAATCACGGTCTTCCTTATACGATTTCCCACTCTTATCATAATTCTTTTCAATTAAACTAAAATCATTTAATGAAATTGCACGTACGTTATCATAAATATGATTTCTTACAAATTCACCCACTGCTGAACTTGATGTTTCTTTCGGGAATTTTAAATAATACGTGCTTTGGTCTCCAATTTTAGCACTTTCAGATTTCATCACACCAAAATCAGTAGTTTTCTCTAAATGTACTTCTACTGTTTCATCTGTGGATACAGGGCCAAGCTTATAACTTCCATAATTTAATTTTCCACGTTTTTTCCCATTCACAAATACAGTTGCATCACTTTCATCAGAAGAAATGCTTACATACTTGCCTTCAAGCGATAAATCCACTTTCACCTTCTCGCTCTGTTCATCCGCTAGATCTACTTCTTTCTCTGTTTCTAATTCAGTCAGTTCTGTCTTCGCCGTTGCCTTTACAACATATGTACCTGGGAAGTATGGCCCCAACTCTTTCGAAGTTTTATCACTAGAAAGCTCTGTTTCTTTTTTGTCATTCACATATATCTCTGCATTTTTTGCAGTTGTACTAATGCTCATATAATAAGATTTCATGCTAAACTTATACTTTGGATATAAGAACCACTCTTTTCCCTCTTCTACTATTTCCCCGTCCTTAAATGAAGATTTATCTTTAGTTAACTTTTGATCTACTGTCTCTTTCTGTAAATAAGACAGTAATTGTTTGTTGTAAGAAGGATTCTCTTTTAAATAACGCATGTACGCTTTAATATCCTCTGTCTTAATCTTTAAGCTTGAATCATTCGCTTTTACAAACTCATCAATTGCATTAATATCTTTCTTTTGGAATGCTTCAATCATTACATTTACTTGCTTTTCTTTTGAAAACTTATATGCTCCAAATTTATATGCCCCAAATAATAATGCAGCAATAACAGCAAAACCAATGATCAAAAATAAATTTTTCTTACTTTTCACTGATTTTGTCTCGCTTTGTAATTCTGTATATGAAGCAGCAGTGTTATCAACGATTACTTCTACTTTACTCCCACACTCCGGACAAAAGTTCAAATGGTCTGCAACATTCTTTTTACATGTTCCACAAAACTTCAACGTGCTCTCCTCCTATTTTTTAGCTAATTTCATTCCAGCAAATGCTGCTACATATGTCACAATCAAGCTAAACAAAGTTAAATATATAAATGAATTTTGCATAGATAATACCGTTCCACTTGTTCCAAATAAACCTGTTACCGTTCCTGAAACATTAATTTGGAACTTAGAAATTATATTCATTACAATCATCATAATTGTGTAAGAACCACTGCATACCGCTAATGTAATATATATATTGGCGGTCGGTAATTTAGCTAACTTTCTTCCCGCTCTAAACATAAAGAACAATGGAATAATAAGCAGTAATAAACCATAATGGAATACATTATTCACTTTATCGAATTCTGCAAGGCTTTCCTCATTTGCTCCTTTTAAAATCAATATCTCTCTAAGCTCTACGCCATTTACAGAGACGCCTGATATAAATGAAAACGATAGTGTGCTCTCATATGTATTTGATTTCTTACCAATTCTAGTAAATTCTTTACTAAGTGCTGGACTTGATACTTCTAACGGCGCAAAATGAGCCATACTCCATAATTGAGGTGTTAACTCTAATGCTAATAATGTACTTTCAGATTTTAAAGTTGTTATTTCTTTTAATGGTTCAATACCGTCTTCCTTACTTACTAACGCCATAATACAAACCGCTACCGCTGTTACTAAAAGTCCTTTTATCATAGCTGAAACACCGTAATACACAGACGCTCCATATGGCATTAACTCTTGAAATGCTACTGCCATATTGTTTTTGCTTGTATGAGCAATAAATCCTAATAAGGTAAATAATGTCCCACATACAAAACCACTCAATAAACTCTTAATCGCTGAATAGCCAACCGTAATCTTACCTGCTTCTGAGAATGGAATTGCAAAAGATTGTGATGCTATAAAACTTATAATGAATAAAAAGACGCCATAAATAATACCAACTGTTGCTGCCATAAAGATTTGATCTTTAATCGTTTTCGCAACATGCTGTTTCCCTAACCAAATTCCTGTACCAGCGAAAATAATAAATGGAATGATTAATAATAATGTAAATGGAGTATGCCAAGATAAAGAAAATATCAATCCACTATCATCGTTAGCTGTAAAACCAAGTAAATGGTAACTTAACATCGTAGAAGTTGCACTCGAATAAAAACTTGGCAACATTTCTAATTCTTTTGCAAATTTGCTAAACATCTCACTTAACATAGAAGCAAATAATAAACTACCAATCCAACCAGCAATTAACATGAGAATACTTGCAACAGCCCCACCAATAAAACCTTTTTGTAAAACGGCTTTATCTGCTTTAAATTCAACTTTAGGAGTACCATCCATTGTAGGCAATTTTACAGATTGTTCTTTTTTCTTCACAACAGATAAAGAATACCCACACTTTTGACAATATAAATTTTTTTGAGCATTTTCACTGCCACAACCTTTGCAGTATTTTGCAGTATCTTTTTCTAATGTTACTGCATCTATAGCTCCTGCAATCTCCATACTACCTTCATTTGGGCAATAATTTACTTCTTCACCATGTTGTTTTCCACATGTGCGACAATACATTTAATTCACTCCCCACTTTGCTTAATTCCACAAACTGGACAGTAAGTAGAGTTTTTATCGATATGCTCATTACATGAAATACAATTTACCGTTTCACCTTCATTTTCTACTGCTAACATCGGGTTAGGTTTTCCACACGAACCACAAAACTTATCATTTATTGATAAAGGTCCACCACATTCACATGTAGCTTTTTCACCTTGTTGTTTTTGCAATTCAACAATGCGCTTTCTTGCTTGATAAATAGCTACATCAAATTCTTGAACTGGAGTAATCATTTCTTTTAAGCTCGCTTCATTTACTCCACTTCCTCTTAATTGAACATACACTTGCTGCCCAACCTCTAATAGAACCTCTGCTTTTTTCTGCATTTGCACTTGCATTCCCTTTTTCAATTGAGCAATTTCTTGTGCAACTTGCAATTTCATTTTCCCTTGTTCTATTCCTTCTTGTAACTTATTCATTCCACTACCTAACTTCGTCTGTAAATCTGACAAATCATTTCTCCTCCTATACGTATATATTCATATATGAAATTAACATTTTATATATTACCATGATTTTCAAGTTATGTAATCCAAATTTCATTTTTTCTGTTTTGAGCATTTTTTGTTTATAATGGTAAAGGAAAGAAATATGTGTACGGAGGAATATTATGCTGCAACACTCAATTACGAAAGATGAAATTATGATGATTGCGAATGAGTTCGTTCAAGGACTAGATCCACAGCAAACAGCTGATCAGGAACATGTCGCTACAGCTCGGCACCTATATCGTAGTGGTGTTGTCTACAACGTTGACTTTGATGGTTATACACTGTCAGGAACTGTAGATGCGGAAGGCAACGTATATAGCGTTCATATTCCGATTCGTAATGTCGCTGAAAGTTATTGTGATTGCTTCGCACCAACACAATGTGAGCATATGCTCGCTGTATTACTATCTGCAGCGTCTAGTTTCGGGCAAGTAGGAGATGTATTAACTTTATTTAAAAATAATACGAAACCTTCCCTTCCTCCTATTCGAACTGCAAGACAAGTATTGCAATCATCAGCTTTTGAAGAAACGGATTATAAAAGTTGGGAATCATATTTTGAAAAAGAATATGAATCATTTAAAAAAGAACAAGCTCGCCTTACTTATAAACAAATGTATTTTCTTATGAGTATCTTTACAGATTTCTATACGAAGCTTGAGCGGAAAGCTCCGCGCGTCATCGCCATACATGAATTATTCAGGTTACATGCAGCAATTTACTGCTTTCAAAAATTATTAGAAGAAATTCAGGCATTCGAAGCAAACAAAACGTATTCTTATCACCAACCTGTTAATGTCGTTCGCCTATTTGTAGATAAAGTGGAATCCATCGTTCGGGACTTACAATCAGAAGCGATTCCTTCAGAGTCTGAAATAATTTTGCAAGAAACAGCTCGTCTCGTTCATGAAGTATTCTTCTCTACCGATGCTTATACGCAAGAGCGATTTTTCATTTATCGTCACATATGGAGTGAACTTTTAAACAATAAAGAGAACATACAAGAGGAAGAAAAACGAATCGATACGAAAATCAATCCACTATCCAAAGCATTAGCGTCTTCTCATCTTCTCTTTTTAAATGATGAAGATGTACTAGCGATGGACTTACTAAAGAAACAACCTGCTTCTGTTGTGAGTCTATACTTCTATTGGTTAGAAGAACTATTAAGTGCCATGCAATGGGATCGTGCAAAAAACTGGCTTTCCTTTACGTATAAACAAGTAAAGAAAACGATCCAAGATCACGAAAATACGATTTTCATAAAAGATATCGTTCGGCTATTTGTAATCATGTATGAAACATACGCAACACATACAAATGAACAAGCTGGTTTTGAAATGATTTTACAAGAACTATTACCGTATAGTTTCACAAACTACGAACAGTACGTACTCGCGAAAAAACAGTATCGCACATGGGCAGAGCTTCATCTCTTATATGGATTTGAGGCAATTGAACTGTTGAAAGAGCCACTGAAAGATATTGAAAAAGAAGCGCCAGAAGTGGCACTTCCTCTTTACCATCTTGCTGCTGTAGAGGCGATTGAAGAACGAAATCGTAAATCATATAAACGTGCAGTTCGTTACTTAAAGAAATTACGTACATTATATAAACGATTAAAACGCACCGATGAATGGGATGCTTTCATTATTCACATCGCCAATCTCCATTCACGTCTGCGTGCACTACAAGAGGAATTACGGAAAGGAAAATTAATCGATGATCAATCAAACTGAAGTAACAATTAGGCTCCAGCATGTTAGTCAAGGTTGGTTCCTTTGGGGAGAAGATGACAGCGGTACTCCATTATCCGTAACAAGTTGGAAACGAAATGCATTCACATGGCACTCCACTTCTTTCTACGGTACGTTTCTAAAAGAAGCAACCTTCGAAGGAAAACAAGGTGTGCTGCTAACAAATGCACAAGCCTTTGAATACATTGCAAACAAACCGATGAATTCCTTTGCACATATTCAAATAAACGGCACGATTACAGCACTTACGAAAGATGCAAATGAACTATGGGATGCCTTTACGAGTGGTAGTTTCGTACCAGATATGAATCATTGGCCTAAACAACCATCTTGGAAAGTTCAAAATACACCAATTGAAGATGACACATTAGCATCGCTTTTCTCAGCAGCAGTAAATGAAAGCATATTACAAGACAACCGCTCAAATGACGGCTGGGAAGATGCTAAAAGACTATATGAACATTATGACTTTACGAAAAGACAACTGGAAACAGCACTACATGAAGAAGATTGGCTTCGGAAAATTGGTTATATTGAAGATGATCTTCCGTTTACAATCGGACTAAGACTACAAGAACCACAAGAAGAATTTGAAATGTGGAAGCTTGAAACAATTGTGACACCAAAGCGCGGGGCGCATCGCATATATGTATATGAAAACATCGATTCCTTACCGAAAAGATGGCACGATTACGAAGAACGGATTACAGAAACACAAGAAGGTTTTAGTAAACTCATACCGTGGTTAAAAGAAGGAGATACGTTCCGAAATGAGCTCTTTGAAACAGAAGCGTGGAACTTCTTAACAGAAGCAAGCAATGAATTACTTGCAGCCGGTATTACAATTTTACTACCATCATGGTGGCAAAATTTAAAAGCAACAAAACCGAAATTACGTGTCCAGCTGAAGCAAAATACAGCACAAACACAATCGTTCTTCGGTATGAATACGCTCGTTAATTTTGATTGGCGCATTTCGACCAACGGCATTGATTTATCAGAAAGCGAATTTTTTGAACTCGTTGAACAAAATAAACGTCTATTTAATATAAATGGTCAATGGATGCGACTAGATCCAGCCTTTATCGAAGAAGTAAGGAAACTCATGAACCGTGCCGATAAATACGGACTAGAGATGAAAGATGTCCTGCAGCAACATTTATCAAATACGGCTGAAACAGAAATTGTAGAAGAAGATAGTCCGTTTACTGATATTGAAATCGAACTAGATGGATATTATGAGGAACTATTCCAAAAGCTGCTTCATATTGGAGATATTCCAAAAGTAGATGTTCCTACTTCACTAAACGCAACACTTCGCCCGTATCAACAACACGGCATTGAATGGTTATTATATTTACGAAAACTTGGATTTGGAGCATTGCTAGCTGACGATATGGGACTCGGGAAAAGTATTCAAACAATCTCTTACTTACTATATATAAAAGAAAACAATCTCAAAACAGGCCCTGCATTAATCGTAGCGCCGACATCTGTTCTTGGAAATTGGCAAAAAGAATTTGAGCGTTTCGCACCGAATTTACGTGTTCAATTACATTACGGAAGTAATAGAGATAAGGGCAATTCTTTTGAAGATTTCCTTCAATCAGCAGATGTTGTATTAACATCTTATGCATTGGCTCAACTCGATGAGGAAGAACTAACTTCATTATGCTGGGATGCTGTTATTTTGGATGAAGCACAAAATATTAAGAACCCACATACGAAACAGTCGAAAGCAGTACGAAACTTGCAAGCAAATCACAAAATCGCTTTAACTGGTACACCGATGGAAAATCGCCTCGCTGAACTTTGGTCCATTTTCGACTTTATTAATCATGGATATCTCGGAAGCTTAGGGCAATTCCAACGCCGCTTCGTCACACCAATTGAAAAGGATCGTGATGAAGGAAAAATCCAGCAAGTTCAACGGTTTATCTCACCATTTTTACTGCGCCGAACGAAGAAAGATCAAACAGTCGCATTAAATTTACCAGATAAACAAGAACAAAAAGCTTACTGTCCTCTTACTGGTGAACAAGCTTCCTTATATGAACAACTTGTTCAAGATACACTACAAAATGTCGAAGGATTAAGCGGAATTGAAAGACGCGGCTTTATATTACTTATGCTGAACAAGCTAAAACAAATTTGTAATCATCCAGCTCTTTATTTAAAAGAAGAAGAGCCACAAAATGTCGTTGAACGCTCTATGAAAACAAAAACGTTAATGGAGCTCATCGAAAATATAAAAGATCAAAATGAAAGTTGCCTCATCTTCACTCAATACATCGGCATGGGGAACATGCTAAAACGTGTGCTAGAAGAAAAATTCGGCCAGCGTGTCCTCTTCTTAAACGGTAGTGTACCGAAAAAAGATCGCGACAAGATGATTGAGGAGTTCCAAAACGGAACGTATGACATTTTCATCTTATCCTTAAAAGCTGGCGGAACAGGATTAAACTTAACCGCTGCCAACCATGTCATTCACTACGATCGTTGGTGGAATCCAGCTGTGGAAAATCAAGCAACAGACCGCGCATATCGCATTGGTCAAAAACGATTTGTTCATGTTCACAAACTCATTACAACAGGAACATTAGAAGAAAAAATTGATGAAATGCTAGAAAGAAAACAATCTCTAAACAATGCAGTCATCACAAGCGATAGTTGGATGACTGAACTATCAACAGACGAACTAAAAGAATTACTCGGTGTATAAAGTGAAACTTGAATCAGTGGGGGTTTTGTTCATCTCCAACTGATTATCAGCCCTCACCAATCGGGCTTTTACAGGCAGCCCGCCCCCCACCTAACTTTTTTTACTTTCACTGAATTTTGAGGTGGGGATCTTACTGCCCGTTAATGCGGGATAAAGTGAAACTTTAATTAGGCCAATCACGTAGAGTTTTACTACCCGCAAAAAAAAGCGCTAATCTCGAAATGAGATTAGCGCTTTTTTCTATTCCAAAACCAATTACTTATTATAATCCCCGTTAACCCGCCGCACGTATCAAGCAATGAATCTTGCCACATTGGTGTACGGTCTCCCGTATACCATTGGTGGATTTCATCAAATGTTGCATAACCCGCAACGAAAAGAAGGGCATATATAAAACATCTTTTCCTCGAATAACCTGATCGATGAAAAGCGTAATAAATTAATGAACCTAGCATAAAGAACACCATAAAATGAGCACCTTTACGAAGGAAAAACTCAATAAATCCGCCTACACCTTTATTCGCAATACTAACAGGGGTTCCTCCACCATAATCGATAGATACCCATGAAAAATGCTCTTTCACAAATTCAACATTTACATATTGTTCAATATCTGAACGCATATCCTGCTTTTTATATGGTTGTGCCGAAGAATAGAAAATCAGCCCCATCCATAGTAATACAGGAATCCAAAATAACCATTTACGATTCATTATCCAGAATTCTCCTCTCTTAATCTTTTAAGGGTACCAAAAAAAAGAAAAAATTTCACGCCAAAACATGACATTTGCATCCTATTTATAAAGTGAAAGGAGGTGATACACATGGCGATTGAAACAATCGTAATGGATTTAACTTTACGTCTTGTCTTAAACAACGGATTAGATAAGAACGGCAAAACAGTTTTCAAGAGCAAACAATTTAAACGTGTTAAAACAAATGCGAGCTTAGATCAAGTACACAATGTAGCTCATGCTCTAGCTTCCTTACAAGCATCACCACTTCACGCTGTACAACTTGTAAGCACATCAGATCTTTCTAAACTATAAAGTAAAACTCGGATCAGTGGGGATTTTATTCATCCCCGCTGATTATTAGCCCACAATTTAACCGGCAGACCCGAATCCCGTAAATAGCGGGATAAATACAAAGGAGGGAATAACACATGCAAGTACTAGAGTTGATTTTCGCGAAGGAAGATGGAAAAACAGTCGTTTTTTCTATCGATACGCCCATCACACCAATCGATGCACAAGTCGTAAATCAAGTAATGGATACAATCCTTGCCTCATCTGTATTTTCATCCATTGATGAAAATACAAGAAAAAAGGGAGCTCGCCTTGTAGAAAAAAATGTATCTGAAGTTCCCATTACTCTATAAAATGAAAAAGACGAATCTGCATCATTTTGCAGATTCGTCTTTTTTCTTCGGCATTTCAATCGGAATAAAAATCTTTGAAAAACCGACGCATACATACTTATAATGTTCTTCCCCTATATCAAACTCAGTCGTATATGTTGAGAAGAATATATAATCATTTCGCTTCGTATAATGATCAATTAATAACCCAACTTGTGGCTCAACATACTTTTTGGCTAACTTTTTACCGGCCGATGCCAAGTCGCCAAGAAGACCCTCTTCATTCTCTTTTTGAACTTCATCTAGCTTCTTACTCACATCATTACGCTTCATAAACTGCTTCGCTGCCCATTCTGTATATTCTCCCTTACTCGGATTACTGTTTGCTAAATATACTAGGAGAACGACAACTAAAGCCATAATAATATACTTTTTCTTCATACTATATCACCGCCTACTCTTTTCTATTTTCATATATATGTACAAGCGATGCAAATTAGAAAGACTATCACCTATTGATTGTAAACGAATAGCCAAAATTTACAATATGAAATAGAATATTAACAGTAAATTTACTTAATTTATATATAATTATATTCGGAATGAAAATTATAAGGGAGGATATAGAATTATGGATAATGAAAACAACATTTTTATTTCTAGTTCTACAATGATGCTTGAACCATGTAAACACCCTTATTACCGTACAAAAATTATCGACAGTAGCGGGAACCATCTTTACTCCTGTCAAACTGCTCTCCAACTTATACAGAAATCTTGTCTAACAAATATTCATTCTACTTATCAAGGGAGACGTAATGCTGTAAAAACAAAATTTAAATTTAAACAAAACGTTCCAATTCCGATCAATCATAGAGAATATATTTGTGCTTTCCCAACAGAATCTCCTGCTTCTCCAAATTGTATTTGGCTTTTCTTCAAACATGTTCATACAATAGAGTTTTTCAAAAAAGCTAAACGAGCTAAAATTCATTTTTCAAACGGAGCTACCGTAACGATACAAATTAGTTCCCATAAGCTAAGTCAGCAATTATGGAAAGCTGGATATGTATTATCCCAAATGAACATGCAAGATTCATCACCTTAATAACAAATAGAATGGAAGGTAGTATTTCCTCACCTTCCATTCTATTTGCTATTTTTATCCTTTTACACTATCGCGCATTTTCTCGAGTGCTTGCCGATACATCCATCTTACTTGATAATATGTCATTTCCGTCTCTAAAGCGATTTCTCCCATCGTCTTCCCTACAAAAAAACGTTCAAAAATAATATACTTCTCCTTCTCGTCTAACACACTCATAAAATCCTTCACTCTTATTTCAACATCTTCAAAATGAAAGATTTCCTCATACTCACCTACACATACACATCTTTCTTGCAAAGTAGATTCTTTCTTCAATCTTTCTAATATATAACCACGCACCGTTACAAGTGCATATGCAGGGAAATACCCCTTCTTTGCATCAAATCTTTCATAAGCATGCCAAAGACCAATTAAACCACATTGATAATACTCTTCATAATCTTTACGAATACCTAATTTCTTTATTTGATTTACAATCATCCCTTCATACAAAACAACTGCTTCTTTAAAAGTCGCTGGCTTCACACAGTACCGCGGAATATAAAAATAAAGAAAAGATTTCACTGTGAGTAATTTCAAATACTACCGACGGAATTTGAAATTACAATAGATAGTATTTGAAATTTTGTTGGTGGTATTTGAAATAGGGGTAAAAATAAAAAAGGTGACTCCTTTAAAGAGTCACCTTTTTAAAATAATATGTTATGCACCAAAGCCGCTTACTAAACCTCTTACAACGCCGAATGCAATTGTTAGGATAAAGAAGATTACAATTAAAATCGTAGCTTGTTTCTTACTTAAACCAGCTACAATGTGTAAGCCTAGTCCTGTTAGAATGAGGCTCCAAATATTAAAAATTTCAATTGAAGAGGCAATTCCATGTGCTACTGTCCCTTGTTCAAATAAAGGAGCTAAACTTGTATAAACATCAGTGCCATTTCCATCAAAAATAAAGCCTAATCCTGCATTTAACAATCCGCCGATATAATAAACAAGATTAGCATATAAGTAAATCGATAATATTTTCATGTATGGTGTATCATTGCTCATAAACATCATAATAATTTTATAAAAACCTGCCGCAATAAAGAGACCTATAGGTGTTCCTAATAGACCAACAAGTGCGCCTCCACCAAGGGTAAATCCTTTTACCATTGCCCCTGTTTCACCATTTAATTCTTTTGCCAATTCTGGAGTACTAATTAATGTTAAGTAAGACACTGCTGTTGCTATAATCGTTCCTAATATAACAAATAAGACAAATGCTCCCCAAACCGGACTTTTCGTCTTCATTCTCTCAAACTGCTCACCTGGAGAAGTAATCATTCCTAATAATGATGGCTTCTTCACGCCTACATCTTGCGTATTAATATTTGCTTCCATTATAACGCCTCCTTCTATTTATATAACCCGTTCTAACGGGCGGTTCACTTCCTCATATAGAGGCTACGAACCGCCCACTAGAACGGTAATGTGTAGTTCTACTACACTATTAATTACTCATAACGCAATGCTTCAATTGGATCTAATTTCGCAGCTTTATTTGCTGGAATTAATCCGAAAATAATACCGAGTGTCATCGAGAACAGTACGCCTCCAACGACAACTTCCCATGAAACGAGTGGCGGCCATTTTGCAAATGTAGAAACGATATATGCTCCGCCATACCCAAGACCAATTCCGATTAAACCACCTAGAAGTGTTAACATAACGGCTTCAATTAAAAACTGTAATAAAATTTTACTACGTGTTGCTCCTAGTGCTTTACGTATCCCAATTTCGCGTGTACGCTCCGTTACAGATACAAGCATAATATTCATAACACCAATACCACCAACAACTAATGAAATACCCGCGATACCACCAATAATCATCGTCATAATGTTAGTAACTTTAGAAACACCTTCTTGGAATTCTTTTAAATTCACCAATTCATATTTACCTGGAATATCGCTTGGTTTACGACTATTTAATACATCAACAGCTTTTTTCCCTGCCGTTTCTAAATTATCTACGTTTTTAGATTGAATGGCGATACTTTGAATTTCATCCGTTCCGTATAAAACAGGCCATAAAGTAAGAGGAATTAACATTTCCTCAGCCTCGAACCCCATAAATTCATTATCTGATTTATAGACACCAATAATTTGCATCGGTTGTCCTTTCATTTCAATAATTTTCCCTACTGGATTTTCATCTTTAAATAACGTCTCTTCTGATTTCGTACTAATCATAACAACGTTATTTCCTTGTGAAATATCAGATTCATTTAATGAACGACCTTTAACCACTTCCACTTTATTTACTTCAAAATATTCACTATCAAGTCCAATAACATTAATCATTGATTTTTTATCATTAATATCCATTGTTTCCATCGTATTATTCGTCGTAATAACATGAGAAACATCTTTAACTTGCTTTACTTCCATAATATCTTCTTCTGTTAATTTCGGTACTTGATGCCCCCCCATACTGAACTCATCATTAATATCCGGTTTAAATTGAATTGGCATAAGATTATTACCAGAACCAGCGATTTTCGACTTCAGCATCGCTTCCCCGCCTTGCCCAATTGCAACGACAGTAATAATCGAACCTACCCCGATAATAATACCGAGCATCGTAAGAGCTGAACGCAGTTTATGAGCTAAAATAGAAGACAGGGCAATTTTTATACTATCTAGTAAACTCATACCGCACACCTTCTATCTTCTGTAACTTTCCCGTCTCGCAGTACAATGCGGCGAGAAGAATACGCTGCTACTTCCTCTTCATGCGTAACCATAACAATCGTCGTACCTTCTGCATTAAGCTTCGTGAAAATATTCATAACTTGCTCACCAGACTTCGTATCAAGTGCACCAGTCGGTTCATCGGCCATAATGAACGTTGGATTATTCGCAATCGCTCTTGCAATCGCTACACGCTGCTTCTGTCCACCTGATAACTCATTTGGTAAATGATGCACGCGATCTGCCAATCCAACTTTACCTAACGCCTCCAAAGCACGCTTGCGACGCTCCGCTTTCTTCACGCCACCATATACGAGCGGAAGCTCAACATTTTCCACCGCTGAAAGACGAGGTAGTAAATTAAAATGCTGGAATACAAAGCCAATATATTCATTGCGAATTAAAGCAAGCTTTGACTCGTCTGCTGTTAAGATATTCACGTCATTCAGCATATATTCGCCTTCTGTTGGACGATCTAAACAACCGATAATATTCATAAGCGTCGACTTACCAGAACCAGACGGTCCCATAATCGAAACGAACTCACCGCTCTGAATCGTTAAACTAATACCATGTAAAATCGGCACCGCCAATTTTCCTTGATAATACGTTTTAGCAATATTATTTAACGTAATCATTTCTCTTTCACTTCCATTCCGTCATACACATCGTCGGAAGGATTTTTAACCACCTTTTGCCCCACTGTTACGCCTTCTACAACCTCTGTCCAGTCTCCATCAGTAGAACCTTTTTTCACATTTTGTTTACGAAGCTTCCCTTTATCCTCAACATAAACAAATGCATCATCGCCTTTTTCTACAATGCTTTTACTTGGAACAGCAATCATCGTCTTATTCTCTAAGTTTACTTGCAGAGAAACGTGATAACCTGGAGATAAACCATCTTGACTATCAAGGCTAGCTTTATATGTATATTGAGACATATTTTGAGTTGCTTCACCCATGCCGCCAGCTTGCGCCATCTCTGCACTTGTTGGGAACTCACTTACCTCTGTAATCTTACCTGTCCACTTCTTCTTATTATTTGCTTTTGCAGTTACAGTGAATGTTTGATCTTTTTGAATTTGTGACTTCTGAAGCTCAGTTAACGTACCTTGAACTTGGAATGGATCTTTAGAAGCTACTTGTAAAAACGCTTTTCCTTGACCACCTAACGCTTGAGATGAACTTTGTGCCGCATCTTTATCTAACTTTTGAACAACACCAGCGAAATTACTATAAATCGTAAGCTCTTTCTGCTTTTTACTTAACTCTTCTTTCTGCAACTTTCCTTTTTCTTTCTCAAGGTCAATTGTTTTTTGCCCTATCTCTAACTCATTTACTTGCTCGTCCATCGGATCTGTTACTTCTTTCCCAGCTCCGCTATCTTTCGCCTTCTTAATTTCTTTCTTCAACGAATCAATCTTCTTTTTCCCTTGATCGTAACGCATATCCGCCATCTTCTGATCAAGCTCAGCTTGCTTCATTTGAAGGTTAATCTCTTCATTATCATAAGAGAATAACTTCGTACCTTTCTCTACCTCTTGCCCTTCTTTTACCTCAATATCTTTCACTTTTCCTTTGGCCGGATCTGCATAGAAACTTTCAATATTACCAGGCTTCACCTGACCAGAAATTAACTTCGTATTATTCAGCTTACGCTCTGTCACTTTCTCAAAACTTACAGCATCAGCATTTGTTGATGCACCCTTCTTCTTACCTTGCATAACAAAAATATTAATTGCCGCTACAATAACAATTAGTGCAATAACCCCTATAATAATCCATTTCTTCTTCTTGTTTGGAGTACGAACCGTATTTGGTAACATAGTCTCTCTCCCTTTATAAATTAATAGTGTAATAAATACCATAATTGTATAAAACTTTCTGAAAATAAATTGTATATTATTACAATCTTTTTACAAAGTTTTACACATCCATTTATATTGTAACAAAAATTCCAATGATTAGAAATATGACATTATATCTTTTAAGATAGATTTAAGGAAAGGAAAAAGAGCAATTTTAATTGAATGGAAGCCATTCTTTATTAACAAACTTCTTGCCAAAATGAATCATTAAAATCATTTTCCTAATTGCACCATCGCTATTTTGTCATATATATTTGACATTTCATCTATTCAATTATAAAATGTCACATATAAATGACATTTCGGTACACGAGGTCTACAACCATCAATGGGAGGTTTATATTTGAATAACGTTAAACAATATCGAAAATCTGAAGGCCTATCGCAACTAGAGTTAGCTAAAAAAGTTAACGTGGCGAGACAGACAATAAATTTAATTGAAAACAATAAATATAATCCCTCTTTAGCCTTGTGTATCGAATTAGCAAAAGCACTAAAAACAGATTTAAATAGTCTATTTTGGGAGGGAGATTAAATGATGAAAATTGAATGGAAAGAAAGAGTTTATAATAGTTTTGTTGGAACACTAAGTGAGAGAGATGAATATCAAAAACAAGAAATCAATAAAGAGTTATCTGTAGCTGGAATTGGTTTATGGTGGTTAAATATGTTGGTAATGCTTATTATGTTACTTGTTGATACTATGAACCACACAATATCTATAGGAACTATATTCATTTTTCTATCTAATATGATTTATGCTAATTATTTAGCCTTTAAATTCAAGAAAAAAGGTTTAAGTGATACTGAATGTGCAACAAAAGAAGAATATTTACAACACAAGAAAAAATTAAGAAAAGCTGGCTTAAAAGCAGGTGTGCTTTGGGGCTTTCAAATGTTTGTTTTTATGAATTATATCCTTCCCTATGTAGGTTCAGAGGAAATCTCTATTTCTTTATTTAAGGTTGTAATTTTCATCTGTGGCGGCGGATTTTTCGGTATAACCATGTATCTATTTGGTTTATGGAATCTAAAAAAATTATATTAATTAACAAAAATCATTTATATATTAAACTGCAATTTTTCATACTGTTTGTTTTTTCTAATATAAAAGCTATCCAATCACACACAATTGGATAGCTTTTCAAACAAAATATTACGCTACTTTAGGATCTTTTCTCTCATGTCCACGTTGAACAATAAATAAGAAGATTGTTGATAAAACCGCACCTGTTAATAGTAAGATGAAACAACCATCCCAACCAGAACTATCAACAATAACACCAATTGCTGCGTTAGCTACAAGACTTCCGCCTACATAACCGAATAGACCACACATACCAACTGTCGTACCAACTGCAAATTTCGGTACTAATTCCATCGCACTTAAACCGATTAAGAACTGTGGTACATAAATTAAACAACCGATAATAGAAACTGCAATACTTACAACAAGTACGCTAGTTGCTTGCCAATATATAAACGTACCAATAACAACTCCAACCATACTAATAATACATAATGGCATACGTTTTCCTTTAAATAATTTATCACTTAAAAAGCCAACGATTAATGAACTTGGAATTGCCATACCTTCAAAGATTGCATATGCCGCATGCGCTTCTGCTTTTGAAAATCCTTTAACTGTCGTTAAATAAAGTGGAACCCAGTTAATAACACCGAAACGAATTAAATAAACAAAAGCATTCGCAATACATAAGAACCATACAAATTTATTTTTCACTACATACTTCATTAAAATTTCTTTTGGTGACATCTTGTTAGCATTATCTGCTTTTTCAAGATTTTCATAGTCATTACGATACTCATCAATTGGAGGAAGACCTTCAGATTCTGGTGTATCCTTCGCATTGATCCAAACAAGAACTGCAATTACCATTGCGATAATCGCAGGGAAAATAAACACGCCGCCTTGCCAATGATTTTCACCGAAAATACCTACACCAATTCCGACAAGTGGTGGCACAAGCATTCCACCAACGTTATGTGAAATATTCCAAAGGCCTGTTTTCGTACCACGTTCTTTCTTCGAGAACCATTTCGTCATAACAATACTACAAGGTGGTGCTCCCATACCTTGTACAATACCGTTAACAACGAGTAATGTAACAATCATCCCAAATGATGATGCAAAGCCGAAACAAATATTTACAAGCCCTGATAAGAATAAACCGACTGCGATAAAGCGCTGGGCGAAAGCTTTATCTGATAAATTACCCATAAAGAACTTACTAAATCCATAAACAATTGCCATTACTGAGCCTAGTAGACCAATTTCAGCTGTACTAAAACCATATTCTTGTACTAAATACGTACTTGATAACGTAAAGTTACTACGAACTAAATAATAAGCAGCATATCCAACTGAAATCCCGATTAACACACGAATACGTAGTAATCGATATACACGGTCGATCATATCCGCTGGCAATCTTTCAATTGCAGGTGCTGGCTTGAGCCATTTAAACATATATTTCCGTCTCCTTTTCTCACTTCAGAGAGAGACGCTGTCTATTCCATATCTCGATTATTCCGCTATTTGATATATTTTGGTTCGTCCTTCTAACCGGCTGTCCTTCTATTTCTTTCTCATTCTTCGCAAACATCGTTGGTACGCCAAACGACACCTTTTCTAAAATATGACCCGCTTCTTCTGATAAACAATAATCAATAAATAAATCCGCAATAATACCACTCGGTGCACGTTTTAGTTTCGAAATCGCATTAACAGATAACCCTGTTTGCTCAGGTTCGTTACTTAAAATCGGAAAGCCTTGTTTTTGAAGCATTCTCTGATCTCCCATAAAGTTGATGCCTATCATATATTCACCGCTCGCAACAAGTTCTGCTGGGATGTAACCATTCACTGTTACTTCTCCAACTTGTTCTGCCAGATTCTTCACATATCCCTTCGCTTCCTCTTCACCTAACGTATCAATCAGTGATTGGAAAAACGTATATGCTGTACCTGAAACATTTGGATCGGGCATGACAATCTTTCCTTTATATACTGGATTCAATAAATCTTTCCATCTTAACGGATACGAGAGACCGAGCGGCGCTATTTCCTCGTTCCACCGCTCTTTATTAATCGCAATTGCCAGCTTCTCCACTTCATAACCATACCAATAACCATCTTTATCTTTAACAGTTTTTGAAATACGATTTGCATGTTGGCTTATCACAGGAATAGAAAGATTTTTTTGCTTCATCATTTGATGCGCATCTACTGTACCGCCAATAATAATATCCGCCTTCGGATTTCCAGCTTCTTCTTCCACTCTACGAAGAAGTTCTTCTGTTGAAAGACGAATAAATTCATACGTACATCCGCGCGGCTTACAAAATGATGAAAGTAACGCTTCACCAACTTCCTCACGAGCCGCTACATACGCAACAATATGACGATCATCCAAAATAGGGAGACCATTTTTACTATATTTAATAGAGGTTGTATCTCGAGAGCAACTAGACATCGCTCCTCCAATTACTAGCAAAAAGAAGAAAAAGGCTATCTTTCTCATGACGCATTCTCCTTTACGAATAACTCTGCTAGAGAGCCTTTCATATACATGACATTTCCGTTATTATCACCGAGATATTGCACAACAAAGTACGATGGATACACAGAAATCGTAAGAATATCTTCACGATCATTCTTTACACGCTTACCTGTTTTATAAGCTGTAATATAAGCAATCGGTTCATTCTGCGATTGTAATAACTTCTGAATTTCTCCGTAATCTGTAATTTGCTTTGCGGACCGAATAGAATCAAGTATGTGCGTAAGATTGATAGTACGTACCACATCGCCTTGACGTACTACGACATCCTTTGCTGAAGCAAAGAAATCACTAATACGCTCTGGCGTGTAATACAGGCTTAATAAATACGTTTGAAGTGCTGAAATCATCGGATCCATGCCATTCTTTCCGTATACATTTTCCCCATACTGGAACAAGTCACCTACTGCAAAAGTACGCTTATGTCCATTCAAGTACGTTACTTCTCCAGTAAATACTTGTTCTTGGCTCTTAACGTCCCCTGGCTCTATTCGAATTCGGTCAAAGAATGAAACAATCGTATGCAAACGAACTTCATCCGTTACAACGATTTCTCCCCACTTTTCATGTCTTACTTTCACTTCAATTGGAAGAGATTCATTCACCCTTTGTAAAACGGCTTGTTTATCATTTACAATGTTGATTCGATTATAGATTTGCTTCTCCATAACATAAAACAAAACAAGAGAAACAATCATACAAATGACAAACATAAGAATTTGAAATGATAGCCTTTTCATTTCTGCCTACCTCCAAGATAAAAAAACGTTGTTTCGAAAATACCGCATAATTGTTTCATAAATGTATCATTTAACCGCTTTCAAGTTTTTTATGTCTTCCATCCTTCTCGGAAGCAAAAATGTAATGAATATTGTAGTACCTACTTCTTCACTACTCTCAATCCGCATGCTTCCACCCTGCTTACTCATAATCTCCTGACAAATATACAAACCATAACCATTCCCGTAACTAGAAGGAAGTGCCTTTCCTTTCGGAGACTCATTCCACTCTGCAAGTACCACTTCATCTATACCGATCCCATCATCATGAACAAAGACCTTCGCCTCATGCTCATTTACAATTACATTCATACGAATGTGCGAAGCATCACTATACTTAATTGCATTATCAAGCACATTTAAGAAAATTTGCTTCGTCTTATCAAAATCCGCAACAACATGTACATCCGTTAACTCATTTATCACTTCAATTTCAAATTGATTTAGGCGAGGTTTCACAATTGAAACTGCTTCTTCTGCCAATTCCTTTATATTCACAACTGTAGGAGACACTTCAAACGTACTCGTCCCATATTTCGAGGACTTAAGCAGTTCCTCTACAAGTGATAATAAACGCTCACTTTCCACAGCCACATAACGAAGACTTTCCTGTACATCTTCTTTTGATTGTAACTTCGGAATTAAATCAACATAACCGATAATTGCCGTTAGCGGTGTTTTTAACTCATGCGTAATGCGGTCTAGGAAATCTTTCTGCTTCTCTTTCTCCTCCTGCAATTGCTTAATATGCAGTTCAATTCCATCAGCCATCGCGTTAAAAGATGCGGAAAGCTGAGCGATTTCCACGTACTCATTTAACTCAATCTTACTCTTATAATCACCATTCGCGAGCCTCTGTGCCATTTGTCTCAACTGATCAATTGGTTTATGAAGAGACTTCGCCAAACGAATCGCAAAGAAAATACCGGTAGCTACTAAACAAAGAGACGTCATTAAGAACGTCCAGCTCACATTTGTTAAAACTTCCTTCTCACCCGTTAACTCATTTATAAAACGAATACTTCCAATGACATCGTTTCCATAATATACTGGGCTTGAAAACAAAAGAATGGGAGCTGGATCCGACTCCTCAAAAACGTAAGACTTCTTTCCCTTCAAAGAACTCTCAATGTCGATATTACGGTGAAGCAATGCTCCTTTCTGTGTATCTGCAACAACATCGCCATTCTTTCCGATCATCTGCACACGGACATCCATACGCTTCGCTAAATACGACGCAATTAAAAGTGAATTAGGACCAAGCGTATCCACTTCTGCTTCCTTCTCTAAATAATTCATCGTATAAATTTGTGCTTCTACACTTAACTTTTCTAAAGAATCTGCTGCGTTATGATACATATTCTTTTCTAACGTAATATAAACAACTGCATATAAAAGAACAAAAATCGGAATTAACAGTCCAACTATTCCGAACACCATATTTCGCTTTAAAGACATACCATCACCACTTAACAATCCAGTTTATAGCCAACGCCATAAATTGTCTTAATATATTCTCCGCTCGTCCCAAGCTTCTTGCGAAGTCTCTGCACCATAATATCAACTGCTCTCGTATTTCCGATATACTCAAATCCCCATACTTTCTCAAGTAACTCATCCCTCATAAACACACGCTGTGGATTTGAAACAAATAACTGACATAAATTAAACTCTCGGTACGTTAACTGAATCTCTTGTCCACTCACATGTACCTTTCTTTCCTTAGGACAAATCACTATCTCTCCAGCCTCAATTACTTCATGACTTATAGCCGCCTCCGTCTTCTTTACACGCCGCGCCATATTCTTAACCCGAAGAATAAGCTCCGCATAATTAAACGGCTTCGTCACATAATCATCAGCACCAAGCTGCAAGCCAAGCAACTTATCATTCATCTGACTCTTTGCCGTTAACATAAGCACGGGAATATCCCTATCCCTCTCACGGAACAAACGAAGCAACTCATACCCATCCGTATCCGGAAGCATAACATCCAAAATCAATACATCCGGCCCTTCATTCCATCTCTCTAAAGCTTCTCTCCCATCAGCCGCTGCCAATACTTCATAACCTTCCATCTCCAACTGCATCCGAATCAAATTACGAATACTCGATTCATCATCAACCACAAGTATTTTCATCATTCTCCTCCTTCCACCACGTATTATAGTACAGTTTAGTATAGCAAAAATCCTATAAAAAAAGAGAGGGTATTGTCGAACATATTTTGTCGACGATACCCTCTCTTTCACTTATTATATTTATTTAGCATATCCATTCGGTTGCTTTTGATGCCAATTCCAAGCATGTTCAATGATTGTCTTAACATTTACATACTTAGGATCCCATCCTAGCTTCTCTTTCGCCTTTTAACAAATTGAAAGGAATTTTATACATACCAACTAATGTATTCACTAACAATACAATGTCGAGAATTAAGACATATCGAATTGCAAATTTCCCTAGCCCCTATCTGACTGACCTAATTATAAAGCCCCCCACACCTGACCAAAAAGGGCCGAATGTGGGGGGCTTTTTTATACTTTGATCATCAATTACTTTTGGAAATATTAATACATTATATTATAGAATGCACAACTGTTATTATACAATGTTATCCACTCTCTATTCTTTACATCTCATAATATATAATATCATTGTTACTGTAAGGATTAGCTCACCTACGTTAATACTTACTAGAACACCATAGATTTCCATGCTAGGTATTAGTCCAAAAAATAAAATCAATGTAGCAATAGTTGAAAGTAAAAAACTTCTACTATACGCTGATGATCTTCCCGAAGCAACTAAATATTGAATACCTATAACATTATTAGCTATACTTGTGAGTAACCAGATTGCAAAAAGCTGCACAACCAAAGTATATTCATGGTAATCTGTTCCATAAAAAATAATTAAAATCCATTTTGCTGCCACTGCCATAAAGAGAGCAACAATTGCTGCTAAAGCGATAATCCATTTCCCGAATTTTATAACCGATTGTTTTCCCTTTTTATGACTCACCTCGAAGCAACTACTTATGTGTGGAAATAACGCTTGCGTAATAGGTGCAAATAAATTGATAATTGCTTTAGATAATTTTTCTATAGCTGAATATATTCCTACAACTTCCTTGCTAGAGAATAACCCTAAAACAATTGTACCACTAGAATTTAAAATATAGCTCATAAAGGAGCTAGTAAATACATCCCATCCATCCTTAAAACAAGAAACAATAGCCTCCAGCCTAGGTATACTATAAGAAATTGATAGTTTAGTTGAAATGATAAAAAAGCTGATAAATGCACAAATTACTAAAGGAATAGACTGTAGTACTGTCGCTATAATATAATTACTAGAATCACTTACAAAGATAAAAATACAAAGCGTGGTTGTTAGTTTAGCTATCATATTAACAACCGTAATATATCCCATCTTCTCGATACCTTGAAATAGCCAAACTGGAAACAAAGCATTTCCAATTACATTTAAAAATGCTGCATAATATACTACCCTATTCCCTTGAAAGTGAGGGAATATAAATAGAAGTAGCGACAACAAACAAAAACTAATACACATTAAAAAGAACTTTACCGTTATAACAGAAGAAAATATTTTATTGACCTTTTTTAAATTTTCTTTGTGGATTGAAATTTCCCTTGTTGCTGTCAAATCAAATCCATAATTCGTAATTGTCACAAAGAAATAGGCTATAGCAATAGCGTACATCATTTCTCCAAAATTCCCATTTCCAAGAACACGTACTAAATACGGAATAGTGATTAAAGGTAACATATATTCAAAACCCTTGAGCAACAATAAAGAAAATGCATTCTTTGCTAATCTATTTTTTAACATTTGTAACTCCTTTTAGTACAACATTTCACACAAAACAACACTATATACAATCTTATTTCGATAACATCACCTAGACATTATTAATGCGTGTTATTTATCTGCGACAAAATATTTTGTAATATACTGCGCCCAAATCTCATGACCTTGTTTACTCGGAAAACCAAAGTCCTCTTGTAAGTATGACAAAATCTCTTTTGTTGTTGCATTAGGCCATGCATCCCAATGATCTAAATATGTATAGCCACTTTGTTCTGCGAATTGTTTTAATGATTCAATAGCTTTCGGATAGTTTTTTGCATTATATACCGGATTTGGCGGTTGAAGTAAAACAACTACATCCTTCTTATTATCTGAAATCAATTGGACAAAATCCTTTGTATTTTTCACTGAATTTCCATTTCCTATTTTATTATTATCCGTTATAAATGGTGGTTCAAATAATAACACATCTGGATTTTCTTTGATAATATCCTTATATCGCTTTTTATTAAGTAATTCTTCAGTACTTTCGTCTTTAAAGTCTTTTACAGTTACATTCCAGATGCCCTTTCCATATGCAGCATCCAAACTAGTAATAAAACTCTCTGTCCAAGTACCACTTTCACGGGACGAAGCCTGATCTCCCACAATCACAAGATTAACAGCTCGATCCTCTTTAGCTGCTTCCTTTAATTTCCCTTTAACTGAGTCTGGTAGTTTCCTCGCGTATTTTTCATTTAAAGAAACATTTTCATTCTTAACTTTTTCTTCAGTTTTTCTCGAACCTTCAGTCCCTTTAACTTGCTTTGTTCCCGTTTCCATCGTTTGTCCTGTTATGTTCTTGGCCTGTTTATTCCAGTATAATTTACCACTCACCATAGAAGTAATAAATAATACAAAAGTAACTATAACAAGTATCATTTTTTTATTCATTAATCCACCTCTTATAATAAACTCCACATTATACACCACTAATTTAAATACATAAAAAAATAAACCCATCTATAAGGTAGCTGGGTTTATTAAGATTTATTTCTTTAATTCAAGGTGTTCCCTTAGCTTATTTGTTAAATCATTTTTCGCTTGTTCTGTAACATAATAATACCAAATACCATCCGCGGCCTTATGCCCATCCCCTGGAATTTGAACTTCTTCAGTATTATTTATACATTCTTTATAATTTTTTTGAATATCAAACATTTGCTCTTGAGTCAAACTAGTTTTCACATTTTTTTCAATAGCTTTTAACACATCACCATAGCTTGCTAAAGAAGAGAAACTTGCTCCCTTTTTTATTACTGCTTGAATTACTTGGCGCTGGCGCATTTGTCGACCAAAATCACCACGTGTATCTTGATATCTCATTCTAGTAAATAATAATGCCTTTTCCCCATCTAAATGTAAATCACCTTTAGGATAATGAACATTATCAATTGTAAAATCCATATCATTATTAATGTCAATTCCACCAACAGCATCAACAATATCTTTAAACCCTTCCATGTTTACCTCAATATAATAATCAATTGGGACATCCAGGAAATTTTCTACAGTTTTGACTGACATATCAATTCCACCAAATGCATATGCATGGTTAATTTTGTCCTTTTTCCCTTTACCAACAATCTCTGTATAAGAATCACGTGGTATACTTGTGATTTTCATAGAATTTGTTTTTGGATTTAAAGTAAACAACATCAAGGAATCTGATCTTCCTTGATCAGCTCCCCTTTGATCTACCCCCAGCATTAAGATTGAAATTGGTTTTTTATCAGATACGTCTACCTTCTCTGATCTTTTATCAGATTTTTCACGACTTAGTGGTTTGTGTACAGCATCTAAGGTATTCGATACTGAAGAATACATGTTATAAGCATATATACCAACACCTATAACAATTACACTTACGATACCTATAATCCAAAATATAACTTTTTTCAAGCCATTTCCTTCTTTCACTTTCAAAATTATTTAAAATATCAATGTTATACTTTTGTATTATCTCATAAACGGAATTGATATATTTTCTTTCACTCTACTATGTTTTCAAGATTATATCAGTCGCTATTTACATCATTTCCTTATATAAATCAATAATTTCCTGATTCATTCTGTTGCTTGTATATTTTTGATTAAATTCTTCTAATCCTCTAAATCCTTTTACAGTCAGTTCTTTTTTATCTAAATGATCTAAAATATCCTTTAAGCTCTCTAGATTTTCTAAAGAAAATACATAACCATTATCATTCCCTACAAATTCAGGGAGCGCCCCTCGATTACTAACAATAATGGCTTTAGCATTTTTCATTGCTTCAATCGCTACTAATCCAAAGCCTTCCCAACGTGACGGTATTATTACCGCATCAAATAAACTGTAATAAGAGTCAATTTCATCATGATTTATCCATCCTATAGATTCCACATTATCAGGAATTACCAAATCATTATTTTTTAGTATACTATCACCAATAGTATACAATTTTATCTTCTCATTTTGGTAATGGGAAAAAAAGTCTAGTAGTATATCTAACCCTTTTTGATGATCAAATCGCCCGACAAATAGAAGATTTATCTTAGAAGAATCCAACCTATAGTCTATAGAACTTTTGCGAAACTCTGCCGAAACCCCATTATATATTAGTCTAGACTTGCCTTTTGAAAATCCTCTGCTAATCGATTCTTGATATTCATTAAAGGAAATATTAATAATTTTATCTGTCTTCACAGACAATAATTTTTCTATACCAGCATACAGTGCTTTTTTCATATTGGATACTTGCATACAAAAAGACCAACCATGTGAACAATATATAATCTTATACTTCTTTTTTGTAAAAAACAATGGCACCCTTACAAAAAAGCCTGCAAATGTACTATGTACATGCACAATATCTGGCTCATTTTTTTTTATACTTTTCCAAATTGAACTCATAGCTCCAATAAAATTCTTCACTTTTCTCTCATAAGGATAAAAAATTAAATTATTATTATTTATGCTAAATCCCTTTTCAGAATTTGTCTCACTTAAAACTAAATATACCTCTGAAATCTCTTCACATTCGTTTTGATACTTTATTACTTCATCTAGATAAGTTGCCACTCCACCTTTAACATATTCTCCCACATGCATTACTTTCAAAATATCTGCCTCTTTCTCTTGGAACGTCTTCTACTATTTCTCACATTTTATTCACCAAATCATTCACAATTTGGTTCCCAAATACTACCTTGACTTTTAAGAAAACTCACTAGCATTTGAGATTTTCAACAGCTACAAAATATCTTTTTAAGGCATCTTCCCAATCTGCAAATTTATAAATCTCTTGTTCTTGAGTATCTTCCTTATATAATACTGAGTATTTAGGACGCACAGCAGCTCTAATAAATTCTTCACTTTTCAGAGGTTTCATTTTTATATCTAACTGAGCTAATTTAAAAATTTCTTGTGCAAAATCATACCATGAGCACACTCCAGAATTAGATGCATGATAAATTCCATACTTGTTACTTTTCACCAGATTAATAATAAAATTAGCTAAATCAGCTGTATAAGTCGGTGAACCGACCTGATCATTAACAACTCCTATTTCATTCTTACTTTCTGCTAAACGTAACATTGTCTTTACAAAGTTATTCCCATATACCCCAAAGACCCAAGAAGTCCTAACAATATAATATTTTGAACAATATTCTTGTGTATACTGCTCTCCAACTAATTTTGATTTACCGTATACTGTCTGAGGGTTAGTTTGATCATCTGCTTTATAAGGTACATTTTTTGTTCCATCAAAAACATAATCCGTACTCACGTAACAAAATTTTGCTCCTACTACTTCAGCAGCTTGCGCTAAATACTTTGTCCCTTCAGCATTAACTTTAAAAGCAGCTTCTTCATCACTTTCAGCTTGATCCACCTGCGTATATGCCGCCGTATGAATAATAACATCTGGCTGAATTGATAATACTTTTTCGTTTACTTGTTTTTCATCCGTGATATTTAACTCTTCTCTGCCAAATCCAAAGACTTCACACGTCTGCCCTTCCAACAGCTTTACAACATCTTGTCCTAACTGACCTTTAGCTCCTGTTACTAATACCTTCATGTTTTATACCTCTAATCTATTAGCATATTGATTCTTGAAGTATTCTTGGTATTCTCCAGAAATAATATTTTTCCACCAATCTTGATTTTCTAAATACCATTTAATAGTTTGCTCAATACCTGTGTCAAAATTATACTTTGGTGACCAACCTAATTCTTCACGGAGTTTTGTCGCATCAATTGCGTAACGACGATCATGACCTGGACGATCTGTAACATACTTAATTAGAGACTCTGGTTTACCCAATGCTTTTAAGATTGTTTTTATAATTTCAATATTTGTACGTTCATTATTTCCACCAACATTGTACACTTCACCATTTTTACCTTTATGAAGTACTAAATCAATTGCCTGACAATGATCCTCAACATGTAACCAATCACGTACATTTAAACCATCACCATATACAGGTAATTGTTTATCATTTAGTGCATTAATAATCATTAAAGGAATTAACTTCTCTGGGAAATGGAATGGTCCGTAATTATTTGAACAACGTGTAATATTTACTGGTAAACCAAACGTTTCATGATAAGCACGAACTAATAGATCTGCACCAGCTTTACTTGAACTATACGGGCTATTTGATGCCAAAGGTGTTTCTTCCGTAAAGTAACCAGTTTCGCCTAAAGTTCCATATACCTCATCTGTTGAGACTTGCAAGTATTTTTTTACTTCCGCATTTTTAGCAGCATCTAGTAATACTTGTGTACCTTGGATATTCGTTTGAATAAAGATATCAGGATTTGTAATACTTCTATCAACATGTGACTCTGCTGCAAAATTTAACACATAATCAAACTTTTCTTCTTTAAATAATTGGTTAATAAACTGACGATCTGCTATATCGCCTTTGACAAATTTATAATTAGATAATTCCTCAATATCTTTTAGATTTTCTAAATTACCTGCATATGTTAACGAATCTAAGTTTACAATATTATATTCCGGATACTTCTTCACCATATATCGAACAAAGTTACTTCCAATAAACCCTGCGCCACCTGTTACTAATATTTTCATGTTATTCCTCCTTATTTCTCGTACACAAAATTAATATTTGCTTCTTCTAATAATGGATGTTTAGTATCCTTTTCCGAAAGGATTGGTTCACTCACTGGCCAATCGATTCCTAAGGCTGGATCATTCCATAGAATACCAGCATCATGATTAGGAGAATAGTATTCATCTACTTTGTAAGCCACTGTCGAATTTGGCACTAATGTACAAAATCCATGTGCAAATCCTTTTGGTACGACTAATTGGCGTTTATTATGTTCGCTTAAAATAACACCAACCCATTGGCCATATGTAGGTGAACCTTTCCGAATATCAACAGCTACATCATAAATTGCACCTGTAATACAGCGTACTATCTTTGTCTGTGCTTTAGGATTTAACTGAAAATGTAATCCACGTAATGTTCCGGCTGGTACAGATAAAGATTGATTATCCTGAATAAATTCGTAATCTAAACCAAGCTTATCAAAGACCTCTTTATTATAACTTTCTATAAAATATCCGCGATGGTCGCCAAATACCCTAGGCTCTAAAATAACTACATCAGGAATTTTAGTTTCAACAATCTTCATTATAAGTACTCCTTTATTGATAAATTGGTTGTTTTTGTTTACTTTGTTCTGCCAATCTAATTAAATATTGACCGTATTGATTTTTTTTCATCGGCTCTGCTAATTCAAATAGTTTCTCACGTGTAATATACCCTTTTCTAAAGGCTATTTCCTCTAAACAAGCTACTTTTAAACTTTGGCGTTTTTCAATTGTTTCAATAAATTGAGATGCTTCTAATAATGACTCGTGCGTACCAGAGTCTAACCAAGAAAAGCCACGACCAAGAATTTCAACATGCAACTCTTGTAATTGTAAATAGACCTTATTTATATCAGTAATTTCCAATTCTCCACGGGGTGATGGTTTTATATTCTTCGCAATCTCTATAACACGATTATCATAGAAATATAAACCTGTTACAGCATAATGTGACTTTGGCTCTTGAGGCTTTTCTTCAATAGAAATAGCCTTCCCACCTTCATCAAACTCTACAACCCCAAAACGTTCTGGGTCATTTACATAATATCCAAAGACAGTTGCTCCCTGTTGGCGTTCTACTGCATTTTGTAATAATTTTGTTAAACCGTGTCCGTAGAATAAATTATCACCAAGAACAAGAGCTACCGAGTCATTGCCAATGAACTCTTCTCCAATAATAAATGCCTGAGCCAGGCCATCTGGTGATGGCTGCACAGCATATTCAAGCTTTATCCCAAATTGAGAACCATCTCCCAATAACTCTTTAAAACGAGGTGTATCCTGTGGTGTAGAGATAATTAAAATCTCTTGAATACCAGCAAGCATTAATACTGATAATGGATAGTAGATCATTGGTTTATCATATACAGGTAATAATTGCTTAGATACCGTTTGTGTTAATGGATATAAACGTGTTCCACTGCCTCCGGCCAAAATAATTCCCTTCATTATCCATTCTTCCTCTCTGTCACTAAAAATAGTAAGTATTATATTTAATTCATTCCCAAAATACAATATTAAGAGACTAAACAACCTGTAAGTTTAGCCTCTAAATGTAACTCTCTCTTTTATTAAACTAGCTTTTTCTTGCTGCTCCTATAATAATATGTGCAATAATTTGTGAAAGAATTTTAAGCATAAATAAGAATAGTATAATCACCGAGGTATTTATAAGCGTGTACACTAATCCTCCATTTAAAATATAAACATGAAATTGATAAAGAATTATCCCTAAACTAGCACCCTTAAACGGAGATTTTGCCTTCAAACAATTAATAAATAGGTAATAATATATACTACCTATTAAAAACATCCCAAAATAACCGCCTATTATCCCAAAATCTAATACCAGCCCAGCAAAAGCCCCTACAGTAACAGGAACAATAAAGTTATATTCAGATAGCGGGGTGTTATTTAGCATTGAAGATACTATTTTATCTATTGGGAATACCTCCCTATCTCCTATCATTTGAATATGGAAATATTTATTAATAAAATATGCAAAATCATTATATTGATAACTATATGGCGACTCGAAAAAATGCAAATTATTTATAACATAATAACTTGCCTCTGCAGCTATCTGAGTCAGTCTTGCTAATAAATATTTAAAAATATCTTCTAGGCCGTTTAAAGATAAACTTGAGTAAAAACTACTTATAAACGCAGCAAATATTACTCCTGAAAACAGTAGAAGTACTGATCTAAACGTAAAGATATTTTTCACTTTTAATGGCTGGTTTAAGAACGCTTTAATAAATACAAATAAAATAATTATATCTAAAATTGCTCCTTTAAAGCCTGATAGAAGTTTAAACAAAATAAAAGCGATCCATACAATAACTTTTAATTTTTTAGAATATGAATTATTGATTTGTTTATCATAATATGAAACATAAATAAGAATGAATGGTAAACCAAATAGAAAAATCCTACCTGGTATTCCAAATAAACCTGATGAAGAAAAAGCAAATCTATCCACTTCTATAGAATTTGAAAGAATAGGAATTCCACCAACTATAAAATGATACATAGTAAACATTATAATAATTGTTACAAAGATTATATGAGTGGTATGATCCTTCACATTAAAACCTGTTTTAGTTAAATCATTTCCTATTTCTTCTATATTTAGTTTCATATTAGTTCCTAAAATAAATCTAAAGGAAAAATACCCTAACATGAATATTATTATATTCCCTAAATAAATCATCCAACTACTATTATTTAAAGAAAGCAAGTCCAGATAATAATACCCTAACAATATTTGAATTGTACTTAAAAGAGTTATAAAAAATGGAGTTAATTTATTTTTCTCTAAAATTAAAGAAAATATAATCAGTAAGGAAATACATAATAAAACAAGTATCTGTCCCATCATTGATACCCTCTATTTCCTTTTCTCGTAAAGAAATTAAAATATGAAGACCACAAGACTCTAAACAACCCCCACTCTTTCTTTATAACAAATAATGCGACCTTTAAGAAAAATCTATTTATCGCAACTAAAGGCAACTGCAATGGATAATACCTACGAGTATATTTTAATGCGCTTAGATTGCTATAGTATTCTGATAACGCTGATTTTTTAGGATTAGCTGCCGATTTAGTACCTGCACTTCCCCCACCTTTGTGTTGTATAATACTTTCCTTGCACCAATACAGGCTAAGGTTTAATTTTTTTACTCTCTCCACTAAATCTAATTCTTCATAGTATAAAAAATACTCTTCATTTAAATATCCAACTTGTTTAAGTACCTTCTTCGGGATAAACATTGATGCACCATGGATATAGTCAAATTTTTTCTTTTGTGTATGTTCTTGAATACTAGATACTTTCTCTCCATGTAAATATGCATGATTAATTGTTAAATATTTATTATAGTAACAACCGCCTGCACACTGAATTATGCTTGGATCGAAATATTCCACTATCGTGTTACCCAATACACCCAAATCTTCTTTACCTTTTGCGAACTTTAACAATTCACTTAACGCATATTTATCCACAATCGTATCATTATTTAAAATCCAATAATATTCACAACTTTGATGTTCCAAGCCATATTTTAATCCTGCGTTAACTGCCCCTGCAAAACCATTGTTTTCCTCTTTTTCAATTAACACCACAGATGCTTCCTTAGTAGATGGAGAAGTATTTTCTTCTTTAAAAAAAAGAAACTCTCCTAACTCCAAATTATCCTTTGCCCAAATCTTCAATTTATCAACTGATTCATTAGTGGAAGCATTATCAACTACTATTACCATCATTTTTTCTTTATCTTCTATCTTAACAAGTGAATTTAAACACTCGATAGTATCTTTCCATCCATTCCAATTTGGTATAACTATACATACTTCTCTCATAGTAGAGAACTCCTCTCAAATCCATGCGGTCTTCTCAAAATTATATCTTTTCAACAATACTTTCTACTCTCTTACTCCAAGTATTATTTTCTAAAAATGCATGACCTAGTTCTTTTTCAAATTTAGTTTCTAAATCATTAAAGTTTATCTTCTTAATTAACTCAAAGAATTCTTGTTGATTTTTATAAAAATACACATAATCATTGAATCTTTCTATTTCAGGGTAATACACGGAGATGATTGGTTTTTCAAAAGCAATATATTCATATAATTTGACCGGGTCTACGCTTTCTATTAACTCATTTCTAATAAATGGCATAATTAAGACATCATATAGTTCTTTATTTTCAATCAATCTACTATGCTCAATTGGTCCATGAAATATTACTTTATCACTATTCACAAGTTGAGGTTGGTAGTCTACAGGTCCGATGAAATGAAAGCGTACATTTTTGTTTTCATCCAAACATTTATCAATCGTTTGAAAATTTATCCAATTAGCTATAGTCCCTATGTAAACAACATCTTTAATGCCTTCATTTTTTTGGAATATTGATTTAACATTCTCAGCCATACTTCTACTAGAGATAAACTCTTCCTTCAATCCATTTCTTACTAAACATAAATTATCTAATTTTCCATACCTGTTTTCTAAAACATCACCTAAATGTCTACTAGAGCATAAAATAGTTCTTGCATTTTTTATTAATTCTTTCTCTAAAAACTCTATATCCTTTTTCCTTTTTGGATCATCATAAAATTCTTTACAGTCATCCATGCAATCATATATTAGCTCTACCTTCTTAAGAAGTTTTTTAGGTATATATTTATATTGGCTTGGGAATGTTAACCATATTTTTTGTGGTTTAAATACTAAACTAACCATTGTAATCCAGATAATTTGTATGAAATCATCCATTTTCTCAAAAAATCTACCAAATCTTCTAGGTATAGTTAATAACGGTAGTTTCTTCACGTCACTATCATTCTTAATCATGTGTTTTCTAATAGGATTAAAACGGTACATCACCAGTAAGTCGTAAAACTTATTTAGACCCTCCGCTAAAAAGTGAGGTCTTTGTTTTATCCAACCCCAATCCACATGCATTATATATAAAATTTTTTCTTTGTCCTTCATTAATTCCGACCCCTTTTAGGAAATTTCTTCAAACTCAATATGCATCTTTAGAACCAAGAAAAAGGAAAAATGTCTTGAAAATAATTTTTATATCAAACCATATGCTTCTTTTCTTTATATACTGTAAATCTAACTCTACCATTTCATCAAATGTAAGATTACTTCTTCCACTTACTTGCCATAAACCTGTACATCCTTGTGTTACTAAAAGGCGCTGTTTATCATATTTCGAGTATTCTTTCACTTCCCTAGGCAATGGTGGTCGTGGTCCGACTAAACTCATTTCTCCCTTTAATACATTAAATAATTGTGGTAATTCATCAATACTTGTCTTACGAATAAATTTACCGATATTTGTAACTCGAGGGTCATCTTTCATTTTAAACATTGCACCTGACACGTCATTATGCTTCAACAAATCATTTAATCGGTCTTCTGCATCTACTACCATTGAACGGAATTTGTACATTCCAAATTCTTTTTCGCCCTTCCCTACACGCATTTGTTTAAAAAAGATTGGACCTTTTGGATCTTCTAACTTGATAAGCACTGCTACTATAATGAAAATAGGGGAGAGTAAAATAAGACCAAACAAAGAACCACATACATCTATCAAGCGCTTCATAAGTAAATATAATCCATTTTGATTTACCTCTTTAGCAACGAGCAATTCTTTTTCCTCTACAGTTCCACTAGACACTTTAATTAAGGCCACTATCTATTCCCCTCCCTCTATATATGTACATTTTCTTTTGTAATGAGTTGATTCATATAATTTATCAATTCTTCTCTTAAATCTTCATATTGTAACGCCATCTCAATTGTCGTTTTAATAAACCCAAACTTCTCCCCAACATCATAACGAATTCCTTCAAAGTCATATGCAAACACACGTTGAATCTCATTTAACCTTTGAATCGCATCTGTCAATTGAATTTCCCCACCAGCACCTGTCTGTTGATCCTCAAGAAACATAAAGATTTCTGGTGTTAATACGTAACGACCCATAATTGCCAAATTCGATGGTGCTGTTCCTTGAGCTGGCTTTTCAACAAATTGACGTACTTGATAACGACGATCGTTTTTTTCAACTGGATCAATAATACCGTAACGATGCGTCTCACTTTCTGGCACCATTTGTACACCTATTACAGAAGATTGTGTTCCTTCATATTGATCCATTAATTGGCGTAAACACGGTGTTTCTGCTTGAACAATATCGTCACCAAGTAATACCGCAAATGGCTCGTTTCCAATAAATTTACGTGCACACCATACCGCATGTCCTAAGCCTTTTGGTTCTTTTTGTCTGATGTAATGAATATTAATTTTTGAAGAAGCCTGTACTTTTTCAAGCACTTCATGCTTTCCTTTTTCAAGTAAACTTTGTTCTAACTCAAAAGAGTGATCAAAATGATCTTCAATTGCACGTTTTCCTTTTCCCGTTACGATAATAATATCTTCAATTCCTGATTCTATTGCTTCTTCAACTATGTATTGAATTGTCGGTTTGTCGACGATTGGCAACATTTCTTTCGGCATCGCTTTCGTTGCTGGTAAAAATCTCGTCCCAAGGCCAGCGGCTGGAATAATTGCTTTTCTTACTTTTTTCAATTCTAGTCCCCCTAAATCCGTATATTAATATGTAACAATTACAAAAACCCTACCTATGAATTCATAGTTATAACTCCATAGGTAGAGTTTCTAGCATAAATAAAATTATGGGCATCTAACCCATCCTCACGCCATACTCCCGACGACAAGCGTCTAAGGTAGGTTGAAATGTAATTTCTACCCACAGCACGACCGAGTGCCTCCGTTGATAACGGTTAGGAGACATCACCAGTTCTTTATTTAAAAAATACCAAACAATTTTTTACGACGAATTTGTTCTGGATCCTCTTTATAAATTGCTTTACCGCTGATTAATAAATACGGATTTCCTTTTAAATCACTCATAACGTCCATTCCAAATTCTTTTCCAATTAATTCATAGCTTTCCGCTAGATGAAATGCTCTTGACGTTATGTTATGTGCATCTGATGCGATCATATGCGTCAAATTATGTTCAACAAGTTGCAATGAAAATTTTTTGATTTTTTTACCAAACTTCCCAAGTAAACTACCTGCTGTCACTTGCGTTAATGCACCTTTACTTACAAGATCATATAACTTATCTGGTCGCTCAATTAGTTCAGCATTACGTTCTGGATGAACGATAATCGGAATCATTCCTTTTACACGTAGTTCATATAACAGTTGCTCTGCATAACGTGGTACATGATTTGATGGAAATTCAATTAGTATGTATTTATTCGTTTCATTTAAAGTGACAATTTTACCAGCTTCATAGTCTTCTAATAGATCACCATATAATCTGACTTCTTGTCCTGGTAAAATTTTTAGCGGAATTTCATTTTGTTTTAATTCATCATTTAATTGTCCCACTTGGTAAATGATAGAATCGTGTTCATTTACATATTTTCCATTTTGATGATGTGGAGTTGCGACAATTGTATGTATTCCTTCTGATACAGCCTGCTTTGCCATTGCTAAACTATCTGTTACTGTTTGTGCACCGTCATCGATTCCAGGTAAAATATGACAATGTAAATCAATCATGCTTTTCAGCCTCCCTCTCTCATATAAGTCTTTTTTCCCTTGAATATGAGATTCATCTCATATTCAAGGGAAAAAAGGAGATATGTTTCTACCATATCTCACTTTTTAATTAGTTTGCACCGTAATAATAATATAAGCCGTTTTCACGTTCACGATCATTCAGAACAACACCTAACAGCTTACCTTTTGCAGACTCTAATAATCCTTTTGCTTTTACTGCGGATTCTTTCTCCGTGGATTCACTACGAACAACAAGAATAGATGCATCACATTGATTCGCCATAATTTGTGCATCTGTTACAGCTAAAATTGGAGGTAAATCAAAAATAACTAGATCATATATACTATACGCTTGAGCAAGAAGCTCTTGCATTGATTTCGAACCTAACAATTCCGCTGGGTTTGGCGGAATTGGGCCACAAGCTAGAAAGCTCAAATTCTCAACTGCAGTCGCTTGTACACATTTCTCTAAACGCTCACTATGCGTTAATACATTCGTTAACCCAAAAATATTATCTACTTGAAACATTTGATGCATTGCTGGCTTACGCATGTCTGCATCAATTAACAACACTTTTTTTCCTTGTTGGGCGAAAACAACTGCCATATTTGCTGTCGTTGTCGTTTTCCCTTCACTTGGATTCGCAGATGTTACCATTAGCGAATGCAAGTTTGTATCAACAGCTGCAAATTCAACATTCGTTCGAATATTACGATATTGTTCCGAAATTGGTGATTTCGGTTGTTGATGAGCAATTAATTGACGACGTTGACGGTAATTTTTTTTCTTTTTAAGTAAACTATTAAGAGCCAATTGTTTTTCCCCTCACTTTTTTTGATGATGGAGCATGTGATTTTATATTTGTTGTTTCTTCATCCATACGTGCAACAATACCTAACACTGGTAAACCAAGTAAGTTTTCTACATCTTCTTCTTTTTTCACTGTGTTATCCAAGTATTCTAGTAGGAATGCAAGACCAACTGCAGCCATTAAACCAACAACAAAAGCAATTACCACATTTAACATCGGACGTGGTTTAACTGGAACTTGCTTTTCAGCAACTTCCGCCTTCGATAATACTGTTACATTATCAACACTCATAATTTTTGCTACTTCACTTTGAAACACTTCAGCTGTCGTATTTGCGATATCACGAGCGACCTTTGGATTTTTATCCTGTACAGTTACTACTACAACTTGTGAATCTTTTTCGTTAGCTACTTCAATTTTTTTATTTAATTTCTGCACCGTTTCTTCCAAATGCAACTTTTCTTTCACCTGCTCCAAAATAACAGGACTTTTAATGATTACCTTATATGTATTTGTTAATTGAATATTCGTTTGTACCTCATTAAATTGAATAGCTGTTCCTTCTTGCTTTTTTTGATTCACAAGAATCTGAGTGGAAGACTCGTAAATAGGGGTCATGATAAAGAAGCTAATGATAGCACTTACCATTGCTGCACCAAAGGCGATTACGAGGATCATTGCTAAACGTTTTTTTAAAATATGAAATAACTCTTTCAAACTAATTGTTTCTTCCATAAGTTCCTCCAACTTTCTAAAATTTGCACATAAGAAAAATTATAGCATATTCATCTTATATTTTTTTATTTAAATAAATTATTTAATACAAGCTTCTAACAAACCAGTTTAATCTTACAAAATAATCTTAAATATGACAACACATTCCAATGATTTCCCAAAAATTTTATCATATCATGTTTTTTACAATGTATAACTTGATAAAGAATTTTTAGAAAAAACAAAAAGCCAACAAAATTTTTGTTGGCTTTTTCATATTTTAGTAATAACCATACTGCTCTTTTTCTTCTCTTTTATCGTTTAAAACGACTCCAAGTATTTTTCCAGATGCCTTATCTAGTATTTGTTTCGCTTTTACGATTTTATCTTTTTCCGTCTTTTCACTTCGTACAACGAGTACGATTCCATCACATTTATTCGCTAGTATTTGTGCATCTGTAACCGCAAGGACAGGTGGTGTGTCTATTAATATAATATCAAACATGTTATATGCTTCTAGTAATGCCTCATCCATTATCCGGCTCCCTAATAATTCAGCTGGGTTTGGCGGAATTGGGCCTGCTGCCATTAAGTATACGTTCTCTATATCTGTTTTTTGAATACATTGCACGAGTTTTGCTTGTCCCGATAATAAGTTTGTTAATCCATTTGAACTATGAACAGCAAATAAGTTTTGTATCGTCGGCTTACGCAAGTCAGCTCCAATTAATAAAACTTTCTTTCCTTGTTGTCCGAAAACAACTGCTAAGTTTGCGATTGTCGTTGTCTTTCCATCACCTGGATCTGCCGAAGTAACAATAATAGAACGAACACGACTATCTACAGATGTAAATTCAATATTTGTACGAATGTTACGATATTGCTCTGCAATACGTGATTTAGGCTCTTTATGCGTAATTAATTTTCGCAATGGTTTTCTTTTCTTTCTCCCGAACATATTCATAATCTCCTTTTGTGAAATGCGACATTTCTCTTTTCTCTCTATGCTCGATTTCATACGTCTAATTACCATTTTGTATCGCTGATTTCCCCACATCTCATCATAATCAATAACATTCTACTTTGTCTTATTTAAGTACCTTAACAATATGACAATGCCCTTATTTCTTTATTACCTTTATCACTTATCCAGTTTTCTAGATAAACAATAAAGTAAGTATATGGTAATTACCATCTATTTACAAGATATTTTCTGATTAGTTTGTATATTATCATTTCATCGTTATATAGCAGAAACGAAAAAATCCCCTTGTCTTTTCACAAGGAGATTTTTTAGTACTATCTATTCTTTTTTATCACCAATCGCAAATGTAATTTCTGCCTCACATGCAACTTCACCATCTACTGTTGCGATTGCTTTTCCTTTTCCAATCGGGCCGCGTACGCGTGTCATTTCTACTTCTAGACGAAGCTGATCACCTGGGCGTACTTGTTTTTTGAAACGGCAATTGTCGATACCTGCAAAGAAAGCAAGTCTTCCGCGGTTTTCTTCTTTCTTTAATACTGCAACTGCTCCGACTTGTGCTAATGCTTCTACAATAAGTACACCAGGCATAACTGCATAGTCAGGGAAGTGTCCGTTAAAGAATTCTTCATTTGCGGATACATTTTTAATCCCAACCGCTCTTTTTCCTTCATCTACTTCTAATATTTTATCAACAAGTAAAAATGGATAGCGGTGAGGAATGATTTCTTTAATTTGTTCTATATTTAGCATGTAACAATCGCCCCTTTTGTAATATTGGTCTTACCACTTGGACATATTGCTATTATCCCATTTTGTTTATTGTTTGTCATTACAAAGTAACATTTTATATTTAGCACAACTTCCTAAAAAAAATGCACACACTCTATTCCATTAAAATAGTTGCACATTTTTGCAACTGACACGGAGGTGGAAAAGAGTGTATGCCCAAATTAGGGAAAGGCAATATGTATTGAAACATTATTTGCCTTAATGTCGTATTCGACTCATTATATTATAAACGTTTTCAATTAAGGAAATATTAAATTTAACCATATATATGAATATTTTACCTGTTTCCTTCATATTTCTCTATTTTCCTTCCATTTTCGCAAAAAAACAAAATAAAAAAATATAAAAACGAAAAAAGAACTAAGGCATTAGCCTTAGTTCTTTCAAATTATCTCAAAGCACGCTTTGGTAATCTGTCGATATTCTCTAACATAATACCTGTACCAACCGCAACGCAGTGCATTGGGTTTTCAGCAATTAATACTGGTACTTTTAGTTCTTCTGCTAGAAGCATGTCGATACCGTGTAGTAAAGCTCCACCGCCTGTTAGAATAACACCGCGGTCGATGATATCTGCAGATAGTTCTGGTGGTGTGCGCTCTAATACGCCTTTTGCAGCTTGTACAATAACAGCTGCATTTTCTTTTAACGCTTCTGTAATTTCTTCAGAGCATACTGTAATTGTACGTGGTAAGCCTGTTACCATGTCACGTCCGCGAATTTCAAGTTCTTCGCTACGTGCACCTGGGAATACTGTACCAACTTTAATTTTAATATCTTCTGAAGTACGTTCTCCGATTAATAGCTTATACTTACGTTTAATATAGTTTAAGATCTCCATATCAAACTTATCGCCAGCCATTTTGATAGAGGAAGAGGTAACAATATCACCCATAGATAGTACAGCGATATCTGTTGTACCTCCACCAATATCAACAACCATGTTACCGCTTGGTTGGAAGATTTCCATACCAGCACCAACTGCGGCTACTTTTGGTTCTTCTTCTAAAAATACTGTTTTACCACCTGAACGTTCAGCAGCTTCACGAATTGCTTTTTGTTCTACTGATGTAATATTTGTTGGACAACAAATTAAAATACGAGGTTTTGAAAAGAAGCTCTTTACGTCCAATTTGTTAATGAAATACTTTAACATTGCTTCTGTAATTTCGAAATCTGCGATTACACCATCTTTAAGTGGACGGATTGCTACAATATTACCAGGCGTACGTCCCACCATGCTTCTCGCTTCTTCACCTACTGCTAATACTTTACCACTATTACGATCAATCGCCACAACAGATGGCTCATTTAATACAATACCCTTACCTTTAACATGAATTAATACGTTAGCCGTACCTAGGTCAATTCCGATATCTCGCGCAAACATTCCCGTTTTTTCCTCCTCGATATTCAAAATCAGGTTACACCCGAATTCTTTTCACCTAATTTCTGATTTTATCATAAATTTAACAGAAACGTAATATTCGCAAAAAGAATTCTTCTGAAAAATATTACCGAATGTGAACGGAATGTTTGCTACTGTAACATTATTGACGTACAGGCTTCTCTACATCTTCTTTTCTATACTTTTGTTTTGTTGCTTCTCCCCCTCTTAAATGACGAATAGACTTATGATAATCAAGAATTTCTTTCACTTCATTTGCGAGCTCTGGATTAATTTCTGGTAGACGTTCTGTTAAATCTTTATGGACTGTACTCTTTGATACCCCAAATTCCTTTGCAATGACACGCACTGTCTTTCTTGTCTCCACGATATACTTACCAATCTTGATAGTTCTCTCTTTGATGTAATCGTGCACACCACTCGCCTCCCTAATTTGGATGTGAGAAGGGTGAAATGAGCCTCGCTGCATACGACTAAGAAGTAAGTGTGAGTGCTGTTTGTAAGCGTTAAACATTCTTGGATTTATAATGAAATGATTCACGATTTCTCACCTCAAACACTCTCTTTGCTTTGGTTTATACCATTGTATTGCCCGCACTACTGATATATGCTACATGTTCACTATTTTTGCGGACTAAGTTAAGAAAAATTACGTTTTTTTGTGAGAAATACGTTAAAACTGACTATTATAGCGAAAAAAAATGACACCTTATATATAAGGTGTCATTCTTCTCGTTCCAATTCTTCTTCTAACAATTGATGGTGGGGAACCTCTTTCTTACCGGCAATGTAATAATATAAAGTGAATAAAACAAACAATAAAATAATAGCAGTCGACAGAACAAACAAAAATGACACAGTATCCCCTCCCTTTTGTAATATATATTCGAGAATCTCGTCATTTTTCCTTGTTATTGCAACTTTTTTCTCGAAATTGAGTATTTTTATATAAAAATAAAAAAATCAGCTCCCCTAGTGGGAACTGATTTTTTCACTTCATTATTCTTGTGAAGAAGAATCGTTAGATGATTCTGTAGAACCATTTGTTGATTTTTCTTCTTTCTTCGGTTCTTCTTTTTTGTCACTAGTTGAACCGCTTGTTGATTTCTCTTCTTTTTGAGACTTGTCTTCTGTTTTACTTTCAGGTTTCGTGCTCGTTGACTTCTCTTCTTTTTGAGATTTGTCATCAGCTTTTTTACCAGAAGCATTCGTAGCCTTTGCAGCACCTGCATCAGCTTTAATTTCTGTTACTGATTTATTTAAGTAACGTTCAGGGTTCACAGCCACATTGTCTTTACGTACTTCAAAATGAACGTGAGAACCTGCCTCTTTATTCATTGCACTTAGACCGGATGTTCCTAATACTTCACCTTGTGCAACTCTTGCACCTTTTTCTACTTTCACACTGCCTAAGCTTTGATAAGATACCGCTACACCATTTCCACTATCAACTGTTACAACATAACCAAGAAGTGAATCTTTTTCAGCTTTCGTTACTGTACCACTTAAAGCAGCAGCAACATTGAATTCTTTTCCATTCTTCGCAGCAATGTCAATTCCTTTGTTCGGGGAATATGTGTTGTTATAAAAGACAAGTGCTTTTTCTTGTTCCGCCTCAGTTGCTGCATCTTCATAGAATTTCTTCTGTACGACTACTTCCGCATTCGCGGCAGCTGGCATTTTCACTACTTCTGAAGATTTTGTTACTGGTACTGCTGGATCTTCCGATTGTGTATACGGTGTTGCTTGATCGTGGTTTGGAGTCTTCTTCGGATTAGCTCCTTGGAACCATAGCGCAACCATTAAGATTACCGCTGCACAAGCAATGTATAGTGCCGGAAACACCCATCTTTTTTGAAATAAATGTACTACCTTTTGCGACTTTTTATTATTTCTTCCTCGCATTCCATCATCACCTCAGCAATCATTTTGAACAATATTCACGTATCCTATACAACGTATAACTAATTACTTTTCGACAAAATCTGTAAAAATATGTATGAGAATTGCAAAATTTCCGAGGAAATGATAGAAAAAAGAAAAAACTGAGCACTTTTGGCTCAGTTTTTAATCTAATTGTTTCTTTTTATATACGATTAAACATACAAAGAGCGATATAATAAGCCAAACTGCAACATTTAATACATGCCCACTAATACTACCAAATCCCGTCCCACCTACTAAACTGTTAAGTGCTTTCACAATATGAGATGTTGGAAAATATCCAATCATCGTCTTAATTACTTTATTTTCAACCATTGGCTCAAACTGTACAGCCAAATACATCGTCATTAATATCGGCATTCCAATTATTGATGTTTGTGGTACAGATGCAGCTAACAATCCAATCATTGTTCCAATCACAATAAATAAAATTGTTCCACATAAGAAAATAAATCCTAGCAATAATAGATTTCCACTGAATTGATCCAAAATAAATAAGTTCACAATACAAATGCCCAATGTCAAACATGCTGTTAATATACTTTTTCCAAGTAGAACTTCCACCGAAGATGCCGGTGATAGCATTAATACACGCAATGTATGTTTTTCTTTTTCTTCTGCAATTACCATAGATTGAACAAAGCCTGCGACAAATAGGAAGGCCGTTATAGTAGTAATGCCTAACATTTCCTTTCCCGCTCCAAATCTGCTAAACAAAAATGAAAGTATAATTGGTAAAAATGCCATTAACAACACTTGTGAATTTGTCTTAAAATCTTGTACTTCTTTTCTAAAAATAGCTGATACACGTCTCATTGAAAATGTCATTATAATCCCCTCCCAGTAACTTCAATAAAAATATCGCCTAAAGTTGGTTCGTGTGAATGAATGGATAGTAATTCTCCTTTGTTCATCCATTCTGAAATACGTTTTGCACCTAATTCATCTTTTTGTACCGTTTCTTTCTTCTTATCCTTTAACACGACTTGTATTTGATCTTTCGCGTATTGTAAGCGAAGGTTCTCCGGTGTATCAAGTGCTACAATCTCTCCGCCACACAGGAAGGCAATGCGGTTACAAAGCGTTTCTGCTTCGTCCATGTTGTGAGTCGTTAAGAAAATCGTCGTTCCTTCTTTATTTAAGTCTTTTAAGATTTTATGAATATTTTGTACGTTTACTGGATCAAGTGCAGATGTTGGTTCGTCTAAGAAGAGAATATCTGGTTTATGAAGGATTGCTCTTGCTAGTGTGACGCGTTGCTTCATTCCCTTTGATAATTTTTTTACTGGTGTTTTTTTATCATCTAATAAATTCACTTGTGCTAGTACTTCATCGATTCGTTCTTTTTTGCAATCATATAAGTCACAAAATAATAGTAAGTTATCATAAATGCTAAGTCTTTCATATAAGCCGCTGTTATCTGTTAAAATACCAATTCGTTTGTAATCGATGCTACTTGGTCCTGTAATATCTTTCCCTAATACTCTTACCGTTCCAACACTATGAAGCAATTGAGAAGTTAAAATTTTTACTGTTGTCGTCTTACCAGATCCACTCGGTCCAAGGAATCCGAATATCTCTCCTTGCTTCACCTCAATATTTACATTTCGAAGTGCCGTTTTTCCACTGAAACTTTTCATTACATCTTTCATTTCAATTGCCAATGTCATTTCTTCATCCCCTTTGTTTTTCTTCTTTATAGATGAAAGTCGCTTTAGCGCTTTTCGTTCGTTTGTTTCGCTTTTCTTGACTCAATCATATGAAAAACAAAGGGTAGGCGCATTAAAATACCGGTAAAAGGAGTATTTTTACCGGTGAATGAATCGCATGTTGAGCTTATTGGAGCACTTTTATAGTCCAATAACACCTTTTAATTCATCCATTCGTCCTTTTGAAAGCGGGATTGAACTTTTTCTTTCGTCATCTAAAATTAAGCTAAAACTGTTACGAGTCCAAGTAATCACTTCTCGCACTCTTTGTAAATTCACAAGGTACGAGCGATGACATCTAAAGAAACCAAAACCTGTTAACCTTGCTTCTAGTTCACCTAATGTTAAAGCGCATACGAAATCTCCTTCACGAACGTGAATATGTGTTACTCCGTTTTGTGTTTCAATGAAATGGATTTCCATCGGATCAAGTAAAATGATTTTATCGTTCACTTTCGCAGGTATTCTTTCTAACTTCATTTGCGGAATTATTTGAACGACCTTCTCTTCATCGACTTCTTCCACTTCCTCTTGTTCAATTTCTACTTTTTTCACACCATCGTTGTTTAATATGTATACATCCTCTGTTAACGAAAGGGCATCCGATAGGAAAGATGACGTAATAAAAATTGCCTTTCCTTGTTCTTTCATTTTCATAATTGCTTTTCGAATAATAACCGTACTCTCTATATCTACATTTTGCTCCGGTTCTTCCAAAATGATTAAATCCGGATTATGAATCATAATTCGTCCTATATGAAGACGGCGCTTCTCTGAAAATGACAATTTTTCTATTTTAACGTTTAGTTTATCTAGGAGACCAACATACTGTACGACTTCTTCTATACTTACCTTTGATTCATAAAGTCCTAATAGAAACTTAAAGTATTCCTTCACCTTCAAACGATCATATGCTTCATCTTTCAAAAAACAAAAGCCGATGCGGAAATAATTTTTCTTTCCAATTGCTTCCCCTTCAAACAGTACGTTGCCAGTTGAAGCTTCTTCTTCACCAATAATAATGCGGTGTAACACTTTAGCTGTATGATTATTGCATTGCAAAACAATACATTGTCCTTTTTCAACCTTTAGCTCAATTTCCGGTAACTGGTTCGTCTTCCCTAACTGTTTCAACTCTAGTAACGCCATTTCATCTCCCCCAAATGCCTTTTTATCCTATTATATCAAACAATTAATGGAAAATTATGATATTTTAAACAGAAAAAAATAGGTGCCAGAGTTCTGCACCTATTTCTTCACCATCAGTTTTCCTTCATAATCATTCATCGTCTTTATTTCAACGCCTTTATAGTAATGAGCGACGATATCTGTATATTTCTTTCCTTCCGCTGCCATGCCGTTCGCCCCGTATTGACTCATACCAACGCCGTGACCGAAGCCTTTCGTTGTAACGATGATTTTATCTCCTTGTTGTTTCCACGTGAAATCAGAAGAACGTAAATCTAACTTTTCACGAACTTCTTTTCCTGTTAATGTTTTTCCTTGAAAAGCTACATCCTTTACGCGCTTTCCTTCCGTAAGGTCTTTAATATTTCCAACCTTCCCGTCTGCTAGCACTTTCACACCGAGACGTTTTTGAAAATCAGCTACTGTAAATGTTTGCTCGCTCGTAAACTTTGGAGAGGCTTGATCCCACGGACTATCTACACTTTTCAAGTACGGATAATCATTTCCCCAATAGTCAGCTGCATTTTCTGTTCGGCCATTACTCGTTGAAAAGAAGGATGCTGAAATTGGTTTTCCATCATACGTTAAAACTTGTCCTGCTGTTTTCGAAACGGCTTCTTCGATTTTCTTCAAATTATTTTCGTAGTTATTACCCCATTGCTTCTTCAATTCATCTTTGCTTTTGTACACTTGATCTTTCACCGTATCTGTCACGTCCGCATTATTTTTCTTTCCTCCGCTTAGCATACGTTGTACTACAAATGTTCTCGCTGCTAATGCCTGCGCCTTTAGTGCCTCTATTTCAAAACTGGCATTCATCTCAGAAGCTACTACACCTGTCACATACTCCTCCACTGGTAATGTTTCTACCTTCTTCTGTTTTTCGCGATATACAGCAACTTGAACAGCTGTATCTACTTTTCCTGGAGCTGGTATGCTTTCTATCGCTGGAGGAGTTTTAGAGGCCGTTTCTTCCTCTACTTTTGCTTTCGCAAATGGAATAACAAGGGCTGCAGGTACAATGATAACGAGCGCTATTAAGAGCGCTACTGTAATAAAAAGTGGCTTTGAAAATTTCATCCTATTTTCCCCCAATATAAAAGCTTTACTCCATTCATTCTTATGGAACAACTCTTTCTTTTAGAACATACTTAAGGGGAAGAGTATAAAACAGAAATTTTCTAAATATTTTTACTGGTACGTGCATAAGTATAGAATTTATTGACTATAACAGTAATAACCCAAAAAAATAGCCCCTATGTCAAAAGACATAGAGACTATTTCAATTAAGCGTGAAGATCAGAAACTTCTTGTTCTTTCACTTCTTCTACTTTTTCGTTTACACGTTCAATAGTTGCACCTAATGCAGCTAATTTCTTATGGAAGTTTACATAGCCACGGTCAAGATGTTTTAACTCAGTTACACGAGTATAACCTTCTGATACTAAACCAGCTAAGATTAATGCAGCTGCAGCACGTAAGTCAGTTGCTGCTACTTCAGCACCTTGTAAGCTGTTTGGACCGTTCATAATAACAGAACGACCTTCAATTTTAATATCAGCATTCATACGACGGAATTCTTCAACGTGCATAAAGCGGTTTTCGAATACCGTTTCTGTAATCATGCTTGTTCCATCAGCTTGTAGTAATAATGCCATCATTTGTGATTGCATGTCTGTTGGGAAACCTGGGTGAGGCATAGTTTTAATATCAACCGCTTTTAACTTATCTGGGCCGATAACACGTACACCTTCGTTTTCCTCAATAATTTTAACACCCATTTCTTCCATTTTCGCTGTAATTGAGCGTAAATGTTCAGGTACAGCATTTTCAATTAAGATGTCTCCACCAGTAATTGCTGCTGCAACCATGAATGTTCCCGCTTCAATACGGTCAGGAATAATAGAGTGGTTTGCACCATATAATTTATCAACGCCTTCGATACGAATCGTTCCAGTTCCAGCTCCGCGTACTTTTGCTCCCATCGCATTTAAGAAGTTAGCTAAGTCAACGATTTCTGGTTCTTTCGCTGCGTTTTCAAGAATTGTTGTCCCTTTTGCTAATGTAGCTGCAGACATAATGTTTTCTGTCGCGCCTACGCTTGGGAAGTCTAAGTAGATTTTAGCTCCTTTTAGTTCTCCCTCAACATATGCCTCAACAAAACCGTTACCAACCTGTACTTTTGCTCCCATTGCTTCGAAGCCTTTTAAATGTTGGTCAATTGGACGTGAACCAATTGCACATCCACCAGGAAGTGCAATACGAGCACGACCGTTACGTGCTAATAATGGTCCCATTACTTGAACAGATGCACGCATTTTACGTACATATTCAAATGGTGCTTCAATGTTTAGTTCTTTAGAAGAATCGATTGTTACTTGATTATTTTCAAATACGACTTCAGCATTTAAATGACGTAATACCTCATTAATTGTGTATACATCAGACAAAACTGGTACTTCAGATAGTACATTCTTTCCATCACTCGCTAATAGGGCTGCAGCGATTATAGGTAATACAGCATTTTTTGCGCCCTCAACACGCACTGTGCCGTTTAACCGCTTTCCGCCACGGACGATGATCTTTTCCAAATTATTCCCCTCCGTGTCCTTTTTTCAGTATCTATTCACTCAATACTCAGAAGTTATGATCGGTGTGCCAACCACAATTGTATCTTTGTTGTCTGTAGAACGTATTGCTATTTGCACATTTATTTTCTCTCTATTTGTTGAAAGAGCGTCATCCCACTTTTTATTGTATGCGGAGACTGACACAAATGCTCTTTCTTCTACTTGTTCGATCGCTCTTGCTGAAAGATCTTTCAAAACCTGATTGGTTTTATTTTGCAAAACACCTTCAATCTTATCATTCAGTACACCTTGAACACAAGTGTAAATTATAGGTTTTTCACTAAAAATTTTATTCATGTTTTGAACATACTTCGGGTCCCATTTCGCCCCACTTACTTCAAAGATAATGAAAGTGTTTTCTTTAGTATTTTCTTTACTCCAAGTTACTACTACTCGTTCTTCATAAGAAGAAAGCTTTTTATAGGATGTAGCTTTATATCCATCTGGAGATTGCTCTACTTCCCACTTTTGAATATTTGCCTTTTCCTTCACATCGTTTAACAACTTTTGAAACGTATGTATGTTAGAAATTGTTTTTGTTTCTCTCGCTAACCATGACCATTTTTCTACTTTAGCATCATTTTTCTCTAAAGCCTTGATCATGCTCTCCATTTTCTGTTCATCGCTTATCGGTTTCATCTCTCTATATCCAACCAAAAATAAAACAACACTAAGTGCAACAATAAGAATGGCTTTAAGCTTCAATTTCATCCCCTCCTATCCCCATTGTTAACGGAGATTTGAGGTTCTATACACTTACTTTACTAAATACGTTAAACTCTTCGAATAGCCTAAATAATCAAGGAAAAAGTTACTTACAGATGTCCCAATTGCAATTGTAATTAAGATGAGTAATACTCGCGTCTGCAGCACTTTTCCGGACTTCATTAAACGCTCAATGTGAATGCCTTGTAAGGCCCACCACGTAATGGTAATAAACAATAAATGCGAAACAATGGCAATCAGTGCTTGTTGCCCTAAAAGTTGTGCCAAAAAATCGACCCCTTTTTACTCAGCTACTACTTATGAAAGAATATAAAAACGATACCATAATAAGTAGGAGCTACACTTTTTCAAATGCACATAGACATCTTACATTTTACATCGTGATTTTCTTTCCAAAAACGTATATCTACATTACAAGTTAACACAAAATAAAAAGCGCAGAGTACTGACTCCACACCTTTTATTTTCACTATTGTACCACGTTCCCTAAGAAGAAGAAATCTTTCATTAATGGAAAATATTCATAAAAGAAATTGTACCCAATCATCGGCATAATCCCTAGTATTACAATCGAAATTGCACAAAGACTCATAACAACCTTTATATTTAACGGTAACCGTATTCTCTCTTCTGTCTCTCCTGTGCGGAAAAACATTTGTTGTAAAATACGGAAATAATATACGAATGAAACAACTGTCGTACCCATCATAATCGAAGCTAGTACGTAATGTGCTGGCTCTACATGAAGCGCGCCTAAAAAGATATTAATCTTTCCAATGAAGCCAGCCGTTCCTGGTATCCCAGCCAACGATAAAATAAAAATTGTCATCATAATCGCTGCAAATGGCGACCTTTTATATAAACCTGTGAAAATCGTTATATTTTCCTCATCATTTTGTAAGATTAAGCCGTGGATGATAGCAAATGCACCTATATTCATAAGCATGTATGCCAGCATATAAAACCACATGCTATCCATCGTAAATGGTGATAATGCCACAAGTGGAACGAGTAAATACCCTGCATGAGCAATGCCCGAATAAGCAAATAAACGCTTTATATTGTATTGTTTTAACGCGACTACATTCCCAACAATCATCGTAATACTTGCTAGCACCGCAATATATATACTCATATGCCCATATAAAGATTGCATATCTCCTTGTATTAATACACTTGCAAAAACCATAAGGAACAAACGAATAATGAGTAGGAAACCAGCAATTTTAGAAATCGTTCCAAGAAAAGCAGTAACTGGTGTAGCCGCTCCTTCATATACATCAGGTGCCCACATATGAAACGGCACTGTGGCAATTTTAAATGAGAGACCAACTAGCAATAAAAGAAATGCGAGAGCTAACAATAACTGAATACCACTAGCGAGTTCCCCAGTGAGTACCTTTTGCATATCTACAATGTTAGTTGAACCTGTAATACCGTATAAATAACTCATTCCGAAGAGCGTAATCGCCGTTCCAATTCCTCCGCTAATGACGTATTTCATTGCCGCTTCATTTGATGCACGGCTCTTTTTTCGTATTCCTACTAAAATATAAGAAGAAAGTGAAAGTAACTCCAAACCAACGAAAAGGGTAATGAAATCAACACTAGAAGCCATGAACATCGCACCAAGAAGTGCCATTAAAAATAAGTAATAATATTCACCCTTATCTTCAATTGGATTCTTCTTATCATCGCTCATTGCGGTGCATAAAATGAGGGCTGAGGCACCTAATAGCAACGTTTTAAACCCTTTTGAAAATCCATCTAACACAAACGATCCATTTAAAATATCTCCTGCTGGTTCGCTATATAGGGTAATTAATGACACGATTGCTAATACGATAGCAGCAATCGCACCAAGAGCTACATATCTATGGTTCAGCTTAAAAAACAAATCACATATGGAAAGAAGGATGGCGGCGCCGAGAATAATAAATTCTGGCACCATTAGATGCCACGATAAGCTAAGTAACGTATTCATATCCATCCTACTTCACCCCCAATGTTTTCAATGTATTTTGAAGCGGATCCCCTAGTAACTCTGGCATAACTCCAATTGCAATAATACAAAAGATAAGTAGTAAAACAGGGACATACTCCCATCCGTGTATATCAGATTTTGCTTCCCACTCTTTCTTTCCAAATGTCACTTGAAGTGTCGCCCTTAATACATATACAGCGGTTAAAATGATGCCAATCACACCGACTGCAGCAATGACGGGCTCTCCTTGAAATAAACCGAGAAAGGCAAGAAATTCACTAACAAACCCAGACATCCCTGGTAATCCAAGCGATGCCATTCCTCCTGCTAAAAAGAATCCGCTAAGTATCGGTACACTTTTCGCAAGTCCGCCTAGCACCGTAATATCCGAAGTTCCAAATCGTTGTTCTATAACACCCAGTAGAAAGAATAGCAAGGCTGCAATTAAACCATGTGATACAACTTGGAATAGCGCTCCTTGTGTACCAGGTGCATTAAGTGACGCAAGTCCCATTAACACAATTCCCATATGCGAAATACTAGAGTAAGCCAGTACTTTCCTAAAGTCCGTTTGGATGAGCGCTAAAAAGGCACCGTATAATAAATTAATTACGCCTAATATCGCAATTAGTGTTGCAACATCGTGAAAATATTCCGGGAATAGCCCTTTCCCGAAGCGAATAATACCGTACGCTCCAATCTTCAGCAAAACACCCGCATGAAGCATAACTACAGCTGGATGCGCTTCTATGTGTACATTGACCATCCAGCGGTGCAACGGAAAAACAGGTAGTTTAATTGCAAAGGAAATCATTATGGCAATAAATACACTAAGCTGCAAACTACTTGGGATGACGAGTACTCCCTCTGCGTTTATGCTTCTTAATATCTCTTTCAGCTCCACAATATTTGTTGTACCTGTTTTCGCGAACAAAATTGAGAAAACAATGAGCAAAATAGCTGAGCCAATACCGTTATATATTAAATAACTATACGCAGCCTTTTCACTCGACAATTTCCCCCACTTTCCAATTAATAAGAACATTGGTGGCAACGTAATTTCAAAGAAGATAAAAAACAACATTAAATTTTGAGCAGCAAAGACACCGAGCATTCCTATTTCTAGCATGAGTAATAGCATATAAAATGCTTTTAAATTTCTTTTAATAGAAAAGGCTGCAATTGCTGCAAGCATCGCTAGAAGAGCCGTCAGTACCATCATGACAAGCGACAAACCATCAATACCGAGCTCGTAATAAATAGAAAACCACCTTTTATCCACCGCTGTAAAATCGCCGAACTTAATCCATTTCACCTTTTCATCAAATAGGGACAAATTCTTTCCAGAAGCATATGTACAAGCGAGGACGATAGCGATTCCAAATGGAAGTGCCGTCCCAAATAAGCCAAGCGCCCGCACTGTACGCAATTCCTTTTTCGGTGTTAATACAAGCAATAAAATTCCTAAAAGCGGGGAAAAAATGAAGAACGTTAACAACAAATCATTCATCGTAAATCCCCTCCCGTATAGAGCAAAATAATGACGAGTACAGCGAGCGAAACCGCCGTTACAGTACCGTACACTTGTACATTCCCGTTTTGAAGTTTCGATCCAAGATTACTTGTGCCTTTAACTACACTTCCAATTAAAACTGCAATTCCTTCGACTACATACACTTCAAATAAGCGAAGCACATGAGCGATTCCTTTCGTAATAGGGATCACCGTCATGTTGTATAGTTCATCCACATAATATTTTTCTTTCAAAAGATTATAAAGAGATGTTTCCGTACCCCCAGCCCAATCTCTAGAAATTGATTTCTTGCCATATATGAAATATGCAAGAGCGATTCCCGCAAATGAAACGAGTGTCGCAACAATCATAATCCAAACTGGTCCATGCGCTTCTTCAACCTTAAACCCTACATCTTTCGTCAACCAATCTCCGAGAAATGTCCCAAACCATGGTGTATTTATATATCCTGCCACTACCGCAAGAACGCCGAGAACAATCATTGGATACGTCATAACGCGAGGCGATTCATGCACTTCTTCCTTCGTCTTCGTTTCTCCAGTAAAGACAAGAAAGTAAAGGCGGAACATATAAAACGCTGTTAAAAACGCCGCAATTACTGCTAAAGTAAATAAAACGTAATTGCCATTCATCCACGTCGCCGCTAAAATTTCATCTTTGCTGAAAAAACCGGAAAGCAGCGGAACACCGCTAATGGCAAGGGTACCTATTAAAAATAGCGTACCAGTTACTTTCATCTTCTTCTGTAAACCGCCCATTTTATTAATGTTTTGCGTATGCACAGCATGAATTACACTTCCTGCCGCCAAAAATAGTAGTGCTTTAAAAAAAGCGTGTGTCGTTAAATGGAATATACCAGCTACATAACCGGCAGAACCTAACGCGAGCATCATATACCCGAGCTGGCTAACTGTAGAATAAGCAAGCACCCTCTTTATATCTGTTTGCACAAGACCGATAGAGGCCGCAAAGATTGCAGTGAAAGCTCCAACGATTGCCACTGTCTGCATCGCCACTGTACTTGCTGAAAACAGAGGAAACATCGTCGCTACTAAATATACGCCAGCTGCGACCATCGTCGCCGCGTGAATAAGTGCCGAAACGGGCGTTGGCCCCTCCATTGCATCTGGCAACCACGTATGAAGCGGGAACTGACCTGATTTCCCCATCGCCCCGATAAAAATTAATATCGCTGTTATTGTAATCATGTAAGGAGGTAAATCCCCTGTATAAATCGCCCTAAATATTGCGTCATATTCAAAACTACCTGCGTACCAAAAAATTAAAATCATCCCGATAAATAAACCAACATCCCCAATACGGGTCATAATAAAAGCCTTTTTTGCAGCAGCCTTCGCTTCTTCTTTAAAGAAATAAAAACCGATAAGTAAAAATGAACCAAGGCCAACTAATTCCCAAAATATATAAAGCTGTAATAAATTCGTTGATATAACAAGCCCTAACATCGCAAATGTAAAGAGTCCTAAATATGCGTAAAAGGTTGGTAATCGTTCATCACCTTTCATATAACCTTTCGAATACACATGTACAAGTAGACTCACAAGCGTCACGATAAATAACATTAAAGCTCCTAATGCAGTCACTTCAAAGCCGAATGATATATCCACATCTCCAGCTCTAAGCCACACCCACTTATGCTTCACGCTTGCTTCTGAAAACCTTTCTATTAACACAAGTACCGCAAGTATAAAGGAGAGAAAGACGAAAAAAATACTAAGTACGCTACTTCCTTCTCTAATTTTCTTCCCGAATATAATAAGTAACAAAAACGAAACGAGTGGGAAAAGCGGTATGAGCCATGCATAATCGATCATTGTTTCCTTCCCCCTTTTTCGGTCACAATGCTATCCTTTAAGCGTATCCATTTCATCCACCTGAACTGTCGTACGATTACGATATAAAGCAATTAAAATAGCGAGTCCTACCGCCGCTTCCGCTGCCGCTACAGCCATCGTAAACAGTGAGAAAATTTGACCTGTTAAATTCGGAAATAAGCCTAATTTACTAAACGCCACTAAGTTTAAATTGGCAGCATTCAGCATTAATTCGATACAAACTAATACGATTACTGTATTCCGCTTTGTTAAAGCTCCAAATAGACCGATGCAAAACAAAATAATCGCAAGTGTTAAATATGCAGAAGCTGGAACGCTACTCATTGGAATCCTCCTCTTTCTCATCCTTTTTCGCAAGTACAATCGCGCCAACGAGTGCTACAAGTAAAATAACTGAAGTTAGTTCAAATGGGATAATATATTTTGAATAGAGAAGTGTACCGATTTGAAGTGTGTTTTTTTCATGGAGAGGTAAACTTCCTTGTGTGCTTTCATTTGCAAAATCAATATTGTTAACAGCGAAATACATAACTGCCCCAAATACTACAACCGCAAAGAAGATAATCCATTTTCGAAGAGTAAGACGCGATTCATTTTCTGCGTTATGTTGCGTTAACATAATGCCGAAAATCATAATAATTGTGATTGCACCAGAGTAAAGTAAAATTTGTGCAACGCCTATAAATTCAGCTGATAAAAGAAAATACAAACCTGCAATGCTGAGAAATGTCAGAACGAGAGCTAGCATCATGTGCATAACTTTCGTTAAGTTCAACATAAGAACACCGCCGATAATTGCAGACAAGGATAGTATAAAGAATGCTACAAACTCGCCATTCATGCCTTGTTCTCCTTCCTGACGTTTTCGTCGTTTTCGTCAAGCCACTGCAAATTTTTAAATAAGTCATCACGTGAATATTCCGCGAGTTCAAAGTTATTTGTCATGACAATTGCCTCTGTCGGACAAACTTCTGTACATAAATCACAAAGAATACAAATTTCAAAATTAATATCATACGTGTCGATAATTTTTCCTTTTTTCGTAGGATCCGGATGTTTCTTTCCTGTTAACTGAATACAGTCTGTCGGACAAATGTTAGAGCACTGATTACAAACAATACATTTCTCCGGATAAAATTTTTGAATTCCTCGAAAACGGTCTGGCAACGGCAACGGTTGATTTGGATAATCATACGTTACCTTCTTCTTGCTCAAATTACTTAATGTATATTTTAATCCTTTAAATAGTCCTTTCATCTCTTACTGGCACCCCCCTCATAGATTAGAAGAATAACTCCTTAATCAATGCCGTTAAGAAAATATTTGCAAGTGCAATCGGCAATAATACTTTCCAACCAAACTCCATTAACTGGTCACCTCTTATACGCGGGAACGTAACGCGGAACCAAATTAATAGAAAGACTACACTGCTAAATTTCAAAGCAAACCATACGGCACCTGGGATAAATCCAAGAAACATGACTGGATTCCATCCGCCTAAAAAGAGCACTGTAATTAACGATGCCATCCCGAAGAAATATACGTACTCTGAAAGCATGAAAAACGCCCAGCGAAAACCTGAGTATTCCGTATGATATCCAGAAACAAGTTCTGACTCCGCTTCTGGCAAATCGAATGGCGTTCTATTTAACTCTGCAACTGCTGCGATTAAGAAAACGACGAAGCCAATTGGCTGTACGAAAATGTACCAAACCTTCTCCTGCGCCGCTACAATCTCATTTAAATTCAGGCTACCAGCTAGCAAAACGATACCAATTACACTCATTACGAGCGGAATCTCATAAGAAATCATTTGCGCCGCCGCACGCATCCCTCCTAAAAGGGAATATTTATTATTCGATGCCCATCCCCCAGTTACAACACCTATCGTCGTAATACCGGAAACAGCGATATAATAAAGTAACCCGACTCCAATATCTGCAAATTGAAATTTATCAGTGAACGGGATAACTGCAAGCACCATAAATGCTGGTGCAAATGCAATGACAGGTGCTAATATAAACAGCGGTTTATCTGCTGCTTTCGGAATACTATCTTCTTTCAATAATAGTTTTAAAACATCAGCTACCGTTTGCAGTAAACCAAATCGGCCTCCAACCTGGTTTGGGCCAATCCGCCCTTGCATAAACCCCATCACTTTCCGTTCTGCCAAGATTCCATATGTAACGAAGCCAAGGACTGCAAATAGTAGAAGTACCGCTAATCCGAAAAAAATGAAGAAATTCGTCCAGCTTGAAGGTGATTGTAAGAGCGTCTCAATCATTAGCCATCAACCTCCCCAAGTACAATATCAACTCCACCTAAAATCGTAATTAAATTAGCGATGTTTTCACCTTTCAATAACTTCGGTAAAATTTGCAAGTTATAAAAAGATGGCCTACGAAACTTCAAACGGTACGGCTCTTTCTTTCCGTCACTAGCGATATAACACCCAATCTCTCCGCGCGGCGATTCGATACGTACAAATGCTTCTCCCTTAGGTGCCTTAATAATTTTTGGTACTTTTGCCAGCACAGCTCCATCTTTCGGGAACTGCTGAACCGCTTGCTCAACAATCTTTAAAGACTCCTCGATTTCTTGCATTCGGCAAACGTAGCGATCCCAAGCATCTCCCACGCTTCCAACAGGAATATCAAAATCAAAACGATCATAAATCGAATACGGCTCATCTTTGCGAAGATCCCAGTTTACTCCAGTGCACCGCAAATTTGCTCCGCTTAAAGAATACGAAATCGCTTCTTCCGCGCTATATATACCAACGCCTTTCACACGATTTAAGAAAATCTCATTACCGCTAACAAGATCATGATAACCTGCCAGTTGCTCTCTCATATACGGAACAAACTCTTCCACCTTTTCAATCCAACCATCTGGCGCATCCCACTTCACACCACCAACTCTCATATAGTTAAAAGTAAGCCGTGCCCCGCATAATTCATTTAATAAATTTATAATCATCTCTCGTTCACGAAACGCGTACAAAAACGGGCTAACCGCTCCTATATCAAGAAGATTCGTCCCCCACCAAACGAGATGGCTGGCAATTCTTCCTAGCTCCATCGCAAGTACTCGCAAGTATTCGGCACGCTCTGGAATTTCAAGCCCCATCATCGTCTCTACAGCATGGCAAATGACGTAATTATTCGTCATAGCTGATAAATAGTCCATTCGATCTGTATAAGGGATAATTTGCGTATACTGTAAGCTCTCAGCGATCTTTTCCGTCCCGCGATGTAAATACCCAATAACAGGTGTAGCTTCTTTAATAATTTCCCCGTCAATCTTAATTACGAGCCTGAACACACCATGTGTACTCGGATGCTGAGGTCCTACATTCAAAAGCATCTCTTCCGTGCGGATCATAGCTACACCTCCACATCATACGGTTCATAGTCTTTTCTAAGCGGATATCCTACCCAATCCTCTGGCATTAAAATACGTGTTAAATTCGGATGCCCTTTAAATATAATGCCGAGCAAATCGTATGCTTCTCGCTCCGGCCAGTCAGCCCCTTTCCAAAGCGCTGTCACAGATTCGACTTGCGGCGTTTCTCGGTCTAGCTTTACCTTCACCGCTACCGATTGTTTCTTACTATATGAAAACAAATGAACATACACTTCCATATGTGTCACAAAATCCGTCGCATGTAGCTCTGACATATAATCAAAAGCAAGTCCCTCATGGAATCGCAGTGACTCCATCACTTCATAATATTTTTCGGGATCCACCACAAGAGTTGGCACATCCTTTGACAGTTTATTAATGTAGGAATCTACTAATGCACCCTCTCCTAACTTCTCCCTAATAGCCTCAACATACTGATTTAAATACGGCTGATTTACGGACAGTTCTTCCTGCTTCGGCTCATCCTCTTTCTTACCTTCAGCCCCCTTTGTCTTCGCTCTTGCAGCCGCTGCTGCTTTCGCTTTTGCCGTTGCAATTGCCTTTGCCTTTTCATCTCCCGAATCCCCATCACCTTGCGAGGCTTTCTGCTTCGCCAATGCTGCCGCTTTTGCTTTTGCAGCTGCCACCGCCTTCGCCTTGGCTTTCGCTTTTTCTTCTTCCGTTACTTCTTCTGTCCCTTCTCTTTTCTGCTTCGCTAACGCCGCCGCTTTTGCCTTGGCAGCTGCCGCTGCCTTCGCCTTGGCTTTCGCTTTTTCTTCTTCCGTTACTTCTTCGGTTCCTTCTCTTTTCTGCTTCGCTAATGCTGCCGCTTTTGCTTTTGCAGCTGCTGCCGCCTTCGCCTTGGCTTTCGCTTTTTCTTCTTCCGTTACTTCCTCGGTTCCTTCTCTTTTCTGCTCCGCTAACGCCGCCGCTTTTGCTTTTGCAGCTGCTGCTGCACGTCGTTTTGCTTCTTCTATAGTAATATCATCTTTTTTTGGTAGCGCTTTCTCTTTTTCTTGATCTTCTTCCTCAAGCTCACTTATTTCCGCCTCGTGTTTCGCTACAAGGCGTTTTCTCGCTTCTTCTTTTGCACGCCTAGCTGCTTCTTTTTTCAGCTCCTCTAAATCTTTATTTGGATTGCTCATTTATTCGTCACCTGCTTCCCGGTCTTTGCTTCGTAACGAATTTTTTCTTTTAATTTATTAATTCCATAAATTAAAGCAGCTGGATTTGGGGGACAACCAGGAATATACACATCAACTGGTACAATTTGGTCTACACCTTTCACAACAGCATATGAATTTACATACGGACCACCTGCTGTTGCACAAGATCCCATCGCAATAACCCATTTCGGTTCGGGCATTTGATCATATAAGCGCCGAACAATAGGAGCCATCTTCTTCGTTACCGTTCCCGATACAATCATGACGTCCGATTGCCTTGGTGAAGTCCGAAAAAATGACCCAAATCGATCTAAATCATAATGTGATGAGCCTACTCCCATCATTTCAATTGCACAGCACGCCAGTCCGAATGTCATCGGCCATAAAGAATTGCTCCTCGCCCATCCTTTCAACTGTTCCAATGTAGAAAAAAAGATATTTCGTTCTAATTCTGCTCGCTCATTTGGATGTAATTCCTCAAAATTTATAACCATTGTAACACCTTCTTTTTCCAAGCATACGCTAATCCAACTAGCAACATTACAACAAAGATGAGCATTTCAATTAATGCAAATAAACCTAGCTTGTCATACGCAACAGCCCAAGGATATAAAAATAAAGTTTCTACATCAAAGATCACAAACAATAAAGCGAAAATATAATAACGAGCATGAAACCGAATATTTGCATCATGAAAAGGCTCAATTCCACTCTCATACGTCGTCGCCTTTGCTGCACTTGGTTTATTTGGGCGCAGCATCCTTCCTAATGTAAGAGCCACTACCGGCAGCAATATACCTAATAGCAAGAAAATCAAAACGATCATATAACTATTTTCATATACACTTGCCATTGTGAAACCCTCCCCCCTAAATTAAGAACAAGTTCACATAGTAAACAATATGTCCTAGTTGCAGTAATTATTATTTTTAAATTTTTCTAAATAATGCAACTATTCTAACCATTATAGCAAACTTCAAATTCCTATGTCGATATGTTGGGAGGCAGAAACAAGAATTATTAAAATCTATCTTTACAACTTGCTATAATTGTGCAAAATAAATATAAACTTATATATGCTTTTCAAGAAACCGTAGGTGATATAAATGAAAAAACAAACACATGTAAGTATTCTTATAAGCATTGTATTGCTGTCTATAACGCTTCACTATGTAGCGATGCCTTTTCTATATGAATACTCATTTTCTTTTCAGCTATTAATCGGAACGAGTACCCTATTAATTGATATTATCGCTTGTAGTTATATACTTTATTTTTCAAACATGAAAGAAGGGCTATCTCGTTTATTTTGGATCATATTATCTGTTGGAGCTCTCTCTTATTTTATCGGTGATATAGTCGTTGCCTATCAGCGTTTAATTGTAAAGGACTTCTATACGTTCGTTGATCCATCTGACTTTTTTTACTTACTTTTTTTAGTTAGCTTTACGTTTGCCTTTCTATACGAAATCATTTATAACCGAGATTTATTAGAAAAACTTTTTATGCTATGTGATATTTGTATTATCGTTACAGCCCAATTTACTTTAAGTTACTACTTACTTATTGAACGAACTATTCATATCTTTACAACATCCTATATCGACATATTTGTTCAACTTACCTATCCAATGGCTGATTTACTCTTTCTCTTAATAGGAATCAACCTTTTATTCAAACCACTATCCTTATTACCTAAAAAGGTCGGTGCACTTCTTGGCAGTGCTTTAATTTTATATGCTACTACAGATGCGATTTATGCGTATATAAAATACTTCATACCAGAGTATTCTATGTTTACAGTTACTCCTTTCTATCAAGTAACCTTAGTACTAGTAGCAATCGCCTGTATTCTCCATACAAAAAAGCCTGAAAAACAAGAACAAGTACTACTAACACCTAAAATTGGTGAATCAATCCGATTATCATTACCGTATATTTCGGTAGTAATGCTTATTGTTTTTATATTAGTTGAATACGTTTTTGCGCCTATTATAGTAATCGGACTTATAATAACTTTCTCTTTCGTTCTCATACGTCATAGCTTAGTTCGAAAACAAAATAAAATATTATTGTTTGCTCAAATGCAATTCAACTCAGAACTCGAGAAACAAATTAAACTACGTACAGAAGATTTAGTAGAACAGAAAAATGAACTCTATCATAATCAACAAATGTTTAAATCTTTATACGAGCATCATCCAGATCCAATCTTCACATTAGATTTGTACGGTAATTTTCTCAAAGTAAATAACGCTGGCACTACTTTACTCGGTTATCAAACGAATGAATTATTAAACCAGCCTTACTATTCACTCATATACGAAGAAGATTTAGAAGAAATGATTAACGCCTTTCATCGCGTGAAAAAGGGGTATTCTATCTCTTTAGAAATACGGGCTTACCATAAAAGCAGAGATATTTACTACTTGCACGTTACCGCCGTACCGATCTTTTTAAAGGAGAAAATTTCTGGGGTTTATTTAATGATTAAAGATATTACAGAAAGCAAACAACAACAAGAACAAATTAATTTCCTAGCATACCATGATACTTTAACAGAGCTTGCAAATCGACGTGCATTTCATCAACATTTAGAACAGGCAATTGCGCGAGCAAAAATATCGAAAAAGCCTTTTGCTGTTATGTTTCTCGACCTAGACCGTTTTAAAGTTATTAATGATACCCTCGGTCATCGAGTAGGAGACCTATTGCTCATCGCAGTAGCAAAAAGGCTCGAAAGAATAGCAACATCAAATATGAAACTCGCGCGGCTAGCTGGGGATGAGTTCACAATCCTTATCGAGAATTACAAAAAAAAGCCAGATGTCCAAAAAATAGCTGATAGGATTGTAACGGCCATGAATGAGCCATTTGAAATCGAAAATCAACATTTACAAATCTCACCGAGCATCGGAATTGCAATATATCCTGAAGCAGGTGAAGATGCGCTATCCATTTTGCAGCATGCTGATATGGCCATGTACGAAGCAAAGAATAAAGGAAAAAACGGTAGCTCTCTTTACACGAAAGAACTATATAAAAAAATGGAACGAAAAGCTCGAATTGAAAAAGATTTGCCAATCGCTTTAGTAAACAAAGAATTTTATCTCGTTTATCAACCACAAATTGATACGACAACAAATAAAATTATCGGCGCTGAAGCTTTAATACGTTGGAAACACCCACTATTAGGTGACATTTCACCATGTGAGTTTATTCCAATTGTAGAAGAGACGCCACAAGTAGTCCCACTTGGACATTGGGTATTACAAGAAGCTTGTCTCCAATTAAAAATATGGCATACCTTTGGCTACCAAAATTTAAAAATAAGTGTTAATCTATCCGCAAAAGAGTTCCGGCAAGATCAATTAATTGAAAGCATTTCACAAATATTAAACGACGTGCAAGTCGATCCAAAATATGTAACACTTGAGTTAACAGAAAGAATTGCAATGGTTGACGAGAAAGAAACGTTATTAAGACTGAAGCAATTAAAAGAATACGGTATCCAAACTTCCATTGATGACTTCGGTACTGGATACTCTTCTCTTGCTTATTTATCAATTTTTCCAATCGACACATTAAAAGTACCGAGAGAATTTACACAATTAGCTGATCATCGTCCTGAAGAACGAGCCATCGTTTCTACAATACTTTCCCTCGCGAATACTTTAAATCTTTCAGTCGTCGCCGAAGGAATTGAAACCGAAAAACAACTTAAGTTTCTGCAAAAACATAACTGTAAATATATGCAAGGTTACTATTTCAGTAAACCACTTACTAGCAATCAGTTTATAAAGTTTCTACAAAAAACCCCCAGTATGAACAAATAATTCATACCGGGGGTTTTTTAGTGCTAAATATTTTTCTCATAATATTCTTCTGCAATCTCTTCGTAAAAAGCTGCAGATGTCGTATAGAAATATGGAATTAACCATAAGAATCCAATCCCTAACGTAATACAACTTAATATAAACCAGCCAATAAAACTTAAACATAAAATGAAATACTCCATCTTATGTCCATCCATCATACGACGACTTTCTGTAATAGCTTGGTTCAGTGAATACTCAGGATGATCGTTTATAATAAAGTATGTCATCGCATAAGAAAATGATTTAATAATACCTGGAATAATGAACAATAACGTCCATAAGAAAAGATAAAGATTTACTAATAAATATAATAAAAATGATTTTAGAAATCTCTTTCCCTCTGAAAACCAAATGAATACATTACCAATACTAGCTTGCTTTTCACGAAGGATATTTAAACCAAGGTAATATCCACCTAAAGTTAACGGTCCAGTAACAAAAAATGTAAGAATATTCGTTGAAAGTGAACCATTTGTTTTTTGCCAACCGAAAATCAAAGAAAATCCCCAATCAACACTAAAACTAAAAGCCGTGATAAGAATTGAAATGAGTAGTGTAGCTCCAACAGCTAATCCCCATTTTCCTTCTAATGAATCTAGTGCTTCTCCTTTTAAATCACTAATCATGCGTAGCCTCGCCTCCTATACACAATAATTCTATTAGTATAGCATGTTCCTATTGAAATTCACCTTTTGAAATATAGCGATAAAAGTGTGCTGTCGTCGTACTCATATACGGACTAAGCCAAAGAAATCCTATTCCAAAAGTAAGAAGCGCTAAAATAGCCCATCCTATGAAGCTCAGCCATAAAAGAAACAAATCTAACTTATGACCCTTCATAAGATTCTTACTTTCCTTCATCGCCTGCGAAACACTATATTCTGGATTTTCAATCATCACATAGTACGTCAGTGCATAAGAAAAATACATCACAATCATACCAACGATTGAAATAGCTAGTAGTACACAGATAGCAATAGCAAACGACGCATTTCCTTCTTCACCAAAAAATGCAAATAAGGCTACTAACAATATCGGAATCCATGTACCTGTATATAATAAAATTGCAAGCATTGCCCATATTGTTTTCATCATTCTTTTAAAGCCACGAAATCCTTCGAATAAGTAATCTACTTTAGCATCTTCTCGTTTACTAATCTGTAAAAATACATTTGTATAACCGTATGATGTAATCCCATAGGATGCACTACTCAAAATTATCATAATGCAATAAAACATCCCGAATGTAACACTTGCTCCATTTGATATTGTTTGCCCTTCAAGTGAACCTACTAAACCAGCAAATAAGAGAAATATAATAATTCCTGGAATTAATAGTATAAGCATTGCAGCCATCGAAACAACATAACTTAAAATAAAATATAAAATTGTTGATCCAACACCTAGTCCCCATTTTCCCTTTAAAGAGTACAATGCTTCTCGCTTCATTTCACCAATCATTGATTCATCCCCTTTATGAAATATAAATTGTTGTACACTTCTACTTATACAAGCATCAATATAATTATACCAGTTTTGTAAAATTATCCATAAAATACACAAAAAAAATCCGTAAAGGCAAAGCCCTTACGGATTTTTTCACTTCATATCGGAAACGTTTAAACGGTTCACGGCACGTTGTAATGCCATTTCTGCACGTTTAAAGTCAACATGTGCTTGTTTATCTTGCAGACGTTGCTCAGCGCGACGCTTCGCTTCATTTGCGCGATGGATATCGATATGGTTTGCTTCTTCAGCAGATGATGATAATACAGTCACTTTATCTGGACGAACTTCGATAAAGCCACCGCTTACTGCTACATAATCAGTGTGTCCACCATTTTTCAGACGAACTGCACTAATTTTTAATGGTGCAACAGTTGGAATGTGACCTGGTAAGATCCCCATTTCCCCACTCTCTGCTTTTACACTTACCATTTCTACTTCTTTTTCGTAAACCGGTCCATCAGGAGTTACAATACTGACTGGAAATGTCTTCATACTTCGTCCCTCCTAAGGCCTTACGCCATCATTTTCTTCGCGTTTTCAATAACTTCTTCAATGCCACCTACTAAGCGGAATGCATCTTCTGGAAGGTCATCATATTTTCCTTCTAGAATTTCTTTGAAACCACTAACTGTATTCTTTACAGGTACGTAAGAACCTTTTTGACCTGTAAACTGCTCAGCTACGTGGAAGTTTTGAGATAAGAAGAATTGAATACGACGAGCACGATGTACAACTAACTTATCTTCTTCAGATAACTCATCCATACCTAAGATAGCGATGATATCTTGAAGCTCTTTATAACGTTGTAAAGTTTGCTGTACTTGACGAGCTACTTCATAATGTTCTTCTCCTACGATTTCTGGAGAAAGTGCACGAGATGTAGATGCTAATGGATCTACGGCTGGGTAAATACCCATTTGCGTTAAACGACGCTCTAAGTTTGTTGTTGCATCTAAGTGAGCGAACGTTGTAGCTGGTGCTGGGTCAGTATAGTCATCGGCTGGTACATATACCGCTTGGATAGACGTGATAGACCCTTTATTTGTAGATGTAATACGCTCTTGTAATTGACCCATTTCTGTTGCAAGTGTTGGTTGGTAACCTACCGCAGATGGCATACGACCAAGAAGGGCAGATACTTCAGAACCCGCTTGCGTGAAACGGAAGATGTTATCGATGAACAGAAGTACGTCTTGTCCTTGCTCATCACGGAAATGCTCAGCCATTGTTAAACCTGTTAATGCAACACGTTGACGTGCTCCAGGTGGCTCGTTCATTTGTCCGAATACCATCGCAGTTTTCTTGATTACGCCAGAATCGCTCATTTCGTGGTATAAGTCATTACCCTCACGAGTACGCTCACCTACACCAGCGAATACAGAGATACCACCGTGCTCTTGTGCGATGTTGTTAATTAATTCCTGAATTAATACTGTTTTACCTACGCCGGCACCACCGAATAGGCCGATCTTACCACCCTTAATGTAAGGAGCAAGTAAGTCTACTACTTTAATACCAGTTTCAAGAATTTCTACTTTAGTAGATAATTCTTCGAATGCAGGTGCTTGACGGTGAATTGGATCACGATGTACATCTGCAGGAACCTCACCATCTAAGTCAATTGCATCACCTAATACGTTAAATACGCGACCAAGTGTTACATCACCAACTGGTACAGAGATTGGTTTACCAGTATCTTCTACTTCTGTGCCACGAACAAGTCCATCTGTGGAAGACATTGCAACTGTACGAACTGTATCATCACCTAAATGAAGTGCAACTTCAAATGTTAAGTTAATACTTCCGTTTTCGTTGCTTTGTTTTACCGTAAGGGCGTTGTAGATTTCTGGTAGCTTTCCGCCATCAAACTTAACGTCTACAACCGGACCCATGATTTGCGTAACGCGCCCTTTATTCATCGGGTTCCCTCCTAGCTTTCTTTTAATTAGCCAACTTTCTACGAGCAGCTAGCTTTTAATTTTTTATTGGTTTATAGCTTACGCGACTCTTTTGACAGAGCCGCTTCCGCCTTTTAATACTATTCTAACGCTGCTGCTCCACCAACGATTTCCGTAATTTCTTGCGTAATCGCTGCCTGACGCGCACGGTTGAATGAAAGTGTAAGTGAATCGATAACTTCCATTGCGTTGTCTGTAGCACTCTTCATTGCTGTCATACGCGCTGCGTGTTCACTTGCTTTACCGTCTAGTAATGCACCGTACACTAAGCTTTCTGCGTATTGTGGCAATAGTACTTTTAAAATTTCTTCTTCAGAAGGTTCGAATTCATAAGCTGTCGTCGGTTTGTCAGACGCCACATCAGTAAGCGGTAAAATTTTATTTTCCGTTACCTCTTGTGAAATTTTACTTACGTAATGGTTGTAGTAGATGTACAGCTCATCATAAGCACCATCTGCAAACATCGCAATTGCTCGAGAAGCAAGGTCTTTAATATCAGTAAATGATGGGTGGTCAGATAATCCAACTACTTCATCAATAATGTTAAAGCCGCGACGTTTTAAATAATCACGTCCTAGTCGTCCAAGCACAATAATAGAATATTGGTTTGAATCCATATTATGACGTTCACGAATTACGTTACTTACTGTACGTAATACGTTACTGTTATAACCACCTGCTAGTCCGCGATCAGACGTAATAACGATGTATCCTGTACGCTTTACAGGACGCGCATTTAGCATTGGATGATTAATCCCTTTGCTTCCTTGCGCAATGCTCGCTACTACTTCTTGAATCTTTTCCATATACGGAACGAAAGATTTAGCATTTTGCTCTGCACGGTTTAACTTAGATGCAGATACCATCTCCATCGCTTTCGTAATTTGACTCGTTTTCTTTGTCGAGTTAATCTTCGCTTTTATATCGCGTAAAGATGCCACAGGTTTTCACCACCTTTTTTCCGGAAGTTGGCACGATTAGTAAGAATCCTCTTCCTAATCTACGTTGCAAGATATTCTTGCTCATGATTGAAGGAAAAGAATAGGTGCACCTACTCTTTTCCTTTACATGACCTTTAGCAATCTCAGAGCCCGAGATGCCTTTTATATATACTATCTAGCTCCAGCGGCTTGAATGCTCGGTGGCTTCACTTCTTCCTACGAGGCAAACACCGCCTCTTCGTCAGAAGCTCCATCCCCCTCACATTCACAACGAGCCGCTTCCGCTTTTATTAATCTAGTTCCGCCTCCTAGCCCCTTTCGTCTAAGAACCTTCCCCACAAGAAGGTAAAAAGCACCTTCTGTGAGAAAGAACCTTAGCCGATGGGGCTGAACAGTCGGCTTCACTTTTTATTATTATTCAGAAGCTACAAATACTTTTTTAAATCCATTGATTGCTGCTGCAAATTTGTCGTCATCCGCAAGTTTCTTAGTTGTGCGGATTTCTTCTAATAAGTCAGTCGCATTAGAATCTAACCAAGCATGGAATTCTTCTTCAAAACGAGTGATATCTACTACTGGGATATCATCTAGGAATCCACGTGTTAAAGCGTAAAGAATGATAACTTGTTTCTCTACACGTAATGGTTTGTGTAATCCTTGTTTTAATACCTCAACAGTACGAGCACCACGGTTTAATTTCGCTTGAGTTGCTTTATCAAGGTCAGAACCGAACTGAGCGAACGCTTCTAACTCACGGTAAGATGCAAGGTCAAGACGAAGTGTACCTGATACTTTACTCATTGCTTTAATCTGAGCAGATCCACCTACACGAGATACAGAAGTACCCGCATCGATCGCTGGACGTACGCCAGAGAAGAATAGGTCAGATTGTAAGAAGATTTGTCCATCCGTAATAGAAATTACGTTTGTTGGGATGTATGCTGATACGTCCCCTGCTTGTGTTTCGATGAAAGGTAGTGCAGTTAAAGAACCGCCGCCTTTTGCATCACTTAATTTTGCTGCACGCTCTAATAAGCGAGAATGTAAGTAGAATACATCCCCTGGGTAAGCTTCACGACCTGGAGGACGACGTAATAGTAATGACAGCTCACGGTAAGCCGCTGCTTGTTTTGATAAGTCATCATATACTACTAATACGTGTTTACCATTGTACATGAACTCTTCACCCATTGTTACACCAGCGTAAGGAGCTAGGTATAATAATGGAGCTGGTTGAGAAGCAGATGCAGTTACAACGATTGTGTACTCTAATGCACCGTGCTTACGTAGTGTTTCTACTACGTTACGTACAGTTGATTCTTTTTGTCCAATTGCTACGTAGATACAAATCATATCTTCATCTTTTTGGTTAATGATTGTATCAAGTGCAACTGCTGTTTTACCAGTTTGACGGTCACCAATGATTAACTCACGTTGACCACGGCCAATTGGTACAAGAGCATCGATCGCTTTAATACCTGTTTGAAGTGGCTCATGAACAGATTTACGATCCATTACACCTGGTGCTGGACTTTCAATTGGACGAGTGTTTGTTGTATTGATTGGGCCTAAACCATCAACTGGTTGACCTAATGGGTTTACAACACGACCAATTAGTTCTTTTCCTACCGGTACTTGCATGATGCGACCAGTACGACGAACTTCGTCACCTTCACGAATTTCTGTGTAAGGTCCTAAAATGATAATACCTACGTTATTTTCCTCTAAGTTTTGTGCTAGTCCCATAACGCCGTTAGAGAACTCTACAAGTTCACCAGCCATAACGTTATCAAGACCATGAGCACGCGCGATACCGTCACCAACTTGGATAACTGTACCAACATCACTAACTTCGATTTCAGACTGATAGTTCTCGATTTGTTGCTTTATCAGTGCGCTAATTTCTTCAGCTCTGATGCTCATGTGCTTCACCCCTATCTATTCTTCATTAATTCACGCTGAATACGTGCTAATTTTCCTTGTAAACTTCCGTCATAAATGCGATTTCCAATACGTACTTTAATTCCGCCTAGTAAATCTTCATCTACAACATTTTTCACGCGAATTGCATCTTTTCCTGTTCTCTTCGCAAATGCTTCTGCAATGTTAAGCTTCTCTTCTTCTGATAGAAGACGAGTAGAATATACAGTTGCGTCCGCTACGTTACGTTCTTCATTAGCAAGAACAACATATTCATCTGCAATTTCAGGTAAGATATCAATGCGTTTGTTATCAATTAAAATATATAACGTATTTAAAATAGATTCAGAAACAGATCCGAATACGTTTGCAAGAAACGTTTTCTTTTGTTCCTTTGAAATGTTCGGTTGCGTTAAAAAGCTATGTAGTTCTCCGTTCTTTACATAAACGTTTTGTACAAGGCGTAATTCCTCTTCAAACATTTCTAATACGTGTTTTTCTTTAGCAATTTTAAAAAGAGCGACAGCATAACGTTTTGCTACAATCCCATTGCTCATCGCGCTTCTCCTACTTCTTTAATATAATCGCGAATTAACTTCACTTGATCTTCTTCTTTTAATTCTTTTTCAATTACTTTAGAAGCAATTTGAACAGATAAAGAAGCAACTTGTTCTTGTAAAGCAGCAATTGCTTGCTCTTTTTCGCGTTGAATTTCTTGTACAGCAGATGCTTTAATTGATTCTGCTTCTTCTTTCGCAGCAGCAACAATAACATCTTTTTGATCTACAGCTTGCTTTTTCGCTCTTTCGATTAACTCTTGTGCTTCAACACGTGATTGTTTTAACATTTCACGTTGTTCTTCTACTAACTTCTTCGCCTCAGCATTACTTCTTTCTGCAGCGTCGATTTCATTAGTAACATGCTCTTCACGTTCTTTCATAATTCCCATTAAAGGACCCCACGCAAATTTGCGTAGCATTACTAATAGAAGTAAGAAAATGAACAATGTATAAGCAATCGTTCCAAATGGAATGGCAGCACCTAATAATAAAGTTGGCACAAGGATTCACTCCCTTCAAAATATCTAAATTGATCATATGAAAAAAAAAGACATACGTTTCATTCATAAAGCAATGGCGAAGAAAGTTCGGAAAAACACTCTTCGCCATCTATGTAAGGGGAGTCTCCCTTATTTGTTCATTACGATGAAAGCAATAACTACACCGATGATTGGAAGTGCCTCAACTAAAGCAACCCCGATGAACATAATTGTTTGAAGTGCGCCTTTTAGTTCTGGTTGACGAGCAACACCTTCGATTGTACGTGATACGATAAGACCGTTACCAATACCTGCACCTAATGCTGATAAACCAATTGCAATTGCAGCTGCGATTACACCTAAACTCATTTAATTTGTCCTCCTTTGTATTATAAAAAAATAAATTTTTTCTTACTTAAATTATATTAATGGTCATGGCTTACTTTATGAGCCATATAAACCATCGTTAACATAACGAAAATAAATGCTTGGATTGAACCAACGAATACACTGAATCCCATCCACGCTAACATAGGTACAAGTGCACCTAATGCGCCAAGGACTGATGCTCCGCCCAACTTAGCAAGTAATCCTAATAAGATCTCACCTGCATAAATGTTACCAAATAAACGAAGACCTAACGTTAATGTGTTAGCAAACTCCTCAATAACCTTTAATGGGAATAAGAATTTCATAGGTTGGAAATAACCTTTTACGTACTCTTTCGTACCCTTCATCTTAATTCCATAATAATGGGTGAGGGTAACTACCATCACGGCTAATGTTAATGTAACTGCTGGATCAGACGTTGGTGATCTCCACCATGCAATATGTTCGCCAGCTTCAGTTGCTGAATACATGAATGGTAAACCAAGGAAGTTCGATACGATGATAAACATGATAAGCGTAACGCCAAGCGTTAAGAAACGTCCACCTGTTTTCCAGTCCATCGTACTATTGATAATCCCTTTCACGAAGTCAAACACCCATTCCATGAAGTTTTGCATCCCGGTTGGGCGAAGAGCTAAGCTGCGAGTTCCGATAACAGCGATTAAGAAAACAATAACTGCTGCTACAGTAACCATCATAACTGATGACAAATCGAACGTTAAACCTAGAAATTCAACTAATTTACCGTGTTCCACTAGTAATTCACCTCTCTTCCCTGCTCTTATACTCTAAATAAAGAAAATCTATGATCATGACAAGGTATCCTGTCAGCAATCCTACACCTAGGCCCCACATCGCGATTAACTCTTGATATTTGGCTGCAAATAAAATTAATAACCCAATCGTGGCGAATCTTGAATATGTACTTACCGCTGTTGCCTTGAACTTCACGTTTTCTCCATTTGTTACGCGATCTAGCAGCTTGTCTGTTCTACGTGCAATGATGCGCAAACTAAGAAAACTGAAAATCGTCCCGATAATCAGTCCAAGAAATACATCCTTGTAAGAGGTAAATCCCCATCCTAGCACTAGAAGCGCAAGCAAGTAGTACATATATTTCTTTTGTCTTTGGACAAGTCCATGTACGTCTATCATCATTGCTCTCCCGAATAGTAATGTCGAATGAGTCGAATCATTGCGTATACCCCTGTTCCTAGTCCGAGTAATAACCCTATAATAAGAAACAACGGAAACGTTCCAACCTTATTATCAATCCACTGCCCACCAAAGATTCCAACAAGAATAGAACCGACTAATTGAGCAAGAATACCTGACATTAAAGCATAAGCTTTTATATGGCTGCGATCGTTTTTTTGCAAGGATTCATCCCTCCAATATGTAACCCTCATTCACGATGTGTTAATAATAACTCATTTTTTTGCATAAATCCTATACAAAACAAAAAGTTTACATTTTCGTCACGGAATAGATGTAATTTTGTCACTGAAAGCCCTACCATCTATCCCCGTTGTTAGCATACAATAGGGTATTAACAGTGTCAACGAGAAATCGTAAAAAATCTAAAAATTTGAGTATTAGGCATTTCCTCCCAAAAATGAAAACGTTCCCCTTCTAAATACTGGTTACATATATGCAATTTCTAACAGTTTTCTCTTTATAATAGAAGGAAATGTTCACAAGTTTGTCACTATTATATTTTCGAGATATAACGCTTTTCTTCCATAATATAGTGTTCCTCAGACGTAAGACTTCTATATTATATGTGAGGTGTATGCAACTTATGTTGTATATACGATGTATATTTATCCTCTCCCCCTCCCCTACTTGCTTACAACAAAAAAGACGAGCTGGGGAATCTCCCCTGCTCGTCAGTTGTCTTACTTCGTTCCGAATAAACGGTCACCAGCATCACCAAGACCTGGTACTACATATCCGTGGTCATTTAATTTCTCATCTAATGCTGCTACATAAATATCAACATCAGGATGTTCTTCTTGTACTACTTTTACCCCTTCTGGAGCTGCAACGATACACATTAATTTAATTTGTTTCGCACCGCGCTTTTTCAGAGAGTTAATTGCTTCAGCCGCAGAACCACCTGTTGCTAGCATCGGATCTAGTACGATAAAGTCACGCTCTTCTACATCCGTTGGAAGTTTCACATAGTATTCTACCGGTTGCAATGTTTTAGGGTCACGGTATAAACCAACGTGTCCTACTTTTGCTGCTGGAATTAATTTCAGAATCCCATCAACCATTCCTAAACCTGCACGTAAAATCGGAATTAAACCAAGTTTTTTACCAGCGATCACTTTTGTTGTCGCTTTGCTTACAGGTGTTTCAATTTCAATGTCCTTAAGTGGAAGGTCGCGAGTAATTTCGAAAGCCATTAAACTTGCTACTTCGTCCACTAATTCACGAAAATCTTTCGTACCTGTATTCTTATCGCGAATATATGTAATCTTATGTTGAATTAACGGGTGATCAAATACATACAGTTTTCCCATGTGAATCTCTCCTTTAGATGATATTCATGCGTTTGCACGCTTTTTTACACTATTTACGATTGTAAAGAAAACGCTACTAATATTCAAGGGCAAATTTGGCAAAATCATGATTTTACGATGAATCTATCTAGTATCTTTACCAATTATGGGAGCTGTATCCTTCATTATATCGCCAAAATTTATTCATCATTTGTATACATACTTTAAAAATAATATATGTCCACAAAAAAGACCGCCAAAACAATTAAGTCTCGGCAGTCTTCTTCAATCTATTATAGATTTGGATACATTGTGAATTTGCTAGTTAACGCTTCTACACGCTTACGTACTTCTTCTAATGCAACTTCATTTTCATGATTTTTTAATGTATAAGCAATAAGTGACGCAATTTCATCCATTTCTTCTAAACCGAAACCACGAGATGTTACAGCTGCTGTACCGATACGTACACCACTTGTTACAAATGGGCTTGCTGTTTCAAATGGAATTGTATTTTTGTTCACTGTAATACCAACTTCATCTAATACGTGCTCTGCTACTTTACCTGTGATTTCTAAGTTACGAACATCAATCAAGATTAAGTGATTGTCTGTTCCGCCAGAAACAAGTGTAAGTCCTTCTTTTTGAAGACCTTCAGCTAAGCGGTTCGCATTGTTAATGATATTTTGTGCATATGTTTTGAAATCATCTTGAAGTGCTTCACCAAATGCAACAGCTTTTGCAGCGATTACGTGCATAAGTGGACCACCTTGAATACCAGGGAAGATTGATTTATCAATTTGTTTTGCAAATTGCTCTTCACATAAAATCATACCACCACGCGGACCACGTAACGTTTTATGTGTTGTCGTTGTAACGAAATGTGCATGTGGTACTGGATTTGGGTGTAAACCAGCAGCTACTAAACCAGCGATATGTGCCATATCAACCATTAAATAAGCGCCCACTTCATCTGCAATCTCACGGAATCGCTTGAAATCGATAACACGAGGGTATGCACTTGCACCTGCAACGATTAATTTTGGTTTATGTTCTTTCGCTTTTGCTAATACATCATCGTAATTAATACGGTGAGAGTCAGCATCCACGCCATATTCTACGAAATTATATTGTACTCCACTGAAGTTAACAGGGCTTCCGTGTGTTAAGTGACCACCATGAGATAAGTTCATACCAAGTACTGTATCGCCTTGCTCTAAAATCGTAAAGTATACTGCCATGTTCGCTTGTGCACCAGAGTGTGGTTGAACATTTACGTGCTCTGCGCCGAAAATTTCTTTCACGCGATCACGTGCGATATCTTCTACTACGTCTACGTGTTCACAGCCACCATAGTAACGTTTTCCAGGATATCCTTCAGCATACTTATTCGTTAAAACAGAACCTTGTGCCTCCATTACTGCTTCACTTACGAAGTTTTCCGAAGCAATTAACTCAATCTTTGAACGCTGTCTTCCTAGTTCTGCCTCAATTGCAGCAAATACCTTTTCATCTTGACGTTTTAAATGATCCACCAAAATCCCCCTTTTCTGAACGAATTACATCGATTCCCAACAGTTTTTTCTTATTTATTCAGAAAAAACGAAAATTCAGGTTGTAATTCTTTCGAACCTTCATGTTTTCAACTACATTCTAACATGACTTTCTATATCATAAAAGAAAAAAAAGACCGAAAATCGGTCTTTTCTTTCTTCTATTATAAAGTCAGACAACATACCTTTTATCTTATGATAAACAGTTACTATATGACTTCCTAATTTCTCATATTTAACGGCAAGTGGTAGTCTCTTCCACTGCCGCATAGACAGCACGCGCTCCACCAATTAGTTTTCCACGTGTTTTGGCCATCGTTACATGCGCACTTCCAATTGCCTTCACACTTGTACGAACCGGAACAGCTACATGCTTTAAATGCATACCGATAAATGTATCACCAATATCCATTCCTGCATCAGCTTTAATAAACTCAACTACTACCGGATCTTTCAAATTGTGATACGCGTATGTCCCCAATGCACCACCTGCTGATCTAACAGGCGTAACTGTTACAATTTCAAATTGATATTTTATCGCTACTTCTCTCTCAACTACTAAAGCACGGTTTAAATGCTCACAACATTGAAACGCTAATTCAATACCTGTTTGCTCTTGAAATTGTTTTAACTCAGAGAAAATCGCCTCTGCTACTTCCATCGTTCCTGATGTTCCAATTCTTTCGCCTAGCACTTCGCTCGTGCTACAACCCACTACAAAAATTTGACCGCTTTGTAATGAAGCTTGTTCTTGGAAATCAGAAAGCGACATTTGTAGCTGTTCTCTTACCTTTACGATTTCTGTCATTACGCCTCTTCCTTTCACAGGTTGGTTCACCAAATTATATTTCACACTACTGATAGTTAGAATCTATTACTTTGTTTCGTATGTTTTAATTTTTCCTACGCGGTTTTCGTGACGACCACCTTCATAGTCAGTTGTTAACCAGATTTTCGCGATATCACGCGCTAGACCAGCACCAATTACACGCTCACCCATCGCTAGCATATTAGTGTCATTATGCTCTCTCGTTGCTTTCGCGCTGAAAGTATCATGAACTAACGCACAACGGATACCATTTACTTTGTTTGCTGCGATTGACATACCAATGCCTGTCCCACAAACTAAAATACCACGATCTACTTCACCATTCGCTACCATTTCAGCTGCTGGAAACGCAAAGTCAGGGTAATCAACAGAACCAGCTTCACATTCACAACCTAAATCAATATATTCAATATTTAACTCTTCTAATAAACTTACAAGTTCTTTGCGGATATTCATACCGCCGTGATCAGATGCTATTACTACTTTCATTTTTACCCCTCCAAAGTTTCAATCAATTATCTTCATTTCACACTCGCTACCTCACATAGGAAGAAGTGATCTCCAATATCGTATTATACACGAAACATCAACCTACTGAATGTTTTTTCAGTAAAGTTTGTACAAGTTTTTCCATCTCATCTAACGTTTCTTTATAAATAGAAAGCGAGCCTCCAAATGGATCTGAAATGTCCTTGCCTATACCTTCAGTTAATCCATATAACGTATTTAATTTCTTTTCAACGCTCGGATAATGCCCAAGTACAATTTGCTTATGGTTTTCTGTCATCGTTACGACAATATCAGCCCAATCAAGCAAAGTTTCATTTATTTGCTGCGCCGCATGATCAATTAAAATTCCTTTTTCAGCTAAAGCTTCCTTCGCATGTACCGATGCATCGCTCCCAGGATAGGCGAAAACACCAGCAGATTGCACTTCAAACTTATCTCCTCCGTGATGACGAAGCAACGCCTCAGCCATTGGACTACGACATGTATTGCCAGTACAAACAAATAACACTCGTTTCATTCAAACCCACCCCTATATTCGATTTCTTACCATTCATCATAACTTACATTAGAATAGAACAAAAGAAATGTGAATATACAAAAGGCGCATTTCTCTTATATTTTTTCTAAGAAAAATGCGCCTTATCCACATATATGTGAAACCCTATTTCCAAGTGCCTAGAGTATTTTAACATACATGCTGAACATGCAACAAAATAAGGAATCCATTTCATACGAAACGGATTCCTCTTATATTGCAATTATTTCATTGTAACTTTCATTACTTCTGTTGAACCTTTTGTAGCTGCTACGCCTACAGTTGTCTTAATAGACTCAGCTGCATCTGTGTTTGTAATAACAATTGGAGTAATTGTGCTTTTCGCTTTTTCACGGATTAATTCTAAGTCGAATGAGATTAATTTATCTCCAGCTTTTACAGCTTGGCCTTCAGAAACGTGAGCTTCGAAACCTTCGCCTTCCATTTTTACAGTTTCTAATCCAACGTGGATTAAAATTTCTGTACCGTTTTTCGCTTTAATTCCGATAGCATGTTTTGTGTGGAATAATTGTACGATTTCACCATCAACTGGAGATACAACTACACCTTCAGTAGGATCGATTGCAACACCGTCACCCATCATACGACCAGCAAATACTGGATCTGGTACTTCTTCAATATTTTTCACTGCTCCAGTTAATGGAGCTACGATTGTTTCTTCATTTGTTTTTGAACCAAGACCGAATAATTTTTTAAACATAGGATAGTCCTCCTTATAATTTACCTAAAAGTTTATAGGGCAATCCCTAGTAAAGCTCGGGATACATGTAAGACTTCATACTTCGAATATTATACTGTAAAAACGCTTTCGAAATAAATTACGTCATTACTAATAGACTCTTATTGTAGCGCTTCACAAAATTCCAGTCAATTCTGATTGTCTGAATAACAATTAGAAGTTAACTTCTATTTATATTTTCTCTTTTTTTGCCCAACTTGTCTAGAGGTCTTTACTACATTTTATTTTTTGTTGTTAATTTGTAAAATTTAATTCAAACTTTTTTCAAAATCAACTTGACTAAAGTAAGTAACTATCTTATTATTACTTACGTAAGGTAAGTTAATAACTTTTAGGAGGTTTTTAAAAATGATGGATTTCGGTCTACTTATTATTCGTCTTATTATAGGAATTACATTCATGGGTCATGGCGCTCAAAAATTATTTGGTTGGTTCGGCGGTTACGGTTTAAAAGGAACAGGTGGCTGGATGGAGTCAATCGGTTTACGTCCTGGTGTATTTATGGCATTTATGGCTGGCGCAACTGAATTACTAGGTGGTTTCTTATTTGCATCAGGTATTTTCATTGTAGTTGGTTCATTATTTATCGTTGGAACAATGTTAATGGCTATCTTCACTGTTCACGGAAAAAATGGTTACTGGGTAACACAAAACGGATATGAATATAACTTAATGTTAATTGCTGTCGCTGTTGGTGTAGCTTTAATCGGACCTGGCGCATACGTTTTACTTTAATTTTTATCTCAAATTTGAGATTCTTGAAAAAAGAACTTACTTCATTACAATTGAAGTAAGTTCTTTTTATGAAACAAAATATTATTTCCAGCAGGATTTTCTCATCGTTATCTTGTAAACAAACAATAAGTATTCATATTTAGAAAGGGGATTACAAGCATGTTATCCATTAATCCAAATGAACAAACTGAAAAAGATAATTACAAATTACTTACTGGAAGTATCATCCCTCGTCCTGTCGCATTCGTTACTTCTGTAACAAAAGAAGGCGTACTAAACGGAGCACCATATAGTTATTTCAATATTGTCGCTGCTAATCCACCACTTATCTCAGTATCTGTACAACGAAAAGCCGGAGAAAGAAAGGACACTTCCCGAAACGCAATTGAAAAAGGAGAATTTGTCGTACATATTTCTGACGAATCATATGTAGCAGCAATTAACGAAACAGCAGCTAATCTCCCGCCAAATGAAAGTGAAATTGAACTAGCAAAACTAACACCAATCGAAAGTGAAGTCATCTCTGTTCCAGGTGTAAAAGAAGCAAATATTCGAATGGAATGCGTATTAGAACGTGCAATTCCACTTGGCGGAACGGAAGACTCACCAGCTTGTGATCTACTAATTGGACGCGTCGTTCGTTTCCACGTTGCCGAACATCTATATGAAAAAGGGCGCATTCACGCCGAAGGACTCAAACCAATAAGCCGCCTAGCAGGACACAACTATGCAAAATTAGGAGAACAATTTGAATTGGTTAGGCCAGTTTAAAAGTGGAAGTGGCCCGTTTAGCTCTGACCAGCTAAGGTTCTCTCGCACAAAAGGTGCTTTTTACCTTTCGTGCGGGAGGTTCTTAGATGCGAAGAGCTGGCCACTGGAACTGGATAATATCTAAAAGCGGAAGCGGCTCGCTCAGAATGAGAGGGGGATGGAGCTTCTGACGTAGAGGCGCTTTTTGCCTCGCAGGAAGACGCGAAGCCACCGACCATTCTAGCCGCTGGAACTGGATAATATCTAAAAGCGGAAGCGGCTCGCTCAGAATGAGAGGGGGATGGAGCTTCTGACGTAGAGGCGCTTTTTGCCTCGCAGGAAGACGCGAAGCCACCGA
>NZ_JBQAHG010000006.1:0-348223 GCF_051916765.1 Bacillus cereus group sp. MYBK15-3
TAACGGCAACAACGGTGGTAATGAAGGCAACAACGGTGGTAACGAAGGCAACAACGGTGGTAACGAAGGCAACAACGGTGGTAACGAAGGCAACAACGGTGGTAACGAAGGCAACAACGGTGGTAACGAAGGTAATAACGGTGGTAACGAAGGCAACAACGGTGGTAACGAAGGCAACAACGGTGGTAACGAAGGCAACAACGGTGGTAACGAAGGTAATAACGGTGGTAAAGAGGACAACGGTGGTAAAGAGGATAACGGCTCTAAAGAGGATAACGGCTCTAAAGAGGACAACGGCTCTAAAGAGGACAACGGCTCTAAAGAGGACAACGGCTCTAAAGAGGATAACGGCTCTAAAGAGGACAACGGTTCTAAAGAGGATAACGGCTCTAAAGAGGATAACGGCTCTAAAGAGGACAATGGTTCTAAAGACACTGGAAGCAAGGTAACAGAAGGCACAGACAACGGTGCTAAAGGTGGAACAACAGGAACTACGTTGGAAGATAAACAACCGTCTAAAGTAGTAGAAACAAAAGTAGTAGAAACAAAAGTAGATGATAAAAAAGAAGTTAAAAATGTAGCTTCTGGAAATAAAGAAACTTACAAAGAATTACCAAAAACAGGCGAAGCAGAAAATAACAGCGCATTACTTGGCGGGTTAATGGCTATCGCAGGTGCAGCTCTTGCATTCGGACGTAAGTTTAAGAAAACAACAAAATAATAAGTTATCAAACTAATGAAGGTACTCCATTCTCAGGAGTACCTTTTTTATTTGTCTGTAATAACGGAAAGGCGGGCGGAGGGGATAATAAGAAATACAACTAGGTTCAAAGTGTTACTGTTCTTTAAAAACTGAATAAGGAGGGAAAATATATGGCGTTTAAAGATAAGCTACGACCTAACATAGCAGCGTTGTCAGTTGGTTTGATTTTGGGGTCTAGCTTTCTACAACCGCTCGCTTCTGCTGAAACCATCAAGGAACAAAATGTACCTAGGGTTAATGAGGTGAGTGAGTCTCCTGCATCTTCTGGATTAAATGAGCAGGAAGTTGCCGATAAAGCTAAACAAGAGGCGGAAGCTAAGGCAAAAGCTGAAGAGAAGGCTAAACAAGAGGCGGATGTTAAGGCAAAAGCTGAAGAGAAGGCTAAACAAGAAGCAGATGCTAAAGCTAAACAAGAAGCGGATGCTAAGGCGAAAGAAGCTGCCGAAAATAAAGCAAAAGCTGAAAAAGAAGCTCAGGATAAGGCTGAAAAGGAAGCAGTAGAAAAAGCTAAAAAAGAAGCTGAGGAAAAAGCGGAGAAAGATAAAGTTGCAAAGGTTGAAGAAGATAAAAAAGCTAAAGAGGAGTTAGATATTCCCGGTGCGCTTAGGTCTTCTTTTTTAATTAGTCCTAGATTCTTAGCTCCTGCGCCGGTTATGAGAAGTGCGGGAATGCCGGGATTCTCACCATATGATGTCCCTAATCAATGGAATTTAATTAAAGGGGACGCTAGCCAGTTTAACCCTGAGGGCGGACACAACATTTCTTATAACATTTATGCTGAGAAGAAAAACAACCGTCCGGGGATAAACATCGAGCATAACCAATTTGATTATGAGCCGACTCAAAGGTATTTAACATTTGAAGGGTTCGCTGTTCAAAAAGGTTACAATAACGAATATCCAGATAATAACAGAACGTATATTATTATGGAAAATACTAAAACTGGTGAAAGTAAAACCTACGCAACGGATGTAATGGCTGATTCGGACGCTACACGTGATTTTACTTGGGCGTTTGGTACACCAAAACAACCTCGACAATGCTATGACAATGAGTTCGATAAATGGTCTGATGATGATTGTACGATGACATATAAAGGTGTCGGATTTAAAGCGTATATTCCTTTGGATGATTTATTCGGAAACGCAAAAATGGGTGACGATGCTAGTTCTTGGAACATGAAAATTGTTCATGGTGTTAACGGGAATCATGGAAGAAGTGGTTACCAGTACGTTTGGACTTGGATAACTACACCTATAAACATTCTCGATTTAGGTAAGTATACAAGCAGAGAGGGCGCTACTGGGATGCTCGATTTCGCTAGTGGTCGTGGTACAAATACTGCAACCCCTAACACAGCCGACCATATCAGACGTGATTCCCCTGCAGGTAATGGGTTATGTAGTCTAGGGAGTAATTGTCGTTACTTTAAAATGGGAGTAGATTACCCTATTTTGGACTCTGACCAATCCCGTACAGTTATTTGGTACAAATACGGTGCAAGAGCGGGTGAGACCCAAGATGCTTGGGGTCAAAGTCAGTATTTCCATGTTAACGGGAAAACAGCCATGTTAACGTTCAAGCCAGATAAAAACGTAGTTCCGGATAAAGATGTTCAGCTTAAAACGGTCTATGTTAATGATGGTAATCGACAAGTACTTGATAGTTTCACAGAGAAATTCTCTCGTGGGGAGCAAGTTACACGTTCAGTACCATTTAATAAGCAAGGTGGTAAGACGGAGTCTGAGTTCTACGCAGATACGTACAGATTATTTAACAAGAAGATATACACTAAGAACGTAAATGGTGAGGATTTTGTATTTAGAAGTCAGGAGCAGAACCCTTCTCAAAAAGCCGATGACGATATGGTTAGAGAATTGAAATTTAACATGCACAATGATGTGAATGCTAGAGCTAAAGGGCAACCTACTGATGTAGATAAAAACGATAAAACCATCATTAAATCCGGTGGAGATAGTACGGGAGATTCCACAAAGGTTCGATACTATGACCTATTAGTTAACATTGAGTATATCGATAAAACGACTGGGAAAATTCTCGAAAAGAGACGTTCGAAAGTAATCCCTCATGGTCGAGTGGTCTATGTTCCTAAACCTACTGGGGCATTTAAAGATGAGAATGGTAATCCATATATCAGTGTAAATCCTTATGCTGAGGAGCCGGTTAAGAGTTGGTACACACATCCGGGGCAACATGCGGATGATGAGACAACAATCAAGTTTTACTACAAACCTTCTAAACCAGACCCTTCAACAAATGGGCATGTAGATGGGGAGTTAATGACAGATAACGCTGACTTCACTTGGAACTTATATAAAGATGACGATAAATCGAAGAGTAAATTAGCGTTGCATAATAAGTTAGACCCTAAACTTTCAACAAAAGCATTTGCGGTACGTAACGTTAAAAAGGTTATCGAAACAGCAAATACAAAAAATAATGATAAGAATAAGGATTATATACCTGATTTCGATTACGTGGCTAAGGTAAATGAAGTAGCCGATGACGGTATGAAATACCATTTAATTGGTGAAGAAAAGACACCTAAAAACAAAGTGTTTATGTCTACACTAAATGAAAACAGCCTTAAAAATGGGGGAGCTGCGTATGCCGATTTCCCGAACATAAGCGGAATTAGTAAAGATATGCAGGTACTTAAAAATGACCCTGATGCGTTTAAAGATGCATCTAATAAAGATTACACAGGACGTAATCTTTACTATGGTTATCAGTTTGAGGCGACAAATTCTTATTACGACCATTATGTATGTAGCGGTTGGGATGAGATGAAGGATGAAAAAGGTAACCCATTATCTCCAAGACAGTGGGCTTGCGAAGGTTGGAATTTCTCGGAACGTATCCCATTATGGGGTGACGGTACGGATAAGTATACGCCACCTGCAGGAACATGGATTGATACACATAAAGTAGCATATCAGGCTGAGATTGAATTAGACCATGTTTATGGGACTGAACACGTATTCCGTAAAGGAGACCAAAAATTAGAGTACCCAGTAGGTAGACAGTCTAAAGTGTATCGTACAAGTCCAAACGATTACAAAACGGATAAGGAAGATAAAACACTTGCAACGGAGAAATTCATTGCAGATAAGACGTTATACGATGCAGCTAACCCTGCTAAAGAGTTACAAACACAAGAGGCAATTAACGTGGGAGGAACTCTTAAGTATGAGAACTCTATCAACACTATGGGTATTGCTAATAATGGCGGTTTAGGAAGTCAAATCAGCTATGACAGAGATTTAAAATATATGAGCGAAGATGGTAAACGTTCAGCTGTTGCTTGGTCTGATAGTGATGGACGACCTAATAACGGATACTCTGGTTATTATGTGCAGGATGTAGATAAAAACCTAAAAGAGTCTTTAGTGGTAAACAAGGACAAGGACGATGTTGAGTTTGATAAACATCATGCCTTAGGGTTTTACAAACTTCCGGTTGTTATTGAAGGTAAAGGTGGAGGTCAGTTTGATATTAAGACTATGGACGATTACAGGGTTATGAAAAACTCTGGATTCCAAGTTGCTTCACCGAAAGGTGCTTCTATCGATGCTGTCAATAAACAGGCTAGAGAAGAGTACCGAAAGTTCAATAAAGTAGAGGCTACTACTTCAGATTTAGTCTTAGAATCGGATAAACGTAGTTCAAAATACTATTTACCTCTTGATGTTGATACTTCTGTAAAAGGTAAAGATGATTTACCGTCAATGAATATGAAAGTTAAGAGTAAATGGCAAAATGAATTACTAATCGGTTCTGTTGGTTTAAATGATGTAATTATACAGGTAACATACCCATTCACGTTCAAGCAGTACTTAGTAGGTTCTGGCTTAGATAAAGCGAAGGATGGACAAGATGCTGTTTACGTTAATGAACAAACTGAGGCAATCAGTAAGGGAGTTAAATACGACCACACGGTTAGAATTGAAGATGATGAACTTAAAGGGGCTATTGGTAGAATTAAAAATAGCGACACAGTAAAAGTAAATACTTTCCGTGAGGCAAATAGTAAAGGGTTATGGGAATCTGTAAAAGAATATCTAAAATAGGATGAGGGGGTTATAATACCCCCTCTTTTTATTTTGAATAATTGAGGTAAAGATAGATAAATACTATATGGAAATAAAAAAGATAAGATATGCCAGTGTTTTGATAAGGATACTGCAGTAACAGATGAAAATGTCTAGTATTATATAGGTAAGGTTATTATACCTATGGATATTGATGCAAAGGTCGGTTGTGAGGGCTTCCTATTTTTGCATACACTTTGCCTGTTTTCTGGGGGCAGTATAGCAGGTGAGTGGCAATAGTCGTGGTGTAGTAACAGAGGAATAAGGAGGCGATGTAGACCTACTCAATCTACATTGTTTCATAAAATCGATTAAAGTGTTCATGACAAAAGCGTTATGTAGTCAGGTTTGCGATAGACCTAGACTGCTAGCGCTTTTTTGTCGTATAGAAAGGTGTGTTGCATCTGATACGAGGTAAAAGAACATAAAGAGTCCAGAAAGGATTGGTAAAATATGAAACCTTATATGAAGAAGCTGACAATATTGGGTGTCTTGGGTGCAGTGTCGTTAAGCTTAGTTGCTTGTGATTCTGACGAGGAAAAGGCAGTAAAGGCACAAAAGAAGGATTTTAAAGTTGTCTATGACTATGATTATGATTCGACCCGTGTTGTCGTAGAGAAGGAAAAAACGGTAGAAGAGTTAGCAAAAGATATGATGTTGCAAAATGTAGGTCTAGATACAAAAGAAAAGCGGTTCGCTGCGGTCGGTGTGGAGAAGGAGCAGGGGATTTTTATAGAGTCTGCAGTACGTGACGGGGATGCCATTCCTAAGGTTAGTGCTATGACAAAAGAACAAATTGCAGAGTTAAATCAGCAAGATGATGGCTTTGCTGAGAAGAAAAAACAGACATTTGAGAAGCTAAAGGAACAGAGACAAGCAGTTTTATCTAAGCAATATGAAGATGATAAGGTAGAGACAAAGAAATTAGAGGATGATTTGAAGAAGAAAGTGGCGGAGCAAACGAAGAAGATTGAAAAGCAAAAAGTAGATAAAGAAAAGCAGGACGCAAAAGAAGAAGTAGAGAAGAGTAAAAGAGCAGCACAGGAAGAGGAAAAACCTTCTGGGGCTAAGTAAAGAGGTGAGGATATGGTAACAAACACGAAAGAAAAAGCAGGGATAGCCGAGGTTTATTATGGGTTCGAAAGGTTACTTGTAGATGCGTTTCCGAAATGGCTTTTAAAAAGCGGTGGAGGGGCTATATTCCAAAACAAAGGTATTTATATGGTTGGGGTTAAAACGCCTAAATTAAGGGTATCTGGGCGTGTTTACGGTACATGTATATGTGAGGTTCGTAAAGTCGACGGAGAGGGTAAAGAAAGCGAGAAGTTGGGGGATATTCCTTTCGGGTTAGTGGTCGATGCCGGGGATACCCTTCATGGTCATATAAACGAGATATTAGCGAAGTCTGCGAGTTCTGAAATTATGGGACAGGAGCTGCAGGGACTTTGGTATAAGGTGCTGCAGGATAGGATTAAGGTGTTGGAAAAGAATGAGGGAGATTTTCGGATTGTAAGTGTAGATTATCAACCGCCTAAGAGCGAAGACGAGGTTCTGGCAGAGTTTAAGAAGCAATCATATTTGGCACTTAGTAGGTTCTATATGGGATTGATAATGAAGTTGGATGGGGCTAAGGGTAAGTTTCTTGTGCAGGTGCAGGATGTGACGCTATCACATAGCGGTAAATACCTTATGAATATAGTTACGTCTGTAAAAGCAGCGGATAAAGATAAGGTGGTAACGGTGAAGTTTGCTCTCCCTATTGATTATGACTATTACAATAAGAACTTAATGAAGAAGCTTGATAGGTCTGTAAAGGATAGGGTCATGCAGTTCACGGAATCGCAGAAAAAACCGTTTGAGTTTGATGGGGTCTGGATTTCAATGCTGCGCTACAACGGTATACACTCAGGGTTACGTTGGTTACTGTCTGATAACTCAAAAGAGACCGCTAAAATGATGGAGCGTATTAAGACGGTTATTCATTCTGATGAGGTAAAAGATGTAATTGGGGCGGTTAGGGGATACCATAAAGAGTTGGTGCAAATACAGGTCAAACCGTTAAAGGGTGCAAAGACGAATCTACCTTTATACTTAGGGACTAATGGTATTAGTTCTGGCGAGGTAGGTGCAAAAATCTATAACCGCAGGGACGGAGAAACAAACCTTATGAGCGCTTTGAAGATGCTTATATCGTTGTACGGAGAGTCTGATGCTTGGTTTAAGATTTTGAATTGCTTTGACTTAAGGAAGAGGGTGGACTAAATGCTTAGAGGACTTGTAGGTCTTTGTGCAAGAGGTGTAAGAGCAGGTTTTGATGCAGGGGTTCGCCTTGGTGAAAAGAAGATAGAGACAAAATACAGGTTGTTAAACTTGGGGATTGTAGCAGGTATAGCTGCTGTTAAGCTAACAACTAAGGTGGCTGCGGTTGGGGTACGTGCAGTGTCTGGAGGGGTTAGGTTAGTTGGTTCTGGTGTACGTGGGGCAAATAACCTACGTAAAGAGCGGAACCGTAGAAAGATGATGGAGAGAAGACAGGGAGGTGGCTACGACTCTGGAACTCCTTACGAAGATGAAAGAAAAAGAGAGGCTGCTCCCGAACAAGTAAAAAAGAAACTAAAGAGAAACGAGTACCAAGAGGATATAGACCCGTATGCTGCATATGACTACCATGTGGCTGACCCAAAGGCTGACCAGTACAGCCAACAAGAGAACAAAAAGCCTGTAAATGAAGTAGATAAACTAGCAGAAGTAGACCCGGAAAAACTAGCGGTTATTGAGCAGTTAAAACAGGAGGGTATATTGAAAGATAGCGGTAAGGATAGCTTCCTAGATGGGGTATACACCGGGGATAAGCAGTTTAAGGAGTATTTCTCTGCGTATACATTTCCAGATGGTGTACGTACACATTGGGACGAGATGAGTTATACGTTAAAGGTAGCATTCCCAACAACTAACGGGGTTACGTTAGTGGCTAAAGAGGATGGTTTACATAGCCCAGAAGGTAAAGTGTATTATGTGCATGGCGGTACAGGGGATACGGGAGATAAAAGCTACGCACTTACAAGTATGCTGCAGGATTACCCTATGGAGTACACAGATGTGCTAGTCAATCTAATGTTTGGGTACAATGATATGTATAAGAAAGAGATGGAGACTGTGCAGTAATGCAGTCTCTTTTTTACGTCTATTGTTTAAATTTAGGGGTTGGTGTATACTGTAAGTACGTACTTACGTAAGTACACTAATTAAGTAAATAATTATATAGTCTAAAATTTTAAATACAAGGAGTCTATAACTATGCCTGAAAAAGTAAATGATTTAGTGATGCTAAAAGAGGATAGGGTGGTTACAAAGCAAGGGAATAGCTTGGGGGTCACTATTCCTACTGATATGCTTAAAGCACTAAACCTAACTAAAGGAGATGAGGTGACGCTTGAGGTCGATGGGGATGTCCTAAAGGTTAAGAAAAAAGTAACAAAGGCTTTACCTGATGGGATAAGCGATGACTTTTTAGATACAGTTGAAGCTTGCTTTAATGAATACGATGAGGTTATGAAAGAGTTAGTTGATAAATAAAAAGAAACTAAACTATAGCATATAGGGGGAAGAGAAATGAAAACGTTATGCAAAAAACATGGGAAAGAGTATATGGACGAGCAAGCACCAAAGGCAGTAGTCATCAAAAGAGATGAAGATAATTGCGAGCGCTGTGAGGAAATTAAGAATGGGGTCAATTTAAAGTTATTCCATGTAACACTATCAACTGGTCAGTGGTATGAGGAAAATGTGTGTGATGAGAAAGTCATTGTTGCTGCGGACTTAGAGGATGCTCGAATTGAGGCAGTGAAGTTAATGATGGGATGGTACTTCTATAAGGGAGGATTTATCCTTGAAGATTGTGGTTCGGCTCAAGAGGTAAAATACCGTTCATATTGGTCAAAATGGGAGAATGGTGAAAGGGTAAAGGATTACGTGTTCGATTCTGAAGAGGACTGTGATGCGTTTAACGCTAAACGGGAGGGTATAGTGAACTTCTCGGTTAAGGAGCTAGAGATAGAAAACGGGTACAAGGTTACTTCTGTAAATGCGGAGAAACTACAAGACTGTAAGGTTGGGGCTGAGTAAAGATGAGGTATTTAACAGATAAAGAAGTTATTGCAATTAACGTAGCAGCAATTAAAAAATACTCTCCGGGTGAACTCTTAGGGGTGAAAGACCCGGGGCTGTTAGATTCTGCAGTAAACAGACCGAAGCAGTCAGCGTTTGGTGAGGATGCGTATCCGGGCGTATATGAAAAGGCTGCGGCGTTGTTTGAGTCTATTGCGCAGAACCATGTATTTTACAATGCGAACAAAAGGACAGCGTTTATGTGTTTAGCTGTATTCCTACGGTACAACGGGTACAAATTAGTAATTTCTACCGAGGAAGCAATTGCGTTTACATTAGGGGTTGTAAACCATGAGTATAGTGAGTTAGACGTCCTAAATACTATCGCTACACACTCCGTTCGTTTAAATATGTATGACATTTAAGTAAGGCTGCTACTAGCGGTCTTTTTATTTTGCCATTTAACTGAAAAGTAAAAAGAAGAGATACAAAGAAACGATAGGGATAGGTAGGTGGAATTGTATGAAAAAATCAAAGGAGCTAGTAGGGGAACTCTTGTTACGTTTAGGGTTTTCTGTACTTGTTTGTATTGTGGTTGGGGTGGCTGCTAGTGGGATAGCGGGGGCAGTCACAGGTATTTGTTGGGTTGTCAGTTCTGTAATCCATATAGGGCTTCCATACAGTACGATATTTAAAGCAACCGTTAGTATACTGCTACTCGTACTGGTGCTAGGTTATAAGTTGTTGCTTGATAGGGACATCCTCTAGGGGTTGAGGGTGTGAGAGGATGGTGAAGGACAAAATGAGGTTAAAAGAAGTGGATAATATTAAATCAAAGGGGGCTTCCTGCGGACTGTATGCAGTAGCTATGACAATACAGGCGTTAACAGACGATAGGTATGATGAGGAAAAACTGGGGAATTTCTTAATCGATTTAGCACATGCTAGAGAGCTTACACATGTAGGAGAGTTATTTGATATCGGTAAAGCGGAAGAATTTCTCCTGTGGGTTAATGACTACCTGATGTCGTTAGATTACAAGGTAAGGACATTTAATTCAGCGGATGAGCTAGAGACAGTAATTGAAGATGGGTTACAGAATGGGTATTACGCAATGATTCCGTATTATGCAAAGACGGCGTACCCATATGTACCGAATAAAAAAGCCGATATGAAAAATGTACACTGGGGTATTATATGGGGGCTTGAAGACGGAATCTTGCAAGGCTCACAAAGTAATGTGTACAAGAAAAAGGCACTAAGAGACCAAAAGGTCGTTGATGTGTATAATGCCAATGCTGTGCTAGATGGAAAGGTGTTTGAGTGGTACAAATACTTGAAATGCAAGTGTATGGAGGTTACTAAAGTACCTAAACGGTTAGCGGAGTATGAAAATCAGGTTAAGAAAACATGTACACAAGATTCATGTGTGAAATTAGAGAGGTTAAGACCTCAGGACTGCTTACATAATGTTAATTTAAAAGGAAAGTTAATCTTAATTGGGTTACATACAAATAATTGTAGGTAAGGGACAGCGTAGGCTGTCCTTTTATTTGTATAGCGGGGTTTGATATGTGGATGGGAGTTACGGATAGATAAATACGGTAAAGTGGCTATATAAACAAAACGAGGTTAATAAGGGGGAATAGGTATGGGTAAATATAATAAAATTTGGATAGAGGATAATAAATTGGTCAGGGGTTTAGATGAGAGTGCGGATTCCTTACTTACATTAGTGATGCTAGATGAATTGCAAAAACACCACAAAACATTGGATACATGTGACATGGTGAGAAAAATAACAGTGGATGGTGTGTCTACGTACCAGTTTAGGTTATATGAGTTTAAAAAGACATTTGTAATTACAGTGGAGTTAGGTAAGAAAGGTTGGTCGGTATTTGCGGGAATTGAAAATGAAAAGGATTTCTGGAGTGTACCATGTCCTTATCCTGCTTTTGGGGTGGTTCGTGTAGGTTTAACACTTATGTTTATCGGGCTATCTGGCGGGGATAAACATAAAAAAGAGGTAAATAAGGGAGTACGTAAAGAGATGGGGAAAACAAAGGATAAGAAAGCTAAACTACATTAAGAAATAGGGTGCGAAAGAGGGGAACGTATATATTTCCCTCTCTTTTTTGTGGCGATATAGAAGATAAAACAAAAAAGAATAATGTCTGTTAAAATATGAGTAACAAAGGTGATATTAAGGAAGGTAGGTTACGTATATGGGGTTAGATGCGGCAGTAGCGTTAGCAAACGCTCAAATAGCTGAAAGTGATTTATATCCAATTACAAAAGAGAATGTAGATTATTTTATAAATGAATTAGGGTACAAAGGTCTTGGGACTTATGAGGAAATGGAGAGTAAGATAGCTGCTACAGGTTTACCGATTCGTAATTTCTATATTACGAATAAGGTGATGTCGGTATTCGTATATTACGACTATCCTGTCTGTGTGGAGTTGTTTTACATGTTAGAGGATTATTCATTCCCGGGGATGGATATGAGTTTAGGAGAATACATTCGGGATGTTGAGAAAAGAATCCGTAAAAAGTATGACGCTAAGGATTTCTTTGGGGTTCTGCATTATGCACATAAGAACGCAATATTTATGTTAATGAATAAGTTGTATTGGGAAGTAGAAGAAAAGGATAGATTCGAATTCTTCATATCAAACTACACGCATTACGACTACGGGCATACGGTGTTATCGGTGGATATGGTGTTAGATGTATTCCGTTGTCAGACGAGTGAGAAGAGGAAGGAACTCCTTGATTCGTTGGAAAAAATAGCGAGTGGTGTGAATTATGTAACAGTGTACCGTGGGCAGAGTGATAAATCTACAAACCATGAGGATGCAATTAGTTGGACGGTAAGTAAAGAGGTTGCTGAATTTTTTGCTAAACGTCATGGATTTGATGGGGAAGTCTACGTAGGTACGGTACATAAGAATGATATTTTAGCGTACTATACAGGTCGCGGGGAAGAGGAAGTGCTAATACGACCTAAATCAATCAGACAGGCACAAAGTTTAAATCCAATAACAATTACAAAAGACATAGAAGGCATGGAAAAGGAAGGGTATATGACGGAGTACGGTCTATACCGTGGGACGTTTATCCAAGAAAAGTACTTTGATAACTTTGACGGTATTCATGGGAATAAGCATTGTAGCCGTGTTCTGCTTCATTGTTTGTCTATGTCTAGGGAGCTAGGATTAAGCGATGAGGATAGGGCTATCCTGAGTCTATCTGCATGTCTCCATGACATTGGTCGTGTAAATGATTATGAAGATAAAACACATGGAATAAGAAGTGTGGATTGTATTGGCGAATATGAAATTATGGTTTTCGGAATCAATGCGGTCAATACCAAAAGAGAATACGATATCTTAGATTTGGATGAGGACGCTGATGATATCCTGTACTTCATTATAGAGAATCATTGTATTTCGGATACTGAGGCAAAAGAAAACCTAAATAAAACGGGTTGGGGCGATGACAAACTGGCTCGAGCGTGGAGATTATTCGAGATTTTCAAAGATGCCGATGGGTTAGATAGAGTTCGTCTGGGTGATTTAGATAGTGATTACTTACGTACAGCGGCAGGTAGAAACCGAGTACTTATTGCGTACAATTACTTAAAAGCGTTAGTGAAGTAGGAGAGAAGTATTTCTCTCCTTTTTCTTTATCTTGATAAGGAAGGGGCAGACGGACGGTCGGGGTTGTGATAGTATAAGGGTATGCTAACAAGCCGGGTAAGAAACAAACAAAACAAGTTAAAAAATAATTTCTTGTTTTGATAATGGTTAGGCGGTTTTGTACAAGCAAACATGTTAAATTGAAAGAGTGTTAAAAAACACATTTTGAAATGTCCAGATTTCAAAAAACAAAGGTGTCCGTAAGGCGGGCATGTATGCTCGTCTAGGTAAAACCGAAAACAAAAGAGGAGGAAATCAAAATGGGCAGATTATCATTTAGTGGGGCAAGAACAGGAAGACGTGCGGGAGGTAACGGGTTAGGTAATATGGTGCAGCGCCTTTCATTCGAAATTGGTGAAACAAAACGTATTATTTTCCCAGTATTGCCGGATTCAGAAGGAAATATGGGGTTAGTGGTACTAGCTGAGCCGTTCCATCCAATTAAACAAAGCTTTTTAAACTTTGTTAATAGTCGTGGGGGAACATACCAATCGTACCAAGTACGTTGTATGCATCCTTACAGCCAAACAGACCGTAACGAGGCAGTAAAATCAGCGGAACGTAAGGAAATGTGTCCATTCTGTGAGTTATCACAATATGAGGTACGTCGTACATATGCTGAAATGGAAGAGCGTTATGGGGAAGATGGCTTCAAAGAGCTTTCTAAAGATGAACAAAAGAAATTCTACGAAGAAATGGATAAACAACGTAAAGTTGAGAATTCATACTACAAAAAATCTGATGAAGACGGTAACGAGTATAACGTAACTCGCTTAGATATTACACTTCTAGCGTTAGAGCTTGAGTTAGAAGACGCAGTTGGTAAAAACAACAAGCCAGTAAAACGAGTAGTTCGTGATGAAAACGGTATGCCGAAATACAAGAAAATCTTAATGACTATGTCTCAAAACCGTCTAGATAAGTTCAAAACGGCAGCAGATAATGCGTTTGAACAAGGTATTTTAGACGAAGACGTAAATGCATATGGTTACATCGAAAACGAAGGTACAGAGCATGAAGAGGAAGTATTAATCGGGTTTGTTGACTTTGCGGTTAAATTCCCTAACAAACCTACTAAAATGGAGTCAGCTAAAGATATGTCTCCAGTAGCAGTACCTGCGAAAAACTCAGTTGTAACAAAAGAATTTGTGGATGCAATTACTGAAATTGGGGTTAAATTAGTTGCTGAGGCTGAGAAGTCTTATAAAGCAATTAACCCAACACTACGCCCACATACACCACAGGAGGCTATTGCACTTATGGCTGATGGTGGAGAGTACTTCTACTCTATGCGTGAGCAGTTCGGTCGTGAGGAAGAGGATACTGAATTTAACGAAAAAGTATTCGCTACAGTCTTATCTGGTGCAGGCGCAGGAACGGATGAGGACGCAGAAGCAGAAGCAAATGCGTTACGTGAAGAAGATGAAGCACAAGAGGCAGCTGCAGCTAAAGCAAAAACTGTTAAAACGGAGAAGAAGGCTGAAGCGAAAAAAGTAGAAACGAAAAAGGAAGAGCCTGAAGATAACGGCGAGGTCGAAGACGATGATAACTTCGATGAGTTCATGGGCGATGACGAATAAGGATTACCACTAAAGAGAGGGCTTATATACCCTCTCTTTTTTATTGTCCAAAATAAGGTAGATACTACATAGAAAAGGGAAAGTAGATGGTAAGTGAGATTGGAGTAAACAAATAACGCCATGTATAGGCGGTCAGATAAGAACAGTAGAGGAGTGGGTTGATTTGTTAAAAAGATGTACTGCAGGGGGCGTAGCGGTCGATATAGTGGATGACGTAACGATTCGGACGTTTGTTTCCCGTGAGGATTTAGTAAGTATCAAAAATAAAGAAGACGTGTTCGAGGGGTTAGCGCACTTCACAACGATTTTCGAGCGTAACAACGAGACAAACCTAAACGAAAGAGAGTTGTACAGTAAGTGCAGTGTAAACGAGAGACCACTTGAGGCGTATCGTATAGAGGATAGAACACCGGATGAAGATGCGAAGGCGAAAGAAACGTTAATCAAAGGGTTAATTTCTACACTGTTTCTTGTCTCTGACGGTAAGGTGTACGATGTGTTGTTGAACCCTTTAAACTTTGTATACGATAAGAAGAAAAAGAAGGTAAAAGCTTTTCTGCGTAAAGATACATCGCTTGCAGAAATTACAGATGATTGGTTATATAACGTGAAAAAACTAATTGCGTACTTCTTAGTGAACGATAGCGGGTTAATGCCTGAGCAGTTTGATGAGTTAACGCTTGATGATATTGAAAATAAAATGATGGGCAATGTGTTAGTGGGGTTTAAGAAGCTACGTGAGGCTCGTTCTGTTGGCGAAATGGCTGAACTTATGCTTGACGATAGCGAGTTAAAGCCTTTAATCAACTACCCACCAATTATTAAACCTTATGTTGTTCCGAAAGATATTACAACAGAGGATGGAGCTGTTGAGAAGCCAGTTGATGATAGCGAAGAACTAGGGTTGGATGATACAAAAGAAGAAGGAAAAGGTCAGAAAAAGAAAAAGCCAGTTAAAGAGAAAGGAGAAAAAGGCAACGGAGGTGTTGCAAAAATTGTACTTGCTTTCGTAATTGGGACGGTTGCCGGATTACTTGTAAATAAATTCATATTACCTGGACTCTTTGGGGTCGTTGATTTACAAACAGTGACTACAGGGTGGTGGTCATAATGTGTAAAGCAGAGGGAACAGCGTTAACAAAACTAGTGGATGTACTTGCGCTTGTTGATTTGGATAAGAAGAGTGTTCCGAAAGATGAGATGTTTTATGTGTATGCTGAAATGGCACGAATGGCATTTGCGGGGATGAATCATATCCTCGCAAATAATCAACAGAGGTTGAATGAGGCTAACAAGGAGCTTATCGATATTGACCATATTATGGAGATACGTAAGTTGGATACGGATGAGAAGTTACGGTCTGCAGATGAACGAATTACGATTAGACAGAAAAGACGAGTTGCCCGTGCCATTCACAATATGGATAAGATGCTGAAAGATAAAGGTGTCGATTGCAATGAGCTGCTGCAAAAAATGGATTTGGTTAAGGGTTTATTATATCGTGAGGTTACGCCTAGTGAAAAAGTGTACACGTTTCGAAGCGATAGAGGTGGAGATATTTTTGAGAGAATTACAGGTAAGAGGTTAAAGGGTGACGTACTTACAGGCGACTCATTGCTTGACGAAGATGATAGCGAAAAGGATGATTTGAGTGTACCGCCTAAACTGGACGGGGTGCGTACCCTTGCTGATTTAGATGCAGGGGAAAGTTCGTCTAAGCCACTTCGTGATATTGATGATTTATCGGGGTATTTAAAAGCCCAGAAAGGAAGATGGTAACATGAGTTTCGATTTTAATAACTCGGGAAGTTCTGGGGGTTATAACAACGACAGGGTGTCAGAGCGGGACAGGTTAGAGATTGACTCAAATGGACGTACGAGAAGTGAAAATGCAAGCGAGCAAAATAATGGTACAAACGGTGGAGGTTCTGGTAGACGTTTTGGCGGATTTGGTGGAGGCTCTAGGGGTTCTGGCGGCTCAGGGAGACCGGGTAAATGGAAGTGGATACTTGGGATAGGTGCGTTAGGCGGTCTTATTTTCCTTGGGAGCTTAGGAAACGGTGGGTTTTCGAACATCTGGAGAACGTTTAATAGTACGCCAGAGGAAAATCTGGGGTCGATGCTTACGTCTGTAAAGCAGGTAGAACATGAAAATAAAATGGTAGGTAAAGAAAAGAACCAAGTTTATGATGTAAACAATATCTTCTCTGACGAATATATCGATAAGCAAGTAGATAAAGAGTATGCGGTGTATGTGTATACAGGTAATGAAAAGTACGATAAACCTTTTGATGATTGGGTACGTAAAAATGAGAAAGAAATACCAATTTACAGGGTTAATGCCGAGGGAATGAAGACAAACGTAGTTGCGCTTGATTACGTAGAGGCAGATAAACCGATGGTTATGGTTTATAATGAGGCGAATAAAGGGAAGAAAGAACTTGATGCAGTCATTAAGGATAAAGACTTACTTAAGAACATCGTTCCGCATATACAGAAACTGCAAGAAGCAAAAGGAGTAAAGATAGAAAAAAGAGAAAAAAAGTGATAAAAATGTGATACATTTGATACACAAACGCTAGATAATAGAGAAGATGTATGGTATTATGTATATACAAGTCACCGGACGTGACTTAGAAGACTTACATTTTGTTTGGTGTAAAGCCTTCTACGATATTTGTTTAATTGTTTGTTAAATTTAGAAATAAACCACTTGTTGGGAGCAGTCGATATGACTGCTCCTTTTTTATGTTTTAAATCCAAGCCTTGATAAGAATCGGGGCTTTTTTCTATTGGAAGTTTGATATGATAGGGGTAAGAAAAAATAAGGGGCGTGAGGAAGTGAAGTGTGAGTTTAGAATTAGAAGCCTACGTGTTCGAAACCTACAGTCTATCAAGGATATGACAATAAACATCGATAAAAACGGGGTATTTAAGTTAGATGGGAAGAACAATATCGGTAAGAGTGCGTTAACAATGGCGATTTATGCCCTTACGAAAAACTTACCTAACAATAGCTATAAATTTTATTTGCGTGATGGAAGCGAGTTTTTTGTTATCGACTATACAGGTTGGGATGGCTCAACGGTTACGTTATCTCGTGGGGCAGTCGATTATTATGAGTGGGATTTAACTAACGGAGAGTCTGGTAGAGCAGATAAGACAGGCGGTAAAGTACCACCGGAGTTGGAAAACTACTTCAATTTATATCACGAGAAAGAAAAAACGGACGAGATACTAAACCTACGTATGAAGAATAGTGTAATTCCTTTTGTTGAGACAACACCGGGGGATAATAACTTCATTCTGCAAAAGGCATTAGGGACGGAAGACTTCCTATTAGGGTTAAAGCATGTCGAGAAGGTAAAGAGTGCGGAGTCTAAGGATATCAAGTTACTTACAACACAGGTTGAGCAAGAAGAAGAGAGATTGGCGGATATTACAAGTGAGGTAGCCCATAAATCTCAGGTGTTAAAAGAGGTAAGTAGATATGAAAACGTACTAAAGGCGGAGTATGGAATCCTTGAGGCGTTAGAGGACGTTGCTGAGGATATGGCGGAGCTTGCTGAGAAAGAGCAAGAACTGTTAGAACTTCAAAAACGGTTAGCACAGCTTAATATGGAAGAGGCAGAAGAGGGCATCTATACCATTAAAGAGCTTACGAGTGCGCGAGATAGTATGGTAGAGGTCGCAGAATTAGAGGGTACGCTTAAGGTACTACAAACGAAGCTGCAGGCAAACAATACAGAAGAAGCAGATGAGTGTCTGGCGGTCATTCAAGAAGTGACGGAGCTGTTAGAGGCGATTCTTGAAATGGAGCAGATGGAAGAAGAGTTATCTGAACTGCAGGTGCGTATGAACAAAGTGAAAGACTTTGGAGATATCCGTGATGATTTACTACTCATTGAGGAATTAAAAGAACTTCGTGGGTTGTATGAAGAAGTAGAAGAACTTACGGCAGAAAAAGAAAAGAGCGATAGACAATTAGAGTTAAGCGCTAAGGAGCTTAAGGACTTTGAGAAAGAAATTGGAGTATGTCCGTTGTGTGGTGGCGATGTCAGTGCTACGCATGTACATAGTTAAGGAGGGTTAGCAGTGAAGGTATTAAATGTAGGAGATTTACATCTAAACGCTACAGAGATGCGTAACACGGTAAGAATGAAAGATAATAACAAGCTGATGCTAAAAAACCTTATCAAGTTTATCTTAGAGGATGAAGAAATAGGGTTGGTCATCTTTGAGGGCGACTTACAACATAAGACACCTCAGGATATGCAGGAGGTAGCAGAATGGCGTAAGCTGTTTAGGTTACTGGGTATAATTATGCAGAAGCGTATGAAAGGTAAAAAGTTTAATTTTATCGGGTTGGATGATAAAACAAAGAAAAAACTAGAGAGTGGGAAAATATATCCGGTTGTCGCTTGTCGTGGGAATCACGATAATGAAATTACGTTAAAAAATGACGAGAAACAATATACGTTCTTTGATGAGCTGCTATCAGAGGGGTTAATTATCAATCCTAAAGGTATAGCGTTTAAAGAGAACGGTCAAAAATTCTACATTGATATCCGTAACTATGGGCATGCTGACCGTGAATTACCTAAGAAAATCCGTGAGGATAAATCTTGGTTTGTTATGGCGGTACTGCATGATAACGTATTAATGCCTGAGTCACCTTTATGGATGTTAAAATCAAAAGGCAAAGAAGGGGTTTACGATGCGACAAAGGTGTTAAAAGGTGTCAATATCGGTATCCTTGGTCATATTCATGAAAATGTAGACCCTATCTATATCGAGATGGAAGATGGCTCAGTTAGTGTCTTGTGGCAGACAGGGGCTATGGGTCGTACGTCATTCAAAGAGGAAAACTTGCGTGATTACGGTTACTGCGGTCTTATCGATACAAATAACCTTGAGGAGTTCGGTTTAGTAGAAATCGATGTAATTCCTGCTGAGGAGTATTTCTCATTCGAAAAGGCGTTGGCAGCTAAGAAAAGTGCAAGTGATTATAAAGATTTCAGTTTACGTATGGAGACAGTGGAACGTAAACATGAAGACCCGAGGGATGTTATTCGTGCATTAGAAGATGTGGACGATGATGTGAAAGAGTTCGGGGTAGAAGTACTAAATCTAATACATGATAAAGCAGTGTAGTAAGGGGTGTAGTTGCTGTGGGATATAAAAAACTATGGGATTGTAAACATACAGGTAGGAAGCAAAAACAGATAGCTATGCTAGAAGAATGGTACGTATGAGCAAGGAAGTAAGATACCTCGTCACGTTTGAAAACAAGCGTGACGCATTGGCTCGTATAGAATACTTAATGGATGAGCATGAGAACGAGGATAATGTTTCTTATGTGGAGTGTGAGGGTTGTGATAAGTGTACGGAGATAGAACACATTCGGAAGTCGTATCTTGGGGACATTTTTGGTAAACAAGAGCGAAAGAAGAAAGGGGAAAACGAACGTACACTTACAAAAGAAAAAATCCAAGAGATAAAAGCACTAATTGCAGCCGGGGATAGAGATTATATAATTTCGAGAGAGCTGAATATATCGCTAAACACGGTGGAGTTTTACCGTAGGTTAATGGTTAGAGATAAAAACAACAAGGAGAGAAGGTAGGAGGAGCTTATGGGAGAGAAGCAAAAAATCGAAGTAGAAACAGCGGACTTGGTTATCGTAGACACATGGAGGGCGCTAAGTAGAGGTAAGCGAATTGCAGGGCTACCTAAAGATAAGCGTGACAAGTATATTAAAAAAGTACAAAAGGATATTAAAGCAGCGCTTGAGTGTGCTAAAAAGAAACCAAAGTGTGGGAATCTACTTATTGGGGTTGATGTATTCTCTATGTCTAGTCTAGGTGAGGATGCGTTAGATAAAAAGAACACAAAAAGAGCGTTGGTTTGGTTAAAAGAACAAGATGAGACAACTAAGCCAATTATGAATAAATACCGTGAAATGAAGGAATGGTTTATCTGGGGAGTACGTGACCGTGGTTGGGCGTTTAATCTACTAGGAAATGAAAAATATTTCGATGGGGAGTTTCGCACAGCGGAGTCAGATACAGAGGATGCATTAAAGGTAGCAAAAGAGATGGTGCTGCGCTTTACGGACGAGGGCGGTACGGTTCTAGTGGTTAACGACTTTGAAGGTAGCGTTATGAAAGAAGCAATCGAGAGTACAGGTCGTGTATACGTATCTGGCGTTCGTGATAAGGAGACAGGGGGTTTAATTCATGCTTGAGGTAAATAAAATCCATAAAGGTGATACGTTTAAATTATTAGATGAAATTGACGATGGTTCTATCGATTTATTGTTCACTGACCCGCCTTACAACGTTTCGGTTAAAGGAACGAAAATGGCATATGGTCATGGAAGAACGGGCATGGATTTTGGTGATTGGGATTATGGCTTTGATACAGAGGCTTGGATGAGAAAGGTACTTCCTAAAATCAACCCAGAGACAGGACAGGCACTTATTTTCAATTCTTATTTAAATATGGAGCTTATGGCAAGAATAGCCGAGGAAATGGGCTATATCGTACGTGGCTTGCAGTATTGGTATAAAACTAACCCTGTACCGCAGATGCCGAATAGGTTGCCGTTAAACGCCTTAGAAGAGGCGATGTGGATTACAGCAACAGATACGTTTACGTTTAATGTACGTGATGGGCGTAAGGCTGAGGATGGGCGTTACGAGGCTTCTCCGCATGAAGACCAAGGGCGACGATTCCATACAACGCAGAAACCGTTCAGTATTTGGTTAGAGATAATGCGTGTACATAGTAATAAAGGGGAATTAATCCTAGATACGTTCTCAGGGTCTGGGGTAACGGCAGTATCTGCTGATGAACTAAGACGTAATTTCATTGGTTTTGAGATGGATAATACGTATCATGAAAAAAGTACAAAAAGGCATCAAAAGCATCGAAGAAAAGCAAGAAGTTTATGGGTATAGTTCGTTTAGGTTGGTTGATAAGAACCAACCTTTTTTATTTGGGAAAGGGTGGTAAACTAACGGTAGATAACAAGTTAAGGGGGAGTTTGTGTTATGTCACAAAGTTTAATCGCTCGCTACGAGACGGCGAAAAAGAAATTTTCAAATACGGAGAAACAGGCAAATAAAGTGGAAGCCCGTTTAGGGGTAAAGAAGGAAGAAGTTAAGACAAAGATAGAAGCTTTGTCAAAACGTGGAATTACGTTTGAAACCAAAGAGGAACTGGATTTAATCATTGAGGAAAAGAACGAGCGTGTGCTTGAGATTGTAGAGCATATGGAAACGGCGCTTGATATGGAAGTACCTGTTGAGGATGTTGCTGCTGAGGAATCCTCTCATGTAGGCGATGACGATGATGTAATGGACTTCGGGGATATGGTAGGCAATGATGGTAAGGTCGTTAATAACGTTGATGAAGATGACGATGAATTTCCAGACTTTGAATAATATAACGGTAAATACAGAAAGGTAGTGCATGTATGGTTCAACTATTAAAAGAAAGTTTAGCGAACGGGTTAAAAACAGCGGGTAAAATTATCACAAATAAACGTATTGAGTTGTTGGATGACAATTACTTACGTGTAGTAAATAAAGACGGTGGTTTATACTTCGCTTCTGTAGGAGAAAACCACACGTTAGTACAAAAGCTAGCCGATGGGTTAGAGGATGCGGAGCAGGAGCTATGCCTTGAGTATAGCAAACTGCTTGCACCATTGTCAGAGCTAGGAGATGAGCTTGATTTCCAAATGCTTGAGGACAAGGCACAAGTAACAAGTGGACGCATTGTGCTTAACTTCAAGGGTTACGAGGGCGATTCGGTATTGGATAAAGTAAACGAAGCAAAAGAAACAATCGACCGTGTTAAAGAAGATGGGGAGCAGGTTGTACGTGCGGAGTTCTTAGATGTCCTTTCATATCTGCATAGTTTGCGTGATAAAAACGCTTCTGATGATTTACAGGATATTTACTTTACGGACAACAAGTCGTTTGTAAGAGGTACACGCTTTGCAGTACGTATGGATTATTCTATTCCAGTCAATTACGGAATCAGCAGCGATGCTTCTGATACATTGATTTCAATGTTAGATAGTTCGGATGAGGAATACTTCTACATGCTGCTAGAGGACAATACGGTGTACTTTGTAGTAGGTGAGGACTTCTACCAAGTAGATGATGTAAATAGAGTCATTCGCAGGGTAAACGATAGCTTCAATGAATTTAGCGAAGATGTAAAGTTACCATTAAGTAAAACGGAGTTAGTTAGTTATGTAAAACTAGCAATTATCTTTACTGAGGATGATGAAGATATCCTGATTACGGTAGATAACGGTGTCGGAAAAATTAAATCTGATAGCGAGAGTAATGAAAATGGGGATAACGCATCCGACGGGGAGTTTTCTGTTCCAGAAGATGTAGCTGATTTTGAAATAGCGGTTAACGGTGATGATATCCTTACAGTGTTTGGTGGTCTTAGTGGAACGGTAGCAGATGAAGTAGAGCTGCAATTGTCGTTAGATAGCGAGTTAGCGTATTTCCGTCACAGTAAAGGCGACTGCTTACTATCTATCCGTAACTTAGAAGAGTAAGGGGGTAGACAAGGTGAAAACGAGGGACAGGGTCGGTCGAATCTTTAAGAAATTGGAGACTATGCGTGAGGATTTACGTATGTCTGAGCATGAGCAACGTACCGTTGGTGGTTACGTTGCTCGATTTAAAAACAACATAAAAGAGAAGCAGGATAAAGTAGACTTATGCAATAAGACGTCGTTAATGTTCAAAAATATAGCGGATGAGCGTAACGAAGGTGCAAAACAGGCGCTTACAGATGTATTAAACTATGCGTTAGCGAATGTACCTTTAGAGCAAAGATATGAAGCACGTATTGAAGAAACAATCAGTAAGCGTTCGGGTAAGGAAATGGTGGTTATTCTGCGGGATATCGATTCCGGGCAGGAGCGCTCACTTAAACATCAAACAGGTACGGCACTTTCACAGATTGTAGGATTCCTGATGACGGTTATCGTAATCAAGTTTTCGGGCGCTAGTCGGGTTATTGTACTTGATGAGAAGTTGTCTGGGTTGCAGGACGAGGAAACAATTCGAATGTTCGGCGACGTAATCGTGGCGCTAGCTAAGAATGAGGACTTCCAAATCATTATGGTTGAGCATAAGAGTGAGCTAAAAACAGTTGAAGGGGTTACAGTTATTCCTCTTGTACTTCGAGATTACGAAAGAGGCTTAGAAGTCGCTTCGTAGGATGAAATTACCATTAAAAATTAATTGTAAAATATAGTAAAGTATCATAGGGAGTATCTGGTAAAAAAGGTATATTGCCCTATGATATTCTAATATTAGCGTATACGAAAGTACGGGATTGTAAAATTCTGCATGAATTTGTCAGATACGATTGTATTTCCTGCATGGGGATGTGTATAATCATATAGACATGGATGACAGGTGTGATTATATGATTGAGATAATTTTCGAGAGTTTGAGCATGGGAGGTAGCATTCTTGGATAAGACATCCATCCGAGTACGAACCGGACAAAGTATTAAGGATTTTATTCAGTTAGGAAGTCGGATGCGAAATATTGGGGTACTTAACGTAAAAATACGAAAAATTACTGACAGTGAAGTACATAGAGAAGTGTTAAATAAGTACTACCAATTATTAGTGGATACCAATTATTTAGGTAACGAAGCATATGAGGTTATGGTTTTAAGAAAGTCGTATAAGGAAATTCTTGAGTCATACCCAAACATAGCTGAAAGCTATTTACGAAATATCATATACAAAGAAGCAAAGCGTGTATTCAGTGAGTTAGGGTGCGACCCTTATCAAGCCATTCTGGACGGGGAACTTACAGATGAGGATGGTAAGGGACTAATTAACGTATTACACAAGAAGATATTAGAAAATGGTAAACGTGGCGATGTAGCCTATGTTTCGACAGCAAATAATGTGCGGTATACATCTGCAGGGTTACTGACTGACCAGATGAATTTAGATTTTAAAAAGTATGCAACATTAGATGGTGATTATATACAGTCATTCAATGACGAGGAAATGTTCGCTGTGATTGCGAAGAAATTCCAGATACTATCAAAATCTTACTTTGATAATCTTATGAAAGATATCGATGAAAGGCTAATCGGGTACTATATGTACCTACTAAATACAGATGAAAAATTACTGACAGAAAAACAGAGGGGACAAAGGCAACAACTCAGAGAGGTATGGTGGTTGAGCGATGTTGATTAATGTGTTGGAAGAAAAGAAGGACAAAGCCGGTGCAAAAACAATAGCTTGGATTGAAGATAAGATAAAAATGGCAATTGCAAACGGAGATACAGATATTCGGGTAGATTTTTCCGGGGTATCGGTAAACGAGAATTTCGTCGAAGACTTAGCAAAACTTGCAGCAGTACACCACGTAAAACTCGAAGGGTTGGGTACAAAAGAGGGAGAAGTTGAAGCGTATGTAGCAACTGCGTTCTTCTTAAAAGCTACGCTTGGGGTTGAGGCGTTTGTCGAGTGGTTTGAGGAACGAGTAGCAGATGCGGACTATCCGTTAATGATTCTAGATTCACGAATTAAGGACGGCTCAGATGGTACGCTTAGTGTAGTAAAGCCGCTATACTTCCAAGATAACAAACTCGTATATCAGCGCTTGCAGACAAGGTTCTTAGAGCCTATCGAGTTAGAAAAAGCGGTGTTATCTGGGGAAGATATTTGGTTAACGGAATCTATGAATAAAATAGATATTGCGGATGATGAAACAGGCTTACGGTTTGCTTGTAACTCTAAAGAACGTACGATGCTTGATATCTTCTCTGGAATCCTTTGTAAGAAGGTAAAGGGATTCGTTCAGTAATGGGAAAGTGAATAAAAAACGGAAACCCTCCAATTTGGTAGAGAACAGATTGGAGGGTTTTTTATGTTAAAAGAGAATTACGTATTATCATTCATACAAGACGAATTAGATAAAGGTACAGATGTTAAGTTAATTGAAAGTTGGTTGGCTATTGGTAAAGAGGCAATGGAGGCAATACAGCTTGTAAGAGAGACTGGGGAAACGTTAGGCTCAATTCTATCGGGGAACGAGTTAATTAAGGTGTATCGTGCAGGGCTTACATACCCAGAGATTGCAGAACTAAAGGGAGTAACACGAGTTGCTGTAAGGTTAATGGTACATTCTGTGACAAAAGGAAACCTACCTAAAGTTAAAGAAGAAAACAGACTAAACAGACAAAGAATGCGTGATGCTATTCTACATCGAAAAGTTTGGATTGCTGTGCAGCTGCTAGGGTTTGATGAAGCGAAGGAACAAAGCGGTTATTCTGAGTCATTTTTCCGTCAGCGTTACAGAGAAATGGAGCGTAATATGCGTAACCAGTTAAACCAAACGGTTTAGGGGGTGTTTGGGTTGCGTGATAAAATAGAAGATATTAAATGGTATATTCAAGACCATGTGAAGGAAATCGGAGGCATAACGGTTATTGTATTTGCTGTTGTGGTCGCTGGGTTTATGCTATTTGGAGGTAAGTCAGATAAGGATAGTAAAACAGCACTTGCTAAAGAGAATACAAGGGCTGAAATGAAGCAACTAGAGGAGCGTTCGAATAGTTTACGTGAAGTATTTAGCGAGATAAAAACTGTGAACCAAGGACTTACGCCTGATAACCTTGTATTTAAAACGTCATTATATCTTAAACAGCCGTTTCTAGGTGAAGATGAGTTGCAGAATTACATTAACGACTACATCATTTCACTAAAGCAAAAACACAATGTAGACGGCAAATACCTTACAGGGTTAGAGCTAGATATTTACGATAGAAAAATCCTTTCAGATAAAGAGTTAGCGCCTAGAGCAAAGGTGTACTATATGCTCAAGGATAAGGAAGAAAAAGAGAAAGAAGAAAAGGACGAGAAGCCTAAAAAGGATGCATTGGGTAACGAGATAAAGTCCGGTAAGATACAGGTGGAGCGTCAAGTAGATAAGTTAAACAGTGTATGGGAAGAGACGGTTGCTCAAAAAGATGAACCGGATTACAAAGATTATGAGTTAATTATTACTGGGTTTGAGCCTTTAAATAGGGATGCAAGCGTAAAGCCTTTGTCGGATGAAGAGTTTGCGTTCTATTTAAAATTAAACCAGTACAGTGCAATTACAGGCAGCTTAACGGGTGGAGCGCAGCTTTACTTACAGTGGGACTTAGGGCAAAACGTATTTAAGGACGGTGTTGGTGCTATCCTTAAAGAGTTTAAAGCGTTCAGTGAGAGACAAACAAAGCTAGGCGGGTTAGCGGACTACTACGACAGTGTGGATGTATTGAAGAAGTCCTTAGCAATTGAGAGACCGCAGTTTCTTCTCTTTGCGGAGACAAAAGAGGTTGTAGATGGTAAGGAAGAAGCACAAGCAAAGCTTATCAAGTTCAATCCAAATCTGTATACAGATGCGATTAAGGAAAACATCAATAAAGTATCTGAAGATATGCAGGATGGGAAAATAGAAAGTAAGGATGCTGCTAAAGACGGAAAAGGTAAGAAAAGCCCCGGGAAACAAGGAACAGAATTAGAAGTTAACTATGATAAAAAAGAATAAGATTACTTATTGTTAATATAAGGAAAATACGATATAATAGGACACTGTAGGTCTGAATGTTGACCTGCATCGTTGTATATGTTCCTACCTATACGTTGGGGAGTTATACAAAGATTCAATTACCGTATATCTGCTGTGACTCTCATAAACTCTAAAGCAGCAGATTGTAGTTCGAGTACTGTACTGGAGCTGCAGATGCAATAAGGGGGCATAACTCCCTTATTGCCCCCTTCCGTATGTAATATGTTGCTAGGACAGTAGACATAGATTATAATAAGTTGGTCTATCATATGAGATGGACATCTGTCATGTGTTGTGTTTTATAACTATATAGTATCGTGTTGGGAAGTCGTCCTTTGGGCGGCTTTTCTTATTAGAACAGGTTAATGAACATGTATATAGACCCTTGATAAGAAGGCTGCTTTTTTAGGCAGTCTTTTTTGGTACACTAAGGTAAGATAAACAGGAAAAAGGAAGGGATTATATATGGCAAACGAAGTGGTGACAAGGATAGGTGATGCACTCGGTATTCCTTTTAGTGAAGAACAGGAAGCGGTTATTATGCACGAAGGTTCTCCCTTGAATGTTTTAAGTTGTGCGGGTTCGGGTAAGACAACGATACTTGTGGCGAGAATGTTGAAGCGTGAAATAGCGGATAAGGTAGCGCCTACAAATATGTTAGCAATTACATTTAGTAGAAAAGCAAAAGACGAAATGGAAATGAGATATAAACGCTCTAGACGTAAAATGGGTATGAAAGGTAGAGGAGCCCCTACGTTTAAAACGTTCCATGCGTTCTTTTTAATGTTACTGGCATCTGTGCCGGGTTATAAAAATATAAGTGTAGCTTCCGAAGGGAAGTTTAAATATGGGTTAATGAAGTTGATTCGTTCCGATGGTACGCGAGAGAAGGACGATATTTACGATGAAATGATGAGCTACCGCTCTCAAATTATCAATAAAGGTATTAGTCCTGATGGAGTTACGAATCTACCAATGAGCGATAAAATCTCTTTCAGTATAGATAACTACATTGAGGTTATGGAAAAGTATAAAGAAATGAAGAAAGCAGAAGGAGTCATTGATTTTGATGACATGCAGGTAGTGCTTAGAGAGGCATTAGTTGAGCGTAAGGCTGATACAACGGTTCGAAACTTTAGAACGATTTTCAAGGATATTTATGTGGATGAGTATCAAGATATCTCACCAATCCAAACGGAGATTATGGAGCTGCTGATGGGTGAAAATACGTCAGGGTTTGTGGCGATTGGGGACGATGACCAGTCCATTTATTCATTCCGTGGAGCAGACCCTAAATACATTATGGACTTCCTGTACCGTTATGTAGGGGCGAAGCGCTTGTTCCTGTCGGTTAATTACCGTTGTAGTCAAAATATCTTACATCCGGTTATTCCATCTATCTCGAGGAATATGAGTAGGGTTAGAAAGAGTATGGAGGCTTTCAACGAAGGCGGAGAAGTGTTAGGTATTCCGATGGGTAATAACTACGCAAAAATTGTAGATATTTTACGTGAAGATTTAGGAGAAGATGTATATCAGGGTGATGGGGCTGATGTTGCTATTCTGGTACGTCAGAACAGTCAACGTGTAATTATAGCGGATGCGTTAGCTGAGGCAAAGATACCTGTTGATATTATTTCAACAAAATGGTCGTTGCGGAACAATAAAATCTACAAGGTGTTAACTGGGATTGTAGATATGATTAAGAAGGATGATGGGGAGTTGTTTGCAGAGCATTGTAATAAAGTGTTCCCGCATATTCATAAGCGACTATATGATGAGTACAAAAACGATATTAGACAAAGTTGGTATGAAAATGTTGTGGTATATGACTTCTATCATACACCTGCAAATTCTATCGAGTTAGCTAAGAAGATTAAGGGTAGCAACAATATGGGTAACTGTATCGGGTATGCTTGGAAGCTCCTAACACCTTACTACACAAGATTATCGGATAAAGGGTTCTACTCGATGGATAAGGTGAAAGGTGTTGTATCGTATGTATACCGGATTGCTAAAGGGGTATCTGTATTAGAGTTTAAGCAAAACGAAAAGAGAAAAGAAACGCTGTTAGCAGCAAATATCGGTTCGGGTAGCTTACAAATAAGTACATTACATAGCGTAAAAGGGTTAGAGTACGATATTGTGTATATGGTAGGTCTGGATAACGATTTATTCCCTTGCTTGGGGGATGAAGAGAATAATGAAGAGTTGGAAGAGGAAAGACGTTTATTCTATGTAGGGAGTACACGAGCTAAGAAAAAGTTGGTGTATGCTTACAACGAGAAAAATCCAACCATGTTCTTACAAGAGGTAGATGTAGATTTGCCGAAGATAGTAAAGAAAGCAAACAGAGGGTAGAAAGGGCGACAGTAGTTGTCCTTTCTTTTTTTGTCGAAAGATGAGGGTTATGGATATGTTCAGTCATCTGATAACTGAAGGTAGTCAGTAAGAGCAGTAGCAGTCGATAAGTTTACTTGCTTGATAATAAGTAACGAGTACGAGGGTAAATAATATGGTACAGTCGAATTAGCAGGTAAATTTACTGAAAGTGAAAAGTAACTGAAAGTGAATATAAACTGAAAGTGAATATTTCAAAATGTAAAAGAATAATGTTGACTTTTCATATTTTGATGAGTAGGCTAAAAGTAGTCAGGTGAAAGAGCCTTACAGACTCTAGGGCTTATGAAAAAAGTAAATATCCTATACAAAAAGAAAAAGGATAATACCTGTTGACTAAAATATAAAAAAGTGGTATATTTTAGTCACAAACAAAAAACAAACAAACAAAACAAACAAATCGTAGAGAATACCAAAACAAAATGGAGGGTTATTAAGATGGCAAAAGAATTAAAAGTTGGAACAGAGACAGAAATGCGTAAGTATCGTTTAGCAAACGGGGTTAGTGTGGCTGAGGTATGTAAAGAACTATTAATGCCTACTGGTTTATACTCCGCTCATGAATGTGGAAACCGTGAATATAAAGGGGAACGCTTAGCAGAATTTAAGCAAGACACATTTGATGCAATCAATAAGATTGTAAAAAAACGTAAAGAAGCAATGTACGATATCGAGCAAAACATGTGTGAAGACGATGATGATTCTGGCTTAATTTGGCAATGCCTTACAGATGAAATGTACAAGCAGGCAGTAAAATTACTGGCGGAAGGTAAAAACCTAATCCAAGTGTGTGTACAGTTAGAAATTGACAGTTTAGAACTAGCACCTCGTTTAAAAGAGGACAACATTGACTATAAAAATGTGGATGCAGACCTGTATGAAACAATGTTTCCGGGCGATATCGACGTATTAGCTGCAGAAGCGTTATAAAAATAAAAGAAAAGTTACATAGTGATAAAGGGAAGGGAGAACCTTCCCTTTTTTTGATATACAATAAAATGAGATAGGACAGGAGGTAATAAGATGAAAAGAGAAGAGTTAGAATCACTACCCATTTTATATGCGAGGCAGTCGTATCATGGTGACGACATTCATATACGTGCCATACTAGGTAAGGAGCGGGCGGTGCTTGTGTACTACAAAAAGGAGTTCCGTAAAATTGCCATGTTAACGGAGAGAGTTCCAGAGGGGACATATAATCAAAAGGTAGATAAAGTACCTTACATTGTTATTGAGGAAGATGTGTATCCGTTAGACACATTTAATATAGTGAACCATGAGTAGTTTGTTTAGCGATAGGGAGCCGATTCGAAATAAAAGAGTAGTTGGGTTTCCTGCAGTTAACAAGGTGCTTGTGTGTATGGTTGCGGTTGTAGGGATTTACATGCTTGCAGTTGGAAGCAGAATCTTAACTTTCACAGTTGTAACCAGTGCGGCTGTCATTATGATGCCTATTTTGTTTACGGTTAGGGTTAGTAAACGAAAAGAAATAAATGCTATAAGATTGGGAATCATGCATAAAGTCCTATCGGTTGCGGTATTTATCGGACTGTGTGTTGTACTCTATGATTTTGTGCTATATGCAAACTTACTTACACAAATTCAGTTTAGGTATAACGGGTACACAGCCATACATGACAGTGCAATTAATAGTGATATGTCGGGGTTAAAGCTTATCAGTAAGCCAGTCGGCGAGAAGGTTATTGAGTTCCAATGTGAGGGTTGGAAACTTGTGAAATAAGTAAGAATTGAGGGATGAGGAGTGAAGGCACTAGATGTCGTACTAAAAAAGCGGGGGATGACGAAGGAAGATTTAAGGGAGCATAAAGAGGAAACGTTAAATTGGAAAGAGATGAGGAATGTTGTAACCAAGGTAGCCTTTGGGGTTATTCTGAACGATAGCGTTGAACGGATTGGTATCCTTTACGACTGTGACGTAGATGGGTTGTTCAGTGGGCATATACTTGAGGACTTCTTGATTCGATTCGGTAAGAAGCCTGTAAGGTTTATGAACAGTGAGAAAAAGCATGGATTACAGAAGGAAGCATTACGTTGGGTTAAAGAGCAGAAACTCGAGTGGTTGTTTGTAGTGGATGCAGGTTCTGGGGACACACGTGAGATTAACTTCTTGGTTAAGAAGTTAGGTGTGAAAGTAGTTGTGCTTGACCACCACCCATACGATAGAAAAACACCTCTGGTTACAGATGGTGCATGGGTAGTGAATCCTATTGACCATGAGCATTTACCTCATTTATCTGGGTGCGGTGTTGTGTATCGATTCATCGAGCAGCTAGGTAAGAAATTTAAGGTCATGACTGAGATGTATGAAAAGTATGTAGGGATTACAGTTCTTTCAGATATATGTGATATGAGGGATGCTGAGAACCGCTATTATGTGCGAAGAGCTTATGCGGAATACAGAGCAAACTATATGTTCAACCAGTTCCGTTTTTACGGGTCGTTCCGTTCGTTCTACGGCTATGGGTTAATTCCGTACCTAAATGCTTTAATCCGTATTGGAGAGGGCAGCAGGGCGATGAAAATGGTCAATAGTATGAATGTAAGGGCTAAGATGAACACGGTCGAACGCGATAGACAGAGAGTGAGAACAAGGCAGCAGGCTATGATATCTGAGTTGCTTTCTTCCGGTAAGTTGTTTGTGGAAGATGATTTTGTCTTACATCTTAGAAAGAAGAAACCTGAGCTGAGACCAATCGGAGGGTTAATGGCAAACGGATTTTTAAGTCAGTACGATAAGTCGGCGATGGTGTTGTACGAGGAGCCAGAAACAGGGCTGTGGGTTGGTTCTTTCCGAGGAATCAATTTTGATTATACAACTCTTCGGGAGTGGGGCTTTACAGCTGAGGGACATCCTCATGCATGCGGAGTCAAGGTTGATACAAATACGCTCAAAAAATTTAAGAAGCAGTTTAAACTAGAGGTAAGAAAAAAGAAAAAAGCAGATTTCCGTGCTGCTATTAGTGGATTAAAGAGACAAACGTGGTTAACGCTTGCTGACTTTAACGAAATGAGCGGGGCAGGAGTGCCTGAGGTTGTTATTGAACTAAAAGAGACGGTTAGAGATGCGCTACGTGTTGAAATCGTAAGTGATAAACGTAAAGATATTTTATTCCCAGATGGGACAGTGGTAGTAGACTTTACGGGTAAAGAAGAAGATACAATTTTAGTTACACCTGCATTGGCGAAAGACGGGTATCAGCTAATTCGGGCGTAGGTAAAAAGCTAGGAGGTTTTAAGGATGCAGATGGTGGAATTTGCTACCTGCAGGCGTTGTGGGAAAGCATACAAGGGTGTATTTATCGTAGAAGTCGATGGTACAGTGCATTGCACGGACTGTAAGAATCCTGAAAAGGTAGCTGAGGATATTATGTGGGAGGATTCAAGTCCTGACGATGCACAAAGATTGTATAGAAGGGTTAGCGACATGCTGATTCGAGATATTCAAATACTGTATCCGCAGTATGAGATAGGGAATGAGTCTTACATTCTCCGATTCTATAAAGAGGGGGAGTTTGACCCGGAAAAGCTATACTTTATGGGGAACTCAATTGATTTAGCCGAAATCGGGCATCGTGCAGTGTATGCATGTTTAGCGTATTTAGATACAGGGGCAACAGAGTATAGCAAAATAGCAGAACGAGTTGTGTACTTGTACATGGACTTACGCGAGAGGTTGCTAGATGAGGAAGAAACGGCTGAGTTTTGGAGAATTCTAGAGAGCGAAGATATGGATAAACTTTATCGTGAGTTTGGATAAGGGGGGTCTAGTATGAGATTAGACGATACGTGTTACCTTGTGGGGCTTGGAATCCTTGCTTGCTTTGAGTTCTTTTTCGCTATACCACTTATGCTTGATTCGTTGATTAACGCCCAAGCAACGTGGGCTGTAATGTCTGTAGGTGTTGCACATGTCTTTATGTTAATGTATGCGAAATCGGGCGTTGTAGAGGTCGAGAAAGGTTCTATACATGTGTTAGGGATAGCAGCTGCTGCAGTGTCGTTTATCCCAGTATTGGGGTTTATACTGCATGTGCCTGTTACATACCAAAGCATCAAACACGTACTTAAGGTAATAAAGCCGAAGCAAGAGGTCGAGGGGTTAGAGGTAAAGGACTCAGTAACGCTACGAGAACGGCTTGGAAACTGGTTAATTAGTAAAGGAAATAAGTGATGGGGGCGTTCCGAAAGGGCGCTTCTTTTTATAGGAGGGGTAAGGAAGATGATTGAATTGGTGGTTAAGAAATGTGAGGTAAAGGAAGCTGCAATACGTGAAGTAAAAAGACTTATTGAGGATGAATATAAGTTTACGGATTCAGAGATAGTTGTTGTGGTAAATAAGAAGTGGATGGGTGCGCACGGGTTAGGTGAAGTATTTCGCTCCAAGTGGTTAGATAGTGTACCTATGATGTTTGAAGATTTATATCCGAATCGTTTTAAACCTTGGGAGTTTAAAAGTTTACCTAGTAGATTTTGGACAAAAGAATTAGGATTAGCTGCACTAAAATGGGTAATTGAAGATAAACTTGAATTATCAGATAAGGCTTTACTGGAGTTTTACAGTAGAAAATTTATAACAGATAATCGGTTAACAACGCCTTGTTTAAATTTTTGGGGAGGGGATATATTTGGTATGTTGCGTGACTTATATCCGAATCGTTTTAATGACTCTGATTTTCTGTGCATGTCTTGTGGATACTGGACAAAATCTGCAAGTATACGATTCTTCCGTTGGTTGGTGTTAGATGATAAGGGGTACACAAAGGACGAGATTTTAAATACATATAATTGGGATTGGGTAAAGGAGGTAAGACTGGACACTGCAGCTATAGAGATTTGGGATAGGAATTTAGAAAAGATGTTTTCTGATGCATTTCCTGAGTGGGTAACGGGTTCTGAGCCGTTACGTAGACCGCAGTGGTTAGTGAGGCTTCCAGAGGGTTACTGGACAAAAGAGAGAGTATTTAAAATGCTTGGTGAAATTGTACAAGCTGAGGGGTTAAGTCGTGAGGATATTGTAAAGGTATGGAGCGTTTCGTGGTTGGTGTCTAAGGGGCTTAAAAGTCCTTTATCAAATATCTGGGGAGGGAGTCCTGCACGGCTGTTAGAAGATTGGAAGCCGGGCGAGTATAGGGTCTGGGAATTGTCGCACGTACCTATAAGATTCTGGAAAAAAGAAACGGCTATTGTTGCGGTAAAGTGGGCGATTGAAGAAAAACATAAGTTGACTGGTTCTCAGATACTAGGGCTACGGGAAGACTGGATGGCAAGTAACGGGTTGGCTGCGCCCTTTAATCGTATATGGAAAGGTAGTTTCCAAAATATGATTCACGAAATATATCCGGGTCGATTCAAGCCTTGGGAGTTTCGAAGAGTACCTGTGGGCTATTGGACGGAGGAAACGTCCTTGGAGGCGTTGAGATGGGTAATTGAAGAGAAGCATAGTTTAACAAGAGAAGAGTTGATGAAGGTTTATGGAATGGGCTTCCTGAGAGATAATAAACTGATAGTCGCATGTAGGCAGGTTTGGGGTGGAAATTCGTTTAAAATGGTTGAGGCGCTATACCCCCACCAGTTCTTTGAGTGGGAATTTAAAAAGACTTCTGTGGGGTTTTGGACAAAAGAGAACATTATAAAATACCTACGTTGGTTGGTGCTAGATAAAAACAAATATACTAAAGAGCAGTTTATGGATGTATGTGGTTGGAAATGGTTACAGAGTACAAAGGTAAATGCTAAAATTGCAGGTGTTTGGGAAAACGGTATAGGTGAGATGGTGAGGGAGGTATTCCCTGAGTGGGTAGATAGTTAACAGATATGTATAGTTAAACGTAAAGAGCGCTCTGATTGAGTGTTCTTTTTCTTATATATTTGTTTTTAATGTCACCAGATATATAGACGATAAGAATCGGACTAAAAAGAAGTCGGGAATTGTCTATAATTATGCTAGTTAAATCGGAGAGATTGAGGAGGTAAATCGATGCCTACATTAGATAAAATAGGAAGTTGGACAAGACAAGGGGCTATAGATAGGCTTAGGTGGGCTATTGAAGAAAAGCATAAACTGACAGAGGAAGAGTTTTTACTTAATGTAGATAGGTATTGGTTGTACGTAAATGGGTTTGAAACGCCGCTACATTACCTGTGGGAAGATGACGTTTACGGTATGCTTAACGATGTATACCCGAATAGGTTTATGCCTTGGGAGTATAGGATGGCACCTATTGGGATTTGGACAAAGGAGATGTCTATTCTTGCTGTGCAGTGGACAGTAAGAGAAAAACGTAAAATGACAAGGGAACAAGTACTTAAGATAGATGATGATTGGGTAAAGGATAATAAGCTAAGCACACCGTTCGGGAAGATATGGAATCGCAGTGTTCGTTCTATGCTTAACGATGTATATCCGGGAGAGTTTAAGCCTTGGGAGTTTGGTAAAGTACCTGCAGGATATTGGACTGAAGATACAGCAATTGAGGCAGTAAAGTGGACTCTGGAGAGGTGTGAGCTGCAGGATTCGGATATACCAGAGCTGGATATTGACTGGGTAAGGGATAACAAGTTAGGTACACCATTCGACCGAATATGGAAGAGGAGTTTCCACGCAATGATTAATGATGTATATCCGGGCAGGTTTAATCCTTGGGAGTTCAGACGAGTACCTACTGGTTATTGGACAGAAGAAAACGCTGTAAAGTACCTACGTTGGCTAGTGTTAGACGAAAATAAGTATACAAAAGAGCAATTTCTGGAGGTTTGTAGTTTGAAATGGTTACGAGATACGAAGTTAGGGAGAAAGTCTGAAATGCTATATACAGACGGTGTTGATGACGTGGTGAAGTTAGTGTTTCCTGAGTGGGCAAACAACTGATTAGGTCGTATCGAAAGAGTAGGAAGTTAGAAAGGGAGGTATGTATGTATGCCTTCCTTTTTTGTTGTGAAGATTTTTTGATAACAATCTTGGGAAGTTGATTTAAAAACTAATGTATACTTTCGTATAGAGGGGTGTTTGAATGGTTAAGGAATTAATGAGCAGGATTGGGAAGACTCTGATTGTGGGGGTACTTCTATCCCTTCTGATAAGTTGTGGACTTACATACCAGACAACAAAAGAGGTTCATAAACAACTCGATAAGGTAGGTGCAGCTACATGGGCTGATAAGCAGTACAGGACATATAGTGATGCTTTGCATGAGGGTAAGTCAGATGTTTTGATGGCTACGGATAACGGACTGGCGTACAAAACCAAGATGTTAGGGTCTAATCGGTATTGGGCGTTTGATTCCAAGTGGCTTGACGGAAAAGATATGAAGATAGAAGAGGTAAAAGAGTATATAGAATCACATAAAGGTATGATGTTTGCAAGGACTTTCGTTATTTCCGATAAGACGATAGCAGGAGCTTTTCTGTTTATTTTCTTAGGGTTCTGCGGGATATATTTATTGCGGATGGTCGGTAACGCATCTATAACGTTTTATGTGAATGATAACATGAAACGGTCGAATCCGGTGCAGACGATGTCATCGGAGGAAATCAGAGAGAAAAAGAATACAGCCTTAATCGGGATTAACAACCTGCTCTATATACGACTTAAAACAGGGTTGGAGTTTCCAATAGTTACAGGGATGTACGCATTTATTATTGGGTACACAGGATTAATACATAAGTTAGATATGAACATGTTTATGGTACTGGCGGGAATTTATCTAATACTTGTAACAGTCGTAGTCATTCTAGGGTTAAGGGACGTTGTGAGAGATATAAAGATAGAATATATAAAGGATAAAAATAAATAAGGGGGAGTTAGATGTTAACAACAAAGGAGAAGAAAAAAGCGGTTCATATGTACCGAATAGGTATGAAGAAGCAGGAGGCTATTGCAAGAGAGCTTAAGGTGCAGCTATATGAAGTTTCTCGTGGAATTGAGGAGTATGAGGAAGAGAATAATCTTCGCGAGAATAAGCAGGCAACTACGGGCGACGTTATCGAGTTTAGCTATAACGATGGTTACGCCAGTGGGGTTGTTGTGAAAGAGTATGTAAATTCAGTCTTAGTTCAGTTTATCGATATAGAAATTGAGCCAGACAATCGAGTTGAAATGACGGTAGTAAATCATAAAAACTACCGTGTGGTTAACGTAAATAAGATTAAATAGGTCGGGGGTTTCATTTGTGTTAAGTACAGAAAAATTACGATTGAATGCATTACATAGATTTGGAAAGGTGTATGTGGGTAAAATAAACCCTACTGGGCAGTTCATTGGTGAGGAAGATGTGACGGAAGAGTTTAAGCGTTGCGTAGTTCTTAACTGTCAGGGGACAGTAGAGTTTGTAGTGGACGGGGTTAAATATCAAGTATCATGTAAACGAGTGGATGATAAGAAGTAAAGGTAACAGGCAGTAAAGACAAAGAGAGGCAGAGTCCTCTCTTTTTTATTTGATTAAATAAGGGAAAGACAACGAACTCGGATTGTAGCTATATAAGGTAGATAATTACAACAAGTGAGGGATAGACATGGTAACAAAACGGGAACGTGTAGAAAAGAATATTACATATTGCCGAGTACAAATTGAGAGGTTTTTAGAGAAACATTACAGACTTACATTTCGGGGAGAGGTGTTTGCGAACAAGAAATTATATAGGGAGAAACGGTATGCAAAGACTTCATTTTTAGGGCAAGGGAAAATCGAGGTTGATTTAGATTATCGCATGTTAATGGAAGGTAAGAAAGAAGATATGTTATATGCAGCTCTGCGAGAGGCAGTTCGGATTGCACTGTGGTATCAAGGACGGGATGGTCGAGAGGAGTCTGTGGAGTTCAGTGAAGAGCTTAAGAAACATGGGTTGCCTGTGTATGGGGGCTTATCTGAGTCTGGGTTGGAGCTACATACGTATGTTTGTATCGAGTGTGAAAAGATTTGGGCGTTAAAGGAGAAGAAACTCCCACCTACAAAAGACCCTTCGCAAATACCGAGGATGGTTACAGGTTGTTGTAAAGCGCCGTTCGAGTATAAGGGTAAAGTGTTGTACAGCAACGAGCAGCTGCAGAAAATACGAGAACATGCAAAAAAGTAGGAGGAATGCTAAATGAAACTGAGTCGTGAGATGACAGGACAGAGGGGGTTTACGTTTGCGGATAAATTACATTTAAAAGCAAGGTTAGCAATCTTAAAGTCTGGGTTAATGAGTGGAGTTAAGAGTAAAACACATGTGGATGTAGTCTACAGAATCAAGTTAGTTAGGGTACTAGAGGGAAGTTATAACTCTATTATTTTAGAATTCCTATTTCAGAGTGGAAGTAGGGTTCGTGTGTTGCTGTGTAATGGCTGCAGCGATAACGATAAGAGGTTATTTTCTATGAACTACGGTGTGAGACCGGATAGGATACTGGATTTATCTACGTATAAAACGTGGAAAGATGTGAAGATGGTTATTCAAGCAAGACTTATAGAGTCAGAGGATGCACGTGGGAATGTGAACTTTTACCGGACAATGGTAGAAAGATAGGTGGTATTGTGGCAAATGCAAGGAGCCAAATGTCGGCTAGAGAGAAGAAATTAGAGGATGATAGACAACAGGAAAGGGTTCTGAGAAAGGTCGAGGAGCGTCAAAAAGAGGTACAGGACGGAATTACCAAAAGACGGGGTAAGCGTAGACCAATAGCGGATATTAACCAGAGAGATAAGGCTGAGAAGTATGGAAAACAAGTACCGGGATATGGGGTTAGTGATAAAGGTAGCAGTACCTCACGTTTTCGAAGCGACTTGGATGTTCATAAAGGAAACCCGCTAGATAGACTTAATAACGGGACGAATCCAGATAATGAAGATGTAGCGGATTCCAATGATGGTTTGGGAGCGAAGGAGCGGGCTAGCGGCGACATAGGTACAGGTTATGGGAATGGTGAAACCCGTGAAGTGGGTGATGCCGGGTTTTATGCCGAGGGAAGTGACCAAGAGGAAATCGAAGAGTTGGCTCGAGAGGAAGAAAAGAAGAAACGTAAACTTCAAATAAAGAAAAAGAAGAGTCAGAAAAGAAAATTTTGGTTTTTTGTAGCAGGTAATTTAGGTTTAGGTGGGTTTATTCTGGCGATGCTCCTTACATTAGGGATTGCAATTATTGTATTAGGTGGGGTCGTAGCCATTATTGCTTCTGAGGAAGGTGGAGCAAAGACAGGGCAGGTTGCCGATGGGGGTGGCGAGTCAACGGGCGGTGGTTCTGGTGAACAACCAAAGGTAGAAAATCCGGGTTCTGCAAGCTCTGAGGGGTTCTCTAACCCACTTTCGGGTACGCCGAAGGTTACAAGTCCATACGGACCCCGTAACTTGATGGGGGCAAGCTTCCATAAGGGTACAGACTTTGCATGTAAAAAAGGGGAAACACCAATCCTAGCAGCTAAAAAAGGTAAAATTGGTTGGGCTAAATTTGGCGCACCGGGTTCTGGATTTGGGGGTTACGGTAACGTGGTAGTTATTGAACATGAGGGCGGGTTATGGACGCTCTATGGGCATATGACATCGTTAAATGTGCAAGAGGGGCAACAAGTCGAAGCAGGTACACAACTTGGTATTTGCGGGGCTACTGGGCAGGTGACGGGACCCCATTTACATTTTGAAGTAAAGACAGCATTTAAGTTCGGACAAGTTGACCCAACTAAATATTTACCGAAGTAAGGAGATGGTTTTGTGACAAAGAAAGATATGATACTAATCGGGCTTATTGCAGGGTTAGTGCTAACCAATATCGGGACGTTTGTAAGTAAACATAGCGATGCAACCTATGCGGATAGAGAAAAAACAGAGTTAACAAAGAAGATAGATTCATTAACCAAAAACAATGCCGAGCTAGAGCGTAAAGTAAGTGCGTTAAAAGAGAATACAAAAGACAAGGGGCAGGATGCTGCTAAGTTGTTTGTGAGCTTACTCGCACAAAGCGACAGTAAGGGTGATAGCAAGGATAAGGTAAACAAACTACGTGGGATGGTTACAGGAGCTGCTGAGCAAAAGCTTACGGGGTCTGGTGAGGATACACATGGTCACGACGAGGAAGGAAAGCATAGAAAAACAAGTGCTGAGATTCAAGATGTATATTACACAAAGACGGCTGATGATAAAGCGGATGTAATTATCAAGTATACGTTTGTTATTGATATAGATGGGACAATACAAAAAGAATCACATGTAATGAAGATGAATATGGTAGTCAAGGATGCCAAGTGGTTAGTGGATAACTTTGACTTTAGGGTGTCGGAAGGAATCGAGGGGTTTTAACTCTCGGTTCTTTTTTGCGTGATAAGGATGGGGCAAAGTAAATGAGGATGTTTCGGTATACTTAAGGTAATAAAAATAACTGAGGGGTGACGAGAGGTCATGTGTCATGAAGGAGTAAAATTGGAGAGAAAACTGTTTGCAGAGATGCTGCTGCAACCTTTACATAAACTAGATTCATATACGTACGGGGAGATTGAATTTTTTGATGCAAATTTAGATGAGTTTGGGTCTTCTTGTTATGCTGAGGGTATTCCTTGGACGGTGTTTAAGAAAAGATATGGTATCGGTATGGCGGATGTAGAGAAGATTCGTAAGGATAAGAACTATATAGCGGCTAGAATGGAGTATGCGGCAAACCGATTAATGAATTACTCAAAAGCAAAGTTAAAAGTGGAAACAAGTTTAGCGACGGACGTGATTGGGGTAAATTTAGATATAGCGGATAGACTTTTAAAGAAGGGTTACACATGCCGACAGGTTTGTATTGCACTAGGTGTTATGTATCCAAATCGTCATGTAAACCGCATTCGTGGAATGGTAAAACGTTTATATAAAAATGGGGAAGATGTGGCAAGTAAAGCTACGTGGATTATGTACTTACTTCGCAGGGGTGTACAGCTAAGTGATATTGTAAGAGAGAATGAGGATGTATTCCCTGATGTAATGGAGTGTAGAAGGGTTTTATCTAAGGCGGGATTCACAAAAGCTAGAGTCAATTGGCTGTTAAGTGGGACTGATGGGTGGTCTAACGGTAGGATTGCAGTGTAACGGCTTGAATTGTAGCTACAATAAGAGTAGTATAAAGGTATCCATTAAGTTCACCTTCTTTCCTTAAGGGAAGGATAGTTATTTTCTATGAACCATCTTAAGCTTGCCGGCAGATGGGGCAGTAAAAGACTCTCAGTACATTCGTATTGGGGGTCTTTTTTCTATGGGTTGATAACAATCTGCCATTTTTTATGTGAAAAGTAAGGTAAACTCTGAAATAGATAAAACAAGAAATCGATAAAAGAAACGGCAGTAAGTCGGGTTAATGGGGGAATAAATCATGGAGAATGTAAAATATGTAAATCAATTATCAATGGGGGTTATTTTGAGAGACTGTTTAACACCAAACTGGGAGCCAATGCGTGGGGAATTTAGAACAGTAGAGGGTATTGAAGTGTCGTCTACTAAGGATGGCGTAGTGGCTGTGTTTAACACGAAGGATTGGGGTACAGCTGACAGAGTAACAAACTATATCGAAACTGGGGAGCAGGACAAGGCGCTACTGTTCCGAATTACAAAGGTTAATGGTAAGAAGGAGCTTACGGTAGGGTCTACGGTTAGAAAGGCTGAGAATTTGTATAATGGGCTTCTAAAACAAGTACATGAGCGTTTAACGTTGGAACTTATTGAAGAAATGGATAGTGTACAGGTGACAGGCGAAAGCATACTGGTAGGGTTGTTATTAATCTCTAGACAAGTCCGAGCATGTTAGGTAATAATCTGTATAGATGTATGTAATGATATTTGAATGAGGTGTGTCTATTGGATTTTAACAACATGATGATTTGCCTGTTTGTAGGGGCAATTATTGTATGCGTAATTAATGTAATGGCTAGAGATAAGGCAATTGCAAGGAGTGTATTTATCACATTATTGTTTGCGGGAGTGTTTTGGTTTACCAAAAAGCACTTGCTCGTTCTGTTTCCTGTCTGGGTGCAAACACTTAGAGGTTGGTTGAGTTAGGGGGTTTTATATTTGAATAATAGAGGTAGAAGTGAAAAGGCTCTTGTAGTCGTAACTTGCGGTGTACTGTTTCTGACATGTTGGCTTATGGTGGGATATCTATTAGAGACATTTGGTGTAAATATCATAGCTCCTAAATATGTCTTAGTATTCATTCTGGTGCTAACAGGGGTTGCTACTGTCATTTCGATTGTAGATACGGTAGCGAAGCCTTTGCGAAACAAAAAGAAGGAAAATCACTACAAGAATATTCGAAATGACTTAAGGTTGTATGTAAACGATTTTGAGACCGTTCAGTATGATGTAGTGAACTACGAAAAACTAAAAGAGGTTACTGACTTGAGTAAGTCAATAGGTACGAGAAATTTCGAATTCATACCAGATGAAGATGACAACGGTAGTCTAAAAGGTGTGTATAACTGCCAATTGGATTATGCGGGTGATGATGGTCTTATTTTGACTACGAAAGAGCCAGTCATTATGAAGTATGTAAAAGGTATAGAAAAGCCTGTACTTAAAGTAAAACTGGTTAGTGAAGATAAACAGGTCGAGGGATTCAGTAAATTCATTAATCCTACGTTATGTATCCCAAACAAGTAAGGTAGGGGGAATCCCCTACCTTTTTAATCTATAAGGAGGTTGAGCGTTATGAGTAAAGATACAGTTGAGGAAGAATGGGATGCAGGTATACCTATAGTTATAATCATTACCTTATTGGCGTTATTGGGTGGTGGTTACGCATTCTATGACAGTAGAGTCCAACTAAAAGAAAAGGAAGCTGCAGTGGAGTTGGCTTTGGAAGAGGTACGAGCGGCAAACAACTGGGCAGCGTCTAAAACAGATAAAGCAGAAACAAAAGTGTATGAGGTAAAGGAATATTCTAAGTTAGAGCCGAGTGTGTTAGGGAGAAATGATGAGAATATCAATGCAAGTACGCCACAGTTTAAGTTTGTAGGGGTAAATAAGGATGGTGAAGTTCCTACGGTGTATGAGTCTACGATTTCGTATACAAACCATAAAGGTGAGTTAAACTCTGTAACGCAAAACGTGTATGTGGTGTACACGGACGAAATCAATAAACCAGAACTAAGGGTTAAAGAGGTAAAGAAAGACGGAAGTAAGTACGCCAAAGATGTAGCTGTAAATCCAACTTTATACTTACCGAATAACAAATAAGGACAGGGTTCGTTTCCTGTCCTTTATAACTAGAATATATTGACCAAAATATAATAAAGTGGTATAGTTTAGATAGAAAATAAAAGGAGTTGGTCTATGTGACTGAACGAATAAAAGAAAACTGGAAAGGTTATGTAGAGTGTTTGGTAGTTAGTGCTATCATATGTGCGGTTTTTGGGGGTATTATATATGTTTGTGTATTAGTGGGTAAAGAGGTAAACGAAAGTATGGAGAGGAAAGAGGCTACAAGTAGATGGGCAGCTTCTGAGGTACGTAAAGCAGTTACTAAATCCTACGGGGTTAAGAAGTATAGTGATTTGGAGCATGTTGGAATGTCCCTAGTAGATACGAATCTGGATGGGTCAGTTAGATTCCCCTTTGTAGGGTCTTGGGGTACGTTGGAAGAGGTAGGTAATGAAGATGTGTATGAGACGAACGTACAATATGTTGATGCGGGTGGGCAGTTACATACAGCAGACCAAAAGGTGTATGTCGTGTACTCAGATGAGGTAACCAAACCAGAATTAAGGGTTAAAGTATTGGGAAAAGATACACAGTCGGAGTCGTTAGATTTAGAAGTAAACCCAACATTGTACATACCGAATAAACAGTAAGGTAGGCGATAACCGTCTACCTTTTTTGTGCGTATGTAAGTGTATAATAAAGGTACGATATAAAGGAAAGGGGGTTTACTTATGTTAGATTCAACTAAATACAATATAACCACTTGGTTTGGAGCAGTGGTTATATTTAGTATAGCTGCGCTCGGCTGGTTTAATCTTTTAGGGAATAGTGGAGGTAGCGGGTATAGGTTGCTATTACTGGTCGTTTGTTTGGTCGCTGTAGTCTTTCTATTCTGGATGGATACCAAAAGTACAGGGTACACAACAAGAGCGCTTATACGTAAAGATAAAAGGATTAGACGTAAATTACTTCCCTATGTTTCGGACTTTGAGACAAAAAGGTATAACGTTTGGGCATACAGGTATTTAAGTTATCGTGCATCGTTTAGAGATACATTAGATGAGCGTGAGTTCGATTATGCGTATGAAGATGCTGATTTACAAGGAAGAACGGAATTGGTTGGGTATCTCGTGGGATATGTAGACGATTTTGGAGACGAAAGAACTACCGTGCAGCCGGTAATTGTAAAGTACTGCGAAGATTTAAATGAGCCGATGCTAGAGGTTAAGGTAGTAAGTGAGGAATTAAAAAGCCCTGAGGTACGTGCGGAAGTAAACCCAGTGCTGATTTTACCAGAAGACTATCGTGGGGTTACAAAATTCTATCCAACGGTTGTTGTTGGGGAATAAAGAAATAGGTGTGAAATGAGGTGGACGATTAGATTCGTCCACCTTTTCTGTTATAGGGTATGTACCGAAACTGGGTAGAGAGGGTATAGGTTAGATGACAGCGAGAGGATGGAAGGTATGAGTTACGATAGAAAAATGAATATATGGTTCGGACTTGGACTAATTGCTGCTATTTTGAGTATTACCGCATTCGGTTATTGGTTATATGAAGATAGGGTTAAGATGGACGAGGACAAGAAATGGATAACTGAGCGGATGGGTACATATCCAACAATGACTTACAGCGTAAAGAGTTACGATGAGTTTAAGAAGTCTGGATACCCTATGTTTTTTAACGAAGATGGCGAGGGAGGGGTTAAATTCCTGTTTGTTGTCCCTAAAGACGATAAGGGGAACGGTAGCCCGCCGAGTGTATATAAAGTAAAGGTGCAGTATACGGATGGGCAGGGAAATCTACATGAGATTAATCAGCCAGTTACAGTGAGGTTTACGGGGGATGTAAATAAGCCTGTATTAAAAACTACTAAACTAGTAGATGCGAGAGAGTTTTGGAGAATGAGTCGTGAGATTAATCCGGTCTTATACTTACCGAATACGTAAGGTAGATGATAATTATCTACCTTTTTTGGTATGTAAAAGAGTTTAAAATAAGGGAAGGATAATAAAGGTAAGGGGTGAGGTGTGTGAAGCTAAAAAAGGCTGAGGGTATGACTAAGAGGGAATGGGTCAGTCTTATTTGTGCCATTGGTATAGCGGTTTTAGTTACCCTTTGTATTATATCTGGGGTGAGATGGTGGTGGAATGTATCGAATTCAATAGATGAGGGTTCGAGACAAAGGGAGACTATAAAGAAGAATGCAGATACGTATCCAGAGTATGTGTATGAGGTAAAGGATTATAAAGTAACGAAGATGACGACAGATAGCAGTAAGTCTAAGGTAGGAAAGGGCTTTGATATATTTACAAACGATACACAGGGGTTGCATGCTGCTGAGGTTAGTTATATCGGTGAAAACGGTCGTTTATATGGAATGGAGCAGGCGGTGTTCGTGAAGTACTCTGTAGGTATTAAAAGCCCAGAACTGCATGTAAAGCGGGTTAACGTTAAAGGACGATATAAAGGGGTAGAGATAAACCCTACGTTGTATTTACCAAACAAAACACAGAGAACACAAGGTAGGTGATATGAGTCTACCTTTTTTATTTGGTTAGAAACGGTAAACTAGTAAATAAGTAAGGAGGGTGTATATGGAAGATGAGGTAAAGAAAAGTAAGTCGAAATACAAGAAATATCTAATATTCTGGGGTAGTTTTATCGGTATGATTCTTTTGTTTTCTTTTGGAGTTTATACATTAGTAGAGGAAAGTAAAGAAATCAGGTTGGTAGAAAAGAAGTTAAACCTGTACCCGAAGGTGTCGTTTGAAGTTGAGGATTATAAACTAATAAAAAGTACGACAATCATTCGTGATAATATGTACAAAGGGTATGATAATGTTAAGTTTGTTACAGGTAACTATGATAATCTAACAGACGTATACATCGCTAAGGTTACATATGTAGATGAGGAGAATTTAAGGTATACAATTGAGCAGCCTGTAAAAGTAGAGTATGTAGAGGACGGAAGAAGACCCAAGTTACAAGCGGTTAAAGTTACGGATAAGCTAGATAGTATAGGGAACTATGTAAATCCAGTTTTATACGTAGAAAAGAGTTAGGAGTGGTCTTTGATGGAAGGTAATAAACGGACAGTTATGGATAAGATACAGATTGTAACTATGCTAGTCGGTGTTACGGCAATGTTGGCGTTAGCATTTTCCGTATATACGGACAGTAGGAGAGTAGATTGGGTAAGGAACAATGTGAAGATGAAAGCATTTCCAGTAGATACCTATGAGGTAGTTTCGTATGAGCCTATAACACGTAAAGAGGCTATTTCGATGTCCTCAGTTAAGGGTATAGATACGTATAAAGTAATAGTAGAGGACAATACGCTCGTACAGTACTATAAAGTTACGTATCGAGGGGAAGACGGCAAGGAAAAGGAGCTTGCGCAGGAAATGGCGGTTGTGTTCACAAATAAAAACGCGAATAGGTTAGAGATATCAAAGGTTAGCGGTGGGGAGTCTGTTGGGGTAGAGGATATGCAGATAAACCCTACTTTGTATATAAGTCCAAGAGGTAAGTAGGTTGATAGAGTAGAAATAAAAGAATAGAAATTGGTTTATTTCAGAAGAGCAGGGGTTAGATATCTGCTCTTTTTCGATATACTGAAAGGTAAGTAGTATAAATACAAAAAGAAGGGATGATGGAGATGGGTTTCTTAGGTAACCATAAGGTGACAATGATTTCTGAAGCGGGTTTCACACAGCTTATTCAGCGCTGCTTAGCAAATAAAGGGGTTGTAGAACACGAGGGGACGTTTACGTGGAGGGATATGTTTATCACGATTCCTGATGTACCAGATGCGGATATCGTGGCAGTTTACAAGGATTACGATTGGGAAGGTGATGATTGGTTACTGAACCAAAACGAAACAAGTAATACGGATAGTGCGTTATTGTTCCGAATTACGAGGTTTCAAGATAAGTCCGAGTTACTGCTAGGAACAACGAAGAGAGTAACGGATAACCTGTACGAAGAGGCAAAAGGTTGGTTACGTGAGCAACTTACGTTAAATATGCTAGAAGGGTACACAAAGGTTACGGTTACAAAAGACCCGGTAGATGTGGGCGGATTAATTGTTCGTAAAAACTGAGGGATATAGACAGTTCTGTATATCGACATATTCAATATAGTATAGGGAATATTGTGGTAATCTTGTTGACTTTTGGAGGGGTTAGATGTATTATAGTTGTAGGGTACATATGTTCGTATCCCTCACAATCTAGACCCTAACAAACCCCGTTATATTGGGACTATTCTTTATCTCACAATTACCTTTTATCTAGGCGTGTATGCCAAAGGACTCATGTTTATGAGTCCTTTTTTTCTTGTTGTGATATAGGTGAGGTGAGGGGTGAAACAAGGGTTTCCTCCGATATGTTGTAGTCTTTGTGAAGACAGTAGAGATACGAATAGACAACCATGACTAATGCGAGGAGGGTTTTAGGTGAGTGTAGAGATAGAAAGATTACATAACTTACATAAGCTAGCAATTAAAGAGGAAAGACGTTTGCTGAAGCTCGGTGTTGTATTCCGAATGGTTAGGGATAAGGGGTACTTTGAGTTGCGAACGAACGACTATGTGTACTTTGTACATCCAAATCAAATTGATATCGGTAGTATTAAAGGTGGTACTGTCGAGACAATATATAAAAAGAAGTTCTTTGGTAGCATACTTACGGGAATTGAGAAGGGGTTTGCTTCTTATACATTCCGTGGGAGTGCCGAGGGTAAAAGGATTCATGATGAACTTAGGAAGCTAGTGGTGCTTGGGTTTGATTTAAGGAAAATCCATTAATCTGTTGATAACAAACGCAGAGTAAAGAGATAGATAAGTAGGTAAGATAGGGGAGTAAACAAAGTCCGTGATAGGTTGGGCAGAGAAAGGTGGTTTTTATGACTACAATGGCAGAGCAAACAAACGAACAAAACCAAGTAACAAATACATATGACGATGATTCCATTTCGGTACTGGAAGGGTTAGATGCGGTACGGAAACGACCGGGGATGTATATTGGTAATACGTCTAGTGCAGGGTTACATCATTGTACATATGAGATTTTTGATAATTCAATAGATGAAGCGTTAGCAGGGTTCGGTAACAAAATTATCGTATCTATTTTACAGGGAAATGCGATTCGAGTACGTGATTACGGTCGAGGAGTGCCTGTAGGTTGGAACAAAGCGATGAATAAGTCAACGCCTGAGGTTATCTTTACAGTGCTGCATGCCGGAGGTAAATTCGGACAGGGTGGTTATAAATCTTCTGGGGGTCTACATGGTGTAGGTTCTTCGGTAGTAAATGCATTATCTACCTACATGACCGTGCGTATTTTCCGTGACGGTAAAGAACATCTTATTGAGTTTGAAGATGGTGGAAAAGTAAAAACACCGCTTACGGTTGTAGGAGATACCAACGACCAAGGAACAGAAGTAACGTTCTTACCAAATAAGGATATCTTCTCAACAACAAAATATAAATTCGATGTCCTTGCTGAGCGATTACGTGAGACGGCATTCCTTATGAAAGGGATGGAGATTGTTTTACGTGATGAACGTGGTGAGGAAGTAAAAGAAGAGGTCTTTAAGTACGATGGAGGGTTAGGGGACTTCGTAAACTACCTTAACCAAGGAAAAGAGGCAATGAGTCCTGTACAGTTCTACACAGGAGAAAAAGGCGGAGTTGAAATGGACATTGCCTTGCAGTGGAACGATGGGTACTCTGAGAACATCCTATCTTTCGTAAACAACGTGCGTACAAAAGATGGGGGTACACATGAAACGGGGTTCAAGACGGCGTTAACAAGAGCGGTTAATGACTACGCAAAAGCAAACAACTATCTTAAGGCTAAAGATAAAAACCTTGAGGGTGGAGATATTCGTGAGGGTGTCGTAGGTATCGTAAGTGTGCGTGTACCTGAGGATATTCTGCAGTTCGAGGGACAAACAAAAGGTAAGTTAGGTACGTCAGAGGTACGTGGATATGTAGACGGTTATTTCTATGAGCGAGTAACGCAGTATTTACATGAAAACCCGCAGGTAGCGGAGTACTTAATTACAAAGGCTATCAGAGCGCAGAAGGTGCGTGAGGATGCAAAGAAAGCTAGGGATAAGGCTCGTAACGGGGATAAAAACGGAAGTAAGGGTGTTAAGTCTGATAAGTTAACACTACCTTCTGGGCGTAATCCGCTACTAAATGAGCTGTATTTGGTAGAGGGTGACTCAGCGGGTGGTTCTGCAAAGCAGGGACGTGACCGTAAAACACAGGGGATTCTGTCCTTACGTGGTAAGTCACTTAACGTTGAAACGGCTTCTATGAGCAAAATTATGAGTAACAACGAAATCCAGTCTATTGTGTATGCAATTGGTGGGGGTATTGGTCAAGAGTTTGCAATTGAAGATATCAACTATGATAAAGTAATTATCATGACCGATGCGGATACGGACGGAGCGCATATCCAAGTGCTGCTATTAACGTTCTTCCACCGCTACATGCCGAAGTTGATAAGTGAAGGTAAAGTATACATTGCTATGCCGCCGCTTTACAAAGTATCAGATAAAAAAGGTAAAAACATTGAGTATTGTTGGGATGATGTGCAGCTGAAACGTATTGTGAAAAAGTACAAAAAAGGGTACGAAATTCAGCGTTATAAAGGGTTAGGTGAAATGAATGCGTCGCAACTATGGGAAACTACAATGAACCCTGAGAACAGAACTTTATTACAGGTTAAAGTTAAAGACGCAGTGAGAGCGGACAAAACAATCAACACATTAATGGGCAGTAATGTTGGGATTCGACGTGACTGGATTGAAGAAAACGTTGATTTTAATGTCGTTGATTAATAGCGGACAGATGAAAAGACGGGTGTATACTCGTCTTTTTTTGACATACATTTGGGAAACAACGGAATAAGTAATGATTCGGTAACCTATAACGAAGATATATGTGGTATAGTACATATTTGAGGGGTTTTTTATAGTCGGTAATATTAGGATTTTTGTATAGCTATGAAACGTATAAATAGATGGTAAGAGGATTGTGGTGATAGATTGGTCTATAAAATAGAGGATAACTAGGGGGATTTCTTATGGATGTTATAGAAAGAGATGAGTTGAAGAGGCTAAAGGAAAAGTTTATAGAAGGTATAAGGGTAGCGCTTACTAAAATGGAGGGCGAGACTATACCGATTGGGACTAAAGGTACAGTAAGGTATGTAGACGATATAGGGACGATACATGTAAATTGGGATAACGGCAGTACGCTTGGGGTTGCGTACGGAGTAGATAAGGTAATCGTTATAGAGAATTAGGGTAAGTGTGAGGGAGACATATTACTGAAAAAGGTGGATTGTGCGATGGATATATTGGGATTTAGTGAAGGGTTTCGAAAACTTACAGAACCTGTTGGCGATAAGGGATTCCGCACTGCTTTTTTACAGAATGTAAAGATGGTTATGGCAGAAGACGTGAATTACAAGCAGCAGACAACTAAAGGGAACGGAATTATACCTACATATACAGATAGAGAAGCAGTCGAATACGTAATAGATAATGTACATGATATTAGGATACGAGATGCGTTTTGCGAATCTGATAGAGAAGAAAAATTCGATAATATACAGGGCATGGTAGATACAATCAGCCAAAAAGAATATGGAATTGTAATAGGAACATTATTATATGGGTTAATACAAGTAAATAAAATAGACATAGAAGATAAAAGAAAAGAAATTGTGAGAGCAATCTTTAGGTTACAAGGATTACGGGATTAGTTTAGAAATAAATATAGAGTGAAAGCACACGTGGGTGGTTTGTATAGTCATCTGAAAGTGTGCTTTTTCTTGTATATCCAAACTGTTAGATATACATATTACAGCAGGTAGAAATAGACAGTCAACCGATAGTGTAAATAGACAACAGGAAGAGAATACAGTATAGGCAGGTTATTCTAACAAGACACTATTTGGGGGGATTTACATGGCAAAGGTAGCTGCAATACGTGAAACAGCGACAGAGACGGCTAAAAAAATAAGAAAAGCGTTGAAAAAAGAGTTTCCGGGATTTCCGGCGCGACACTTTTCAGTACGTAAGAGACAAGGAACAGACCATTTAACAATTAAATGGTCGGGTAAACCAGATAGAAAAGCAGTGGAACTACTGGCGGATAAATTTAAGAGTGCATCGTTCTACAGTGTGGATGATTCTACACACTATCATGGGTATACGTATGAAGAAGACGGTCTTTTATATGTAGGAGCAGGGTTTATCTCTATAAGTCACGTAGAGGTGGATGATGAGCCTGGAGTTACGCAAGAGGATTTAAATGCTGAGTTAGCAAAAGCACCAGAACCAGAAAAAGTAACGGTTTCAAATCTAGACGGTGACTTAATCGGAGATATGACACTGGATGAACTTACAGTTTACGCAAGTAAAGCTTGGAGAACAAAGTTCAATGAGGAGGTAGAGATTCGTGCTTCCCTTAACGGTGATGACTTCATGCTTGTGGCAGGGTTTGGAACATCTAAAAAAGCAGTAGTTAACCGTTTAGGCATCGGATTAAAGCCAATGGATATTTTACGTGCGCTTGGGCTTAGCGTAGAGTATGGGGATAAAACTGATGTACCTCGAATTGGTGGGTTTAAAGGTAAGTGGAGTGGTGTAGACTTCACACCTAATGGACTCCATTACTTACCTGATGCAATTATAGTGAAGAAGGATGGAAAGGTGGTACACAACTTCTTCGATGTGAACGCATTCAGTTCTTGGTTAGGTGAAGAAGCGGATAAAGGATTCAAAACAACGGGAATTAAAGTAGAAACCTCTGTTATTAAAGGTAAGATGGTAATGCGTTCTGCGGGCGGAAGCGAAGAAATTCGAACGAAACTGGCGGAGCAAGGAATTATCGACGATAACGGCGTTAAAATGGTTAATGGTATGCTACACGAACTTGGGTACAGAGCGCAGTTAGCGGGAGCGTTATACGGTGTTCGTGGCTCTGGTGGTAAAAAGGTTAAAGTAAAAGATTATAAAAACGAATATGAAGATGCAGTAAGAGCAGCTTACGGCTTAGCAGTACCAAATCCTACAACATTACCGGGTCTTATCCGATATCCATTTGTAGATAGTGTAATTAAGAACGCTGCATTCGAAAATAAAAAGTATAAAGAAGAGTTTTCTAAGGAATATCAAAAGACGGGCGAGGCGAATATGACGACTGCAAGAAACGCAGTAGTTACAGCAATCGCAATGTTGGATGAAGAAGCTAAGAAAACAGTAAAAGAAGTTGTTAAACGTGAAGTACTTAAGCTACAGAAAGCACATGAGAAAAAAGGAATTGATGTAAAAGCGTTCTATAGCAGTCTTGGTACGTCTGAGCAAACACTACGTGGCGTGTTAGAGGTACAGAAATCAAATCACGCTAAGTTGCAAAAGACGGTAGAGGAGTTTGTAAAAACTAAGTTCAGCGAATACCTTAAAGAGTTAGAAACGAAAAAAGAAGACCCTAACCAAGTATTTACGGATAAAGAAATTGCTGAGGCTGATGTAGTTAAGGTAACTCGTGCGGATATCAATATGATTCGTACAAATATCGACCATGTAGTAAATCAAAAAACGTTTGAAGGTTACGTTGTAAGCCGTGGAGAGCTTATGAAGTTAATTCAAATGCCTGTTGTAGAAGGACTTAAGGAAGTAAACGTTGATGATTACAGAGAGTTTGAAAAGGCTATCATTGATTTGTTAAACCTTCTGGTTAAGGACAACTTTGAGAAGTTTGATGAAATGCTGAATCACCCAGACCCTCGTGATATCAAGTCTCGAGACATGATTCGAGTGTTACGTGAGAAAGTTGTACGTGTCGTGTTCCGTAAGCGTGACGGTTCGATTCGTATCATGCATACAACACGAAATAAGGAATTAATTGAGAAGTTACTGGCGGTTAAGAATCCGAAAAGCTATAAGCCAACTCCTGAGGTAGATGCTTGGGAAGAAAAAGATAAAATCGAGGCACAAATTGCCGGGGATTATATTAAAGTAATGGATATTGCTAAAGGTGAGTTCCGTACGTTCAAACCTTCTAGTATCCAACGTTTTGACTCTGAGGTAAACGTAAGCGCTTGGCTAGAGTTTGATATTTCGGACGATGCTTGGTTCGATATGATATTTAACGGTCGAAGTGCGCATCAGTTCTATGCAAATCACCGTAATGCAAAGAATATGGGCGGTAAGTTGAAAGAACGTCAAGAGTTCGAGAAAAAAGCGTATATGATTATTAACGGAATTACAGAGGGTGAAGCAGAGGCAGCTGCTACAGCAGTTAAGGAAGATAAGAGTAAGTTAGCGGCTAAATTTGCACTTGAGTACTTAAAATCCATTAAAGGTAAGGACTACGGTGATGGGTTCGAAAAAGTCCGTACGGCACTGCGTACATTGCCAAGCGGTATTAATAAATTAGGTAAGATTCAAGAAAAAGGGTATGTAGCTAAAATTGAGCAAGAAGATAAAGAGAGCGGATTTATGATGATGTCTGTCGGTAAAGAGAAGCTGTTTGTACATCCTCACTTCTTGGTTAATGCTACATCTGGTAAAGTTTACGCTGATAAGTCGGATACGTTCCGTTTAGGGCATGCAAACCCTTCTGAAATCGATTTAAGAGCAGGAGCAATGCTTGAAAGAGCCGGGGAATTAATTCAAGGAGAACGACGTCAGTTGCGACGTAACGCTTCTGCTACAGATGCGGACGTAAAACGTATGAATCGTTTAAAACAATTCATTGAGTTACATCCTGATATGTTCAGAGAGGCGGGAGTACAGGCTAGAGTGGCTGAGAAAGATGGGGCGGCTATTGCAGAATTTGCATTCAGTGGTGCTAAAATCTTCGCTAACCCTGCTCAGCTAGTAATGCTTGCGGGTAAAGAACAAAAAACGTTATACAAACGTGTAAGACATACGTCAACGTCTTCTGAGATGTCTGCAGCATTGGGTCCAATTAACTACAATAGTAATCCGGCATTGCAAAAACGTTTCGCATTTGTTCGTGACGTGCTATTTACTACCTTTGACCTACGTAAACAAATTAACTAGTGTCTGAGAGCAGGAGGAAATTTCCTCCTGCTTTTTATTTTTGATAACAGTGTGCGAGTCAAAGATTAGGGATTGTGTTAAATTAAACGTAGCCAAGGAAACACCGGCAAAATAAAAGTCAGTATGTTATACCTGCTCTAGAGGGTACATTTATCATCACAACTTCCCTCGTTGAATGAATATATTGGTATCGGTAGACTTAAGTAGAAACAACAGGCTTAAGCATCCTTAAATTTGAATGAAATACCTCTAGGGCAGATATAACCTACTGAATGGTAGGGAACATTATATAAGATGTAAGGTGTGTAACGCTAAAAATACAAAACACTAAAACTAGAGCCACGGCATAGGCACTTGATACTGGCATACCTTACATACTATATAATGGTTACATAATACATGAGGTGATAGTGGTATGAACGAGCCTGTAAAAAAGGTAACCATACATTACTTTAAATCGACAGGTGAGTTTTACGATACAGATGAGAGGTTATTGCCTTCTGAGTGGTCGTACGATTACATGTTGAGTGTGTTATTGGAGCGGCGTAAATACGCAACAATGGATATGGTGGTATTAGATGGTGGGGATGGTAAACATCCTTATATCAAGCCATATATGAGTAAAGCGCAGCAGAATACAGGTAAAAAAGGGTTCTTCGGTTGAGGAGCCTGTTTTAAAATATTCACATTGACTGTAATATAATTTCTTGGTATTGATAATAACAAATAAAAGGGTAAGGGAGAGATTGGATGTCTTGGACTGATGCATTTATTAAAAGACAGGTAGGTAAGGCTGCGGATTACAAACGAAGCAGAACAGAAATAGAGGTAATGGATGATGGGGTGTACCGTTCATACAGTAACGGGGTTACAGTCCTTACACAAAAGGAAATGAGCTTCCCAGCAACTGCTAAACTGAATGCAGGTAAAGGTAAAGAAGGTGTTCAGATGTTAGTACCTAAAATACCTGCAAAATATTGGTTAATGACATTGGACTTTTACAAGGATATCTTTACGAAATTCCGAACAGAGGCTTCAGTACTGTTCTACTGGAATTTATATGATAAAGAGATTCCGGAAGATTTATATAACGAACATAAAGATGGGTTAATTGTTGATGGGAAATTAGTTGTATATTGTCCGAAGCAGTACAACACAGGGATTAGAAGTACGTTTAAAGAGGATAAGTTAATGAATTGGTTCGAAAAGAACTATCAATGTATTGTGGAGACGCATAGCCATCACCGTATGGAGGCGTTCTTTAGTGGGGTTGATAATGCGAATGAGATGCAACCACGTTGTTATGGTGTGTTTGGACGAATTATTACGCAGGACGATTTCTTACTACGCTTCTGTTTAAATGGGGTACACGCTCTAATCGAGCCTACAGATGTGTTTGAAATTCCAAAGCGTGTAAAACGATTTAAGCGTACGGTAGTGGAGAGCCGAGTTGACACTGTATATGTAGATGAAGATGGTAACGAAGTTGTACATGGTGGGGAGTCTACAACGAATAAAAGCGATGATATTGCTGAGTGGGTATATATAAACAACCATACGTACCCAGAGAGTTGGTTAAATATGAATTTATCTGGTAGAGACGATTCACCTATCTACGATAGTGAAGATGAGGCTCACAGCTTCCATGAGGGTGCAGTAACTCTATTTGAAGAGGAAGATTGTATGCCTGACGACGAGGAAGAAGTTGAGGGTTCTGATGAATTCTTAGATTCTCTTACTTTAGAAGAGCGACAGGAGCGTTCGAATTATCGTAAAGAGATATCGGATAAGTTAATCAATATGGGATTAACGGGTTCTGAGTTACTTGATGAAGTCCGTAAGGCTATGGATGAATATGATTCTGATTTAATGTTTAAAAAAGGAAGAGAACTAGGTGAGGATACTACCCTTGCTGTTTGTCCTGCAAAAGAGGAAGATGAAGAAAAATCTGGCGGGTATACTTGCCATGATGATGTAAAACTGCGTTAGTGGTCGATAGTAACTATGTGGACTTAGTGTAGACTTTAAGTAGACTAAAGTCACGCATTATATAGAGTATAGGGGTTATTTCTTAAAAATAAGAAGCCATGTGGACTTAAAGTTGACTTGATTTTAAAATCCGATTCTATTTACGTGACTTTGTGTTGACTTAATGTAGATTTAATGTTTACTAGAAAACGAAGGTTTGTTATAAAGTAGGTACGTTATTTTTATAGAAAAGTAGAGATACGGGATTGTGAGTCTGATAACAACCTGCATGTTGAAACAGATAAAAGGTGTTAGTATAAAGGTATCGCTAAGGCGCAAAGGCTTTTGAAATATAAATAGATGGAGGTAATGGGTATGGCTAGTCTTGATAAAACTATGGTAACTATGGTAAACCTAAATGGTGAGCCTGTGGACTTAGGTAGAGAGATGACGGCTTCGGAAGCAATTAATGAATTACGAGCAGCTGATTGCATGGGTTCTGTAGAAGGAGCTACACCTACAGTTGTAGATGGGATTTTAAGCTTTGAGTTTAATAATGGAGATAAAGGGAATCTATAATCCCTTTATCTCTATGAAACAACCAGAGTTTACATAAAATAAACAAGCTAGATATAGCTACAGGAGGAACTAAAATGAATAAAACAGAATTAGTGAAAAAAGTAATGGAAGATGCAGAATTAACGAAAGCGCAAGCTGAAAAGGCGGTTGCTTCAGTCCTAACAGGGGTTAAAGATACATTAGTTGCAGGTGAAAAAGTACAGTTATTAGGTTTCGGTACGTTTGAAGTACGTGAACGTGCTGCACGTAAGGGTCGTAACCCACAAACGGGTGAAGAAATGGATATTGCTGCTTCAAAAGTACCTGCGTTCAAACCGGGTAAAGAATTAAAAGAAGCTGTTAAGTAAGAAATTAAAAGCTGCAATTAGATAGATGAGTAAAAGGTAGTGGATATTGTGTCCACTACCTTTTTTGTGTTTCGGGATAAGGGAAAGTGGAGAATGGGGTGACATTAATCTATTACTGTATCTCGTAACAGGAAGGGGATTAAAATCTCATGGAAAGTAAGGAAACCAAAAAAGAAGAAAAAACAAAGAATCAACCGCATAGTAAATCCGGAAAGCCTATGAAGGCAAAGGGAAAGGTAAAACAGAAGAGAAAGGGTACGGTTGCAACATTGGCGGCTGTTTTACTTATTACGGGTGTAGGCAGTGGGTGGTTAATGTATAAAGGGTCTGTACAAGCAAAAGAGGTGTCTAACTTTGCACATGAAAGTAAGTATAAGTCGGGGTTAGATAACGCTTCTGAGTATAAGGAAGATAACTCTCATTTAAATAAATTAACTACAGTTGATTTTAAAAGTGTACTAAGTAGTGGAGAGTCTAAAATTATATATTTAGGGCGACCAACATGTCCAAACTGTCGTGACTACCGTCCAATACAGGATAAAGTTCTTAAGGATATGGATATGAAGATAGAGTACTACAACACGGACGATGCGAAGAAAGAAGATATGGATAGCTTCAAGCAAATCCTTGAAACCTTAAAGGTAGAAGGTGTACCAACACTTCTAAAGGTTCGTGATGGAAAAGTAGAAGAGCTTGCTCCGGGTGATGCGTATATGGATAAAACAGGGGCTGCGCTAAAAGGATGGTTAGAGAAAGTAAGATAAAAGAGAAGGTGTGAAACAAACTAAGTAGATAGAGATTGTAAATTCATAAAGAGGTGATGGTAGTGGGCAAGTATATAATTGCCGGGGTTTCCTTGATATTACTACTTATCTGTATGACGCCATTAATGGTTAACCATACCAACAATACGATGTCAGCGGAAAGGGTAACAGGTGCGTTAGAAACTGCTACTTTAGGAGCAATGAGGAACGACCCAGAACATTACCGATTGGATATGGAAGATACGATTGCTACTGTTACAGCGAATGTTTTAAAATCACAGACTAACACAGACCGTGATATTGAGATTTCGTATGTGTTCTTTGACAAAAACAATAACGTTACGAACAACAAAGATGCTATGACAGGTGTGCAGTATCGTGTCAAACTCCTTGATAAAAAAGGAAAAGTCCAATCGGAAACAGAGAAGAAGCTGATTCTGAAGGAGGTTAAGGCATGAGTCGTTTTGTTGAAACGATGTTCGGTATGCTGATATTCGCTGCGTTCATTGTAGTGTTTTGTATCCAAGCTTGGATAGGGGTTATGGGTAGTCAACAATTCACGCAACGAACAACGGAGATGACGAATATTGTTCGTGAAAATGGTGGTCTTGGTGCTGAGGCAAAAGCCTATGGAAATCAGCTGAAACAGTCTGGGATATCTTACTCAATTAGTGGAGATACAGGACAAAACACTGGTAAAACTTTAACGATTAACTATACAGGGAAGTTAAAGTTCCAGTCAGGATTTAAAAGCACCATGAAATTAGAAAGACAAGACCAAGTATTTATCACGAAAAGAAAGTAGGAGGATAACACATGTTACGTGAGTTATTACTGGAGGAAAACCGGGAGAAATATTATGAAATGCTCGGTATTAATATAGGTTTATTTCGTCGTCAGCGAATACAGCATGTAATTGCAATGATACTTCTGTGGTTAGCCGGAGTCGTTGGGCTATTTTGGTTTAAAGGTATGGCAGCCGAAACAGTACTACTTACTTTAGCAGCACCTGCGTTTGGATACATGGGTTGGAAAATTCCGTATTGGAACATGATGAAGCTACATAATCAGCGTAAAGACAAACTAGCGTTTATGTTCCCAGAGTTCCTTACAACGTTTATTAGTTTGCTAGGGTCACAATCTGGGGGTAACGTAATTCAAACGTTACGTTTAACTAGCGATTATGTAAAAGAGCCGTTAAAGACGCAGCTTGTTAAGTTAGTAGATACGGTAACTGTAAATTCAGACCCTGAGTCAGCGTATATGGCGTTCCGTGGGTTTGCAGATTTCATCGGTACACGAGAAGCAAGTCAGGTTATGATGCTTGTTTATGAAATGTATGTACATGGTACAGATGAAGGAGCGCTTTCAGAATTAGAAGATAAGATTGATAGATTGAACGATAACAAACTAGATGAGTTGGTTATTCGTAAGTCTACTAAACTTCGAGGTATGGCAATACCTTCACTTGTATTAACAACGGCATTTATCTTTATCTGGGTAGGTGTGGTTATCGTACAGGTAATGTCCAAAGCTATGGATGGTTTAAATTTCTAAAAAGAGAGGTCGTAATAGAATGGCATTAGGTAGTCTATTTGGTAAAAAGAAAAGCCCGGACTCTCAAATCACCCCTTTGTATGGTACAGAGGGGCAAGCTTTTGAGGATGTGGGTGCAGGAGATATCGAGCTAGAGGGGCAAGATAGTGGCATCGATAAAAAGGTAACAAACAACGTTGATTCAAAAAATGAAGTAGACGCTACAGTTATGGATGAGGTTGTAAAGACTTCATTTCTGCGGGATATTTTATTTGAATCGGATGGAAAAGGTGGGTTACAGCTTAAAAAGACCGTAACCGATGTATCATTTAATGGTACGGATTTACGTATACAAGATAACGTAAAAGGTCGGTATGTATATAAAAACGCAAAGGTAACGGCTGAGGATGTAAAAGAGCTTGGGTTACGTATAGCAGTAAGGAAGAATAAAGAGTGGAACGGATTAGACCCTATTTTCGATTCCGAGGTAGGTACAATTCGTGTTAACTTTATGGAGCATGATGTATCTCCTTATGGGGAAACAATGGCACTTCGTATTTCCCACCCAAGGTTGGCTACGTCATCGTTAGACTCTGTGTGTGATGACAAGGTTGCAAAACTACTTGACCTGCTAATGAAGATGGGAATTAACGTTATGATTAGTGGTCAAACGGGTTCTGGTAAAACAGAGCTACAAAAGACAATTGTAGGCTCTATACCTGACCATATGAAGATAACGCTTGCTGAGGATACAATGGATAGTCATTTAAAGGTTATTTATCCTCAAAAGGATATTAACTCTTGGCAAATTAAGCTTAAAGATGTAGGTAAATCTATTGATTTCTCTAAGTTAATCAAGTCTGGTTTACGTAACAACCCGGATTGGTTCTTAATCTCTGAGATTCGTGGCGATGAGGCGTTTGACTTACTTGATGCAGGGTTAACAGGTCATTACTTCTGTTCTACAGTCCATGCGATTGGGGCTGCTCAAATCCCTTCACGTATGATTCAGATGATTGCACGAAGATATCCAAACTTAAACCAAGAGGTGTTAATGCAGGATATCGCATCTACATTAGGTCTTGGTATTCATATGGAGGCAGTGTATTTACCTGATGGAAGTATTGAGCGTCGTATTCGTGAGGTTGTGGAATATACAGGGTATGAGCCGGGTAGAGGTGTTGTATCTGAGCCGTTATTTGCAAGGGTTACGGATTATGATGAAGCAACTGGCGACTATATCGATAGAGTGGTACACGGGAAATTGAGCGAAGAGTTAAAAGGGAGATTGCGTAAAGCACGTATGTACCACGAAATACCTGATGTATTTATCGCAAGCTAGGAGGAGTTAATGTGGGTATCCGCAAAGTAAAACAAAGTCCTATCAATAAAGTAGGCGTAAACAAGGTGAAAACCTTAGAAGAAATTCAAAAGCTTGAGGCTGAAAAAGGTAAACAGAGGGTTGAGTTAAGTAAGAAAGAGCTAGATAAAGCAAATCGTAAAGAGTTCATTCGGTCGTTTACAAAGCCCCAACATTTCTTTACAGCCGTTGTGTGTATGGTGTTAGGTGCAGGTTATCTGTATCTAACAACTGATACAATTATCCCTGCTATTATAATGGGGGTTATTGCGGGTGTTATGTCTGCGTACTACTATTCATTCCTTCCGGGAAAACTAAATGTAGTACAGAGAGACTTGGCACAATTAGAAAGTTACTGTTTAGATATTTCATTCCATATGCAGACGGGTAAAACAGTAGCACAAACGCTTAAAAAAGTATCTGAAAGCTATAACGGTCGTGTAGGTGTGGATATTAAACATACGTATGAGGTACTGAGAAATACAGGTAAATTAGACTTCTCACACTTCGATAAGTACGAGTTTACGGCTTTAGATATCTTCCATCGTAATATGTTAATCGCATATCAAGATGGTGGGGATGCGAAGCGCCTATTCAAACGTCCGTTAAAGAACATGTCAACGGAGCTAGTAAAGCGTGATGAGTTGTACCGTAAAAACAAGTTCCAACGTTTACAAGAGTATGTGGCGTTAATTATCGCTGCACTTATCCCGTTAACAATGAAGGTTACGGCAGGAGATTTATATGCTGCGTTTACCGAGGTAACACCTGCAGCGTTAGGGATTATGGGCATTTGCTACGGTGGTTTCTTATTACTTTCCTTCAAAATTCAGAAGCGTACGTTAGATATTTCTGTACGAGCATAGGGGGAGTAAGGTATGCAAGAAGGTTCAGCATTTATGTTAGTGGCGATTATCGGGGTAATTGCACTCGTTATTTACTTAGCAGCTTTTGGACCCGGTATTACGGTTGCCTTAGATGGCTTTATGGGAACATTGCATAGATAATGAGGGTGCGTAACAGCACTCTTTTTATTTCTTAAATTATTGACTAAAATATAATAAAATGGTATAGTGTAACCAAGGAAGCAAACAAGCAAAATAAATCAAGAAAACAAAGGAGCTGTTTTTATATGTTAGGTACAGAAAAGGTAGTTATTGCGGGTCGTGAAGTAGAAAGAAAAGATAATGCGGTTGTAGGGTTATTTATAGAAGAGCTACCAACTACGTATATAAAAGATTGTTATACTGGGTTTATTGAGCTTGATGCCGAAGTGGTAAGTGCAAAAGGTCGAGGAAAACAGGTTGCTGTAACGTACAAATTCACTGAAAACGGTAATGATTTTGAACACACAATCAAAGGGTATACATCCGAAATCGGTAATTATAAAGATAAAGTAGGTACAAAAGAAAAGGTTATGGATAGGGTTCGAATTCTTGATATCGATGTGTCTGATGAAGATGAACATAAAGTATTAGTTGAGATGTACCTTGGTGGGGAAGGTAATGCCTTTTGGGTGAATCGTGACCGTTTAGTTATTTTAGGGGCTGATGGGTTCGTGTACAGTCGTGCGTTTGTAGAAACAGAGAAAGGCGCTGAAAACTTTAATGTAATCAGCACACAAACGGAGCGAAGGGTAGGTATTGAATATCCAAAGTCTAAATGGGATTGGAACGGAAGAGAATTTATAAACTAAAGGTGAGGGTGCGTAACAGTACCCTTTTTATTTTTGATAAGCAGTTTAGTACGCAGTTTTATATTCTTAGGTATACTGGGGTTTAGAAGGAAGGGGTTGTGGTGTGATTGGGTAAGGCAACGGTTCTTGGGAATAAGATAACGAGGAAGAAGGGTCAAGTAGTTATGAATCTTTATATAGATAATATCCCGTCACATGATTTGGTAGGAAGTAAGGTATATATTCTTGTTGAGTTAACTCCTGTGTCGTTCAGACGAGCGGGTTCTGGTTATATGGAACTTTCATGTGAGTTCAGCGAAGATGGTGCGGTGTATAAGAGAAGTGTGTACCTAGATATGATGGCAGGGGATGTGGCGCAGGAATACATGGGTAAGACGCTGTCACATATGATGAAAGTGGATTTGGTTGAGTGTAATGAAGATGGAAGTAAGTTTCTTGTAGATATGGACAGTCAAAGGTTTTGGGTACATAGAGACAGGATGTTAAAGATGGAGGTAAGTAACCATACAGGTACGTGTGTGATATACCAAAGAGATTATTTAACAACGGATAGAGGTCGTTGGGACTTCGATAGATGTAGCAAAAAATAAGGAAGATGATGGGGAGGATGGTAGTATGCAGAGAGGGGTTCAGATTTTAGGTGGAATGTATCCAGTCGTAGGTAGCGTGGTAGAGGGTATTTACGTTGAAAACATTCCTCTAGATGCGATGGTAGGTCTAAAAGGTGGAATTAAACTACTTCTACATGTGAATCAGGTAGGGGATTTGCCGGATGGTAGGGTCAATGTATATTGTAAGTTCTGTGAAAACGAGCAGTGGTATGGTTTCTCTCTGGTATTAGGTGAAGAGCAAGCAGAGAAAGCACAAGATAAGATAGGAGATGTGTGGGAGCTTGTATTTCCTTTTGAGATAGTAGACCAGTATGAGGAGTATAAAGAGTCTGGATTAGTTGTTAGAAGTTGGTACGGGCATGAGTTCCGTGTAAGTCGTGATAGGTTGCTACGATTAGAAATAGGGGCGACAGTGTTTCAAAAGGCGTATCTAGATACAGAAGAGGGTTATGGAGCTTATCAAAATCTACGTAAAAATGAATTGGTACATGCAGAGTAAACAGGGACCACATAAACAGTGGTCTTTTTTAGTTCCCGTACTTCTCGTTCCATTCCTTGTTGGTTTCGTCTATAGCTTCGTTGAGCCTACGTATAAATATGCCCATCTCAATTCCTTCTTTTTCGGCTGCTATGAGCTTTTTACGGTGCTTGAGTCCTTCTTTATCATCTGGATTGGCTTTCATCCACGCCTTGTGTTGCTCTATAGCGGTTAAACGGTCTTTAATATGAGGTAAGAAAGGTATCCATTCTTTATCAATCTTCATGTGTTCCACGCCCTTGCATCGTTTTCCTTATTATGGTTGAAAAGTAAGGGAGTTATACTTTGTTATAGGTGTGAAATGCACCTAAACAATCGGTTAAAGAGTATGCAGGGCGCGGATAATTAGGCAATAAAGGGTGCTGTGGCGCTCTTTTCTTTACCTATAAAAGATAATATAGCAGTTCATGGTATATCTTTCTGACCCACGTGCATACTATGTTTAGACAATGTTTAATTTATGTTTAAACAATGTATAGACATTGAGGGAGGAAGATGGTAAAATGAACTCAAATGGTAACGACAACACTAGGCAAAGTGATTGGATGAAAGAAACTGGTTCTATGGAGAAGGCAAAGGAAAAGGAAGAGGTGGGTGTAATGTCTGCACCAACAACAATGAGAAAATGGGGCAATAGCTTGGGAGTTATTATTTCTAAAGATATTGCTTCCAGTGTGGGAGCTGATGTCGGTTCTGAATTTGAATTAAAAGTTATAAAGGGGACGGAGGGAAAGGAAATCCGCTTAGTCCCTAAAAAGCAACAAAAGGAATATTCGTTGCAAGATTTATTATCAAAATGTAAGCCTGAGAATCGACATAACGAGATTGATTGGGGCATAGAGGGGAATGAACTTATCTGATGATGGAAGCACCTGAAAGAGGAGACCTTGTGTATTTGAATTTCAATCCACAAGCTGGACATGAACAGGCAGGTCATAGACCGGCAATTGTAATATCGCCAAAAGAGTTTAACGAGGCGACTGGGTTTGCGACATTCTGTCCAATAACGTCAACGGTACGTGGTTGGGGCTACGAGGTGTTGCTTCCTGCGGGGTTAAATATCAGTGGGGTTATCCTAACTGACCAACAAAAGAACCTTGACTGGAAAGCAAGAGGCGTAGTTAAGAAAGATAACGCTCCCGAAGAAGTGGTTGAGGATTGTAGAGCAAAAATTAGAACGTTTATATAAGATAGGCAAGTAGAAAGCCTTCCATGTTATGTGGAGGGCTTTTTTGTGTGTAGAAACGGGGTAATTATGTCCCGATAGGTAAAGGAACATGTGATACCTAAATATAGTGATGATACATGGGAAGATACGTGATAACTAAATATACAGAGGATACATGGGAAGATGCAGGATACGTACCCGTATCGGATAATAGCCTATATATAACGTAAAGTTGATAAACATGTTGGTAATTCAACATAAAATAAATCTAATAACAGAAAGAGGTATCTCGATATGCAGGAAGGTTCAAGTAATTTATTAATGGTAGTTCTAGGGGTAATTGTATTCGCGATTATTTCTGCAGTATTATACGCAACATTCCAACCAATGGTTGATGGTTTCTTCGCACAAATGGCATCTAAGATGACATCTGCTTGGTCAACATCGAAGTAACAATATAGTTAAGTAACGAACCCTTATGGTGAATCCATAAGGGTTTTTTATTTGTCTTGATAAGCAAGTACATTAGTAAAATATAAGATTGTGGTATACTGAGGTCAGAATAAAACGTATGGGGCGGTGTTAAAGGTATGGCAAGTCAGGATGTTGAGACACAACTGCGAGAACATATGTTAGAAAAGGCAAGGTTTATTAAAAAAGTACCAAATAGTAACCTAACGGAAAGCGAGGTTATGAAGTTAAAGGATAAAGCAACAGATGGGATTCATTTTCTAGAAGAGAAAGTAAAGAGTTTACGTGGGGGTACAAATCGGGATTTATTTTAAGGGGGGTGTAATGATGGATTCGTTTCAATCGGATGTTACCTATTATGAGTTAAAAGAAGATGGAGTATACGTACATACAAAAAAGACGGTAAGTGGTATAAGTCTTGGTGATTTAGTATACAAAATTACGTATCGTCAGTTCAATACGTTACTGCAGCAAGAAGCGGGTGAGATTGAACAGGCAGGTAGTTGGAGCGTTATGGATACGTTTATGAAGAAGCGAGGGGATTCCGTTCACTATATCCTACCTGCAGGTACGTTTGAGGTTTTGGTATCTAGAGGGAAATTGCGTGTAAAACAAAAGATTGGGAATAAAAATTTCCCGTTCTTTCAAAGCGGGATGTCATCTAGTAGGCATTACCGAGCGGATTATGGTTCGGAGTATGTTGTGGATTGGTTAGTTACGGGCAGTTTACATGGAACATACAAAAACGAACTTATACAAGTGGTTAATGTGCAAAAGCTGCTAAGTGGTAATGTATTAAACGGTTCTGCGCAGTTTCAAGATGTACCATATTTAAAAGAAAAGTTATCTCGTGATTTTAAAAAACGTATGATACAAGGAAACACAATTGATAGGCGTAGAGAGTGTTGGATGGCGGGAGCTGAGCCGATTTTACGTTACGTACAAGCAGAAGATTTACAAAACGAAAGATTCATTACAGAGTTTGAGCGTTCATCCCGAGATAGGAACGCAATAAACTGGACGGGGGTGTAGAGACATGGTTACTATGCAAGAATTACGAGCAAGACAAATAAAGTCTTCTGATGAGGGTATAACTGGGCATCATATAGTGGTTATACAGGGCTTAGGAGGTCTTACAAGCCATTTCCTTTACAACCTTATGTTCCGTTTAGAAAACGCTTCTGGAGGGGCTACGGTCGTTCTGGTTGATGGTGAGGGGATTGGGGTTACAGTCCGTGATGAAGATATCCAAACAGGGTTATACATCCCTTCTGATAGAGGAAAACGGTACATCGATGTACTACAAAGTAGGTATAATGGAGTATTTTCGGTGGATATGTTAGAAGGTAGCAGTGGGCTGCTTCAAGAAATGAGTCGTGGGAATGATTTAGGTACAAATCTATTCCTAATTGATTTTACGAAGCGTGGAAGTGCGGATATGTTGCAGGTGTTTGATGCGCTATCCCATGTAAGGCGTGTAAGTAAAAATGTACATACGTTATGCAATATCCGTGCGTACACAAACGGAGACATAAGTCACATGCATGCAAGGTTATTGAGTGGCGAAGGAAAAGTACGTGGGGAGAGATATCCGGTAAACCAAGATTGTGAGGTAGGTTCAGGCTCTGATACGTTTGTAAGAAACCAAATGCTTTCTATCTATGTATTCAACTACATAAACGCATTAGTAAGTGAAGGGATGACGGTAGATTATCATGCGTTACATGGGGATATGTTGCAGGGGGAGCAAGGTCTTACAAGGGAGTTCTTTGAGATACCAGTACTTACAGTATTTGATGATTACGAGGTAAGTGTGGATGCAATTCCTAAAGATGTGTTGATAGCTTTCCGAGAGAAGTGGGAGCGTTGCGTAGGTGTGGTACATGAAACGGTGTTTCCAGACTTTATGCGTGACCATAGCAATATGACGGGGAAACGAAAACGTATAGATGCGCTTCGTTATATGGCGAAAGTGATTCCAATTTTAGAAGACCCAGTTATGTCGTTAGAGACGAGAAAAGATGAGAACGCTGCGTTAGTTATTGCGTTAAAACAGTTATGTGTAAACGCAACAAAAGCCAATCAGGAGTTAGGTAAAAATAAGGCGGCAGTTATGGTTAAAATGGAGGATGAGATTAAAGTCGGGTTAACGTTGCTACAGTATGTGAAAGAAGAGGGGGTCTGGTTGTTCTAGACCTCTTTCATTTTGATACGACAACTATTGACTAAATTATATAAATGTGGTATGATAAAGACAGTTAAGGAGGGGAAACAAGTGAATCGAGTAACGGTAGTCGTTGGAGCGGGCGGAACAGGGAGTTATGTGATGCCTAACCTGACAAATTTATACCATACGGATACAAACGATAACTGCATCGTGCTTATAGATGGGGATGTGGTTGAGGAGAAGAATCTTCTTAGACAGGGATTTTTACGAAAAGATTTGAATGGCAATAAGGCGGAGGTTCTGGCGAAGCGTTACGGAGTAGCTTATCCCGACTTAGGAATTTACTACAGTACCGGATTTGTAAATGATGTGAGTGCGGTTTTAGGTGTAGTAGATACATTCTCGGAGGTAGATGAGGTCGTCCTTGTCAGTTGTGTAGATAATAACTATGCGAGATTGAGGTTACTGCTAGCTCAATTTCAGATATTCGATAAATACGGTTGTGACGTTCATTTTATCGATGCAGGTAATGAAGAGTGGCATGGTCAGGTAATTCCTTGTTCGTTGTATAGCGGGAACGAAAACCCGTTAAAGTTGCAGGGGAATAGGGTTACGTTTCATGCAGGTGCTTGCGGAGGTCATGTGTTAGATAGCATATTCGTAGGGATAGAAAATTGGAGAACAAAATTAACCCGTGGCGACCATGAATTAAGTTGCGACGAGGTTACAGTGAGTCATCCTCAAAATATCGGAACAAATATGATGTCGGCAGCAACGGTAGTAAAAGCAGTGCAGCAGGTTACGCAGAAGGTTAAAGTTACTGAGATTCGTTTTAATAGCCGAAGTAATAAGTTTTCAGTAGGTACAGGGAGTACATCGGAGCAACTTGCAGAGAGGTTAGAAGATATATGCAGGTTCGTTAACGAGGAAGATACAAACATATTTGGAGATTCTCGTATTCCTGTTATCCCGGCAAACCGGAGTATGGCTGATAAATTTAAGAAAGCAACGAAAGCGAAAAGAGTGGCAGTGCCTAAGAAGAAAGAAAGCAAAGACCTGGTCGATATTCTAAGTATTTTTGATGACGATGATTTCGGAATCGATATAGACGATGTAGCTGAGACTGAAGTGGCAAGTGTGAAAAAAGAAGATGGTTACGAGTCTTGGTTAAGTGAGTTCTTAGATGATTGAGTAGAGAGGAGGAGCTAGGGTGAAGAAAAAAGTAGTAATCAAGGTGGACGATTCGCTGTTGAAAGTTCCAATGGATTACCTTACATTAGATGTTCCGAGTGAGGATATGGAAGAGGATGATGGCGGGGAGTCGCTTAAAATTAAGGGAAATATTTCTTCCCTTAGTTTCGCCGATGGTAACGGTTTTGTTATCGCAAATGTTCCAAATATCCACTCTGAAATAAATGTAAGTATAGCAATTACAGAGATTGATGCAGAATATAGTGCAAGTGTAAGACAGGCTTACAGGAATGTGTACCAAGCGTATATAAAGCGACATAAGAAATTAAAAATCATTAGTCGTGTTGGTGTTCAGATGTGGTTCAAATACGATACATCGACGTTAAAGGTACATGGGGCTTCGGTAAAATTACGCTCAGCATTAAATGATAAAGAGCTGCTGATTCCTAACGTGTATTCTGGGGATGGTAAGATATGTTGGGGTAGAGGTAACAGTTTACCTGACTATGAAAAACCAGAATACATGGCGAGCGGGTTAATGGCTGTATTTCTAAACGCACCGTTCAATTTAGACTTAAGTAACAAAGAGTTACGGGCGCGGGATTATGTGAAATACATTCGAAGTTGTCAGAGCAGGGTAGCTACATTGGATTGGACAGCAGCCGAAAAAAGACATTTAGCTACTTGGTTAGATGGTGAATTGGCTAAGGTACACAGCGCAGTAGGTGAGCTTACACCTTACTCAGTTTTAAAGAGAAGCTCGTATTTGATTATACTTATGACAAGCATATTTGAAGATGATATTTGTGAACTTGCAGGATTTATTCATACTAAACAGATTAAATTTTAAATAAAATTATAATAAAACTAACAAAGAGAAAGAGGGGAACGTACAGTGAGTACAGTAACAAAGAATTTAGTGAAGTTTTTAAAAGAGGGATACAATATCCCAGAGGTAAATAAGGAGTTTAAGAAACGACTATCGTTAGAGGACTATCATATGTTAGAAAAAGTGATTGATGGGGACGTTTTACGTGATGAGTACCTACGTTATTACTTAAATGGTTATGGACAGTTTGAACTTGCAGAGGTAGCAGGTCTATCAAAGCAACGAATTGCAGTTATTTTAGGCGGGGAGTACGCTAAAAACGGCTTGACACGTGAAGAGGCACTTGCACAGCATAAAGAGAGTCGTGAGCGCTTAGCTGCTGTTGCTCACTGGTATGCAGGGGTGTATAGAAGTGATAAACTAGGGGATTTAAGCCCGGCACTAGATTGTACGCATACTCCGGCACGAATGAATACATTACCAGTGCTATATGAGACATACAGAAGCTTAGGTGGTACAAAGTTTGAGTATGCATTCGATGAGGTTGATACTCGTTACTGGAATCCAGACCGTGAAGAAAATGAAAAAGAGGTAAAAGCAGTAGAGATGTACATGGAAGGAATCGAAGGTCATGTTATCCGAGAAGAATTAGGGTTAACGGCTGAGGAATTATTCCGTTGCTACAAACGTGCTAACCGTAGAAAGACATACAAAAAGAAAAAAGGTCTTCTGAAAGAAGATGCATAAGATTGATTTTAGGTATATTGGATGATAGTATTGTGAGGTAACCATAACCTACACCTAGCTAGAAGATAGCCAATAACCTAGCTTTTTGTTAAATACGCAAGGAAAACGGAGGGTGTATACCTCTGCTTTTAGCGTTCCAGAAGAGAGACGGATACCCACCGTCTTTTTTCTTTACGTAATATTGACTAAAATATAATAAATTGGTATAGTTATAGCAGTTGAAGTAAGCAATAGAGAGGTGGATGTTCTAATTATGAAGGACTTAAACTACTATAAAGAGGAATTTAAGAAGCTAGGGTATAGATTAGAAAGACAAAAGAGGTTCTACGGTAATGGGTACTATTATATTAAAGAGTCTGATTTCCAGTCAGGGTTTACAGACTGGAAATGGAGTTCAAAGAGTGTAGCAGGCATTGAAATAACACTTGAGTTGTTAAAAGTGTCGGAGGTTTCATAAACCTTTACAGGTAGAGCAGTGGGGTTAGGGACTACCTAATCCTTACTAAAACTAGGAGGGGTTATTGTGGAAAAAGCTATGTATAGAGGGTTTTCTGTAGGAGATAAGGTTTGGGACGTGGAGTTCGGCGATTCCGTTATAGTAGCTATTAATTTTAAAGAGAAACTAATCGTTACAGATAAAGACATGATTGCTTTCGCTGTAGTAGATGAGTACTTAAGTAAAGAAAAGAAGTAAGGTCTATTTTTAACTCAAGCTATTGACTAAAATATAATAAACTGGTATAGTTTAGATAGATGAAAGGTTACCAGATGTTAGTTGTGGTGGTTACCTAAGTAAAGGGGAGATTCGTATGTTAAGTATTAAATTACAGGGAATCGGAGAAACACCTGCGGTTAAAGCAAAAGATTTAGTGGTGGGTTCTGTGACGGTCTGGAATTTTGGGTTTCATGAAACGGTTACTTCTATTACACCTAGCAAAACAGGAAAGACGATTAAAGTGGGAATTGAATATAAAAACAGGGAAGGTCAGACTACTACCTCAGAGCGAAAGTTACGTGCCGACAGGTTGGTAGGTATTGTTAAATAACTAGGAGGGTTTCTTATGAAAAAAGTAACAAAAAAGCAGATGGCTGAGTTTGTAAAACAAGCAAAGAGAATTTTAAATAGATACGGTTGGACAGCTTTAGAGAATAGTAGCTTTACGCATAAGGTAGCTACAGATTTAGGTGATGTACGTATACGCATAGATGAGGAAGCAAGCTATTGTTATAGTATCTATATGTGTTTCGAAAATGTAGAAGAGGCAAAGAAGGAACTGGATTGTAATCGGTACACAGGGAAATACAACATACATAAGTACGATATGTTAGAAGCATTAGAGATGTTTGAGGAAACATTAGAGTTTTGCGGAGCAGTGGAAGCAGCGTAAATTGGGAGGATATAAAATGAACTACAGTAAAGGTTTAATTCTTGAATTGACTGCAGGGTATTCATACAAATGGTTAGTAGATATTGATGGTATTTCGAGGGGTCTTGTGGAATACCTATTTAGAAAAGAACATGGAAAAGATGTCGAAAAGGCTAATGTTATTGACCCAGAAGGGGTTCGCAAACACTCACATGTTGTACAGCTTGCACATACGGTAGCAAAAGGAAATAAGTTATCGGATTTGTGTAAAAAGCATAGCGCAATAACAAGGCTCGATGGATTCGGTAAACCATTTGAGCAGTGGACAATAACGGTTATTACGGGTGAGGGTTCTATGTATCATATTGAATGTGATAACAAATTAGATGTGGTTGATGAGTTAATTGATTTGCAAAATACAGGTCAGGATATGACTTATGTAAATGTATTTAAACCTAAAAGCAATATGTCGGTAGCGGATATTTTGGATTGCAAGGCGTAGAGAAATCTACTCCTTTTTGTTTATCTGAAACTATTGACTAAAATATAATAAACTGGTATATTATAAGTACAGAAACAAACAACAAATAAAACCAAAGCAGGGGGAACTAAAAATGATTCATTTTGTAAATAGAGAAACAACATTAGCAAACAAAAGGTACGAGGATACAATTCAAGCGGTTGTGGAAGAAAATCAAGGTATGTCATTTGAAGAACTTCATTGTTTGGTTAGTGAAACGATTGAAGATAAAATTAAAGAGGAGTTAGCTCCTATCACAGAGGGTTTTGTAGCTGAGTATGTCTGGGGTGGTTTTGAAGAAATCGATTACCGTGAATTAACACTTCGTTTCTTTGCAAAAGAGTGGGGTAAAATTCAATTACGTTGTATATACGATGGTGGAGAGGTAATTACAACAACGTTTAAAGGTACGTATAATGATGCAGTTGACTATTATATAGGTAATGTATTTAACGTCGGTACGGTTACAGATGACATGCAGACCTGTACGAAAATAGAGGTGTTAGGTTAAAGGTGCTGTACTTCGGATTTTAGCGGCTAACTATTGACTAAAATATAATAACGTGGTATATTAATAACAGATAAGAAACCGTTGGAGGGATAAAGATGGCAACTAGATTAGAATTAGCAAAACAAAAACTTGAAAGATTAAGAAATGAACTTAATTCAGCAATCGAAAGCGACCGCACCCATTATGCTCAAACAAATGGGCAGCCAATGAACGACAAGCGTAATGCAGGTAGTTTCTTCAAAAGGGCGAAACAAATAGAAAATAAGATTTTTAGGTTATTAGGTGAAGTCAAAGCACAAGAAGAACGTGTTGAAGCCTTGGAATGGAAAGAAGAAAATAGATTGTCAAATGCAAGCAAAGGATTAAACAAGTACGGCGGTCTTGATATGAGTGTTGAAAATATACCACTAATAAAAGAAATGATTAGAAAATCCGACAACGGTGAGAAAGTACCAGTGACAAGGGCGACAATCCTAAAGTATAAAAAACAGCTTGTGGTATTGGAGAAGATGGCAGAGAAATCGGAAGAAAACACAAGTAAAATGGATAGCCGTACAGAGGAACTTATAGAAAGCGGTAAAGTTATACAGTGGAAGAAAAAGCCGATTTACTATTTTGTAAAGGGGTTGAGAAAAGTAGCATTAGTGATTGATGAAAATGGACTTTTCAAGGTATCTGCAAAGTATCCAGTTAAAACTGAAGAAGAACAACAAATTATAGATGGGCTTTTAGCATAAGACATGGGGATATCAAGCCCCTTTAAAAACGGAGGTAATGAGGATGAATGTGTATAAATTAGATTCTGAATATATTAAAACAACTGCTGATGCAGGAGAGGTGGCAAACGCAATTATTCGTGTGAGAGAAACGGTAGAAGATTACGAGGTATCTGATGTAGTTGCGGAGTTACATAAGGAGGGGTATGCGGCTAGCAAGGTTACAGTCATTGAGATGGATTACTAGGTTTTATTAAAAATAAAGGGGTTGTTTGTATATGAGTTCTCGAGGGTTAAAACATGTGCATATATTGGTTATCGTCGTAAGTGCAGCGTTAGTGGTTACTAACATGCTGCAGGGTGATTGGTGGAGCGCTTTTGTATATGCAGGGATAGTGGTCAGCGGTGCAGGTTTCGTGGTCGTACGTAGCAAACAGGCGGTTACAAAGGTAGCGATAGGCTTATTTCTATTAGGGGTCGGTATCAGCTGTATAGCGGTAGTTATCTGCTATTTAAACGAAGAGTATATTAGACTGTTTATCTCGGTTGCAATGGTGATAATTTGTGCTGTAGGTGTCGGAAATACAAAAAAGGAGGGGTTAAAATGGGAGTAGGTTTGGGAATTGTAAAACATGCAGTAGCGGGGTTGTTAATAGTTGGGGGTGTAGGTTACGCATCTAAGGATTATGTAAAAGATTACTTGGTGGAATCGAACACAAAAGAGTTAGTGCAGGAAACATCGGTTGCAGATATAAAGAAAAACAAAGAAAAAGAAGCCGAATATAATTTTGAAGATGTAAAGCCAGTAAGTGTGACAAACATTGTGAAGGCTGAGTCTTCAGACAATGCAGTTGTGGGGCGCATTCAAATTAAAAGTGTAAACTTGGACTTACCAATCATCAAAGGGGTTAGTGATGAGGGGATGTATAAGGGAGCAGGAACGATGAAGGCAGGGCAAGAGTTGGGGAAAGGTAATTATGCGTTAGCGAGCCATCACATGAAAGACCCGAATCTGCTTTTTAGTCCGTTAGATAGAGTAAATAAAGGGGATGAGATTGTAGTCAGCGATGATACGGGAACGTATATGTATAAAATCGTAGAAAAGCGTGAAATATCTGCTAAGGATGTGTATGTAATTGATGATGTAGAGGGTCATGCGCTTATTACAATGATTACATGCCGTTCAGAGGGTGATGGTAGGTTGCTAGTGCAAGGGGAGTTAGTTAAATAGGGTTTGGTAAAAGAGCGTATATTTGCGCTCTTTTTTATTGACTAAAATATAAAAAACTGGTATATTTAATATAGGAAAATAAAACAGAAGGCGGGTTGGTTATATGGTTGAAGTGAATAAGTATGTTGTAGAAGGAAACCGTGAACTGGTAAAAATGATTATGCGTGACGATATTTACATTACGCGCAGATTGGCGAAACTGGAAAATGTTGAAACTGCGGTAATAAATAACTATTACGGACAAAAAGTTAAAGATATTATAGAGAACAAGGTAAGAAAAAACGGTAAGGGTCTATATAAAACAATACAAGATTGCATTGAAGAAGGTATTAAAGAGGATTTCAGCAGTGTACAGTCGAAATGTCTGCATGACCTACTGGAAAACAGTCTAGGTAAAGTAGATTACGCTGCGTTGGTACGAACGGTTAAGAAAGAGAACGAGCCATTACTGGTTTATGTTGAGATGGAAGATGGCGATGTTACTTCTGTTAGTTATTCAGATGATGTCATGCATGGTTGGGATAACAATTACGGATTTCAATATATGCTAACGAAAGAGAATGTTGAAGATTCTAATTACAAATTAGCATCGAAAGAGCAAATGAGGAAAGCAGTAGAGTTACTACAGAGATATAAAGTAAATAAGTTTCCACAAGAAAGCTAAGGAGGTAAAAGTACTGGGGAGCCAGTGCTTTTTTATTTTCAACTGTTGACCAAAATATAATAAAATGGTATAGTATAAGTAACAAATATTTACTAAGGAAGCGGGAGATAGTATGGCTGCTCAAATTACATTAGACGCAAAAGAGTTTAAACATACAGGTGTTTACAATGGTAACAAGTACGATACGTTACGGTTTAAAAGTGCGAGTAACGGGAGAATTTACTTTTTTACAGTTCAAAATGGTATGAGAATGAGTACGATGGCTAAACAGATGCAGCTTGAGGATGGGAAGGTCTTTGTATCGTTTGGGAAAGCAGGAAAAGCATATATCGGAACATATACTGAGGTTAATGATAAATAAGGAGGATGGCTACAGTGAATGAATTAACAACGGAAAAGAGATTTACTATATGTAAAGGGTTGGATTGTCTTATTGAAGCTAAAGAGTTTAAGATACTGCAGATTAAAGAGCGTACTGAAGAGGATTATGCTAACCGAAAGGATATTATAGCGATAACAAGTGGTCATTTTTCACTAGAGGAAGCCATATTGGATGATGTGTACAAAGTGAAGAAAGAGATTGATGAGCTAAAAGAGTTACGGAGAGAGATAGATAACGGAAGAAATCGGATATTGTTTGTACCTACTTACATTCAGTTACATCTAACAGGGACAGATAGATAGAGAGGGGAACTAATCGTGGCAAGAGTGACAAAGAAAACAATCGGAGAAAGTGTAATAGATATGTATCACAACTTAAAATTTATGGAGTATGTGTACAGGGAGGTGACTCATTCTCGGTTATTCTTCCATGAATATGAGGCAAGTAAAGGGTTTAAGTTCAGTTACTGGGGTCAAAAATTCTTAGGTAGTTTTGAGCATCCAAGCTCAGGTTATATTGCCGGGGATTTCGATAACAGTCATAAGCTTGCAGACTTAAAAGAGCGGTATGAAGTGGTGTGTAAGCTATATGAAGGCATGAAGTCTTTCTTTAAAGGGGCTGTAGAGGGAATTAATATAGATTGGGAAATGGCAAAAGAACGATATGAGTATCGAACAGGGCGTAAAGTTGAGGTATCGACACTAAAATAAGGGGGTTTGGTTATGATTATCTTTAATTATGGGAATAAGGTGGAGATTGATATCCTGCAGGATGGGGTGGTGCAGGTCAAGTCAGATGGGAGGGTGTTGAATGTATACTGCTCCAAGGTTAGCGGTGTGGCAGTAAAATCTGAGGATGTGTGGAAAATTGTAGGTCTTTGTGAGGAGCTTATTAATAGCAAGAAAGTGAAAGTTAGTTTCGGGCAGGTAAAAGATTATATTGTTGAAAATATAGCGTATAGGGTGGTTGAAATAAAGTAATTAGGAGGGGTCATATGGTTACGTGTAACGGGAATGCGGTTAAAGAGTTTAAACATACATCGCAGGTGCTTACAACAGGCGGAGAACTAACAGTACGTGCATTCTTAGCTGATTCAGATGGGGATACGGAATTGCAAGTAATGGCGTATGATGATTATGCTGAGGCGGATTTCTCGTTTAAAAAGACATTCTTTACGGTGGACGATTTTAGAGAGTGGTATCGTACGCTACATATTACGGATACGGTTCGTGTACAAGAGGTTATTTATTAAATAAACATTGGGGGAGATTATAGTGAATCCAGATATACATATTACAAAGAAAAAAGAAGATGGCACAACATTAGATATTCGTGTGACGATTAGAGATAATAAACTTTACATTTCTGATGTAGGTGTGAAGGCGAAAAGAAAACGAAATTTTACGTATATTGGTAACGGTAGATTATTTGATAACTATACATATCGCTCGTTAGATAAAGAAGGAAAACAGAGTATGAAGATGCGTATGCTTATTGAAGAATGTGGGGAGGATTTACTTCGAGAGGCGTTAAATGAGGCGTGGGAGAGTTTAAAACCTTCCGAGGTTAGTGTATGGTAGATAGTGTAGGCAGTCAAAGCATCGGGTTTCCGGTGCTTTTTCTTTTTAGCAACAAATTATTGACCAAAATATAATATTCTGGTATATTATAGACAAGGAAATAAAACAAAAGGAAATCAAAAACGAAATGAGAAAGAGGGAATCGGTTATGTTTACAGTTATCAATTTAAGTACACCAGTAAGTGAGTTACCAAATATGTTAGGAAATTGGGGCGAGATGCCGGAGGAAATTACGGAGCAGTTACTTGCTTGCGAGTATTTCATGTTTAGCGGGACTCAAGTAATAAATGTGTATAAAGATGATAAAATGGAATTTAGCTGCATGTATACGGAATTGCATGGTATTAAATTTCTTGAGAACGCATATAACCGTCAAAAGGTTGATATCTTCAGTGGAAGCTATGAATTTGACTTCTTTGGTTGGGCAGATAAATTAGATAAAGAAAGGTTTGTATATAAAGTAATCGGTGATAAAATCGAGACCTTTGATTCTGTTGATGACTTATTGCTTAAGTATAAAAAGATTGGGGTTATTACTTCTAAAAGCGTGAGACAGGAGTTACAGGGTCAACCTAGACTGGAGGGTCTTTTAGGGGCTATGCATGGCGGTATGTGCGATGGAAAGGTCGTTATTCGTTATGAAGTACCAAACGCAAAAAATATGTTTCCTGTTGAAGAGAAATAAAGGGAGGGTTTACTGTGGTTATTGTTGCTAAGGATGTTCCTGTAAATATTAGCGGTAAAGAGGTTAGAATTACTATTTATCGAAATAAGGAAGGAAATCTTGTTTTAGATGGTGTAGGTAGTGTGACACATGAAATGATAAACGATGAATTAATTTTAATGAGGTATGAAGACTAGGGCTGAAGGTTCAGCCCTCTATAAACATAATATATATATTGACTAAAATATAATAAACTGGTATATTGTAGGTACGGAAGTAAGACATTCGTTTATTGGAGGAATTACAATGAAGATTGAAAAGTGCAACAAGGATATAGATTGTACCTATATGAAAATGGTAAATGAGTCAACAACTCGGAAAGTAGTCAAAGAGTTCTACGAGGTAGTAAGGGATTAGTATAAGGTACTTGAAATCTAAAAGAAGATACAAAACCAAACGAAGAGGAGAATGAAACATGTTTAAAAAGAAATTAGTAGCAGGTATGGCGTTAGCATTATTGGTATCACCGTTTGGAGGTAGTTTTGCAAAGGCAGAAACGGGAGATAGTAAAAACGATGCAATTAAAAAGGATAATGTCGTACATGAGACTTGGTCTGAACCGGTATTTGTTAAAGGAAAGTCTTTAGATGATGCAAAATTATCACAGGTGAAGAAGGATTTAGAGGTTAAAGATAATTTCAAAACGTTAACAATGGACGGAAAGAAAATGATTGAGCTGCTTGGGGAGGGCGACCCTTCGTCAAATATTTATTCTAGTGTAGTTGTTCAAAAGACAGATAAGGGTGACGGGGTTAAAGTTGATATCAAAACACCTAAAAACATTACACGCATTACACAAGACCAGTACCGAAATGCGGCGCTTACAGCGGGTTTAACGGATGTAAATATTGAGGTGGCTTCTTCTGTCACAGCAACGGGTGAGGGCGCTCTAGCGGGCGTATACTATGCCTTTAAAGAAGAAGGTGTGGAACTTAACCAGAAAGATATGAAACTTGCACAAGATGAAGTGAAAATGCTAGGACAAATCAACGAGCAAAATAAAGAGAAAAAAGGTTTTACAGATGAGCAGTTAAACGTTGCAGTAGCTGATATGAAACAACAGATTGCTAAGTTGGATGAGAAGCAGAAAGAGCAGTTAACAAAAGAGCAGGTTGAAAAAATTGTAGATGAAAAAATCAAAGAACTAAAACTAGAGGATACAATTACAGGTACGCAAAAAGATACGATTGTTAATTTCATGTTTAACTTTAAAGATAGTAATATCGCAAATAGTGAAGAGTTTGTAAATCAGTTAGGTCAGTATAAGGATAGTGTGGTTAAGGGTGCGAAAGAGACATTCGGTAAAATTAAAGGATATATGGAGAGCGAAGAGGGTCAAGGCGTGTTAGAGGCTATTAAAACGTTCTTTGTGGATGTAGCACATGCTATTGGTAATTTCTTTTCAAACTTAACTAAGTAAGCAAATAAGGGTGTAAAAAGGCATTGGAGATTTCCAGTGTCTTCTTTTTATTAAAATATTGACTAAAATATAATAAACTGGTATACTTTATGTAATGAAACATATAAATTCTATCAATGGGGGATAAATTTATGAACATTGAAATGGTATATGATGGCGGTAGAGTAGTTGCTAGAGACGGAGAAGGAAATGAAGTTTACTATAGTAAGAAACGCAATGAGTTAGTGGTGTTGTTCGCTACGTTCAATGGTGTTATTTACGATAAAATACCTTTAGGGTGGAAACGTACAAAAAGAGGAGCGGTAAGTAAGGCGTTCTATAGTTGGTATGAACAGATGGACAAAGCGGTATATGTTAAGCATTATAAACAGGTGCAGGAATAAGAGGAGGGGTTATAATGGGTTACAGAATGTCGGTAGGTGGGGTTTATACGGTATTTAAGACAATTTGGGACTGGTTTCCGGTGTATTGTGCAAACGAGTTAAATTTGGATATAGATAGCTATCATGTGTCAGTTAAGTGGTCTGAGAAGAAATTAGCGGTAGGTATCTATGAGAACGGTACGAATAATTTACTTAAAGAAATTTATACAAATGAAGATATAACAAAGAATTTTGTAAAAGGTTCAGATGGTTTATATTACAATGCTGCTTGGAGTGGAAATGGTTCTGTTATCGTCGAGGACGGGCTAGGTTGGACAATTGAAAACGTTAGGGATTTTGTACTAGAGTTTTTAGTTATGGGTGAAGTAACTGAACATAACGAATATGAAAAGGTGTTTGATGATATCCGTTATTGTGTAAATTAAGTCTTCTATCAAAATAAGAATGGGGTGTGTAAGGGTGGAAACGAAGATGTATGTGGTAGGTAACGAGGTTGATGTAATTCGTGGGACGTTCCAAGGGGTGAAAGGGACGTTAGAGGGTGTAGATGATACACATATAAAGTTCCGGTGTTACGATGAAATCTTAGGGAAAGAGCTGGTTTTAAGGGAACGAAAAGAGTATTGCAGGGTTAAATAATAAAGGATAAAGTACTGATATTTTCAGTACTTTTTTATTTTAAATAACTATTGACTAAAATATAATAAACTGGTATATTAGCAGTAAGAAAAGAGTTAACAAATAACTTAAATGAGGGAGCGGACGAGATGACAAAAATGAGATATACACAAGCAGTAGTGAGGGCGGCGGACTTTTATAAAAAGGCAGGTTTAACAGAGGAGCAAATCGCCAATAGTCAAGCGGTTAAGGATATGGCTAAAAGGTGGAAACGAAAAGCTACTAAAATAGCGGCAGATATTATGTTTGTAAACACACCGAGGAAGAAATAAGGGTTAAATATATAAAACAAGTCATTAAATGGAGGAGACAAAATGAGTTATACATGGGAAAAAGAAAGTTTGGAAAAGTACGGTGAGGAAGCTACTGCGGGGTTAATTAAACAGCAACAAACATACGAAGAAAAGAAAAAGGATAACGACTGTGAGCATTGCGGGAAAGGAAATGAAGGTTCAATTATTGAGAGAAAGGATGGTACCCCGTTTATTATGCATTTCGGGTTATGGACGAGAGACCGATGTGGTTACTGTGGTAAAGCAGAAAAATAAAACATACAGGTAACGGGGGTTCTGAAGATGAAAAAGAAAAAATATCTAATGTTGGCGAGAAGAACGGACGGTTTATACACGCATATTGGTGAAAAAGTAGTTACTATTATTGGTTGCTTTGGTTTACGTGCAGAAATAAAAAAGACGTTCATTCAAAATGGTTGTAAGTGGTTTTTAGTTTTAAACCCCAAAGGGTCGGGGAAATATCTAGTATGTCATGAAAATGGGTTTTCGTTAGTGTTTGGGAATACGCAAAAGGAGGCGATTGCAAAGGCAAAAGATGTATTGGAGCAAAAAGGAGATAGGTTAGTTGATGGTGTAAAAGCTGCACAGAAGTATACAGAGCAAATAAAAATCTCAGTATTAAGTATGTAATGTACCGAGATGACCAGTACCTGGAGGGATTAAAATGAATATGACACGTGAAGAGGCTGAAATACGTAAGAAAGAATTAAACGATGAGTGTGATGAAGCTTCAAAAGCCTTGCAGATGTTTGAAAGGAATACTATGGGATTGGTTCCCGACCATGTGAGGGAGACACAGGATTATCAGGATGCCGATAAACGGTTTAAAGTGGCGTTTGCGAGGTTACGGGAGTTTAATGGTTGGTACGTTAAAGAGTTTAGGAAGAAACGTACTGGTGGTAAGCGCAAAAGCCGTGGGGGTACGATTGAGTAATAGGGAATAAGTAGAGACACCAGTCGTTTGGTGTCTTTTCGTTTATAACATTTTAATATTGACTAAAATATAAACAACTGGTATATTATAGGTAAGAAGTAAGGAAGAACAAAAATACACTGAGATGGGTGAGGGGACGTAATGAATACAGAGTGGTTAAAGCAGGCAACTATAAATTTATTCAGACTAAGTAAAGAGCAAGAGGACTTCAACAAAGCCCGTCTGGAGTGGGTGTATCGGGGTTTAGAGGATAACGAGTATTGTGATGCATCATGTGAGTTGTGTGGTCATGAGGAAATTAGGTACGAATATACGATTGTAAACAAGCTAAATAGCAATGTAATGGTTGTTGGTTCGGAATGTATTAAGAAATTTACGGATGATTTCAAAGATGATTTCTATGATACAGAAGGAAATCTTGTTACGGCAGCGAGGTTAACAAAAGATAAAACGGAGTATTTCAAGAGAATTTTGGCAGATGCGTTAGATGAAAGATTGCAAAGTTCAAATAATACATTTTATAAAAGTGTAGCAGATAAAATTAAAAAGGATGGGAAGCTTTCACCTAACCAGTTAAAGCACCTTCGGAATTTTTATCCTACACTTAGTGATATGGGGAAACGAGCGTTTAAGAGTGTGGTTAAGGTGAGCTTACGTAAAGAAAAAGACCAAGAGCAGATGGCTGCTTTACGTTGGTATGATTTACAGTTTGTTGCCCAGTTTATGTCGTCTGAACAACGCAAAAGATACAATGTAAAAGTTAAATAGAGTATAAAAGCGCCTTGTAATGGGGCGCTTTTTTGTTTGATAACACCTTCGACTTAGATATGCAGTAATGTTGGTATAATTCAGATAGATTGATGTAGAAGGGAATTGAGTAGTATGGCTGAAACAATTGAGAGCGTAGAAATAAGCGATGTAGCGGAGGAAAGGTTTAGTACGTACGCTAAGTATGCAATAACGAGTAGAGCGCTTCCTGATGTCCGGGATGGTTTGAAACCTGTACAGAGACGTATCCTGTACGCTATGAGTGTAAGTAAGAATACATATGATAGTAAATATAGAAAGTCTGCAAAGACGGTAGGAGAGGTAATCGGAAATTATCATCCACATGGAGATAGTTCGGTGTATGAGGCAATGGTACGTATGTCACAGCATTGGTCATTACGTATGCCCCTTATAGATATGCATGGTAATAATGGTTCGCTTGATGGAGATAGTCCCGCAGCAATGCGTTATACGGAGGCACGATTGAGTCAAATCGTAACGGATGGAATGACAAAGGGGCTTGAGAAGAACGGGTTAGTTGAGTTTGTCGATAACTTTGACGATACGGATAAAGAGCCTGTCGTATTCCCTGTGCATTTCCCTAACCTACTAGTGAACGGTTCTACTGGGATTAGTACAGCGTATGCGACAAACATCGCACCTCATAACTTGGGAGAGTTGATGGACGCTTGTATTCATTTAAGAAGAAACCCAAGTGCAACGGTTGAAGATTTAATGGAGTTTGTACCTGCTCCAGACTTCCCTACAGGTGGGGTTATTGTGGGAGCTTCTGGGCTAAAGAAGATGTATGAGACAGGTAAAGGAGACGTTAAATTCCGTGCAAAGTATCATATAGAGTCGGATAAGAAACGTCAATACATCGTGTTTGATGATATCCCTTATGAGATGAAAAAGGGAGCTATGGTTGATAAGTTAAAAGATATTGCGCAAGGTAAAGAAGTGGTAGGCATGCTTGATGCTCGCGATGAGTCCGGTCTTGAAAATGGTGAGCCTGTTAATCGGGTAGTTGTAGAATGCAGTAAGGATGCGGATTTGCAGGTTATTCTGGGTTATATTTTCTCTAAGACACCCATGCAAAAGAACTACAGCATGAATATGGTAGCGATTCGAGACGGGAAGCCAGTTCAATTAGGGTTAAAGGAGATACTTGTTGTATTTAACGATTTCCGTACCGAAACAAGACGTAAGGAACTTGCGCATGATAAAGATAAATGTGATAAACGTCTTCATATTGTAGAAGGGTTCTTAAAGTTAGCGGATATACTAGACGAGGTTATTCCGGTTATTCGAGAGTCTGATGGAAAAGCAGGTGCAAAGGCTGCAATTATCGAGAAATTCGGGTTCTCTTCTGAACAAGCAGAGGAAATTGTAATTATGCAGTTACACAGGTTATCACGTACAGATAAAGCTAAGTACGAAAAAGAAGAAGCAGACTTGTTAAAAAAACTTAAAGCATTAAATATTCTGCTTACAAACGATAAGAAGCTGAATGAACATATCATTAGACTTTATGAAAAGGTGAAGAATGAATTTGCTACGGAACGTCGCTCAGAGGTGATTATGGGTGAAGAGAGTTGGGATGTAGCAAAAACGGATATCATCAAAGAGGAAGATGTAGTGGTTAGCATTTCTAAAGGTGGTTATATCAAACGTTCTTCTCTACGAAGCTTCAACTCAACAGAGGTTAGTGGAATTGTAGAGGGCGATGAGGAAGTCTTTAGTGGTCAGGGAACAACAAAAGGTGTGTTCATGGTCTTTACGAATAAAGGTAATTATATGTATGTACCTATCCATGAAATTGAGGAATGTAAGTGGAAAGAGACAGGTAAGCATCTTGCAAACTATGGGGTAGATTTAGCCGATGGGGAGTATATGATAGGTGCGCTCATCGTAGATGTCGATGATATGGAAAAATACGTAGTAACAGCCAAAACAAATGGGTTAGTGAAACGTACAAAGGTAGTAGAGCATGAGGTGGCAAAGCGCTACTTTAGCTTATATACAGCGGTTAAAATTAAAGAAGATGAAGAAGTAACAAACGTGTGGTTGTTAGAAGATGATGGATTTATTGGATTCAAAGATAAGAAAGGTAAGTCTATGTATTTTGCAGTAGATGAAATTCCGGTGCATGGTATTAAAACAGGTGGTGTACGAGGTATTCATTTAGATGCAGGGGATACAGAAGTAGATGAGATTGTATGTACTATGACTGAGGAAGAAATGCCGGAGGGTTATCGACGCCGTGAACGTGGTAAAAAAGGGTACGCAGTACCTAAAGATAAATAGAGGTGAGTTGTAATGCGAGTAGATAAATTTATGGTAGGGGCGCAGCTGCAGCGAGGTAAAACAGGGCTAAACTGTTTAATCGACGTAATGGTGTACCGTAGGGGAGAGGGTTTTTTCCTCCGACCTACGGAGGAGTTGCCAGAGGATTACAGTTTCCATGATATTTCAAGAATGAATATCGATACGTTTTTCGATGAGACTAAAAAAGATAAGGATAACGGAGCGAGTTTAGGGTATCAAATCAACCGTGGGTTTGACGAGATACCTGTTACGATGCTTGGCTCGGATGCGTTACAGGACGGTTGTTTGCTTCGAATAAACGAGGTCGAGGATGAACTGTTCTTAGACGGAGAAACGTATGAGGATAATATTTACTACGCACGTATTGCTACGAAATTAGTAAAACGTGATAAGAAAGATGAGTTTCGTAGACCTACGGAAGATGATAAAGAAGACTACTGGGACTTGCATGAAGATGGTGCGTATATAGAGGCGGATGTTATCTATTTCCGCTCTTTACGTGAGTTACAGGAGAAGGAAACAGGCTTCAATGATAAACAAAGAGAAGTGTTCTCTGCTTTTGCAAGCAAGTTAAAGGAAAGTGAAGTAATTCAGAACGAGCTAAAGGGGTTAGTATCCGAGTTACTTACAGGGCTTACAGCAGAACTAGAGGTAGCACACGGATAAGAAAGGGTGGCTAGGTATGGCTAAACAGACGTATGGCGTAGGTTATGGGTTAAATGGTTCGGTAGAGCAAGGGTTTACAATGGATGCGGTAGCGGTTAAGGTGGGTGATACGTTTCAAGTAATGCCTACTATAGTAGTAGATAATAATCGAGCAAATGAAGATACGGTATTCTTAGAGCCTAATTTTTATTTCACAAAGAAAGGGTTAAAAAATAAGAATACAACATTTGCTTCTCATACGGTTAAACGTATTATTGATGACCGTGAGGTGTCTGTACTGGCTTGTGACGGTCTAAAGGATGGTAACTTTATTCACGTTGTAGAGGTAGATACAGATGATTTCCATAAAGGAGATGTTGAAAATAACCTCTACTTGGTTAGGGTGACTGCAAAACCGAAAAACCCTAACGAGGAGTGGTTAGAAAAAGGGGGATTCCGTTTAGTAGAGGAAGACTTCCAATTAGGATTCGGGGCGTTAAAAACACTTAAAGAGTTAAAGCCAAGTAAAGCGAAAAAGAACATGAAATCGCTAATGGTTACCCCTAAGTTTAAAAAAGCACTACGTGAGGATAAACAACTCCGACAATCGTTAGTGGAGTTAGTAGATGAGATTTTAGCGGGGGCTAGATTCGAGTTAAATAGTAAGGTAGAAACAACAGATTCTTTAGACGAATCTACTGAAAATAAAGTAACTGCTTGATAAGGAGGAGCCATTTTGTATGGCTCTTTTTTGTTAAGCTATAAGTAGTTAAAGGAAAGCACAAAACAAATTAAATCAATCGATGGGGGTTACATAATGGCGAAAGAAAAGTATTTTAGTATTTTAGGTTTACGTAAAGGAAAGCGTATTGAAACGATTGCAACGTTATCGAATAAGGCGTTAGCAAACTGGCATACGAATCACACGTTTGGAAACTTAGGGTATGACCGTTTAATTACAAAGCAGGTTGAAAATAAAGGGGACAAATTCATTCCGGACGCAGTGGCAAGCGATAAAAATAAATATCTACTTGTTGAGTTCTTAATGAGCGCATTCAACTGGGATGAAGTGAAAGCGGTTATGAGCGAAGGGACGTTACTGCAGTTCCATGAAAACGTGCTAGAGGGCGGAATTAAAAACGAAAAAGCGGTAGGTAAGCTTGGTGAGGTTGAGCTTGTATTTAGTGGCAGCGAAGATGACCTAACGGATGGTGAGGCTGAAACTACACTTGAGTTCGCTAAGTTAACTGCTGTACTTTCTGCGGATGAGGCAGTTCCTTACAGTAAAGTACAGGATGCGCTACAAAAAGCGATTCTTGAGCATGTACTGGGTGATGAGTCTGATGATTCAGACTCTCAGGATGACTTAGATGATGGGTCAGAAGAGGTAGAGCAAACAGAACAAGGGGAATCAGAGGATGATTTCTCTGACCTAGAGGATGCTGTTGAAGAGCCTGAGGTAAAAGAAGAGCCTAAAGCTAAAGAAACACCAAAGGCAGATAAGAAAAAAGAAGAGTCAAAGGTAAAAGCTGAGCCAAAGGCTAAAGAAGAGCCAGAAGTTAAAGAAGAGCCTGAGGTAAAAGAAGAACCAAAAGCGAAGGAAGAGCCAAAAGCGAAGGAAGAGCCAAAGGCTAAAGAAGAGCCAAAAGAGAAGGAAGCACCTAAAGCTGAGCCTAAAGCTAAAGAAGAGCCTAAAGAAGAGGATAACGCAGAAGACGGGGATGATTTTGCAGAGTTCGATGAGAACGATGATGAGTCTGCAGAAGAGTCTTCTAACGAGGAGGCTGCTGAAGAGAAAAAAGAAGCTGATGAGATTGACGACGATGCCTTCGATGTAGAGGATTTTGCTGAGGAAAACGAAGCAGAGCAGGAAGTGGCAGCATCTACAGAGGATGACGATGCATTATCTGAGTTTGATGACGAAGATGGTGATGATGGCGCTGAGGAAAACAAAGAAAACGATGATGACGATATCGATGACTTTGATGTGGATGATGCAATCGCAAACCTGTAAAGGTTAAGGGAAAGTAACGAAAAAGGGAAAAGGTGAAAAGCAGACATAAAGAAAGTGTCTGCTTTTCATTTTGATTTTTGGAGGTTACATGATGTTAGAAACACAAAATAATTTAGCGTTCGATGAGAAGGGCGATATGGACGTAGGGTTTGGTGAGGAGTATCGAAAGAGACAAAACACGGATACGTATTTCACGCCTACGACAATTCGGTCAGATGAGCGATTAAATAAGCTTGCTGATGTAATTTTAAACGATGCAATTGAGAATAGGGCGAAGGACGTTCATATCAATCAGTGGTCTGGTTACGGTGTGGTGGAGTTTCGTGTAGGTAGGGAGATAATTCCGGTACGTAAGATACATAAATACGCAGTAGATGGGTTAATTACAGTCTTACGTAACCGTGCTGAGGTATCACTTGAAAATATACATGAATTAGAAATAAGCGGTAGGATGACGCATAGATTTGGACCAAATGATTACGATATTCGTGCGTCGTTTGTACCTGCAATAAACGGACAATCGGCTGTGTTGCGTATTTTGTATGCTAACACACTAACTGGAAGCTTAGATAAGTTAGGGCTTCCAGATGACGTAGCACTGGAGATGAAGCGTGTCCTTAACTTAAAAGAGGGGATGATTATCCTTTCTGGGGGTACGGGTTCGGGTAAAACAACTACCTTGTACACGGCAATCCATACCATTATGGAGTTGTATAGAAGAACGAAGAAGGTATTCGCAATTGAAAATCCTGTAGAGTACCGGGTAGATGGTGTAACGCAGATAAGTACAGACGATTTGCGTGGGGTTACGTTTGGGAGTGCCTTAAAATCTGTTTTACGTTCCGACCCCGATGTTATCCTGCTTGGAGAGGTTAATGATGAGGGGACAGCGGCAGCAGCGGTACGTGCAGCAACTACCGGGCATTTAATGTTAACGACGTTACATGCCAACAATACGCTTGAGGTACGAAATGCGTTAAAGCAACTTGGGGCAAGTCCATTAGATTTAGGTACAGCGCTAAAGTTGGTCTTATATCAAACGCTACAAGACAAGCTATGTGAACATTGTAGAGAAGAATATGTACTTACGGCTAAAGATAAAGGTTGGATAGATTCTAAACTTCGAACAACGAAACAACTTGTTGTGGTGTATAAAAAGAATCCAGACGGATGTAAGTATTGTAATCACCAAGGAACAGATGGTCAGGTTTTGCTTGTTGAGATGCTTGGAGCAAATAGAACCTATAACAGAGGTGTCGATGAAGCTCAGGGGGACATTTATAAACTGCAAGACTATCTATTGGAGACGGAAGGGTCTAAGTATTACCCGCTCGAGTGGGATGTGTTTCAGCATTTAGAGAAAGGGAATATCGATATGGACACGGCGTATCACTTAATTGATTAGGAGGAAAACGGATGCTATCAGAATTTTTTGTGTGGCATGGGTACTTCGGAGCATGGTTTCTTATGTATCTGGTGTATGCGATGTACATGTCCGGGTTAATGAATGATACATGGTTAAGGAGAGGTAAGAAGATACAGGGACATATGCAGAGGTTATATGGGGCTGCTACGGTCAATACGCTACTAGCAATTGTGTTGGTTATGTATACAACGCTTCAGTTCTTTTTGGAGGCTTCTATGTTCCTTGTGGCAATCGGAGCGTTCATTACCGTGTTTATCGCTTTCAGTACGTTAATCGTTATGAGGGATGCTGAGGTAGAAGTAAGGAAGTTGGATGATTTTGTACCTGTGCAGGTGCATGCGGAGAAAGATGTGCGTGTAGATAAGCAGAAACGGCTCTCTGTGCTATTTAAAGTTTCTATATGGGTAATTGCAGGTATTTACTTCTATATGGCGTTAGACGGCGTAGGAGCGGTTCGTTTCACTGAAAATGTCTTGCCGAGACGAGCGCCAATTTACTTGTTCCTTTGTTGGGAATGGTTAAAAGTAGTATTTATGGTGGCATTGAACTTTATCCCGTACTTCATTGTACGTAAACACACTAATATTTATAAAAGTTATGTAGAGGAGATAGGTAAAAATGGGAATCAACTTAGAGGGGCTTAAGGCATTAGATGTAGGTGTAGTAGAAAAGGTCTTAGAGGCTGCGGAATTATTGAAGATGTTAGAGGTTCCGAATGGAAAGGTTCGAGGGTTTGAGGTTGTAGACGATGGCTATATGCAACATAAAGAGGTGCATACAAAGTTACCGTATAAAGGTTCTGAGAAAGCGGCTGCTTTTGATTTCTTCTCAAAGGAAGATGTAGAGCTTAAGGTTGGGGAGCAGTACACGTTTGTTACGGATATTAAAGCGTACATGTTAGAGGATGAGGTACTTTCGATATATCCTCGTAGCGGTCATGGTACAAAGCATAGGTTAATGCTTGCAAATACTACGGGTATTATCGATATGGATTATTATTATAACGAAAAAACAGGCGGTAACATTGCAATCACACTATACAACAACGGTAAGGAAGATTACTTTATCCAACAGGGTGAACGTATTGCGCAGGCTATCTTCTCTAAGAAATTAGATGCGGACGAGAATACATATACTGGTGGAGATAAGAAACGTGTTGGCGGACATGGGTCGAGTGGAAAGTTCTAAAGAGGGGGATAACCCCTCTTTTTTGATGTCAGTAAAGAGAGATAGGAGTGATAGGAGGTTTTTACATGTCTAGGAGATTTAATTACAACGCAGTGGTGGAGTTATACAAATTAGGGTATACAGTAAAAGATGTGGCTACGGTTTTTGATTCTACTGCGAGTTATGTTACGAGAATCCTTAAAAAAGAGGAGATAGAGTTACGCCCTGTAAATATGGTTAAAGTACCAGTTTCGTACGAGAGGTTTAGTTTGGAGCTTCAAACTGCAATCGATGAGGTAGGTGGCGGGGCAAGTCTTAGAATGGCTAAAATATCAGGTATTTATAAAAATCTATATCTTGGATTTCAAGAGGGAAACGTGATTGAGAATAAAAGCAGGGATACAAAGATAGGAAAACGTAAAAAGGCACAATAGGATATTCGGGTATATTTAGCGTAAGAAGAGTATAGGATTTCCTATACTTCTTTTTTGTGTATAGAGAGACAGGTTTCTGGGATAGTGGGTATACGATAAGGTAATGAAGATAGGAGGATGTTACATGGCACGTAAATTAAACTATAAACTCATAGCAGGTCTATATAATGCCGGATATTCACAGGGGGATATTGCATACATATTTCAGTCGGTATCTGGACATATCTCAAAGGTGTTAAAGGCAGAAGGGGTGCAAATACGTCCTAGAGGGGTTAAGGTAAAACCACCTACGTATGCAAAGTTCCCGGCATCTTGGAAAACAGCGTTAGGGGACGATGAGACACGTAAACGAGCGCATGAAGTATCTGAGGCGCATAAGCAAAAGGAAAAAGGTAAACAAAAACAAGCTGCTACTAAGAAAGTAGAGACGGTAAAAGCTGCAGCGAAGGTTGCTGAGCCTAAAAAAGAGGATACAAAAACTAAAGTCGTGTCAGAAAAGAAAACAGCGCCTAAAAAGAAAGTTGCGGATTTAACAAATGAAGATGTGAAAAGCATGTCAATACAGTTATTAGAGGATTGGGTTAAAAATACACCGCTTAAAGGGGTTCAGTTTACACAAAAAAGTAGCTTATCTGGAGAGTATGGTGCAGTATCTAGTTCGGTAACAGTTGAAGCGGGATATCGTGAGACTAAGGACGTGTTCTTGTGGATTACAGAAAGGAATGTAGGGGATTATCACGATATTAGTTGTATCGATAGAGATAACGATGAGTTCCCGATGGAAGTACAGGCGATGGATGCTATCTATGATGCGTACTCGGTTATTGATTCTACGTACTGCAAAAACTTGGATAAGGTGGAGAAGTACGGTGAGAAACGTGCAAAGGACTTAATGAAGAAGTACCCAAAACTTGATGTAAGATATAGCGTAGATGGTACAAAAGACCGTTTATATGCAAGTGTGAGCGTAAGCGTTAAGAAATAAATAGTAGGAAATTGGGTGTGGGGTAACTCACACCTTTTTCTTATGGAGAATACAAGAAGTTAGATAGTCAGTATATGAGGTATTAAGAAAATATAGAGGTGATGGGTTTGACACGTAAGCATGATTACAAGTTGATAGGGTTTTTATATAAAGCAGGGTACTCGCAGGGAGCTATTGCTGACGTATTCGGTTCGGTATCTGGGCATATTTCAAAAGTACTTAAGAAAGAGGGAGTACCAAGCCGACCAAGGGGTCAGAAAGTTGTCCCTGTGCCTTGCGAGAAGTTCCCTGCTCCGGTTAGAAAAGCAATTGAGGAGGCAGGGCTAGCAACAAGAGTTAAAAAGGTATCTGATGCATGTAAACAACCGGGTAAGAAACCGACGGTGGGTGTACCTAAGCAACAACCAAAAGTAAGTCCTAAAGATGTAACGAAGGGTAAAGAGACTGAAAAGAAAAAGGAAGATAAAAAACAAAAAGATGTAAATAAAGAGGGTAAAGGAGTTAAAAAAGGTAAAGCGGATGTAAGTGAAATCGCTAAAAAGTTATTAGATAACTGGATTGAAAACACTGATTTGAAATATATCAAGTTAAACCCGATACAGGTAGGAGCTGCAGGAACAGGGGGAGTAAAGGTTTCTACAGGTGCGGGTTGGGATGAAACAAGAAAAAGATTCTTGTGGATTGATGAACGAAATATCTTCAATTACCATAACTACGATGAGTTATACAGACAGGCAGATGTGGGTGCGGAGTTCGATGCAGAAACTGCAATGCTAACGCTATATGATGGGGATGAGGCGGTAGACCCTAAGTTTTGTAAGACAATGCGAGGGATTTTGAACTATGGTAAGAAGTTAAACGATGCGGTCAGTAAGAAAAACCCTACATACTCGTTTGATTTCATAGCTGAGGGCGTGGATGGGAACTTGTACGTCGATGTAATCGTTAATGAAAAAGCTAAATAGATTCTAGATAAGGTACGGGTAGACTGTACCTTTTTCTTATGGAGAACAGAGACAGTTAGATAGTTGGTATAGGTAGTAAAGATAAAATTTAGAGGTGAGTATTTTGACACGAAAACATGACTACAAACTAATAGCGTATTTATATAAAGCAGGGTATTCGCAAGGGGATATTGCGGCTGTATTCGGTTCAGTATCTGGACATATTTCAAAAGTTCTTAAGAAAGAGGGAGTGGCTGCGAGACCTCGAGGTCAAAAGGTTGTCCCTGTTCCTTATGAAAAGTTCCCAGATGCGGTTCAGAAAGCTGTACTGGAGGCAGGAATTGCTGCGAGAGTGCAGAAGGTTTCCGAGGTGCGTAAAGGTACGGGAGCTGCAGTAAAAGGAGGTAGTAACAAAGAGGTTAAAGGAAATACAGGGTGGTCTGAATCGAAGAAGAAAGAAGCTCGGGAGTATCTGATGGTGTATCTATATAAGGCAGGGTACTCGGTAAGGGCTGTGGAGATTTTAACAGAGACCAAAAATGGTGAAAAAGTACTAGATAAATACCAAGTATCCCGACGCAAGGAAGATGTAGAGGATTCAAAACTGACACCGTATACTGATTTTCCGGATAAGGTTAAGAAAATTATCGATGTGTTGGGTCTTACGGATTGGATAAAAAAGAGTACACAATTAAGAATCACTGGGAAATTACCTGAGAAGAAAGGTAAGGATGAAGAAAAGAAAATGATAAGGTACAACCCGGATGGGTTAGAGCAAAGGCGTATGGAGCGGTACGAAGAGGAAAGAAAACAGCGTGAGGCGGAACGAAAACTAGAATCCGAAAAAGAAAGAATGCGCCGTGGAACATTGAGTAAGGAAGATGAGGAAAAGATAGTAAAGCAACTGTTAGAGGGTTGGATAGACTATACGAGGTTGTCCAAAATAGATTTGAGTGAGGTTAAAACAGAGGTTACAGGTACTGGAGTTAGGGTAAGTAGACAAAGTAAAGCATCTAAAGATAATCAGTTTAGATGGATAAACGGTGATAACATTCATGAGTATTATGATGCGAAGAATTTAGGCGGGAAAACGGGTAAGGATGCAGTAAGTTATGTGTATGGTAAGGACGTAGAGTCAATTATTGACCCGAAAATTTCTCAGGAGTTTCATAGTGCTGTTGGTCTTGGTGAAAGTATTAAAAAGGATATGGTGAAACGCTATGGGGTTTATAACTGGGATTTAGAACTGAGTGGTGTAAATGGAGTACTTGAGGTTTCAGTAGCTGTATCTAAGTAATTAAATTTGATAAGAAGTGTGAACAAAAGACAGTATCTTTTCAGTATACTGACGATATAACAATAAAGAAATGAACCCGTGTAGGTTAATGTAACGCCTATATGGGTTTTATTTATGTACATCTAAGGAGGATACATACAGATGGGTAACATTCCAGAGTATACTTCGTATGCCATTGTGATTTTGGTTGCTCTTTTCGGACTTCGAACACTTTTACAGAGATTCGGTAGAGGTTTGATTGTGAAGAACGTAGGGAAAGACGGGATTCATGCGGTAGATAAGCTCAGCGGGTATGAGTTTGAGGAGTATCTAAAATTGTTGTTTAGGAAGATGAAATACGAGTCCATTTCTACCCAGAAAAAAGGGGATTTCGGAGTCGATATTATCATAAAAGGTAAAAAGAAGAAGGTAGCAGTCCAAGCGAAACGACACGGCGATGGACATAAAGTAGGAATTAACGCTGTGCAAGAGGTCTACGCAGGTATGGTCTATTACGATGCGGACGAGGCGTGGGTTGTTACGAACCGTACGTATACATGGCAAGCAAAGGAGTTAGCAAAAGCTTGCGGTGTAAGGCTTGTAGACCGTACCGAACTGCTTCGTTGGGTTAAAGGTACTGGGGAGTTAGATAGAGGCGACATTGATATTACGTACAATGTGGTGGAGCATGACTGTCCTGTATGTAAGACTGGGAAGATGGTTGTAAGAAATGGGTATCATGGTCGTAAATTTTATGGCTGCAGTAACTATCCGAAATGTAAGAACACCGAAGAGGTAGAAGTACGTTGGGAAGATTAGGTATAGTGGTTGTAGGGAGGGGATTGTGTGATAGGAGCGTTGTACAGTTTAATGTCGTCGAACTTTTTCTGGGGCTATATTGTACCTGCGTATGTTGTGTATCTAGGGGTAAACAACAAAGATGAGTTACTAGGTAAAGAGGGTTATGATAAGGGTATGAAGAGACGCGAGTGGATATTTGTGTTGATGCCGTATGTAAACTTCTTTGGGGCTATACTGATTGTTGGTATGTTCATAATAAAAGGTGTGTTCTGGTTATTCGGAGGGTTTATGGACGATAAACGGAATCATTAAGTAGGTAAGGCATCCTTGTGGTGTCTTTTACTTCACAATAGTATTGACTATAATATAAAATAATGGTATAGTTGAATCAATAAAGCAAAGGTTAGGTGGTTGTTATCTTGGGTAATGCACATAAACTAAGTGTTAGGGTTAATATCTACCCTATGGTAAGCGGTAAAACGTTATACGTGGCGAACGGGGAAGATGTTACCGGAACAACACATGATATTGAAGCGGAAAGCATGCGTGAACTTATGATAGAGTTAAGAAATACTGCTGTACAGTTAGGGCTTACGAGAGCTGATATTGAAATTTTGGGTGAGTTTTATGAGGATGAATTAAAAGAAGATGATAAATTAGTTTGGGCGACAAACATTTTTGAAATATAGGAGATGATTGAATGTATAAGTATAGGCGAGGTAGGTGACCGCATAATCTGCGGTTAACTTTATCTTGGGAGGAATCCTTATGTTAGGAAAAAAGAAGACAGATAAGTTAATCCAAAAGTTGATGGAAGACACGAAGAAGATGTTCTATACCGTGGATATGACCGACAAATGCACGGTTAAAGATGCGGAGTTTAAACTGTATCAGAAGTACGTAGTTGCAAAAGGGTTAGATGAGGATTTATTTGAGACTTCGTTTACAGGTGTACTTGCAGTCTTGACTGAAGGTCTTACGTTAGAGGATATTGAAAAGATGTAAAGGATGCGAAACGCATCCTTTTTCTATAGGAGGTGTTTGTGGTGTTAGGAATTAAATATGTGAAGTGGGGTTCTGGGTACAAGGTATTGCAGTATGGGGAACCTATTGCAGAAGTTGTAAGGGTGACAGGTGGTTGGTGTTGTTATAGAAACGAGGAAGAATATGAGAGTGGCGAAGGTTGCTATGCAACATTACGAAAAGAAGCCGTTAAGGAGTTCTTACGAGTAAAGAAATAATAAAGATATAAGGCATCCATAAGGGTGTCTTTTTAACAAGGAAATATTGACTAAAATATAATAAAATGGTATATTTTAAGAAGTAAAAGAAACGAAATATAGGGGGAATTAAAATGACACAGGTAATCGATACATTGGAAGTACTAGCTGAAAATAAAATTTTGGATTGGGTACAGAATACGCCGTTAAGAAAAGCAGAAGGTGTAGTTTCACCTAAAACAATTGAAAAACTAGATACACATGTAGCGGTTAGGGTTGTAATTCCTAGAGAAGAAGTAGAGGGAGTATTTACGTGGTTAACGGTAGAAAACGTTGTAGAGTATGTAGATGGGAAGTTTGCTGCGCTGACGTTAGGTAAACAGGAGTGTAGCAATGAAGAGGTTATGAAATTTTATTATGGTAGTGCGGTAAAATCAATTGTAGATGTTAGGTATTGTGATGCGTTTCGTGAGGTGTCAGAATATCCTACGGATTGGGGCAGTTTTGAGTTACCTAGTGGAGAAAAGTATTATTTCGAGTTCGCGGTACATGCAATACATAATGAAATTGAAATGACGGTAGCCGCTGCACTTCGTTAGAGGTGTTAGTTGCACCTATTTATTGACTAAAATATAAAAAAGTGGTATACTTTAAATATCAAATAGACGGGGGAGATTCCAGATGGCAAACAAAGTAGATATGCTTACACAAGCAGCGGAGGAAAAACTACATGAGTGGGTGCAAGGGACAGTTTTAAAAGAAGCAAAAAACTTGAGTGAAGTAGATGTGTCAGTTGCTCCTGGGAATGCTGTGACGGCAGTTATCAAAACAACACGTAACGATACAAAGAACCTTTTTGTCTGGTTAGATAAAAATAATGTAAAAGATTACGTGGATGTAGAAGAAGCGAAGGAACTACTAAACAAACAAGAGGTTAGTGGTGCGGAACTAATGGAAATCAATTTTGGTGTATGTTCTACTGCTTCCTATAGTTACTGTAAAAAGGTTGCTGATGTCGTGGATTTCGGGGACAAGTACTGGGGTGCTGAACTTACTTTACCTGACGGAACTCTCTATGACGTGATGTATGTGTTGAGTGCTAAAAACGATGAGGTAGATATTATTGTTCGGGTGTTTGAACGGGATGGAATGATAAATATAAGTAGTTTTCTGGGAGGTGAGTAAAGTGAAACATTTAGGTAAATTAGGTACTGCTGAAGATGTTAAAGCGTGGGAGAAGCAGATTGAGCAAATTATGGCTATAGGTGTGTGTATAGATGATGAGGTTGAGGAAGATATCGATGTGGAACTACCTCCTATGCCATTAGATGTAAATAAAGTATCATTAATCGATAGATGGGTACGAGGGTTTCATTGTTACGACACAGGTTGGATAGGAGATAGTGATTACAAGCTGTACGTACATAAGTACCTGTCAAAACTCCGTAACGTGGATTCTCTGCAGGACAGTAGATTATCAGGGTTAAATGGTTTAGGTAAATCACTAAGCATGTATGGGGCGCTTGTGACGGCTAAAACGTACAAACATGAAAAGAAAGGGTATGTAGTGGAGGTGCTTATTGAAGAGAGCTGCGGGAACGAGACACATTTGAAGCTAATTGAGAAATTCCGTGAGTACTTAAAAGAAAATAATATGTAGTTACTAGTGAGGGGGAGTTGGTTTGAAAGGAGTTATTGGGGGACTTTCCGACCCTATGCTTTATATGGAGTTCAGAGGGGTCGATTCTAGACTGGCTGTTAGTAAGCTCAGAGGGTTTTTAATGACTTACGGCTACGCACAATACTCGAAAAACAAATTCAAGGAAGAAATGAAAGGGGGTAAAGGAACTCGACCTCGAATGCATATGAGGTATGCGGTTTTAGATTTTAACAACTGTTTTGACCTACTCTTACAGATACCTTGGGTGTACTATCGGATGTGGGAGAATTTTAACCCTAAAGGGGATATTCAGAGAGGTGAGGATGGATGGTTAGATAAAGTGGAGGGTAGGTGTTCTTGGAAGCGGTTAAGTGCCGGAATTAAAAAATTAGAAGATGCTGATATGCTTAGGTTTTTAGAGAATCTAGAGAATTTCAGTAATACTTATTTAGAGAATGCTGATAAACCGTTCACTATAAGACAGTTAGCGAATGCTATGAAACATAGGGGATTTATAGATTTATCGGAGTATCAAGTAGGCTATGGTGCGAAAGTTGCAACTGATAAAGCTACGATTCCTAATTATGATAAGAATGGTGGACATCTTAGGTTAGATATAGATTTACATGAAAACGGGGATATGTCTACGCCTACAGGAAAGTGTACAGTTTGGAACATGGATAACGTAAGAGTGGAGTATGAATACGAGGGCGATTGTGTATTCCCTTCCAGTGATTTAGTGGGGAATAAAGTCTATAACTCAGAAAATATTTACATTGAATTATGCAGGTTCGATAAAGAAATTATAAAACTGTTTAATGAGATACGTGGAATAATAGAGCCTAAATTAGAGCTTTTAAATCTAGGTTAGTTATAATTGGAGGATGATGGTTTATGAGATTCAGTACATATGTAAGTAAAAACGAGCAAGATGTTAAAAAGATTGTAGATTTAACATCGTTTCTGATAGATAAAATGAATAATTGGATTGACGGGAGAAAAGGGCTACGAAAAAGAGTGGACGATGAGGTTAGGGTGGATGCATTTGATAAAGAAAACCCGAATAAACAGACGGTTTCAGTGTCGTATCTGGATGGAAACCCTACAAATCTAGAGTTGGCGTACGGTCAGCTTACTATTATAAATATGGTTAGATTACATTATCCGGATTATGTGTTTGATTGTGGTGCGAGAAAAGGGGTAGATGGTTGCGAGCTTTGGTTCTCTGGCGAGAAACGAGAGTATACAGGGTATAAGGGTATGCCAGTGTTGGAACGTATGGCGCTTGAGGAGTTGGCGTTACATGAGTTTCGTAAATTAATAGCATGTACACCGCTAGCAAACATAGAGTTTTCTATGATGCCTAGACGGTTAGTGGATGAAATGAGTTTAATAGATGAAGTTGTATTTGAAATTGAGGCGACAAAGGAAGAGACAAAAGGTCTATTTGACTGGACTCCTGTGAAATCTACAGATGAGTTAATGAGGAATAATGGGTTTTTACTGTTTAATCCGTTTGGGGATATTGATTTGGGTAGTCATGGGGACTCTGACAGACTAGACTTTGATAAAATCACAGAGCAGGTTGATTTCAGATGCCCGCCAACAAGAGAAATTTTTAGATACGCAGAGATGGCTTCTCGAAACTTCTTCGCAGTACATCAAAAACATTTGTGGGTACAGTTTGGGGGCTATGACGGGGTAATCAAGGTACGTGTGACGGTTAAAGATACGGATAGATAAGGGAGTGAAGATGTGTGAAAAAGGGTTGGGTAGTCTTTGATGAAGATGGTGTGTTCGTTCTAACCGATGTAGTCATACATCCTACAAAGAGGGACGCCATTAATGAGGTTTCAGTTGCTCGTTTAGATTCGAATGACAAACCTAAGGTTAAGCGGGTACGTGAGGGAGTGTACTGGTACTATCCACGGGATTGTGATAGCGGGGAGTATGGAGACACTTATATGATACAAAGGTTAGATACGTGCAGTGAAGAGCAGTTGAGAGATGTTGAGGCGACAATTAAAGAGCTTGAGGAATAAGGAGAGGTTATTAATGGCTAAGTATGAAGAATTAAAAGGGAAAATTGTTGAGCATTACTCTGAGGAGTTTCGTCAGAGTAATGATTTAGGGCAAATTATAGAAAACGACGGAGTTATCCATGATGGGATAATCGACTCGTATAACAACGGGGATATTACGGGAAAAGAGTATTATGAATTGCTAGAAATGGGTAATTTCGAATAAGTAAAGAAGTAAAAGACCTTCTCAAACGGGAGGGTCTTTTTGTTTTGATAAATATGTTTGATTAAATTTATAGGTTCGAATATAAAATAAAAAGTAGGTTAACGTATAAAATGAAGATGGGCGGGTTTAATTTGGATAAAAGACTAGATGCAAATGTATTTGCAGTAATATTTGTAGGTTTGCTCTTTGTGGCGGCTGTGTGGTCTGCGTGGGCTGCGGTGGCATCTGTTATGCAGGAAAACGAAGACCAGAGAGTGGCTTTTAGTGAAGGTAAAAAAGTAGAGGCATCTGTAGAAGATAAAGAAATTGTAAAGGGTGGCGGGACTTCTTTTCTTAGTTTTGAGGACGATAAATTTTTCTTATTGGTTCAAAAAGATGGATTAAAGAAGAAGGTTTTGGTGGATAAAGAGCGCTACGATAAGTTGCAGGTTGCCGACTCAGTTAAGGCTGCTGTATATAAAAATAAGTTGTACGTAGAGGGAGATAAGGCAGCGCTCGATGATTGAGTGGCTGCTTTTTTGTTTTGATAAGTAACTAGCAAAAAAGAAAAAGAAGACAAGGTATAGTGAGGGTAACAATAAAAATAAAGGACGTGATGGGTGTGGGAGATAGAGATAGTTTACAGTGGGTAGTACATGAGGTTATGAGACATTGGGTGTTATCTAGCCCGGTTGAAAAGGTATTTGAAGTTGATGCAGAAGGTCGTTTTGTAAAACCTATGGAGTTTCATATGGATGACGATGGGTATGTAGTGGGGATTTTGAGAGCAACAAAAGACCAGACCGAGGGTGTATTCCAGTGGGTTGAAAAAGAGAATGGGATATTTGTGTTAGATGATGAGATTTGCGAGCAGTTCGATTTGATGCTCCGTTTAGGTGAATCGGTGGAGGAGCGTTTGAAGGAGAAGGTTGGTTATGAAGATGTGAAGCTGACGGCATATAGTAGTGAAAACAGTTTAGTGATTGCTGTGAAAGCTAAGAGAGTGCTTGTCGGGCATACAGTGGCGCAGCTTCTTACAGTATGCGAGGTCGCATTGGAGCAAATGAGGGATTGGATTGAGGTAACACCACTTAAGGAAGTAGCGTTCCTTGGGGTAACTTCTAAAATAGCGGAGAGCGATGAATATGATGTATTGTGTGAGCTAACGGCGGAACGAAAACATACGGAGGATGTCTTCCAGTGGGAAATGAAAGACTTTGAGTACCATGTTTCGGATACGTGTCCAAACATGATGAAGATACTGGAATATAGGGGTAGTGTTGCAAACCCTGAGGTATTTAAAGGGATTACAACTAAGCCACACATTGCATTTGATGTAAAATACGACGATGAACTCGTATATTTCGTGGTAGGGGTTAATTTATAAAGCGGGGGCGACCTCGCTTTTTTCTATGGGTTAGATAGGGGAAATAAGTCTTATGAGTTTAGGTAAGTGAAAGTGTATAAGAACGATAGAAAGAAAGTCTAAATAGATAGGATGTGTATAGCTTGTTTAGTTACATTACGTGGGGGTTAGTGATTATTATTCTCCTGCTACTAGCCAAGAGGATAGGACGTGGAGTATTTGGTGTCATGGTCTTTGTGGGGGCGTTATTCTTCTCCATATTCATGCTCGATACGTTCACTACGGTTAACGTGCGAAATTACCTCCCAATCGGCTTTTACGATAAGACGATAGAAGACCCTAAGGGTACGGCTGAGAAGGTCGGAAATAGCCTAAAAGGGGCAGGAGAGAAAGCGGTAGATAAAGTAAACGACGTAGGTGATAATGCGGATAAATATTTTGCCGTGGAAAAGTCAAAAGAGACAGGAGATAAAACGTGGGTAAAGGGCGATGAGTTAGTTGAAAAAGACGGGATGTCGGTAGACAAACAGGATATTGAAGAGGATAAAAAGGGCGGTAAGAAAGACAAGAAGCAGAATAAAACAGCCTTGGTTAGTGGACATAAGGATTTTGTAAAGTATACGGACGTAAAGTCGCTACTACAGACCAAATATAGTAAATTACCTCATGGCGATATCGAGATTATTAAGTCGTTCTCACCGATTTTACAGACAAAAATAGAAGGTGAGAAGGTTGTGGTGTATAACAACACGGATAAATACGAAGATGGATTGTATATCGTAATTAAATAGGAGTAAGTAGGTGGCAAGATGGGAATTAGTTTGTTTGGGTTATTTGGTGTTGTTCTGTTTATTATTTTAGTCGGTGGGGTTTTATATCATATCTATTACTTAGATGGGGTAAAGGATTGGAAAAAACTCACCATTAGCTTTTTCCTTATCTTTGGGGTTGCATCGGTATATATTAGTGGTTTAGGTATGAAGATGCAGACAGAGTTGGTTTGTTTAATGCTCGTTATTATCTTTATTATGCGTTGGGGGAACTTAGGTAAGAAAGTAGAGTATCGACCGTACTTAGATGAGGATGGGGTTAGTGAGTTGGTTGCAGCTGTTGCGCAGTTATCACGTAAAAAGTGCGGGGCAACTATCGTTATTGAAAGAGATTATGATTTAGAAGAAGTGATTGAGACAGGTAAGAGTTTAGATAGTATTCATGTTGATAAAGACGTGATTGAAATGATATGGAAAAACGATGAGACGAACCTTGGGGCTATGGTTATTCGAAATAGCCGAATTATTAGTGTAAACGGTAGGCTGCCGCTCGTTACAAGTAGCCAGTTAAGTAGAGCAGGGGCAGGTATTCGGGAGTATGCTTGCTTAGGTGCTGTGGAAACATTCGAGGCTGCTGCTATTTGTGTAAATGGTTCTACGGGTAAAATCAGTTTGATGGGTCATATTGATAAGGACGTAAACATTGATTTAGGGTTCGAATTAAAGGATATGAATATAGAATCCGGTGTAAGTGAAGAAGCGATTCGGGAGAGGTTAACGATGTTCCTTATAGGTAAAAAGGATGCGCGAACCTTAGATGAGCTAAACAATCCGAAGCCAAAAGAGAGTAAGAAAAAGAAATTAACCAAAGAGGAACGGTTAGAACTTCGGGAGCAAAAGAAACGGGAGCGACTTGAGAAAAAAGAAAAAGGTAAGAAAAAAGAGGAGCCAGAACAGGTGAAAGAACCAGAACCTAAAGGGTTTTTCGGATAGAGACGATACGTGGGTATCGTCTTTTTTCTTAGATTTACATAGACTGAAACAATTCATTTGTTGGATAACGGTAAAGATGAGTAGCAGGGTAGTCATATATAGAAAGAGGGATAAGGCACATGAGCCTAGAGAACAAAACAATACAGGAAATGATTCAGTTACTGGTGGGAGATATTTCACGAATTATTACGGGAGTTCAAATAGATGCAATTCTAAACGAAGGAATCCGGCATGGGTTTCGTGATTTTGTAGGAGACAACGAAGAGAATTGTGAGGTTGTAAGGGATACGTTTATCGGGTTGCGTGAGGCGTTAGCTAAGCGAATTCCAGAGGTTCGAGACGTGTTCATGATTTGGGATGGGTATTTAGTCCCATTGCCGTGTAAAGAAAAAGCAGTGAAGTTGATATGTAGTCAGGATAGAGTAAGCGGGCTAGTCGTGTACGGAGGAGGACAAGCATACCGATTGTTTATGCATGAGGGTAAGGATTGGTATACGGTGTCTCTTGTAAATGCAAACAGAGTACATGGGTTAGCAGATGTAAAAGAACGAATGCATGAATATAGGGTATAAGTAAGAGGGGGATATAGATGAGCTTACCTTCATTTAACGATGAAAAAGGTATTTTGGATAAGGTAGCGTTAAACGATTCTACCTTGCAGGTACGTGAGTTTGACAGTAGTTACATTGGAGATATTCAGTATGCTACAGGGATTTATCATGCACAAAAATTAGGAATGAAGCTAAGACGGTTAGAGGTTGAGTTAAGAGGTGGAGAGTTAGTATTTGACGGCGGGATGTTTCAATCATCTACTGGGAACATTCGGTTCAATCGAGTAAAAGTAAATCCAATGGAGATATTCCGTGGGGTTGTACGTAGAGCAAACGATGAGTCGTTCTTCCGTCCTTCGGTCGAGGGTCACGGTCGGGTGACGTTAGAGAGTAGTTTCCGTTTTATTAAGCTGCTTCGGGTAGCCACGGAGAGTAAGGTTGTATTAGAAAAAGGGCTGTATCTAGCAAGTGCAGGGCAGTTCCAGTTTAAAACAACAAAAAACTTAAACTTAAGCTATATGATGTTTGCAAATAAATCTATGTTTCAAACAGACGTAAGGGGCAAGGGAATTATAGCGTTAGAGCTTCCAGTACATCCTAATGAGTTAGAAAAACATGAGGTACATCCAAACAGACCATTTCGGGTTGATGGGGATTATGTTTTGTATTGGGTAGGAGACTTAAAAAGGACAGTTCGAACATCTAGTACGTTATTCGGGAGTATGGTGAACGGAGAGGGGTTAGTCGAGGAGTACTCGGGTAGTGGGTATGTAGTAACAGCGCCGACCATCGGGTATTACAAAACATTGTCTCTTGGGAAAGATGAGGGGCTGCAGGATACGCCAAACAGTGGTAAGCATCAAAGGGGAGGATTTCTATCCCGGTTATTGGGTAACAGATAAAGAGTTGAGCCTTGCGGTTCGGCTCTTTTTCTATGTAAGGGAAAGCGTATTATTTCTGAAAGTTAACTATACGATAGTAAAATTTATGTGATAGCCAACCGACTATTTGATAAGGCAACCCGAAATAACCGAGATTACTTCGTGTATGATAAAGGAAACGTTACAGGAAGGGCGGTGTGCGATGGATTACGCAGACGTTCATGAAAGCTTGGACGTAAGCCAACTAACAGACACAGAGTTAGATGGGTTTGGTCGTAAACTAAGCAGACAGGTGCTGCTGCATATTGGAATGATTCGGTATGCAGGTTCTGTAAGTATTAAAACATTCGACTTATCTAGACGGGATGTTGGGACGCTCACAGACATAGCAGCTAAGCTAGTGTTAGGTGTGGATAGGTTAGGGATTGATACATATCGTCTGGAGGTAATGAACTTGCTGACATATGTTGGTGATATGGTAGTTAAGCCAGTTGATGGGGTTATATGTAGCAATTCAGTCGTAAAAGACCTACAGAACAACATGATACGCGAGATGAAAGAAGCACGTAACGCTGCACGAAATCGCTCTGGATACTGGAAAATTTATTAACGTACGGAGGGATTTTCAGTGGGAGTGTTAGGTGAGATAATAGAGGTCTTAAAGACGGATACGTTATTGTATTTGGAAATAACAGAAGGTAAAGATGTTGTGAGATATGAGGAAGAAAATACGGATGTAGTGGGGCGCAGAAAGTGCAGTGAGCCTGTTACAAGAGCCGAACTGGGTGAAGTATTTGAGCTACTAACGGATGGAATGAGTAAAGAAGACTCAGGAATATTCGGAGTAGATTTTCAACGCATTTATACAATTTTTAACAATAAAAAGATTTATATTGTAACAACAGTCCTTGCTGACAATCAGATAGCGTTATTCGTTCGGTTTATATAAAAATCATACACAGGGTTAAAGTAGGAGGAGTATATCAAATGGTGGTTAAAGTATCGGATGTAACAAAGAAAGCAGTAGTAAAGAAGAAAGCTAAGAAGGAAGTATTTAAAGTAGATATAGCGAAGTGGCAGGGTCAAGAGAACTTAATTGTAGTTGATGTATCTGCGGTGATGCGTTCTAACTTCATTTCTATGGAGCAACCGTTTGACGGAAGTTATGGGAAATTTAGACGTGAACCAATGAGTTACGAGGTAAATGGAGTTGAGATGAATACATCATCTTTATACGGATTACTACGTTTGTTTAGCAAGTACAAAAAGATTGAGGCGGATTACATTTTCTGTTTTGATACACCTAATAACTTGTTAAAGAAAATCGATGCAAACTATAAAGCGAATCGTGTTCAAATGGGCGATGAGTATTTTGACCAAGTAAACACAGCTTATAAACTACTAAAAGAAGCAGGGTATAAAGTCTTAGCAGCTGACGGGTTAGAGGCTGACCATATGGTGCATGCGGCTGTTGAGCAAAACGCAAGTTTATATGATAATGTTGCAGTTGTTACAAACGATAAGGATTTATCTTGTCTCGTGCAGGATAATGTTGTTTGGTTAAACGTATTAAACAAAAGTGGCGATATTACACTAGAAAATTATGAAAAAGAATTAGGGTGTCCATACAATAGTATTCTATTAAAGAAATGTATGGTGGGAGATAAATCAGATAATATCATCGGTATTTTCAGATTTGGGCAAGCAGCATTTGATAAATTCTTTAGAGAAGAGGGATTGGTTGCCGGAGAGGTTCGAGGTAACGAAAAAGAAATTATTGCAAACGCTGAGACGTTGTCAGATGATAAAAAAGGTCAGGCACTGCATGCGTTAGAGCTGATTTTACCGCTTGAGGTAACGGCAGATGCAAGAGCGAACGATGAAATCAATCGCCAGTTGATGGTGGCATTCATGGATAAGTACGGCATGAAGAGCTTACGGAAAATTTTTGAATAAAGAGGTGCGTTAGCGTGGAGGAAAACAAGGCAGTAGTCCTAAATAAAGAGGACGATTTAGGATTTGAGATTGTAGAGAAGGTCGATAAGAAACCGGGGCTAGACTCTGTTGACGGTATGTATTACGTCGAAGGTACGGTCACGTTAAGTCAGATTTTTATACGTAAAAATGCGGGTACAAATATCGCACCTTCTTGTGGGTATAAGATTGCTGAGATAGCAAGGGACGATGACGGGAACTTCATGTATGACGAGAAGGAAGTAATGGGTGAAGATGATGATGGAAACCCAGTACCTAAGATTGAGAAAATCCCTATCTTGGGGCGCAGATTCCTTATGACAAAAGAAGAAGCAGTAAACTTAGTTGCTCGATACGGGGTACGTAACGCCTATATCGTAACAAGAAGTCGTGAGAAGAAGGATAAGGAGACAGGAGAGGTGTTAGTTGAGGATACTATCACTTACTTGATGCCGTTTCCGGCTCGACTAGAGGCGTTTACGCAAGACGATAGACTGGTTAATGTGTATAAATACGACGAGAACGGGCGCTATGCAAAACCTCTTGAGCTAGCGGTTACAAAAGATGAGTGTACACATCCATTATGGCGCTTAATTGAAGATGACTATCAAAAACGATTAAAGAACAACAACCGTAAAAAAGGCGGTAAGAGTAGACAACAAGACCATTCACGAAGCGTAAGTATGTTAAAACAAACGTTGCAGAAGAGTGCGTTCATATCGAACCCATTTGCAAAATAATAAAAGGAGGATAAGAGTATGAATGACTTTTGGAAGGTAGATAGGATTGTAAAAGTAATAAATCAGTTAGCCGAACGAGGACATTCGGGTATTCCAAATTTAATGACGTACGTAGTAGTTCCTTATACAGCATCTGCAGGGCATAACCCTTACGACTTCGAGAGTGCGGATATTCAGTTAAGTGAGGGGTATGTGGTTGTAAAAGTAGCGAATGACTTATCATTAGTCATTTCGTTAACGGATGATTTCCCTGTTGAGCCTGACCGCAGGATGTTTTTACATCTTGATGAGGTTTCAAAAACAATGACGTTATACTTCAAGGTGTTAAATGACTGGGAACGAGTTTCTCAGCTTGATATGACATCGCCAAATGCAGCTACGGAGTACAAGCAAATTGCGAAGTATGTGGTGCGTGACCGATTGATGTCGGAGTACCAGAAAAAAGGAAACCGTATGCTTACAGAGAATGTAGTAAATCGACAGCTTGACGACGGGGATTGGGAAAATGCATTCGTACGTAATGCGGTTATCGAGGAGATTAAAAACCCATCTCCAGAGTTTATCGCTGCAATTGTAAACCGATTATCAGATACGTATACAACACAGGAAAAACCGTGGATTACAGAGCGTCTAAACCCTATCCATAATGCCGGGTTGGAGGGCATGGTAACGAAGATTGTAAACGAGGGTTTAATCGATGAGCGTAGTAAGTATACGTATATACCAAAACCAAAGGATGAGCCGAAGCAAGAGGTAGAAAAACCTAAAGTCGAGGAAAAGCCGAAGGAAAAAGAAGTTGAAGAGGTAAAAGAGGTAGTAGAAGAGGTTGTTGATAACAAACCTGCCCCAGAAAAGGAGCCAAGTTACTATAATAGTACCAAAGGCACTGAAACGGGCGGGACGGTTAATTTGTCAGATGTAATTGGGGCAAAGTAATAGTCGTAACGGGAAGGGGTGCATAGCATCCCTTTTTTCTGTGAAGGCTTGATATAAGGAGGTTTTTTAGAATGTCAGAACTGTCGTGGACACGTAAATTTAGACCGAAATTAATGGAAGAATATATAGGTAACAGTACAATGAAGGGGAAAATAGCAAGGCTGCTTGAGGTAGGTAAGTTACCGCAGATGATGCTCTTTAAAGGTGACCCGGGTACTGGTAAAACAACAATGGCTAGGTTATTGGCTAAAGCGTTAATGTGCGAGAGACCTGTAAACGGTAAGGCATGTGGCGGTTGTGATACGTGTACGAGAATGGACGAGGATTATATCCAGACGGGTAAATCACCTCGTGGAATCTCAGTATATGAATACGATATAACGAAGATGAATAAACGTGAAGATGCAACGAACATTGTAAGTCGTATGCAAAAGCGTACGTTAGGTGATACAAAGCGTGTGTTTATTCTGGATGAGGTGCAAAGGGCAACGAAAGAGGCGCAAAGTAGCTTCCTTAAGATTACGGAGGAGCCGATTGAGGGTTTATATGTAATTTTATGTACAACTGACCCACAAGACCTGTTAGACGCCTTCAGAAGCCGTTTAATTAGCTTTAACGTACAAAAACCTACTGCTTCTGAAATAGCGCAGAGGTTGGTTACAATCTGTCAATTAGAGGGCGTAGATTACACGATGGAAGGGTTAAAGTTACTGGCTGATAAGTCTGGCAGAACGCCACGTGATACGCTAAACCGTGCTGAGGTTATTGCAGCGAGTACGGGGAACTTAAAACGAAATACAGTACAAGCAGAACTTGAGTTAATCTCTGAGAAAGTATTTGAAGACTTCATTCGTATATGCAAAACAGGAAAACTGCATGAGGTCACAACGCTTACAGCGACAATGGAAGAGAAGAATATAGGGGTTGTCGCATTTGTAGATGGGCTAGGAGATTATGTTGTACAGCTGATGAATATAAGAGCAAGTATCCGTTTAGATAGATATGATGAAATGCAAGTGAAAAAGATGCGTGACTTGATTAAGGGGTTAACGGATAGTGATATTATAAAACTATTGAAAGTATTGAAAGAGTACAGTGGAATTAAACGAAGTGCAGGATTCCTGTTGTACTCCTTGGCTGTAGAGGTAATGACGGCGTTAAAGGTAGAGGAACGAGCGGTTAATGTCACACCAGAAAAGGCAAGCAGCCGATATAAAGAAGTAACAAAGCAGGTAAAGGCAGGCAATACCAACCGAAAACCTGCTGAGGCTACAGATGCGGATATTGAAAGTGCATTCCAAGGAGCAAAACAGGTAAGACGCTAGGAGGTGTATGTGGGTTTGGCAAAACGGGTGAAGTACACGGACTTAATTCAGTATGTGGCAGATAGATGTGGGGTTAGTTACCATAAATCCCACAGAATCATCAAGGAATTAAGTAAGGTACTGAAAGAGAGTATATCTCGAGGGGATACAATCCATTGTGAGGGTTTGTTTACTATCTCGTTTACGTATAAACGAGGCTCTATCTATAAAAATAGGGTATTTGGAATACAGGAGCAGGTAAATGAAGTAATGCATCAATTAGGCGGATTACAAGAGGCGGAAGTAATCGAAGTCGTAAAAGTGTACTACAGACGTATGCATGATTTAGTCGGTCAGGGATATCAAGTGAATGTAAAAGGTATCGGGTATGTGATTCCACGAGAGGGAGAAAACAAAGTGTACTGTGATACACGAGTATCTCCTGTATTGGATAAACCAGATATGGCTGATTTTCTCGTATTAAAGGACTCTGGTGAATTGATACTGGAGCAGGTAGAGAAAAAGGACTTACGTTTTGATATTCAACTAGATGAAAAAGCAAACGTGCCGTACATGGTTATGAAAGAAAGAGAGTTCCGATTTGAGACTGTCGAGATATAGAAGGGAGTGTATTGTGTGAGTGGGTTAAATAAGTTTTGGTTAATTGGCTTTATCGTATTTGTTGTAGTAGTGGGGATTGGACTTATAGCTAACTTGGTGTATAGCTAAGTTGCGGTGTAGGTAATTGGTATAAGGGGATGCGGGTGCATCCCTTTTTATTATCAACAAAGGAGGGTTATTCGTGGCAAAAGATAAGAAAAAGAAACAAGAAGATGGAAAAAAGCCTAGATTTGCAACGGGCAGACGGGCTTGGGATAAAGTAAGTAAAGCTATCAAGTACGATGAGTACCGCAGCGTGTGGAATAAGGTCGGAATCGCTTCCGGCTTAATGATTATATTGGTTGGTGGTACGGTAGGGTACTACACATGGAATACGCCGTTAGATAGAGCCGAGGATACGGCAACTACGGAGTATGAAGATGTAACAAAAGAGCTGCGTAACGAGGTGTCAAAAGAGGTAGGGTTTGAACTACCTACAAAAGAAGAAGTGCAGTCTTTTGTGAGTAAATTAGAGAAACGTAATGGGGATTTACTCCCTATGGGTCGTTACAATGCAATTAAAGAGGAATACGGTGAGAAGGTTGCGGACTGTTATGTTGGGGGATTCCTGGTGAGTACAGGGATGTCAGAGGATGATAAAGAGCAGGTAACTCGAAATATCCGTGCTATGTACGATAAAAACGGTCTTGTAGGTATGCCTAAGCGTGTTGTATTTAATGAGCCGTTCGGAAAGCTAGAGAGTAAGGGTACACAAATGGGGGTAACAGCAACGGATTATTTTGTAGATACAAAAGGGTACGATAAGGTAAAAGGATGGAGTATTGGGTATCCTGCAGTACAACCTTCTGGGTTTAGCGGTATGGACGGGGATAAAAACAATGAAGATATACGTGAGAAGTACAAAGGTAAATCTCTTGTAAGTTTCTTTGCATTTGCTGATGAGGATAAAGATACCGAAGAGGTTATCAACGAGTTAAGTGGGCTTTCTGTCACAATTAATGGGAAGCAAGCAAAACCTGCAGGTACGTTAGTAAAAAATATGGGTCGTGAGGTAGATATGGATTTGAAGGCGGTACCGTTTCTATTAGACTCTGATTCTAAAACAGAAGCAAAAGGGAAAAAGCTGCTTAAGGGTGGCTTAGTGACTGTCGTTTACGAGATTGATAATGAAGCGGTATATAAAGATGAAGCTGCTTTGCAAGACAATGAGGTAGATAAAGCAAAAATGAAGATTGAAGATAAAGAATACGATTTAGTTAGAAATGTAGCGGACTTTAAGGATGACCCTTACATGAACTACTCGGTTAGGGGTTGATAGTATGTTATACCCAACGCACAAGAGGTACGGCATCTTTTTCGGGTTGATGACATTTCCCATTGGTGTCGGTTTAGGGGTCGTTCCTGTCCTCACAGGGGCTATGAGAGCAAGTGATGTAGCGATGGTACTTATTTGTAGCTATATGGCTATGAGAGGGGCAATATTCGGCGCAGAATTCCCTGATATTGATTCACCGGGTTCTATTCCTGCACAGAAGCATCCAATTATAAAGAAGATATTTAGATTTTTCGGGGTAAAACATAGGGGGAAATTTAGTCATGACGTATTTTCCCAGACAATGCTGTTTGGTAGTGTGTACTTTCTATTAACAACGGCAAGTAATCGATGGCTAAACAACCTTGTGACGGCTTCAAATTTCTGGTTAGCGGTTACGGTGTTAGCTACACTATGTTTCGTGTGGTTTGTAAGTTTAGATTTAGTAGATTTATTTAAGTGGGTAGCAAATCTGGGACATAACCAGAGATGGTGGACAATTTTAGATAAAAATCGGTTTAAAATCGGGGCAGGGATTGGCTCAGTGCTAACGGTATTAATGATGATGAGTGGAGTTATTGACGTCTTGGATGCGGTATTTATGCAAGTATCGGTATCGAGTGCGCTTAAAAGTGCAATGATGTTGATTTCAGCGTTTAAGGTGTATACAGTCTTTGCGTTGGCGGGAGTTTACAGTCATTTGTTCGCGGATATGACGACAAAGGCAGGTATTAGTATATTCTTTATTCCGCTTGCTCCGGCTAAGGTTATTTTAAAATTAAAGAAGATACCAATTATCGGGAAGTTGCTAATTCCTACTGAGTTTCGAACAGGTAGTAAGTGGGAAGATTTTAATCGACTTGTAATTACGTGTCTGTGTTTACCTGCTTTCATCATTGCATTATATGCAGTTACAGGGTTTCAAATATTTGATGTGGTAGATACGTCAAATGTAGCAAATAAATAGCAAGGAGGGTAAAGAATGGGTGTTATTGCTGACTTTAAAAGGTTAATGGATTTCCAACGTAAGAAAAATAAAGAGGCAAGCGTAGAGAGAAGCGTTGCAAAGAATAGTGTAGTAGAGAATGAGTTTTACTCAGAGTACAGTTCGTTTACAGCGGGTTTGCAGGAGATGTTAGATAAACATTTAGGTGAAGGTAAATGTAAAGAGGTAACGTATGAACCTCTAAAACCTGAGCATGCAAAATACTTTATTGCGGTTATGGATGACCAACAATTTAAACCTTACTACCATATGGAGAAAACGGTGGGTGGAGAGTTTTCGTTTAAACTTATAGATTTTGAGGATTCTGTAAAAGAGTTTAGCGATGAGGAAGATGAGATATACGGTTTGTAGGGGTAGAAAGTGGGTAGGGTTAGATAGTGCTTACATAGAGTAAACCCCTATCGGTAAGTACCGATAACTTAATTATAACAAGCACAAGAATACCTCGAATGGCTGTGGAGTCCCCCACAGTCATTTCCTATGTTTTGAGACTTAGTGTTGACTTAATGTAGACCTAAGGTTGACTAGGTAGAATACAGGAAGAAAAGAGAATAGGAAGTATAAGAGCGATAAAAATTCGTGTGACTTTGAGTAGACTTAACGTAGACTTAAAGTTGACTTATACATAGATAGCAGTAAGGGTAAAGAGCCAGATGTTGATAACATTTTGGCTCTTTTTTCTTTGAAAGTAGATAGACTTGGGAATTGAGATAGGTATAGGAGTGCGATAGAGGAGGATGATATTTTTGTGGTTTCGAGAGTTGAGTTTATTTTGGAAGATTGTCTTGGGTTCACTTGGTGCGATACTTATTGGTTTTGTTTCAATAGCAGTAATGGCAGGAGTGAACGGAGCAAAAGCGGGCGAAAGTTCTGGCGGAAGGGAGTCCACAACGACGGCTGACTTATCTGCGGTTAAAGAAGCAATGAGTAGCAATAACGAGCAGGATAGGGTAGATGCTGAATTAGAGGCGGAAAACTACGAGAGTAAGAGTCCAGATAAAGAAGATATGTCTACGTTTCTAAAAGATTATGAAACAAAAATACCTGCTGATGATGAGTCGTTAGAGGATGGTATTTATGTATTCTACGATAAGACGAAGAAGAGTGCGGATATCATTAAGGATAAAGTCGGGGAATACATCAAAGCAGATAAAGGGTACAAGGTTATTCCGTACTACATGAATGATGAAAGCTCAGGAATTGCAGGGTTAACAGTTCTTGCTAGGTTGCTAGAAGATAAATCGGTTTGGACAACGCATGATTTTCCTGAGGCGATATTTGTACGAAATAACTCAGTAGTTACAGTGTATAAACAAGGAAATCCGTTAGAAGAGTTGCCGAGAAATTACGTTAAATAAGAGGGGAGGGTTTAGTGATGAAGATGTACCATAAAATTGTACATGGTGTGTGTGCGTTAGGTATGGCAGCTGCCATGTTTAGTTTCAACCCTAAAGATGTACATGCAATTCGGCAGAACAAGTTAGATGACCCTGCACCTAATACAGCATCTTTAGAGATTGAACAGGCAATTGCAAAAGGTAAAGAGTTGGTAGGGGTTACAGACTACTGGTGGGGCGGAGGTCATGGTGGAGCTGACACCAAACAGTACAATGACAACCCACCAAAATTGGACTGCTCCAGTTTCGTCCATTGGGCGTATAACAAAGGGGCAGGAATGATGCTAGGTGAGGTAGGAACAACTACTTCATATAAACAGTACTTCAGTAAGTACAAACTGACAGGTTTAAAGAAAGAAGACTTTAAGCGTGGCGACCTTGTCTATCTAAACGGAGGGACGCATATCGTTATTTGGTTAGGTGGAGATGCGTTTATTGGCTGTCAGGGGTATGGTTCTCCCGATAAAAAAGGTGGAGTACAGATTTCAGATACAAAAGGGTATAAAATCGATGGTGTTGTTATCCGTATCGATAAAAGCTCAGAGGGCGTTAAGCCGGGGAAAGCTGAGCCGCTTAAAAACGGTTCGGTTACAGGAACTACAGGCGGAACAACTACTGAGAAAAAAGAGGGAGAAGGTACAACAGCTGCAACTGGTGGAAGTTACAAAGAGCCATTTAATCCGTTTATACAAGTAGAACAAAAAGGAAATGTAAAGGGTGCAGATGCAGGAGATAGAGTGTTAAGTCAAGATGTATACATGGCAGTAAACGATTGGTTTAAGAAAGCGCAGCATGGTTTGTTTATTCTAGCTATGTTACTTTCAGCGGTTCTTATTGTATATACGTCCTCGGTTATTGTTTGGTATTTTGCATTATTGCCGCGAAATGGAGCAAAAGGGTTGAATATGTTTGAGAAGTTTAGCGGTATGGATGCCATTCACGATAGACGTACATCGCTTGACTTGTGTGGAAGATGGGTAGTTAGTATCGCTATCCTTGGATTCTTTGTCTCAAAATCGTATGTAGTTGTAATGAGTGGGATTTACAAAGGTATCCTGACTATTATGAGTTAACTGAAATGCAACATGGTTGGAAATGGTTTTATATACATAGGCATGAACCATGTTTATGTACTTACAATCGAATAGGAGGGATACCGAATGGAAACTGGTGGACAACAAGGATTATCGGATATCGTCAATTTTTTTAACATGCAGTCAACAACTGGTGATGTATCGCAGGCGCTTTCAGCATCTGGTTGGGCATTCAAAATTGCGTTATTCTTAATCATGACAATCGGTGCTTTAGCAATGGCTATTTGGTTATCTCGTATTGCAGTAGATATCATCTGCTTAGTAACACGAGGAACGGCTATTGAATCTAAAATGGGCAAATTCGGTACAGGTAAGGGTGACAGTTACTCTTCAGTTGGAGCATATGCTAAAGGTAATTTAGTAGAAATTATCTTAGTAATCGTACTTATCACATTCTTGATGACTGGTTGGTTATTCCGATTAATCGCAATGGCTCTAAGCGGTATTGGAATCTTAATGAACAAACTATTAGGCTTGGATATTTCGGGCGGATTGGCAACTTTAGATGCTGATGCATTTAAAGAAAACATCTCAGCTCGCCGTACAACAAGCTTACGTAACCAGTACGATGATGAGTTATCTTCAGTTCGTCACTACGCTAACGTGTTATACGATAAAGCTAAAGACGGAGCTATTTCAGATGACCCTGCTTTCAACCAAGCAAAATCAATGTATACTCAATCAATGGTTAAAGCTGACTTATTAGCAGCTGAGTTAAATAAACGTAAAGCTTCTGACGAAATGAAATTAGGTGCTGATTACTTCAAACAACATCTTCGCCAAAACGGAGATGGAGCTTGTAACAAATCATTCCTAGTAAATGACGTTCAAAGCACATACGGTAAAACAATCTCTTGCGCAGGTTAATCTGTTAAAAAGAGTAAAAGAGGATTCCATCGGAGTCCTCTTTTTTATTGGATTTTAAGGGGAAGTAGAAAGAACGTAACACGATAGATAAAAGAGTAAAAAGGAGGGGATTGAGTTGCGGAACAAGGCGTTAAAACTGGGGATGGCTTGTCTACTATTCCTACTTATCTGCATACCTAGTTTACTAGTTCCATCACCTGCAATGGCGGAGGATTGGGGGAGTTTTAACCTTATGACCAAAAACTCACCGGGTGTAACAGCCGAGAAGATAAATGAGGTCGCTAGAAGTAGAGGAAGTGACTGGTTAGTGATTGGGGATTCTGTCATGAAAGCCAGTACCGAGACAGGAATAAATGCTTCTTTCATGATAGCGCAGCTCGTTATGGAGAGTGGTTGGAAATATAAGAGCTGTATGCCCAAGGATGCGTACAATTTCGGGAACATTAAAGGACAAGGGACGGCAGGGTCGACCCATTGTTCAAGCGGAGCGTATGCGAAGAATAACAATGCGGACGAAGGTTTCCGTATGTATGCGGAGTATATTGCGAGATATCCAAAAGGGACTGCTCCTGCAACAGATACACATAAAGCGGGAGAACCTTTAGAGACAATTAAGAAAATGCTTACGGTATATGCGCCTGAGAGTGATGGAAACAATCATGCGGAGTATATAGCGACAATGAAGGGAATTATGACGCAGTTAGGTCAGGATTATAGCGGAGAATTGGCAGTAGGTACAGGTGGCGGAGGGGTCACACCTACAAAAGACGGGGCGCAAATAAAGCAGCCTGACGGAACAGTGAAAGAAATTAAGTTCTGGATGGAGCCGAAAGTGGGATTAGGTTCAAGTAAGGGGGTGACTGGTAGCTCTGATGAGTTTGATGGAGCAATGGCTAACGCTTTTAGTGAAGGCTCTAAAACTGCAAATAAGTGGCTTGTGAGGAGTGGAGTTGTTTTATCCGCTTGTTTACTAACCTATATTGCTGCTTCGGTTGCTATGTATGTAGTGGCGGTTAATGGGTACGCAAGCGGTCGAGTATTTGAAAAGATGACAGGAATTACAGATGCCGATTATGGAAAGAGAACTATAATGAAGCTAACAGCTAGGGCATCCTTAGGTATTGGGGTCGCTGCGTTCTTCCTTACTAGTATGTATGTACAGGCAATGCACGGGATTTACAGTGGTGTGTTAAAGGTAGTTAATATCATATCTGGATAACAAATGAAGATGATAAGGACAAGCACTCTTTCGGGAGTGCTTTTTGATATGCTTGGTTAGATGATAGAAAGTGTACTGAAAGAGACTATAACTACTTGAAAGTGATAATACATAGGAGGTGGTTAAACCAATCTTGCAGGGAGCAAGATACAGACTCATCAAGAACAAGCATGGAAGGTGGGTATTGACAATTGAATATAGAAAGCAAGCGGAAACAGGTAAAGCCGTCTAGTACACTGAAGTCTTGCGTGGTTAAAGTGTTAGCAACTACGGTACTGCTCGGGTCGTTACTACCTACGTATGGAGCGCATGTCTACGCAGAGCCGGATAAAAACGGGGATGCAGGTAAGCAACAAAACGTAGGTAATGAGGTAAAAAAGGATGACGACAAAGATGGTACGAAAACGCCAGAAGGTAAAGGTAATAATAACGTTTTCGACACAGCCAATCAATCGTATGTTGAGCCTTTTAAGAAAGCCACGGGGTATAAACTTGGGATGCAGTATGCGGTAACGTATAACATTTTAAGTAGCCAGTACGGTGATGGTTCTAAGTATAGCGGACTTTTCCGTGGGGATAAGAGTTCTGTGTCCGGGTCTTGGTCAGAAACGTTTGCACTACCACAGGGTAATAGTGATTTAGCAGTCAGTAAATTCGGGGGTAAGAATTTATATGACGAGGTTACAAGTGGCGGTGTAAGGGATGGTTCTTTTGAAGAACACGATAAGAATCAAGATACGGGTAATGACAAATCGAAAGAGTTGGAAAAGTTAGCAGAACCACTTGCGGATAAGATGGCAGAGCGTTATGCATCTGTTATTAACTACTACTTAGGGGCTAGCGAGTCTTACATGACACAAGCATCTGAAATAGATGGTTGGGGTTGGACTTCTGACCAACGTGGTATGAAGGTTAAGTGGTACGATATGGGTTCTCGAGGTAGCAACCATGCGGAAGGTAAGTACGAGAAGAAGCTAAAAGAGGTTATTAAACCGAAATTAGTGGAAGACCTTAAGAACATAACCAAAAAAGAGGACATCGTAAAGCCGAACGGTGCAGGGTTAACGCTTGAGAAGGTTGTAGGTGGTAAAGGGTATATTGAGGCTTTCCGTGAAAAGAACACCGATAAGTCTGTAAAGAAAGGCTATAAAGGCTTAGGGGGTCAAGGTTGGTATAACCCTCGTGATAAGAGGTATTTATACACGGTAGAAGTCGGTGATATGTCCAAGGAGAAAACGAAAAGCGAGATTGATAGCTACGTTCGATTTATTTCCGAGCCTACACATGGTACAACGCAGGGTGCGAATTACCGAGCGGACTTAGGTAAAAAGTTTACCGAGGCTTCCCAAGAAGCTTATGACAGGCTCAATAAGAGTGACTTAGATAAGTACCTTAAAGTGCTTGCAGAAAAAGCGAAAGATGGGGATAAGTTTAAAGAGCAAACGGGCGATTACAGTGTTATGGGTTGGATGCCGCTTGTTGTAGGTTATCAAAAAACCGATATCACAGAATCAAACGGAGAGGCTTGGTATGATGCGAGTGGAGGCTACTTAAAGGCAATCGAGAAATTCGATGGTAGTAAACTATCTGGTACGTCGTTGCAAACGAAATCGGGCAGTCCACGTGCGGTAAGGCTTTATGACTTGTATGCAAATAAGAAAATTTCACCAGTCTTTATTTATAATACTGAGAAATATAAAAATAAGGCAGTAAGTGTGCAAGCAGGTAAGGCAGGTCGTTTCTCGGATAGCTCACCGGGTGAATACATCGGGGCGAAAGGCTCATCTGAGTTCAATCTAACGTGGAACGTTATTGATATGGTGTCTAATGCTGAAAAGCCAACGTTCGAGGTGGCAAAGCCGGAAAAAGGCAACTGGTATGGCGAGGGGTTAATGAAAGCAATTACAGCTAACCCTGGAGAAATCAAGAACCTGAAAACGGAGTCTGACGATACAGTCGGTATTGATAACTACGGTAACGTTATTGTAGGGAATACAGGGGCTGTGTTGATTCCGTATTGGCAAAACTACTTGTTCCTTGGAAAACTGGGAGATAAGTCGTCTTCTTACGTTTCTTCACCGATTTATAACAACAAAGGGGCATCGAAAATCAAAGATGCACTGAAAGATTACTTAGGTGAAGCAGGTGGATTCTCTTCATTAGAGAAGAAAGCAAACGTAGATAAAGTAGATGCATCTTTACGTGATAAGGTAAAAGCGGTACAAAGCGCATTACCGGATGGCGGTCAAATCAGTTTTGAAAAAATGAACGAGTTTATGCAAGGTAAAACACTTGATAACAACCAAGATACGATTCGTGCGTTAGCGATGCTTATTACCGCTGATACATCGGATGCAGTAAAGAGTTGGAACGGTAAGTTTATAGAAGATGCTGAGAAATCTAAGGAGCTTTACATGGACTTAGGTACTGGCGGATTCAATACTTCTGGGACTTCTTCTGATGGCACGGCTGATAAAAACAAGTGGGATGCCGCATCTCTTATCCAACGTATCGGAATGTTACTAGATATCGGTTTCTATGAGTTAATCCGATTGACGCTAGCAAGTTGGGTTGTTAGTTTGTACAACTCATCATTCATCGGGTATTCCATTAATGCTATTTTCCATACGTCTACAATCGCAGATACGGCGATGTGGGGAGATATAATGGGTTCAATTTCGCTGCTGCTTATTGGATTTATGTCCGTGTACATGATATTCATGGCGTTCAAGGTGTTTAGAAGAACGATGACGGCTAAAGATTTTGCGAAGCAGTTTGTGTTGGTGACTCTCATTATTTTAATACCTGCAATGGTGTATAGTCCGTTAATCAAATATGCAATTAACGAACCTGCAAATGTAGTTATTGGGAAGCAGCTACGTCAAACTTCTCTATTAGATACATGGCTTGCAATGGAGACAAAAGAGCGTAAACGTGATGAAATGTATGTGAAATTATTTGGCGGTACTGACCAATTGCGGGATAGAAGCCAAGATTACATCGTATATTTCTACACAACAAAGCATCGTCACGGTTTCGATATTGATACAGTGAAGGATGAAGAGTTAACGCTTAAGGATAAACTTAGCAAGCAGGTTGTAAATGATGGGGGTACTTGGAATAAGAAAGACTTGGTTAAAGTAGGTATTAGTATTTTCGACTTGTTTGATTGGGCTGAGGCTCGATATAACAAGAAAACCGAAGATAAATTATTTAACTGGGTCGAAACGAACAAGAATAAAAAAGGTGAGTATAACGGTGTAGGTGGCTATACGGAGTATCATATTGATACAAGCTCTAAATTTGGAAAACAGGCTGAGACAAACGGAATTAAGAATGCAAAAGGTATCGATATTACCGCTTCTGAGTTGTATTTACGTATCGTAAATAATACGAAGGATAAAGGGGTACTTGATAGCTTAAACGGTCTATATAAGGTGGCAAGCGCTCTTAGAGACCCTGTGCAGGGAAGTCCAATTACCGAAGAAGAACGTGAAGCGTTACTTCGTGACCTGTCTATGACAAAGGCGAGCAGACATGCAGCGTATGGTATGGAAGGGAATCCATTCTCTCCAAAAGCTGAGAAGTTAATGAATGAAAACGGAATTAACAAATCCGAAGAGGATATGTTAGGTATCGGGTCATTGGTTAATGAATTAGCACCTTACCGAGATATGCAGACAACAACGCTCGATAGGGATATTTACAATGTAAACCGTGAGTTACTTAACGATTACATGACTACGTATTCTATCGTTCGCGATAACATGAATAACCCTGCGGGGTCGTTCAAAGATGCGGAAATCCGTATGATAACACTGTCTGAGTTCTTTAAAGTCAACGGCGTTCTAGACTTGCATGGCTTCCCACGTAACTACGAGGGACAAACAATTTCGTTTGATAGTTATGTACGTATGGCGTTTGTACCGATGTATTTCTTCGACTTAGAGAATCAAGACATTGATAATGTAGCACAGTATCTATCATTACGTGAGAATCCGTTAGTGTTATTTGTATTCTTAGTGGCGTTATTCGCATTGCTTGTGTTCGGTATGACGTACCTTGTAGTGTTCTACTTCGGTATGATGCTAGTTATGGTTATCGCATTTGTGAAAAACTATGTGATTCGATTCAATCGTGATAATAAAGCATGGCTTGGGGCGCTCGTCATAATCGGAACATTCGGGTTAGCGAAACTAGGGTTATTGAGTTTATGGTATGCGATGACGTACTTCATGAACTACTCAACAGCTAAGGCTGAAGGGTTAACGTACCCATACACACTTATCCATTCGTTAATCATTTCGGTTTATATCTTTATTGTTATGAAGTTTGTCTTTATGAAGCTGTTTAAAGCGGTTATTAAAGATAAAGGAAATTTAGGTGGAGAAATATTCTCAAATGGTATTAATAGAATGGCAGGTAACTTACGTGGTCGTTTCGGTGGAGCTACAAGAGGTGTTTCTCATGGCGCAATGAGAGCTGCAGGAGGTTTAGGTAGTGCAATTAAGCGTACGCTTGGGCGTGAAGGAGCTGCGGGTAAACTTGCGGGTGCAGGTTTAAGTAAGCTAGGGGGTAAAAGTCTTGGCTTAGGTAAGCGTTTAGGAAGACGTACAGCGGGGGCATTATTTGGTAAGTCGTTGTCTAAAATGAATATCGTTGGGGCAAGAGATACAATTGTCAAAAAGCTGCAGGATGCAGGTTCAAGCTTGAAAACTGGGTTTAACGATAGCAAGGCAGGAAGACTACTTAAATATATGACCGGGGCTGATGGTGGAGCGTTTACGGCTGTTATGCAAGATTACTATAATATCGATGAAAACGAGTCAGATGTGTCTGGAGGTAAACAGAAAGAGGCAGGAGTTATTGCTTCTGGTGGCGCAAGCTATACAACAGTAGCGCTCGATACGGTAGAACAGGCACAGAAGATGGTGGATTATCTACAATCCCAAGGAGTTAAGGCAGTACAAGATATGTCTACGGTTTCATTCGATACAACGGGTCTAAATTTACAAAAAGCAGGCGTACGTAAAGGACTATTTAAAGGGTTACTGGATAGCACAGTAGATGAGCTTGAAAATCTACCAAAACCAAAAGATGTTTACGGATTAACGTCATTGAATTACAGTACGTATACAGATGACAACGGTCGTAAAATAGATGGATACAAAGTAGATTTAGGTCAGGATGGGTTATCTAATGAGTCATTCTCAAATCTTGTAAACTCTCAATACTTCCAAGATAACTTCAAAGTGTTAAAAGTACCGCAACGTGATGCACAAGGTAATTATTTACCGGGTACGGCTGAGTTAGAGTACATCGGTAAGCGTAACGGTAAAAAAGCAATGAAGAAGTTATTTAAAGAAGATGCTAGAATCCGTGAGGAGAATGGAGTAGAGGAGCGTAAAACTAGTAAACTATCTACTGGTTTAGAGGTGGGTGAAGGCTCACAAGATTTACTTAACGAAATAGATAATTTACTTGTTCAAGGAATGAAACGTCAAAACGGAAGAATCCTTTACGATAACCGAAATAAATACCACCGAAAAGCGATAGAGGAGATTAGAGATACGGCGTTATCTGGTTTCAATGAGATTCGTGAGAATAACGTAGATATGGCACAGAAATTAAGTGCTTATGTCGTAGATGGCGACAACCACGGATTTAACACAGGACACTTCTCAACGCAATCTGAGGGTTCTGACGCTATGTTTGAGCGCTTAGGTGTAGAAGCCGATACACATTTCGATAAAGTATTTACGGGAGCAGGTAACAGTGCTGCTGAAAATAAAGGGGTACTAGAGGGGTTACTGTCTCTTATCAATTTAGATGGGCAAGATATTGGGGAGTTTGCTAGAGCGAAGGCAGAGCTTACACAACGAGCAAATGAGCGCATCCTTACTGATGAGTCTGGGGCTGCGGATTATGCAAAAGGTGTGGCGAGTCTTACAACTTATGCTACAAAAGTAGGTTTACAAGGTGATTTCACTTCATTAGAAGATGAGTATGTACAACTAAACGAGGCAAGAGAAAACAACACGGTTAGTGATGATACGTACAATCGCAAAGCAAAAGAAATATTTGAAGCTATGCAGAGTGTAATGGAGACTACGGGTCACCTAGAAGGATTTGCTTCTGATAAGTTAGGAAGCTCAGTAAGTTCTAATGATAGAGATGCGTTAACTAAGTTTAGAGGGGTTAAAGAACATCTTGTTACAGATAAGCATGTAGATGCGGATATGTTAACAAAGGTTGATATCAGTCGCTTAGGGGAGTTAGAAAGCATCCTCGGACAAATTAAAGATATCAAAGCGAACCAAGATGGAGTACTTACAATCTTATCTAGAGGAAACGGTGTTAGCCAAAAAGGTATTGAGAATATCTTAAGGAGATATGGCAACATAAGCTGAAATTAAGTAAGGAAGTTCGAAAGCGAACTTCCTTATTTTTTATGTTTAGGCGATAGTAGGTAAACAAGATAGGTACATCGGTTAGGAGTTGATACATTGGGATTTTTTGATGACAAAGAGAAGATGTTTGTACCGTTAAGTATCGATAACGTAGACACGGAGAGGAATAGCTACTTCGCTTCTAATAAGAAGATGGTGGGTGTGTTCTTCGCTATCCTACCTTATGTCGGACTTCTATCTATATTTATGAAGCTAGGGGCAGGGATAATTCCTATTGTGGTTATGACAGGGATTTACTTGTTTATCTTTTCATTCTTCATTAGGTATTGGGTGTTTGAGGAAGTACGGCTAAGGAAGATGGTACAGGAAAAGGATGACAACGTAATAAGCGGTGTCAGTCATTTCTGGGGAACTGATAAAGTAGGTAGTGGCGAGCGTGATGACGGGTTGATTTACTACCAACGTGAGGGCGCAAAGCTAAAACGAGGGTTAGTGGTTTACTTTGATAGACGCTCAAATGTTGGAGTACCAGAAGGTCATTATGAGCAGTACCGTAAAACAAAGAATGAATTTTTACGGGAATTGTATACAAGAGGTATGGACTTTCAGTGGTACGAGGTACAAAGAAAGCCTGAAATGTCTAAGACACTCACACGTTATGCAGATATTTTAAATGATGAGCCACGAGAAGCAATGAGAATGTTGGCTAAACTTCAGTTAAATATCAACTCCATGTACACGATGGATGCGGAGCAGCGGTACGTAGACTATATTGTGGTCACAAATACTAGATTCGTAACTATGAAACGATTTAAGAAGATGCTAAACGATATCCTAACTTTAACGTTAAAGTCAAACGGGTACTTGGGGGATGTAAAAATCTGCAGCAAGGAAGAAGTAGATAAATTCTACGAGACAATTTATATGCTAAATTCCTTTAATAGTAGTTACATTCGTAAGTCGGTTGACATGCAACCGTTTAACAAGTTTGCGAAGCTTAAACGTCTTATTGGTGAAGATGGTCAAGCAATACCGATTGAACTTCTTGATGAGTTAGAGCTTTCAACTGGCGGTAAATCTCTTGAGGAGATTAGCCAAGCCGAAGAAAGAAAAGAGAAAGCTATTGAAAATGTACGTCTTAAGCAGTATAAGAACGAGCTTGAGACTGCGAAGAAAATTCGAATGTCTAACGAAATTACAACGGATGAGTACGATAAATTGGTTGCTGAGATTGAGTATAAATACAGTCCTGACAACTATGAGCCTGACTTGGATAAGAAAAAGCGTGAACAGGCACGGGCAGATGAACTAGAGAAACGCCAAAGAATAAAAGAAGAGCGTGAGGCTCTCAAAAAAGAAGATGTACCTGATAAAAATTGGCATCAACATAAACAAGGTATGGAAGTAGTAGTGGTTAAAGATACAGAACCGAATAAAGTCGATAATCCGGATGTTTTTGGCGATTACGATGATGACGATGAAGATTTGGAGTCATTCAATAAATAATGGGCAAGCCTTCGGGCTTGCTTTCATTTTAGGAGGATGGAATATGTGGGTTTTATTAGGTGGAAGGTTAGCGAAATCTATTGCAAATGAGGTGAGCAAGGTTTCGGGAGAGATGATAACTGGAGTGGAGTATGTAGATGATGTTTTATTTACACTAGAAACAAGAGGTAAGGATGCGTTTACTGAGGTAAAGGGTTTCATTGTATTGGATACGTCATTATCGACTCTTAAGAACTGGGATGTGGTGCGGAAATTGGCTAAGGAACATATGAATAAGCCAGTGCATGTGGTGAGTCGATTCCCAGAGCTTACACCAAGTTCTGATAGTTTTGGTTCGAATGTGGTTGTAGAAGCGACAAATAAGGTGACTGTGGATGGGTTGGCATATTTAATGCAGGCTGATGCAGCGCAGGTGTCTTAAAAATACATACATCGGTAGATACGAAGCAAAAAGACGAACATAGGAGTGAAGATGATGAAGAATTTCGGTATTGTAGCAGGATTACAGAGTGAGGCGTTAGCAAGTCAGATGGTATCTGAGTATCCAGATATTGAATTTACAAAGGCTTGGGGAGACTTAAGAGAGTTAAAGAACGATGTGGCTAAAGGAGACCGTGAGGCGCTTGGTGATATCGAGGGAATTCTGGTACTTGATTGGGGGATGACTAACCCAGATACGGAGGATGAGTTCTCTCATATTGTATTCGTTCAGAATATGTTTAACGCTAAGAAGTTTTTCGGGACATATCTCTTCTTCTGTACAAAACGAGTAGATTTATACAAACGATTAGACCAACATTTCATGGAGATGCCGGATGCGAAATACGATGGGACAAAGATTGATTTAGTGCATGAATATGAGATTGATAAACTTTATAAATTACTATCCTTCCCGTATGCGGTACTGCAAAAAGGAGCAAAAGAGTTAGATATCCGTAGGGAGGAACAACGTAAAGCTGCGCAGACCATTCTAGATACAAGACGATTCTATACGTTAATGGGACGCAAAGAGGAAATTAACTCACAACAACGTAGGTTAGATGCAGAGGAGCGAGTAATTGATGCGGAGCTGCTGAAGTTTACGCAGGAACGCTTAGACAGAAACTTAGATATGTCGGCTAGGGACTTTGATGCAGGTGTGAAGAAGCACCCAGAGGCAGTGTTGCTAGAGCCAGAAGAGATTGAAGAGGTTGTGAAACAAGAGATAGAGCCTAAGAAAAAACGAAACTTATTCTTTAGGTAAGTAGGAAGATGTGTAAGAAAAAGAAATGAGGGGTGAGACCGTGGCTATTTACGGGTTAGTGGCAGGTAAAAATTCGGATGCGTATGCAAATGCGTTAACAAAAGCAAACACAATGTTGGAGTTTCCTAAGACTTGGAGAACAACAGTTGATTTGAAAGATAGTTTATTGCGTGGCGGCGGGATGTCTATTAGTAATTATAATGCTGTGTTAGTGCTTGATTCTGGTTTCCGTAATGGTGAAGATGCACAGGTTATGGCTGAGGACTTTGTAGCGCTGCAGGATGTGTTTCAATCACAGTCTATTCACGGTACAAAACTGTATTTAATTACAAAGAATAGTAATTTATATCGAATGCTTGAGGGTTCGGTAAACGGCGTAAGCGGTACGTATTACGATGACGTTGAAATCTTTGTCACGAAGAGGGATGTCAAATCTAAGATGATTGTGGATACCTTGCAGGGTGCGCATGATGGTAAGGGGTTATATAACCGTGAGGCTAAGAAAGTCAGTCGTGAGGAGCGGTTAGAAAAAGAAAGTGAAGAGTTTATTGAAGATGCTAGAAGTGTAAGTAAAGAAGTCCTGCAGTACGGGGTAGATACACCGGTTAGTGAATTGTCGGATAACGATTACATTGATAGCGATAAAAATCAGCGCCAAGTGGAAGTGGAAAAGAGAATGGCTGCTGAGAGGGAAAAGGTGAAAGAACGTCAACGTAAAGAGTTAGAGCGGTTAAACGAGAAGGAAAAGAAGCAGATTGAGGCAGCGAAGGGTAGAAAAAACCCGGCGTTAAACCGATTAGGTCTATCGAAAGAGGATAAAGAGTTCTTAGAAAAGGAAAAAGGAACGCAATCTATCGACTTAGGTAAACCTGAGGTGCAGGTGCAAGAGCCAAACGTTCCCACATACCGTCCACAAACGCCGACTGAGGGTCAGAAAGGTGAGGTAGGTAAATCAATCCACATTTCAAATAAAGACGTCCGTGTGGGCGTTCCTAGCGCCCAGAGGTTGCGAGAACTATTTCAAACGGCAGTAAAAAGTGATTCGTATATCTCTGAGGATAAATTAGCTTCGGATGAGGGGATTATTTCGTTCATTGGGGCTAACAACTCTGGGTGTTCGGGGTTAGTGGCAAATGTGGCAGATATGTACGCTATGGTGGGTCGTAAAGTGTTAGTGGTTGATTTAGATATTAACAAACGTACGCAAACCTTATATTTTAAAAACTACGAGAGGGCGGTACGTGAACATAAGGGGATTAGTAGTTCTCTATTAAAGGTGGCGCAGGGCGGTGAGATTGAAAACGCTGCGGTTTCTGTAACATCTCGAGTAGATGTACTGAGTGTATCTCGTGACGATGTAGTGGACGAGGCATGGGCGGATACAGTTGGGGCAGAGTTAGGTACGTTCCTAGCGGATGCGAAGGAAGTCTATGATGTGGTGTTAATTGATATCCCGTTACGAAATTTAGGGTACTACTCAAGGTATCTAGGTATTGTAGATAAGAATGTATTTGTAGTAGAAAATACGATGCTTGCAATTGAGGACTTTTTTGCAATTACATTGGCTAAATTTTATAGCAAAGATAAGTTGATGTTAGGGGAGTTAATTAGTAAATCGTCGGTTATCTTGAACAAATATAAGCGTGGACGTAGAGATGAAGAAGGGTACGAGTTAACGCACAAACAAGTGAAGAAGATGCTTGAGAGTGCAGGGAGTCCGTACGATAAAATGATGGTAGCAGGAGAGATTCCGTACTACGAAAACTGGGAAGAGCAGTTCTTTACAGGTGTGCGGTATATTTGGAAGGATGATATCGCCTTACGTGTCTTTAAAAGTATCTTTACAAAAGCAATAGTGTAGGAGGGGTTTCCGTTGGAGGTAGCTGAGAAACAAGTAAACAAAGGTTATTTTCCGGATAATGAGCCAATATGGTTATTTACAGATAAACTAGTAATCAAGCAGGAAATCGAGGACGGGTTAAACCGTCCTGTTATGCTGATTCGTACGCCGGATGACTTCGTAATGAAGTTAGATGATGTACGGAGTGGAGGTAATGCGTATGCTTCGGTTATCCTTACAGACTCTATGCCACCGGATATTGTGGCTAACTTTTCAACGTTAGTAAGAGCCTTAAAGACGTTAAAAGGAATCAGAGTCGTTGAAGTAGGTATCGATAAGGTGTTTGAGGATGCCAAAAGGTTTGGTACAATCCGGGCGATGTTAAAGTTTGCACAAGAGGACAGACGAGAAGGGCAGATTCGTAACTTAGATACAACAGATACAACAAAAGACCTTATCCTGGGGTTAGAGGTTGATTTAAACGCCGCAAAAGGAAAAATAGCTAAATTAGAGGAAGAAAAAGCTGAGGTAGTGGCTAAGGATAAAGAGAAGCTGCAGCTTCTTATGGATATGAAGGGTCAAATTGAGAATGAGTTGATGCCTGACCTCGAGAAGTATAAAGAGGAGTGTGTGGCATTAACGGAGAAAGTAAAGAAATTGGAGTTAGACCTAGACATTGAGGTAGAGAAGACCAACCACTATGTGCGAGAAAAAGACGCTATATTGCGTGAAAAACAAGAGTTAGAATTTAAGCTAAAAGGTCAGGAACGGTACTATGCGGGCAAGGATGAAGAACGTAAGAGGTTAGAGAAGAAACTTGAAGGGTTCAAGCGAGACCTTGCAAAATTAGAGGAAGAAAAGTTGCAGATTATACGTAGTCGAGTAGACGAGGAAGTATACGCAATGAATGTAAAAGAGTTAGATGCAGCAAGGGAAAGTATACGAGACTTAGAGGAAAAACTTACGGATGTACAAATAGAGTTATCTAGCAAGTCTATAGAGATTAGCAAGAAAAACAGTGAAATTGCTGAGTTACGTAAGGGCAGTGACGTACTGAGTGAGGTGGGAGTCTCCATGTTGTTAGATAACTGTACGCTTGAACGCACAGATGTGGTGTACATTAAAGTATTTAACGAGCTGCCGTACCACAGATTAGCAATTAAGATGCTGTTTGATATGTTATCGGAACGAGTACATGGGTTAAGTCACCTTATGATATTAAAGGTAGATGAGGGGTTAGATAACAAGTATTTCAAAGGAGTACCGATTGTAGGTCAGATAGGTGATGTGAAGCCTGAGGATAGGGTATTTCGTCTATTCCCAAGTCGCTCTATGTTTACAGGTTACGAGAGATTCTCACGTAATGTAGATTTACTGGTTGTTGTGGATTATACGCAGAACGATAACTACTACGTGAAATCAAACGCCAGAGAGACCTACATAACAATGGTTCAGCGTTCTCGATACGTCCGTGAATTTGGGTTAAAGGGTATACCGTTGTCGTTAGATGATGATTCTATTTTCGATATTAAGTGGGATAGTCGAATTGTGAGTTCTAGCGTACAAGAAAATCGTCATGGAACATTAAGAATAAAAGTAGAAGATTGGATAAACAGATTAGGTTATGCAGGAAGGTAAGAAGGGTTAAATTAACCCTTCTTTTTCTTTATAAAAGGGAAGCTTCCATTGACTAAAATATAATAAAATGGTATATTAATAATATAGAAAAGCGCAGGAGGTTGTTGCAAATATGGGAAGACAACAAAGCGAAGGGTATGTGATGGGTCATATACGCATGCAGACTGCAGCGGGTTGGTACATCGGGAGTATCGAGTTCTTAAACGGTGAGGCATCTCCTTGGGATAAAGATGAGTTTAGCTGTTATTATCCAAACGAAAGTAAGTTACAGCAGGACTATCCAAGGTCTATGAGTATGGAAGAAGCGTTTAACAGAGCTGAAAGAATAGGAAAATATAAACCAGAATAGGTGGAGATTGATATGAGTAAATACGAGGGAATGACACTAATTAGTTTTGAAGAGGCAGTGAGCCGTTTTAACAATAATGAAGAGGTGTTTCACGTATATGGAGACGGTACAGAAGGTCTATGTGAAAGCCTAGAAGATATGAAAGAACACCATGAACGTGGGGGAGAATTTGGTCACGAGTAAAAATGAGGGCAGCGGAAACGTTGCTCTTTTTTAGGAGGTGTGTAGTTTGGTAGTGAAGGATACTGGATTTGTAGCATATAATTTCCATCACCGCGATGCGTTAGATTACGTGGTTAGTGAGCTGAAAAAGAGAGGGTATCGGGTTGAGAATATGTGGGATACGAGTAATGTACCTCTTTTTGATGTTTTAGTAGATGGAGAAATCAGGTTACAGGTATTTGGGGCTTCTTCTTTGGGAGGTTCATATGCTTTTTCTATCAAAGCAAGCAGACGTGGGAAGTTCGCAGGGTTGGAGGAAAAGTATAAATTATATTTTGAAAACGGGGATATTCGAAAGCTCTATAGGTTAACGTGTGACATTATGGTGTTTGTAGGAGAATGCAAAGGGGAATGTCAGACATGGTTAGTGGATTCACATGTTTTCTCAGATACAGTTAAGTTGATTCGATTCGTGAAGAGTATAAAAGGGAAGTATAAAGAGAACTATGAGGATTGGGATTTGATTGAACGTAGGAAGGTAAGGTAGTGGTTACGGTAACCACTACCTTTTTATTTGATAAGAATGAGGGACATTTCAGCTACATGTGTTGGTAGACTAAGACTATAACGTAATTACGAGGTGATTGTGAGGTGACTGATTTGTTCGTAACTTCTGAAGAACTAAGGTATATGTATGAAGTAAAGAAGATGTCAGACATAGAGATTGCGGTTATTTGTAAAAAGGATAGAACATGGGTAGCGAGGGTAAGGGAGATATATGGGATTCCTACCAGAACTACAATACATGATATTGCAGTTGAGTATGTAACCAAAGAGTTAGCAAAGATGGGACATGCTGTTAAGAATGTTAAGGATACCAATAAATCCAATCATTACGATTTACTAATAGATGATAAAATCAGAGTACAAGTGATGGGTGCGAATTGGTACGCCACAGGATTTCGATATATGTTTACAGTAAGTGGTAAGGATAAAACGATTTTAGAAGATGGGGTACGGATGTTGCTGCCAAACGGTAGGATTCGGAAACTATACAGTAAAACATGCGATAGTATTGTGTTTGTAGGTGTCAAAGAAGATGAGTTTCATGTGTGGGTTATGCCATCTAGCGATTTGAGGGATACCCAGCAGTCTATCAAGTTACCTATAAGCAGTAAAAGTAGATATAGTAAGTATTATAAAGAATGGTCAAATATAAAAGGATAAATATAAAAGGATAAATATAGAGGTGGGTGTCTATGGAATTAACAGAGGAGACATTGGTCGATATGTATATACGTAAAGGTATGGCTGCAAGCGAAATTGAAACATATTTCGGGTTAAAGAGGAACCATGTATTTCGTAAAATGAAGAAGTATAATATTGAACCCCGGGTGACTACACATGATTCAGCAGTGGATTACATGATGTCAGAATTAAGTGATAGAGGATTTGTCGCAACAAATGTGAGAAGCGAAGACAGTTCTTGTGAGTTCGATATTCTCTTAGATGGGAAAACAAGGATACAGGTACTCAGTGCAAGTAAAATTGACCTGCATGGAGCGTTCAGATTTGCCTTATCTGAGAGTAACAGAACGGGTAAATACCCGCAAAAACAAAATAAGTTGCTTCTCAGGAACGGTAGAATTCGCAAAATATATCGTAAAACTTGCGAATATTTAATAGTTGTCGGGATGGATGCCGGGCAGAAGTATATTTGGGTTATCCCGTCAAATGAGGTTAGTGATACATTGCAAACATTACGCACACCTACATCTGAGGTAAGTAAATACAATAAGTACTACGAAGATTGGAATCGATTACGAGTACATTAATAGAGTACAAAGAAGATGGTGTATAAGGATGCGTAAATTCGTGTCCTTATTTTTTATGAGCTGCAGGGGCTGTATATAGGGCTACAGTAATGGTAGGTGATAGTAATCTATCTTGAGGCGGGTTAGATAGCGACAGCGCTTCGGATAGTGGCTTAAAAGGTGGTAATTATTTTATTTATGATAGTAAGGTTTGCAATTTATAAAAATACTAAGATTTGAGTAAACGAAATAGTAGTGTACTAAGATAGTAACTATAGGAAATATATAGTAATTAAATACAGGTGGTTTGGGAGGTAAGCACATGCTATACGGTATAGACGTAGTAAATGCGGTTATTGGAGTTACAAAAATGTTGTCAGTTTCAGCAGTTGCAGTGGCATCGATGGTACTTATTTGTATTTATATTTATGGGGTAACAGAATCAACGTTTATGGTGGTGACAAAGGCAGTGTTACTGCTTATTTCGGGGCTTATTTATGTAGCAATTCCTAATGACATTCTTGAGGTGGTGTTGCGTACAAACTTTGGAAGTCCGACAGTGACGGTTATTGCTTGGGGATTCGTTACTTTGATTGTTGGTATTTTAGGTTTTGGTCTAGTGAGAAGGTACAAAGGGATGATGTGGGTAAAGCCGAATGACACGGATTGTGCTGCAAATAATTGAAATAAGAAAAAGTTGGAAATTAAACTATAAGACTGTAGAACTTATGGATTTGCCATCCTAATTTCTTATGAGTTATCACCTTTTGGATTATGCGAGAAAAGACACTTTGTAAGAGGGGTGTCTTTTTCTTATGTATTGTTGAATATTTAATTATACTGTATTATAGATAAGGACATGATTTATACCTAAACTCTACTACCTAGAATAGTTTCGTTTGTAAGTTCTGATTGAGGTGTGCAAGCGAGATGAATAAAGTTACTTGGATATATTCTGAGTAACTTTTTCTTTGTTTTGATAACGATGGGGCAGTGGGAAGAGGCTAGATACTGTATAGTTATAGTTGTAAGGCAAACAAAAAGCACTTACAGGCGATACTTTCACTTTTGTAAAAGTACTTGTCGGTCTTAATTTCTTTATGATTCAAATAATCAAGGTATACCAACTTGACGGTTTGGATGATATTCCCTAATTCCCCTTTTGGAAGAGGTACTCGTTGTAGTACCTCTTTTGTGTGGTTACGGGTATAATAAGACCTAGTTTGGGTTAAAGGAGAGGTAAGTATGGGTGCAAGTGAAGCAATAAAAGCAGCTATTCAATACGCTGAGTGTAAAATCAAAACAGATAACAGTTTCTACGAGAATGGATATCGTGAAGGACTGCGTATGATTCAAACAGAAGCGGATGTCGTGACAGAAACGTACGATGTGTTGCCACAAATTATTGTAGAGTGTCGTGACGCATTTGATGCGTGGGATGATGCAAAAGAGGCTAAGGAAGATGAAAATGATGTGAATTATCTGCAAGGAAAGTTCGAGGCAGTTCAGTCATTTTTAAATAAATTTAACTACTGGTTAAAGGGTCAAGATTTCGATACCATCGTAAAACATAGCGTGAATGAGTACATTCATTTGATTCCGGATGCTACAAAAGAATTAGATGTGAGGGAGAGATTCCTGCAGGCTCTTACAATGTATAAGTTAGATATGTATGATGTAGGTGAAGATGGGAAGGTAGTCGCAGTACGTGTAAAGACAGAGGGAAAAGAGCAAGAAGTGCTAACCGTGGATGAGTTCCAGCGTAGGTTTAAGTTTGACCACTTAGAGGAAGATTTTCCTGAGGATTGCAAGGCGTAGAATGCTTTGATTTCTAAGGTTCACTGTGGTACACTGAATGAAATAGCGAAGGTGGATTCGCTTCATTTCTCATAGTAAATAACATCAAAATTCTTCGAGGTAGAAAAGGTTCTCTACACGCTTACGAAAGTAAGTTACCAGAGATGTGGGATACGCCGCCCCACCGAAGAAGGAAGGAAGTTCTCTATAGCCGTAGAGAACTTCTTTTTTGTTTTTAGTTGTGCTTAATGTAAGGAACTGGTAAAATACCTGTAGGGATTGCAAATTCCCAAAAAACTCCTTAATTCTTCAAAATATATTAATATAAAAGTCTTTGTTATAGGGCTTTTGGAAAGCTTCTCACGGAAATGGGGAGCTTTTGTTTTTGATAACAACTAAACAGACTTTATTTAAATATAGTGGTATAGTTATATTGTGAAGGCGGAAACCTTCATGTTGTCTTTATAATCTAATGTGGATTATGTCTGTCATAGAACATGGTCGGTATTAGGTTCTTGTATTTCCTACGACATAAGATGTATGTATTTGGTCACCTAACTTTGGGTGACCTCTTTTTTTTTGATAACAACATGGCAGGAAATATACATACAGGATTGTATAATGAAAGTAAGTTGTATATTTGATTTGTGGGGTTCGCATCTCAGCAATGCGCATAAATAACAAAGTAGCTAACCACTAACCAAATTAAATGAAATGCGAACCTTACAATGTGAAAGTAACCGAGTGTGGGATATTTACCAACTATAATTGAACGTACAATGGTTATTAATACAACTACAAACTGGTCGAGGGTTACACCTCCTTCGTTGTGTAACTTCATTCAGCACAATGAAAAAAGAAAGGCATCTTCTCCGAGGTGCTTTTTCTTTTGGAAACATATAAGGGCAGTGAAAGTTTAAATAAGAATAGAACTGTATGGCGGTAATGCAAAACTCATGTGTTGCTCCAACGTGAAAGGGTGTTGGCTTATGTCAGCATCCTTTTTTCGTTCGGATAGATAAATATAAGGGAAAACAAGAAAAACAGGTAATACGAAGTAGGAAGGTGTAGCAGATGAAAGGGTTATTTAAAAAACGGTTAAAGGCTTCTGAGGAGTTGGAGGCTTCCGATATCGTAAAAAGAGGTACGAAACTCTTAGGGGCGATGGATTTATATATGAGGTTATTGGTGGATAAGATTACGCACGGCGGGATGGATGTGCCGCCCCGAGTATTGAGTGATGGGGAGTTCTACTACTCTACAAACCGAATCTTCACAAGGAACGGAGTAAAGAAGATGTTCTTTGTCCGTGACCTCCCTGATGAGATAAGCCGAGGTTTTGTAACAGACTTACGTGAAGCAGTTGCGAAGGATGTATATAACTACAATACAACCAATGGGACGGATTTCAACGTTTCAGTTACATTGTTAATTGATGGGGTCTTTTACCCACTTGATTTTAGTAACAAGAGAACGCAGGCACGTTGGAACAACTTTGTTAGGCAGCATGCAAGAGTTTCAAAAGAGGCAAAGAACAGAACATTAAAAGATGAGTTAAATACAGATAAATATGGAGCTGCCGTTGTACGTAAGGTTAAATCATTCCTATACTTGAAAGAGGCAAAAGATGAGCAGAACGCTGCGTTTTTCAAAACAAAAATTATCTTTGAGTTAGTAGCAGATAACGATGAGATTTTAGAGGTAGCTGAGAGAACATTCCGAGCGTTCACATATCGATATCGAATTCAACATAAAGAGGTATTTATTCAGACAAACGAATATCAAAAAGCGTATTCACCTGCGGGAAGACCTGCGAAGTCATTATTACGCCAGATGAACGAGGGCGATGTGTATGCGGACGATACCATTACATCTCTTACAGTTACTACACATGGTAAGGTCGGGGACGATGTTGGTGTGTATCACGGAATTGATATACAGTCCCGGGATGTTGTGGCATTCGATATGTATAGCGGAACAGATGCGAAGAACGTTTTACTAACTGCAGGTTCTGGTGAGGGTAAATCTAACTTTTCGAAGATGTTAGATACGTTTTATATGATAGACCCATTGTTTTCAACAGTTGTATTTGATTACGAGGGGACTGAGTATAAAGGTTTAGCTTACATCGGGGATGCGAAGATAATCGGGATGGGTTCAGCCGAGGGACGATATGTAAATACAATGGTTATTGGAGACCTTACGGGCGATGAGGAACTTGATGCGGAATTGAAAATCAATGCGATTGAGTCAACCGAGAGAGTATTCAATTTACTGGTAGATGAGAATTATGGAATGGAGCCGGAGCAGCTTGCTATCTTCAGTGATGCGTTAGGTGAAGTATATGCGGATGCAGAGGTTACAGAAGAAAGAGACTCTTGGAAAAACTCTAAGGGGTTAACGTACTTCCATATCTACTCTAAGATTGTAGAGATGACAACAGGTAAACATGCTAAGAAATACATCGAGGTACATACGGCTGAAAGGTTAAAGAATTTCAGAGCCATCTTACGTCCGTATTTTGAAGAAGGGGGTTCACGTAAGCACTGGTTCTCAAAACCGATTGATATTCCGGAGATTATGGAGAGTCGCCATATTGTATTCAACTTTGCAATGGGCGCAACGGATGAGTCGTCAGTAGACGGGAAAGCGTTGGCGTTACGTCAGATGTTCGCAAGCCATTTAACATTAATGAAAGCAGCGCAAAACAGAGTACAGGGAATTAAAACAGTTACGTTTATTGAGGAGTTACAACGTTACCTAAAACAGAGATATTCTGGAGATATTGTAGCTAACTTTGCATCTGCAGGACGTAAGTTAGGTTTAATTAACTACTTCATTACAAACGCACCTTCTTCAATGTTAATTAGTGCGGAGTCTGGAGCAACACCTTTAGATAAAAATATCGGAACAATCATGTCTAACATTACAATGATTATTATTGGGGCGCTATACAGAAGTGATATGGAGGCGTTAGCAGAATACTTCTCACTTCATGACTCCTTAGGGTACTTAAATGAGTTAGCAGATGTAAAAGAGAATAACAGTGAAGACGCAACACTTAAACATTGCTTCTATGTGAAATACAGAGGGCAGGCGGCTATTGTGAAAATGATGTCACATCCACAGTTGGAAGATTTACCTTTATATAAGACAGTAAACAACACATACAATCCAAACTTACGAACAAGCGAGTTTACGAGCGGTGCTGATGTGCAGGATAAGGTAACTTCTGCGTTCATTCAAGATGGCGAGTGGGATAAAATGAATGTAAGTTTCGAAGATAGGGTTAAAGGCAGTAAGGTATTTAAGAAATGGGAACGTACAAAGGAACATAAGTAGTACGTAAAATAGATAAAAAGGAAGAGAGAAGGAGAAAAACCTTCTCTTTTTTGTTGTTTTGATAAGCAGTAGGAACTGATGAGTTAGGGTTTATGTTAAGCTAAAGGTACAAATTTATTTTGTGGGTATGTGTGACTTAGTGTCGATTTAATGTAGACTTAATGTTGACTGTGGAAAGTACATAATACTTCCTATCTGGGGGTAGATATGGTATACTTCATAGTGTTGTGACTTAGTGTCGATTTAATGTAGACTCAATGTCGACTACTCGAAAATTAAATAAGGTAATAGAGGCGAGGGATTCGTATGAAAATTAATAGAATGAACGGAGATTTTGGTAACTCTACAGGAAATTTCTTGTTAAATGGTTACTACTTCGAGATTCCAACTAACGTAGTAGAGATTGAAAAAGAGGAAGCAGAAGGATACTTCATTAGTGATGTGAACGATGCAGCTGATTTATTAGAACGTCTTCTGGTTTGTACAGATATTGACGGAGAAGAACGCTATTTCATGGTAGGTAAGTTGGCTGAGGGTAGCGAATATTCGAATCAGCACGTAGGAGAAATGCACGATAAAATCACAACTCCAGTACCTTATGCAATGTTTTTAGCTGCAGTTGCATACAACTACAGAGTGAAGGCAGAAGAGCCGAAAGACGTTGATACAGTAGAGATTGATAAGATGAAAATGATGCTTCCAATCTGGCTATTAACTCGTGAAACGAAGTTCAGTATTGCGTTAGAGAAGATGGCTGCTAGATTCTCTGGTGAACATAAAGTGAAGCTTATTACAAAAGGTATGGAAACAGAGCTTACGATTGTGGTAAACAAGTCAGATTGCCGCATCGAGGGCGAGGTTGCTCGCCTAGCATTAAAATACAAAATGGTTAACGATGATGAGGGTAAAACGTCTATCGTACCACGTCCAGAAGCGGCTAATTTCAAGGATTATGAGACGGTTCTAGTAGATATCGGTGGAGGTTCTACAGATGCTGTATTACTAGCTAAAAACTTAGCAGCACCTATCTCTCGTGATTCATATCAAGTTATCTCAGTTAAGCCGTTTTTAGGAGAACTTGATAAGCTGCGTAACGATAAATTAATGGGTTATTTCGGTGATTTACGTACATTAGAGCGTTTTGTAGTCGATAATCATACAAAACAAAAATATGTGCTAGAAAACCCAAATACGGGCGCACGTGTGGACTTAACGGAGCAAATTACGTCTATGTTACGTAACTACGCTAAGATTTTAGTTAGACGTGTACTTAATACGTTTGCTAAGATGGCTTCTACAACGCTCAAATTCGTTTATTTCGGCGGAGAAGCTCCTATCCTAGAGGTATATATCAAAGAGGCTCTAGAAGCCGAGACAAGCGCAGAAATCGCTGCTAAAAACCATTACTTCTTACGCGACCTATTGGTTATTGGAGATAACGAGGTATTTACGCCAGTTTCTCGTACAATCAATATTGCGGCGCTTGAACTACTAAGTGCTACTGAAAAAGCGTAATAGATAGGGGGATGCTCCTATGAGTGGCAAAGAGCGTACAAAACGGTTTACGTTGACAGGTAAAAATATGCCCGAGTGGGTGTACGATAAATTGGAAGAAAAAAGCGAGAGAAAAGAGGCTACTGCATACATAGTAGGCTTGATGGAAAAGGAAGCTATGTTCAATAGAATTATTGAACAAATGGGCAACCTATCGCTGTTGAATGGAATTAACGACAAGTTAGATGCAATTCTTGGGGGAAACATCGAGGTGTCTGCCCCAACAGTTACATTTACGAAAAAAGAGGAAGTAAAAGTCGAGCCAGAAAAAGAAGAAAGATTGCCTGAGGCAGTACCTGAAGGTGATATTCATATCTCTGAGGAAGTTGAGAGTGTGGGTATTGACGAGGATGATTTTGGAGGCGGACCCGACTTCTAGGAAAAAGAGCCATTTGCTTATGCAGGTGGCTCTTTTTTATGTAGATTGTAGGGACTTAAGTGAAAGTGACAAAAGCAAATGTAAGGGATTTGAGCAGTTAGGAGGGTAGTTACATGCGGTTACTGTTTGACTTAGTTATGTTTTTCTACATGCTTGTACTGGCGTATGCGCTTGGTAGGCGTAGGTCTGACGGTACAAAAGTAATCCCGGTTGAGGTCACATCCTATGCAATGGTAGTGTTATTGGCAATTTTTATTTTAATTAATCTACCGAGCTTAATTGGATTGGCAGGGACATATGGGAAGTAAAAAAGGAGGTGTTGTGAGTGATTAATTTTTCCGACCGGCATCTTTACGAGGTGGAACAAGGGAAGTACAATCAGTTTTTAAAGAAAAAACTAGAGACAAAAACGGAATATAATCAGAACTCACAGTATTCAGAAGGAGATGAGGATGAGCCGGGATTCATGATGGAAGATGTCATCGGTGGAGAAGGCTTCAGCTTCGGAAGTGATGAGGATGATGGTTGGGGTGTTGGTAGTGAAGGCTTAGGCGGTGGTTGGTCTGGGGCAGAGCCGGGGGATAAGAGTGGGGTAGCTACGGCAAACGATTGGCGAAAAGAGAATTTCGTCAAAACGTGGTTAATGTCACCTATCTACCTGGTTAACTACGTATTTACAGACATCATAAAGGATTGTCCGAAGAAAGAAGAGTGGGAGCATATCCTTACGGCATTGAATAAAATCAATGTAGGCTCTGCTGCTGTTGCGGTGTTTGTTATGCTCCTTGGGTTAAATTCACCGTTTACACCTTCTGTACAGCTCTTTGTGGCTGTTATTTCATTCTTAGCAACCTCTTACGCATTAAAGGCGCTCTATAACAAGGGAATATTTGCGAAAGAGGACGAAAACGCTGAAAGTGAAGAAAGCAATTTAGAGGAAGATGACGAAGAAGGTGGCGGTGAGTTTGATTTTGAGGCGTTAAACTTCAGCGGAGAGGGAGTTGCCTTAGACGATGAGTTCGGCGCTGTTTTGGCTGATGAATATGAAGAGGAGGAAGAGGATGACCTAAACGAGGGTAAATACTCGATTGGAGCTTCGCCTATTAGTATTCAAAGTGACCAAGAGTTCTACGATAGCTTACTGGATGTATTCGCTGAGGGTAATAAGCATAGGGGTCGAGTTATCAATGAACGTATAGCGTTACTGCGCTCATTCGCTCCATATATTATTACGAACGATAGAAACTTCGGTAAATACAAAAGACCGAAAGAGCGTGGGGTTGAGTATAACAATATCGCATATGCAATCTTTAAAGGGTTAGTGGCTGTAGATAGTAAGTTCGAGAAAGATGAGAATAAACTTACAGTTCTAGATATTAAACATAGCCCACTGCTGTATAAGGTTGAGGTTGTACTTCCTTCTTACTTTAAAGCAGACATGATTCAGCGTAAAATCGATGCGTTTGAAGATATGCTAAAAGCATCTACGGACGATAAGGAAGTATCGGTACTGGTTAGCTTCTATCAAGGTAGATTTGTATTCAAATTTATCAGATTCGATAGTAGAACGCTTGTATCTCTAGGTGACATTCTTCGTTTCCAAGGAGATGCGAGTCAAAACGGTACAGCGCTTGAGCAGTTTGCTGATGAGAATAAAGGTCTTCCAATCCTATTAGGGTTACAGGATAACGAGTCGCCATATGTGATTGACTTTGAAAACAATACCTCCGGTACGATAGTTGGGGGTTCTGGTTCTGGTAAGTCGTGGCTGACATTCTCGCTTATGTGGAATTTCGTATTAGCAAATTCTTACGATAGTGTGCAGTTTATTGTTATGGATGCGAAACGTGCGCCGTTCTGGGAGTCGTTTGCTAGGATGCCACACGTATTGGGATATCACTATGACATAAGTACGTTCTTAGAGATACTACTTGAGGTGGAAGAGGAACGTAAACGCCGACAAGAACTTATGACGCAGTATGGAGCAGAGGATTTAAAAGGGTTGCGTAAAGCGCTACGTAAAAAGGGCGATTATGAGACTATGAAGAAGTTCCCGCTGCTGATTGTCATTATGGATGAGATTACGGCTACCATGCTTGAGTACGAAGAGCGTGATGACGATAAAGAAATGTACATGTCTGTACGTAACATTATGGGTACGATTACGGCAAAAGGGCGCTCTGCAGGGGTGAGGATTCTTACTATCGGGCAACGTTCAATTGATAAATCAGTACCTAAAACGGTAATGGCTAACAGTTCGTTTAAGTTTGGTATGCGTATGGATGCAATGTCTGACTTTACGACAATGTTTGGAGAGGAAATTAAGAAAGTCAAAAAACCGAATATGATGGGTATGGGGTTAGCTTCTACCTTTGATTATTCCGGGTTCTTTATGCTAAAGACGCTTACTCTAGGGGGAACAAACAACGAGCAAATGCTAGCACTTATTCGTGTTGTAGCGCTTGATTGGTTAAGAAGGGCTGCAGGTAATACCGACCTTACAGTGCCGCCGGAAGGGATGAATTTCCCTAAAGCCTTTAACCGTAACGAATATGTAGCGAAGTCATTACAGGAGTTACGTGAGGGTAAAATTTTAAACGCTATGACGGTAAGTAGAGGGTATGCTTTAGACCTTGAGGATGAGGATGCTGCTTCTAAGTTAGCGCCAGTCGGAATGGGTGTGGATTTAGGTAAGGATGCTGTAGATGTTCCGTTATACGATAACGCCCCTACGGGTTATGAAAGTAAGGTTTCTTTAGAGAAAGACGAAATATCAATTTTTAACAAAGATGAGGATATTCAGTCCTTTGATAATGTGGAAGATGAGTCAGATGAAAGAGATAATGGCGTTATAGATAACGGCTCAATGTTTGGAGGTTCTCTTGACGGTTTCCCGTCCTTTGATGAAATATTAGAAAATACAAATGATGTTCAGAAAGACGAAGAAACAAATTTTAAAGAATCACAATATTTAACTGAAGAAGATAACGAACACGGCACATCGAATCTTAACAATGAGCCGAATGATTTAGGTAATGGTTTGGCTGATAGTGGAGATGATTTGGATATCGATAATTTCAAATTTCCGTCATTTGAAGATATAACCGAAGAGGTTGAGGACGTACCTGAAGATGCCGATGCTCAGGATTTGTTAGCTGCTTTTGGAGGTCAAAATTATGAAGAGGATGAGGTAGGTCATTCTTCGCATAATCCGCCTGAGCAGGTTAATGGATTTGAGGCTAAGGATACCGTAGAGGATTTTCCAAGTTTTATGGATATATTGGCACATTCTGATACGGATAACGGTATTGATTCTGAAACGTCTGAAAGCAAATTATCTGAAATACCAGAACCGATAGATGTGTTCGGTGATGATAGTGAGGACGAAGGTTTCACATTAGACGATACAGTGATAGAGGCAGTAGCTGATGATTTCCCTTTAGTAGATGTAGAATTGAGTGAAAGACGCAGTGAAACTGATACTGAAACAGTAGGTGAAGAACTGGTACATGGGTCTGAAAGTGCCGAAAAAGGGGGTAAAATCAACCTTCCCGCAGAAAAAGTAAATATAGGGGATAAATTTCACTCGTCGAGTGAAGTTTTAGGTTTTTCGGTAGAAGAAGATGCAGACCGGAGCAATTTGGAAGATGTGTTAAATCCGTTAGAGGATATCGACGAGATTGGTCGTAGGGAAAAAGAGCTGCAGGAGGATAAAGAATTGGGGGCAAGTAACCCAAACCATCTTAAACAACCTACTGTAAACTTAAGTGATATCTTAGGAGTTGGCGGAAAGGTGCAGGAGCAAAAAACAGGAAAAGAACAAAATAAACCACATAAAGAGGTGGCTGTTCAAAGTCCTGTTCCAGAACTTGAGGTTAAATTAGAACTGGAGCAAACGCAAAAACCTGTAGTAAGTCCAGAGCCAAAACTGGAGGTAGACTCTGGGGTAAAACCAAAAGCGATAGAGGTTTCTGCTCCAAAGAAAGAACCTGCTCCAGTCGGTGCGGTAAAGGTTGCCTATGATTCTCCGACAATCACTAGAAATGAAGAACCGCAAGAAACGGTAGAACAGTATATTTTTAATAACGGTACAAAAATTGATATGTTCTCTTATTGCATAGCTAAAGATGATTTACACGCTGTGTATCCGAAAAAGAAAATAGATAAGGCGCTAAACATGACCTTAATTTTTGATGACGGTGATGTGTATGTAGCGGAGAAGTAAATGTTAGAAAGGGAGACTATAGTCTCCTTTTCTTCTTATACAACTATTGACTAAAATATAATAATACTGTATATTTAAGGTATCAAATAAAAGAAACGGGTGGTAAGTATGGCGAAAGAAGTTAAGTTATTTAAAGTAGGTATGGGATTAGATAATAAGCGTAAAGTAATTGAAGCTAGAAATAAATTCGAGGCGTTAGGCTTCTTCTTACTTAAGTGCTGTAAAGGTTCTGACCTTGAGATTGATATGGAAGATGTGGCAATTGAGAAAGCAAACATGCTTGAGGTTATTGTGGTAGGTGATACTTTTAAACCTGAGCATAAAACATTGGAGGAAATTCACAAAGGATTAGGAGACCATAAAGTGCCTTGTATGGTTATTGGGTTAGAGGGTTGTTACGATGAACGCTTATGTTAAGCTTAAAGGATATTAGTTGAAAGGAAGGGGGTTTCCCCTTCCTTTTTCTTATGTTTATAAGATAATAAAAACTGCAAAATACAAGGATTTTAGAATGTTAAGAGATAAATAGCCTGTTCATCGATGATATGTTAGTAATTTAATTGAAAGTAAACAATACAAAATACAAGAATTGTGGGTAATTACTTTATGAATGTTGTAGGGTTTATCGATAATATAAAAAGCAAAGGAAAGTAATATATACAAAATATAAGAATGTCTCCAAAATACTTTTGGAATGTTCGTGTTTTATATGATAAAGGTAAAAAACCAGAAAGTGTAGAATGCAAAATATAAGGGTAACTGGGGAGAATTGTATTAAAAATTAGAAAGTAAAATTAGCAAAATACGTGAATTAGTGCGGAATACCTTATATAACCTACCTAGAATCTATGTGTGCGGGTAATTACATGGGTAGCTATTTTTTCTATGCTGTATGGTTTACTGTTTACTGCGGGGCAATATTAACGGCATGTAAGCTAGTTAGGTAGGTAAGCGTCTTATGGGCTGCCTAAGATGTTGGCGTTCGTGTTTATTTGTGTGAAGGGTGCAATAGCTTAGGTAAAGAGTTAGCTATATTTAAGTTTGGTATTTGAGTAGTGACCTACATGCGGAGAAAATTAAGGAAGATGGGTAAAAATGTGTGTGATGATAAAAGGGAAGAAACCGAGAGGTACATTTGGATATTAGGACTAAAAGAGTTGTAGAAGTTAAGTTTGAGATAGGGGAAGGTGTATGTGGGGGTAACTACACAGGAGTAGACAGGAGGTAAAGGTATCAGTCGATTATTTTAGGAAATTGATAAGGGATTCACATATGAAAAGTTTATACCTGTTACAATAAAGATATATATTATGCATACATGAGGAGGCGTGACCATTTGTTATTTCAGAGCAGGGTGGCACAATTCCAAGAGAATGACTTTGAAGAAATGCTGTTTGAGGAGAGTCCCGATTTCTACATGAGTGGAGGGCTTTCTAAAAAACAAACAGAGATGCTCGATTTTCTGAAGGTCGTGCCGTTTAAGAAGATTGAAAAGACGGCGGATATTTTAGTGAGGTCGGCACGGGAGTTCAATCGGGATTGTGTAGAGATTTACTTACGTGAGGCGCAGGTATCTCCAGTGTTAATGAGTTATGTGAACCCGAGGTTTTTTATTGGAGATAAACCGGGTTTAGGTAAAACAGTTATGTCGGCAGCGAGTTATGCGTACTACAAATATATGCAGAAAAGAAAAGGGTTGAAGCCTAAGAAGGTTCTAGTTGTGACGGATTCGAGTCACGTTATGGGTTTTGCGAATGAGTGGAATAGTTACGGTATTAGAATCGTACCACTTACAAAATCTAGTACGGGGATTGCACGTGCGCTGCGAAAACATGATATGGATGAGCAGGATGGAGTAATTACAAACTGGGACGGGTTAAAGACGAATGGATTTTTAGAGTACTACTTGGAGCATGCGAATGAGTATGAGTTTGCTATATTCGATGAGACTTCAAAACTACTAAACCCAAAGTCTATGTTATATAAAACAGTAAATAACATTGTAAACAAATTCGAGGGTGGAATTGAAAGAGTTATCTTTTTAAACGGTTCAAGTTTCGAAAAGAACATTTTCGATTTCTACTACCAGTTCAATGTACTAAAACCAAAGTTGATACCGAATAAGGATTTTCTTGAGACAAGGTATGTAGTTCGTGGGGGTCGAGAGGTTTACATGCGAGACCTATCTAAATTTGACCCGTTTCAGCAGCATGTGGTCAAACGTAAAGTCGGCGAGATTGTGGACTATAAGAATCAGGCTGAATTAAGGGATAGGTTAAAGTATTACTACATAGCACGTTCTAAACGAGATTATTCGAAAGACTTACCGGAGCATAACTACGTCTTGCACGGAGTAGAACTTACGGCAAAACAGAAAAAGCAGATAAGTGAGTCAGCAAATGTGTCTCTTATTAACAGTCCGAAGACTTCTGACCCGGATGCGGAATTTTCGCAGAAGACTTCTCCTAAATTGAAGGCAGTTATTGAGTTTGCACAGACGGTGGAGGATGATAGACCACTTGTGTATGTCTACAATAAAGAGTCTCAAAAAACAATGAAGGAAGAGTTAGAGGAGTTAGGTTACAAAGTAGGAATACTAAATGGTGATATTTCTGTTGAGGATAAGACAGAGACGCTTAGGTTATTCAATAGTGGGCAGTTAGATATGTTAGTATTCAATGTCGAGAAGGCAGTTAACATACCAACTTCCGATAGAATACTTTTCTATGATATACCAACGATGCCACAACGTACGAATCAAATTAAAGGTCGTATTGATAGGAACAACTATGAGAAGAAGAAATTTTATGATTTCTTCTGTTATATGGATTCGCCTGAGATGGTCAATATTGTACGTCTTGCACATTTCCGTGAACATCATGGGAATGAGTTTACAGGTCAGAAAGAGGATGTATATGGTGCGTTAGTAAAGCAACTACGGAACATGTACAAAGAGGAATTAATGGATGGGATTGCTGAGAAGTTCGAGTGGATGGAAGCCAATAACAGAACGTTTGAGGATATTGAACGTGAGGTTAGACAGCTACTTGGTATGGATTAGCAAAACATACTGAAAGTGTAAAAATACACAGAAACGAATTTAATCAAAAAAGGGGAGAAACATATGAATACGAATTGGGTACAAATTTTAAATGGTGTAAAGAACAGTGTGGGCGCAGCAACATTCGCTGAGGACTGGGCGGAGGATATGGTAGAGACAGGAATGGATAACGTAGATAAGGACGTAGCATTAGTGTTAGATGCAGAAAGTGAAGTGTCATTACAGCTGCTTGAGAGTGGAGAGCATGCTAACACGGATACAGCAGTTGAGATTGCGCGTATTCCTGCTTTTGGGGCGTTAAATAAACATGGTGAGCAAAAGCTTTCTACAGGTGCAGTTGGTAGTTTTGTGAAAGATGATGTTTGGTTACAGTTTGTAAATGAATATCTTATTGAGGTTAAAGGTCTGGCGGTAAATGGTGAGGATGCTAAAGTGTCTCGAGAGCAGGTAAAAGGTCTTGCAGTTACATGGGAAGACTTTAAGGATTGGGACATGACTGCATATGGACAAGCAGTTGATGGGTTTATTGAAAGTTACTTAGCTCGTGTACGTGAGCATCTGGTGGGTAAAATTAATGACTTTTCATAAAGGAGGGAGCTTTCGAGCTTCCTTTCTTTCTATCAAAAAGAGAGGTGTAGGTTGTTATGGGTAAGGTTTACAGGGGAGTGGATATGGTACGTGAGCTTAATTTAGATTACAGCTCATTCATCTATATTATTAAGCTTCTTGAGAAGGAAGGAAAAAAGAAGAGGGTAAACGCTGTGGGAAATCGTATTTTTTCAGAAGAGGATAAAGAGTTGGTTATGGAAACAAGACGATTGTTTGAGGATGAAAGTTTCACGTTAGTGGAAGCTGCTCAGTTTGTCATGAATTCTCATGACGAGAGACTACGTGAGGATTTACAGATGCAAGCGGATATACGTGCAGAAGACAGACGTGTGAAACTTTCCCAGAGGAAAAAAGATGGGGAAGTGTATGAGTTGCATGAGGCAGCAGATATAGTAGGGTTTGGGGCAACAATATTTTTGAAATATATCAGCCTGTTAGTTAAAGAGGGTAGGGTTTATGAAACCAATAAGGCAGGGGTAAGGCGTTACTATAATGAAGATATAGACCTTGTACTAAAGATGAGAAGTTTGAAGGATAGCGGGTACTCATTGCAGAACGCTGCTAAAAAAGTTTTACATAAAGATATAGAATACATAGGGTACACAAAGACACATCCGTACAAAGTAAAGGATGTTGTAGGGCTGTTAGATGTGGTGGTAAGCAGAAGTAAAATGAGTCACTGTATCCGGTTATTGGAGGAGAGTGGTTACCCGATTAGGAGACTAAGGACACACCGGGTCTTTTCCGAACAAGATGTATCGGTGTTTCGGGAGGTTCTTGAACGTGGGGAAGATTCTGGAGTTCCATTACGAAGATGTGTAGAGGGTGTCACGAAAAAGTATGTAGGTTGACGTATCTGAGAAGATAAATAATGTAGGTATATCCGTATCTTTGCGGTTCGATTACTCTGAGAGAGGTATGTATTTTGAAGAGATAGGGGTTATATTCGCCGGGGGTCTTTAGGGATTCCCTTTTCTATTGACTAAAATATAATAATCTGGTATATTTAAGACAACGAAAAGATATGTCAGGAGGAGCTAAAATGAATTGTGTAGATGAGTTACGTAGTGGCAGGATTGGATATACCCCGAAGGAGGTATGTGAGCGATTGGGGGTAAAAATTTATATTTTAAATCGCTATATTCGCATGTTGAAAGAAAAGGGGTATCCAGTAAACGCTTCGGGTACACAGTTCCGATTTTACTCTGAGGACTTGGTTCGTTGCTTACATGAATTGATTGTGCTAGATGAACATGGAATGGATTTAGAGGCTGCAGTTAATACAATCATGGATAAGGGTACAGTAGGTTCAGAGTTGATAGATAGGCTTTCAGAGGAATTGAAAGGTATGTATGTTTTGGACGCTGCTGCGAAATTATTAGGTGTAGCCGCTAGTGAGTTAACTTTGTTCTCTAGATGTTTACAGAGTGAAGGGTATGAATTTAAAAGAAACAATAAACGTTATCGAATTTACACGGAGAAAGATTTTGATGTACTTAGAAAAGGATTTGCAATGAACAGAAACGGATGGGCTTTCACAGATATTGCAAACTGGTTAATGAAAGAGTGTCCATATGGAGATATGACTAAAATGTACACAGAAATTGTAGCATCTGAAAAGTTAGGAGCAAGTAAAGTTTTAGTAAAGGCGTGTATTCGTAAGTTAGAAGAGGAAGGAAAACGATATACGGTAACCAGTAAGGGGAAAGTTGCGTTAAACGACGATGATATTGCTGAGATTGAAAAAGAAATAGAAAAAGAGAAGAAGGTTTGTGAAGTATCTAAGGGTCTAATTACGTTTAGTGAGGCTGCGGATATATTGGGGTTTGGTGATAGATATGTAATTAATAAGTATGCATCAGCTTTAGAGGAAGTAGGATATGTTTTTTGCAAAACTATAAGCGGACATAGATTTTACACGGAAAAGGATGTGGAGTTGCTCGCCGATTTATCTGAAAAGGTGGGACGTAATGTTCCATTGATTACGGTTGCAAAGATGTTGGTAAATCCACAATCTTTAACAGAAACTGAAAAACTGGATGTAAACAGAATAGAGAAGTCTGTATATAAACTAGGGGATGTTGTTGATTTGATAGGAGTAAAACACCCTAACATTGTACGTTATGTAAATTATCTGGAGGATGAGGGATATAAGGTACAAAAAGATAGTAAAGGTCGTCGAGTATATGATGATGAGTTAGTCCAGTTATTAGTAGATATGCAGAAGTTACATATAGATGGTGTACAGGTTAAGAAAGCAGCTAAACAGGTGATGATGGATAAAATTGAGAAGGAGTAAAGTGGTATGGTTGCAGCACTTGGTTACGAGTCAGATAAAACGTATACGTCAAGAGAAGCAGCAGACCTTTTAGGGTTTGATAGGTTTAGTGAGACGAATCGCTACGCACGACTATTGGAGTCCGTGGGGTATGTGATACGTACAAACAGTCTTGGGCGTAGGTTATATACAGAAAAAGACATAGCGTTCATATCTGAAATTCGGAAGTACTCATATACACGGGTGCGGTTAGATGTGATAGCAAAATATATTATTGACCCAGATATGTTAAGTGAAGATGAGTTACTGGATATTAAACTCGCTTTTCAAACTACACATAAGATAAAGGATATTGCGGATAGGTTAGGGATACCGTTTCCTAATGTGGTTCGGTATGCTAATTATCTTGAAGAAGAAGGGTATGTTGTGCAGAGGGATAGGAACGGAAGACGGATGTATACAGATGAGTTGGTTAACTTACTTACGAAAATGCAGGGAGAGCATCTCGGTGGGTTAGAGGTTAAGCAAGCGGCTAAATTAATTGTAACTAAACATAAAGAGGAGGATTTAAATGGCTAATTCATTAAAATTTGGTTGTAAGGTCGATGACGGTTGGAGTCGTTTGGCGCAGCTAAAAAATCTCATGAATGTAGACGGACAAGTTGCTTTAAGGTATGCGAAAGTGTTTGAGAGTTTAGGTCGTGAAATCAATCGGGATGACAGAGGGCTTCGAATCTATTCTGCTGAAGAGGTACAGTCTATTTTAAAATTAAGGGAGTGCGAAAGACGAGGGGAAAATTTACTGGTGGCTGCTCAGAGAATCCTTAAGGAGTTAAAAGGTGAGACAGTATTAGTAGATATGGAGTATAGCAGATACAGTAGGTTAACGGTGGCGGAAAGATTGGGAACTAGTGTACATACAGTTGCAAACCATACTAAAACACTAGAGAAAAAGGGTTATAAGTTTACATTGGTGAACGGAAGAAACAGAGTATATTCTGAAAAAGACATTAATATTATCCAGAAGATGATGACGTATAACGACGAGGGTATGCGTTTAGTTGATGCTGCGGAAAAGGTAGTGGCGGAGCTTAACGAGGTTAGGGTTGTAAAGAATACGGGTGAAAAAACGTATCGACTACGTGTAGTAGCGGATATGCTCGGATACGATAAAGACGATATACTTCGCTATATGATTGCCCTTGAAAGAGGAGGGTATACAGTTGCTAGAAATGAGCAAGGTATTCGACTATATACGTCTGAAACGATAGAAGCAGTTCGGAAATTAAGAGAATTGATAGATTCTGGAGTACGTGCGGGCGCAGCCGTAAAACTAATATTGAGTGATAACAAGAGGTGTTCATAATGGGGGAGGTGTTATTTAAACTAAAGGATGCATGTCGTATGGTAAAGATAGAGGATGTGCAGTTTCGTGATTACATTCGATTACTGGAGAAGCATGGGTATGTTGTACAAAGGTTAGGGAATGGGCATAGAGTTTACACAAACAAGGACATTGGGGAAGTAAGGAAAATGGTAGAGTATGCTGAGTTAGGTATTCCATTATATACAACTGCAAAGCATATTATGGGGATAGAAGATGAAGATACTGAAATCATTTCCATACTCACAGACCCAAATAAAAAATTATTCAGGTTAAAGGGTGCTGCGGAAAAGATTGGTGTGGATAGTCGTGTGTTCCGAGATTGTGTGACGTATTTGGAGGTTGAGGGTCATCAATTGCATAGAATCGTAGCAGGTATGCGGTTATATTCTGAGGAAGATATAGAATTGGTACGTAAAATGTGTAGGAAAATTGGTGAGGATAAGGCAGTTTTACTAACTGGTACGGATTCCGATAATGAACCAAACACATATTATTTGCAGGAAGCTTCGATTAAGTCTGGAATCCTTGGACATACATTTAGGAAGTATATGAACTTACTAGAGGAGCAAGGGTATAAGGTATCAAAAACAAAGAAAGGGACTCGGGTCTATACGGATAAGGATATTGATACAGCTAAACAGATTAAAGAGTTAAACAAGAGCGGTGTGTTGCTGTTTGATGCTGTGAAAAAGGTTCTGGGAGCATAGGAGTATGCTCCTTTTACGTATTTAACTATTGACCAAAATATAAATAAATGGTATATTATGTGTAATAAAACAAACGGTAAACGAAAGGAATGGTTATAATGAATAAAGTAGAATTAATGTTAAGAGGTTATGTAATGATGTTGGAAGATGAGGATGTAAGAGTTAAACTTAGTAAATCAACTTTCGGATTAAATGAATTATACGGAGTGGGGTTTAAGGCTAGTTATATTGAAGAGGAAAACAAAATTGCTGTATACAAAATGGAAAACGATGCTTGGGAAATGGTAGGCAGTACAAAATTAGTTGATTAATTGAAGATGCAAAGGTGGAGTAAGGGGGCTTATGTAAGCTCTCTTTTTGTTTACAATTAATTTATTGACTAAAATATAATAAAGTGGTATATTTTAAATAGTAAAAAGGATAGAAAGAGGGAATTAAGATGGTAAACGAAGTGTCAGTGAGACCAAAATTGTTAGGGTTGAACTATAAAAGTGGGGATTGTAAAGGGGTTACATTGCCACATACAGACCCTAAAAAGGTTGCAGTGTTGGAGTATAATTCAAAGACAGGGGAGTATAGCCGGGCTTCGTTTAAAGTGTGGGTTGCGGTTGAGAATCTTATCCCTGACGGTAGGATATCAGGTACGGAGTACAATAAGGAACTGACAGATGAGGTTAAAAGGGAAAGAATGGATAACGTTGCAAAAGTTTACGAGGAAGTAATTCCTTATTTAAACACACAGTCGGAGCAGGATTATTTCCGTAAAGAAATTAAGGAGATAAAGGAAGGTAAGAAAATATTCTTTTAATATATAGGAGGGGTCAGTGTGACTGCATATAGCTGGGGGAAAGTACCGAATGCGTTAAAAACAAGTAAACAAGAGTTACGTGATTGTATGAATGGTTTGGAGAGTGCCGGGTATGTTTTTAATGACATGGGAGCTACAGATGAGGATATTGCAATAATTAAAAAAGCGTATGATTACCGCAGTAGGGGGTTTGCCTTTTGCGAAGTGGGAAATATGATAATGAATCCAGAAGAGATGTCCGATACGCATAGGAAATTGCTGTTGGAAACAACCTATAGTTTAGATGAGGTAGTAGAATTACTTGGATGTGCAAAGATTCATGTCATTCAAATAGCTAGTAATTTATATAAAAGCGGATACGAATTCCCGTTGAACGGAGAAGGAAAAAGAATATATACAAACGATGCGTTGGTGAAAATTAGGAAGGTAAATGAGTTTTCTGAGTTTGGGAGGGGTATAAGCGAGGCAGCTCAAAAAGTTATGGAGATGCCAGAGGATGAATTCAAACTGGATAGTAATGGTGAGGAAGATGTGGTATCTGTTCCTGCTGATGTCTTTTCGCAAATTATACAGAATCAAATAAAAATAGAGAACGCATTAGTAAATCTTTTAGCCGAATTAAAGGGCATAAAAGATGAATTAAAGGAATTAAAAAGAGAATAGGATATAACTTTACGATAAGGACTTCCAACCGTGTGAAGTCCTTTTTTGCTACAATTTTTTATATACGTAAATTACGATATAAATAGGAGTAAGAGAGGGGAAATAACTATGAGCGCATTTTTATGGATAGTGGCATTTGCCGTCATTTCAGCAGCTTTAATATTTGTTTGTAGAATCATATTTCTAGGCTCAGAGGTAACGGATAGTAAGGTTAATGAAGATGAGGGTAAAAAGGGCTTAGACCTGAGTAAAGAGAGTGGAGGAGAAGTAAAGAGGGCGGCGGTATGGGCTAACGGTAATGAACAGACGTACCTAAACAGAAAACGTAGCCCCAATAGGAATAAAGCAGCGTCACGTACAAACAGAAAACGTAGTTCTTCTGATGATTCTGATGTAGGTTACAGTCCAACGCCTGTGTACACGTATGATGACGATGATTCTGGTCGTTGTGGTCGAAGTTGGGGTGGTTCTGAAAGCTCTGGAGGTCACGGCGGAAGCCACGGAGGTGGGCATGATACTGGTGGCTCTGACAGCGGAGATTCCGGCGGAGGGGCTTGCGATTAAAACGTAATAAAGGTTTGATAAGGTCTGCTAACATATGGCAGACCTTATTTGTTAGTATAAGTGGTGTACAGTACACTATTGCATAGGTGAGTGGTAATGAGTGTAGGCAATATGTAAGGGTGGTTGCAGTAGTGTACACGTACAGGTGGGTATGGATTGAGTTGTGAGTCAGGTTCAGACATAGAACAACAGTATTTCCCATATCAATAACTACTGGTGTAGCGATTCGGATGCGTACCTACCTGTATGTGTGAATACAATGAAATGGGGATGATGTCATGCTTGGACAGACTTTGATTGTGGTTGGGGATATAAATGGTGAAGATGTATTTAAAGAGGTATTAAGAGGGGCAGCGGGTACGTATAAGGAGTACGTTGGGAACATAGAGTTTGAGAATCATAGTCCTGCTTTTGATGATTACTTCGATAACGCCTATAAAGGTGAGGGTACGGAAGCGCTTGTGGAGCTTGTACAACAGGGAAAATCTGTGGCAGTGATGAGTGATTATAAGGGGTATAGAGTTGAGTTACTGAATATGTTGATACGTGCTAGAGTTAAAGGTCAATTAGATAAAGGATTGATTGTCATTGGTGATGCGGATAGAGAGGTCATCTGGCAGGTTAAAGATGTGTTAAAAGAAAAGGGGCTACAGTTAGGTAAAGATATTTCTATACTCCTCACATTTGATGCAGAAACGGCGGATAAAGGGTTGCAGAGCTTACATGGGGAGTGCAAGGCTGCAATGTATTACGAGTTAATGGATGCCTTAGATGTCGTTACGTTAGATGTAGAGGATGATGATACAGAGCCGGAGGTTTGGTTAGTTGAAAGGGATTTTAACGAATACAGGTTACGTGAGTATATAAAGTAAGAAAGGGGTAGGCGTTGTGATTGGAAAACCTTTGATTGTTGTTGGTGACGTATCTGGTGAAGATGTAGTGGCTGATATATTACGAGGTGCAGGAGACAAAGCAGATAAGTTATTAAGTGGAATTGATTTTACGAATGTAAGTGAACACAAATCACTTAATGAAGATGTATATGACGTGATAGATAAGAACCCAAAAGAGTTAAACAGTCAGTTAGGGAATCTTTGCAGAAGTGTTGATAGAGGTGATTCTTTACTGGTGGTTGCGGATTTCCGTGAGGCTGATATCCGAAGGTTACTGAAAACAATTCTACGAAGACGAGCAACAGTTAATAAGGGGTTACTTGTTATAGATGGGGTAAGTGCAAAAAGGTTGAAACAAGCCAAGGGTTTGCTCGATAGTAAAGGGTTAGCGGTAGGTAAGGATGTTTCTGTCGTGGTTACTGGGATGTGCGTGACAGGGGCGCAGGGGCTTCGAAACCTACATAGAGATTGCCAGTATATAGGTTGGATAGGGCTTATGGATGCCTTGAATGTTGTTGTATATGAATGTTTAGATGAGGAAGAGCCTATGGAGTTGTATAAAGTGGTTCATGGCTTTAACGGGTATGGGTTACTTAAAATGTAATAGGGGATGAGGAAGATGTCAGAGACTAAAAAGCCAGTCATTACAGTAGGTAAAATGAGCGGAGCTGAGGTAGCTTCTCATTTACTGAGAGGGTTAAAGAACGTTACAAAAGCCTTAGAGCGTGTAGGTGGTTACTATTTCTTAGGGGAAACAAATCCGGTTATTGAGCGTAAGGATAAAAAGATACGAGAAGAGTTAGCAGAACTTGCTCGTTCTGGGAAATCCGTTTTGATTGTAGGAGATAAAGGAAGCGGAAAATCCGAATTACTTACATATCTAATTCGATGTAAAGCAAAATCCGATAAAGGGTTGTTAGTCATGGACGGGATTAATAACGATACAATGTGGGAAGCAGATGGGTTGTTAACGCAAAATTATATCCGTTTATATGAAGATATGGAAGTATTGGCAACATATGAGGGTTTCCATGCAGATACAGCGTTTATGGATATTTTGGATGAGAGCGAGAGTGCATTTGGGCTGCTTGCAAATATTGATATCGTGGTTAAAGTCGATGAGGGTGTCATTACAAACATGTTCGAGAATCGTAAGGAAGAAGGTTCGGAGCTTAGAGGGTTAGTGCCTATGGACGGCGCTGATGAGCTTGAGTACGAGAAGGAGAAGCAAGACCCTGCAGCAATGGCAGTGATATGGGATGAAATTAGTGATGGTCATGGGGTTTACATTGTAGGTGGGGATAAAAACGGCAGGTTCGGTCTTATGCGAGAGTTGCTAAGCGAAGTCAAAGGAAATGAGTTCATGACTCTTTTAGGGGATGAAAGTCACTTAACAAGGATTAAAGCATGGGAACTGGGGGAAGTAAAGCCTTATATTATACCGAATAGCCCGCAGGATACTATGTGGCTTATGGCGGCTTTAAACATGGCTGAATCTAGAGTGTCGTTCCTAGAGGTAGATGAAAGAATGACAAGCCCGCTGATGGAGTCGTGGGGTCGTGGTGAGAAAGGATTCGCAACGAGTGATGCCACAACTGCTGAGGAGGCTATGGAGCGTTTAGTGGATATGTTATCAGGTGGGGATGATTCGTTGCGTGATGCGAAGTCCAATGGAATTATAAGCAGTATCGGGGCGGTCGTTGTGATGAAAGGTAAAAAGGTTGCAGAGGTTTGGACACCTTATATGTCGGCGGATGGGAAAGTTATAATGGATGATATGTACATATCGTAAAGGGTTGTGAGGGTTTCACAGCCCTTTTCCTGCTTTATTTATTGACTAAAATATAATAAAGTGGTATACTAAAGGTAGAAAATAACGAAATAAACAACGGGGGTTTTAATCATGACAGTAAAGACAACAAAAGAAGTCGTAGATATGTTAAAGGGGTTCATTGCTGATGGAAACCGACTGGCGTTAGCGGTATATGGTCGTGAGGAACGATATGTGATTGTAAAAGAGCTAGTGAACTGGTTAAGTCAAACAAAGCAAGTCGAATTGATTGGGTTCGGAGATAAATACAATGAATTAAAAGAAAACAACAAGGTTAATGTCTACAGTCATTACAGTGACGAGTGGTACGGAATTATCGATGAAATCAATAGTAAACCTGACGTAGTAGAGTATCTAGTTCATGATGGGTACAATGAAGGAGGATTACATGCAACGCTTGATTATCTAGCGGAGGGGTACGTAGGGTTTATTGCCGATGGGCTTTCTATTGGAACAAAGGATATTTTGCTGCCTACAATTGCAGGTAAATACCTAGATAACTACGGAATCGATAAAGTGGGTGCAAACATCGATAAGGCTGTAGAGCAAGTGGTTGCAAAGGCTATAGATAAGGTAGTTGTTATTTACGAGGGAGAAGTGACGGTGTACGATATGAGTAAGCGTGTAGGACTTACATTACTAAAGTAAACGATAAGAGTTGCAGGTGTTCTGTGGCTCTTTTTTGTTATAGTAGGTGTAGGAGTTCAAAAAATACATGGGGGTTAGGAAGATGTCGGAAGTAAAGAAAAACAAAGTGGTTATTGTTGCAGGGGATTTAACGTATAAGGAAGTCTTTGGGGAGTTCGTAACCGAGTTAGGGTTCAATCCAAATTCGGGAGTTGAGTTACCTAAGGAGTCTAATTCTGGTACGGATTCTGATGACGAAGAGTTGCGACAGGCGCTTGATAAACTTGTAGAGGGTAATCATTCTGTTCTGATTGTAGGAAAGGCTCGTAGCGGTCGTACAACGCTGTTAAAACGATTGGTTCGTCAAAAGGCAAAGGCTAACACAGGGGTCGTGGTTATGGACGAGGTGCGTATTGAACATTTAAGTAAGGCTTGTGAAGAGTTAAGAACGAACGGAGTTAAGGAAGGGGAGGACGTAAGTATCATCGCTACTATGGTAGGTTCTAATGTAGATGATTGTTTAGATACGTTCTTTAACTATTGCGATGAGGTGGATTCTGATGGAGCTGTTGCATTAAGTGAGAAGCCTATCGATGTTGTTGTACTGATGGAAGATGGGAAAATCGTAGGGTTATTCGCAACTCGTAAGCATGCAGTAGGAGGGCATAGGTTGGTAGATTTAGACCCTAGTTCAAACAAAAGGGTTTTGTAAACAAAGTACTGATAAGGACTGGGGACTTTTCTCAGTCCTTTTTAGATATAGTAGGTATATAACTGGGAGGGATGAAAATGTCAGAAAAAGAAGGAAAAGTTATAATAGTAGCGGGTGAGATGTTTGCCCATCGTGTATTTGCCGAGTATTTACGAGGGATAGAGGACTACAAAGAGCTAGTACATGATATGGCGAGAGTGGACTTGATAGGTAAGGTAGATGATAGTGCTGATTACGAAGATGAAGAGTTGCGTTTAGCTTTAGACAGGTTTGTATCTTTAGGGAAGTCAGTCCTAATTGTTGGCGGGTACAGAAGTGGTAAAACTACGCTAATGAAGCGGTTAATTCGTCAAAAGGCAGCTACAGAGACAGGGTTGGCGGTTATAGATGGAGTTACACCGGAATATGTCGGTGAGGCAAGTAAAGAGTTACAAGAGAGAGGTCTGACGGTTCGGGAAGATGTAAATATTCTAGCAACTTTGACAGGTAATAATGCAAACTTTGGGCTTGCACAGTTTGTGCAGTACTGGAACAAGTATAATTCACCTGAGTCGCTTACGGAGGTGACAAGCCCAATTGATATAGTTACACTTATGGATAATGGTAAGGTTGTTGGGTTGTTTGAGGTGAGTAAGTATGGGGGAAATGATGCTGTACTGGAGCCTTTGAATGAGACGGAAACAAAGGTGGATATTTATCAAAATACTGTGAGGGATAAGACAGTTGATGTGGTAAAGGATTTGATTGATAACGGGAATCGTGTAATGTTGATAACCGACGATGATATTCCTGCAGAAAAGGCAGCTGTTGTACGTATGCTTACACATGAGTTAAGCAAAACACGAAACGTAACTATGTATGGTACGGCGGCAGCCTACGATAAAGCAATTAAAGATTCGAACATTGTGACTGCTTATGGGCATGGATATGAGATTGCAGATTGGGAGGAATTTCAGACTAGGTTAGCAGATAAGAATAAACCTATTGATTTTCTTCTGTCCGATAGAGGGTGTGAGTATGGGTTCTATGAAACAATCAACCACTTAGCAAAAGGAAACCCGGGATGTATTGTAGATGGGTATGTTAGGGTGGTAGAGAATCACGGAGACCTTTCTTTTTATGCTAGTAGATACATGACAGGTGCTAAAGAGGCAGGAGAGGTTAATTATACGATGACGGATATCTTTGATGACTCCGAACTAAACAATAAGGTGCTTACCAGTAAGATGTACCCAGCAATTGATAAGGTGGTTACAGTTACGAAAAAGGGAGTTATCACTTTATATAGTGTAGATAAAACAGGTGGTTATGCGTTAATAAAAGAATGATTGATAAGGACTGGGGACTTTTCTCAGTCCTTTTTTGATATAGTGAAAGTAAGTAAAGAAGCGGGAAAAGAGAGGGGTAAGGAAGATGTCAGAGATTGTACGAGAAGAGGATAAAAAGAGAATTGTCGTTGTAGTGGGCGGCGGAGTGGCGGTTGCGGATTTACGTAAAGTCGTTGCAGAGGTTTCGGAGAAGATTAAAGATGAAATTCAAATTGTAGAAGATGGGATTCGTGAAGCAGAGGATTGGATGTTCTTTGAAACCGAAGAGGATAAACGAACGGTTGCATGGTTAGAGGATAATGTACGTAGAGGTAAGTCTGTGGTCATTGTAGGCGAAGAACGTAGCGGAAAGGTACATTTACTTAAACGGTTGCTAAGGCAGCGTGAGCGTACGGCTAAGGGCTTCACGCTTGTAGAGGATATAACACCTGACTCTTTGAAGGAAATGAAGACGGAATTAGAAGAGCAACAGTTAATTATAGGTAAAGATGCAGGGTTCTTGGGTACAATTAATTCTCAAAATGTAAACGCAGCGCTGAGTAATATGTGGTGGTCATGTTCTGGAGAACGCCATGACATGTCTTACAGCAATTTGTTGATGGATACGGTTGATATTGCAGTACTGGTAGATAAGGGGTCTATTGTGGGAGTATTTCATGTAAGGATGCTTGGCAGTAACTGGGTAGCAAAAGACATTCCTGGTCTACCGGATGTGGTGGATGTAGTTCCGTACCCAGTGCAAGACCCAGATGCTTTGAGTTTAATAAAGAGTTTTGTACAAGCAAGAAAGAGTGTGGTTATTGTAGGGGAAGGCTCGGCAAAGTTCGGGTTCATGAACAAACTATTTACCTATATCCCTGCAAGTGAGAGGGTAACAATTTGGGATAACGGCGATGTGATTTCGTCACTTAGCGAGGCAGTGTATACACCTAATTTCGATGAATACACAATAAAGGATAGCAGGTTAGAGCTGCGAGATAAAGTGACGGATTCCCGTATGCCTAAGCAACGTACGGTGTTTGGAGAGTTGGATGGACGTACAGCGAGTGCGGCTGTTCTAGCATGGTCGATTGGTTTAGGTAGCTACAAGGGGGTTGCACTGCTTTCGGGGTCTATGTCAGGACAAGAGGCTATTCAACGAATAGAGGAATTGACGGGACATACGGAAGAAGGAAACCAGTCTAATAACCTACTAACGTATGCGGTAGACCTCATTGTGGTTATGGATGGGGATAGGATTGTAGAGGTTTCGGAAGTATTACTTACAAATAAGAAGGATGGGGCGTTAAAGGTAGACCAGTTATATGTGGCACAAGAGTAAAGGGGCTGAGTAAGCCCCTTTTATTTATGGGGATTCGCATCGGTGGGTTAAACCTTGGTATAGTAAAAGAAAACAGTTAGGAAGAAGGGGAACGTATGGAACATAAAGAGGATTTACAGCAAGTACAGGATGCGGTGAAAGAGGGGAAATCGGTTCTAGTTGTAGGGTCTGAAAATAGTGGTAAGACGGAGTTAGTAAGGAGTTTGGTTCGTGCAATTCCAGTAGATAAACAAACCATTTTGGTAGGAAAAGAGAAGGACTGGAAAGAGTATGTAAATGAGGATGTAGTAAGTTTTAGAAGTAGCACTGACGGGGCTGCTTATGGGGAGTCTATGAAAGAGATATTAGACAGACCACGGGGAACTACGCAGTTTGTATTTGATGATATGAACACACGAGGGGTGTATTTCGCAGTCCAGTCATGGGAGTTTAAAGTGCCGGGGATTGGAGTGTTAGAGGTGGAAGACGGGACTATGGAGTCGGCAATAAAGAAGATGGTAGATGCCCATGCGGACGTGCTAGGGTCTGATGTTTATAATCATTATGAAAGCATACAGGGTCAGATGTGTGAGGTAGTTGACCTAATGGTGATTATGGACTCTAATACAAAAGGAATCTATAAAATTGTAAATCCTAAGCAGTTGTAAAATATAAATTACGATAAGAACGCAAAGCTATATTGCGTTCTTTTTTGGTACAGTAAATATATACATACAGATAAATAAATAAATAAGGGGATGACGTTATATGTTTGATATGAGTAATGATAAAATAGCCGAGGCGTTGGCTACGTTCGGTGGGAATGCTGCAGCAATTGAATCTTTAAAAGAAGCGGTAAGGGAAGGTAAAACCATTGTTATTGTTGGGGAGCAACATGTTAACAAAACAAGACTGTTAAAGATACTAACGGGAGCAGTGCCAAAAGAGAAGAAGGTTGCTGTACTAAGTTCTGAAAATGGGGTTATTAGTGAAGATATTTGTAGCCTGTTAGGAAAAGTGGATAAAGAAAAAGTACTTCGTGCAGATGAGCAGGAGTTTAGTAGTGAAGAGCGTGATACAATCCTTGTGTGGGACGAAGTAACAGGTGCAGAGGCGCAGTATAATGTAGATGCTTGGGGAGTTGGTGTACAGGGGTTAGTAACTGTCACAAGTTTTAATGCGGTATCTGCTGTGGAGCTGATTGCTGATTATTATACAGGCGGGTCAGAAGAAACAACAAGTTTAGTGCATAGGGACGCGGTTAAACAAATCTGTAAGGATGTAGACTTGTTTGTTGTTTTAGAGGACGATATGTTGATTAGCGAAATCTCGGAGTTTAATTTAGAAGGTAACGGATTTATAAAAAGAACATTACTAGAGGCACAGCCTAAGTTAACTGAAGATGATAAAGCGTTTAAAATTATAGAGAACGCAGCTAAAAAGGGTGAAACAATTTTATTTGTCGGTCATGAGAGTAAGGAATCCTTGGAGTTATTTAGAGAGGTTGCCTGTATTGTGGCGGAGAATAAGGAAACCTATTGGTACACAAGTAGCGATGAAGAAGGCATGCAGTCGTATGTACGTGAAGTAAGTAACGGTTCACGTACACCTTATACGTCTGGTACTGCTGTAGCGGTCGAAAACTTAAGTGATGTAGGGATTTTATTTGCTATGAATACATGGGGAGATGGTGTACAAGGTCTGGGTGTGTTCCGTTCTCCTGATGGCAGTTTCGGTGCAGATGCCCTACGTACGCTTGCGATTCGTTATGCAAAGCTTAAGGGGTTAGATATTGACGAGGATTATGCTGAGGTACGAAAAGAACTATGCAATGCGATTGATTTAATTGTAACAATGTATAACAAGGATACGGTGGAGTTGATTTCAAGACCTTTAGGGGGTACTGAGGGGGTAGGGATACTGAGAGATGTTATTTATTATCACCCTACTTCAGAGTATGCGGAGCAGGTGAATTGGGAGGCAAATAAAGAAAAGCCAGAACCTATAGGTGATTGTAATTTAGATAAAGGTAAAGTTATGGAACATCTTGAGATGGAGTTTAATGCACTAAACGCTAAGACAGAGGCAAGTAAACTGGAGGGACGACCTCAGTTGGCAGTTATTACAGAGGCGTTAGCAAACGAGTACAAACGGTTAATGGAGCTGCTTGAGGGCGACCAATTTAAAGCAAAATAAGGTAGTTGATAAGGACTGTAGATTGTTTACAGTCCTTTTTTGGTAAAGTAGAAAATAAGGATATACAAATATAAAAGAGAGAAGGAAGATAACATGGAAGCAAACAAGCACCGAGGGTTAGAGGTTATAAATATGCTAGAAGGTTACATTCGTGACGGGAAAACGGTTTTAATTGCGGGGAATATCGGTTCTGGTAAAACAACGTTCCTTAAGGAGTTATCTTGTTTTATCGGTAAAGAAGACAGAGCTGCTGTCATTGGGTATAAACCGGATTTACAGGGTATCGAGCGTGAGAATGTTGTGGTTTGGGATAGAAATGAGTTCGAAGATACCGAGGCGCTTATCGAAACTGTAGGGGAGTATGACCCAACACGTTTAGTATTTGATGAGGTGCGAGGTGGCGATGTAGCGCCTGTATTTAACATTTGGGCTGAAGAAGGAAAAGGGCTAGGGACAATGATTGCTGCTAGTACGGATATGGTAAAGAGTTATTTGGTTCATAACTACATGGATACTACGTTGGATACAGCTCCTGATGCAGTCGAGAAGGTGGTAAATACACTCGATGTGTTGGTTATGATGGATTATCGCAGCCGAATGGTGTCTGAGGTGTTTTTAGTTGATAAGAAGGTAAAACATGAAGTTGTACTAAAGCGTGTATACAATAACTGGGCGTAATAATAAATTTAACAGAAATGGGGTCGATTTGTATGTTTAAAGAATTACAGCCAGAGGCGTTGGCAAGAGTAAATGGATATGTACAAGCAGGGAAAACAGTTATTATCACGGGAGAAACAGGTACGTACAAGACTACGTTATTTAAAGAAGTACTTAAGGGTATTGGAGATAGTAAAAATGTAATCATCATAGCGTTAATACCAGAAGAATTTAAGGAGTATAACAAAGGGAATATGTTAGTTTTAGGTGAGGATGCGTTCGGTTCTCTAAAGGATACAAATAACTTCGCAGCTAAACGTAACCCTGATATTGTATGTCATGATGGCTTGCGCTCTGATGGGGTATTTGATGCACTTCGTCTATGGTTAACAGGAAATTCTGGGTTAGCTACAATAGCGGGACATAGTGCAGAATCTTGTTTAAAAATAATCTCAAAGGTTGCAGCATCTTTACATGATAACTTACTTGAAAAAGGGGTTCAGTATACTGTAGAAGCTGTGGATGTTGTCGTAGAGATGGGCAAAGTCGGAACGGCTACACGTATTGTAGGTATCTACGAGGTCGATAAAGGGGTTAAAGAAGATATCATATTAAAGCAAGTGTACGATAAAGAAAGCTATTTGAACCGACCTGTTGGAGAGAGTCGTGAAGGTGTGTTCGACACTATTATGGAAGCAGCGCTTAAAGGTAATCAAAACCTTATTGTAAGTGGTGAGCCGGGAAGTGGGAAGGTACATCATACGCAACCTAACGCTGTAGGTTCGGGTAAAGGTGTAATGTTAGACATGTTTGTGCAGGGTTTAGAGGATGCTAAAGATTCCCCTTACGGTGAGAACCGAGAACTTACGGAAACTGAGGTTGTGGATGATGGGAAGGGCGGACTAGATTTTAAAACGTCAAAACTCAAATAATCGTTGATTTGATAAGGACTCTGGAGTTGTCAGAGTCCTTATTTGTTATATTAAAAATATACAGATTACTGCGAAAAGAAGACAGAAAAGCTAGGTGTACATGGGTAAAAAGAAAGGCGATGATTTAAAAGGAGGCTAGGTGTTATGGGTATGCCTGTTATGTTACAAGAAGAAAACGTTCATGACTATACTTCGGTAGGTGTATTAAAAAGCATTGTAGAGTCGAATGAGTTTAAGCGTGAGACAAGGCATCGTGACGGGTTACTGGTGAAGGATGTACAAATGGTCTATATTTCGGGTTGGACGGTACTGGGTAGCTATTACAGCCCGCAAATCGGCGGTTATAAAGTAGAACTTGTCATAAACGTATTTAGTGTGGCATTATCTAACCATAAGGTAATTAAAGTAACGATTCCGATACATCCACCTGCGTATTGGAGACAGGAAGAAGTGTCTGATAGAGTGTATGGTTTCCTACGTGAAATGCATAAATGCGGTTGTGATGTACGGGTAGGAGGGTATCATGTCGTGTTTGGTGAAGGAAAAGCAGTAGATGTCATCGACTACTCGGTTAAAGAACATATGGTTAGTAAACTACTTTATGATGAGGAAAAATTCGAGATTATTGAAGATAGAATCTTGTTTAACTCTCGGGTATTAAATGGGTACAAAAAACGTGCGTGGGATGTAGAGAAGGTGAATGGGTACTATGTCTACAGATTCCAGTTACGTTCTGGTAAATACCTCGGAATCACTTGTGGAGGCGCTTGGATTGGTCGTTCGGGTGATGGGGCAGGTAAAATGAAGATGATTTATGATTTAACGAAAATGGGTATGTCTGAAGCAAGGCAGGAAGTGAAGAAGGCATATCAACATAAGTACATTTCAGATATGATGCTGTGGTTTATCGATTTTGCGGATATGCGTAAGAAGATGCCGACGCAACAGCTTGTGTATTTGAGTGACCATATGGAGTAAAGCGCAGAGGGTGACCTTAGCGATTTTTACACAACGAGGAGGGTATAAACATGCAAGCAGTTGAGAGATTAGTAGAAATAACAAAATTAAACGTGGACTGGGATGTTTTACATGTTGTTCATAAAAACTGGGAGTTGTCTTCTGGGGAAATGCCTATCTGCTACACAGGAAAATACAAAACGTCTGATGAATTAGCTACGTTTGATGAGCTAGTAAAGTATGACGAAGGTTTTAGAGGGAGTGCGGTTAAAAGTTACGTGATGTTAAAGGATGGATTGTATACGTACGAGCGTGACGGTGACGGCGGTAACTGGGTTAAATGGATACTTGTAGATAGGATATAAGCTGCAGGCGGGGCAATCCGCCTTTTCTCGGTCAGATTAACGACTAAAATATAATAATGCAGTATAGTCAGGTAAAGTCAAACAAGAAAGAAGAGGGTATGGTTATGGAAATGAGTAAAAAGAGGAAATCAAATGTGATTGGGGTTGCGGTGTCGACAGCATTGTTATTGGTTATAGGTGTAGTATCTGTACTTTTTTATAATGCAATAATTGAAGAGGACAAAAAAGATGAAGTAAAGGTCGGTCAGGCTAGGGAAAATGTTAAGGTAGCGGAGGAACTGGTTGCAAAAGAGTTTGATAAAGATAAAAAATACTTCAGATTAGCAACAACGGAGCCAGTTGGGACGTACTTATATGATAATACGGACTATCCTTGGGTTGATGGGGATTTAAAAGCTGTGGTAAAATTTGATGATTCTGAGTATATAGTGCGGTTTAAAACAAAGGAAGTAAAGTCAGAGTATAAAGATGTGGAGCTACATGAGCCGGTTGAGGTAAGTAAAGTGTTGAAGAAGTAGAGGAGTGTATGCATGAGTATAGAGCAACTGTGTACGTATCTGACGGCTTGTTTCGTCATTACGTCGGGTGTGACATTGGTTATGTGGTTTGTAGTGTTTGTGTTGCGAACCAAGTTTGGAAGTAAGAAAGAACTAACGAATACAGATTACGATAGAATGATTAAATATCTGAACAAACATAAGGTTAAAGAGTGCGGAGTAAACTTTACGGATGACGAGTTGCAGCTACATAATAAAGATATAGGGGTAACGAGAAAAGTAGCTAGAAAATCCTTATTTGGTACGTACACAGAAGAATATACAAAGGTGAAGGGGCTTATTAAGTAAGTCCTTTTTTTGTATGTAAATAAAGTAAATATTGACTAAAATATAATAAATAGGTATAGTAATCGTAAGTAACGTATAAGAGACACGAAAGGGTTGACCTAGATGGTGTTGTGGGGAATTGAGGAAGTAAACGGGTGGCACTTTTCACAAAAATGGAATTACTATCAGAAAACAAGGGGAAGAGCAGTTGCTTACATACAGAGGTACATTGGGTTTTACTGTCTGCAGGTATATGAGAGAGGGGCATTGGGTGTTTGTGATATTGAATACCGTACAGAGAACTTCCAAGAAGCCGTAGACAAAGCATTAGAGTTCTTAGAAACGTATCAGGACAAGGATAAGACTGATATGGCTAAAGACTATTGGAGTCCGTATAACAAAGCGGGTTACTGGCAAACTGAGTATAAAAGGAGCTGATGGTTGTGACTAAAAAAGGGAATATTAAATATTGGTTAGATACATTTGGGTACACATGGATAGGAGACAAACATCCCACACACCCTATTAAACAAACGTATCCTTATTCTCAATTCACGGAAGAACAAGCCAAGGTAGAGGTTAAGAGTTTGGAAGAGGATGGCTATATCGAAAAACTAGATAAATAAAATTAGACTAGTATAAAGCAGGGAGCGTAAAGGCTCTCTTTTTCTTTGCACACTATTGACTAAAATATAATAAACTGGTATACTAAAGGCAGATAAAAGAAAGGATGTAGTGGGTATGAGAAATTATTTACTAACCTATGTACAGAACGGTCATGCAAAATACGAATGGTTTGAAACAGTAGATGAGATGCAGGATTTCATTGATGTGACACCTATTGACCGTATATTCGAGTCCTTGAAAATTGAAGGCTCTACGGAAGTGGAAGTTAAATTTATCAAGAAAGATAATAAGGACTGAATAGTGTGTAAGTCACTACGAAAAGCGAAACAAGGGGGAATAATCTATGAGTAAGAAGCCATTGTTTTTCATCTACCAAAACGGGTTTAGACAGATTTCGTTACCACCTAAACAAGAAGGGTATAGAAATTTTGAAACTATCAATATAACTTCATGTACGGACGGCTGCTTAGTGACTGTAGATGGAGATATGGAAGAAGCAGCAGATAAGTTAAATGAGTTTATAAATCACCCTGTTGTTAATATCTACTGCGATACAAACAGCATTAGTGAGGGTGATGTATTTTTAGGGGCTAAGGTGCAAAAAAGTAACTATAACGGGGAACTTATCTATTTAAACTACTAAGGAAGTATCTTAGTAGTTTACTTTACAATTTTAATTTAGTAGAAAAGGAGCGATTGTTATGAATCTTAAAAATCCTAACAACTATGCAAATATCAAACAAAAAATGAAAAATAAAGAGCAAAGACAGAAAGGGAAAGAATACATTTTCAAGAGTAAGAAAACAAAAAAGAAAAAATAGGGGTGTAGCAAATGTGGGATGTGGTTTTTATTGATAGGAACAATATAGAGCATACAGGGATTGTTTACGATGAAACTAAAGCAGGTGCAACACTTAAATGTTTTGAGTTGTTTAATTGTGCCATTATAAAATCACTCATCAAAGTGGGTTAATATTGGTGTGAAATGAGGGATAAAAGGTGAATACTGAGGTACAAATTTTAGTAGAAAAGACAAAGGTAGTTTTCCCGAAGGCTTATGTAAATAGCAGCAACGAATTAATATTCGACCCTAGAAATAATCTGTATTTCAGATTAGAGGATGTAGAAAACCGTTTGGATTTCATCTGCAAGATGTTCGCGTGGTTATCGAGACCGATTAGTAAAAGCTTAAGCGAATATAAATCTAGAGAAGTTCTAAAAAGATTCAATCATATGTTAGGGACAAGCTTCACAAAGGCTGAAATGTTAGTGATTTACAACTACTTAGGGAACGATGCAAATAGAAAGTTATGTGTGAGGTTTATTGAGTCTAATTACGATTTGTCGTTGATGGGAGAAAGGTAAATAAACAAGTGAAATAAGGGAAGGGGTTTGTAGATGAGTTGTATTAACATACTCAGGGAAGATATACTAACAATCCACAGAATAGAAGATACAGATGTCCGGGAAATCGGGGATGTAATTGAGTACCTTGGGGATACATTCCTTGTGTACTCTATTACAGATGTGTCAGTTAGAGCTGTGAAGGTTGTTGATAAAAGAACTAAGAAATAACGTGGGAATCAAACAAAGTAGGTTTATTAGTTAGAGTATAAGGAGGTGAGTCTTATGTCATTAGAGGTTAGTGGTGTTGATTGTGTTATGGGAAGTGAACGCATTTTAAAGCTTGTCGTGGATGCTTCAAAACAAGATATGTCAATCTATCATGACAGGGAATTCACCTACGCCAGTAACGATACAACCGGAGAGACAATTGTTATTGAAAAAGGAACATTAACTATAAAATTTGTAGATTCGGGTGAGACTGTTGATAAATAGGATAGTTGAAGATGGTGCAAAGTGTCCAACCTGTAAGTTAAATCATCTAACAGTGTATATGGATGATATTGGGGAACGGTTATCTGAGTGTTCCCACTGTGGGCATTACGTTGCAGATGTGGTGCAGAGATTGGGCAATAAATTAAATGTATATGTGGGACATGCAAACAGTTTTAATTACGCAGATGAGTTGTATAAGCCAGTAAAGGGCAGCAGTATGTATGTGGAGCATAATGTGGTGTTGCCGCATGAGGAATCGGGTAAACCATTTGACTCTAGGGAGTTTTTAAAGACCTGTGATATATTTATTGCTGAGGTTTCATATGCAGCAACTGGTCTAGGTATAGAGTTGTGTTGGGCAGATATGTTTGGAGTTCCTATTGTATGTGTGTATAAAAAAGGCAGTAAAGTGTCAGGCTCTATAGGAGTACTCACAGAAAGCTTTGTTGAATATGACTCTGAAGAGGATATGGTACGTAAGATAGAAAATGTTATAGCGGGGTATAAATAGCTCTGTCAGTTAAGGGTGCTTTAGCATCCTTTTTTTTCTGCGACACTATTGACTAAAATATAATAAAATGGTATATTAGAACCAGATAAGAAAACAACTATTTTAATAAAAACACTAAAGGGGATGGACGGGCATGGGTTTGAATGAGATTAAAAAGACAAATTACACTGAGATGCGGTTAGCACTTTTAAGAATTATGGAAAAGTATAATGATGAAAACGGTGAGCTGCATGCAGATATCAATAAAGTAATTGGGATGATTGAAGTTGAAGAGAAAAACACAGAAAAAATAAAAGATAGTCTAAACAAGATACTAGGAAAACTGTAAGGGGTGTAACTACGCTCCTTTTTTTGCATATTGCAGTTGTGTAGTGAATTAAGTAGATAAGTTTAGTAAAAGGTGGGATTACGATGTGGGTAAATGACTTACAGCCAGTTGGTGGAAAAGAAATAGAATTCACTTCATTTTGTATTTTTGAGGGAGAAAGAATCCTACATTTTACATTCACAGATGAAGATGTACTTTATATTACAAGCGATTCTGATATACGATTCTATGCAGGAGGTACATCGTTAGTAAATGACTTACCACCGTTTGCGGGGAAAATGATAGAGGTTGCTTCATTTTGTATACAGGACGATGTGAGGACTATAAGTATCACGTTCACAGATGGTTTAGTTTATACCATTACAAGCGATTCTGATATGAGATTTTATGATAATGAAGAGGAATTTATAGGGGAAGATAAGTAGAGGAAGGTAGGAGGTGTCTATGGTAAACTCAAAAGAGCATCTAATGAGAATGGTGAAAACCTGCAAGGATAAGGTTAAAGAAATGAAAGAGGTGTGTAAGAAATTCGATACCGACTACAATAGACGGTTACTTACATACTGGGAAACGAGGATGGTTGGTTACCAAAACGAACTTGACCGAATCGAGGAACGGGAACATGAAAGAGAAATGGGATATTTAGATACGTAAAATTGAGGATAAGTGGCGGTAGAGAGTGTGGTAGCGCTCTCTTTTTCGCATACTATTGACTAAAATATAATAAAGTGGTATACTTAAGATAGAAAGTTAAGCAAAGGAAATTAGAAAATAACCTTAGGAGGGGTAACGATGAATACAATGCCTGAAATGCTTTCAAATATCTTAGGTTTGCTTGGTGTCGCATTCTTATCACTGGTGGTTGTTGTAATATATGCGTTTTTAAGAGTTAAGTAGTGTTTAGTCGTGTACAAATATTGACTAAAATATAATAAAGTGGTATAAAATTTAATAATATAAAACTAATAAATAGGGGTGCTACTATGAAAGGCTTTACGGTAATCTGCAATTCTTGTGGGAACACTGTAAATTTAGATAAAGAGGTTAATAAACGACATAACCTAAAAGAAGGGTTGTCGGTCATGATTCATTCCAATGTAGAGTGTTTGTTTCGATGTTGGGAGTGCGAAGAATCAGCGCTACTAAACGATAAGGAGCAAGAAGAAAAGTCGGAGGGGTGTAAATAATGAAGCAGCCTAAAATTAAAATATTTGGAGAAGAACATAAGGTCGTGGGTATCTCTTTTGATGCAAAGACCGGATTAATAGATAAAATCACGTACCAAGTCAAACTACACCAAAACAGGTCAGTGTTCAGAAGCGATACGGTCATTTCTGAAACGTTAACAAAAGACGTACCTATCACAGAGCCTACGGTCGTACCGTTTCAAGACTACATATATGCTCCGGACTTGGAGTCGTTGCTCGTAGAGTAAAGGTAGACTGAGATATTTGAGTAATTGACTGATAGTAGGTAGGCGCACGGAGATATATAAAATAAGGGGGTGCATACAGATGCTTAGTTTATTGATTGGGTTAGGTTGTTTATTAGAAGACAGTAAGCTAGTAAAGATTTTAGGTGCGTTTCTTATTTTATTTAGTGCTGCAGGTATCTGGTTAGAGATGAAGTAAGGGATGGGAGGGTGTATTCCCTCCTTGTATTGTGTTTTCGGATTTGTGACTGTACAAAACAAGTAGATGAGGTGCTGATTATGAGAACGGAAGAAAAGATAAATGAAGAATTGGAAAGTTGTAAAGCGAAAAGAGACTTTTGGAAAATTAGGTTTTCTAATTTAGTAGCGGAAGAGTTTGATGGTCAGCGTAGGGACTATGAGGACAACTACCGAATTTGGGCTGAAAGAGTTAAGACATTAGAGTATGTTCTTGGCTTACGTGACGTTCTATAAAATAGCAATAGGAGGGTATTTATGCGACGTAATTGGGTAGTTAAGTTGGTTATAGTTCTTATACCTTTAGTGATTATTGGCGAGGTTATTAACTATACCCATGTGACGACAGTAAAGGGTCAGGTGGTCGATAAGTATACGAAATGGGATAAGGAGCAAGAGAAAGATGGCTTCTTCATTGTTGTAAAGAAGGATAATGGTGTGGAACAGGTGGTTCAGAATAGCGATAGTGTACTTATGTTTAAGTTCGATTCGGCAGATGTGCAGGCTACGGTACATAAAGGGAAAGACTACGAATTTAAACTGAGAGGATATAGGGTTCCAGTATTGTCATTGTTCCCTAATGTAGCTACAGTAAAGGGGTTATGAAAAGTAAAGTAAGTAAACGAAACAGGAGTGGCAGTTACCTCCTGTTTTTTCTTCATATTATTGACTAAAATATAATAAAATGGTATATTTAAACCAGTTAGAACAACCATAACATTTAGGAGGAACACATTATGATTACAACTGAAAAAATAGAAGGTATTAAAACATCGGAGATTGTTTTAGATATATTTAAAGTTAAACGAATTGGTGATGGTGTGTTTACGATTGTTGGGTTCAATTACGGGGAAGAAGAAACGAAGATGGCGAAAGGGACTGCTTTGGAAGTTGCTGAATTTATAAACAGCTACTTTGGGTTAAGAAAGTAATAAACGGGGGCGATTAGCTCCTTTATTTATCAAAAACTATTGACTAAAATATAATAATTTGGTATACTAAATACAACTTAAATCGGAGGTCGATGAGTATGAACGGTTTTCTTTGGCAAGATGCACACGATGGTGAAAGGTGTAAGTATTGTGGTAGTAGACACAATGTAAGGGTACTTGTATATCGTGGAAGAAAGGCGCAGTCGGGTGTATGCACCAAGTGTGGGGACGCCGAGGTGACGGCTGATAGCTTATATAAAAATAAAGTAAACAAGAAGCAGTATGTATAAGGAACTGCTTCTTTCTGCTATATGAAAATATGGAGGGTTCAATTATGAAACAACGGTGGAGAAAAACAAAGATAAAAATGAAGCCTTGGATTTGCGATGGTTGTGGGTCTTTTACAAAAGTAGAAAAGGATTACGAACCGAAGATGTGCTGTAATGGGTATGAGTGTGGCTGTTTTGGGATGCCTATAGAGCCTGTCTTCTGTGATTCGTGCGAAGAGAAGTTCTTTGGGAGTCCAAAGGGTTAAGGGGTTGTATAAATAAAACCAGGGACGGTAGCGGGCGCTAATCGTCTTTTTTGTTGATAATAAAGCGAAACAACAAGCGGTTAAAGTCGTGTATACTGAGGGTAACAAATAAGGCAGGGATGTGGAACAATGAGTCAATCAAACAATGAAGATAACAATAGAAATCAAGATGGATTAAGCAAATTTTTTGGGACGGATAGTAATGTAGAATTTCATGATAGAGCGGCAGTAGAGGCTTTGTTTTCTGATATCATCCCGCTTGATGCGGGTACGGGTAACGAAGAGGAAGCAGTTGAAAACACGGGAGATTCGGATGAAATTTTCGATTTTGGGGACGTTGAGATAGATGAAGATATGGAGAGTGTGAATGAGGATTTTGATGTACCTGCATCTACGTTTACAAGACCTCCGCAGCAAACGTCATGCAACCCATTGTTAGCACAACAAAATCGAGGTCATGTAGCGGTAGTGGACTGCAAAGTACAGGTAAATGAAGATGGAACGCATGATATCGTATGGAAAGCCGATAACATTGCATTAAACGTGACAGGTGTTGTGGTTCTCGATTTATTTAGAGGGTACGTAATGACAAGGCTTAATCGTGAGCTAGAGGAATCTGGTGTGGTTGCGACGGAAGATATGAGTCAAATTGCTACAGAAACGTTACTGGGGATTCAAGATGAGTTATTACATATCTACGGGCAGGTTAAAGGTTCGGCGGAAAATAAGTACCGAGTAAATCTTTACGATGCCGAGGGTGGTTTACCTTATGTGGGGGCTAGAAAGCCGAAAGATGATGGATATGAGTTTATTAATGTAGGTGGGGCGTTACGTGATGTGGGGCTGATTACACTCGTATTGATGGCTAAATACATTGAAGAAACGTATACAGGGAAAGGAATGACTGCTCCCGATACGTTTGCGCTATTTAGTTCGAATGGGAATCATAGAAATAGCGTGTTAGCAATGGATAGAAACGCTTATATACGAGCAAGTAAGTGGCAGAGCGTATTATCACGTTTACGAAGATTTTAAAGTAGAGGCTCCCGTGAGGGGGTCTTTATTTGTGTAGGAGGAACGTATATGGGGCTGTTTAATAAAGATGAGAAAAGCCAAGCAAAAGGACAAAAAAGACCGAGTCCTGCAAGAAAAAAGAAGCAGGAGCCTAGAAAAAAGAGGGTAAATAGGGACGCTGAGAAGGCAGTTAAGAGGGCAAACTCTTTGCTGTGGTTGGCAATCGTAGCAATTTCTATTCTGGTTATTGGTTCGTTGAACGATTTAATCTTTGGGCAGAAGGTCGGGGATGCGGCTAAAAACGGTGTGAAGCAGGAAATAAAAACAACAGGCTCTGAGGTGTCTGAGGCTTACATGTTAATTGATAGACTTACAAGTGGTCTAAATGTTAAAGAACCTGCAGGGACTGTCGGTAACGGTGTTGTAATGGGTTACCGTGCTGAGTTTGGTAAGAAGGATAGAGAGGGTGACTTGGTTAAGGTGTTAGTACTTGTCGATAAGGCAGGGTGGTTAGACCTTGAGGAGGATGAACAGAAGCAATTGGCACAGAACGCCGGAAGTGGGGCTAATGACATTGCGGATTATGTAGGATTACAAAAGACGGGTGCTTCTTATATTAGCCTTACTATATTGGATAATAAAAGCGGTGAGCAGTTAGCGAAAAGCCAAGTAGGTAAGCTGAAAAAACAATGAACATGATAGACAGAGTGACTTGATAACATTATGTGATTATCAAGTCACTTTTTCATTTATACTAGGTATAGATTTAATTTGTAAGTTTGAGGTGATGATTGTGCGTGAGAAATGTGAACGATGTGGCGGTAGTGGTAGGTTGTTTCTTAAAACAGGGTCAAAGATGGAAAAGGTAAAGTGTCCTGTTTGTAAAGGGAAGAAAACAATCGCTACAGAGGATGACATTATCGTTGAGGATAGAAAAAGTTTAGAAAAACTATTTGAAGAATATATACCGAATGAGTATTTTCGTTTCGATAATTATAATCGTAAGAAGTTAGAAAAGGGTATGGTTATACCTCCAAGTTTACGGGATGTAACGGTGGAGACGTACTTTGAATTTATAGATATCATGCTAGCAACCTTACTTATGGGTGGGATTCCTAGAAAGTCTTATATGGTGTCTGCACCGGATATGATGGGTAAGAAATGGTTTGCGTATACGGCAATTAAAAACCTGTTACGTGCGGGGTTAAAGCCTACAAAGTTGTTAGACAGTAAAGACTTATATGAGCTGCTTGAGAAAAGACAGTTTGGGGAACTAAAGAAAGAGTTAACGGGAGATGTGGCGTTTTTAACGCTAGGAGGTTCCCCATCTAGAGCGGATATTGTGGTGCTAAAAGAAGCGGTAGATATCTGTGAACGTATGGGAACGCCTATGTTTGTTATCTCGAGAACAGACGGAGCATACCTAGCTCGTTACGATGCATTCTTAGCAGATGCTATAGGGGTTAAAGCTACGAAAGAGGGAGACCTCGGTCGGTTAGAGCAACAAGGAATATATGGAGCAACGGCGATGAACATTAGAAATCATTTAGCACAAACGAGAGGGTAGGGGGACTAAGGTATGTCATTTGTAATAACAGAGGCGGAGATTTTTAAATACATGCTGCCGAGGGAAGATGAAGATATCCCGTATAAAAAGAATACGAGTATATTACTTTCTCGCATTCCCGTAAATATCTTTAAAAACGAATATTGGGTAATGTACACTATTTTGGAGAAAGCCAATCAGATGAAAGTGCGGTTGGGGTATGACCAGTTCCACCAAATCGTACTGAGCAATTTATCGGTTATTGTAAACAGCCCTAGTGTAAGTTTATTCAAAGAAGATGGGTTAACGGATAGAGAACTACAGGAAAAATTACTGGATTACTTGCTTGCAGAGTATGATGCATTAGTTGAGCAGCCGATTATGGAAGATGAGTTGGAAGGTAACATGAATCTGTATATCGATGCGTGGGCAGAGGAAGCCATGCGTGATGTAGCAGCTAAGCAAATGCAAATTATTAATGAAGGATTAAAGATTGGGAAAACCTTCTATAAAGGGGCAATCGATGCACAGGTGTATGCACGTAAAGCATTCGATAGAATCCGTGGGTTAGTAGACGGAGATGAGTCCTTACTGAGTGAGTCTATTGATACGTCTAAGGACTCTGTAGCGGATATTCAAAGGAAGATGCAGGAGCAGGAGTTAAACTCAGTGCCTGTTGCAAACTCTGGAATTGATGCAATTGATTCGGAGGCAAGAGCCTACTATAAAGGGGAAATTATTACGATACAGGCGGGTACAGGGGTAGGTAAAACTCGTTTTGCTGTTAACATCTCGTATAACGGGATGGCTATGGGAAGTAACGTGTTGTATCTATCGTTTGAGCAGAAGTCTACTCGTATATATCCAATGTTCTTAGCTAGACATATCCTAGAGACTGGGGGAGATTACCCAGACCTTTCGGATAAAGATTTAATTCGTGGTACATATAGTTTCGAAAGAGAGCCAATTAAGGTCGAAGCAGAAACAGATATGACAGAGAGCGAAAACTTAGGAAGACTACGTATCGAAGGGCGTTCATTACGTGCTTCTGAGTTACGGGATTATATGAGTCGAGTATGGGATGAAGGTTTCCATTTCGACATTCTGGTTATTGACTACTTTGGACTATTAGATACGTCTGACAGCAATAACAGATATAACGAATTAACAAATGCAGTAAATATGATAAAATCTGAGGTTAAGAGCTTTAAGGGTGTTGGATTCCTTGCTATTATACCGAATGCATTGAAGCCGGAGGCTGAGGCGGAGTTAGCTAAAGGTGGAGATGGAGTACAAATTTCTAAAATTGGTGGTACAGAATCACAATATATCAACCGTGCATCTGACCATGTATATACACTTTATCAAGATACAGATATGAAGAATGACTTTGAAATGAGAATTTTCCAAAGTAAGATGCGTTTAGGGGATGCAGACCCGAGCGTAATGGCAGAGGTGTCTTTAGGTAAATGTTACTTCTGCGATAAAGAGGTCGATGAGACAGACGATGATGACTACTAGGACTTGGGTCTATTAAGTTGAATGGGGTGTTAGGATTGGGGAATGTCGGGAAATGTATTCAAGTGGCAATTGCGACACAAGAGTTAATTATCAGTGGGTGGGTATTTGTCACTTACACACGAAACGGAGAAGAGTGTGTAAAGGAAGCTCATAATATAATTGATGGGACTTTTGTTGAGTTTAATACGGATGATGAGTTTGTCTCGTGGTTGTTAGATAAAGCAGCTGCTTTACGTGAGCTAAATAAGAGTCAGGATGCAAATAACGGAGGTAAGTAGAGGTGAGGAACTATGGGAAATCTCCCATTATTTATGGCTCTAGGTGTAGCAGCTATGGGGTTAGTTTCGATAATAGGAGTATGGGGTGTATCGGCATCAGGTGGTCTAGATAGTGATAAGATTAAGGCATCCATTATCGGGACGGTAGTGTTATTGGCGATTACTGTACCGGGAAGTCTTTATTCGTACTACAGTTTAGACAATGCAGATAAAGACTTAAAGGTGAAGGTAGCAGCCAAAATGGATGAGCTAAAGCAGGAAGAAAATAAAATGTATGTATTGTTAGAACGTGAGCTACATGTAGGTAAAGATAAAATGATTGTAGAAGATGCAGATGGTTATAAAAAAGTCACATCAAGTTCCGGTATCTATAAAGTTAAGTTTAAGTATGATGGCGAAGGTAAAATACAAGAGATTGAAAATGCCGATAAGATTATGGATTAAGTAAAATACTTCCTTGTGATGAAATACGTAAGCTCGGTAATAGTGAGGTGATAGTGTGGGTGTTTTAGGTATAGATTTTAACAGTGATTCTTGGTTTGCGGTCGAGGGTATCTTGTGGATGGGAGCATCGGCAATTGTGGTGATTTGGCTTAGTATCGGATTATCTACTTTTGGCTTTGATTCTGACGGTCGTAAAGCTGCAGTACAGGGAACATGTATGTGTCTATTAATTACTTTTGTTTGCGGTACGGTTGTATACACTGCAAACGAGTTAAGAGGTAAAGGTGTAAAAGAAGCTTCTGAGACTAAGGTGGAAGAGGTAAAGAAGAGTAATCAAGAGGATAAAAATAAGCTATATCTTCTGCTTGAAAGGGAGCTAAAAGAAGACCGAGATAGAATGATTATAGAGGATGTTGATGATTTTAAAAAAGTAACAACAAAATCTGGAATCTATAAGGTGAAGCTCAAGAATGATGTGGGTGGTAGTTTGGAAGGTATCGATAGTGTAGTTAAAATTGCAGATTAGATGAAGATGGTCATGCAAGTATGGGGTGTACTTGCTAGGTTAATTGGTTTGGGTAAATATAGGACAAGGAGTGTAGGGTTACATGGATTACATACCGTTTGAAGATAGTAAGAATGATAACTTTGGTTTTTATCTATTGGATGATGCGGTGGAGGTGCAAGCAGACGATACATTTTATTTACTGTCCAGTGGGGTGCAGGATATTATAGAGGCGAAGAACAAGCGAGAGCTTGGGAGTAAGTTGCCTTTTAAGGAGAGTCATTCTTCTGGGGGTTGGTTTATGTTATCTGATAGTGGGGTACAGATTAAACAGTCATTAACATATGGGTTCACTAATGCATGGCTTCCGCATTCTTGGTTAAAGCAAATCATTTACGAAATGAATAGAAAGATGCGAGCAGAAGGAAGATGATAAGCAGGGTGCGGAGCCTTGCTTATTTATTTTGTACAATAGAATTAAGGCGGTGATTGTGTGGAAATTATTGAAGAGCAGCTGCAGAAAGCCAGGGAAGAGTTAAAAGAAAAAATACCTATGTCAAAGTACTTGATGGATAACAAACTGGGGTATGATTTAGGTGAAAAAGGGAAAATAAGGTGTATGGTGCATGATGATTCGTCACCTTCGTTCTTCTATGATGATGAATTGGGTACAGGAAACTGCTTCGGTTGCGGTGTAAAAGGTACGGTACTTGAAATTCATTATGCTAGGATAAAGCAGGAAGATGAAAGGTATACGCAGGTACGTGCTATACGGGATTTAGCTAAAAAATATGGGGTTAAAATCCCTAACTTATATAAAAGAGACATGAGCCGATATGGGAAGAATCATATAAACCCTTCTAAACGTCAGAGAGGTTCTGGTATGACGGAGGATATGTATAGGGTAAAGGTTAATGATTTAACAAAACAAATAAACGCTGTTGAGGATGTAGATATCCGAATGAAGCTGTTTAAGGTTATAGATAGTATGTGGTTAGGAAATACAACGGCGAAGGATGCACATGGGGAGCTGCTTAGGGAGCTGAGTGTCATTCGAGCAGAGGAGCGCCGTAAGTTGTTGGAGGGAAGGAATCGTGAAAGATAGACGGAAGTATTACGACTTAGTACACAAGCGTAAGAAAAATCAAACGGCAGAGACTGGGGTAAAGCCAGACCTCAATAAAATTACGTACCCTTGCTATCTGTTTTTAGACCAATCAACACGTACAGGGTATGCATTGTTTGATGGGGATTCGAGGTTGATTCTGTCTGGGGTTGTTGAGAAGGATGCAAAGGAATCAGTAAGGACGTACGGATTTGCTCTAGCGGATATGGTTAGGGAGCTAGCTCAGACGTATCAAGTAAGTACAGTGTTTCACGAGGAAGTATATGATAAAGCAAATATGATAACAACAGAAACACTAATGTACATTAAACATAAAATACAGGATATTTCGTATACGGATAAAGAGATTGAGGTATTAGGTCTTGACCATATGCGTTGGAAATCGGAGTTAGCGAAGCCTGAGAAGTTCGTGAAAACAAAAGACCATAAGGTGCAAGTACAGAAGTTTGTAGGAATGGTATTCCCGTTAGTGACTATGTTTACAGACGATGAATCGGATGCAATCGGTATGGGTATTGCGGTTCTCATGAAGCAGAGAAAACGGGGTAATTTCTTCGATGTAACAAGATATAATAAAAACTTAGCAATCTGGGATTATATTGTAGAGGGCGAGGTAACACCAGAAAACATTCATGAGGTTATTGATGGGATGCGTAAACCTGTAAGAGATGCGTTCGAGATAGGTGGGGCGTTCGAGATTCCTTTAGATTCAAGGAAGCGTGTAGATGATACGTTCAGAAAGTTTCTATCTCACAGGGACTCTGTTGTGTACACACATATTCCTAAGAAGTATAAGTACTGGGGCGTTATGTTACTCGATAATGGAATCAAACCAAGTAAGTTAGTGCGAGAAGATGAATCGTTTACGGTAATTAGCTGCCGTAAAAAGAGACTATAGAAAGAACAGAGGGGCTGAAATAGATTCAGCCCCTTTTATTTTTATAAGGGGAAAATCTTTAATTCAATTAATAGGATAATAGAGAGGTGTAAGTATGGGTGAACGATACGAAGGGCTGCAAGAGTCCTTAAGTAAATTAGGTAGTTTGGTAGAGGAAGAGAAGAGTAAACAGGTGGAAAACCTTGTTAATGAAGATGTACCAATCCATGAAGAGGTGGATGACATCTTTGCAGACGATAAAGATGATTTCGATGTGTTTGGAGCAGCTGCAGAGGATGATGAAGGGTTCTCTTTAGACGATGTTGTGAAAAGCAAAGAAGGAGAAAATGTAGTAGAAGAAGATAATGAAATGATACCTGATGTGTTTGATGCTGTGACAGAGGGCGCTGAGGATAGCGTAAATGGGTTTGAAACGTTTGTAGGTGCAGATTCACATTCTGGTGTGGATATCGGCTTAGAAACGGAAAGCAAAGGCGACATTGAGGATTTTGGTGAGGTTGCTGATTTAAGTCCGTTTGATACTACAAATGATGGCGATAGCGATGTACCTGATGATTTTGATTTCGGTAGTGATGAGTTTGTAGGTCAGATGGAAGATGGGGACTCTAATGAGTCGGTAAGTGAAGTGGAAGGTTTAGATTTCGGTAGCGATGAGTTTGTCAGTCAATTGGGCGATGAGGAGTCTAAGGATATTGATTCGTTTCATGAGGTTGCAGAAGAGGTTAATGATTCGGTAGATGAAGATGACGAACTGATTGAAGAGTCGGCTGTTGTTGAGAATTTCGGTAGTGATGAATTGGCTGAACCTGTGACTGTGGAGAGTGTAGGTGAAGAGGTTAAGGAAGATGTAGAAGTTACACTCGCAGAGGAGGTTAGCGTTGAAGAAAAATCAGAACCGGTAAAACTGGTTAAAGATGGGGTAGAATATCACACAACTACAGGGTCTGTGAGAGAAGACGTACGTGTAGTAACCCCCGAAGATGTCGAAAAGGATGCTCTCAGAAAGGCTGAGATAGAGGCTTCAATTGCGAGGGCGAAAGAGGAAAAAGAGAAACTATTCGGTAATCCGGACGTGCAGGTCAATTTGGATTACGTGTTAGAGGATGAAGAAGGTAACCACATCGAGGCGAGGAACCATGAGGGTACATATCTGATTGACGTTGTGCCAATCGATAAAATTAAAGGTGTTGGGAGTGCGGACGATATTGTAAGGAAGGGTGATTTAGAGTTAGCTGCCTTACAGGAAGATATTCATCGTTTCGGTCTGCTTGAACCAATCCATGTTGTACCTCATAGACATGTAGGGTTTAGGAAGGACGAAGATGACAACGATATTTTGGGGAGACCTTTATACAACCGCTATTTGTTATTGAGTGGGAGAAGACGTTTAGAGGCATGTATTAATCTAGGGTACACAGAAGTCCCAGTGTTAGTGGATTCTACAGTGCCGCCAAAACTAATTAAATTCTATGAAGCGTTAACAAATAACATGAAGGAATACACATTCCCAGAAAAGTTAAGCCATGCAAATTTCCTAAAGAGAACGCAGGAAAATATCACAAATGATATGGTCGAGAGTATTTTAAATTGGCGTTCTGGGGAGTATTTAAAGGCACAATATATCGACCAGATGAAGAACGATTACCCGGATATTTACAGACAGGTAGATATGAGGAAGCTGTCAATCGAGCAAGGGTTTAAAAAGCTTGAAAAAGAGATTGAGAAAGCGGAGAAAGAGCTGCAACAGGCTGAAATGTCTGAGGACGATATCGATGAGAAGTTACGTGAAGATAGCAAGGATGAGTTAACAGAGTTGCAGGTAGATAAGCAGCAACAAACGGTAGGAAACCGCCAGATTCTTGACCCAATGATTCGTAAGTCCGTAGAGGTTAGGGATTTACATTGCCAGTGCTGTGGGTACGGTAAAGGGGAAGAGGATTTCATGGGTGTGTTTAACGTCCATCATATTATTGCAGTGCAGTACGGTGGGTCTGATAGTAAATTCAACTTAATTCTGCTTTGTGCAAACTGCCATAAGCTTGTACATGACTATGAAGTTGGGAGATTCATTCCGGCGCAGCAAACTTATGATAAACGTAGTGATGTAAAACATATTGTCGTGTTAGGAAATATGTTGAAACGTATGCGTGGTATGGCGTTCGATGTGCTGCGTAAGAATCATAAGGATTTATGGAACCTAGTAGATAAAGGTGCATTATCCGTTGGTAAAGCGATATTAAAAGCAGGAATCGATTTAAAAGGTGAGGCAATGTTTGAACCAAATCCGTATGAAAAGTTCAAAGAAGCTACGCTCGACTTAAGTTTAGGTGGAGATATTACAGATGAATTAGGGGTTATTGAGTGGACGAAAGAGGACGATGAGCAACACGAGGAAATTATGTCTTATGGGAAGTTGTAAATCTATTGGAAATGTATAAATAAAGGAAATACATGCAGTAGGGATATCGGGTATAGAGTTTATCAGTGGTAGACAGTAAGTGATAAGGAAACAAATAAAACCGTCAACGTTTTTTGGTACTATAAAGTAAACTTATTAGGAAACCGAGAAATGTTGGGGGTTTTTGTATGGCTAAGCTACAAATGGGTGATATCCTCTTAATACATCTTGATAATCCGTACCATGAGTGGAGAATACGGGATGTGGCTAGACGGTTAAAGTACCCCATTAGAAGAATAGATGTAACAAACAGTACACTGTCTAAGGTAAAACAGTTTCAATACGCATCTTTACATGCCGGAAGGGAAATTATCTGGCTGCGTGTTGAGAAGAATGTAAAGGGTTTTGTAGAGGTTATGCAGCGAGTAAGTCCTGCAAAAAGGGTGTACGTAATTGAACTTAAGAGCCGAGACCTTGCAAAAGACTTGATTCGAATGAAAGTGAAGAGGTTGCGGGTTGTACCGCTAACTAAAGTAAAAACGTTTGATGATAAGCGGGAAGTGTTACGTAACTTATTAAAGCGTTGGGGAGCGGTCTTTGAGAATCAAAAGACGGAAAAAAGTCTTATACGCCTTATGATTCAAAACGAGGATTCTTGGGACGATGTTCGAATCACGGCAGAGATGTTTTACACCTCTGGGCATGTATTTAGCTCGAAGGATGTAGAGGATTTATATCCAGATGATGAGCTGTACAGGTTAGATGAGTGGTTTGATAGGATTTGCGAAGGAAATGTAAAGAGAAAAACCATTCAGATGACGCATTACTATACGCAGAACCGTGGGTACACCGTTGCATGGCTGATAAATAAACTACGGGAAGATATAATTAATCGGAGTTATGTATACCAAGCGTACCGTAAAGGGGTGCTGCGAGTACCTACAGAAAAAGGAAGACTGCAGGAACGATTAGATGCAGTTGGTTGGGCGGATGGTTTACCACTTCTCGATTTAAATTTAAAGCAGCAGGAGAGATATATCAGATACGCACAAGGGGTTTCGTATCGAACATTCGTTGAAATTGAGGAAGTTGTTTTCTCTGGAAGCGAATTTGTGCAGGATGTCGATAGCTTATATGAATTGATGTTAAAAATAAAGGAAATATTTACGAGGTTAGAGGTTAATGACTTGTTAGATTAAATGTGGAGGGGAAGTAAGGATGGCGTTAACTAGGGACAGTTTAACAGATTGCCAATGGAAAGTAGCTAACGGGGAAGTTGTTATTGTAAATGGATTTATACAAGATAATCCGTTTGCACAAACATTAAGAAGTAGTAAAGCAGCACAGTGGATGTTAAACAATCGGGAGAAGGTCAATGCGAAATTGGGGAAACTTCTTTCAGATTATGCAGTGCAGGGTGGGGACTACCAAGACTGCTTCGATTTTGGGTTAAGTTATTTTACAGATAGAGATAGTCGTGTATTTAAGCAGAATTTCCACGGGAAGGGAACAAGCTATAACGTAGGTGCGTACGTAATGAGTAATCTAGCGAACGTGGTGGAGTCTTATCGGAGTAAGCTGAATCCGAAAGATGTAAAGATTTTACCTATGTTGACGGCGGATGAGTCAGAAAGAAATTGTACAGGACACTTGGCGGATATGGTTACGAGCTACAAGGAAATGTCGCCCGAGGACTATGTCACGTCGCAAGACTACGAGTATTGGGATAACTATTTTGAGGGTGTTGTTGACTGGTTTCGTGAACATGCAGAGGAGCAAAAATACGCTGCGTTTAAGTATGATGAATTTGTGTATTACATGTTCTTGGTGAATCGTTCTGTAAGGTCATCTTCAAAAGATGTAGGGAACGCTGCTATTATGGAGCAGTTAAGAAGTACTGCGGAGTTGTGTGGTATGGGTCAGGCTCTTGCTGAGTATGTGTATAAGAAAATGAAGAAGGATATAAACGCTCATGAACCTTGGACGTTCGGATTTGCACAGGGGATTCTTGAGATGCTTGAAGCAGTTAAAAATGGTTGGAAACCTGAGTTTCTAAGGGGTGAATAACGTATGGGTACAAGTTTCTACGAGGGATTAGGGATATTTGGTTGGATTGCTGTGGCAATTCGAATAGCACTTGTTTTATCTATTTTTATGAAACCTAACTGGTGGTTTAACTTTGAGGAACGAATGCCGAGATTTAGTATGTTTGAAGATTACTTATATACAGGTTCACGCATTTTCATCTTCATGGGGTTACGCCTTATTGTGGTATTTTGTGGTATTTGGGTATTTACAAACCTGTTGATACTCATAGGCTGATAGAGAATTGAGCTGAAAAAAGAGAAGATTAAAACTGTACTTTGATAACAAGGGTACAGTTTTTTGTTTTGTAATCCAGTATTATGTGTGTAGGGAAAACATTAGGGACTGGTGATAGGTGTACCCATTTGGCGTTGTATAACGTAAATAGGTGTAATGGTATTCCTTTTCGTTTGCATGCGTGACAGGCGCTGATAGAGGTCATAAAGGGGTGATGACTATCGGGGATTTGATTCCGTTGTGTAAGTATGAAAGGACGCTGATGTGATACAATTTGTTGGGGTAATTCAACAGGTAAGACGTTGTGGTGAGCTTAGATACTGGGAAACTAACATAAAGGAGTAAGAGAGGAAGATAGTTATGTATGAGGTTTATTTTGACTATAAAGATATCGGTGACCAACTGTTGTTAGGGATTGTGGTAAAAGAGGGTGCTGATGTGATTATACAGGATAAGAAAACTGTACCAAAAGACCCTAATTTATCTAATTATGAATATAGTTTGGCAGCATGGAGATGGGCTTCGCAGGCAGTTATAGATGAAGATTTAGATGATGTAAAATTTATGAACCAAAACCAGTATATATTTGATTGGGCAGGTAAGCGTAGATATTCAGATATACGCAAGCCGTACTACGAGGTTATTATTCCAAACCTTGATGCTATGGTAGATGTTGGGTATCAAGTTGGTTTTGAAGTGATAAAAGGAACAAAGAATTTAGCTAAAAAGTATTTAAATGGTATGAGTAAAGGAGTTACGATTGCAGGTAGCTTTAACAGTCTCTTTCAGCAAGCAAAAATTGCTGAGAATCCTATGGATAAAAAGACGGCTAAAAAGGCACGAGGGATTTCTGCTCCAAGAGGGTTAAGAAGTACTTCAGATAGTGGGATGCCGACAAAGCAAGCCGTTGGCGGTAATGTGTTAAGTCTAGGAAGTAATAGACGTAAAAAAGCGTAGTAAAGGTGGCGAGGGATGAACATGGCTAAAGTCTATGAATTTAAAGGAGCGCGTAAAACAAGTGTTGAACTAGATGGGACTACGTTACGAATTCAGAGAGTTGGGTTTATGTCGTCCCTCGATTATTGGTTTAACGGGGATGTTACTTTTGATGTGCTTGACTTGATAGATATGGAAATAAAAGAACCAGGGTTCAGTAACGGGTTTATTCATTTTATTCTACCGGGAAGCTATTCTTCATTTGGAGGTAGCTTGTTAATCGCATTAAACGATAAAAATGCAGTTATATTTACGGATGACGAGTACGATATGGTACAGGAGCTTAAAAAGAATATAGATGACTTGCGAGCGCTTGAAGATAAACGCAAACGAGAGGATGCTAAAATTAGGGTAGATGCTGAAATCGAGCGACAGGAGTGGCTACTAGCTACTGGACGTATACCGTTTGAAGAGTTTTCCGAAAAGAAAAAGAATTTATTAGAATACAGGAGGCTTAACACATGACAATGGGTAATGCAGAATCTATGTTTTTCAGATTGTATATGGTGAATGGGAAAATGGATGTACTGTGTTTAACAGATAAGACAGTGCAGTCGTTTGAAGAGGATTATTTCATGACTGATGAAGATGGGCATATCTTGCAGTTTGATAACGAAGATGCTGCGGTAGATTGGTTACTTAAGAACATCAAACCTGATTTACTTGCACCTAGTTATCGAAATAAAATAATCAACCCGAAACAGAACCGAGAGTATTGGTTAAAGGGTGAGGGAGATTCCGATTTAGGTGAGGAAACGTTTGCTTTAGATATGTACCGCCTATATGTGACTGACGGCAAGGTAGGTGTTGTGTGTATTAAAGATGGGGATGAATCTAACTACGATAAGGGTAAATTCATTACCGAGAGGGATGGAAGTGGTCTTGTCTTTTATTCTGAACCGGCAGCGGTAGAGTGGATGTTAGCTAACGTAAAACATGGGTTAATCCATAGAGAATACGTAAGAACGGCAGCAAGCGCATCTGATAGGGTTAGCGATAATCTGAACTACTGGTTGAACTAATATAGGGGGTTTTCAGTTTGTTAGGGTTGTTTGGGAGAAGTAAAAAGAATGGGTTATTAGAAGATAAGAAGAGTGAAAGCTGTTGGATGTTGTATATGTCGGCGGGTAAATTAACTGCACTTTTTGTGAAAAACGAGGCTGCATACAAGGAGCAAGAAGAGTATTATATGGTGGATGAGAATAAAAAGCCATTGCAGTTCCCAACTAAAGATGAGGCAATCGCTTGGTTATTTGATAATGTAAAACTGGAACTAATAAACGATTTGTACAAACTCATGCCGAAATACAACCCCAAACATTATTTAAAGAACTAAAGTGTAGGTACATACTGGGCTGCTGTTGTAGCCTTTTTCTTTTTGTGGATTGTTGACTAAAATATAAACAAACGGTATAGTATAACCAACAAGACAGTAAAGGACGGGTTCAGATGGCAAAATCGAGAGATATAACAAAAGAAGATGTAGCGGTATGGAAGAAAGAATACGAGAGTGGGGCTTCATTACGTAAGATTGGCGAGACACATAATGTTGATAAAACTACGGTTAAGTATCATCTTAAGGGAGTTGTAGAGTTCCGTGAGAAGTCACCGTTCAAAAAGTATGCGGATGAATGGTATCAACTGCACCTAGAGGGTTGGACGAATGATGCGATTGCCAAGAAATATAATGTAACAAAAACTACTGTTTGGAATATCCTTTCGAAAGAAAAAGGTATAAAGAAAAAGTCAGGAAGAAAAAAGTATGCGCATTTAACCCCTACGTTTATTCAAATGTATAAGGACGGGGCTGACCTTACAGATATCAGCAAAGCAACAGGGGCTTCTAGACAAACGGTGTTGAACTATTTAAATGATGAGGGTGTTACGGCACGTACGTACAGTGAAACTTCTCGTATTCATGAGGTAAAAGAAGATTATTTTGATACTATTGATTCGGATAGAAAGGCTTATATGTTAGGGTTAGTGTTTTCTTCTGGAACGCTTTTAGAGCATCATGGGACAAAATCCCTGCAAGTATCGGGAGCTAATACGAAATCCCATGTTATTGGTGAGATATTTGGGGAGTTAACAGATAGAAAATTGGAGGATATTATGAACGATGGGGATAAATACAAAGACCGCATTTTCTCTCCAAACTTATATAAGTCTTTAAAACGTATAGGGATGGGTCTTAGGGGCGAAATGACGTTTCCAGACCTTACGGGTTCATATCGTTCCGAGTTCCTTCGTGGCTATCTTGTGGGGCGTGTAACGCTAGATGAAAAGTTAAATAATCTCTTCGTAGCTGCAAGACCGAATAATGTAGGTAAGTTACGTGATATGCTTATACAGATTGTGGGGGTAAACTCGGACGCCATTAAGAGCCTTACTGGGTCAGATGATAGGCTTGTTGTCTATAGAAACGATGAGGTAGAAAAAATAATGGAGTTTGTGAAAGAGACTGGTCGCTAGTCTCTTTCTTATTTACGATTTATTGACTAAAATATAAATAAATGGTATAGTAAAACAAAGACAAAGAAGGTGGAGGTAGGCGGTTATGGGGAAATTGAAGGCTGTAAGTTCTGTATGTTTTAGACCGTATATGAAAGCAGGGAAAATGAGTATTGTAGAGGTAAACAGTGTAGATACTTCTGCGTATATAAATGAGAATTTTATGGTAGATGCAAAGGGAAATTACGTGCAGTTTGCTACAGAGGGGGATGCAGTAAATTGGTTATGTGATAACATAAAAACGGAATTAATTCATGAGGATTATGTATCAAAACTAATCAGACCATCTAGCAACCGAGAGTACTGGTTAAAGGCAGAAGTATTGAAACAAGAAAAGGTATTACATATAGGTTCATCTAAGGGGTTACGAGACACACAGGAAATGGAGCTTGGAGAGGTAACAGCTGAAGTGGTAAATTTGGTAACGTATCGACTGTATATACAGAAGGGTAAAGTGTCTGTGGTACGTATAATGGGAGGAGATATATCAGAATATAATCCGTATGCATTCATGGATAAGGCTGATGGAAGTGAACTTGTTTTCGATAGTGAGGGTGAAGCAGTGAATTGGATGGCTGCTAAATTACAAATGAAGACAATACACCCGGATTATTTAGAAAGAGCGGGGTACACGGTTTATAGGGAAAGTTCAATTTCGGGTGATGAGGATTCTTATTCACTTTCGGGTTTCTCTCGTTGATGGGGTGCGTTTGCATCCTTTTTCTTTTGCAAAACATATTGACTAAAATATAAATAAATGGTATAGTAAGGAAAGAACAGAAAGAAAGTGGGTTGGGTAAATGTATGATGGGGTGTACTATAAACTTATGGAGGTAGATGACAAACTGATGGTCATTTGCTTAGGTGACAGTGATGAAATCAACTATGACCAAGATAAATTCTTGGTTACACCTAAAGGAACGCAGTATAAATTCGAAACGGAAGAGGCTGCGCTCAACTTCATGAGATTGTTTGTAAAACCGGAGTTAATTCATGATGACCATAAAGAGGCACTACGTGAATTGGAGATGAACGTGGGGTCTACGTCACCAAAACATAATCCGGATTATTGGTTAAAGTAAAAATTGGGGGAGATACATATGAGAACAGATGTTAAAACAACGTCAGTATGCTTTAGACCTTATGTTAAGGCGGGTAAAATGAGTATTGTTGAGTTAAATAGTGAAGACCCGAGAGTACGTAGAGAGGATTACTTCATGACGGACGTAGACGGGAATTATTTGCAATTCGCTACCGAGGCTGAGGCAGTTGCTTGGGTATGGAAGAACGTAAAGACAGAATTAATCCATGATGACTACCTAGATAAGTTAACCAAACCTGCGGTCAACAGAACCTATTGGTTAAAGGACGAAGTACTGCAGAAAGAGAAGGTGGAGGGTAGTCATTTAGATACATACCGACTATATGCTTCTGAGGGCAAGGTCGATGTTGTACGTATTCTAGATGAAGATGTGACCGAGTATGATATGGACAACTTCATTACAGATAGAAACGGTTATAGCTTAATTTTCTCTACGGAAGATGAGGCAATTGATTGGTTACTTGAGAACGTTAAGCCGGGGTTAATTCATCCTACACGCTTGTTTCCGGAAAGAGATACGGAGCCAATGAAGGTTAAAGGCAATCTAAGTTACTGGTTAAAATAGGGGTGCGTTTGCATCCCTTTTCTTTATGGGAATTTATTGACTAAAATATAAACTTATGGTATATTTACAATAGAATTTTAATAAAGGACGGGATGATATGGCGGCAAAGGGAACACCTAAAGAGACGGTAGCTATGTGGAAAGAAGAGTATGAGGGCGGGGAATCGTTCGCAGCGATTGCACGTAAATATGGGGTAGCTTCTGGTACAGTTAGAAATAATTTAAAAGGAAAGGTAAAGGTGAGGGAGAATGGTACAAGTAAAGAGGTTGTGGAAGAATGGTATCGATTGTGGCTAAGTGGAGTAAGCAAAACTGCAATTGCAAAACAATATAATACAGGCTGTGCAACGGTTTCAAGGGTGCTAGAGAGGGAAAAAGGGGTAAAAAAGATTCAAGGTGAAAGGGAGTTTGAACATTTAATACCTACTTTTAAAAGAATGTACGAGAGCGGGTATGATTTAACCGATATTAGCAAAGAGACAAATGTTTCTCGACAAACAGTGTTAAATTATCTGAATGCGGAAGGGGTAACAATTAGAACGTATAGTGAGGCAACCCGTATGTATGATGTAAAAGACAACTATTTCGATGTAATTGACTCGGAGAGAAAGGCGTATATACTGGGGCTTATTTTCTCTTCGGGAACAATAATAGACCATCGGGATTCGTATTCGCTGCAGATGGTCACATCAAAGCGGAGGGCGCATGTGATTCAAGAGGTGTTTGAGGAGTTGACAAACAAACCAAAAGAAGATATTTGGTTTTCGGCTTCAGATAATAGCTATAAAGACCGGATTTTCTCTAAAACCATATACGATAGGTTAAAGGAGCTGGGGTTAGGGCTTAAGGGTGAAATACATATGCCGAATATAGACAAGAAGTATGTAAAGAGTTTCTTAAAGGGGCATCTTGTGGATAGTGCATCCCTATACGAGAAGAGAAACTATATAAGAATTGGGGGAAGACCGAACATGATGGAGTCTATCCGAAATTTATTGACTCAGTGTGTAGGGGTAAATCCAGAAGCGGTGCTGAGGGAGTCAAAAAGAGGTCATGCTCTCGCTGTGTTTCAAAAGGCAGAGGTAGAAAAAATAAAGGAATTTATGAAAGGGACTCGTTGGTAGTCCCTTTATTTTCGTAAAGATATTGACTAAAATATAAATAATTGGTATAGTAAGTATATAAAGTTAAGCAGAGGGCGTGATGGTATGAAAAACCATGAAGGTGTGGAAATCCGATTAAACGTAAAAACAAAAGGGACTTTAACAAAAGAAGAAAGAGAAACGTTAGAGGTAAACCTGTGGTCGCTTCTGAATGAGGTAAGACCGGACTTGGTAAGTCATGGACTCGCTACAGTTATTGAAAAGGTTGATGTAGTAGGGATTGATACGGAGAATACAGGTTCTACAACGCCTACGAGATTTGGTACAACGGTAGAAAATAATGTAACGTACTCGCCATATGCACAGAAAGATGGCACGATTGCTGTGGCACGTATTGTAGATGATAATCTTTGTGATTATGGTGAGGAGAACTTTATGTATGATGGAGAAGACTTATGTGTGGTCAGCTATCCTACTGAACAAGGGGCAGTGGATTGGGTAAACAAGCATATCAAAAAGGAACTTATCGACCCAAAATATCTAGGTTAAATATAAGGAGTGGTTTACATGTTAAATAACGTGGGATTAGCAAAATCGATTTCGGCAAATGTAGCGGATTATATGATGTCCGATGCAGGGATTACAGTGTGGCGAGGGTTACGCAGTGAAAACCGAAATGTGGAGGAACATATAGCAACTGTCGATGAGTTAGGGGATTCTTTATATCCGGTTGTGTCTAAAGTATTGGATGTCATCGATATTCCAAGAGATGTGTACGATTTGAGATGTTTAGAGGTAGCGTTTAAAGGGCTTATAACGTCTGTCTGGGAGGCTGTATGGTATAAGTGGTCATTTGCCTTCGATAACTATAAACGCTACAAGGAAGGGTACACGCTGCTACATACAAAGGGTGTTCATGCAATTCACATCATGTTAACGGATTGTGTAAATTTCTTGGATGATAAAATGGAGATTCCGCAGGTTCTGGGCGGTGTAGCTGAGGACTTTAGAAACAAGTTAGAAAAAAGCCATGTAAACGAGACAGACTGGTTAGTGGGCGGAACATTCCACAACTTTAAAGGTTCAGAGGGGTATCAGCAAATGGCAGATATGATTGAAATTCCTGATATATTACATAAACAAAGAGCTGAGGTAGCTACTGGGGATGCTGAATCTATTGAAGAGGAAGCAGCTTGGGAAGAGGTGAATATTGTAGAACATGTGAGTCGTCATATTTATGTTATGTATTTAGGGGATGAAGTACCAGAGTATAAGGTAATTCGAAACCCTGAGGGTGAAGGTTGGGTACTCGCTAAATTTGATGATTTTATAGGGGAGTATACGGCTTTTAATGATGATTTCGTGTTTGAGTCAGAAGTGGCAGCCATGAGTTACGTAGATGGCTTAGTATAATAAAAAGTAAACCGTAGAGCTTAACGCCCTGCGGTTTTTCGCTTCTTATTGACTAAAATATAATAAACTGGTATACTGAACGTAACAAGAGTAAAGAGAGGGGACGGTTTTATGTTTACCTGTGATTTTGTAAAAACATACAAAAAAGGTTTATGGGTATATTTGTTTAAGGTAAAGGTAAAGGAATTGTTGGAAAGCTGTGTAGGGAATGAGTATAACGCTATAGATAACCCTACTGGATACGCTGCAAAGGTTACAGATAAACATGTGAGGGAGCGGGCGCAGAAGATTGAAAGTATGGGCAGCATTTTCCTTGTTTTAAAAACTATAATGTTGGCTACAAACAAAGATACAATTCGAGATTTAGATACTTCTGTAGCATTCGAAGCGGATTTACGGGTTGTAGGGGGTCATTTAGATGTGGCAGCACTTCGGTATTTAATAAACAGCTATAGGAAGTCTGGGAGTGAAGATGATGTGGAAAAAGCCAATGAGCTTAGGGAAGCAGATATTCCAGTTATAGTGCTAGCGGTAGGGGATATTCAAAATAGAATTTTTGAATTACAGGCGTATATTTCTATAAACGAGAGAAATAAAGAAATGTCAGTTCTGAGGGCAAAGAAAATGCTCAGGGACTTACAGGGCGTGGGGCTACCTCCGGATTATAGGTTAGAGGATGTGCGAAAAGAGTTTGTGACGCAAATTTCATTGTATTTAACAAGTGCTGATAGTTCTACGGTGTGGAGTACGGCATGGCTTAAGGGTGATGTGTTAGATATTCGCAGTATGCGTGAGTCGTTGCTTCCAGTAGCTGATAAAGTAATAGCGGCGTTGGGCGATGACGTAACGAGTGAGGATTTGTATGCTGCTATAGATAGTGTGAAATATATGGTTGATAGTGCTTGGAGTATGGTGAATTATGAGTGGGGTTCTGCATCTAATTATGATAAGGAAATAGATGAGGATTATGTGCTACATAAAAGTTTGGGTATGTATGTCATCCATTCCTGGTTAGCAGACTGCATATGCGGATTCAATGTGGATGCTGACACGGTGGAAAGGAAGTTAGAGAACGTTAACAATCATACGTATGATGCTTTCAGAGATGCAGTAAAAGAAAATAAACTTGATTTTGGTTGGGAGTGGCATAAGTCTGCAGCATTCGGTACGTTAACCTTAAACGATGTAGACAGGGTTAAACATTATATTAAACATGGGGAGTTCCCAAGTGAATAAAAGACTATCGGTAGAGATAGTCTTTTTTATATGAAACTAGAAATAAAGGAAGAGTAAGACGTGGGTGTACGGGATATGTGATAAGGGTAAGTCCTTTTTAGGTAAGTAGAAACTATATACTACATGTAAATAAATTGAAAAGAGGGGGATGGGTGTGTTAGGTATCAAAGGAAGATTGATAGAGAGTATTAAGAAGATAAAAGAGCGTGGGCTTACGAATAAGTTCATTGTAATAGATGGGACAGCATACGAACGATTACCTAAGAATTATGGGGATGTTATTGACGAGAAGAGTAAGCGTGGGTATATCAAATGGTTATATGAGGGAGAGCATGCAAAAAACAACCTATACGGGTTATTGGCGTTGTCAGAGGAAGAGAGTATACGGGCAATTAAAGTAGAGTTTTGTAATCAGTGGGGAGTTCATCATATCCGTATTGAAGTGTATGCAGATAGTTGGGAAAAGCTAGATGTTGTAACAAACATATTCGGGATACAGAAGAGAGTACCGTGTATGGTTACGCTAGGAGAAAAGGAACATAGGCAGCTAATCAAAGATTTTAAAGAGGTAAAGGCAGTTCTAAGGGTCGTCTGATGTAGATGGCTCTTTTTTGTGTACAGGATTGTGTTACAATTTCAACAAGTAAAGGAAGCTGAATTGGTAGAGAACAAATTATTGACTAAAATATAATAAAATGGTATAGTATAGACAATAAAATGCAAACAAAGGGAGAGGGATTGGAATGGAAGTACGTGAGTATATTCAAGTGAACCAGTTAGGCATGCAGTTTTATATGTTTTCGGTTACAGCAGGGGAGTTAATCAAAAACTATACGTTAGATATACATCATGCTGAGGAAAACCCTACAGGATATCAGCGAGAGTTAATCCCTACATTGTACCGAGATATTGCAAATGTGGTTTTAGACAGAAAAGGTTTGATTTTTTATTCTGAGCAGGTAATGGGTGCAATTGATAAAGAAGATGTGAAAGTAGAGAACGGTGCGCTACATATTTCAGATAAGGTACGTATTGTAGCAGAACAGTATAGGGTGAAGGCGTTAGATTGGGCGATGCAGTTAACACATAAGCGAGACATCGCGGATGCTGATGAGGTAAGAAAGAATATCAGCGAAATGAAGATACCATTTACTTTGTTAGTGATTGATAATGCGTTAGGACAAAAGCGATATGAAATAACTACATTTATACGTGCAAATAAAGGAACTCGAGGAACAAGTGTTGATGTAGCTCGTGAAGTAAAAGAGCGTTTATTTCCAGAGGTTTTAGATTACCTAGATAATGAGGATAAGCTTTACCGAAAAATAGGGGAAAATGTTGCAATGTTTATCAACGGTAAGTCAGATTTAAGAGTTTGGCGTGGTTCGTTATATGAAAACGTTGGCGGAGACAATAAGGTGATGTTGAAGTCTGGGTTCGGGAACTCTATGAGACCTATTATCGATAAATATGTGAAGCAAAGAGGTAAACTGGAAACATTAGAGCAAATCAAAGAGGTTGAGGCGGTTGTGATTGCTATTGTTTCCGGAGGTTGGGAGATTGTCTCAGGTAAGTGGGAAGATGCGTTTAACATGTACGGTGGCTTTAATGCAAACTATATGATTCAGAAAGCTGCGGGTGTCCGTATTATTCATTCACTTTTAGCTGATTGTATGCCAGATTTCGAGGCAGGAAACGAAGAGTTTGCTACTGTAATGCCGAAGGTGGTTAGTCAGACGTTACATAACTTTAAATCTATGATTGACCAAAGCCCTGTTAATACGTATGAGTGGCGCTCGGGCGGGGTGTTAAGTAGTTACAAGGATACAAAACGTATAGAGGCTGTGAAGGGTCAATTTAAAGCCGAGGAGTGTGAAAAGTAGTATGGCGGCTAAAACGAAACTCACGTTAGAGCAGTTAGAGTTACTTAAGAAAATAGCCAGTAAAAAAGATAAGCTATTTGGCGCACCTCGGTATCTAGCAAAAGATAGTGATGGGGAGCTAAGGTCTTATGTAGGTCGAGAGCCTGTGAGGGGTTCAAATGGTTTCTGGGGAGGCGGTTTTGACGTCGTTCCTTACGAAGATTATACGGGTGTAGAGGCAGGTATTCTTAACTTTATCCAGATAGAGCATGAGTTGCCGTTTGATATAGAGAAAATGATACGAACTGGCTACGTTAGGACAACGGAACGCAATGAGTTGTTAGATGTTATGGATAATCGTCAGTTACATGAGTACGCAGGTTCAAAAGAAGATATAGGAATTTTTATCAATGAGTGTTTAGATGATAGCCAGACAACGGTTATAGGGAGGGAGTCGGATTTCTTCCCTCATGGGGTTAATGCTCCTGTTATATTTGTAAATATGCCGGTAAACGCTGAGGGACTATTGCGTATGGTGACACGTACCTATCCTATGCTAATTGTAATAGATGTGTCGAGAAATGAAGTTGCTTATGAACAAATGAAAAGTGAAATACATGGGTTAAACAGAATGGGACACCCAGTTATCGTAGTTAAATAGTATAGAGACTGCCTAAAAGCAGTCTCTTTTCGTATATCCTATTGACTAAAATATAATAAACTGGTATAGTAAAGGTAAGAAAAACGAAGGATGTGGTTGCTATGTTAACAACAAACTATGTAAAAATGAATCAAAACGGGCTAGAATCCTATATGTTTCAAGTCAATGTAGAGGATTTAGTCGCTGATTATACATTAGATATACATGATGAAGAAAAGAATCCGGAAGGTTACCATTATGCGCCTGTAGAGTCTATGTGTATGGGGCTTGCGAACCAGTTGATTCGTAGTAAAGGTAACATGGTTGTACCTATTCAGTTCGTCGGAGCGGTAGATAAAGAAGATGTAAGTGTGAATAATATGTTTGTGAAGTTCGAAGAAAAGGTTCGTATTGTAGTTGGGCAAGACAGAGTACGAGCGTTTGAACTCGCAGTTAAAAAACTAAAGGAGCAGGGGGACGAAAAGCTTCTGTTTACGTTTCTAAACTATAAAGTACCTATCACGGTGATGGTTATTGATAAGGAAAAAGGACAAAGACGTCATGAGTTAGAAACGTATATCTTAGCAAATAAAAGCACGTATATTGCAGGGGTAGATAAGGCGTTAAAGGTAAAAGAAAGATTGTATCCGGATAAAGTAGATTATTTGAACGATACAGAGAAGTTAGTTAAAAATCTAGCCGATGATATCGCAAATTCGGTGAATAATGGGGCAGAAATTGGTGGAACAGTGTGGGAACAAGGCATGATTGGAGGGGAGACAGTAAGTCTAGATGAGTTTAGTGATTCGATACAGCCTGTCATTCGTGAGGTACTAAACCGAATCCCGTCAGTACAAACAAAAGAAGATGTAGATATGTTAGTAGACCGATTAGGGAGATGGTTTGTCTTTAGTTGGTGGGATATTCAAAGACGTTGGAAGGGTACATTTGGGGAAATGGGAAGTCAATTATATGTAATACAGAAGCCTATTGGGGTAAGAGCTTTACATACAATATTAAGCGAGTGCGTTGCAGATAGAACCTACGATTGGTTCTGTAAAGTAGAGGAGCGTGAGGCAGGCAGTAAATTAGAGTCTAAACTGAATCAAGTTACAGAGGAGGCAGGAAAAAGATTTAGTAAAGTACTAAGGGAAAGTCGAGCTTCGGATAATGATTGGTGGTACACATCTTTATTTGAAAAGCTAACTGATGATGATTATCTAAAGGTAGTAAATTATGTGAAACATGGTAAGTTTCCGTGGGAATAAGGGAAGACCTCTATTTGTGAGGTCTTTTGATATAGATACGCCTGTATAAGATTACAGATGTCGATATAGTGAAAACAAGTAAAAAGAAAAAGGGGACGATGTTGTGTTACTAGAGAAGTATATGAAAACAAACCAGAGTGGGTTAGACTCCTATATTGCAGAAGTTACGGTTAAGGATTTAGTAAGTAATTATAGATTTGATGTACATAGTTGGGGTTTAAATAGAGATGGGTATCAGCATTCACCTTATCCAGTGGTTTCTATGGAGATTGCAAATACTATCATTTCCACATTTAGCCGTCTACATGTCCCTATTCATTTCATTGGAGCAATCGATGTAGCTAAGTTAGTAGATGATAATGAGGTACTAAATCTGCAGGGTGAATTAAGGATTGTGGCGGGTCATGACTGGGTTAAAGGTTTTGAGTATGCAATACAGAAGTTAGAGGCTGTGGGAAATATTGATTTACTGACACAGTTGCAAGAATTCAAGATACCTATCACTATTATGGTAATCGATGAAAGTAAAGGACAAAAACTACATGAAATCGATATGTTTATTGGCACTAATCGTGGAATTTGGGAGGGGTATATTGATACTGCAATGGAAGTAAAGGGTAGAGTTTTCCCAGAGACGTTATTGGTTTCTACAGATGAGGACAGTCTTGTTGAGGAGATTACAGATAGTGTTGTGTTAGAAATAAATAACGGAGAGGAGTACTATAGAACGCCTTGGAAAGATGAGATTAGAATTGATAGGAAAGATACGAACAAATCAGTAACAATGTTGGATTTTAGTAAATCCCTAAACCCTGTTGTACGTGAGATGATAAAGCATACGAGACCAATTCAAACAAAAGAGGATGCTAGAATCGTAGAGAGCGTTCTCAAAGATTTAATTATTGGAATCTGGTGGGATATCAAGTATCAGTGGGATGAAGCAACAAAAGAGTACGGTTCAAACAAATACCTTATTCAGCAACTGGTAGGTGTAAAGGCTTTTCATCATACTCTAGTGAATTGTGTTCCGGAGCTGAACGTAACGGATGTAACTACAGGGGATAGAGGAAAAGATTTAAAGGTCATAGCCGATAAAGTAAGAGGAAATTTTAAATTAGTCATAGAAAACAGTGGTGTGAAAGACGAAGACTGGTTACTGGATGGTTTGTTCTCTGGTTTAGACTTGGATGACGGTTACAAGTCCGTGGCGAATTATTTAAGTACAGGAGAGTTTTAAATAAGTAAAGTGAAAAATAAAACCCTACTCATTTGTAAGTGTGAGTAGGGTTTTTCTTATTTTGATACTTTTCGGATGGTTTGGATGTTCTTAAGTAAGCTATAAATCTGCTCGCATGCTTCTGGGTCTTCTGCAATACTTGGAATCTGTACAAGTTTTGTTAACTCAGTTTGAATCTTAGTGGATTCCGTAAAAACCGTTTCAAGCGCCTTGGTGTCCTTCTGAGAGGCTTTCAGAAGCTCCATGTATTTTTCTTTAACTGCTTGGTTTTTCTTATGTAACACGGCTGCTTGGTAGTCTACGCTTTCATATTTTCCGGATTTACTAGCTAACTGAAGTTCAATTTCAACCTTATCTTGTAGTGTTAAGGGTATTTGAAAGTATTTTTCTTCTACACCTAACAGACTAGTTAATTTAGGTAAATGTTTTGATGCTATAGGTTTTACTCCTTTTACCCATGAGTTAACCATTTGTGCGGTTACGCCTAGTTCTGCTGCTAGTTCTTTATGTGGTGTTTCGTTGACAAATAAAATGTAAGTTAATCCGTTCATTGTATTTTATCCTCCTTAGGTTTAAAAATAAACCCAATTAATTTATAAAAGCGGGGTTTACTATTTAACCAAATTATACTATACTAAGGGTAACAAGACAACAAACAAATAAACAAACAAACAAATCGAAACTAGGAGGCTTTACAATGGTTGAATTAAATAAATTAGATTACCAAGACAAATTAAAAATTAAAGATATGGAAGAGGGAAAAACGTACCCAATAACGCAAGGCGATAATGGCTATTCAGATGGTGTAATGGTTACAAAAAACGGGGACGAGCTTCGCTTACGACACTTCTGGGAAGCAGATTGGATAGAAGAAGAGGGTAATGAAGATGGGGCTTACTTTAAAGAGAATGGGCTATATTACCCTACAGATGTAGATTGGGACCAAACCGATGTAATACATAAAGATATCATGCAAATTTTACCAGATGCAATTGAGTACACGTTTGAGGAGATGACTTTAGGTGAATTTTACGAAGTTGTAGTTCTGGGTCTTTACTACGAGAGAAACGAAGAAGGATTTGTCGTACCTAACCATTTAAAAGGGAAATGTATAACGTATAACCGTGAAGGTAAAAAACTACACGGATTAGACTAACGGTAAATTCAATATAAAACAAAAAGAGACTACTCGGATATGGGTAGTCTCTTTTTCGGGTATCTGGCGACTCTTGGGTGTATTTCTAAGTTAGGTGTGGTCGCCACAGGGTTAGTATATGCAGAAGGGAAATAGATTATACATAGTAGACAGACAAAGGGGTTAGCTAGGTTGTGTAGCCAATTACTTTAACAGCTTACTATTGACTAAAATATAATAAACTGGTATATTATAAGTAACAAAAGAAAACAAAAGGAAAGAATTGAAAGGGGTCGTTATACTATGTTTAGTACTGTATATGATATTCGTTTCAAAGGATTAAGTTTAGATGGAAAATGGTTTGAGGGTTTGGTTGATTTTAAACACGTCGGGCAAACGGTAGCAACGTTTATTGATAAACATCAAGTGAAGAAGGACACAGTAGGTCAGTATATCGGTATGGATGGGGCAAAAGGAGAATTGCTCTACGTAGGCGATGTGGTTAAAGTTGAGTATAAAGAGTTCGGTAAAGTTCCTGCGGTTATTGAGTGGGACAGAGAATCTCGTAGTATTAGACTAGCAGTTTATGATAACGTAAAAGCCATCGGAGATAAGCCTTATGATACAATGACGTTAGAAGGTTTTATGGATGGTGACCTAGAACGTATTGGTAATGTCCATTCTGATGAAGATAAAGCGGTATGGGGAGCGTAATAGCTCCCTTTTTACTACTAATAAGGGGTGATTGTTGTGAGTGAATCGGTTAAAAGGAAAGTTGATTTATTAGTACATATGACACAGGATTGCATTCAGAAAGAGAAGGAGTTATCTCGAGAGTTTGATGCGAAATCTACAGTGTTTGCAGATGCTATTCGAACGATGACGCAGTCTGTGTATAAGTTGCTGAAGTTCGATGAGGTTCCGTATGGCGGGGGATGTAAGGGAGAGCCATTAGACGGTGCAATGGTTTACTTCGACTCTCTTTTTAATTTAGTCCTTGATGGGAAGCTAGATGTTTGGGTGTTGGTAGAGTTTCGAAAGGAATATACGAAACTTTCAGATGAAAGCAGTCATGGAGCGCTTACGTATCATGATTTTCATAATCGTAGATTGAAGTTAGAAGAAACATATAAAATAAATTGGCTGTAAACGGGAGGGTGTATTATGGACGAGTTGATACCGAAGGAAGAAAGAGAAACGGTTGATATGTTAATTAGGGTTATGAAGCACAACCTTGATGTGGAAAAGAAGATGACGGAGCTGACAGGTATTAAGAATGATATGTTTCGTTATCCGTTAAGCCAGATGCAGGAGGCAATATTTCGAATACTAAACCTGCAGGACACTGGGGTAGGTACGTACGATTCTGGGGTGTTTCGTCATGTATTTGAGTCTGAGGTAAGCATCTGGGATGTTGTAGATTTTATTGTTGCCCGTAATTTTGTACGTGATAAGTATACAAGGTGTGAGATTGATAGGGATGAACTGTACGAAAAGACGGCAGAGCTTGAAGAAAAATACGGACTTGCAGACTAGGAGGGGTGCTGTGCTTACGATTAAAACAAAGAAAGCCGTAAATAGGTTAGTGGACTCTATTAAAGAGTGTGTGAGGCAAGAACAAGAGTTGACTGCTACGTTTGGTAAGGAAACAACTGTATATGAGGGTGCGGTACAGGGAATGGCAGATGCCGTATATATGTTAATGGGTATGGTTGGTGAGCCATTTCGGGTACACTCGGTTCGGGATTGTACAGGGTTCAAGTTGGTTGTTGAAGGTGGTTTGTTGTTGGAACATATGCCGAGTTACCAGAAGGACTTTGATACTGTAGCGAAGGCATATAAAGCAGGAGAATTAAGTCTGGACGTATTGTGTGATAAGCATGATGAGATAGATAAGAGGTATGGTGTAGTTCCAGTATTATATCGAAAAAAGTTACCAGTATACATGCGATAGGGGGATTAAATCGTGGATACGTTGAGATATGCCGAGGAATTTTTAAGACGGGTATATGCTGCGGGAGTAAACGAAGATATTAAGAGTACCGAGGATATGCTAAAAGAAGAATATACAAAGATTAGAGACTTGTACGTATATGATAATGCCTTAGAGTTTGTGGACTATCAGGATAAATTTCAGTTGTTCGAAGGTGTTGGGGATACGACAGTAGCAAGCATTCGAGGGTCATTGAGTTCTTTTTGGGGTAGGGCTTTAAAAAGCAACGAAGATGTTCGTGGGGTTGATACGTTCACATTGGCGTTTGATTGGATGAGGAGTAAGTATAAAAACTATGTACCAGAACCGGTTCTGGTACGGGATATTGAATTAGTTTTCTATAGGTACAAAAAGGACTACATACGAAAAATCGAGAAACACAGAGAAAACTATCCGGATGGGCATAAGGATGCAGCTATTTATTGTGTAAAGCTGTGGCTAGAGAATGATATAAAGGGGTTAAAGATTTGCTGTGAAGCCTTGGACGAAAGTTCCCTAGAAATGTTAGAGTCCGGTATGGGTTACTTATCGAGAAATCCTGAGGAACTTGCATTTAGTGTACATACATTAGATAGACGTATGGATGAACTAAAGAAGACAGTAAAAGGTAAAATCTATTATGCGTTAGATAGGGAAGACTTCGATTTGATAGGGTTAACAAGCGATAGGTATGTGGAACTTGTAAAGGCTGTAAGAAAGTATAAGAAAGCGGTTCAACAAACGTTGTAAAGTAAGTGGAGGTAAGGGTTATGAACATTACATATGTAAGAAAAAGTGCTGATTTATTTGAGGAAATCATTGTAAAGACTGCGATTTTTAGATACAAAAAGAGCAATGGGGAAAAGGAAGATGTTGAGTTTATCTTGCTTGATATTCCAAAAATACGAGAATCTTTAGCAAACCAAACAACCAGTATACATAAGAAATATATGTTACTAGAGTTGTGGGAGGAGTACCAAGAGAACCTCGAGGCGTTTATCGATGCTGCTATGGATTACATAGCTAGCGTAAACCGTTATAACAAGGCGACAAGGGCGTATAACGAGCTTACACTTACAACTGACCCGCAAGAGGTCGTCATGCGTGACGTAGGTATATTTAAACGCCAGTATAATCAAAGTAAGTTATTACAAGACGCAAGGAAGATGGGAATTTTCCTGCAACAGAATCCAAAAGACGATTATGATATGCCAGATAAAACACCGATTAAAAAGAGTTAGGGGGTAGCAAGGGCGTATGGCTAAATATGTAGGAGTATTCGTAGTTTTATTTTGTGTAAGTTATGCGTTATTGCTTGGATTAACTGACTTAGGTGCATTGGAGGTTTTACGGGATGCCAATGCGATGATGGTTGTTATGCAGTCTAAAGTTGTACTTGCAATGTGTGTAGGGTTAGTGTTTATAAGCAGTGGAGGGCTTATGTCATTATTAAAGAATGACATGAAATATATCGTTAACGGTAGCATGATTGGTTGCGTGTGTATGTTAGGGATTATGTTGTGGGATTTCGTAAGTAAAACAATCCTTCAAAATATATAAAGGATAGGTGGTTACAGTGGCAGCAGCTTCGATAAAGGTTATTGTGGACGGTGTAGTGTTGCGTATACATGGTGGGAATCGTTCTTGGGTTCGTGATATGTACAATGAGTATCTGAATATGACTTATGAAGAGTTTATAAAGGTACATCCAAGCGTTACAGAAGATGAATTTAAACGAGTACAATTTGTGGTTAAGTACAATAAGAAAAGCAGAGGAGGGTATCCTCTTGGGGTGACGGCTCGCTTAGAGTTAAAAGCAATAAATTGGTTTGGGGACACCTATATTCAAATTAAGGATAAAGGAACTGGGAATAAGGTAGAGCTTACGTCTGTTCAACTAAACAAAATTATACGTAGTGAAAGCACGAAAGGGTTCATTCCTACTGGAGGATGGTCTAAGGATGGCGACAAAATCACAGTGTACAACGAAGAGGATGGGCGTAAAATCGAAGTCACATTTACGGTTCATGAGTTAGATTTATTGTTGAATTAAATGGTTTTGTAAAAAAGGTAGTTACCTCTTAACTACCTTTTTTGTGTTCAGAAGATGCAGAGATAACAAATAAACGTAATTAGGTAAGTAATGGTGGTATTCTGTCAGTAGGGAAGTAATTACAGGAAGGTGATAGGTGTGGTAACGGATAAATACAGGGTTAAAGTAGATAGAGTGCGGTTGGCTAAGGTGTTTAAAATCACAGAGGTTGCTACAGGTAAATGGATTGAATCGCCGCAGTGGATATTGCGTTCGATATTGGCGACAAACGAGTTGAGTGGGCGGTTTCACCACCTTACTTGGATTCGAGTAGAGGATAATATTTCAATTTACCATACGGATGAGGGTGAGACACATATTATCCGTGGTACGGTTGGAGATTTGGAGGAGTTAATAGAGAAGTAAACGCAATAGGGAAGGTGAGGGATATAGAGATGGAGTTTAAAAAAGAACGGATTGTAAGTAAGAAAGAGGCTGAGGCGCAGTTAAGGCATACGATTTTAGAAGACGGGGAAGTCACAAAGAACGCCACGTTTTCTCTGTCGGATGTGGATACGAAAAGAATTGAAGATATAAGCAAGCAAAATAAACTCTTAGAAGAAAGGTACGGGCTTAAGGGGTTACCTACTACAAAAGCAGATATTATTGCTAATGCAATTGAGGTGTACGTTAAGGGATATTTTGAGAGCCTACATAAATTAGGATTAGAGTTCGATGGGGCAGATAACGTTGAATGTAGAAAAGACTCTCCTTTATTGGGATTAGATACATTAGTTGTTCCCGCTAGGAAGGAAACGTTTGAGAAAACATTTATAAAGCACCGGGAGATAGGGGTTCGAACGTCCGATTGGCGGTTAGAGACTATTAAGAATGTAGCGATTTACGTAGACACGCCAGTAGAAAAAATTACACATTATGCAGCGGTTGAGGGTATTTCGGAACTGTGCAGAGGTATATATGCAATTAGGGTTGGTGAGCCTGTAGCGTTAGATAATCCAATCGAATTGGCGATTGATGATAAGGTAGGTATTCACAGGGTTACATATACAACGGTAGACAAGTTAAAGAGCGCAAAGTATATACATGAACTCTCACGTTAGGGGTGTAAATGGAGAATAGGGGGATAAATTGTGAGATTTAAAAACGAAATTTATCAGTGTTTTATTAAATACAAGGACGAGGAACGATTGGTAGAGCATAAGAAGAGTAAGGGTAGGGAAAATGTGCTGCATTTCTATGATATGGAGGAGGATAAGTTCCGTAGGTTACTAAACACATATACTTGGTTAGCGATGTTCAACTCTCCTTACTTACGTGTAGAGAATCCTGTACATAAGCCGACAAACGAGGATATTGTAGAGGCGATGGAGTTGTTGCGAAATGAGGGTGATGACTTAATTGTATATGCTAAAAAACATCCCAAAGGGGACTTACGTACGGACTTAATGAAGATGGCTAAAAAAGAGATAGATTGCGCAGCGTATTATATCGGGTTAGCGCAAGAGGACTTCTATAAAGGTAAAGAATTGAAAACAATAACGCCGTTAAAAGAGGTGGAGTAAGATATGTGTAAGGTAGAAGAGTACCCAACTTGTAAACGCTGTGGAAAACCGGTAGTTAAGGGTAAGAAGGACTATAGTTTGTTCGAAGGGATGCATTGGGTTTGTTTTCATTTTGAGTTTGAGCATGGGGAGTTCGACCCTGATGAGCCTTGTAATGACCCGGGGTGTGTATGGAATCGAATAAAGGATAAAGAAGATGGTGAGGAATTGTAATGTGTATGGAACATGATTTGAACGCTGAAGGAGCGGTTAAAACGGACGAGACTGCGTATTTAGTGGTAGATGTGGTGCTGCTAGATGGGAAAGAGCTACTAGGTTACGTCGTGTTTAAGGAAGTCGATGCGTTCAGTAAAGAGTATGTAAGTGATGTGGGTCAGGTAAACCAGATGTTCCAATTGTACCCTTGGGGAAATGAAGTAAGGCGTATTTATTTGCAGGGTGTGGTCAGTAGGGAGCAGGTGGTTACAACGCCAAATAAGGTAAAGAGTGTAAAACCGTACTGGGTAAACGCTAAAGGTGAAGTAATAAAAGGAGCGGAGAGTAGCTTATGATAACTGTAAAAATGGAGAAACAACGGCTTATAAGTACCTCTGATGAACGATTTGAGTGCGGACAGCTTATCCGAACTAAAAAAGGAGTGCAAACGGTCTATGAGTTTCCGTTCGTAGATACCGATAAGGTAAAGACTGCACTGTTAAAGCAGAAGACAGGGCTAGATACTAAGTTTTATTTGTTTGGGGAGTGGAAGAATTTCCAAAGACACGTAAAGGTATTTTTAGAAAAGGCTGAAGGTTTTGCAAAGGCTTGTACTGCGTATGCTGCGGAAAAGGAGAATTTTACAACAATACCGGGTTGGTTTGAACCATTGGATGTTATCTGTAAGGATGCAGAGAAGTACATAGCTATGTATGAGAACCAAGGAACAATTAACGATGCAATGCATTTAGTTTTGCAGTTACAGGCGTTTCCGGGGGTAGAGTATCCGTATCAGTTACGTGAGGATGAAGATGATGAGGTAATTTCAGCATTGGTTATTGATGTTGAGCTTGTGGATGGGACAATTCTTAAGAGCTGCCTTGTATATAAAGAAGATGAGATTGAAGGTAAGCGTTATGTAAATGACGAGGAGCTTATTGGTAAATTGGTAACTACGTATCCGTACGGAGAGGCAGTAAATCCAGTACATTTAAAAGGGTTAAAGAGTAAGATACAAGTTACGGTAGAGCCTTCTAGTATAAAAAGGTGGGAGCGCCGTTGGGCGTATGCGAATACGTCTGATTTGTAAGGGAGGGTGAAATATACCCTTTTTTACGTACATATTATTGACTAAATTATAATTTTCTGGTATATTAAAACCAACAAATAAAGGAAACGAGGGGATTTGTATATGTTACGTGTAGATGTGGTGAAGAGACAAGGTGTGTCTGAGTCCGATGAGTTAATTGATTGTGGAATGGTCGTTTGGAGTTTTGATGGGGGTACATGCGAGGTCGCATTACCTGTATTAGATTTAGAAAAAGTTCGTAATGTGTTGGAAAAGCAAAAGACGGATAAAGAACGAAAAGATGAGCTTTTTTCTCTGTGGAGCGTTCACCAAGAAAAAATTGAGTTATACCTTGAGAGTGCGAAAGCAGTTGCAGATGCTTGTAAGGCATATAGTGTAAATCGCTCAGGGTTTGCAGATACGTATGCAAAGGATGACCATTGGGAGATGGTTTCACATGATGCAGTTGATTTAGAGGTTACACATGCTAGCGATATAAGTTTGTACCATGCGTTAGATATGGTAGTTAATCTGCAATGCAAACCTAAAGAGGAGTACCAAGTTTGGGTTATGCCAGAAGATGAGGATAAAAAAGGGTCAGTACGGGTTAACATTACATTAAAGGATGGTTCTACGTTAAAAAATTGTGAAGTAATGAGTGGAACTAGTTTTATAGGGGCTGAGCCAGTAACATCCAAGTTAGAGTTAGTTGATTGGTTTACAGTCCAACCTTCTGTAAAACAAGAGAGAGTAATTAAAATTAGAACGCAAAGTCCTGCGGTAGTTTTGGAATTAGAGATAAAGCCTTCAATGGTGGACTCATGGGAATTTTATAAAGGTGAGGGGCAGGAAAGTAATCGTGTGCTTGTAGCGGATATACTACCTGCGGGAAGTATATGGATAAAGAATTGTATTGTTTATAAACAATTGGAAAACGGTACGAAAAAGTCTGTAAGGGATATCAATGAACTAGAACGAATATTTGCTAACAAACATAAGGATGCTGCTAATCAGGGTGTGTATGTGGAGACAGAAGATGAGGGACTTATTAAAATAAATCCTGGGGTTGTAATAAGAAAGAACTTTAAATGGGTAAATCGTGAAGATTGGATGGGCAGTGAGATATAAGAAAAGAGGTGTCTCTAATTGCAGCTAAAGGTGAAAGAAAAACACTTACGTTGTATTTACATTCTGGAGTTGATGCAGGTAACGGCGAGGTTCGTTACCTGTTTAACGATAAAGAAAATAATTCATACGAGTGGTGGACAAGGACACCGTTCTACTATAACGATTCAAAATGGTACGAGGTTCGGGCTACAGTAGTAGGGCTTAACGTCGATGTATACACGGGCGTAACCCGAACACAGCTAAAGAGGGTTACGGTGCTTTCTCAACTTACATAGAAGGGTGAAATGTAGCCCTTCTTTTTTGCGTTATTTATTGACTAAAATATAATAATTTGGTATAGTATGTATAACAAAACAAAGAGAAGGAGTGGGTGTAGGTATGGGAGAATTACAGGTTTGTCCAATCGGAAACGATAGAGATATGTTGAGGATTAGGGACGGAAAAGGCGGCTCAATGGTTGTGTCTGCTGACAATTTGGCTGAGGCTACAAGTAAAGATGGAGAGTTTAAGATTGGTAGACGTATGTGGGTCAATACGGGAGAGGTTATCGAGATATATAAACCTGCTAAAAACGAAAAAAGACTACCTACAGTTTGCTTCTCGTTACGAGATTTATGGAATTTAAAAACGGGAGATTGGGTTAAACCTGTACAGTTTAAGGCAGGTATAGAGGTTATTGTGGAATGCGATTACGGGGATGGGTTAGAGACAGAAACCGTAATTATCGATGAGTATAGAGCCTACGGGTTGTTTACACATAAAAAAGATACAGGTAAGTACGTTATGTTTGATTGGAAGTACGTGTTGAGCGTATTACCTGCAGATGAATCAAAATCGGCAGAAGAGGTTATTGATAGCCGGAATACGCTAGCTGAGGTACGTATCGGATTCGGTAAAGGGGTGGAACTGGTTACGACAGTGCTTGTTGGGCGTGATTCTTCTGAAGAGGCGATTAAGCGGGCAGCAGTGGAGTTTATTCAAAAGAACGTACCGAGTGTGTATGAAGTTGATAATATAGGTAGTTTAGTAGATAGTCGTAAAGCATTCATTACAGTAAATAAAGACTAGGAGGTAGGAACATGTTGAGCGGTCATTGTTCGCTAGGAATTACAGATGAAGATATGGGTTTGCTACGACTTACAGGGTTTGTAGACGTTCCGGGGTGGTTAGCTGCAGGTACATGTTGTGATTACTGCGGGAAAGGGATTCGCAACGTATTTCTACTTACAGACGGGAAACGTCAGGTTGTATTGGGAAGTGAATGTGTTAAGAAAGCGGCAGGGGTGCAGAGGAAAGTGTTTGTAGATGGGATGTACGAGAATGTACCTAAAAAGTATCATGGGAGAATAACAGATACGAGTGATGACAACCTGCCATTTTAAGGAGGTATAAAGTGATAAAGCTGATTGTTTCGTTTATTGGCTTAAACATTGTTATGTTACCGTACTATATTTTCATGTTTACGTTAGGTGTCATGGTGATAGAAAGAGTGGATGTGGGTTGGCTGCAGGGTATTCTTAACGCTGCAGTGGTACTGGGGACGTTTTTAGCGATGTCTCTCCCTAGTCTACTTGCACTATTCTTTCTTAAGCAAAAGAGGACAAAGGTAGCAACGAAAGTGTTTTATGTAGAGAGGATAATACATTTTGCGATTGTTGTGGGCTGTTATATTTCTATATTTTTTACAAACAAATAAAACGAGGTGGTATATATGAATACGTATATGTTAGTGACAGGAGAAGGAGTCCCTACGCAGTGGGTGTGGGCAATTACAGAGTACAGTCAAGATGATGTGGTTGAGGCTTGTAATAGATGGCATACGTCTATTGGGTATGAAATAATAAATGGTCGTGAAGGTCTTACATTGGGCGGGGTAAGTAAATGGACAGAGAAATACATTAGCAATATGGTTACCTATTTAAAATGTGGGGAAACAGTGCTAGTTAACCCTAAAGGCGGATGCATGTTACTTAAGGACTCTATGACAGTCCTTAAAACGGTACAGGACGTTCGTTTTCCTTTCGATGGCGACCATAAGGGTGTAAATGGTTGGCTAGCCCCTAGCGGGCAATTTCATGCGTGTGAGCATGGGGAGCATTACAAGTTTGCTAGAAACTTTGATAGTTCTGCTGAAAATGAGGATGAGTATATCCGTATGAGTAGCTGCCGTGAGATTGATAGTTCGATAGTGGATATTCGTGTAGAAAACATCACAGATGCACAGCGTAAGTGGTTACTGCAAAACTATGAGCAGTTCGATGATACGCAGGTCAAGGATTTAGAGCGGTCGGGTGTTGTAAAATAAGTCTAGGAATATAAAAGAAACGGTATAGGAGTTGGTTAATGTGGGTTGGAGAATAGAAACGGATAACGAGACGGAGTGGAAAGTTGTTTCGTCTGTGGTAGATAACGTAATTGCGACGTTCACTACAGAACATGATTTAAAGGTGTGGTTGTCGCTTGAGCAGGAGTATAAAGGTAAACTAAAGGCGGTTGAGACACTTATGGCGTTCCCTAGCCAGTGGACGGTTAACGGGAAATTGTCCCTTGGGGTTGGCGGTGGTGAAGCCATACAAAGCTATTATAAGTGGGTACAATCTATTCAAGAGATTAAAACGTACAAAGAATACTACGAAGCGATAGATAAAAAGTTAGAAGAGCTAAGAAAAAAGTAGATATTCGATTACTCCTTGGTAGCAACCAAGGGAGGATTGAATTATGAAAATGGTCAAGAAGTGGATTAAGGACTGGTTAGGTAATAATATACGTTGGATAATGTTGACGGTGCTTAGTATGCAGATTGTTGGGTTACTTGTACTAAAGTTTATGTGGTGGGATGAAGTAGTCCGAGGATTCATCGACTTGTTCAAATAAACCGTACGTACATGATGAAGAGGCAGGTGGGTTGCTGAAATGAAAGTAAAAATTAAAGAAAATAAAGATAAATACGATACAACATTGGTTGCGAAGTTGATAGGGCTTACGCTATCTGTGGCGCAGGTTGAGGCAGATGGTGTCATTATCGATATTTGTGGAGGATTAAAGTTGTATGAAGGTGAATATGAGGTGGTTGAGTCGTGATACCTGTAAAAATAAAAAGCGTTACAAGTGGTAGATTGGTTAATGGTGAGTATACAGCAAAGCAGTTATTGGACTTCTGCGGTGAAGAGGAGCTTGTGCAGAACCTTACGCAGTGCGATTGTCAGTCCGTTGGGGAGACGAACGTAGTGGAATGTAATTGCGAAGAAGAGTGGGAAGATTACGAGCTGTTTCTTGATTATAAATAAAACAAAAAGACGGAGGAGTTAGGATGAATAATCATTCACGAGTTGCAAAGACAGTAGCAGAAGGTGTTAAGTTGAATTTAGGTGGAGGTGCTGAGGCTACGGTTAATGTCTGTCTAAATGAAGAAGGGTTTTTATTAATTGATGGGTTAGATATGGACAGTGTGGAGTACGAGGCGTACATGCATGATAATAAAAAACTAGAGATTCAAATTTTAGCGCCATCAGGTTTTGATGAAGATGAGGATATGTAATCCATAGAGGGTAGGTTATTGGTTATGGAAGGGTTAAAAAGGACAACTAAACGTAAATTAAAACATGCAGAAAAGAGAGCTAAGGAGCTTAAAAAGGCGCATGGAGCTACTCCCGGTAAGACTCATACATATCATGGGGGTTGGGATTTAGGTTATTGGGAAGGTAGAGCTTCTATGGCGCAAGATATATTGGATGAGGTAGGTGGGGTAAATATGAAATTCGGTATTTATTTAGATGGAGAGTTGATAGCAGAGCGCGAAGATATCTTTGAGGCGTATAAAGAAGCTGTATACGCAACGACAGTATTAGGTGTGCCGCATGAGGTTAAAATCATGTCTGAGTAAAAGAAAAATCTCGATTTTGAAAAACAAAGGAACGTAACTTATTACTTTATTTGTACGTTCCTTATCTATTTTTAGATTCCTATTATATTAATAGTAAAGTATATGAATATGATGTACATGGTGGATTAAAAAGACAGTCAGGAGGTGATTATGGTGGGAGTTGTTCCGGATTTTGTGTACGGAGTTATGACTAATACGGGTGATGGCGATGAGTTTTTATGGCGTTTGGGTGTGTGCTTGACAGAAGAGGACGCAGACGAGAAGTTTGCTGAATATCTGGGTTCTGGCAACTGGATTGGTAAGGTTAAAGTACTTAAGTAATAAAAAATAAAGGGAGATAAGGTGATGGGTACAATGGTCAATCTATACAAAGAAGAGGCAAAAATAGTACTAGAGAAGAAAAATATATTTGGGGAAAAGGCAAATATAATAGGAGTTATGGATATCTCGGGGTCTATTAAAAAGTACTTCAATAATGGTACAGTGCAGCAAACCTTTGAGCGTGTTTTAGGTGTCGGGATGAACATGGATTCCAATAAATCTATTGAGGTGTACGCATTCAACAACGATGTGACGTATATCGGTGAGGCAAATGAAGGGAACATTGAGAATTTCACAAACAACGTGTTCCTAAAGAAAGTAAAGGTTAATGGTGGAACAAGCTATGCTCCTGCTATGAAAGCCATAGTGAACAAGGTTGATGGGGAGGAAAAAAGTGGGTTCTTTAAGAGGCTGTTTGGTAAAAAAGAAGATGATGGGTTTGATAGAGACTTACCTACGTTTGTTTTCTTTTTTACAGATGGGGAAAACTCGGATGTCTCTGCTACAAAAGCATACATAAAAGAGATATCCGATAAACCTATCTTTTGGCAGTTTGTTGGGATTGGTGACAAAAAGATGCCATTCCTAGATGAGTTAGATACGATGACGGGTCGTGTTGTTGATAATGCTAACTTCTTCCGAGCGGAGGATATCAAGAATCTGTCCAATTCTGGGTTATATAATGCGATTTTAAATGAATACCCGCTTTGGTTAAAAGAAGTTAGACGTAAAGGTATTGTAAAATAGGAGCAAATGGGGTGGAACTAGTTCCACTCTTTTTTAGATTTTAGCGTTAAATGGGAAGTTTGGTAGATTATGATAAGTTTATAGAGCATTATGTTTGTATGTGAGGCTATAATAAAATAAAGATATAGGCTAAATAGCTAGTATTAATTGAAACGATAAGGGGGAAAGAGGTATATCTAGTAACTAAGTAAACTAGTAAGGTGTACCGAATTAAGTATGAACATTAGATTTTATAAAAAAGTAGTCGCATTAACAGCAGGAATCTCAGTATTATCTTCACCAGTCGCATCATTTGCAGAGACACAAGTAAATGGTGAATCGCAGCAAGTAACCGTTCAAGGTAAATCTAATGAAGATGTAGGTTCTGTTACGAATGAGAAGGCGTTAAAGAGTATTGAGGAGAATTTCAAAGACATTGACGGTAGAGGAATTAGCCAAGATGATGTTACAGATAAAATAGAGCCGGCAGAGGAAGAGACGGGTACGTTCACAGTTCCTAGTGGAAGCAATAGAACAAAACGAAGTCTTATGTATGCTGCACCTACAAAGAGAACGGAAGTAAATGGCGTACCGTTAGTGGAAAAGATTGTACCAAAAGGTAATGACAATATCAGACCGGGTTATGCTATGAAACCGGAGTACATTACAATCCATGAGACAGGGAATCCAGAGGTCGGGGCAAATGCTAAGAACCATGCAGATTACCTATACAATCAGGCTGTTGGGCAGTTAGACCGTGTAGCTTCTTGGCATTTCACGGTAGATGACAAAGAAATTTATCAACATCTACCAATCAATGAAAACGCATGGCATGCAGGTGACGGTAATGGGGATGGGAATAGAAAATCTATTGCTATCGAGATTGCGGTTAACAGTGATGGGGACTACAATAAAGCGGTAGAAAATGCTAAGAAACTAGTAGCCTATCTAATGAACGAGACTGGGGTAACAATCGATAACGTAGTAAAACATCAAAAATGGAAAGGTAAGAACTGCCCAGAGATTATGATTCGTACAGGTCAGTGGCAACCATTCTTAGCGGGAGTACAAAAGTATGTGGCGGTTAATCCACCTACGATAGCACCAAAAGATGATATTACTGGCGGTTGGTATGAGCCACATATCCGTGAGTTAAACAAACGAGGAATTATGGTAGGGGAAGGAAATGGTGTGTTTGCGCCAAATCGCGCGGTAACAAGAGCGGAATTTGCACAGTTAGTATCGAATACGCTTAACTTACCTGAGGGTTCTAAAACGTTTAACGATATCGGGGTAGCACATCCTACGTTACAGGGCGGAATTAAACGTGCAGCTACTGCAGGAATTATTAACGGTCGTGGGGATGGTAACTTTGACCCTAACGCACAAATTACACGTGAAGAAGCTGCAATTATGGTAGATAGAGGCTTGCAGTACAAAGGAATTAAGGGTAAAGAGGTTGCAATTCCGTTTACAGACCAAGAACAAATCTATGCAAAAGAATATGTACAACGACTGTATAGCTTAGGGGTTGCAAAAGGAAATGAGAACAACCAGTTCGTACCGAAAGGAACAACTACTCGTGGGGAGTCTGCATCGTTCCTTGTAAACATGATTCAAGTCATGGAGGGTGGTAAACCTCAACAGGCTATTGGAACGGCGCAAATCAACGGTATCGGGGTTAATGTGCGCAGCGGAGCAGGTTCGCAATACTCAGTTGTGAAAAAAGCAACGAAAGGCGACAAAGTAAACGTGTATGAAGAGAAAGATGGTTGGTTGCGTATCGGGAAGTCTGAATGGGTATTCTACGATAAGAGCTATATCGATTATAAAAAACGATAAAAAGTGGGAACAATTTAGCGGGCGTAGATAGTACTATTGAGGTAGAGAAAGAAGTTGTACCGAAATAGGAGGGGTTCGTATGAATGAAGGGTTTCTATATATCCCAGAACAGTTAGAAGAGTATAAAGAGGGTATTTTACAGTCTGTAAAACCAACCATAAGGGTTAAAGCCGAAAAAGGAAGTACAAAGCTTTGGGATAGTAAAATAGGCGGAAATCCTTATTTACCAATTGGGGTAGATGCTCCAAAAAGTGCGAAAGGTGTGCCGTTAAAGTTATTGGCACAAATCAATTTTGAAGATGTACCGCCGATGGAAAACCTGCCAAAAACGGGTATTTTACAGTTCTATATTGATGTGACGCACTACCTGATAGGTATGTCGCTAGATAATAGAACAGAACAAAAGGATTTCCGTGTAATATACCATCCCGAAGTGATTAAAGACAGAAACAAGCTGATTGTAGGGTTTGAGGAAATACAGGGAGAAACAGTTATAGATATTCCAGAAGCGAAGTTGGATTTTGCAAAAGGGATACAGCCAGTTACGTCTGGTGATTACCGATTTAACTCGGAGTACCTGAAAGGGTTCGATGAGGATAAAGAGGTAAAGGATGGCGATAACTCGGTGGAGTTAGGCGAATTCTACTATACGAATATGAGCGAGGCAGGACATCGAATGGGTGGGTATCCTTTCTTTACCCAGTTTGACCCACGAGATGAAGATAGTGAATACGACACGTTGTTACTACAGATTGACTCGGATGAATCGATTGGGCTTATGTGGGGAGATGTAGGTGTTGCGAATTTCTTCATTAACAAAGATAAGTTAGCTAAGTTAGATTTTTCAGATGTATTATATAATTGGGACTGTTGTTAAGGTGGGGAAATTCCCCACCTTATTTTATAGGGAAAACGGGGAGGATACGTAATGCGTAAATGGTTAGTGACTGGATTAAGTCTGGGGTTGTTGTTCGCGGTTTCTGGCTGTTCTGAAAACAAAGAGGTAGCTAAAGATACAAAACAGGTTAATGAGTCTAATAAAGGCGAGAAAGCGGCTGAAACAAAGCCAAAAGAAGATAAGAATGCAATAGATAAAAAAGACACAACAAGTACTGACGAGGCTGCTCCTAAAATCGATGAGAATTGTGCAGAGGTATACAGTAAAGAAGAGTGTGAACAGTTTGCTGCGTATACGAAGTCGGATGCAGGGAAACAAGAGGCGCAGGCATCTAAAGAGAAACCTGTACAAAAAGAGGTTAAGTTGTCAGGTAAAGAAGTGTACGAAAAAATGTACTGGGTACTAGAGCAATGGGGAAGCGGGAAAGTATATCCTGCGCCTTACAAAGAAGGAATGGTTGTAAAGAGACCGGATGGGTTATATTACATCAATTCTACGTATGAAATCCGTGGAACGTTAAAGGGTGATGGGGTCTATCCGTATGAAATGTTAGTAAGCGATACCTTAGACCTTAAAGATGCGTATTTGCCGGGTACATATGGAAGGTATGCCAGACCTATGAAGTACGACGAAATACAGGAATACTATAGACAGGTAGAAGAGAAAAAGGCTATAGAGAAGGCGAATGAAACGCCTGAGGATAGGGAGCGAAAGCGTAAAGAAGCAGAGGAAAAAGAGAAAAAACATAAAGAAGTCATGGAGAGTATTTACGGTAAAGATGCGGTAAACGGTAAGGTAATCGATATGGATAAAGAGACTCTGGGGGAGTAAGTGGCAGTGGCATTGTGCTGCTGCTTTTTTTATGTGAAGATATTGATTAAAATATAATAAACTGGTATATTTAAGATAAGAAAAGAAGGGGTGGTACGTCGTGGGACGTTGGGAAGAAAAGAAGGATAACTATTACTATCAATGTGTAAAAGAAGCCAATAAAGAGGTAAATCAACCGTTCTCGGTTGCGGAAATTGAGGATGTGGTTAAAGTTCGTGTAAGTGAAGATGTAGATGGGAACACAATTGTAAAGGGTATGGGGTATCTTGTGACGTTGGTTCAAGAAGATGTGCTATACGTAAAACCTTTGAGTCGTTGTCGTCAAGTAGACTATATGCATTCACATGTATTGGCGGGCTTATCGGATAGTGATTTTACTGGTGTGCGTAAAGTAAGAAGAGCAGATACGTTTATTATCCAGAAGGTAAACGCCGAGAAGTACATGTGGTATCTGCGGGAGCAAAAGAAAGCGTACGGGGTTGTAAATCAGGATGCATACTGTGGATTTACAGATAGATTTGTATCTGATGGGGTTCAATTATAACTTATCAAACAACAAATATTGACTAAAATATAATAAAATGGTATATTATAGTCACAAGCAAGAGATAAGCAAAGTTACAAGGAGTGGTTAAGGTGAACGAAAAAGCGCAAAAAGAATTACATACTTTAGTAAAACAAATTACTAACACAAACCAAGAGGTTGTTAAGGTTATCTTGTTTGGCTCATATGCGTACGGGTCACCTAATGAAGATAGTGACTTTGACTTATGTGTGTTAGTGAATGATACCGTTGATAATGTAAGAGAGATTCGAAAACAAATACATTTAAGTGTGTATGAGATTATGGAGACACCAATCGATTTAATGGTGTATCAAGTTAGTAAGTTTAAAGCCAGAGCAAGCAATGTTGTTACGTTAGAATACAAAATAGATAAAGAGGGAGTGGTTTTACATGGTGAACAATAAAAACGCAGTAGAGTGGTTTCAATACGCTACAACAGATTTAAAAAGCGCAAAGTTTTTAATGGGTATGCCAGAACTTCCTGTATCTATTGTTTGTTATCATAGTCAACAAAGCGCTGAGAAATATCTAAAAGGTGTAATTGCAGCTCATGGTGGTGAAATCGTTAAAACACATAGCTTAGTGTATCTGTTAAAGTTATGTAGCAAGTACGATAAATCCTATAGAAAGTTAATTAAGGATTGTGTTGAGTTAAACGATTACGGCGTAGATGTACGTTATCCTTCAGAGAATAAGGTAAATGAAGAGGATGCAGAACGTGCGTTAAAGAGTGCTGAGAAAATCGAAAAATTTGTAACTAGAAAAATCAGAATCTAATAAAGGGGATGACAGGTATGTCATATAAAAGTAAGTTAGGCATTACGGAGGATATTTTAAGTACAGAAATAGATGCGTATTTTAAGAAACTAGGTTTTTATGTAAGTGTAATGAAGCCAGATATCGTCGATGAGGGCGTTTATGCGAAATTGGATATGAATGCTCCGGCATTGCAGTTCGATGCACGTCAAGAGGATAGATACATCCATGTGTATATGAATGTAAATGAGGTGTACGTGGAGCATTTGGATAAGGTAGACAGTAGCTTAATTTGTGGAAACCACCATGTGTTTAGTGAGCCGCCAAAAACGATTGAAGAAGTAGAGGATGTTTTAAATAAACTGGTTTAAAGGAAAGTAAATGCTAGTTCGAAAGTGGAAAATAATTATGTAAAGGATGGAGAAGTGTGTCTCTATCCTTTTTATTTATGTGACTTTATGTGTACTTAATGATGACTTAAGGTTGACTAGAAATATACAAACAATGACAGCAAATAAAGGAAGAAGAGTAGGCAGTACATGTTGTGATTTAACGTTGACTTTATGTGTACTTAGAGTCGACTTGTTTGATAAGAACCATAGATATAGGGGAGGAAAAAGATGGTTTAATTGAAGTAACAAATTCGGGTAGAGGTGATGGGTTATGCGTACAATTGATAAAAATAGGGAGTTTGTAGAGTGGTTACTGGCTGTAGGTAAATTTAAAACGAAGCATGTAATCGGTATTCTTGTACATGCAAAAAAGTTTAACCATACGCTCGAAAATATTCAGTTTTTATCTGATGAGGAATACAAAGCGTTAACAGGTAAAAGAAGAGTGATGGTCGTTAAAATGAATCGGTACTTTGAGGAGATAGAGGGAGCTACAGAGTTACGTATTTTAGATGTGGATGGGACATATGATACACGTAATTTAGATGATGCACTGAGTGGGTTGCGGATAGGAAGTGGTTCACCGTTCTATATGTACATCCAGATGGAGGGTATTGTGGGGGAGGATAACTTCACATCGGTTACAGAAAAGGTAAGTGAGTTTGATATAGAGGTTCGAACGGGGTCAAAAATTGATGAACTGGCTATACATGAGTTTCGGGACATTGCTCGAGCGGTTGCGGATGAGGTAACGTATCGTAAAGAGATTGATAAGGCGTTAGATGACCGTGACGAACCTCGATTCCATCGGTTAGTGGTGGCGTATAAGAAAAAACATGGGATGCTATAAGCAAAAAGGTGGGGTTTATATGTCAGAAGTGGGTATCAGGTTAACGATGGAAAGGTTGCAGGTACTTGCGGATAGAGGACGTACTTTGCAGCAACTTCTAGATGTAACAAAAGAAACACAGGAACTAGTGAGCGGTGGGTTCGAGGAACACTTCACTATGTCTTGGGTTGTACTGTATGAAGGTATTTGTTATGTGGTTGATATATGCAAGATTCCGCATGGGTATCATGTAGATGTCTGCGAAGAGGGGACTAAGAAAATCCGATGTATGGATATAGAATCGGATGATTTGAATGAGTTTATTACGGACTTAAAAGGGTTAATAGGTGTGAGTTAAGGTGGGTAGGTGTATTCACCTTTTTCTTACACCTAAACTATTGACTAAAATATAATAAAATGGTATAGTAGAGACAGATAAAACAAACCGAAAGGGTGCTGTGAAATGTCTTATATTACAAAACTAGCTGATATATCTCGTAAAATTAAAGAAGAAAAAATAACTTCTGAAGATAGAAATAATGTAGATACAATTACTGCGATTCAAGAGGTGCAACATGAATTAAGCGGGTTAGAGATGCGAATGACAGTATTAGTAGATTTGGGTAAAATCGGTGCTTTCGGGTTAAGCGGGAAGACAATCGCTGATTTACATAGAGTATTCAGTGTAGCAAAAGAGAACCTAATAAATGTGTTTGCGTTACATTACGATAACTATGCAAAGGTTACAGTTGAGTTCCGTGGTCAAAGGTTTACAATGCTTACGTTTGAAAAGAAAGGTTATTTTGAGGTGTTGGTGTACAACATGAACGGAAATGAAATTATCTATAGGGAGTATATAACTATAAAAGATAACTTATATGATGTAACCCTTCATATAGCAAATAAGTTAACGAAATACATGGGTGGATTTATTGAGTGTGCAGGATGTCATGATGGAATCAAAAAAGAAGATGTAGTAGGTAAAATCTATGCAGGTTCGTTCTGTAAAGAGTGTTGGGAAGAAAAAGGCTACAAGCAAGAGGCGGACTTTTATAGAGCTTTAGATTGATGGTGGGTACTCCCTACCATCTCGGTAGGTAATAAAGACGATAGGTTGAGGGGTGTATGTTGTGGCTAAAGGTACAGGATTTAAAGTCAACCCGTCTGATATACCGAATGAAATTACGATTGTACTAGGTGAGAAGGATAAATGTCTGTTTGCACAGATGCTTACAGACATGTTGATTCCTGCTGAGGATGCTGCTAGTAATTTTCAGAGTATATACAGACGAGGGTTACATATGGTTTATAACGAGAGTTATCCGGAAGACAAAGTATTTTAAATTGAATGTATAGGGGTGAAAGGTAATGATAATGTTTGTATTACATGAAGATGAGACAGATTTCTTTAATTTCACAATACCCAACGAGCGCTTTAAAGTTGGGGATAAGGTGGAGCGTGAGGATTTAGATGGGACGTATGTGGTTGTTCATTGCGACCCAGTGACGGTTGCAGTGAAGCCAGTTTAAGGGGTATATACCAAATTTATTGTGAGGTGAAGGTATGGATATCGATAAGGTAATTAGTCAGCTTAAGGAATCAGCAAAGGCTAACGATAAGCAGGCAGAAGAGACCGAAAGTAAACATTTAGAGCTTCGTGCGTACCACAAAGGTCAGGCGGACGCTTTCCGGAGTTCGGCACTCTTATTGGCTAAACTAACACTTGAGGATACTTTAGAAAATTTATAGATAAAGTTTTAATGCGGTTTTGATTTTGTACAAAAATGAGGTGATAAGGTGGCTAAAACTTGTTTTAATTGCAAGTTCTATGATGGGTGGTGCTGCATGTACAACTTATCGGTTAAATCCATACTCAATGAGGAAGACGCTGCAAGCAAATGCTCAAATTATAGTGAAGGTAAATACGACGAGGAATCGTTAGAGAAAAGTGAATACAAATAAGGTAACGAACTAGGAGGAAACAGAATGAGAGATAAGACGTCAATGGTTATAGGCTCTTTGTTAGGTATGAAAAGACATGGCTGGTGTAATATAAGTAAGAGTTATAGTGAAGAAATTAAAATTATCAAAAACGTACTTGAAGAGTGTGGGGAAGCATACACCACCTGTGAATCTGATAAACAAGTAAAGTTTTTTGTTAAATATAAGTAAGGATAAACTTTGTAGGGATTGGGGGAAGACTTGTGAACACAATAAGGATTGAGTGTGGTCAAGGTATTGAGGCAAGGAAAGATATGCAGGATATGGTTAAAGTCTTACAGGATAAAGGGTATATTGCTCAAACTGATAAAGATAGTGGTGTAGTGAAATTAGTTAAACAAACTAAAGATGAACCTAGTATAAAGAAATCATTTGCAGAAATACGGGAAGGCGTTGAAGAGGAAAAACGAAAAGGGAGATGGGACTCAGATTTATTTTGAGAGTTAAACCCCGACAAGATAGCTAGTGCAATATTGTTTACGTATGGGAAGGTAGGTGTTGTATCATGGCAATTAAGAAAGGGACTCATGAGGGCTTATCGTTATCCTCTTGCTGTCAGGCTAAATGTAAACGTGGATATAAATTAGCCCAAGACTATAAATCTATTTATTGTTGAAATTGCGGTAAGAAACAGAACTAATTAGGTGACAAGGAAAATAAATAACGTAAAGGGTTGAACAATTAGGGGTAAGGTTTAAACAGAATAAGAGGTAATACGCTGCTGTCTGGAAACGGGTAGTAGTTTTTTAACGTCCTACTATTGACTAAAATATAATAATATGGTATAGTTAAGACAGTAAGATAAACAAACATAAGGGAGCGGTTATATATGAACATTGCTATGAAATTAGTGGAATTTGCAAGAAACGTTAAATGGGGAATTTTAAATCCTGGTGATACATATAAAGAAGATGCGGTGGAAATGATTCGTGAAATACATGATGAGTTAAATGATTTAAATACAATGAAAGTGGCTGTAATTGTTACGCTAGAACAGTTAGGTGAGTTAGGAAACAAGGGTAAAACAATTTCTGACTTAGCTAGAATGCTTAGAGTAGCTACAGAAAGCATGAAGACAGTAGTAGGGTTAGAATATGAGAATCATACAGAAATCAATCTGGATTTTCGTAACAAGCGCTACAGAATGTGCGTAATGAAAAACACTACAAACTGCGAGGTTCGTGTATATACGTTAAAAGGTTCTGAGTTAATCTATAAAGAGTTTTTAAACACAGAGGTTAACGTAGGGGATGTTTCGGATGCTTTGGCTAGTTTATTAGTAGGTTACGAGCAGGATAAGCAGTACAGTTAAGGTAGGGAACTCCCTACCTTTTTCTTTTACCTAAACTATTGACTAAAATATAATAATTTGGTATAGTATAAGTAGATAATACAAGCCGAAAGGGTGTTGTACATGAGATTTTTAACGAAATTATCGGAGTTTGGTGGAACAATTAGAAATAAACGAAAGTTTTACGATAACGAAGGGAAAGAAGCGCCAATTGAATATAAAGAGTACTTAGATAAAGCTGATGTGGTTGGTATGGTAAGACATGTGCAAGATACGGTGGAATGCTTAGGTATGAAAATGAAAGCAGTTGTACCTTTTGATAACCTGCAGAGAATGGCACGTGATGGGGTGACGTTAACAGAGTTGGACTACACATTTAATGCGACGGTAGAGAGTACGGTGAATGTGTTTGGCTTAACCTACGCTAACGATGCGAATATATTGGTTCAATATAAGGATAAGCAGTATAAGGTACTTACGATGATGGCTTACGGAAAGTTCGAACTATATGTGTGGGAAAGTAACGGTTATATCAGTATAGATTCGTTTAAAGTATGTGACTCCGAAAGTTTACAGGTGGTTATTGATTGGTTAGAGGTTACGTTAAATGATGATATCAGAGGGTTGGTTGTATGTAGCCACTGTAGAAAGAAAATACCTGCTGCTGAGGTAGCGAAAGAGGTTTTCTCAAGTCGTTATTGTCGTACTTGTTCTGGAAAATAAGATTGTAAATATAAAGGGAAATAGATGTAATAAGGAGGCTCGAATCGGGTCTTTTTATTACAGAATGGGGGAGTTTAGGTGAAAGTGTATGATGTGGTGGTTGCTCGTTCTGGAGGGATGGAGTCGCATGCAATACGGACAGCAAAAGGGGCGAAGGACTTTGGTAAGTTCTTAGGGTTACCTAAAAAGAATATAGGGTCATTAATTATAGGAGCTATGTTTCACGATAACGGTAAGAAATATGTACCTAAAGAGGTATTAAATAAGCCGGGGAAGTTGATGGCGGCTGAGTTTGAGATTATTAAGAGCCATGTTACGTTAAATAAAGTAAGGTGTGAAGATAAGGATGCCTTAGACATTGTTATGCAGCACCATGAACGTGTAGATGGTTCGGGGTATCCATTGGGGCTTCAAGGGAATCAAATTAATTATTTAGCTAAGGTGTTTGCGTTAGTGGATGTATATGATGCGTTAACGAGCGACAGAGTGTATAGAAAAGCTTTCTCATTCAATACAGCATTAGATATTATGAGGGGTATGGTCGGTGTTAATTTTGATGCAGACTTATTTGATAAATTTGAAGAATTTATACGAGCAAATAATTAGAGAGTCTTTTTAAGGCTCTTTTTTGTTTTGATAACGAGTTCCTGATATTCCTTCCCAGATAGTGATATGATAGAGGCAGATTATTGTTTCGGAAGAGAAAGGCGGGAAAGGAATGCATTTTTTACGTAAAGGTGAGAAGCCCAAAAAGAAAGTATCTGGGTCAGTGGATTTAGGTGGCGGGTATGTTGCCCGTTATGTTGCTACGTCTGCCCGTGAACATGTAATGGGGTATAAGGATGGTGAATTAATTGCATCTATTTACATGTCAGCTAGTTTCATTAAAGAGTTAGATGTGGAAATGGATAAAATACAGGTGGCAGGGGATTACGAAAGATTCCTTCCAGTTGTAGGTGTTGGGGTAAAAGAAGAGGATGAAATTCCCCATATTGAGTGGGACAACACGGCTAAAGGTAATTCTAACAAAGTAAAGGGAATGGAATATGAGGATTACGTAGACACAAGTAGTCAGAAGAACGCCATTAAGAGCGGGATTGAGGACTACTTATATACCAATGTTCCGTTGCGAGTACTGCAGGAGGAAAACGATTTATCTTGGGCAGAACGAAAAAATTACCGCATCCTAATTGAAGATGATGAGATTTTGGAGTGGATTGAAGGTTTAAAAACAACTAATGAGATTGTAGGGTTCGATACCGAGACGTCTGGCTTACTTACAAATAGAACCAAGCGGGACGTGTTAGTAGGAATCTGTATGAGTTACGAAGATAATACGGGAGTGTATTTCCCTCTTCGCCATGAACGGTATGAGAACGTAAAAATGGGTGAGAAACGTTTACTGCACTTATTGAGACCGTATTGCGATAAAAACTACAAAACAGCTAAAAAGTTAGTTACGCATAATGGTCAGTTCGACTGGCGTGTTATGAAGATGTTTGGTTGGAGATTAAATATCGTATATGATACGTTAATTCGTCAGGCTATTAAAGAGATTGCATCTGCTTCAAGATTACGTAAGTTAAAGGATATCGCCCGTGCGGTATTACACGTAGATGTTGTGGAATTAGAGGATATGTACGAGAAACGTACAAAAACCGATTTAAAACTAATCTACGATGCAATTCAATCTGGAGCAAGTGTAAATGATATAACAAGATTCAAGTTCAGACATCCGGTTGAAAAACAAAATGATGTGCTTGATTTCCGTTATGCGAGTCGCGAGTTCAGTGAATTATACGGACCTGCCGATGCAGATTTTCCTCGTTTAATCCATCAAATTATGGATAAGGATTGGGATGAGAGTTTAGACTTCATTTATCGCTTGGAAGTGGCGTTAATTCCTGCTCTTGGGGAACAAGAGTATTACGGGGTTAAAGTAGACAAAGAGGGTATTGAGGGGCTGTATGAGGATACAAAACGTAAAGTCATGGAGCTAGAGACAGAAATATATCAGGTGGCGGGGCGTAAGTTTAAAATCTCGTCACCTCAGCAAAAAGTAGATGTGTTGTTTAACGATATGAAGATACCTGTAAAACCTCGTTATAAAACGAAAAAAGGCGGGATTTCTACAGATAAGAATACGATGGATGATATTGCGCAGTATAAAAACAATGATGGGTCGGCAAAATACCCGATTGTCCCATTACTGCAGGAATATTCAAAACTATCGACGTTAATTTCGAACTTCTATTCTAAGCTGCCAAAACTGGTTATTGACGGGTACTTATTCCCTAACTATAACTCGACACGGGCGGAGACGGGACGTTTAACATGTTCCAATCCAAACGTACAGCAAACAGAGCCGCAGACACGTAAGTATATGATTCCGGAAACGGATGAATATTACTTCCTAATCTGTGACTTCTCGCAGGTAGAGTATCGATTGATGGCAGGATTAAGTGGAGAGACAAAGGTTGTAAACTTCTTCAGGTCTAATCCAGAAGCCGATTATCATATCATGGCGTATGCAAATATGATGAACAAAGCGTATGAAGATGTAACGTCAAAAGAGCGTAAAGTAGGTAAGGTGTTAAACTTCGGTACATCTTATGGGTTAGAGGATGCAAACTTAGCCCTAAAACTGTACGGGGATGATACACCATATCATCAAAAAATGGCTCGTGAAGCTCGTAAACGTTACTTTGATGGTGTACCTAACTTACGTGACTACTTCGAGGATGTGCGAGATAGAGCCGAGGTTACAGGGTATACAGAGACGTTATTTAAACGTCGTCGTAACATTCCTGAGTTCCAAACGTTCGGTAAAATTCCGGAATATAAACGTGGTTCTGGTAGACGTAAAGCAGGTAACATGCCTGTACAGGGAACAGCTGCTGATATCATGAAGATGGCAATGTATCGTATTTACATGTTCTTCAAGAAATACGGTTTCAACGAGGAAAAAGTACGTATGGTATTGAACGTACATGATGAGGTGTGCGTACAGGTTCATAAATCGATTAACCCTTGGTTAGCAACTGCAATTATGCGTGAGGCTATGGAGATTGACTTCTCTGCAAAAGGAATCCCACCATTATACGTAGGTGCAAACGTTGGTTACTGTTGGAAAGATGGTAAAGTGGACGAGCTTGAGGCTCCGGTTATTCTTATGGATGAAAAATGTGCGTGGGCTATGGAGAAATTCAAAGCAGGGGAAGAACTTCCTGTGTATGATGACCCTCGTACCTTCTGGGAAAACGAAATTAACGAATTTGCGGTACGTGTTATTGCGGAGGAAATTGAAAAAGACGGGGTTAAGAACTTAAAAGAGGCACATAAAAACGGTCGTATTATTAAGTACAGTCACCACTTTGGAGATGCAGCCGAGGCAATGATTGTAGAGGTACTAAAACGTGGTAAAGATGCGGTATATGCAGACCTTAAAAATGTAGTAGAGTTTAATAGTATTTTAGCTAAAAAACTACTTAAAGCTTGTATGAAACGTATAAATGAAAAAGGGCATGAAACAAAAGAACAAGCACTTAAAGACAGCGGTTTAGAAAATGCGTTGAAATACTTCGGTATGTTTGCAGGTAACGTTGTTGAGTGGTTAATGGAAACGGAAGGCGACGTTGATGCGGTTCTAGGTAATGTAAGACATGCGTTTGCAAACAAAAAACAGGTAAAACCTGTTGGGTTTACTACAGTTAATAAGAAAAAGAAAAAAGGTGAAGAGGTCGAAGAGGACTTTGTATCTGTTGAAGATAAGATGAAGAAGATGCTTCGTTATAGCAAGAAAAACAATATGTTCACGCTTCGAATGGAGAAGAACGATTACGAGTTATTCTCGTTATTGGATTCTATGCTTGTCCCTGCGGTAAATAAACATCTCTTTAAGGAAAATACAAAGTTTACAAACTTTACGCTTGTATACGATGATGGAACAGAGTATTTCCGTAGCGGTGAGTTATGGGTAGGTAATTTCTTACCAATCTTAAAAGATATGATACTGGCACATCTTACGGATGGAAACTATCTTGGTTTCCGTGATAGAATCGATGAGGTCGGTTCAAAACTGGTAGCTACAGAAGAAGAGGTGCAGGCAAAAGAGGACAATAGTATCTCAAAAATCACATCTGCAAGAGAAGCAATTGCTCAGCAACAACGTAAAAGAGCGGCGGCAACTCGTTAATAGGAAGGCAGTAGACTCATGTGGGTCTACTGCCTTTTTCTATACGCTAGATTTGATAAGAGTTAGGCAGTTTAGTCACGCAGTAGGTGGTATGCTACGAGTATAGAAAACACGAAAACAAATGCAGGGGGTTGTTTTAATGAACGGTTTATATGAACAATTTGAGGGTCAAAATATTCAATTGTCTGATGGGTATGAAGATGAAATGATGGAGCAGTTAATGGCTACGGGAGATAATTATCAATAAGACAGTAACTAGTTGTAGAAACAAAACTGGTACGGTAACTAAATATATGAGGTAAACAAAGGTCTAGTTGTTTCTAGACCTTTTTTCTATGGGAGGTTGTTAGATATGCCAACACAGGAAGATAAAATAAAAGATAGTTTAGAGTTTTGTAGAGTGACGATAGATACATTATTACGTAGCGAGTACGGACTAAGGTTACAAGCTCCGGTGGTTGTGAATCCCTATTTACGTAAGGCACACGGGTTAGTGAGGGTAGCTTCTCTTAAAGGGACAGGAAAACCTGATGTAACAAAAACGAGAATTGAGTTCAATAAAAAGGTCTTGTTAAACGCAAGTAAAGAGCATTTGCGTGGGGTTGCAAGGCACGAGGGAGTCCATTATGCGTTATTGATGCTTGGAAAGCCGCATAGGGACGGCACAAAGATGTTTGAGTCTGAAATTAAAAGGTTAGGAGTTCCGAGTAATTTTGGAGAGGTTACAGAAGAGAGCAGGGAGTTATATAAAGACTCAATTAAAGGCTCATTGTGGTATTTCTGTGAGTGTGAGTCCTGCGGGAAGTTAGCGAAGATTTGGAAGAGAACACCCCCTAAAGGTGCGGTGCAGAAAATGGCTCGGTATCGCTCTAGTTGTTGCCGTTCGAAATTGGTCTATAAGGGCGGAGAAGATGCGCAGGTAGTTATGGGTAGAGTTGTAAAACAAAACGAGGAAAGCCGGGCAAAGAGGGGCTTAAAATAGGCATAGGGTTTTAGAGTAAAAGAAACATAGGGTTAGGGGAAATGAAGCTATAAAACTAAGATAGAAAAAGGGGTTGATGTTATGTATGGAGATTCACTGACGGTAAAAGAGAGATATGCGTTACATGCGCTATGGGTGAGCTTTGCTTCGTTTTGGGGTGCGGTAGGTTACGTAATATATCGACTGGTAGCAGGTGTATAGGATGTGGAATCCAGTATTGTTTGGGATTTTAATGTTAGGTGTTTCGTTGGTACTTTGCGGAGTGGTTACGCATCGGTTAGAGGTAAGTAAGAAGAAAAGAGTAGCGAAGGAACGTAAGGTATACAAGGAAACAAATCAGAAAGCACAGTGATAGGAACAACACAATAGATAATGAACAATGATAAGAAAGGCAGAGTCACAAATTCGGTTATGCGTTAAGATAGAGGTAGAAAACCTTTTGAGCTGTAATTCGAAATAGGCGCTGTCTTTTTTGAATTAAGAAAGCAGGTGATTTAGTTGAAGCAAGGCGTATTTGCAGACGGAAAATGTATCACAACGTTTGAGGATGAAGCGGAAGCAAATAAGGAGTTTGCTATACTGAATAAACTGATGCCTACTCGGTACGAGTTACGACCTGTGGAGGGTAAAGAAGGTGAAGATAGTCAGTAAATGGAGGGATAAGTTATGAATCGGATACCAAAAATGCCGGGGGATTTGTATTTATTTCCGGTAGCAAAGAAAGAAGTAAAAAAGTTAGATATCCTTAGGTTACTGAGTGCTATCAGACATATGGAAACGATGCAGGATAACGGATTCCAAAAACTAATGATAACGTTCAGCGGGTGGGACGATAACCCGAATGATATTTATGAAATCCCTGAGATTCGTGCGTGGGTAAAGATGGTTGTAGAGCGTATGCCACATATTTTTTATTTCATTACGGATATTGAGAAGATGAATAGTCTAGTAGCTTGCTGCTATTTTGATGTTTTGGTACATCATGAGGGCGAGAAGTTAACGGAGAAAGAGTGGGCGGAACGTGGTCAATTTACAGTAGACTCTCGACCTACCAATCGTATTGCAATTACGTGGGATAAAGAAAAACTAGCTAAAATCCATAAAGGGTTATTGGACTACGGAGAAACAATTGGGCAATTAGATTTAGCAAATAAAGCGTTCCGAGATATTACAGCTGATAAAGAATAGGTAATGTAGGGGTCTGTGAGGTGTTGTTGTGTATACATCATTATGTATAAAGGATTTTGAGGGTTGTAAGCGAGGGGACTTTTTTGATACGTATGAGGAAACAAAGTATACTTATGTTAGAAAAGAAGATGGGGGCAGTGGTGAGTTTATAAAGATACTCAGTAGGGAATTTAAAACTTACTTTTGGCATACATTTGATGCGGTGTTTGTTCCCCATGTGGTTAAAGAAACAACGTTTAAGTTCTTCTCAATTAAATTTACGAAGGATACTGACTACGACGAGCTTTATAAATTTGACTTTGAGTTAGAGACAAAGTACTTGAGGAGAATCCAAAGAGAAATTATCTACCCTATCCATCGAATAAAAGATAGGGATTTCCTTAAAAACTTTTCGTCTACGTTGAATTATACCTTGGGTAGTCTAGTAGAGTTAGCGAAAATGCATAAGGATACGGATGTAGATTTGGATGCTGAGATTACTAGAGCGGCAAGCTACTGTAGTGAGTTAGAGACTTTGTATTTTAGTGCAAATAAATTACCTAGATTGCAGGTAACACATATGTTAGAGGAACATCATACGCATATGGATGCAATTGTGAAAACGATGAAAGAAATGAATAAACAATAACATGGAGGTTTGATACCAATGATGAATAGGGTCATACTGGTCGGGCGATTAACAAAAGACCCCGATTTGAGATACACGCCAAACGGAGTGGCGGTTGCTACGTTTACGCTTGCGGTTAATCGTCATTTTGCGAATCAGCAGGGGGAACGTGAGGCAGACTTCATTAACTGCGTGATATGGAGAAAGCAGGCTGAGAATGTAGCAAACTATTTAAAGAAAGGTAGTTTAGCAGGGGTCGATGGACGCTTGCAGACACGTAACTACGAGGGGCAGGACGGTAAGCGAGTATATGTTACGGAGGTTCAGTGTGAGTCAGTACAGTTTTTAGAGCCACGTAATGGCGGAGCGCAGCCTTATCCACCTGCAGGTAACGGTGGAAGTCAATTTGGCAATCAAGGTGGAAGTCAGTTCGGTACTGGTGGAAATTCTGGGTTTAGGAAAAACGATGACCCGTTTAGTAGCGCAGGACAGCCAATTGATATTTCGGACGATGATTTACCATTCTAGGTTAAGGGAAATAGATGAGGCTAGTGAAAGTAGGCAATAGGTAATGTAAACAACAACGCCGTTGCATACCTTTCTAGGTACGCATGTAGCTGTCTTAAACGTTATATGAATTTCATATAACCTCTCCTTTATAACATAGATAAAGAGAAGCGGGGATTACCGCTTTTCTTTCGGGATGTCTATTGACTGAAATATAATAAACTGGTATAGTAAAAATAACAAAAACAACAAAACAAAAGGTGGTTCACATATGAAGAAAGTTGTAAAGCCTTGTGTAGTGATTACGAAAAAAGATACAAATATAGTAGGGTTACGTCTGGTACAGGTGATGCCTGTGGATTATATAAAAAAGAATTATGGTGATTTAGATAGTTTTTATGATTCTTTAGAAGGAACGATTTTAGAAGGTGGCGTTTGTAAGATTCAAAAGTCTAACGAATACGATGAGTGTTTCATTGTAGCGTAAACAAAGGAGAGGTTACTGTTGAAAAAAGAGTATAAAGCGTATCCGAATGCCCATCTACTCTCAAATTGGGGAGAGTTAATCAAACTAACTAGAGATGAAGTTGTAGGTATTATGGCTGACTGGGAAGAAATTGAAAAGTACAACGATGGATTAAATAAAGAAATGTATACAAAACGACAAGAAGAGCAGCAAAAAGCGGTCACAGCTATGCAGTCGTTAGGGATTCAAGTGAAGAAGTATAACAGAAGGAGCTTAGTGCCTAAGTTTACAGGGTATGTTCCTTGGTTTAAGAAGAACGTACTGGATGAGTTAGATAAAAAATACCCTTCTTGTAATCGTGATAAGCCGTATGCGCATATGTGCGAAAAAGAGGTAGATGGAGTTAAGCTTTACAACAACCAATCACCTACAAACTTGGTGCAGTTATATGACCGTATAACGTGGCAGTACAACCGCAAGATTAAAGAGGTAAGTAAAGCAGATAAATTGCTTGTTAAATCTATTCAGTACGCTGCTGAGAACGGTATTAATATCGAAGGGCTATCACCAAAAGATATTGTAAAGGCAGTGGATGAGGTAGCGAGAGATAAGTACCGTGAGGAAATCGTAACTTGGGAAGAAGTTGATTTAAAACATGGGTGTTCGGAGTGTAATACATATGTGATGGGTGAACATCGCTGCTCCTGTGGTAACGCTAGAATCAGTATCAATATTGAAGGCGATATTTTAGATGGATTTTACTACGACTTAGAGAATTGTTAAAGAAGATAAAGGTACTTGCGTATAGGCGTGAGTACCTTTTATTGATTACAATAGAGGTACTAAAACCAAGGAAAGCGGGGTGGGTTAATGTTAGATAATAAACTAGGAATTGCAACCCAAGATGAGTTAGACAAGGCAGAAGAACGAGTAAGTAAAGTCAGCGCAAAACGACTATATGACTCTGGGGATATTGATAACATAGAGGTAGGGACGTATAAAGGGCTAGTGGATATTCATACCTATCTGTTTGAGGACATTTATGATTTTGCCGGGGAGATACGTACGGTAAATATAGCAAAAGGGAATTTTATGTTTGCACCTGTTATGTATTTAGAAGGTTCTCTTAGGGGTATTAATCAAATGCCACAAGCTAGCTTAGACGAAATTGTTGAAAAGTATGTAGAAATGAATATAGCGCATCCGTTTCGTGACGGTAACGGTCGGAGTACACGTATTTGGTTAGATTTAATTTTGAAAAAAGAATTAAAAAGGGTTGTGGATTGGGGTGTAATTAAGAAAGAAGAATACCTTTCAGCAATGGAACGAAGTCCAGTAACTGATTTAGAGATTCGTAACCTTATTGGAGGAGCGTTAACGGATAAAATACATAGTCGTGAGGTGTTCATGAACGGTATAGATGTTAGTTACTGCTACGAAGGTTTTTCACATTATCGTATAGATGGGTTATAGATAAATATAAGCAGATGTGCAGGTGTTCAGTCAGACACCTGCTTTTAAATTATTTTCAATTTTACATTGACCAAAATATAATAAACTGGTATAGTAAAGATAGTTAAAACAAACCAAATTACTAGGAGGAAATACCGTGAATAAAGAGTCAGTTCAAAGATGTTTAGATAAAGCGAAGGAAGATTTAGCAAAAGTACGTAAGAAAAAAGCAGAATTGGACATGCAAGAACGTAGATTAGAAAGTGAAATACGCGAGTTTGACCTTGAGTTACAAAGAGATAAATACGCAGGTATGACACAATCTGAATACTTTAAAACAATTTCGGGTGTTGAGTTCCAAGAGGGTGATTTCCAAGTAGTAATTGGTGGGTTATATGGGAACGGAGTGTATGTGTTTGGTAACGATGGAAGCATGGAATTACAGCTTAACGGTTTATTCGGTGAGCAAGCTAAAAACGAGCTTTGGGTAAGTCGTGCTAATGTTCCAGGTAAACAGGATTACTACAAAAAATATCAACCGGGAGAAGTACCTAAAAATAAAAAAGCTATTTACGATGCAATGGTGTCTGTTAAAAATAAATACGGTAAGATGATGGAGAACGGGGAAATCGAACCGAAATAAGGTACAAAACAAAAAGGAGACCTACCTACGGGCGGGTCTTAACCTAGCAAATGTGGAGGTTATTGCTGTGGGAACATCATCTAAAGTCGAGAAGTTACAAAATGAGTTAGCTAGGGTTAATGCAGAGAGTGAAGATGTAAAAAAGAAAATAAAAGCGATGCAGAGAAAAGAATATAAATTGGAGAAAGAAAAAGAAGATATAAAAGGTAGGCTAGAACGAGCTAAATATTATGGAATGTCCCGTAAAGAATATCTTAAAGCAATCAAAGGAATTACGATTCATGATGAGGGTGTTGTAATTGATGTCAGGGGAAGTGCTACTGTATACGTGACGTGTAGTAATGCGGATGTGAGGTTCTGGGTGTGCGGTGCGTTCGATAGGTATAAGGTAGCTCTAAACGTAGAGGAGACTGTGGACGGTAAAGTTAAGTATAAGCTGTATCACCGAATACCGAAAGATAAAAAAGAGATTTATAATAAACTAATTTCAATTAAAACAAAATACGGAAATATGATAGAAAACGGGGAAATTGAACCACATAAAGATGTAAAATAACTAATCAAAAAGGGGATGTAGAAATGCATTACGTAGACAAAAGTGGTAAGAAGATTACAGTAGGTAGACAAAACCTTACGAAAGAGACAGTTGAATTAGTGGACGGAAATAAAAAGGTAGAAGCACCGATGTTCAGTGATGAAGATGGGGATATTGGTTTCGTATATAACGGCGAGGAAGTATTCTTTAGGTTTTTAAAACCATATTGACCAAAATATAAAAAATTGGTATAATAGAGGTAACAAAACGAGCAACGGGAGTGGTTACTGTGGGTAAAAGAAAACGTATAGCGATTATGTGGTTAGCAGAGGATATGTTATATCATAGTAGTGATGAGGTAAGAGCTAAAGCACATAAGGAAGATGCTAAGCCAGTGTGGGTAGGTCTGGATGATGATTACTTTATCGGGACGGTACAACACGTAGATGTAGCAGAAGGCTTGATTTTTGATAGTGTGAAAGAGGCTGAAGAAAAGGTTAATGCTTACAACGAAAAACTAGTGGTGTAAGTAAAGGCATTCGTTGAGGATGCCTTTTTATTACGCTAAACTATTGACTAAAATATAAAAAATTGGTATACTAAAGCTAGTTAGAACAACAAATAATTTTACGTATACCTGTGATAACGGGGTACGAGAAACGGTATAAAATTCTACTTATAATAAATGTATACACTGGAGGATGGTGATTATGTATTACTACGTACATAAAGAACATATAAACGAGCTAGAGGTGTGTAAAGGGGAGTTAGGTCTACAGGATGCATTAGATAAGATGGTTGCAGAGGATAAAGGGTTTCAGATTATTTCTGATTTCACTAACTTTGCCGCTGAGTTCGAATTTTTCCCTTTGAATCCTGATGACGATGCTGTAGATGAGATTGATGTTATGAATCTTGTTAAGCGTATGGAGTATATTGATTCATATGTGTTGTATACAGTTGAGGATAAGACTCCACCATTAAATCGAGCGGATTCAAGTGCTGGGTTTGATTTAGGAGAGTTGGTACGTATAGGTACTAGTAAATACTTTGATAGTCTAGAGGTTATGGTTCGGGAGTCTTTAGAGACAAAGAAAGCATTCCGTGTACCGGATATGGATGCGAGTATTGTGTATAAAACGTTTGGTACACAGTTCAATATGTATATCTTTATTGATTGTGAATTTGAGGATTCTACAATGGGTGTACTAACTAAGGACAGTATGGTTATGAATGTAAATAATACATTCCCAGTTGCTAAACTTGTGGAATGTGTCGGTAAGGATAGTGCGATTGTGTGTATCCGTGAAGATAGAGTTATGTCGGGGTTCTTGGGTGGTTTAGAGGCTGCGGGAATCCCGTGTGCGGTAGTTGTTCCTCGTTTCTTGGGAACTGCTGACGACTGGTTATAAACTAAAAGGCTGCTCCAAGAGAGCGGTCTATATAATAAGGGGGTAGAAGTATGAATTATTATGTACATGCAGAACATCATGACGAGTTGGTAGCCTATGAAGAGGGGTTAGAGCTGCAACAAGCCTTAGATGTGTTAGTAGAAGCAAACAAGGCGTTCAAGATTCCAACGGACTTCAGCAACTTCCCGAGTCCGTTTGACAGAGAAGGTGTTGAGCAGTTGCAAGATATTACGAAGATGCTAGTGTTTAGTGATAACTTTGTGAAATATGAGGTTAAAGATGTTGAGCCTACAAAGAATGTGTTTTTAGATGGGGAGGGTGAAATGCTATCTTCTCTGAGTTTGACGGCAATACATAAGTTTTACGAAGATGTAAAAGGGGTTATTCGGTATGCGGTAGTAAAAGGAGATACATTCCGAATTGCAGACGGGGCAGCCACTCTCATTCCGCATTACTTTTTAGATGAGTTTGATGTAATGGTTTGTGTAGGGTACAAATTCGGGTTCTACGATATGAAAGACCTTGTAAGGCATATGGAGTTGCTGCAATTTGATGATGCTACACAAATGAAAGAGGTTGCGGAACGGAACAAAGGCGAGAGAGCGCTTGTACTGGTTAGCGAAGAGTTTGCAACCGATGAGGTACTGGAGGAGCTAAAAGAAGCCCGTATCCCTTGTGGGGTTATTATGAAGTGCTTAGGTGTTGAGGAAGAGAAAGAGGCACTAAACATTACGGTTACGATTGAAGAAAAATAAAAGGAGGTAAGGAAGATGACAAACAATAAGAAAAACAAACAGGACGTACAGTCGTCAGGATTAAGTGAACACATTTCTAAAGGGTATCTAGATAATGTAACTAAAGGACAACGAAAAAACGAGAGTCTAGATATGTTAACGGCAAGTAACTACCATTCTGGTAAAGAAGGTGAGAAGTTGCCAGTACCTGAGGGTGGTTGGGTTTCTGGTTCTTATGCAAAAACAGTCATAACTGAGGGCACTATGGATGACATGAGATTAGCTGAGTCGGGTATCGAAATGATGGAGTATGCTGCAGGGGATGTGGATGCGGTACGTGGTATGTATATCGTACAGAAAATTGCTGATATGCTGTCTAAGCTAGAAAAAGGCGAAGATTTCGAGGTTAAAGATTCTGAGTTGTACTACCTGCGTGAAGCAATTAAAAAGACAGGTAAACGTGCAGTAGCTATCGGAAGTTATTTAGATGAGGAAGATGAAAACGGGGTTACGATAGTAAAAGATGACTTAATCGATGCGTTACGTGTACCTATTTCTTTTGCGGTTGCTAGTGTACACGACAGGGCGGTTATAAGCCGACAAGAAGGAGTTTTATATATCTGGGTTAGAGACTAAAAAACACCGTCTGGAGCGCTTCTAGGCGGTTGAAACGGTAAGAAATACTGTATAACTAAAGATGGGAGGGAGTAAGGTATGAAAACACATGAAATTTTTGCTTGTTTAAAGCCGGGATATAAGGCAGTTTGTGTCGGGAATGAGCAGGTCGAGGTCTTTTGCAATCGATACGGAATCTATTTTCAAGTAGATGAGTTCGGGGTGTCCCATGATTTTAAGCCAGAACAGTATGAAGATGTAATGTGGAAGTTGGTGTCTGTGAAGTGATAGGTGCTGAGGAGATACTTGGTAGCTTAGCTAAGAAAAAGAGTTTTGTAGTACCAAAGGAAGATAGAAGTCTAGTTATGGATGTACTTGCAAATAAAGGTGTGGCATATCCACATATTACTGATGTACCGGGAGTACACCAGTATACGAATTCGAAAGAAGGGATGTGCAGGAGGTTGCAGCCCTTCTTTCGTAAATACAAAGATGAGTTTGATTGGTTTCTTGTGGATACGAACGAGAAAACCTTTGTTTGGAATATCGATAGTGAGATAAGGCAGATTTATCTTGGTGTTGAGGTAGGAAAGTTGGTTCTCGTAACCGCTGCGCTTGTTGTGGCTGTTTGGGGAGTTTTCCATTTTGGACTACGGTTAAATATTATGTAGATGTGATAGGGTGAGGTAAATGAGTGATTTAGTAGGTGCGTTTCAAAAGATGTACCAAGGAGAAAGTTTTCATGCAACAAAAGAAGAGGCAAAAGCAATACGTGAGATATTCGATACGGATGGGGTTCGTTACGTTCATATTGCAAACTGTCCGGAGCTGCGTGAAAATGGGATTGACCCTGAGGTACTGGGGTCTATTGCGCACAGCCACGGCGTAGGAGCTAAATGGTTAATGTTAGAGGATAAAGACGGGGAGTTTCTTTGGAATATAAGCGATGAGTTTTACAGTCGTCCTTATAGAGGAGATATTCCTTGGATAAAGAAACACTTTGGGTTTGTATTTTTAGGCTCTGCAGTATTATTAATCGCACTTACGTATCTTCTACAGGGTTTAGGTCTATGAAGATTCAGTCTAAGGAAGATATGTACAAGAAAAGAAAGCAGATGTGGTTAGAATATAAAATACTGACGGAGCTTTTGTATGTTGGTTCGATACTAGGTATTCTAGCGACAGCATTGGCATTACATAAAGTATTTATAGGGTAACGAATTTGAAAGGATGCTTTGTATGTCTCGAGAAGAGAAGGTAAGTAAAAAGGGAAAAGGCTTAGGTCGTTGGAGATGTTTCGATGACATTACGATTAAAGCCAGTATCCCTGTGTTTCTTATAATGGTTGGGATTGTTATGTATGTACTTTATTTGGATTTTTACGAACCTCAGGTACAAGAAGCGGCAATTAAAAAGGGTAACGCTACATACGTGACAGTGCTTGAAAAGAGCAGAAACGACAGGGGTAATGAAGATACACGGTACGAAATCCGTGTGAATGGTGAAGGGGAAACAATACAAATTGGTGTAGACGATAAGGTATATAAGGATGTAAAAATCGGAGATACGATAGCGATTACTGAGTACAACGGTAAATTTTATGTAAAACAAGTATGAGAGGGCGGTTAATATGGATAATAACGACTACTTTTTAATTGTAACGCAGGAGGATGGAATTAAGTCTTATTCTAGGTTAATAACACATGAGAATTTCGGGTTAAACTTAGAGATGAATGGGGATAGAGACCTTGTGTTAAAAAGGATGGTTAGTGCTATCAAATCGGGAGAAGTTATCGGTAGTGAGGTTTACACTCCTGATAAAGTTATCAAAGTTGGGGTTAAGAAGCTGCATGTAGGGAGATTAGACAACCCACTACACAAAGGTGAAATCAACGATGATATTCAATTAAAACTTAAAAATGGTGCAGTGATATACACTTCTACATCTGAGGCATATTACGCAGAAAATACGGCTTACGGTAATTAAGGGAGAGCTTGTAGATAGGAGGGTTCGCATGTCTGTAGAAAATAAGTTAAAAGAGACGGATAAACGTAAAGGAAGTTTCGCTTTACCTTTAGGTCTTTTCTTTTTAGGTATGGTCTGTCTGATGGTAGCTAAATTTATTTGGGATGTTATGTGAGGTAATAATAAGAAAAGGAGAGTTTCACTAATGAAGAAGTTCGATGGGTGGTTTGCTGTTATATTTGGGGTTTTCTTTATTGCAGCGGTTTGTTTAGTGGTAGGGAAAGGTATTTGGGATACGATAGGTGAGCATAATGCCTTACAAAAAGGGGATGTACATTACGTACAGGTTAGTGATAAGGAAATAAACGAAACAAAGAAGGGCGAACCGCCTATGTATAAGATAAACGTACAGGATGGTGACGGAACTCGTGTAATAACCGTAGACAAGTCGGTGTACAAAAAAGTGAAAAAGGGTGACGACCTGCCGGTTGTGATGTATGGAGATAAAATGTTAGTAAAGGACTGATAGCATATGGGTGAATCAAAAGGTATGTTTGGTCTATTAGTTACTGCGGTAATCCTTCTATTATTTATGGGGAGTATGGGGTATAACTTTTACCAACTTGCTGTAGGTACGTCTGAAGATGCTACAGATGGTGCAGAGGTCGTGAGTGCTACTGTTGTAGGTAAGGAAGAAGTAGAGAATGAGGTAACGGAGAGTAGTTATGTAGCTATGTTGACTGTTCCGGTTATTATGCCTGTGTACACAAACTCGACTGCAGATGGTGTAAGTGATTGCTATATAACCGTTCTGGTCGATGGGAAAGAATACAGGATTCTTGTGGATAAGGATACCTACAACAAAGTAAATAAGGGGGATACCTTGGAGGTAATGAAGAATCTAGATGTTGTTTGGTTACAAGGGAACGGTGTCCCGATTACTGAATTTAAACGATAAAGGCAGGTGTCTTAATGTTTGAGAATACGAAGCAGTGGTTTATTGCAGCAGGTCTACTGTTGGTGTTCATTGGGGTATCAATCGGGTTTTCGATAGATAAAGGTTTACGGGAACAAGAAGCCTTGAAGAATGGTAGAGAAGTACAGGCAATTGTGGTAGATAAAGAAATGGTACAAGGTGGTTCGAATATGCTCCTAACAAGTGGAATGCCGATTCCACTTTCAGATGACCCAGATACTTGCAGTATTAAGGTCTATATGGGGAAGAAAAACCACGATATAGATGTAGATGATAAGGTGTATGAGTCCTTACAGATTGGCGATAAAATTAATGTTATTGAATATGAAGATAAGGTTATATTGAAAGACAAGTAGGATATAAACAAACTCCTTGAAAGTACAAATAGATAAGTGAAAGTCATTTGTACAAGGAGAGGTTACATGAGTAAAAAGAAAGCGATTATCGCATTGGGTGCTGTTTTATGTACGATTGTAGTTTCTGTATCTGGGTTAAAGGTGTATGCGCATACAGAGAAACAAGCAGTTATTGAGAAAGGTAAAAGTGAGACGGCTTACGTTGTGTCTAAGGAAGTAACAAGTGGTTCTGATAAGTCCTATGGGGATTTAAAAATAGATGTATCTGGTAAAACGTATCTTGTAGGTGTAAGCAAGGAGCAGTATAACAAGGCAATAGAGGGTACAGATATTTCTGTTTATGAATATGAGAACAAAGTAGTTATCGATGAAAATAGAGGATAATGAGGGTTGTGTCCGAGCAATCCTTTTTATTTTGCCTAAAAATGTGTGTGACTTTATGTAGACGTAATGTGAGTTTAATGTAGACTTTGAATTCGACTATATGCCTTTGATATAGGGGAAGTTATGTATGAATAAAGGGAAGAAGAGTCTATGTTGACTTAAGTACACATTTAAGTTGACTTTATGTAGACTGTTTAAAGTCGGTGTAGAAATGGAGTATGTTCTGAAAAGGGTGTAGTTGTATAGAAAGAATGTAATGGAGGACGTTTTATGCGTAGGGTTGTTGAATTTTATATAGGTTTATTGGGAAGTACATTCGGTGTGTTGGATACGATTTTATATGGGTACAAATTGCAAATGTTTGATTGGAATACATCTGGAGCGGTTGGAGTTATTTTGGCTGCTCAGGTAATAGCCCTCGGGTTAAGTGTAGCTATGACAAAGATAAACAGGTTTGTGTACGGAACGTGTATGGTAGCTATCGGAGTGATGTCCTTATGGGTATCAGTATCGGGGTTATTGATTCCGGCGATACTTGAGGTATTGTGTGGTGTGTTAGTGTTTCGAAAAATTAAGTTGGTCGGTAAGGAAGCCTAAGGTTATGGGCTTCTTTTTTGATACAAACAATCGAGATTCTTGGGTAGTCTTTTGATATAGTTAAAAATAGTAAGACGGATATGTATTGACTAAAATATAATAAACTGGTATACTAAAGATAGAAAATACGGAAGGGTGAATGTAGTATGAGTCAAGAAATTAAAAAGAAAATCGATGAATTACGGGGTGAAATTATTCACCACGATAAGCTATACGCTGCAGAGCGACCTGTCATTACAGATACGGAGTATGATGTGCTATACAATCGACTTGTTGATTTAGAGCAAAAGTATCCAGAGTATAAAAGCGAAGATTCACCTACACAACGAATTTATACGTTTGTGCGTAAAGGTTTAATGGAGGTAAAGCATCGTAATAAGCTGCTATCTTTAGAGAAAGCTACCGATAGAGAGGGTCTAGTGTCGTTTACAAATCGTTTCCCGAACTGCTCATTTAAAACAGATGATAAGGAAGATGGATTAACAATCGGGCTTACATACATAGATGGGTTGCTCCTTCAAGGGGTCACTCGTGGTGACGGTACAGTAGGTGAGGATGTTACGCATGCAATTCATGTATTACCAAGTGTACCGAAGGTTATTGATGCAAAAGGTCTAGTTGAGATTCGTGCGGAGGCTATTATCCCGTTTGAGGACTTTGAACGTATCAATGCGGAGCTAATTCGTGAAGGAAAAGAGCCGTACGCTTCTCCACGTAACCTTGCTAGTGGTTCAATTCGTTCCTTCGAGGCAAAGGTAGCATTAGAGCGTGGAGTACAGCTACGAGCATATCAAATTGTTGAAAACGGAACGTCTACGGCTATGGGTGACATGGAGCTGCTGCGTAAGTGGGGCTTTACAGTAAGTACAACAAAACTATTCCAGTCCGATGAAATTGAAGAGTTAATTGAATATTGCTTAACGTACGCAGAGGAAAAACGTCCTCATATTGACCACTTAATCGACGGATTGGTTATTACGGTTAACGAGAAGGAAGAACATATCCGTGCGGGTTCTACAAACAAACACCCTAAATATGCGATTGCGTTTAAGTTCGATTCAATGGATGCAACAACGAAGATGCTAGATACGGTTTGGACGGTAGGTAAAACAGGGCAGTTAACACCAAACGCAGTATTAGAGCCAGTTACGATTGCAGGGGCGACGATTAGACGAGCATCTCTTGCTAACATTTCAAACATCCAGAGACGAGATATTCGTGTAGGGGATACGGTTGTAGTGGCTAGAGCTAACGATGTAATTCCACAAGTCACTTCTGCGGTTAAAGAGCTGCGAACTGGGGAAGAGGTAGAGATTCAAGAACCTACAGAATGCCCTGTATGTGGGGGTCATGTAGAGCGTGTTATTGGTAAAGATAAGCATGGCGATGAGTCTATTTCTCTGTACTGCGTAAGTAATAGTTGCCAAGCACAGGTAGAACGTGTCTTGCAGTATTTCGTGTCTCGACCTGCTATGGATATCGATGGTTTAGGTGAGAAAACAGTAACCATGTTATACCAAAAAGGGTTTGTGAATGGAATTACAGACATCTTTAAGTTACAAAGCCATGCAGAAGAGATTGCGGGATTATCTGGCATGGGTAAAGGTAGTGTTGAGAAAATGCTAAAAGGGATTGAGCAAACAAAAGGAACGCCATTATCCCGTGTTATGTCTAGTTTAGGGGTTCGAAACATTGGTAAAAACGTTTCTAAAATCCTTGCCGATAAGTATCACAGTTGGGAACATATCGTGAGAGCCTACGCAGCAGGTACGCTTCATGATGAAGTGATTGAACTGGATGGAATCAGTCATGTACTGGCGGGTGAAATCGTCAATTTCGTAGGTAATGAGGATGTACGAGAAACAATGCAGTTCCTACTTTGGGAAGGGTACTGTGTCGATGAGCCGATTGAAGAACCATCCGAAGTTGAACCTTCATTAGATGGGTTATCGTTCGTTATTACAGGTAAGTTGTCAGAGTCTCGAGACAATATCGCAAAGCGTATTAAAAGCCTTGGCGGTAAGGTTAGTGGTTCTGTCTCTGCAAAAACGTCTTATCTAGTCTTAGGTGGCTATAATGATGAGACAGGGGAGTTTGAAGGTGGTAAAATGAGTTCTAAACATAAGAACGCATTAGACCTGCAAGAAAAAGGGTCTGAGATTCAAATTATCTCTGAAAACAAACTAAAAGAATTGATGTAATTGAGAGGGGGCTTTATGTCTCCTTTCTTTATGAAATGTATAATTTGCAGGAGGGTAATTATGAATTACAGTCAGGAAGAAAAATTTAAACCATTTACAAGTGAAACATTGGAGTACAGAGATGGTAAGTTGTTCATGGTACATAGCGATATTTCCTTTAAGTGTTTAAAGGTTGTGGGAAACCGTTATAAGGTATTTGTAGATTACGGGTTTAAAGGGAATTCTCGATATGCAGACGATAAGAGTGATTACTATGTGGTGGATACAAAAGGTAATACACTCCTTAAGCCATTAGACTACAGTTTCGCGGCACTTGTTAAATCGTTAGAAGATAAGGTTGAAAAAGAGACGCCTACAGAGATGAAAATCGCACCGTTTGTTACAAATACACGAGTGTTTACTATGACTATACAGAATTTGGTTCATGATGGTTGGGTATTTTCAGAGTTAGATAGCGGGGATTTAAAGGTTGAGAACAAAGGACTTGGAATAGAAAAAACGTTTAAAGATGAGCAAAAATTCGAATCTTGGGTTTTTGCTGAATCGGAGAATTTCTAAGAGGTTAGTGTAAAGGACGGGGTTAGTTTGTTTCAAAACGTAGATTTGATGTCGTTAGTTCCTGATACGATTATGCTACTTATTTGTATTGGGTTAATGAAAGGGATTGAGTGGAAAGCTTCTGAGAAAGGTAAGTATTCCTTTTTCAAATTTGACCATAAAAGGTTAAACGGAACGGGGTTAATGCTGCCGTATATGGTATTAATTCTCATGTCTGTCTGTGAAGCAGGAAGATGTGTAGCGAAGATGTTGGGGGTGTTGTAAATGAATTGGGTGGTCGAAGCATTGTTGGCTATTGTTCAGTTTATAGGGGCTATAGTTATATCTCGTTATTTGCTAGGTTGGTATCAAAATAAATACGCAAAGGATTGTAAGAGATTCGAGATTCGCAGAGTTTACAGTCTTGTACCAAAAGAGCGTAAGGTAAAGTACGTTTGTGGGATAGTGGGTATATCCTTGCTTTTTGTTGTAGCAATAAAAAGAACAGTAGAGGTTGTTGGGTATCTATTTGTTTAGGGGTGGTTGTGTGGATTATCTAGTTAGGTTTTTATTGTCGTCTGTATTTTTATTTATATCGTTTCGATGGGTTGTGTATATAAAGGATACTTACAAATATACAGGTGTTGTGCGTATAGTTATGGGGTTATGTAAATTCTCAGACTCTAGGCTAGTTGGTGTGTGCTTGGTAGCTTCATTGTTTGCATGTATTGGGATTTCGGGACTTATTTTTGTTTTATACCAAATGGTTTACGTATAGAGGGTGTGTACCCTCTATTTTTTATGGGAATGTAAACAGAGTGGGAAAGTTCTTTATAAGGGTATAAAGGAGTAGGAGGTTCTGAGATGGTTAGGGACTTAAACATTTCGGCTAAAAAGGAAGAAAAGGCGAATAAAAAACCGAAAAAGCGTGGTGTAGGTTCGCGTATTTTACAGATAACAGCAGCGGTTGTTGTTATTATACCTATCGTTTTTGCAGTGTATCTGTTTTATTGGAAAGACATTAAAGATGCGGGTACAAATGTAAAAAGCGGTGTAGACACTAAGGTAGATAAGGTAAAAGAGAGTGTAAAAGAAGATAACGAGAAGGGGTCTACGGATTTACCTAGTGATGGAAATTCTTTTATTAAAGACAATATGGATAAACTATTCAAGTAAATAGGGGTGTTGGTAATGGGTGTAAGTGGATTACGTTTATGTATACATAATGATAGGGATATGGTACTTTCTATACCGGTCAATGATGGGACTGAGGTAAAGGAAACTTTTACAGTAATGGAAGATGCACTCGGGGCAGTTTTATACTACGAGGAGCATGGAGCTGCTGTAGAGGTGGTTGATGAGAGGGTTGCGCTTAAATGCGCATAAGGCTGCGGAAGCCTTTTCTTTTTATAATTCCATTGACTAAAATATAATTTCTTGGTATACTTAATATAAGATAAACGAAAACCACTGGAGGGATTGCAATGTTATATATTTCAAGAGAGAGTCGTGAAAATTGGAACGGTACTATTTCGGAGTTAAGACCGCATGAGTTTAACGGTAAGAAGTGGGATGAAATGTTCGGTTCAGTTGAGGAACTCGTTCAGTGTACTAAAGAAATTGATATTGAAAAATTCAAGAGTGCAAGACATAGTGGTTGGGGTTATATAAATAGTTTTGTTAAAAGATTAAACGATGATGGTGAGCTTTCACCCAAACAGGTTACGCAGTTAAAACGTTTGGCAAGCGAAGTGTATACATATACTTGGAATGTAGAGAATATTGAGAATTACGGAAAAAGAGCCATAGATAACGGAAGATAGAGCTAACAACAATAGCGGGTTATGTAGAGAACCGATAAGGTTAGGTAATCCTAACCTTTTTATTAAGGAAACACATTGACTAAAATATAATAAACTGGTATATTTAAAACAACAAAAAGGAAATGGGGATGGGGAATATGAGAAAAGATGTTGTACTATCCGAAAGAATCGATAGAAACGGGACAAAACACCAAATAGTGGAGACAAACTGTAGCAGATGTGGTGGGGCAGGTTTTAGTGATAGATGGAAGCTTACAGGACGGGTATGTTACCAGTGTGGCGGGGATGGGCGCATGAATGCGAAGCGTAAAGTATATACACCAGAGCATGCTGCTAAACTAGAGGCTAGAAGACAAAAACGAGAAGAGAAAAGGTTGGCAGAACGTCGGGAGAAGGCGAAAGAAACAAATAAGCAGAAGATGGAGGACTTAGGTTTTCACAAAGGGACAATACACATGGTACTTGGGGATATATTCTCCCTACGAAAAGAGTTAAAAGAGGCAGGAGCTAAACATATATCAGGGGTGGGTTACTACTTTACAGATAAACCAGAGAAGTATCCAACAGCTGAGTTAAACGTGGAGGAGTTAGTTGCTTATACGGATTATGGTGCTGTATATGTGTGTAGTCCTGAGTTCACAAAGGATTATATTAAATCGGTCAGACTTGCAAATGAGTATCAAAGCCAGTACGTGGGGGAAGTTGGGGATAAACTAGAATTAGACCTAACGGTTATGGTTTCTATTGAGCTTGAAGGTATGTATGGCTACACGTATATTAATAAAATGCAGGATGAAAAGGGTAACATATTTATGTGGAAAACACAGAAAAATCTAGAAGCCTATGCAGATGATGACAAGAAAATCAAACTAAAAGGAACGGTTAAAGACCATACTGAATATCGTGAGGAAAAGCAAACGGTATTAACTCGATGTAGGGTAGTAGAGGACTAGCGATAGTCCTCTTTTTACTTTCTATTGACTAAAATATAATAATATGGTATATTAAAAACAACAAAAGATATATAACGAAAACAGGAAAGGGAGCGGTCAATATGACAGAAAGTCCATTAGATACATTACAAGGTGCGGAGGATTATAAGAAAAGTCTTGAGGGTTATATAAAAGAAATCGAAACCGATATTCTAAATAAAGGTAAGAAGTTGACTAAGGCGTTAGAGAAGGCAGCTAAAAAAGGTGATTGGCACGATGTATCACATTTAAATCATATGATAGGGTTAAACTTACGTCACAAGCAGAAGTGGGAAGATAAGTTACCCGAGGCAAAATACTTTATTGAACGTGCGGGATGGATAGAGTCAGGACGAAGAGTTATTGTTGATTTCTTAGACCGAGTTTTCGAACACGATATGAGATGGTACAGAGACATACAGGAGAAATATGGGAAGGACGTTATGACGGACAGTGAACGTAGTAAATTAGTGCGTGAAGGAAAAATCAGTAAGGCAGATGTCTCATTTGTAGTTAAGACAGAACTAGAGGCGGAACGTTGGTTTCGTTTAGATATAATCCAGAGGTATTACGGGATAATTGGTAGAGTAGAAAAGAAAGCAGGAAAGATTGTTGATGCTTCCCATTTACATATTAACGCAAAAGGTGGTATCGATGGTTATGTAGTGGGGGAGATTGCAGAGGTTCAGTTGAATACTATTCCTGCGGGTGGCGAGATACAGCGTTTCCATTATCGTACTTTGGTTAAAGAGGTCAAAGGTAGTCGAAAGTAGCGGTCTTAGGGGATTTCCCCTATTGACCAAAGTATATAATGGTGGGATAAAATAAGGAAGGTACTATAAGGGGGTTGGTAGGATGGTGTTAAAAGACGAAGAGCGTAAGCAGGATATTTCCGATAGTATTAAAGATATTGAGGAAGTTATTGTTAAGTACAGTAAGGAGTTAGCAGTAGCTGCAGATAAGGCTGCGGTTAGTGGTAACTGGGGTGAGGTAAGGAATCTGAATAGACTAATCGGTAAGAGTTTGAAAACAAAACAGAGATTGGAAGATACGTTATGGAAGCTAGAGATACCTCTACATAATAGCCATGTTAGAGTGACTGTAGAGGAGTTTGATGAATACGTGTATTTGGCAGCGATTGAGGTGTCTCCCGGTTATAAAAACAGGGGTCATGGTAGCAAAGCGTTACAAAAAGTTATTGATTTCGCTGCTTCTAGAAAGAAACCACTACTGGCGTTTGTTACAGGTGAGTTGGGCGGCGATGTAGAGAGGTTAAAGGTTTGGTATAAGCGATTCGGGTTTTATGAAGAACATAACGTGATAAACGCTGAGTACAACTACAACTTTAGGAGAGATTGGTAGGGTTTCTATGTATGGAAAAGTAGCGGATGTATGGTACAAGGATAAGGAATATCGGGTGTTTGTAACCTGTACGTTTAGGGATACACCGGAGGATTTGAGTCGGATGGGTTTGTACAGGTTGACAAACGCTCTGTTAGAGAATCCAGAGCTTACAGTAGATGAAGTTGTGGATTTGATAAACGAAGGAAAACTCTAGGGTTTTCCTTTAAAAATAGGAATATAGGTAAAAGATTTATTTTTGATAACAATGATGAACATGAAAAACAAAAGGCGGTATATACTAACCTTAACAACAAGTTAGCTGCATGTTTTCTAGTATGTGCGGATAAGAAGATTAGTAATATAAATAAGCCTAGTTTTAATAGCTAAGTACATGAATATGTGTTTACGGACTAAAATAAAGGAAGTCTGGGGGCTAATATATTGTATAATGTGTATAGAAAAATATTGAAAACAATAAAAACAAAAACTATAAAAGGAAGAGGGAATTACAAATGAAAAAACAATATAAGAAGATGGTTGGGGTTGCCGCAACTGCTGTAATGGCGGTTACAATGGTATCAGGAGTAGCACAAGCACAAACAGTAGATACATTAAAAGTAGGTGAGGCTGCTTATGTACAAGGAGTAGCACAATACAATGTACCTATTACATTTGATAAACCTGAGTATACTGTTAAAAAGGGAACACAAGGATTTGTACATAACTTAGTAGATATTTTAGGGTTAAAAGCTCAGGTACAGACTTCAGAAGGCATTAGAAATCTAGATTACTATGTGAAGTACGATGTTAATTCTGTAGATGTGAATCAAGTAGGGGATTATCGTGTGATGTTTAATTTAGATAAGACGGACGATAATGGGTTAGCTAGATTTGTAGGTAAAGGTGAAGCTGTAGTGCATGTTGTGGAGTCAGGAAAGCCTATCATTTCGTTTAAGACTGAAGATATGGTGGCATATGTAGGGGATACATTTAACCCTGCTGATTACATTAAAGCCATTGATGACGAGGATGGAGACATTACGGGTAAGGTTAAGGTGTTCGATTTAAAAACATGGAAGCCGCTAAGCGTACTAAGTCAAGAGGGCGACTACAAATTACAGTTTACGGTTAAAGATAGTGATGGGAATCTGGCTGTGGAGGAAAAAATCTTAAAGGTGTTACCTAAGAAGCAGGTAGAAGACCAAGCACCTGTGCTGAACGTTCCGGGCGAAGTTACAATTACTGAGGGTTCTGAGTTTAAGGTGATGGATGGCGTAACTGCTAACGATAAAGAAGATGGGGATATCACTTCTAAAGTAACGTACAGCGGAAATGTAGATGTAAACGTACCGGGAGTGTACGAGGTTACGTATAAGGTTGTTGACTCAAAAGGGCATGAAGTTACAGCAAAACGAAAAGTAACAGTAGAAGTTAAACCAGAAGTTAAGCCGGAAGTTAAACCGGAAGTGGATGGTTCAGCATTTACAGATGTTCCTAAAGATAGCTGGGCTAAAAAGGCAATCGACCAATTAGCAAAAGACGGGTTGGTTAAAGGTTACGGAGACGGACGCTTTGGTTTTGGAGATAACGTGACTCGTGGTCAGGTAGCTTCTTTAATCAGCCGCCATCTGAAACTAGCAGATGTTCAAGGTGGAACAGAGTTTGGGGATATTAAAGGCGATATCTTTGAGCAAGATATCAAGAATGTAAACCATGCAGGGATTATGGTTGGTGATGGTTCTGGTAACTTCCGTCCAAACGATGGATTAACACGCTACGAGCTATCTGCTGTACTTAAAAAGGCGTTTAAACTAGAGGCTAAAGGGATGGAAAACTTTGCGGATGTACCTAAGGGACATTGGGCATATGATTACACTCGAATCCTTCTAGGTAACAATATCTCAAACGGTATGGGAAATAACGAGTTCGCAGGTAACACAGTAGTAAAACGTGAGCAATATGCACAGTTCTTATATAATGAAATTGTAAGAAAGGCATAAATCGCTATACACGAGAGTATGTAAGTTAGCGGGGGTTTAGGTACTCCCGCTATTTCTGTATAAAATACTAGGGAAGTAATGGGGGTTTACGATGTCGGCTTGGTTTAGTGACTTTAGGCAAAAGCTGCAGTACACAAAATATGATGAGGATAAGACAAAGGGGTTGCTCGATACAATAGAGGAGCTTGATGAGTTTACATTTCGAGATATGCCGGGGTTTAAGAGGATACATACAAAGGAAAATGGTAACGATATTACGCTTTTTATTAAAGTAAGTAAGGATAATCGGATACAGGAAGTGTATGTAAATAACGGAAAAGTGTACAATGCACCTAGCGATTTAGCTACATGGGGTTGTCTAGGCGGGATAGCGGTTATTGTGGCTCTTGTAGGGTGGTTTTTAGTTTCTGTGGTGTCAGTCTTCATGGATGGTGTAGAAACGGACACAACGCCCGACAACCCGTATATAGAGGATTTTAACGGTGATGGTTTAGGAGGAACAAAAGAAGACCATGATATATACCATAAATACTACAAGTAGAAGGTGGTTATTGTGGAAAAACCGTATAAGAGTATAGAGTCTGGGAGTTATCCTCCATCTGTTGTCCCAGAGGATGAAGAAAGTATATGTAAAGCGGTGTACGAATCTTGTTCCATCACTTTTCGGTTTTTTGAAGATGAGGGGTCTGCTGACCAATTTGTGGGTATGTTCCCTAAATACGTAAGGGTAAAAACGTGGAGTGAGATGGGTTTGTCGGGTACTTCTGGAAATAAGTCTAAGAGTTTCCATGTTTTGTTCCATGTGAGTAATGAAGTGACTAAAGTTACCGGAGAGAGGAACGAAGCAGGAGATAAAAGGCTGAAAGGGTTATTGAAAACGTTAAAGAGATATAAGCTGATTTCGTAAAGAGGTCGGCTTCTCTATTGCTTTACTATTGACTAAAATATAATAAAATGGTATAGTAAAGGTAACAAGTTAAGTAACAAATGGAAGTAAAAAGTGTGTTATATAAACTAATCGGAGGGAAAGAAAATGGCAAAAACATTCACTAAAGTACGTAAATGGGTAAAAGAACAAGGGCATGAAATAGAAGATAGAGAAGCGTATGGGGATGAAGTTTGTGTGGTTATTCGAGCATCTCTAGGAGACCGTGTACTTTCTTTCCGGTTAGAGCAACGTGAAAGCACAATTTATCATAGCATTCGAGGAATGAAGGGTGACCCAAAAGGTATGTACTTATCGGTTATTGGTAAGCGACGTTGTTCTAGTATGTTGCAAAGTTCTCAAAAGGAAGCAATTACTGAAATGGAGCGCTTTATTGCTGAAGAAACAAAGAAGGGTAATTAATGGTTTAATAAATATAGATACTCGAGAGGGGCTACAGGTAATGGCAAAGACAAGAAATAGATATTATAATCCAAATCCTAAAAAGAATGATACAAGCGACTGTGTAGTTAGGGCGCTTTGTAAGGCTACGGGTAAGGACTGGGATACGGTATACAATGAGTTGTATGCTATAGGTTTTGAGTTGAAGGTAATGCCAAACGATAAGGATGCGTGGCGAGAGTATTTAAAACGAAACAATTTCATTGAATATAAGATTTCAAATAAGAAGGGGACAAAACGACCAAAAGTACAGTCATTCGCAAGCAGTAACAAGGAAGGTACGTTTGTATTGCAGGTAGCAAAACATATTGTGACTTGTGAAGATGGGTATTTCTATGATACGTGGGACTGCGGGGGTTCAGCACTGTACAGTTACTGGGAAAAGGCAAGTGCGTAACAAAGCGGAATAGAGAGGAGATAGAATCATGAGTTTTACGTGGGAGCAAATGTTAAATTACCTTAAACAGTTTAATGGGAAGTTTTATCATAGGGATAACGAAGAGGGTGTATTGGAAGCAACAAAAAAGATTGAGGAAATCTTAAAACGTTTCGGGTTTCAGTACCATAGTTCTTTTAACATGAGAATACGTAAATTTAGATGTAAAGATACTTCATGGTTCTATCGTTTATATAAAAATGAGCATGACTACATGGAGATACAGGTAGGTTACGTTATTCAAACAAAACCGTACGGTAGGGGAAGAAATAAGAAGACGTATGTAACTGGATACGAGGGTATGTGCAGGGTTTATGAGGAGGTTAAGGAAATCAATCCAAGTACAGGAAAGCCGTATCAAATCGGAGATATAAAACATGTTAATGCGAACTATTCCTTGATATTGACAGATAGAGGATGGAAAAGCGGAGATTGATATGTGGGGGCTTTCTTATTAGTTCTATATAAGAGAATATTGACTAAAATATAATATTGTGGTATACTTTAGGTAATAAAGCGATATGTAAATTACGGGAGGTTTTATAAATGAAAGTATCAAAGGCACAAGAAAAAGTATTACAGGCGTTGGTAAATCCGTTTAGCGAAAACGTGTTACGTCACCCATCTGATGCGTATAATCAACGAACAATAGGTAGCCTTATTGAAAAAGGTTTAGTAGAAAAGTATCACTATCAAGGGTTTTTACATGGAGCAATTCGATTAACTGCTGCGGGTAAAGAGTTACTAAAATAATTATTGGGGGTAATGGTTTATGGAGAAACATTGGTATGGTTATACACTAAGAGGGTGCAGTCCGGGTTGTCAGCCTAGAGATTTTGTAGATACAGATGAGTCATTTGGAAAATTCGGAGCGGTTGCGTATAACAGGGAATTAACGGAACAGGAATTAGACAATTACGAGTTATTCGTAATTCCGGAAGCAGATGCGAAGATGTTAGGGGAAAGTAAGTAAACAGTAGGGATTGGAGGAGGGGTTGCTATGAAAGGAATATCGAGACCGCAGTTGTCAGTTTTGCTGCTTATGTACAAACAGAATTACAAACTAATTTGCAATGAGGGTGCTGATTATAAGTGTTGGTTAGAGGATGAGAACGGCGTAAAACTGCCATATGTCATAAACCGAAATACCGGAAATTCACTACATACTGGTGGTTGGGTTGAGGGAGATATGTCTGTCGCTGTACGTGGTAATAAGTTCTATCATAAGCTTACAAAGAAGGCTAAAAATAGGTTGGAGTTTTGGTACGGTTTCCCGTCATACCGCCGAGAAATGGACAGTTTATTGACCATTTTACATCGGAAAATGCATGTTAAAGAGTCAGTAAAAACAGTGAGGTGAGTATGTAGATACTCACTTTTTTGTTTGAAATGAACAAGAATTAGGTAGCGGGAATAAAACAAAGAAACAAGAAAGGGGAGTGTAATTAGGTGGGTGTAAAGTTGAATTTTGCACTACAAGGAGACGCAATAGTCTCTATAGACGATAGGTTATTGCGTGGTGTGATTTATACATGTCCTCATTGCGGTGAGGATGTCGTGTTTCGAAAAGGGAGCAAGCGGGAACACCATTTTAGTCATAAACCTGATAGTCAGTGTTCGGTCACAAAGGAGACGTTGTTGCATTTTGAGGCAAAGCATTACATATCGAGGGCTATTAAGAGGGGCGAAGATATAAAATTAGATATAGGGTTAGATTACTTTCCATCTAGAATTAAAAATGTGTTTTGTTCCTTAGGGGTAGAGGATTATAAAATTTCAGTCTTAGATGTGTTAGCACATTACAAGAAGGTTAGGGATATCAGTATTGTTGAGTACCCTGTAGGTGATTATGTGGCTGATGTAGGGGTTTTAGGCGATTATAATGCTGTGGATGTGGTTGAAGAAGATATGAAGCCTTTTGTGTTCGAAGTATTTGTGACGCATAGAAACGAAGATAGTAAAGTTAAGTATTTTCGGGACAGTAATATACATTACATTGAGGTAGTTCCGGTCAGGGTTGGAAAGGATTTTGTATTCCAAGTTGAGGATTGTTTTATTTCTGAGTTTATTGGTAGTATAGCGGGGGATATTTCAAAGAAGGTGACGGATGTTTGTTACGAGGAGTTTAAGTCTGATGTGTTGCGGGTAGCTGAACAGAGGTTAACAGATGAGTTGTTATCTAGTTACAAAGATAAGGCATTTTCAGAGGTGGAAAGGAAGTTGAAGGCGGTTAACTTAAGGGACTTTATTAATGGGCGCACGTATAAGAAAATGAACAGTATTGAGGCGAAGGTATATAAAAGAAATGTAAGTAGAAGGGTAGAGTTGTTGGGGATTTCTTATCAATCAGGTAAGGATGACAAGCAATGGTTAACCATCAATAACTCGTTTATTGTGGCAAATGAAAGAAATCTATTATATGCTCTTATATCAGAATTGCAACAATTCTACGCTATGGAGGTTCTTGTTGATTATGGTGGCGGAGGTAGATATGCAAAAGCAGTAGGGATTAATGTGTTGCTGCCTAACAGTACAATTATAGGTGAGGAGTTACATAAGGTGTTAGATTCTGCGGTTTCTGCAGTTAAAAAAGGTTGGGTAGAGAAAGAAATAGATGACTATGATTTTATTGACTAGCAGGTTTACCCTGCTTTTTCCTGACTATCTATTGACTAAAATATAATAAATTGGTATAGTATAAGTAACAAAAGGGAACAAGAAGGGGTTGCAGTGGTTATGAAGGATACAGTAGTTCGAGTAATAGATGAAAAGAAGGATAAGGGGCTTGATGTAATCAGTAAGTTGTTGGCAAGTCGCCATTTAGATAATGGTGATAGAGCAAGAGTGCAGGTGGTTCGCCGTGAGTTTTCAAAACTGGTTAATGCGAAGGGGCGTAAACAAAGGTTAGAAGCTTATGTAAGAGCTGCACGAACACTTGATAGTTTTAAGAGTAAAGAGGATGTAGCAGTTGAAGTAGGTGAAAAAGTATCCATATTGCGTTCGTTAGTTGAGGATTTGCGCTCATTATATTGGTTTGTAGATGCAGTAAACCCTGCTGAGGATTGTATAGGTAGGGAAAAGGTAGACAAAATATTGGCTCGTGAGTGTGTGGCGTAAAGCAGTGCACAACCATATGTGTTTGGAGGTAAAGGTATGAATAGTCGGGTAACAAAGAAACAAAACAAGAGGTTAAAGGTCGCTATTCGGGAACTAAACAACGATGTAGCTGCTGATTTAGGCGATGAGCCTATTCCTGATATAAAGGTACTGGAAACATTCAATAAGATTAAAAACAAGCCAGAATCGGTAAATAAAACGCTTAGAGATTACCGTAAATATATAGTAGGAAAGAGGAGATAAGTAATGAGAAAAATATATAATGAGAATCCGCCAAAAGACGGAGTAAAGTGGATAGTAAGGAATTTGAAGATATGTTTCAGCCGTGATGGGATTATCGAGGCTTGCAATAAGAACATTGAGCATTGGTTAGATAACGGGGTTAGTGAGGATGACAGAGGCGTTCAGTTTATGAGAAATCTAATTAATGAGATGTATGTTAACTCACACGCTATGATGTTTACCTATTATTCTGAAAAGCTAGAGGAATATGAGAATGCGGAAATAACTAGCAAGTAATTGCTTGATAAGGGTGTACGTGTTTTTAACACGTATAAAGTGTAAAATAAAACCAGTAGAGCGTAATAGGTAATTGTTCTACTGGTTTTATTTTTATTTATCTTGTTTTATTCAACTAATATAGAAAAAGGATGAGGTCTATGGATAAGAATAAGTTTTTAGTAGAATTACATGAAGATATAAAAACACTTACAGGTGGTATAGGGTTTACGGTTGAGTCTATTTCGGATACAGAGGGTAAATTGCAGAAATATTTTGATGTTATGAAAAAAGTTATAGAGCTTCCGGATATAGGTAGTCCTAATACGGTTGAAAGGGTCACTGAATTAGATGGTTCAACAAACAATACAGAGGTTTCAGAGGTCAAGAAGGCTTATGTTTTCGAAAGAAGGTTACGTGGAGGGCAGTTACAAGGAAAGGATTGCTTTGTTCCGGAGCAAATAGTTAGGGATTTAGAGATTGAACATGGGGATTTATTATACGCCGTTAATGATGGGTTAACAGGTAAAGGAAAACCGAAGCATAGATTCGAAGTAGCGGAGAGAAGAAATATGCCACCAAACGAGGACAGGGTTGTTATTCCTTACGCTCTTGTAGATACAGACTTTGAAGATGGTTGTCTTTGTGTAAAGATGGATATGTCAAGAAAACCAATCATGGTTAATGGGAAAACAGCAACGTTGCGACTACCTGAGGGAGATGTAGAAAACTTAGGGGTTGCAAGTGGGGATGCGGTTGATGTGGCGTATTCTAAAAGCAACCCTGATATCGTAAGGGTTGTTTGGAGATATGACTCTGATTTTGTTATGGATTTCTCAAACACAGTTACATTTTCTAAGACAAAGGAAAAGGTGAAAAAGTCATACCAACAAACATTGAAAGGTAAGACAGTCCTTATGGTTGGTTTTGAACCTGGTCGTGCAAGAATGGAGGAAGAGGTCACAGCTCGTGGCGGGAAACTTCTTTGGTTGCATGGTAAAAAAGAGCGTGAAATCACTATACGTAAGAACTTGGAAAAAGCAGATGTGGCTATCCTAATGTTAGAGTTCATCGGGCATGGTGGTAACGGTAGCGGAACAAAAGGGATTGTGAAGCTTGCTAAGGAAATGGGTGTTAAATTTGCAAGTATGCACCCTTTAGGTCGTTCCATGTTTATTAATAAGGTATATGAGCAGCTAGGGATTACTACAGCAGAAGATAAAACAGTTGTTAATAGTTAAGGGATGAGGGGTAAATTTACCTCTCTTTTTTGATAAACTGAATAAGGAAATTCAAGTAACATCCTTGTATAGTAGAGAGTGTAAAGGATGTGTAGGTTATGACTTCTGGAGATATGTTACTGATTATGATTAAGTGGGTAGGTATTTACCTATTGGTAGGGATTAATGTGGTGCTTATTTACAACGAAACAGTTATTAAGGAAATGGCTGATGGTGTAAGTGAGACTACCCCATTTGATTATAAAATAATATACGGAGTTCTTATTTCGATGGTGATGATATTTTGGTTGCCTTTTGTCATTTGGGATATCGGAATGGATATAAAATTCGCTATTGAAAATCTATTGGGGTATGGGGACGATGAAGAAGATGATGATGAAGACTTGGACGAAGATGAAGAAGACGGTGAGGGTTTAGAGGACACTGGGGATTCAGAGTTAGATAAACATAAATAAAGAAGGTAATAAAGAGGTGAAGAACTGTGGGGTTTAGTTTTACTGATGCAAAAGAGAATCTAGTGAGTGTATTGCAGAGTGAGCAGTTAACCGAGGATGGTCGTAAAAATGTGCAAGAGGTTATAGATTTATTCGATAAGGTAGTTAAGAGGAAAGAAGATAAAGATAGGGTATTTGCAATGGGTGTGAAACTTACGAATGAGTCTGGAGTGAGTGGTTTGCCACGGCTCTTTAGTGCGTGTCAGTCTTTGTTTGGTAGCGTACCGAAACAATACGAGTTAGCGGTGGAAGATTTAGAGACAACACAGAGGTTGCAAGAGGATATTTTACATTCATTAGAGTTAGATAAGGACGTTGACTTCGAACAGGCAGGAAAAGACTTAAATGCGGTAAGACAGCATAGGAGACATGCGAAAGATTACATTGAGTTAACAAAACCTATCTGGGAGTTAGCAAAAAAACATGAGGGAATTTTAAATGAGCTTGCGCAGGTACAGGGGCATGTGAGACAGGTTAAAGAAAAGCATGCCGCTAGGGTATACACGCCACGGGAGCTTTCTTCCTTAGCCGTAGCGTTTAAGCTTGCAAGTGCGCCAAAAGAGGAAGAAGGTGCAAAAGGAATGGTGTTACAGAAAGAGTAAGAGGTGGGTGTATATGCCGCCTTTTTTACTGCCGAAATATTGACTAAAATATAATAAACTGGTATAGTATAAAGAAAGAACAGACAGGGGGATTTGCTGTGAAATATAGACCCAAACGATTAGACCATTCCAGTAAGTACGGGTTAAAGCCGGAACAGTTCGAAAAAGATATAGAGGAAAATCAACGTAAACATGTGGAAAGGAAGAAGAGATTTAAACAAACACTGGTTGATTTAATCAATGATACAACCTATCAAGAGGATAATTTTCATTTAATCTTGGAGTGTATACGTGAAATAAAGGAAGAGAACCAAAAAGAAGCAGGGTGAAATTTGGTAATTATGGGAAAGTATGTAGAGCGTTATATAGGAAGGGTGAGGGTGTAATGTTGAGACAACTTAGAGAGAAAGTGAGTACAGAGTTGGCAGAAGTAGAAAAAGGAGTTCTTGAGCTTGGGGACAATCGAGATACAGTAGAAGGGAGAAAGCTTCGTGGGAGGTTAGATGGGTATTCTGAGATTTCTATAATACTAGAGAAAAGAGGAATCAAAGAGTTACAAAAGCAAACAAGTAAGTGGCTGTATGTATCTAGGGATTGGGAACGTAGTGTAGCTAATGTTCTAAGCGAGGATGAGTTAGCGTTCTTTAGCGGTAGAAAAGCAGTATTTGTGGAGATAAATAATATGTTGGTACATAACGGAGTTATAGGTTAATGAAAGCCTATGGCTCTTTTTTCTTTATATTATTGACTAAAATATAATAAACTGGTATAGTATAAGTAACAAAGGAAAACAAAAGGAAATAAAGAAACGGGAGGGGTTACATAAAATGGCTGTAGATATGATTAAGGTTGTAGATGAAGGTCTTGCACTAGAGAGTGTGAAACGTGGTGAAGAGTTAACAAATTATTTAGTGGAAGGTAAGGTTGAAAGTAAGGAAAAATCAGAACGACATCACGGAAGATACCTTGCATATCATGAGGTTAATAGTTTACGTATGAGAGGTAAACAGGATGAGCTTTGGAAGTGGTTACATATTTGGAAGCAAAGAGCTAAAAAGTATATCAGATGGTACAAGAAAGATGAGAATGTTGACGAGGTTGCGGTACACACAGGTAAACTTGAAGTAATTACTGAGTTACAAAACATGTTCATACAGTCTGGGAAAGTTCAGGCTACTATTGTGGAAATTAAAACAGTGACAGGACAAAACATGTACTATCTTGAGGACGCTATAGGGAATCGTTTCAAAAAACGAGGGAATGAAATCAAAATGATAGGGGATGCGGTTAGTCAAATACCTGCAGGTGTAAGTCCTGCCGAGGCAGCAATTGGTCGTGAAGTTTTAATTTTAAAATAAGGGAGAGGTACATATGATACCGTTTAATTTAAAAGTAGAGAAATATAAAAACCATCCAATGGACAACAAGTTCGGGATGATTATTACAAATACACCGTATGCAAACTATCCAGTAACGATTGTCGATAATAGTGAGGAGGTAGAGGATGGGAAATATACTCGTAAACCTGCTTTATGTTTACTTCACTTATCGGAGAATGTAAGAACGTATACTAGGTTAAAGTTGTTTTCTGAGTTCCTGTACGTAAGTTTCGCGTGGAAAGAGCCTACGTATAGAATGTATGAGTACAAGAAAGAAGAGCTTTCAAATGAAAAAGTGATTGCTATCTTGCATGGGGTGTTATACGGTCTACAGCCAAGGTTACAGACTCGTTCGTTGGTTGGTTGGAAAAGCGAGAAATTAGAAGATGACCCGAATTATTATGTAGGGCATTATGTGTTAAACGATGAGGAAGAGTATACAGTCTTTAAGTGTGGTAAGAAATACGGGTTCGTTAAAGGGAGATATGATTATTCCAAACTACTTGAAACGTCCGACAATTGCCTGTACGTGGGAGAAATCGATTTTGAGTTATATGCCTTAGCGGTCGAGGTACATGAGCGTAGGGGTCGCATTGTAACACAGACAAACCAAATGTTAGATGAGGGGAAAGAGGACTCTATTCTGGAGTACCGTGATTTAAACAAAAAGCTAAAAGGGTTATTGGTAGAAAAGAGTTATTGTTAGTTGTTGAGAAGGTATGTACCTGATGACTTTTTAAATATAAGGAGGTTGCACATGTCTGGGTATATAGGAGTACAAGACAGTTCAAAAGAAACGGTGTTTAATAAGCTAAAGGAATTGGAGAAAGAAATAGTAGAAAAGATACATAAGGCAGATAAAGGTTCTGTTGAGGAATCAAAATACCATGAGGCATGGACTGTATGCCTTTATGTATTGCAGCACGTAGGTAGCGGAAAATATACCTTAGCGGATGTAAAAGAAAATGTTGTCGATATTATCAATTCTGCGGGTGACGTAAAGGATGAAACGGATAAGGAAAAACAAAGAACTGAGTTCCTTTTAGAAGCGTTTAAGGAGGTACTTAAGGTATTTGAAGAAAACGATGCTTAAAATATAATAAACTGGTAGATTATTAAGTAATAAATAAATAAAAATTACGGGGGAACTAGCATGATTCGAGGCAGATTGTATAAATCACAATATGCAGGTAAAACAGTTTATGGAATTTTTACTGGGGTATTAGATGAGGTGTGGGGTACTTGGGTACAACACGATAAGGGTGAGCCTGAAGCAATTGAAATTTCCTTATTGGAGGAAATGACATCCGAGGATTGGAAACAGCTGCAGGAGCTAAACGAGACATTACAGGGACGTAGAGTAAGTGTAGGGTTAGAAACGAAAAAGCGTGAAGCATCTGATATGGCGGTAACATCCATACAGCTAGGCGATAAAGAGAAGTTCGAATACTGGGATGGTATGTGTTCTGCATATAAGAAAGTGATTCAATTCTATGAGGATTTACCTGTAGATGAGGTGATTGTACAGGTAGTAAAACTTGCAGGTAAGAGCAAAGATGCGGAACAAGATTCTCTGAAGACGGGAGCAAGTCTAGCTGCTAGTCACTCTAAAGGGAGATACGAAGCATACGAAGAAGCACTTAAAATTGTAAAAGAAGCGTAAATATAGGGACTATGTTATGATTGTATCGGCGGTTCTAGTAGAAGGAGCGGGTTTGGTCACCTGCTTCTTTTTTGTTTATCTATTGACTATAATATAAAATTATGGTATATTTAAGACAAGGAAATTAAGGGAAAACATAAGGAGGAAATTAAGATGAAAGTACAAGAAAAAATGATAGAAATTAAACCAGAGTTACATAAAGAGGTAGGTAGACTTAGCAACGCTTTAGTAGTGGTTAAAGTCTATGATTGGTCTGAGCGTGGCGAAGATGGTTTTGACGTTGAAATATTCTGTTATGATGCAAACAATCCAAAAGAGTATATAGAGTGTTGGGTAACGAATACGTATACAGCAGATGAGGAAAAAGATGCTATGAATCGTGCGAGAGCTGTTCTACGTACGGTTAAGAACTGGTTTGAATACGATAAGGAAGTCACAGTTGAAGAAAAGGTTGTGAAGTACACAGCGTAGGTCTGTGTGCTTCAGTCTTATACAAAGGGGGTTCAAAAGATGCAGGTGATTGGGTACGGTGAGCGTAAAAAGGTTCAAAACGAGGTTATTGAGAAAACGGTAGATGTTGTGGAAGCAGTAAAGTCATTAACGAAAAAAGAACAGGTCGAGTTGCAGTATCTATACATGTTGGGTTACCGATACATTGCAAAAGATAAGAATAGAGCTGTACAGGTATGGGAATGCAAGCCGGAACGTACTCCGGTATTTTGGATGTCAAAGGAAGTATTCCCAGTAAGAAAACAGTTTTTAGAGTATGGACAATACTTATTTGTTGAATGGGAACATACACCGGTTAAAATATCGGACTTAGTTGATGTTTCTGGACTTACTAAATAAAAGGAGTGGTTAATGTGGCAGATGTACTTCATCCATTTTACTGTACATTTTGTGGGGAAACGTTAAAAACAAAAGAAGAGTTTGATAAGCATTATCAAGAGGAAATGGACGAGTTTAATAAAAGGAACGAGTTAAGTGAGGAACAGGTATTTGATTTAGTGTATAACGAAAACAATTACTAAGGTAAAGAGGTGTAAAGGGTGACAAAACACGTTTGTAATGAAATGGTCGAGGCTAACAAAGAGTTACCTAACTACGACGAGGTTTCTGTAGAGAAAGATGATGAGTTAGGTATTTGGATTATGGGAGGTCAGATGGGGAATGAAGGTTTATGGTGTCCCGCTAATTACTGTCCTTTCTGTGGTAAAAAGCTAGCGGACTTAGAGGAGGAATAGGTCATGATTAAAGTAAAAAAGTTTGCGGATGGTCTGTATACGCCGTGTGATGACTGTGAAAACATAGCAAACAATCGGGTCAAAATTGCAAAGGTAAAGGTTGAGTTATGTGATAGTTGCTTGGAGGAGTTAGTAGGTAAAATTGAAAACCGTGAAACAATATCTTACGATTTTCCAGAAGACTGGCGATAGTTCAAAACTTGCAGGGCTGTCAGTTACATCTTGTTGTAAATAGATTAAGGTGCGGAGAAATATACGGGAATACATAAGGAGGAAGATGAGGATGTACATTTACAAAATTAAATTAGGTGACCCATTTTCTAGTAGTGACTGGGGTTGGGAAAATCTATGTCATGTTACTGATTTTACTGAAGAAGAATTTAAAGATGTACTAACAAAAGCGGTTCGGTTTGCTAAGTATGAAGGTAGAACTTTAGATGTAAACAATATATGTGAAGTATTGTGTAAAGAATACGGGTTCACCACAATTGAGGACAACACTACGATTTCTTATTCTATAGATGATATCTTGGCTGAGGTTAGCGAGGAGACTCGGTAAGAAATAACTAGCGTAATGCTAAAATCGTTAAATAGTAGCTTATGATTTTTAGAAAGATTGGTAATGGTTGTGGAAGATAAAAACATGTTTATACAAACTAGAGTTGTTGAGTATTTCCAAGAGCTGTCTAGTGAGGGGAAGCAGGTAAATGCTAGAGAACTAGGTGAAATGCTTGTAGAGTGGGAGTACCATTGGGGAATGAGGAAAGTTCAAGAAGGGGCTAAATAAAGCCCTTTTCTTATGGGAAAATATTGACTAAAATATAATAAATTGGTATACTAAGAGTAGAAAATAAGCGGAGAGGTGTTTAGAGTGAAAAGAAGATTGCTGTTTGGTATGGTTGGTGGGAGTCATAATCATGGGTTGGATGATGATACTTCGGATGTAGATAAAAAGGAATTTTATGTACCTACGTTTTTAGATATGTTCCACAATGTCAAAATTGAAGATACAAAAATTGGCGAAAGCGTAGATGTAGTGGTTAAAGATATTCGGAGTCTAGTCAACTTATTTACGAGAGCAAACCCAGACTCCATTGAGATTTTATTTTCTAAAGAGTTTACAACAAACGAAGAAACTGAGGAGTTTTTCAATCTGTTGTACAACTTGAGGGACGATATTGCCAAGATGAATTTACCGGGGTTTATTTCTTGCTGCTTAGGGACAGCGTTGAACAGTATGAAATGGGCGGAGAAAACGGATGATGAGTCTAGAAAAGGTAAAGAGTTGATGAGGGCGTATCGTGTACTGGATTTATTCCTTAAGTATTACGGTAATGGGTTTACGGATTTCGGCTCTGCTCTTTTATATAGCGGCGAAGAGCGAGAATTTATGCTACGTATTAAGAGTGGGGAAATCCCGTATGACGAGGCGTTAAAGCTAGTTAAAGGTAAAGAAAAAGAGGTTCTTAATTTAAAAGAAGAAATTTTCAAGAATCATAGCGAAGAAGAATTTAAAGAAACAAAGAGACAACTAGAGGCTGTTTTAGAGGCTGTAACAATGGAGTTTGTCGCTAGGGATTTGAGCGTGGCGGGGTCTAACTAAAGACCTTGCCTTTAAACTGGATTACTATTGACTAAAATATAATAAAATGGTATATTATAACTAACGAAAACAAAGAACTTGTAAACGAGAGGGAGAAATAAAATGGGTGAGATTAAAGTAATTGAAGAGTTTCCTGATAAAGAGATAGTTGCTTCTGGGAGTATATCTATCGCAGATAGCGAATGGATGACAGATTTTTATGTAGGTGATGATTTTAAAGGTAGTTGGGGTGATATTGTTTCTTTCGCCTGTGAGGTGTTAGGGAGTCAAAACACTTGGTTAATTGCACCTAAGTTATATAACCGTGGGTGGTCAAACAGTGGATATGTAGGTTGTATTTACGATAAGGAAGTCGATTTCCCTGTTGATTATGTTAGTGGTGGTAAAAGGGTTAATCTTATGAAGTCAAATTCACATCCTCAATTATTTTTCGGGTTCGGTAAAGATGAGTCTTGTGTGTTTGAGGGTAGTTGGGGGCATATGGTTGCTTTCGCTTGCGAGGTGCTTGCTTGCGACAACACAAAATTAATTGCTCCAGAATTGTACCGTGAGGGTTGGAAGAATGAAATGTACCAAGACAAAATAGCTAAATATGAAGTACGGGACTAGGGGGTTTAACTCCTTAGTCTTGGAAGATGTCGGTGATAAGCGAGAACAACATACAGGGTTTTCAGTAAGTTACACTTAGGTTAGAAAGCATAGGGAGTGTTGGTTATGGATTATAACTTAAATGAAGTACATAAAAAGGCGATACGTATTTTGATGAAGCCAAATCCAAAATTTAGAGACGGTCATCCGGGTTACACGTTCTCTGGGGAGTTAGGGATTGCCGTTCGACAACTAACAAAAATGGGTTTGGTTGAGAGGGTACAGCATCTACCTACGGGCGGGATGTTATATCTAACACGTCAGGGAAAAGTAGTCGGTAACACGTTTAAATATGAACATGTGTTAAAAGGGTTGCAGGTAAGCGATGCGCAGAAGAAGGTGTTATACAAACTAAACCATGCGTACCATCGACCACATCCAATTGAGGAGTATAACAAACGAACAGTACAGTCATTATTAAATAAAAAATTAATTGAGAGATATCCATGTGAGGGTTGTCCAAAAGGGGCAGTACGGTTGACAGGGATAGGTCTTAATGTATTACGTGCGCTAGGTTAAAAATAAATCTGAGATGTGGGGGTAAATAAGGTGAAGAGTATTGATGTAATTGAGGATTATTTAGCGGGCGAAGAATTCGGTTATCCTGAGTGGTTAATGTATTTAGTGTCAGCGGAAGAGGTTCATCAGAATTATGAAAATGTAAAAACGTTAGGAACAATAAAAACCGATGCGGTGTTGCAGTACGTGTATCGCACGTTGCAGGTGTTGGATGGGTTAAATATAGACGAGGAATTGTATCAAATTATTGAAACGGTTTTAACATATAGCGAACTAGCAAAGGCAGGGTCTTTAAAGCAGCGTGAAGAGTGGATAAGTAAAGGGTTTAACTTGATGATACACAACGAGGGTTCTGCTGATATTTATAAAGATATTTGTCTGGGTGACGACGAAGATGAAGATGATTTACAGGATACATATTATGCGTTCATCAGAGACCTAATTAGAACACATGGGTTAATTGGTCAGTATATTCGAGGTGAGGCTCGTTTAGAGTCCCATTACGAGTTGGTACATGCACATAAACAAAAATATGGTGTGGAAAAGCTAAAGGATGTGTTACGTCATTTGAATCACTGCATTATTGCGGGTGTGTCTGAGTCTCTATGGAATGAAGTGAAAAATGATGTGGTTATTGCGATTGAAGGTATTTTTGAGGGACATAAAGAGCCGTTTACGTCACGTATACATAGGTTAACAGCAAAACATAATGAGTCGGTCAGTGAGAAACTTGATATCATGGGTAGACAAAAATGGGATATCAAAAACTTTTTAGCAAATAAGGACTTATGGTATGTAGAACCTGCTATGCATTCGCTTAGTTTCGAGGATGTTTGGACGGTACTTGTTCTGGTTAAGAAAGCAGTCGGGGATAAGGATGTACGTCATATCCACTTTGAGAAACTAATGCAGCAATTACATTACGATTTTAAAGGTGAGAAGAAGGATAACGTGTACCGTAAACGAGTTATTGAGAAGTATTTACGTGAATACCGTGAAACGAAAAACCCGGATACAACGCATGTTTCGTTTGAGGTTGATATTGACGAGGAAATGAAAACGGCGCATGTTTCGTTCCAGTTCTCTGGTATGGGTGAGGCGATTATAACGTTCTGTGTAGAGGCTGAGAAGGTCGATATGATGCATGCAAGGGCGACTGTAATGCTGTTTGATTTCTTTGGGTTACGTAAAGATGCCTATGACCGATTCCACAACGAGGAAGTGTATTTGGAACATATGAATAGTTCAGCCGATGATAAACGAGTTATTCTCGATTACCTTAAAGGCGAGACGATTGTAGATGTGGGACCCGGTGGTGGAGTCATGTTAGACATGATTGAGGAAGAAACCGAGGGTAAGAAAATCTACGGTATTGATATTTCTGAAAACGTAATTGATGCACTTAAAAAGAAAAAGCAGGATGAGTCACGCTCTTGGAATGTCATTAAAGGGGATGCGTTAGAGTTTAGCGGCTCGTTTGAGAAAGACTCCATTGATACAATCGTGTATTCTTCTATTTTACATGAGTTGTTCTCGTATATTCCTTATGAGGGTAAAAAGTTCAACCATGATGTAATTAAAAGGGGTCTACAAAGCGCATACAACGTTTTAAAGCCGGGAGGTCGTATTATTATCCGTGACGGAATTATGACCGAAGACAAAGGGTTAAAACGTGTGATTCGCTTTAAAGATGCGAGCGGGATGAAGTTCTTAGAACAGTACGCTCATGAGTTTAAAGGTCGTGAAATCCGATATGAGGTAGTGGCAGAGAATACAGTCAAAATGTTGGTTAACGATGCGATGGAGTTTCTATACACGTATACATGGGGTGAGGAGTCCTTCGCTCATGAGGTACAGGAGCAGTTCGGAATTTACACGCCAAACGAGTACAAAGAATGTGTAAAAGAAGTATTTGGGGATAAGGTACAAATTGTGCAGGCAATGAGTTACCTGCAGGACGGGTATACATCACATTTAAGTAAACAAATTGATTTTGAAGATGAGTCAGGAAACGCAGTAGATTTACCAAATAGTACGTTCTTTATGGTGTTAGAAAAAGCGGAGTAAGGGAGTTGTTGGGTGTGCCTACATTTTCATTGCTTGTACAAATACCTAAGGGTGTTCGACTGGATGGTGTTAAGGGTTACATTGGAAGAGTCCTAGAGCCTTACAGTGAGCGCAAAGTGGTAGATAAACAGGTCTATAAAACAAAAGAAGAGTTACGAGAGGAATATGAAACATTTCCATTCCCTAATGGACATAAGTTACCGTACAAAACATGGTTAGATGATTGGTACGATGACTTAGAGTTTGATACTGAGGGGAATGCAGTTAGTACCAAAAACCCTTATGGGAAGTGGGATGAGTGGTCATTATCTGAACATTTCCCTACCAAACTGGTAACCCAGAACGGGGAGACTTGCGTAGTTGCTAGGGTTAAGGATATAGATATAGCTGCGTTAGATGGATTTTATACACATTCGGTATTAGATATATCGGGAAGATGGTTTTCAAGTAAGCATATAAACTACTGGGCTAAAAAGAGTGTTAACGAAGATAGTAACCTCTGGAAAAGCAACTTTATACAAAGGTTCATAAGTTGTTTGGACAACAATGATATTGTAGCAGTAGTTCATTGCCATATTTAAAAAAGGGGGGTTGTTGTATGAGATGGTTGGTGCAGGAGTTTTTAAACAAAGGAGAAAATAGTGTCCGAATGATGAAGGCACTAGATGAGTGCAATACGGAATACCTATTAGTGAAGATAGAAGAGGATAATACGCTTACGGTGTTAGATAAAGAAACGAAAGTACCTGTTGTGGACTCGGATAGGGTTCTCAACAACTTTACAAAAGGTCGTATGGTTGTAGTATACGGTTCAAAAACACTGTCTGATATAGCAAAAACTATGGGGTTGTATCCGGGTACGTTCCATAACGAGAACTTTGAGTTTGATGTGTTCCGTGGTTGGTTAGGAAATGAACTGGTAAACCATGATTTTGTTTGTGGGGAGCTGCAGGAGCTTACACCGATTGCAGATAAGTTCTTTATTAGACCTACGGGAAATACAAAACTGTTTACGGGTCAGGTGGTTACAAGAGAAGAGTTCTTGGATTGGCAGGAGCGTGAAAACCGGGAGGGTAGTCCGTATGAGGGGCAAAGATTGATGATGTCTCCAGTACGAGAAATACTTTCAGAGTATCGATTCTTTGTTGTAAATCAACGGGTTATTACAGGTTCTAGTTATCAAGTAAACGGTAAGTCGGATGTAACAAAGCCTATATCGGATAGCCTGTTAAAATATGTGGAAGGTAGGGTTTTCGAGTTCTGGGTAGCAGATTCTTATGTTATTGATGTAGCGGAAACACCTGATGGATTTAAGGTTGCGGAATATAACAATACGAATACATCTGGTCTGTATGGTTGCGATGAGGTTGCTATCGTACAAGCCATAAACAAAATACAGGAGGGTTAATGGTCATGAAAGTGTTAGAGATGCAATATACCAAAGAGGATAAAACGTCGTTACAGTCTAGAACAGTAGAAGTGAAGGATTTTAATGAGTATCATTACGATGTAAAAGAAGAAGGAAAAGGGCTTCCTATAGGTGCTGATTATGTGCTAGGTTCTTATTATAAGCATGCGAACGGTACGGAATTTATCTTTGAGTTTCTAAGTGAAGGTAAGGTCTGGGTACATTACGCAAAGGTTGTTGAGGTATAATCTAAATAAAAATAGATGAGGTGTAAGTGTGGCAGGAGTTCCTGATTTTGTGTTTAGTTTGGGCATTACGTTTGAACGTAATGAGGTAGTAGTTATTAAGTTGCTCGACGCCCATATTGATTGTTATTACGATGATGAGGGTTATGGATTCCATATTGATATTGCGCCATATGAATGCGCACGTGAAGACTATAACCCTAGTGATAGGGAAAAGGTTGTGAATGTAAAAACCATCGATAAAACGGTTAAAGAAGCTATAGGTGTGGACATATTTAAGTAATAAGATGTAAAAAGCTATCTCGTATGTTGAGATAGCTTTTTCTATTAACCTATAAAGAACATATAAACGGTTATAATTCCTGCAACAATATAAAGTAACTCTTTTAAAACTTTACATACTTTCTTTGTAACGCCCCATGCTTTTTTCATAAATTGTTTCATGTTTACCACCTCCTATTACTGTATTGAGCTAAAAACGTAAAACTCCTTATTTATTTTTAAAAAGTTGTTAAAATGTTTTAGCCTTATATAATAGACTTTTAGATATACATTTATAACGAAAAATAGATATTATTTTGAATTCATTTGTTCTATCTATTTATCAGATAGAGGAAGCGGGTAAATGAAGATAATTTATTGACTAAAATATAATAAAATGGTATATTTAGGTCAACAAAGGAAAACAAAAATAAAAACAAGTTGGGGGAATTATATATGCGTAATGTGGAAGAGTTAAAAGGAAAGTCAATTGAGGAGTTAAATATGCCAAAGGGTACAATCATGCTTTTACAACAAAATAATGTACATACGCTATATGATTTACTACAAAAAACAGAAGATGATTTCATGCAGATGGTGGGTGTACCACAACGTAAGGATACCGAGGGGGTGCATATAGTTAAGAGGTATTTTGGTAGAAAAGAATTACATTTGACTTTACTTGAAATTGAAAAGTATAAGGTGGAATATAATATACAATAACACTATTGACTAAAATATAATAAAATGGTATATTTAAGACAAGAAAAACAAACAAACTTTGGGGGTAAGGAAAATGGAACTTAGAGGACAGTTATTAGAACTTGCGGGACGATTAGAGGCGGTAGCCAATGAGTTAGATTCGTTAAACGTAAATACACATGAAAGTGGTTCTGCTGAGGATAAAAAACTGGAAGCCATTTATATAAACTTACGTAACCAAAAAGAAGAGTTGGAAGATTTCGCTGAGGAGCTATAAGCTCCTTAGGGATTAACATGTATAATATAGAATAAAAATAGGAAATGGAGATGTTGAATATGTTTATTGTGGGAGAGGCTTCTGCAACACGTTATGAAATTATGGTAAATAAAATCGAGGATGAGGGAAGCTACAATAATGGAATGTTCGTTGTTTCGTTAGTGAATTTCGGTGAGTGTTTCGTTATGAAGAGTTTACGAAAAGTAGGGGAAGAAATTTTCTACAACTCAAAACGTAAATTCGGTACGGTTGACTGTGCAAACATTCAAAACATCATTGCAAGTAAATTTGACGGTGTAGAGGAAATCGAATATACGTCAATTCGATAAGGTCGAAACATGTGGGGATTCCTGCATGTCTACGGAAGAGTAGCGCTCTCCGTACTGATGAGACAATCTAAGGGGGGAGTTATGGTGGAGAAGTTGTATGAAGGTGAATATAAGTTCAAACATGAAGATAAAACAATGCGGGACATTGATTTAGATAAAGTAAAACAGGTGGGTGATAAGTATCTGACAGTATTTAAACCTTACTATGCTATGGTAGTAGATAACGGAAGGGTTATTTTCGCCTTTTATAATGACGAGTGGTATACAGTATTTAAACTTAAATTTGCTCAAAAGGATGAGCAGGGTAACGAGTGGACTCAGTGCGGTGAAGAAAAAGTGTTTACTTGGCAGGACAAGGACAGTACACGCAAAGTAGTGGTAGCTGAGTTCTGGACGGATGCTAAATTCGAGTATGAAGAGTCCAAGTACATTTCGGGTTAATGTAAGGTACTGAGGGCTTATATAAGCCCTTTTTCTATAAAGAGCGACAAATACTATATAAAAAGAAGAGCAAGGCTCAGAAAGGGTGTATATGCGTGATAAACAGAGATAGTGTAGATATGAGTAACTTAGTCGTACCTAAACTTGGAGGTATGGGAATGGGTAAGAGTTTTTTAATGCCTGACCTTAGTTTTTTAGAGATTCGGGTTATGTCTGAGTACAATGAACACATGTTAGGGATTCGAAGAAAGCGTAATTGGTTTGTATGTACAAAAGAGGATGGGGTTATTGCTTCTGGAAATTCATTGCAGGAGGTTGTAAAGAAATGTGGAGCAAGCTCGGTTAAAGTGTTAGGTTCGGGTTATTGTGAGTTTCAAATAAAAGACGAGTGGTGGAAGCGTACAGCATGGGCATACAGAGGACAAAGTCTTATGAATAAAGATGGCTATAAGGTTGATGATGTAAGAAACAGTTGGAGTATGGATTTAAGATAAAGATTTAGTATTGTAAGGTTCAAAATACATAGGGGGTTAATGTTATGCAACTTGCAAGCAGTCAGGCGTTCTTCTGGGACAGGGAGACAGATGAGTATTACTTAGTTAATTTCCAAGAAAAAAGATACATGAAGATAGCAGAGAAAGGTAGCAAATACTACGAGTTGTGTAGTCATTTATACTGTAATAGTTGGGATATGGCTGAGAATTCTTATAAAATTCTATCAACGTTTAGAAAAGTAGATAGATTACGGCAGATTGATGGTTGTGAAGATTGATATAAGTGGGAGGGTAATAATGTGGTAAGCAAAGGAAATGTTATTCAATCAGAGTTACGTGCAGTATGTAAACATGCGGAGGTTTTTCTTAGTTCGAACGTAATAAAAGGGATATTAAGTGATACAACAAAAGGGTTTATCTTCTTTAATTCCACTAATAGTGATGATTATTTACATATTGTCAATTACCTAGAAAGAAAAGGGTACGCAAGGACGCAGGTTATGGAAGCAAATCCTTATGATGGCTGTGAAGATGTTGAAGCGGAGGCAGTCTGGTACAGTACCGAGGCGTATCAAGTCTGCAAAGATAAAGGGTTAAGTATAGAAAAGTATAATAGGTGTTTTGAGTTCTATATTACTGAGGAAAAGGGTACAGATTACGAATTAGTTGTAGATACAGGTACAAATACTTGGGATGTTTTAGTAAGTAAGGATACAGACAGGGGTGTAGGTATGGATAAGTGGGAAGGGTTAAAAGGTCAAATTGAGAACAAAATAAAAAGTGCAAAGGGGATAAAAAAGCGGGACTATAAACAGGCTGAAGTGCTAGAGGATGTTTTAAGTCTTATGTCAGATATTGAAAATAGTGAAAAGGCTGAGATGTCTGAGGTTATGGCGTTACAGAGAGAAACGAATGAGTTAACACATGCAGTGGTGGCGTATTATCGGATTGGCTTAGATAAAGAAATAAATGAATATATGAATAAGATGGCAGCGGTAGTTGCTAAATCTAAAAAATTAAAAGAAAAGACGCAGAGTGCCGCTGTGGTGTCTGGAATAAACACGTTACTTGGGTTAACTAATACGGTATTGTCTGCAATTGAGTTTTCTGTGTCTGATTTTCAAGAACTGGCAGATAAAAAGTATGAAGAAATGTATGGGGAGTCTGTAAAGGTTAGTATATTGGCTACACATTTAGTTGAGTTGTCAGCACATGCAAGAATGTTGGCTGCTCATGGAAATGATGAAGAATCTAAAACGGGGAATGTGGTTAAGGAGTTAGCATCCGAGTTAGCTGCGATTAATGGGATTTCTTCGGAAGAGTTTAAGGATTTAGCGGTTAAGAGATATTTAGATTATAACGAAAAATACTGGGGTCGATTATGACCCTTATTTCTTTTTATAATATATTGACTAAAATATAATAAAATGGTATATTTAAACCAACGAAATAAGGAGAGGGTGACGGGTTGTGGATATTGTTAAATTTTTCGAATTTCAAACGGGTATAGATGGTGAAATTGCTAAGGAAAAAGGCGAAAACAATGTGGATTTTTTGTGGGATAAAATCATTTCTCTGCAAACTGAAATAGGTAAACTGTCACAAGTAAGTAAACGGTTCGATTTAACCGATGAAGACGCTATGGACACTATATTTAATGCGTATATGGGTGTACTAAGAGGGGTGTTATCTTTAGGTGTTGTAATGCGTTGCCAGAATAGAATCTTCACATATGAGTTTTCTAATTTGGATACATTTACGCCTTTAAAGGTTTATTTAACTAAAAGCTTTCATCAGATAATGTTTAAACTTTCTATGATGTACGCAGGTACAAGTAACAATCAATTACCAATCGGAAGAGACTATAAAGAAGTGTTAGGAACTGTACTAGCTATCGGAGCTTATTACGGTTATGAAGAAGATGAACTATATAAGAGTTTATAAATCAGGTATGAGAGGGAGATAAAAATGGAATTTGAATTATTTAAAACAAGAGTTGAGTTTGAAACGGATGATAGCGGAACAACTACTTCTGGGGTTGTTGTTCAGATTCTAGGGGGTCAAACACTTAGGGTTAGGGATGAAAACAACGCAGTTTGGGAAGTTGGTAAAAGTCACGTAACTATTGTTTAGAAAGTACCTAAAGTATGAAGTAAGGCAGCGTAACAGATGCCCTTTTTATTTTGTAAAACTTATAGTTGACTAAAATATAAAAAAGTGGTATATTTAAGTCAAGCAAATAAGGAAAATAAAAACTAGCAAGTATAAATAAAGGAGCGGGTCGTAATGAGTAAAAAAGTAAAAGAAATTCGTGAGGATTTAGTGGCTATTGATGAAGGCGGTAATGTTCGATTTAATCAGTTAAAAGCACTAGCTAAAAGTGAATATGATTACGATTCCGTGATAATTTCAAAGGAAGATATTATTAAATTAGCTGAGGGGTTAAAGCAAGAAAAAGAGGGAGATAAACAAATTGTTATTGAGCTACATACAGGTGAGGTTCTTGTTAATGACCCGAATTTAGGTCAGAATTTAGATAATGTTGGAGAGATTTGGGAGTGTTTGAATCATGGTAGTTATGTTTTAGCGGTTGAAGGTAAGTTCGGGTTTGAGTTTATATCTAAAAGCAACGTCAAAGATGTTAGGTTAGTGTAGGAGGTATTTATATGCGGCATGCAGGTGGGTATTCCTATGGTGAGGATTATGATTTAGATAAATGTGTGATTTGCGGGGTTAAGATGCCGAATGAATATGAGCCTACTTGTTCTTTAGAGTGTGAGGAAAAGCGTGAAGAGCAGGAAGATAAGAAGCGAAAAGAGGGTTAAGTATGTCTAAGAAATTTGATTTTAATACAGGAGATATTATCTCTTACGCAGGTGAGACATTTGAGGTTCTTGAGGTAAACTTTACGAATACAGGAGGTACGGTTGCTTACTGGCATAACGGTGTTCGTGGTGATGTTGTAACCGAATACTTCTATTGGTCAGCGTATGGTGAAGATTGTCAATTAGTAAAAAGAGCGGGTTAAGGAGTGGGTCGTAATGGTTAAAGAACTTAAGATAAATGATGAGACTATTGCAGATGTTGCAGAGGACACTGTAATAATTAAGCAACGTGTAAAAGGTACGGATACTATTGTTTCTGTGCAGATAACAAAGAAAGAACTTGCAGAGTTAGCCAATCGTGTGAAGTACCCTATTTTCGATTTGAAGAAGTGTGTGCATTGTGAGGAGGTTGCAAGTCCGGCTACACCTCTTATGAATTACCCAAGTGGTAAAGTGGCACATTTAGATTGTCATATAGAAAACAACGGTGGGGAAATGTAAGCAGTGTAGAGAGACTTTACGTAGTCTCTTTTTTATACAAGTAACTATTGACTAAAATATAATAAACTGGTATACTAAAGGTATAAGGTAAGGAAATTAAAAAACAATTTATATAAATAAAAACGTTGGAGGAATGTAAAATGTGTAAACAAGGTGAAGTAAAAATTATTGCGGTAGATATGGGTGATGATGATTTCACATGTGAGGTGGAAACAGAAAAAGGAATTTGCGGTAACACGGCTGTAGGGGGAGGGTTTTCGAACTGTGACGAGGAAGGTAACGAAATGGAGCCGTTAGAGGGACTCTGGAATGGTCATTACCGTTGCTGCGATTGTGGACAAATCTACTTAAGTGTATCTGCTGAGGAAGAAAGTAACGAAGAGCCTAAAGAAAATCCGGGTCGAGAAAAATCACCTATAGAGGTTATGGCGGAGCAGATGGGCGCTATGACAATTGATGAGCTGCGCACATATTTAAACGGGTTAGATAAAAAGTATGATAAATTTAGAATTGTTGTAGATATGGAAAACGATATGCGCCCTCTTATGAAAGAAGAAATATGCTTATCTGTTGAAAATCATGTAGCTCTAATTTAATTATAAGTAATGTAGCCCCGGTAAATGCCGGGGTATTTTTAATTCTAAAAGGTAAATAGTTTTCTGTTGACTAAAATATAATAAACTGGTATACTAAAGGTATAAGGTAAGGAAATAAAAAACAATTTATATAAATAAAAACGTTGGAGGAATGCACAATGTGTAATCAAAAAGTTGTAGAGATAATTATGGAAGATGGGTTCAGATGTAAAGCTAAAACAACTAGAGGGGTTTGTAATAATGATGCTATGGATTACGGGTTTTCTAGCTGTGATGAGTACGGGGAAATTATAGAGCCAACTAAGGGTATTTGGAAAGGTCATTGGGTTTGTGATAAATGTCAACAAATATATCTAGATACGAAGGTGTACAATAGTTATCTTGCAGGTGGCTCAGGTAAAGGCGGAAAGAAACATTCAGTATTTGGGTTTTTAAAGAAATAAATAGGGTCGAGGATAACCACATTTGGTAAGAGTTAAATAAAAACTGAAAATAGGTGAATGATTTGAGAAAAACAACGAAATGGTACTACGCAATGGAAAACAAAAGAGTTATTGATTTACTAGTGGAGCATAAACCGGAGGTCGGAAACCGCATTTTGGGAAAATGGAAAACAATTGTATATGAAGAAGCTACGCAAAAACAATTCGAAGCTGCTTTGGAGCAGGGAATCAAAATGTTAAAAGAGTTTGGCATTCCGTATGAAGGTAAATACATACATAGTCAGAGATTAGATGACTAATAAAGCGAAAAGTAAATAAGAAAGAATAAAAGAACCCTCCTGTCGAAGAGAGGGTTCTTTTGTAAAGGGTATTTGCGATAAACCATTTGGTAAAAATAGTCTCAAAGACAAGTAAAATGATAACAAACGGTAAATAAGTAGTCAACGAATTTGGTATAAATAGGTTAATAGATATTCTAGATAAAACGGTTAATGGGGTGTTAGCTGTGGTGTTAGATGAGAAATACTTAAGGAAGAAAGTCAGTCAGATAGAGTCTTCTATGCCTAAGGATGAGAACGATAGACTGTATATGCAGGGTGTTGTAGGTGCGTTTAACAGCCTTATAAAGCAGATTAAAGAGGGTCGACTAGAAGTTAAGGATTCTGGGGAATCGCTGCATGTGGCTAAAGATATGGCTGTGATGGGTCGGGATATGGATACTACGCCAAGACAAACGCTAGGGACGGATGTGAGTCTAAATCTTGGGGAATATAATAAGATGGTTAATATCTATATCAACGAGTCGGGAGCCTTATTAATTGAAGGGTTGCAGATGAGAGCATTTCATTATAATTGGGTATTGCATAGTGAGAATGTAACCGAACTAAAAATAATTGCACCTGGTCAGGGTAAGCAGGTTATGTATGGGTAGGATTTAACTACCCTATTTGTTTTGATTACTATTGACTAAAATATAATAAAGTGGTATATTATAAGTAACGAAAGAACAAAACGTATATCGGGGGAATGAAACAATGTTTAAATCACAAGAGCAAGCAGATAAAGTAGTAGAAATTTTAAAAAATTCAGGTTTTACTAAAGCAACATGCGAGGATTATGCAGACCATTGGTCATTTTTCGATATTGGAAGAAATGCGGGACTAAAATTTACGTTCATTGATTTTTATGATAAAGGGTTTGAGATAAATGCAACTGGTATGAGAATACGTGATATGGAAGATGCTAAAAAGTACGCTGAGGAATTGAACTTTTTATCTGATGTAATAGATAAATTAAATAAAGTGTTAGCTGAGTAATTGGGTGTATTAAAACTAACGAAATACTAAAACGTATCGGAGGAATAAAACAATGTTTAAATCTCAGGAGCAACTAAATAAGGTACTAGAAATTTTAAAGGACGCTGGGTTTTCGAGAGCTAAATGTGACGATTATAGAGATTGGACATTTTTCTTTGTTGGTAGAAATGAAGATTTACAGTTTGTCACTTTTAATTCTAACGATAAAGGGTTCGAGGTGGGTGCAGTGGGTATGCGAATCCATACTGCTGAAGAGTCTAAAAAGTACGGCGAGGAGCTTCTGTTCTTGGCGGGTGTGATGGAGAAATTAAATAAAGTAATGAGCGAGTAAAAAGAGGGGGCAAACCCTCTTTTTTAAGTAACAAATATTGACTAAAATATAATAAAATGGTATAGTATAACTAAGGAAAACAAGTCGAGGGGGAAATTGAAGATGGAAATTAAGGATACTATGTACTTTAGAACATACGATAACGCTTTTTGTAAACTTGAGAGGTTTGTCGGTAATGCGTTTAATGTTTTTTGGAATAACTATCCTAAATCTTTTGTTGTTTGCGAAAGTTATCAAATAGAGGAGCAAGTCAAAAAAGGATTGTGGATTGAGGTAGATGAAAATAGTTATAACGACCATTTTAATAATTAATGGAGTTAGTGTACGTTACCTAAGTTAGATTAAAAGAAAGTAGGGGATTGGAATGTTAAACGTAGTAGTTAAAGGCGAAGAGTTACAAATTTCAGCAGGTGAGTTAGAAGAACATAAAAATATTGCTTGGGATTTGGCTGCAGATGTTATGTCTTTAATTGAAGATGTAAATGTGCGTGTGTTTGTAGAGCATATGTGGGAAAATGCTCCTGAGTATTTCTTTGTTGTTCCTGCTTCGGTGTCAGGTAAGTTCCATGCGGATTGGTCAACAACTAAAGGTGGGTTAGTCCGTCATGTGGTTATGGGTGCAAAGGTGGCTTACGACTTAGCCAGAACTTTCGGGTTAACGGATTTAGAGCGTGACTTAGCAGTTGCGGCAATGTTCGGGCATGATATTTTGAAGTATGGAATTGATTTAGATATGCGCTACATAGGTATGCATCCGTTCTTACCTAGAGATTACTTTGGGAGTAGTAAATCTAAGGGGTATGCCTTTGCTTTTGCTGAAACGGAAGAGTTTGATGTTATTATGACGGCTATTGAGCGACATATGGGTAATATCGCTACAGGAGAGTGGACTTCGGTTAAAGGTATTAAACCAGAAACACCTTTGCAGCAAGTTGTGCATTTAGCAGACTACGTTGCGAGTCGTAAGGATTTGGTACTTACTGATTATGTGAGTGGTTTTCGTTATCCAGAAGCTTCTGAGAAATAAATCAGGTAAGACAGTTTATAAGGTATCTGATAAGAATGGGTCATGATAAAAGAAATATTTGAGGTACACTAAGGGTAACAAAACAAAGGTGTGGGGTGGCTAAGAAATGGCAACGGTTAAAGAAAAGGAAACTGTAGAAGTATCGGGGCAACAAGAAGAGCAAGTGGTACGTATGGAACATGAAAAAATTACATCTATTACAAAAGAGTTTAAATGGGGACTTCCCTACGGTGTAGCGGGTTATACGCATCGTGAGTCTATGCAGTTTAACGAGGATGTGCCACGTAAGGCGGTTACAATGGAATCCATTCTATTAGGGTTAAAGGTTAAACATGCGGTGTTAGAAGATGCTCGTTTAGATGGTCATCTAACGGAAGAAGAACATACTAACTATTTAAAAGGTAGTGTGGAGCAATTAAAACGTGCTATGACTTTATTAAAAGAGCTTGATGGGGTTTATCTTGATTTTGCTGAGGCGAAGGAATCGGGTAAAGAAATCCATCGAGACTTAGTAAAGTACGGGGTTATTAAGAAAAAACCTAAGAACTAAGCAAGAAAGCGGGGCAAAACAAGGCTCTGCTTTCTTTTTAATATAGACGGATTTTGATAAGCAAAGTGGAGTAACCACCTAGTAGGTCATTTACACTAAAAGTAACAAAGCCAAAACTAGGAGGTTGCATGGTATGTCAGATGTTGCATTTAGTTGGGTTCGTGAAAATAGGGAAAAGTTAGATAAAGAAGATGTAGCAAAACTAAGTAGGGTTCGTTACTTTGATATGATAGATAAAGGGTCTACCTTAGGGGTTATGGATTTTATGAGTCTGGGAGAGTCGGTGGTAAGCATCTACCGGAAATATAATATATAAATCTGAAATAAATTAAGAGATTGAGGATTGGTTTCAAATTTGAATTTTGTATGAAATGAGGTGGGTTGGTGTGAAAGTGTGGGAAGCGGAAGATGGTAATTACACATACCGTATCACTGAAGAAAGAGAAGCTAGATTTAATATAACAATAGATTTTTTGGGGAAAATAGAGTCTCTATGGTTTGAATCTTATTCAGGAGCAAGAACCTATTTAAAAAGGGAGTATTACTTTACTGGAAGGATGAAACGAATTTCTTAATAAAAGCGTTAATTTAAAGGGTTTAGTACAGATTAATCTTAATACAGAGATGGAGAGGGGAATCAGCATGGTTTATGAAGTTATAGATTACTGTGCGAAGTGTGAGGAAAAATTAGAGAACTGCGGCTGTGAATGCGGGAAGTGTGATGAATGGTTGCATGATTGTAAATGTGGAGAAAACTAAATATGAAACGAAACCATATACCTGTAGCTAAAGACTCTTATTTTGTAAGGGTCTTTTTCTGTACCTGTAAGTATCCAGTATGATAACAAACGGCATATAAACAGCAGGTAAATCAGGTAGACTGATAGTAAGAAATGGCAAGCAGGGGTGGTGTAAAACATGACGATGTTGAGCGATGTAAAAGTGGGGGCAACGTTCCAAAAGGGTAGGTACACGAGAACCATAAGAGCGATTCACGGGGTTATGATTTTTTATAAAACACCTTCTAATCCAAACAAAGTTGTAGGAGAAAGTATGCCAAAATTTAATAAATGGTTAATGGGTGCAGTTAAGGTTGATTAGGAGGTAGCGGATTGGAGAAACAGATTCAAACGCAGAATGAGACAGAAGATGTACCAGTATATGAAGATGTTGCGAGTGTTGGTTGGGATGATAAATTAGCAAAAGAGCTAGAGGATTCCATAAAAGGGTTTGAGTCACTGGGGATAGGTGATACGCTATGTTGAAATGGTTGGGGGTGCTTGCAACCCTAGCGGTGGCGGGATTACTCATTACGGTGTTATGGGCGTTCTGTGTAGCTGCTCTTGCAACAGGTACTTCGGACTTAGTTATACTTGCGCTTCTACTAGGAATCTGGGTAACTGGTGGACTAACTATTTACATTATAGTTTGGATTATAAAAACACCGAGGCTGCGCTCAGGAAAGTAATTTTGTAGCGCAAAAGGTTTTATATGTTGGGAGTTAACAAACATAAGGGAGAGGTTGAAATGATTAAAAGAGATGTACTATTCAGCGATAAATTTAAATATGAACATTTAGCGGTAAACGTGATGGAGGCGCAGGGCGATGATGTATGTGCGTTTAGTGCCACGTTTTCAAATGCTAACGTAGATGGTCGTATGAGTCCGGGTCTTATGGAGGTTAATGAGACACTCTGGTTGCAAGACTCTGAAAAACGCCCTGAGGGGTTTGTAGTGGTTCGTACGGCGATTAAAGGTACAACTACTACAACTGTGTTGGCAAGTCGTGAATGGTTCTATACTAAGCTCGACAAAGAGGGTCGAAAAGCGTTTGATGACCGTTTAGATAAAGAGGTTGGTAAGCAGTCCTAATTAGGGGCTGCTTGTCGTGTATGGGAGGGAGTTATATTGGGTAAAAAAGAGGTTTTAGCGAGTAGTTGTGGGTTCGGGACGTTTGGTACAGAGGTAGTAGAGGTTCTCTTAGACGACTGTCCAATTCGAAGAGAAGAGACAGCAACGGCTACACCTAAATATGCCTTTCGTGAGGTAGGAGAGGACAATCCAATTATCCATGAGTGTAAGTGTATAGCGTGGAGCGGGTTGGAAGAGGAGCATAAAGTACCGAAATGTTCTCATTATAATGGTGTGAAAAAGGTTCAGCGTGACAAGCAGAAGCGTTACAAAGTGGAATGCGCTGCAGTACAGGGTTAAAGACTGGGAGGCTATTAAAATGTTAGATATGAAACGTAGTACACATAATTTTGTATATGTATCAGTTATACACAGCCAAGAAGGAGTACAGGTGGCTTATGTAGGGACGGATACAAAAGAAGGAATGAAGGTTATCGGTAAGGCTTGGGAGACATCTGGCTCGTTTATTGCAGGGTATAAAGAGACATGGGTCGATGGGGAGTTACGATACATGCACAAAGCAGCACATTTCCAAGAGGGTTGGTTACCGGGAATGGATTCATTAAATGCAGCTGAGAAGGAAGCGTACCATGAACTTTGCAAAGGTTTGGATTGGCGTGTTGAAAATAAAGTAGGAGGTGCTGCGGCATGACGATTGTTGGGTTAGTGTATTATGAGGAACGAATCGGTAATGAGTATGCGGGTACAGATAAGGCTGCAGTAATTCAAGCCTTACAACAGGCATACCGTGAGAGTTCATCGTTTGTAGATAGCTATATTGAGTTATGGAAAGATGGTAAAAAACTAAGAACCTATAGGGTTTCGGGTCTGGATTATGGGGAAACACCTGATATGGAGCTTATGCCGGGGTTCGAAAATGTTGAGTTTGATGTAGATGAAGAATTGGAGTCATTTTTACAGGGGGTAAAAGAAGATGCTGAATGAAAATAAGATTGATTTTTTAGTGTATACGGTACAAGAAACACATAAGGTACAGGTATATAGAGGGACTGAGGGTGCTGAGGCAATTCGTGCAGTAAGAAAGTCTAGCAAAGAGAAGGGGTTTGTTTACGGGTTCGTTGAGGCAACTAAAGATGGGGAACTTGTTAGAAAATACAAATATACCATGCCGAGCGGCGGGGTTGAGCCGCGTGTTACCGTAGAGTACAACGTCGATAGGTTAGATAACCCTAAAGAGGTTGATTTCGGCGGGTATCAATTCGCAAGTACGGTTACGTTAGTAGGAATAGCCTATCATCAAAACTATACGGAAACAGTATATGTTGGGGATAGTGAAGATGAAATCATTACTAGATTACGTGAGTTATATAAACACGCACCAGAGTTTAATATAGGTCGAATTGAGATGTGGAACAATGGGAAACTGAAGTGCAGTTATGAGGTTAAATTCCATGACGAGGAACTGGGAGATATTTCAGATGACCCAGTGCTTGTATTAGATACTGATACGTTTCCAAGAACATATAGATAGGAGAGGTTAATGTGGAGCAAAAAGAGGAAATTCGGTTACAGGCGATTGAAGAAACAAAGAAAATCATTGCAGAGCTTGAGGGGTACGAAACGTCTAACGAGCAAGTATCGTTAGTGCTGCTGCAGGAGACGGTAGAGTTGCGAAAACAACTAGAGTATCTGGAAAACCCAGAGCTTAAAAAGAAAGACAGAATCTTTAAAGTGTGTGAAATGAATCCTTATGGAGAATGTGAAGATGAAAAATTCTTCAGACGTTTAGATAAGGCAGAAAAGGAATTCGATACAAAGATGGCTGAATTACAGGGCGAGTTGCAGTTGGTCGATGCTGATGACGATGACTTCCCAGTTGGGGATGCTCCTGTATATGTCCGTGTAGGCGGGGAAACCATGCACGAACCGGCATTAAAAGAGGGTGTGCTTAACTATTGGTATCAAACAGGTGGGGAGTGTGTTGAGTGGGAAAGGAACTTCACAACTGTTGTGATTGTTGAGATAGAAGTGGAGTAATCTGGTAATGATAAGGACGAGCCATTCCGGTCTGGGAAGACTTGATATAATTGAATTAACGGGAAAGAACTAGGGACACATCTTAGTTCTTCGGATAAGCAGGTGTTGGTGACAATCCCTGCTTTTTCTGTATTTAAAACAGGTTAAGGGGTGTGTTGTGTTGCTAGGGTATTGCTGTAATTGCAAATATAAAGTAGGGACGTTTGCCGATACAGAAGGAGTACATCGTTGCTCTGACTGTGGGTCGGATGTTGTTGTAGAGGATGAGTAAATATGAATCTACGAGGATTTTGGGTAAATAGCGCAGAGAGGATTGCTGTCTTTCGGGTTACAGAAGACGGTGAAATCTATTATAGACGGGTCGATAAGTTAGGAAAACCTATCGACAGGAAGATGAATAGGGTACTAGCAGGAGATAAGTTACCGTCTTTCGTTAAAGAGGGGTCGGGACATACATACAAGGAGTAAGGAGGAAGTAAATTGATAGATACAGAAAACAATCTACAAAAGGTTAAAGATACGTTCATCAATAACGGGGAGTATGAATTTCCGAATAAGGAAGATGAAGAACGATTTGCAAAGAAATTATTGTTTAGGATTGAAGAGGAATATCGCTCCGAGAATTATTACAGGGAGTACGATACCTTAGCTGATTTTATGTTCAGTGATTGTGCGGATAAATTAGCATACTGGTTATATGAAGATGGGAACTACTAAGGAGGTTGATAAGTATGTTGAAGCCTAAAAACAAAATCGTAGATTACGATGGGAATGGTCTTAGATTCGAACAAAATGGGGAAAACAGACCTCATGTGCAAGATGTAGGGGACGGAGAATTCCACCTGTACGGGTTAAAGAATGGAACGGCATGTATCAATAAGGAAGATGTAGATGATTTAATTTTGCTGCTACAAGAAGTAAAAGCGCATGAGTACACAATAGATTACTAAATAAACATTAAAGGGTGAGCGGAAGTGGCAAAGACAGAGCTTACATCCGAGATGGAACGTCAAATATACACGGCTACGAAAAAGAAGGGTGTGTTTGCATGTTTCGAGGTTACTATCGGGTGGTTCGGTAAGGAAAGAGTCGATTATATTACGTACGATACAAAGGGGATTTGGCGCTGCTACGAGGTTAAAGTGTCGATAGCGGACTTTAGGAGTAAAGCAAATAAAACGTTCTGTGGTCACTTTAACTACTATGTAATGCCTGAGGAACTGTACGAGAAAGTAAAGGACGAGATACCTAAACATATTGGTGTATATCTGGGCGGGACACTAGTGAAGCGGGCAAGGAAGCAGGAGCTTACAGTGGATGAGCAGGTGTTAAAAGATTCACTTATTCGGTCGTTGTACCGTGAGGCGGATAAAACGATTAGAAGTAAAAACCCTGCGGTTGTAGATTCGTTGCAAAGGCAATTAAGAAATGAACGTAAGCAAAAAGAAGAGTACCGAAGAAAGTACCAAGAGGAGCGTAGGAGACGAGTGCCACGGAGTGCTGCTAGGTAATAAGGAGGGTGTTAGGGTTGGATGAGGTAACAAAAGTACGTATACGGGGTGTTCTGTACCGTGTAGGGGATATAGTAGCTCTTGTCGGGTATAACGAGAGGAAAGGGTATACGGCAGTAATGAGGATAGACAAATTCAGTAAAACGGGTAACCATATTGGTGAATACCTGAACGGGGAGAAGATTTACACAGCAAATGCATATTTTATTCGTTCAATGGCTACTGCAGGTGAGATTGCTGATGAAATGGAGCGACGTAAAAGTGAAAATCTAAGAGGGTCTTTATAGACTGGGAAAGAGGGCATAGTTGATGGTATTTGAAATAAACAGTAACAGTCATAAGAAGTACGAAGAGTCTGGTGGGGATGTGATGACGCTAGATGCATTTATAAGCGGGTGTGAGTGTAGAGGATTTATAGATGGAGACGGCGTTGCTTCTGCGCTGCTGTTGAAGGGGTATGTCGTATTTGAGGGTGAATTTAGTCCGTCGGATGTAATGGGGAATAAGAGTTATTTAGAAAACAAGCAAGATAGTTTAGGGAATTTAGACGTCGTGTGGCATAACAAATAAAGTCAGGATGGTGTAAAGAATATGAGAGAACTTAGTTGGGAAAATGCTGTAGAGTGGGGAGAAATTTACTGCCCGATGTTAAAGAAAACGGTCATGACGTACTATGCAAAAGGAGTACCGCCTTACGATACGTATACAAATCCCTTTGTGGATGAAGATGGTAATGCTTTTTGCTACAAATTCGACCAAGATGAAGGGTGTTGGGATGAAAGCTCATATCCATTGTTAGAGCATTGTGAGGGGGTTCGTTATGAGTTGGGAAGCTGAAGAAGGTAAACTCGCAATTACAGGTGTTCCAGATGTAGGGACTTGGGTCGTCTTAGATGGTTGTGTTTGTCGAGTTATTCGGGTAGAAGATAAAGATACTGTTGTGGTTGATGAGTTGTTCCACTTACGTGAGCAATTGGTTTCTCTAGATATGTTAGAACGTTACGCAACGGAAGAGGAGATAATGTTGGAGAGACAAAGACGGTTAGAGTCTGTTGTGTTAGGAGCAAAAAGTCAATTGGAGTATTTACAACGTGAGTTAAGCGGGGCTACGGGAGACTATAAAGAAAAACTAGGAAAAGCTATCGAAATTACAAAAGAATCGATACATGCATACCGGGAAGCGTTACACAACTAGGAAGGGGGAGTAAATATGGTTCGCTATATTAGAGTAAAGCGTGGGACAAGGTTATACGATTCCCTTGTTCTGGCGGAGAAAGATATAGATAAGGTAATTGAAAACAAGGATAGAATTGAAAAGATTATTGGCTGCAGTATGAAAGATAATTTAGCGGGGAGTACAGACTTACAGCTATTAAAAGTACCGGAGGAGTTAAAAAATCAATTCAAGAAGAACCCTAATGGTTACGGGTACTATGAGGTTAAAGTTCGTTCGCAGGTTAAAAAAGATTGGGATGCGTTTGTGAAGGAAACAGGAGTTCAGTTTATGGACTTAATGACGGTTATTCGAATGTATGGGTTAGTGCCACAATTTAGGCAACCACGATTCCATCATTTCCACGCAATGGACGATGATTTTTACTTCACGGCGTATGAAAAAGATGACAAAAATGAGTTATTACATAAAGACATGGAGTTCATTTCAGAATTGGATTACATGAAGATTCGAACGGATTATCTAAATCGAAATCCAGAAGAAGGTGTTGCGTAATGTGTGAGGTCGATACGGTTACGTATACGGGGCGTAAAGTAATAGAACGTATGAAAACCTATTGGGTTGTGTTAGAGGGTAAGAAACGTAAGAATATCGAGGCGTATACAATAAAAGAGGAAGGTTTATATGTACGATTCGGTGATAACGATGATGAGGTTATGATAAGTGAGAAGCCATTTAACTTTTTCTTTGAGAACACGTTCGTAGATTATGAACCGCAGAAAAAGGCTTACCATGTTTGGGATAAAACAGGTGAAGGTGATGAGGCAGGGCATGAAGTTGTGTTTGCAGAAACAAGCAGGAAAGCAATTAAGATGAGTCAGGCATTCGGTATGAGTGGGTATGTGGAGGATATGTGTGCTGAGAGACAACATCATTTTGATAAATACTCAGATACGCAAAAAATACCGTTTGCAGAGATGATGAAACATGGTTGGTTATATGAATGTTTATGGTGCAGCTCCTTTACAGATAATGATTCCGGTGAGGTAGTAAATGAGAGTGTTATTTGTGACGATTGTATTTATGATGCAGAAAAAGAGGCACGAAATGAAAGTAAAGTAGATTAGTATACAGCGGGGTGTTGGGTCTGTGATAAGATTCAGCGCCTTTTTTCATGGTGTATTTAGTAATATAAATATAGGAATTTCATTTCTTGTATGGAGGTGTTGATTTGAAGTTAGATGTGACGCTAAAGGCGGAGGTACATATCGATAAGCAGGTTATGGAAGAGTTAGACCTTACACCAGAAACAATTCAAACAATGGAAGACTATCAAGTTATTGAAGATGAGGCGTACAAGGTCGTAACAAGCGTCGTAAAGGTTAAAGAATCGGGCGCTGCTTCTGATGTACCTAAAGGGTTGGCGGCGTTTATGTATGGGGTTATGAAAGGGGCAAGACGTAGTGATTTTACAGAGTTCTTAGAAAACTGGGAATTAACTATGACCGATTTTGCTGAGATAGAAGATTGGTTTCAGCGTAAGGCAGAGATTAAGTTATGACAAAATTAGAATATAAAGAGTGTAAGTGGTGTAGCGGTACAGGAAGTGAGTATATGCATATTCCTTGCCCGGATTGTCAGGGACATGGTCAGTGGTTTATCGATGAGTCTGGTAAGGGTTATAGCTTTGACGAAGGTATCGAGTTAATAGAGGCGCAAAAGAAGGAGGGGATATCGTGAAGTTCGTTGCAATTATGAGAAAAGATGAGGAAGATGTGTTTTATAACGTAAAGAATAATGAAGATACCGATACGTTAAACGAGGAGTGTTTCTTGCCTTCTGAGGCGTTGGCAAAACAAATTATTGAGGATGAGCTATGTATCGATTACAAGCCTGTAACGGTTATGTTAGAGGTGCTTGAGCGCAGCGGGTCGTTTACGTATGAGGTGACTGAAATCTAAGTAAATAAATAAAACAGTAAAGGTGGAGAAGAGTAATGGCTAAAGTAGTTATTTCTGTAGAGGAAACAATCAAATATAGAAGTGATATTACAGTAGAGGTTCCGGATGGTTTAAGTGAGAAAGAGCTGAACAGTATTTTAGATAAAGTAGAAGATAAACATAAATACGATGGTGGCGCTAAAGATATTGCACATACGTTAAAACAAAATCATGGATTTAATGTGGTTGAGGTAGCTAGTGGATTCCCAGATTCACCTTCTAGTTCTGAGTCTGAAATTGAGGACTTCTCGTTCGTTAAAGGTAAGTAAAAAGTAGGCAGTAAGGAGCTTTTATATGTTTAAAAAAGTCATAGGGTTTATATTGGTTGCTAGTGTGCTGACTGGGTGTGGAGGGGGTTCAGATACTCAAAATAAGAAAACGTCAAAGGAAGTAGCTGAGGAAATTGAGAAACAAAACAATAAAGGCAAAGAACCTCAAAAGCTAGGTAATTTCGAGGTGTTAGAGGATTACAAGGCTTTAAGTGGTGATACGGAAACTATAGAAGAAATGAAAGTGCTGCGAGATGTGGAGACTCAGTGTAAATATGTCTATATTTATGGACGCAAAATGGATGGCGGCGGGGCTACAATAACGCCTAAATACAAAAAGGGTCAAGTGGATTGCGGACAAGTAGAATAAAAATTAGAGGGTCGTTGGACTCTCTTTTTTAAAGGGTAACTATTGACTAAAATATAATAAAGTGGTATAGTATAAGTAAGCTAACAAGGCAAACAACAAATAAAAACTTAAAATATAAATAATAGCTAAGGAGCTGTTTTTAAAATGAATATACAATTAACTAAAGAAGTAACTACAAAATATAAAACGTTATGGGAAGTTATTGAAGAATCAAAAGCAGGTAAAGAGTATTTAGCTAGTGAAACACAATATGAAAACTTGAAAAATATCTTAGCAACAATGGAAGAAGAAAATATAAAACAGGTTTATAAAGATTGGAAGGAAATCACAAGCCCGTGGCATGATGACGTTGTGTTTAATTTGTTACATGGGGGTAACGGTGGTTTTGTATGGGCGGGTGATGATGGATTTTATATGGATTTCGCTCACTGGTTAATGGTTCAAGGGGAAGAGTTATACAATGATTTTAAAGCAAGAGGGGTTAAGGCGGTCGCTGAATATGTTAATAAACATAAAGTAAGTGAAGATGATTATGTGTTTGAATGTATGATATATGCGTTTCATCCTTATATTGATTAATAAAAGGCAAATAATTACCTCACTTAGTAGAATTAAGTGGGGTATATTTATATGTAAAATCGTCGGGAATTGCTTTTGTTATAAGAAGTTCAAATATATCACAAACTATTGACTAAAATATAATAAAATGGTATAGTATAAGTAAGGAAAAATACTGGAGGTATGGGTTATGAAAATGTTTTTCATCTTACATAAAGATACGGGTTATAAATACTTAGATTTAGAAACAATGGAGTTGGTTGATATTGACGGGTTCTCGGAGCGATGCCTACTACCTACAGAGTGGTTAGCTGAACAGGTGATTGAAACACGGTTGGATGCCAACTATTTTGTACATCCTGTAGTTATCGAGGAGTCTTTTGCTGATGGCAGTATGTCGTTTGATTTTACTGCTCCTGATGCGTGGAAGGATTTTACCGAGTTTGAAGTAAAATAATGAACTACTGATTTACAACAAGCATATTGACTAAAATATAATAATATGGTATACTATAGGTAAGTTAGCAAGACAAGTAATAACTAAGGAGCTGTTTTAAATGTCTAAAGGGTATAAAACGTTATGGGAAGTTATAAAAGAAACCAAGGATGGTAAAGAGTATTTAAATAGCCAAAAACAATATGAAAATTTAGAAAAAGTCTTAGCAAATTTAGATATAGAGAATGTGAAAATTATAAACACTGAATGGAGAAAAATCACGGACGCTTGGTATGATGATGTAGAATTTAACAAGTTACATATAAGTGAAGGTGGATTTGTTAATGCCGGGGATGACGGGTTCTACATGGATTTTAGAAATTGGCTTCTTGTACAAGGCGAAGAATTGTATAACGAAATGAAAGAAAAGGGTCATATGGCTGTCGTTGATTACGTAAACAAACATCAAATTGGGGAGTCTGAGTATAGATTTGAATGTATGGTTTACGCTTTACATCCTTACTTGGATTGATGTAAAGGATAGGGCTTACCTCCCCGGTATTGTGGTAGATGTTCCTATACCGGGGTACTTGTAATGAGTATAGAAACAACAAAAAGAAAGGATGTTGTATTGTGGGGTTTATGGGCGGACTAAATAAAGCGGAAAAGGTTATTAATGGGGTAACTTATACACTTGCGAAAATTGAAGCAGTTGATTTATCTGAGGAATTTGACCATGTTCCTGGGGTTATTGAGGTGACACATAGATTAGATGGTTTTACTGTACCGATATTTATCATTGTAAATCACAGGCTGCAGGAGATGTCAGCAGTAACAAAGGAAGCAGGAGAATACGAACAAGTGCAAGATAAAGGATTAATGAAAAGCGCAAGATTAGTTGTGGAGGAATTGTATGGAGATTGGAGACGTCTGAAGCAGGAAAATAATCTAATATAGAAGACTTCTGTAAAGAGGTCTTTTTTTGTGTAATTGTTGACTAAAATATAATAATATGGTATACTGTAAGTAAGTTAACAAACAACAAACAAATAAACCGATAGGGGCTGTATAAAATGGAAAAAACAATGTGGGAAGTTATTGAAGAATCTAAAGCAGGAAAAGAATTTATGACAAGTAGAACGCAATATAAGAACTTAGAAAAGATTTTATCAAAACTACCTAAAGAGAATATAAAGAAAATCGAGGAAGAATGGCAAGGTATCGTAAACAAGTGGGGTAAGGATGCTGAATTTGATAAACTACATAAAGGTAATGGTGGCTTTGTTAATACCGGGGATGTTGGTTTCTATATGGATTTTGCAAACTGGTTAGTGGCGCAAGGAGAAACGTTGTATAAGGATTTCAACGAAAGAGGTCATATAGCGGTTATTGAGTATAAAAGAAAACATAAGGTAGCTCCTAAAGATTATAGATATGAGTGTATGGGTTATGTGTTCCAACAGTTTTGGGAAGATAAGTAAAAGGTAAAGGCTTCTATAATGAAGCCTTTTTTTATTTGATAATAACTAACACCTTTTAAATAAAGGAAGCTGATACAATACAGGTAACGGTAAGGCAGAGCCTATTTACATTATCGAACAAGGTTCTGCACAATAAAACAAAGGGGTTGTTCGCTTATGTTGTGGGGTATTGCTCTAGCGTTGGTTAATGTGTTAGTAGGTCTGTATTTTGAAAAACCGGAGAAGTGGAAGCCAGTAACGAGGGTGTTAGCTACATTATTTTGGTTGCCGTTATTGCTTGTTGCAATTACTTTGATTGTGGCAAGAAAAGGAAAGAAAAAGGTACGAAATGATAAGACTGTAGCGGTTTGATATAAGTAAAAATTTTATAATAAATGTATGGAGCAGGTGATGTATAATCTCCTGCTTTTTTGTAATAAAGAATACCTAACAATACAAATACAAAGGGGATAAAAAGATGAGTGAATTAAGTAATGCTGCAGTATTGGTAAAGCGTGATTTGGATGGGGGTAACGGTCAGGCATCTATGGCAAACGCAAAGATGGCGGAGCAGGTGTATTATGAGCTAAAAGAGTTCTACCCAACGCTTCACATGGTTACGGAGGGAATCCATCAACACTTCTGTACGGGAATAGAACCATTAGAAAAGTTAGAGGAAGAACTTAAGAAAAGACGAAACTGCTTACGTGATGAGTTAGATGGGATTAACGTGGCATTAGAACAAATTGAAATCAGCAAATAAAGCAGCTAGGTAACTATAAGTAAAGGGTTGGTTATGGTGAGTCTAAGCCGAGGGTTTGCAGGTAGGGTTACAAGAAGGGGTAAGGGTTTATATACCCCTTCACAAAAGGATAAGGTTCTAAGTAAGGTGACAAGGCGTGTAGAGTCGTCGTGTTTGGGTAAAGACGGATTCGGGGTTGGTTGGGTTAAGATGAACCTCGCAGCAATAAGCAGGTTAGACGATAAGGAAGAGTAAACAAAGAGAGGGATTGTAGAATGTCGAAAACGTATTATAGCTTTAATCTTGCCAGACTCCCTGCAGGTACAACGTTTTATGTTGTAAATGGGGCTTGGAATGGTGAGGTTATTCTTAAAGATGGTGTTAAACATTTAGTTATAGCAGGAGATTTAGATAACCCACGAATGCTTACAGATGAGAGAGGAAAAAGATGTAAGGTAGACATAAGAATCGAATATCTAGCGGGTCGTGTAGAGCCGTTACCTTTTGATGAGGGTACGACGTATACAGCCCTAGATGTTATGGAGTTACCTGTAGGTACAACGTTCTATGTAGAAAATGGAGATTGGCACGGGGAAATTGTGGTAAGTCATGGACATGCGTGTCTTTGGGAGAAAGAAACTGGTGATATCGATATTGATATGAAGAGCGGTAAAGTTATAGGTCATGACTCATATGTTATCGATAAGGTTACAGTAAATACATTAGGGGAAGATATAGCGGGTAGAAAAGAAGACAGGAATATACCTGAAGATGAACTGAGAAGAAAGTGCCTTGAAATGTTCAAAACTGAAGCGTTAACTGTAGGGGACTGGGTTATAGATGTAGTTTGGAATGATATGACACTGATTACGAAAGAAAGCGATATTGAGTTACTGCGTGATTTCTTTACAAACCGTGGAAAGATATATCGAAAAGCTACGCCTGAGGAAATTAGAATTAAGGAGCGTACTGGTGTATTTGAGACAGATGGACGCATGCTCGATGGGTGGAAAATAGGTGATGCTGTCGAGAACGGTGGGTATGGTTACGGTCGTGTATCCGAAGTTCATGGCGATGAAGTGCGTGTATTAGGTATGGGCGAGAAAGAATGGTATCACAAAAGCGAAATAACGCCCGCATTCTTTGTAGGGTCAAAGCCTAAAGGTCTTTCCGTAATGAGGTAAGGAAAGCGTACATGGGGTAAAATAAAGCCTTGTAAAGTAAGTATCGGGGGAAGTATATGAGATATAGAGTTGTTAGTCTGAGGATTCGGCATATACGTGTAAACCTGCTTAATATGGTACAGGTAGACTTTGCACAAGAAGTAGGTGTAAGTGCAAAGTCTCTCATTTCTATGTGGGAAAATGAGTTTATAGAGCGCAGTCCTTCTCGTAAAACAAGCATAAAAATTGCAGAGTTAGCGGGTGTTCCTCTTGACTATGTGATGGGTGAGGATATCGATATTGAGGGGGAAATGCCTGTAAATGAAATAGATAAACTATTGGAGGAAATTTTAGTAAAGACACCAACTACACAGCGAAAGATTATAAAAGCAATGAAGGCTATTGTTGATGTAGTAGATTAAGGGGGCTGCAAGTGTGGGGGTACGTTGTATTGAAGATGTGTATCTAAATCCAAATCAAGAGTATGAAGATTCGGGTAAAAAGGTATTTACAAAAGGAAAATGGTATAAAACAAGGCATGCAAATATAAAAGTGGGTAACCCGTACGAGCCTGAGGTGGTTAGGGTGTTACGTGCGAAAAACGATTTAGAGCAGCAACATATTATTAAACACTGCACAGAGGGAGCAGATAATTCCTTTTACGATAAGCATTTTAAAGAAGAATAAGATATAAAGAGTAGAGGTGGATTACATTGGTGGATATGAAGGTTACAGATTCCGAGAGAATTATGGTAGAGGCGATTCGAGGGGTTAATTTTCACCCTTGTCATGCATTAGCAGCGTTGAATAACACATTATCTCAAAATGAGGCGTTCCGAAAAGAAGCAAACAAGATAGCCGATGCTATTGTAAGTATGGGTGAGGATGCACTGGGTGATGGTGTATTAGATTGAAGCGTCAATTAGGTAAGACATCTCTAGGAGGTGTCTTTTTTCTATGTCCTGATAAGGAATCGATTCAGATAATCAGCTAGTTGGTTAAAGGAATTAGTATTTTGGAAAGGGTGAGTAAATATGGTAGCTGAGCCAAAAGAGATAGCTAACTATAAAGCAGGTGACGGTACAGAGTTTTGGGTATCTGTAGACGAGGAAGGTTTGCATTACATTACAGCAAAATTCCCGTACTTAACTGGTTCGATTAAGTATAGAAACAATTTTGTTCAATATATTCAAAACGGTATAGAAGACGAGGCTACTGCAAAGGGAATCGCTAAGTTCGCTTTAGCTTGTTACGAGAGGTCGATAACGAAAACTGGGGAGTCGAAGTACAAGGTATTTTTACCGACTTCATATGTAGGGACGTATTCCTTACAGGACTTAAATATCGATGATGGGACTTTAGGTCATGGCTCTATTATAACGGTAGAAGGATGCAGGTATCTTGTTGGGAATGTGTATATAAGTAAGGATGAGACCATTGGGTTAGAGGTAGCTAGAGTTGGTAAACCTGTTGAGTAACTCACCCGTAATAAAAACATACTCAGGTTCCTTAGGTATACAAGAGGTTGTGGGTATGCTCTTTAAAGATATTAAGGATACTTTAGGTTCGGTTGTAACTTCCTACGTAGCGGATACGTTTCTACAGGCAAAGAAGCATAAAGGGGTTGTATTGACGGATACCGGGATGATTCTGAAGGTGATAGTGGAGTTTACGGACAGTAGTTGGGTATGTGAAGTGAGAGACGCAGTATAGAAAGTGACAACAGGGTTAGATACAAGACGGTAAGTTGCGGTATACTGGAGGTACGTTCAAGTTAAATTTGACGGGACACTTCTGTTAGAATTCTATTGATATTCCTTAAGTTGAGGAGTCCTACCGCCGTAGGACTCTTCTTAAACGATTTAATATTGACTAAATTATAATAAATTGGTATAGTTAAAGTAACAAAAACAAGCGGACTATAAACGTATAGCAGCCGCTACGGGGAGAGGTTATTGATGGAGTGTCCATGTTGTGGTGCAGACCTTGTTTATCACGATTATTACTATAGAGGGAATATGGCAGGGGGTACGGCTGAAAAGATTGGCGATATCTTCAAATGTCCAAATGCAGAAGAGTTCGAGAATATAGAAGATGCAAAGGATTACATAAAGAAGAACAACATTGAGATTGGCGAAGGAAAAGATTTTGAAACGATAGAAGAAGTTTGTTGTGAAGGTGAATTTTATTATGAAGATGCACAAGGAAATCTAAATGAGGGTTATCCTTGCTAAAATAAGATAGGAGGAATATGGGATGAGTAACGGAAGAGAATTCAGTTTTAGTGAGGAAACATCGCTGAGGTTGGAGATGGATAGAAAATATGAGTACGATAGTATCGAAGCGGAGGTTAACGCAGTACATACGGAGTTTGCTGAAAAGTTTCCAGAAAGTTGGGGAGACATTGTAAAGGAGTCCCATATAAGACGTTTCCCGTTTGTATCTGAAGTTGTTGATTGGGACAGTTATGAAAAAGTAATCCAATTTAAAAATGTAGGTTATATGCATATTGTATGTAAGCTAATTACTCTGAGAACAAGAATTAAAACGTTTTGGGTTTGTAACGCATATCGTGTAACTAAGAGAAGTGGTTATAGCTCTGGTGTAAATAAAGACAAAATTGACCGTAATGAAAAAGAAGACATGTATCGAAAAGCGTTAGAAGATATTATGAAACTCGGAGACGATAAACCTATAAGCCATGCGAAGCAGATAGCAAGACGAGCGATGCAGGATGTTAGCAGTGGTGTGGAAGAAGAGAACAAAAGAGAGCCATTACTTACAATGTCGATTCCGAGCGGTAGTGATGCCGTTAAGGTAGGTACTGCGTATAAAATACTGGCTGAGAAATTTCCTGATGTGTGGGGAGATGTTGCGTTTGCAACACCACTTTATGAGGTGGTACGTATGTATGGTAACGGAACACATAGAGTTAAAGGTTACACAAAAGAGGTAACGTTACTCTCAGGGTTAAAGGTGGAAGTTTCAATATTGAAATTCCCCGGTGAATGGTGGTGTGAAGTACATGAGTCAAAATAATAAGGAAAGTATACAAGAACTTATGGTTAAGATTGCAAACATGAAGTTCCAGTCAAATTCTGATAGGGACTTAGTGTTGCAAACGATAACTAAGCTGCAAGTAAAAGTGGAACATTACAAAGAGAGTTTAGACAGTATAGATACTTGTTTAGGTAGTGATAATCTTGATGAAGTAAGTAAAATCATTAAAGACACGAGAAAAAATAACGAAACTATAAATGAAGATGTGGAGGAGTTTATTCGGACTGTGGACGAATCAACAAGAATAGTGCTTGATGATTGGTGGCTATCAGCTAAAGCGGCACTGAGAGGGTTTATTTATCGCTTCCCAACCTGTTGGGGTAAAAAAGTTCGTATTTACAGGAAGGAAAATACAGAGGACTTAGGGTATATCTTGGAATTAGATAACGGAAGTACAGTAGAAATAAAATTATACTATGTTAGACGAGGATGGCTCTGTAAAGCGTGGTTACGCAAAGCTAACAGCAAAAAAGTAGAGTGGATTTGGTAAAAAGGGAGGGATTTGCCTCTCTTTTTTTAAATAAATGAAGAAATTTTCGAGTTTTGATAAGCGAAGTAGACAGGAAGATAAAAAAGTTCTGTAAAATGGGTTTTATAGAATACGGAAGGTGAGGTGAGGGGTGTAATGAACTCCAATGGATTTGATTACAACCTTGATGACTTTGGTGCGACTCATGGTTTGCTAACACCTGAGGATTTGAATTGGATTGATGCGGCTGCAAACCACCGATTTGAGTCCCTGAGTGATAAGAGGATATCGATGGCAGTTGTGAAGGAACTGAATGATAGGATGTTGGCTAGCGCCAAGGAGTTGCACAAAAGGAAGATGGGGTCGGAAAGCGAGGGGTTGGGTATACTTCCGGAGCTGAAAGAACTCCTTAAGGAAGATAGACCAGTAGAAGATAAGATTCGAGTAACGGCGGTGTACGGTAAGAAAGAGACGTTATTTGAAGTCATGACTAGGTTCTTCGATAGTTTTAAAGAAGAGAGATGGGGCGGGGGAGTCCTAGAGGTGTATGGCGCAAATGTGTTGGGTGCATTTTCTCGATATATTAAAACGGGGGATGGGTCTAAACTGAGAGTGGAGTTTACCTATACGTACGATGGGTGGATGTGCGTAGCCTACGAAAAGGGACAGAGATAACAGTACATCAAATAGAAGGGGGTAATGAAGATGAGGGATTTGCGAAAGAGAGCATCTTTTTTAGAGAGATATACAGTGCCGGACACAGGTATAGCTGCGGGAGTATTGGCGCACATGCACATCTTGGCGAATACAACGTTCCAGTCAGATGGGGATAGAAACAATACGCTGCTAGCACTTATGGACTTTAACGATAAGATGGTAGAGGATGCGAAAACAATAAGCAGGTTAAAGGCAGACAAGGTAGTTGCGGAATCGCCGGAGGGTATGAGAGCGATGTGGGACACTGTCCGAAAGGTTGCAAGAGTTGATGAAGATGTGAGAGTTGTCCATGAGAAGAAGTATAGCCATTGGACAACGTTTGATGCAGTAGTTGAAAAGTTTGTTGAGACCTTCCCTGCTGAGTGGGATGGAGTTATCGGGATGTTTGGGGAACACGATTTGGGGTTCTTTGAACGTTACGTACGGTTAGGGACAAACGAGGTTGTTACAATGTCCGTGAGGTTTACGGAAGACTACTGGGACTGCAAAATCTACAAATAAGAGGTGCAGGAGTATGGTAATTACGGAGTACGAAGAGGAGTTGCTTAAAACGATTCGGAGGTTAGGGTACAATCCGCTGAGTGTACTGGCATCCTTGCAGGAGTTGGCTAAAATCAACAAGGATGTCACAGCAGTACAAGAGCTTGAGGTAGTATTAGCAGGGTTAGAGACACAAATTAGAGGTACGGGTACAGGAGAGGTCTTGTACGAGAAAACGTATCTTGCCCTACCTGCTGTAAATGAAGCCGATAGAGATAGGGTGTTGGAGTTATTCTATGGAAGTTTTCCCAAAATCGGCGGAGGTATAAAGAGTAAAACGGTAGTGTTAACAGAGGATACGTTTTACGAGTGCGCTGCGGAGCTACATAACACCGAAGAGGTTAAAGTAATCGTTCAAAAGGTAGGCAGTGAATGGAAGTGCGTGGCTTATAAAATGCTATAAGGGCGGTGTCTAAATGGGAACGTACAAAACCTATGAGGAAAAGGTAAAGCAGGAGAAGGACAGGCTAAACAGTAGGTTAAAGGGGCTAAAAACATACGAGGACTTGAATGAGTTCCTAAAGGATATGGGCAATTCGGAGTATGGGTTTCGACTCGTTGGGAAGCGAAGAGGGTATGTAGCCTATTCGTTTAGCCATATGTACATGGCGAGGAAACCAAACGGGGAGACGTACATGTTCACCGGGTTAAAGGAGTACGAGAACCGGGTTCATTACTTATATGGGGATGGTGTAAGTGTAGGTCAAGCCTACGTTAAGAACCTGTATAAAGTATTGGAGGTGGACGACTGATGGGGCGTAGGTTCTGGCTAGTGGCAGGTACAATCCTCTCGTGGTCAAAGGATATTATGTATTTGGCGGCGGTTGTAGGTGCTTGGTGTACATACAGTTGGTTTAAAACAACGGATGTGATTATAGAATCAAAAGGATTTCATCATGCACTTACGGAGTATGTTGTGTTCCCTATGGTCGTAGTAGTCCTTGCGATAGCTATAGGGGAGTTGTTACTAATCTGGGTCGATAGGGTTAGGACTATATTATCTCGATTGTAGGGAGGGGAAAGAGGTTGGTTAAACTATCTGGTGTTTGGTTTGAAAGTGTAGATAATGAAGATGCAGGGGCTGTAACGCCTGATGAGTATCCAAAAGTAAAAGTACATGCGTCTTGCGGGTGTTATGTAGGTGCTGCTAAGTGGAAACAGGGTTTACATGACTGGTACAAAGAGCCGGACGAGTGTAACTGGGAGGATGTTGTGTTACTCAATAAAGAAGATTGGGAAGATGGAACGGCTTCTGTGGAGTGTCCGAAGTGCGGGGCAGAACTAACGCAGGATATGGAGCATTTTGAGTTAAGTAACGAGTGAGGGAGGGTTTAGTGTGGATAGATGGAAGAAAAATATGAGTCTAGCGGAGAACGTTTGTTTAATTGGGTTAGCGGTGATGTTGCTGCTCTATTGTGACTTTATGAGTTCTGATTTTAGTGCGTTCAGTGAAGGGTTGTATGTCTATGTGACTGGTTGGACGGGACTTATAGCGGCTACAGGTGAGTTTGCGTTACTTAGTATGGTGATGGAAATTTGGTTAGAACGTAAGAAGATGTGGTTGTTATGAGCCTTCTGGAGTTTATGAGCAGTCCGTTGTATGCATCCGTATCTTTATTTATAGCAATGTTAAGTTTTTATCTATTTTCTTTTTCGTCAGGTAAACTCGTTGTGACTACGGGTATAGCCTTAGACGATAAAAATAAAGAGGGTTGGTTACAAAGTAAATGGTTTTTCTTTAGTATATTCCTTGTGGCGGTAGGGTTTGGTTACCTGCTGTTGGGTGTGGTTCAGATTTCTTGGGTACTGCTGACTATAGGGAACTAAGAGGGGTGAGTAGGTTGAGCGATGTCCTTTCAATTAATGGGGTAAAATTTGAGGTAAATCAGATTACACATCTTATCGGTACTGGGAAGTGGCAGGATGCTGCAGATGGGGAGGTTTACGATATCCATATGATTAAGTATCCACCAGTGGCGAGCGGAAAACATGTGTATGTTTGGGCAAAAGACGGGTCGAAAACCTTAGAGTATCGGGCGTTTTCAGATGGTAAAATTCTATCTCTGCAGGTTAATGAGGTAAAACATGTTGATTATTAGTTGGAGGTTGTAAATATGGATGGAGACCGTGATAAATATATAGGGTTTGCTGTAAGTGTAATTGCGGCGAATATAGGTTGTGCGTTCTTAGTAGATTTCGGTTATAAACTCATACAGGATGGTGGAGTAGCAAATAAGTTGTTAGGATATGTGTCGGCATCTTCGGCAGCCCTGGTACTGTTATTGCTGTATGGAGGCATCGTTTGGGGCATTGGTGCTAAGGTAGTTAGAGGTGTAAAGAGCCTACGTAAGAGTAAGAAGATGGTGTGAGGATTCGTTTACATCTATATGTATATATTATATAATGTACGTACAACAACAATCGCAGGGCAACGTAAACCTTACGCTAGGGTCTACAGTTACCTATTTAAAATTCAGAGAGTTCCCGGCTCTCTTTTATTTCGGGAATTTATTGACTAAAATATAATAAAGTGGTATAGTAAAGGTAACAAAACGAGGGAGGAATTAAAGATGGGAGTTCGTGTAACAAAAGGTATGAAAGACATGTTCGAGTTGCAAAAGAGAACAGAAGATGAGTTATTAGTATGTAGCGAAGTTGGGCGCTCTGAGGTGTTTGACGAGCGTGTAATGGGTTTGCTAGAGGATATTGGGGAGTGTATGAATAACTGGCAGGGTCATAAATACTACCAGATGACGCAGGAGCCGATTACGGCTGTAAAAGCTACAGAGGTTTGCGAAAACTGCGGGGGTACGGGTTATGAAGATGAAAAACCAGAGAATGGGGTTTGTCAGAACTCGGACTGTAAAGGCGGTCAGGTGTACGAGAATCCGTTGTTAATGGCGTATATCAAGGGGTTATGGCAATGTATAGGACTCTGTCAAGATTTTGGTGTAAGCCCGAACTACGTAGGGGTTATACAAGGCGGGAGTGTAAAAACGCAGTTCTTTATGGCGTATGAGTGGACGTTACGTGCAAAACGAGAACCTTCTATGGAATCCTTTGATTATCTACTAGCAGTATATATGGGGTTAGGTGATATGTTAGGGTTCGATTTCGATTTTATTGTACGAGAATTTTTAGATAAAACAGAGTAAAATAAGGTATATAAACGGGAGGAGAATACATATGAAAATCGATTTTATGATACATATGCAAGAGATGGTAGATGCAGAGGAGTTTAGTGTTAGAGGTGTAACTAGGGAAGAAACAAGGGAGTATAGGTTATTGAACTTTGTTTCCTGCCTTACGGAATGTATGAACATTTGGGGGCAGTTTAAATACCCACATGATGAGGTAGAGTCCTTAAATGTGGGCAACAAGCAGAGCAAACAGTTCCTAGAGTCGTATGTCGAGGGGTTAGGTTACATACTAAGTGTTTGTAAGGATGACGAAGTTGAGGGCGAAAACGTAAATACAAATAAGGCGTTCACTATAACGAGACAATTCTTCTTATTGTTGCAACAAGTAGAAAAGGTACGTGAAGAACAAGATGGGTACACAACTCGTTGGCTTCTAGACATGTACGTAGGATTAGGTGAGCTTGCAGGGTATACGTTAGAAGAGATTGAAGAGGCATTTTCAACGTATACAATCGATAAGGCTGATGTGTTACGAAGAGAAGGTTGAGTTTCGCCTTCTCTTTCTTCTAAATAATTGTTGACTAAAATATAATAAACTGGTATAGTAAAGACAGATAAGAAAAACAAAGGAGTTGTAGGGGATGGTTAAAATGACACCGCCACTAGGAATCAAAGGGTATGTGGTACGGGTAACAAAGAAAAAGTTAAAAGAGTTGGTGGAAGGTAAGCAAGACCATTGGATTCATATGTCATCCCCTGCATTCTTTATGGAAGATACGGGGACGTATCGATGCCATACGGATGAAAGATTCGATGGAGTTACATATGAAGAAGCGTGGAAATTGATTAAGCAATATGGAATTACAAGCGCAAGGATTTGCTACCAAGACGTAGCGTAACCAAAACTACATACTAAGGAGAATGATGAAAATGTTCAACTATAAAAAGGTATTTAAAACAATTAGCGGGTTAGTAATTGCAGGGTCTATTTTAGCGGGCTGTACGGCGCAACAAGGCGATGCAAAAGCAAAACAAGTAAATGGCAGCAACGGCGAGAAAGTCGCTCAGGTGGTCGAAATACCGTCTGACAAGTATCCAGAAACGGCACAGCATGTTAAAGAGGCAATTAAAGAAGGGCATACGGATATTTGTACAATCGACCGTGGAGGTGCGGCTGACCGTCGTAAGCAGTCACTAGCAGGGATTAAAACGGTTAAAGGTAAAGACCGAGACGAGTTTCCGATGGCGATGTGTAAAGAAGGCGGAAAAGGCGCTCACGTTAAGTTAATTGACCCGTCTGATAACCGTGGGGCAGGTTCTTACGTAGGGAACAAACTTGATAAGTTATCCGATGGTACAAAGGTGAGAATTACAGTAAAATAAAAACAGGAAGTACATAGGAGGGTTTCACATGGCGACAAAAGAAGAATTTTTCGCAGTAGTTAGGGAAAAGAAAGAGTTAGAACAGGTACTTGAAGGCGCAGAAAAAGAGTATTACGAGAATACATACTGGGAAGCGCCACAGCATGTTATTGAAGAAGAGTATCAGAAACTTGAACAATTCCGTAAAGATATTCAAACAAAGCGTGAAAAGTTAGAAGAACTAAGAAAAACATTTACTCGTGATGAGTTACGTGCAATGTTTAAAGAGTTTTACGGATATGGGGAATCGAACTGATTCCCTGTTTTTATATCAGGAGGTTGTTATGAACAAGGAAGATATAACAGGGTTGGTTAGGGTTTGGGCAATTAATTTACTTGCGTTCTTAATCTGCGTTATAGCATATACGATAGTAAAGCAACTATGGGTACTTAGTTTAGCGGTTACATTGATTATTGCACCTTTGTTGGTTACGGTATATGTGTGGTTGAATAGGAGATAGGAGAGGGAATAGAGATGTCAAAAATAGAAATTCCAGAAGTGTGTCCCTACTGCGGGAATGGGGTCGTATTTACTTCGGCGGAGGAGTTATATCGTCAAAAGAAATACGCAAACATAAAAATATACTTGTGTCGTAACTGTACGGCGAGCGTAGGGGTACACAAGGGGACAAACAGACCTTTAGGGGTTATGGCAACAAAAGAGATGAAAGTGCTGAAACGGGCGTGTCACGACCTGTTTGACGTTACGTGGAAAAGTGGGATATTACATAGGAACACAGCGTATGGGAGATTATCGGACTTATTAGGGATTCCAAGAGCGGAGTGCCATATCGGGTACTTCAAAACAGATATGTTGTTAAAGACATTGGAAATCTTGGCGAACCCTGATTGGTACAAGAAGAGTGCGTAAATAAAGGAGGGGTTTTAGGATGGAAAATACAGTGCGAGAGAGAAAGACGGACATCGCATTCTTCGGGTTTATAGGTAGTGTAGTATTGTTGTTTACCAGTTTCTTTTTACTAAGCTATAAAGTAATGTTGGTTAGTTTTGTAATTATGATAGGTAGTTTGGGGTTAAACGTATACAATCGGTTTATAAGCATCGGGAGCAGCCTTAGCACTATGTTAGAGGAACATAATAAAGATATTGATAACGCCGAGGGGCGTGTAAAGAAAGGTACGTATTTCATGGTAATTCCGATGTTAGGTGTCGGTGTGGTTATGCTAGGGATGTTAATGTTAGCGTTAGTATATAAGGCGTTCTAAAAAGGGGGTGTTTACACTCTCTTTTTTATCGTCTTCTATTGACTAAAATATAATAATATGGTATATTAAAAGGAGAAAATGAGTGCAGGATGGTGAGTGTGTTGAAAGGAATACATAAACGAACGTCCTTTTATGTTTCATATAAACGTAAAGGCAAGTTTGTATACCTAAGTATAGGGAGAAAGTTCTATAAACATGTACCAAAAACAAAAAGGTTGCGTAAGAAAAAGGGTTGGTTTTTCTGCTTTGAGTGTAAGGCTTGGTTTAACAGGTTCTGGGGTTCACATGGGACACTCAGTAACGGTGAGAGGTTATGTAACAGATGCACAACAAAGAGAACAGAAAAGATATTGGCTAATTTGAGAAATAAATAACTATTGACTAAAATATAATAAACTGGTATATTATAAATAACGAAACAAACATCCACTAAGGAGGAAATGTTATGAAATATGGTTTTCAGTATTACGGTGAAGTAGATGAGCTGCAAGTATTTATGGTTAAGAAAAATGATGAACGTGGATTTAGCCGTGAGGGTGTTGATGTAATGCACTTGTACTACACGTTAGACCAAGAGGGTACTATTGAAAAGATATGGCATGGTAGTCCGTTAGTGGGTAAATGTAATGCGACAACAATTAAAGAAGACAATAAGGTCATCCCGTCAAAAGCAACGCAAGTAACGGTTAGCGAGGCAGAAGGGTTACTAAACAGTTTAAAAGATAACAAGACATACTTAGATGGTGTAGGTAGAGTGGATGCGTTAGATTTTGATATCATTACACATTATCTATTCGAAATTGAGTATAAAAAGGGGCATAAATCCCTTCACTACTACAGTGGAATAGATTTACATGATGCCATAAGGGTAGCGTTGGTGAATAATCCTGCGTTAGTTGGAGTTCGTTTACACGACGGAGATATGACAGGCTATAGAGGGTACTGATTCCAGTACCTTTTCAAATACGGAGGGCGGATAGAATGATTGATTTTAAAAATATATCAGAAGATGAGTTGAGAGAGCTAGAGGAGAAACGTGAACAGCAGTTTAGGGACGTAATGTCTGGGATTTTTGTTGAGAGTCTAACTTCCTCACCTATTCTAAATGAGTTCCGATTTAACTTTGGATATATCTACTTAGGAAACTTCTTAATCGATATGAATACGGGCGCTAAGTTTGAGCTACATCTAAACGATGACAGTACAATACATCTAGCGTTCATCGGTGTTCCGGACGATAAGCGAGAGCAAGGATTGGGAACGAAGATGATGGAGCAGCTAACATACATTGCAGATAAGTACCAATACGCTGTGCAGCTAAATATTGAGCCTAAATTCGGTGTAGGTAAGAAAGTGCTGAAAGGGTTTTATAAGAAGCACGGGTTTAAAGAAACAAGTATGTATAAATACAACGCTGAAATGATACGAAAACCTAAAGAGGGGGAAATGTGATGGATTTACGTACAGGGTGTACAACAAAGAAGGGTGAATGGGTTAGAATTGGGGACATTCTAAGTAGTCCAAATACGCATGATGTGGTCGTGGTTGTAGATATTGAAGGTACTTTGTTTGCTCAGATTAAACACGAGCCATCTATGGCATTTGAATTAGAGTATTTTTTAAGACAACACAGTGATTTAACAATAACGGGAAGTGTTGTTGCTAGAAGTAAGAAGAAAATATTCGAAGACGAGGAGATGTAGGTATGAACGAAAATACGGCAGCGGTACTAATTGTATTTGGGGTATTGGCGCTTACAGGGTTTGTGTTTTACTTAACAAATAGTTGGTTTTCATTAGTCATTCTGTGGGGGTTATCTGTTGCGACAGGTAAAACATCAGAGTGTAACTGCAAATGTGAAGATAACGAAAAAGTGGGGGTTTAATGGCTCTCTTTTTTGTTCCATCTATTGACTAAAATATAATAATTTGGTATAGTAAAGGTATCAAATAAGAGAAACGAGGGGTAAACATGGTGCGAGAAATTAAGTTCCGTGGTAAACCAGTTGGGGATTTAGGAGATACAAAGTGGGTATACGGAAGTGCCATTTTAAACTATGAAGACGAGTTGGCGTATATTGAGGCTCCGGGTCTTGGGACAGTCCCTGTTCAGTGGGGAAAAGTCGGTCAGTTTACTGGGTTAAAGTCTAGAAAGAGCGGAAAAGAGATTTATGAGGATGACTTGGTTGAGGGGATTAATTACGGGTTCAATAACCCTAAGAAGTATATAGGTGTGGTTGAATACAATTACGCAGGGTATACAGTCAAGGAAGTATCTAAACATGGTGGTGTACGAGACGAGTTAAATGTGACCTACGATGTTGTTGGGAATATTCATGATAATCCAGAGTTAGTAGCGTAAACAACAAAAATAAAGGGGATGTTTGCTGTGAGTAAAAAGGTATCGGTTAGTTATAATCAAGCTGCGGATAAGGCGGTTAAAGAGCAAGAGGGTTGGGAAAGTAAAGGGTATTTAGTTACAGATACATATGGGGATGATTTCGATTGTGGAAACGTTTTAGAATTACCAGAGGCAGGAAATGATGTAGAGAAGAGACATGCGGAGCATATGGAGCGCTGCAAAGAAAATGAACAGTGGAGAAACGGGAGATTATAGAGAGTCTAATGGCTCTCTTTTTCTATTGACTAAAATATAATAATATGGTATATTTAAGACAACAACAAACGGGAGGAATGTAAAATGAAAGGTAAGTTAATTGGTCACCAAGTAGATAGTCTTATTACGGTGCAGTACGAGTCAGAAGAGGATAAACTTGCGGGTGTTACCGAGTTCAAGGCTAAGGGGTTTCATGCGCTTGAGCCGTTTGTGAAAGACGGAGTCCATACTGTAAGTTATGCAAAAAAGGAATTTCGCAGCGTAGATGAGGGGGCTGAACTGGAGGGAGAGCCTTTATTTTGGTCGCTGAATGGTTCTTTTGGGACAATGAAGGGGATAAGGGCGTTGATTGAAAAGGAGAGAATAAAGTCCATACAAGAGTTATATGCGTACGGGGAGAGGCATCTAGAGTTGTTACATGAGGACATGGTTAAAGTTAGTCCGTTACCAGTAACAATTAAAAATAAAGAAGATGAAAAGTAAAGGGGTTTTGTAAGATGGTTCGATTTGGGGTAGACATTGACGGGACAGTTACATCCCCGTCTTCCTTTTTACCTGCAATTAATAAGAAGTTCGGGTTGCAGTTAACCTTGCAGGATATAACAGATTACAATTTAGGTAGGTTTGTAGATGTGCCTGAGGATGAATTTTGGGGTTGGTTTGTTGCGAATGAGGTAGGTTTATATAAAGAAGCTGTAGTAGCGGACGGGGCTTTCAAAAGTTTACATACCTGGTCAAAACAAAATGAAATCTTCTTTATTAGTGCCAGAAACGAAAGGTTTTTAGATGTTTCGGAGGATTGGCTGCAGGAGAATGGGTTTATATACAACGGAATCAGGTTAGTGGGTCGAACGTCTAAAGTTGATACGGTTCTGGAGCAAAAAATAGATATATTCTTTGAGGATAAATACAAGACGGCATTAGAAGTCCATGAGGAGTGCGGAATTCCTGTTATTTTGTTCGATACGCCGTATAACCAAGGGTTTACACCTAAGGGAATTGTTCGGGTTAAAAGTTGGCAGGAGGCGGAGTCGTGGGTTGATGGTTACATTTATGGTGGTTTAGGTTCGGTCGTTGGGTAAAAGAGGCACAAGGTAGTAGATACATATACATGTAAAGAGAGGATAGATAGCGATATGGGTACAATAAACACGATTGAGGAGTTAAAAGAAGCAATTAAAGTAAAGAAAGTAGACGGCTTTGCGTACTCCTTCTGTATGGAGAGTCTTCAAGTTAGTAGAAAGGTTTTGTTGGAGTTATTGAATGTTCAAGATGGTTCTGATTTCTACTTAGACGAACAAAACGTAACAAACCGCTTAATTAAAGAGTGGGAGAAGTATGGTTCTATTGTGGTGGCATACGATTTTGATAATACGGTCTACGATTACCACAAAGAGGGACAAACATACGGGTCAGTTATTCAGCTGCTTCATGAGTGTAAAGAAAATGGAGCGTATTTAATGGTCTACACGGCAAGAAAGGATAATGAACTGGCTTTTGTTAAAGAATACTTGGAGCAAAACAACGTACCTTTTGATTCTATTAACGAAACGCCTGATTTTATCCCGTGTAAGGGCGGTAAAAAGCTTTACTATAATATCTTACTAGATGATAGAGCAGGGCTTCCTTCGGCTTACAGAAGCCTTAAAAGTGCTGTACGACATATGCAGAGGGAACAGGAAGAGAGTGTGTAAGCTCTCTTTTTCTTATTTTATTGACTAAAATATAATAAAATGGTATAGTAAAGGTAATAAATTTAGAATATATGGGAGAGATTTAGGTGAAAGGTGAGGCGTTCAAAGCTAAGATTGTAGACTTACTTACGTTTGAGTCTAAAGAAAGGGATTTTTATTACGAGCTTGGGGACTTTTGGATGTTTAGACGTATTTCAAATATTAATCCGGAAGGGTTAGATATATCTGTTGAAAAAGATTTGAAAGTTCGTAGTTATGTGGATGATTATGCACATGATGGTCGTTCACGGGATTTACAGGTGCTTACATACAAAGGGAAACCGTTTGCAATCTTCCAGTACCGAGGCAGGGGTAGTGTGGAGGAAGAAGAGGTATTCAATAAAGAGGTGTACGAGAAATTTAATCGAGACTATTTTAATGAGTATTTATCTAAGGTAGATTTCGGGGATGACATTACCGATATTGAATCGGAGTACGTAGTTACAAACTACAATATGAGTTATTACGGAGTGAAAGGTAACCAAATCTGCTCCTATGAAGGCGATAAGAGTAGGCTATAGTGGCGCGAGCAAATCTACTATAATTAAGAATATAAAGGGAGTGGTTAATGTGAATTCTGCTAAGTTTACAAAAGATTTGATTGTAAAACTGGATGAGTTTATTCATAGTGATGTAGTTGCTGAGAAGCATTTATTTTCGGAGTATGACAAACAGGCGCTTAAAGATGCTGCAGTATATCTTGAGCAGTTAGAGGGTTCTGAAATCAAGTTATTTAAGGTCAGAATGATACTAGAGAGTGCGTGTAAAGTTATTGCCGCTAGAAATAAATACGAGGCAGTTGGTTACTACTTACTTAAGTGCTGTAACGGTTCTGGCTGTATGGACGATGTGGAAGTTGTGGAAGCAGATATGTATGAGAAAATTGAAGTCGAGTGTATTGGAATCCCTAAATATAAAACACTTGAGGAAATTTACAAAGCGTTAGACGTACGTACAGTTCCTTGTGTGGTTATTGGGTTAATAGAAGGGTAGGAGATGATTGTATGTCGGGGTGCAGAGAGAACATGACAGATGCTATGCTGAACGTGTATGATGGTTTTGAGGAAGATATGGAAAAGGACTGCTTACATTGTGTGGCGAAGCTAAAAGAGATAGAAGATACTATAAATTTCTCATTACCACAAACAACTGAGCGTGGGACTCCTGTGCTTCATAGCGCTCGAATGGAAATCTATAAAATACAGAAATATTGGTACGGTCGGTTACATTTAGCGATTGGGTTTGTATCTAGGGAGTTTCAAGACAATCATGGTTTGTGGCAAATTGAAATACGCTAAAAGGAAGAAGGTATAACTATGCGTGAGGTAAAAAAGAAGGATATTGAGCGTGCCAGATTTGAGTATCAAATCATGGGAAATGATAGAGATAACTTTACGGCGCAGCTGCTTCGGTTAATCATTAAATCAGATTTACGAAACTTCTGGAAGTTGGCGAGTGTGTATCCTGCTGAAGCTTACGTAATCGCTAAAATACATGGGAAATGTGATTTAAGTAAGTTTAAGATTATTGAGTAGAGGTTTGTATTAGAGGGAGGGGTTTACATGGAGTACATTACAAAAATGGAATGGCATGATGAGACAAAAGCTATTAGAGAGTTAATACCTGACTTAGAGGCTACGGTTTTTCTTAAGGATTACATTATACATAAGGAAATTCGGTTCAATGATGGTGTAGGACTTAGTGTACAAGCAGGGACAGGGTTTCACTCTATACCTCGTGAGTCTGTAGGACTTAGTGATTATAAAGCTATGGAGATGGCAGTAAATAAACATGGTGACTTAGTCCCTATAGAGTCCGTTCTTCCGGAATTTAAACATAAAGAAGTTATGCATGAGAAATTACTAAGCGATAACATTTCTGTGTATGGTTGCGTACCTGTAGAGATTATTGAAGAAGTCTATCAAGGGTTAAAGAAAGAATATGGGTTAGAGTAAAGAGGGTCTAGTGGCTCTCTTTTTTAGTTAGTAATCTATTGACTAAAATATAATAAAATGGTATATTAAATGTAACAAAAACAAAGGGAGTTGGCGGGTATGGATTCACTTAAAGTTGTAGTAGAGGTTTGGGAGAGTAAGGTTATTGGTCATTTAAAAGAAGACAAAGGACGTATTGATACGTTAGAGGATTTATTGAAAGATAAAGAGGTCAGAGGTTGGGTAAGTACTGGAAGTGGACGTTTAGTAGAGTTAGCTGCGTTGGTGGAAAAAGTAGCAGACGAGTATCAAATTGTACGGAAGTATACAACCTTAGAGACAAGAATGAACAGATTGGTCGCTGAGGAAGATAAAGCGATAGTTATGAGACAAATAACAGCTTGGATGGATAGACAGAATCACAAAATAGAAGATGTGTTAAACTTAGTACAAAAATTTACTGATTGAAAACAGGGTTACAGTAATGTGGTTATCGTAAACTAGACAGCTTTTACAGATTATAAAGGGTATTAGCTCTCATCTTTTTACTTACTATTGACTAAAATATAATAAAATGGTATATTATATGTAACAAAAGGAAACGGATAGGGGATGGATTAGATGTTAGAAGTAGTTGATGTTCCTGTAATTTTAGTAAAGCAAGAAAAAATCGTATTGTGGGTGTTAAACGGAGTTAGATTAGGATATTTACCTATATCGGCGGGAAGAGAACCGGCATGTACATCTGCAATTGAATGCTTGGACTGTGAGGAGCCTGTGAAAAGGGAGCTTAACACGAGAGGCTATGTAGATATGTGGAAGAAGTATAATAGCTACACAAGAGCGCAAAAGGATGCTATGAATCAAGCAATTTTAGCAGGTGCTTATAGACTAACTACCGATATAAAAGAGGGGCAAGTTGTTACGGACGGTAACCATGTTGGGTTTGCGTTTGAGTTTGACTACCGTTGGACGAGACGTACTTTCAAACTAGCTTCTTCTAAACAGGGGAGCGTAGACTGGTGTCCTACACATAAAATAGGTGATTTTAAAAAGGTGATTCAAAAATAAGGAGGAATTTACTTTGAAACAGGGAGATTTGTACAACCATCATAAAAATAAAGAGTATTGGTACGATGGGATTGCGCTGCCGATTTCTCAGCTTGATAAACGACACGTAGCGGTCAGTGAGAATGGAGTAGCATATGACGCAGCTACGCCGGAGGGTGAAGAACCCCATCAAGTACAACTTTACTTTAGTAATGGGATAACATTTGTAGATAAAGAAACACCGCATGTGGTATACCAGTCTGAGGATGATTACGACACAGATAAAGTATGGGTACGCGAGGTAGATGAGTTTTTCGGAATGGTTAAAGATAAGCAGGGTAAGTTAGTGCGAAGGTTTTTAAAAAAGGATTAATGAGAGTAAAAAGAGGTTATGTCGTTCGTTGGTTGTTCGACATAACCTCTTTTTAGCGGTTATAGGTTATTTAACATACCCTTCAAAATGGCTTGGAGCTGCAAAGGATAGATAGTACTTTTTAGTTTTATCTAAGCCAGATATCGTACCCGTAGATGTGCTAGCTGGGTCTATATTTAATGTTTGCGTTGCGAACCAAGCACCTTCTTCATAAACCTTAACGGTTAGTTTTCTTTCTTTGTTTAGGTTCTTTATTTTGTAACTAACTGTTGATTTACCTTTAAAGTGGTTGTTTGTGTATAATATGGCGCTTCGTGCCTGACCTGCAAAGTCCATTTGTGATTTCGTTAGGTTTACAACGTCCGATGAACCCGGTTTCGTCATTGAGCGTTGAATAATTGGGGCTTTAGGTTGGTTTTCTGAAACGCCGACGTTTACGGTTTGAGTAACTACCGTATCCGGGTTACTGTTAGCGTTTTCAATAGTGTCTGCGGAAGCGCCAACTGTAGGAATAGTAAGGCATGCACAAACTGCAAGTGTAGATAATACTTTTTTCATAATTAAAAATCCCCTTTTCATATATTTTCTAAACATTGTATACATTAACACATTTAGATAATATAATATATTGAATTTGACAATATTTCACATTTAGTTCATATATGTGGAAATGATTTAACTTTATTTTATTGACTAAAATATATAAAAGTGGTATAGTATAAATAAGATAACGAAGATAAGGGAGTGGGTATTTTGATTAATTATGGGTTTACGGTTACAGATTTGATGGGCGGTGTGACGCAGGTTTGTTATCAAACAAAGGTTGCGTTAACGAATGAGGAAAGAATACAGAGACTTACAGACCATTTAAACGTGGAGACAATGAGTTGTTGTGAAGATTTAGATATAGGGTTTGGGGTGTACAGAACGTTAGACGGTGGAAAAGAGGTAAGACAAGTTAAGGATGTAAAGTTAGAGTTAGTAGATGTGAACGAAGTCGATAAAGTAAGAAAGTTACTTGCTGAGCAAGAAGCGAAGCATGAATATGATTTCTTCATACTGGATTACCCGCAGAGCCTACTGGATGAGAAACCACTTAGCGGGGAGCAGGCTATACAGATTGTAAATAAACTTAAAGAATTAGCTAAAAAACATGGAGAACCAGAGAAGAAGGAGTTTGAAATCTGGAACGAGACTAGCTCTGGTTTGGATAATTATCTTGGAGAATCTGAAGGTGTTGATTTCAAGGATGCTTGTATTAACTATGCTAAAAAGCATAAATGGTTCTTTGAGAGTTTTGATGCAGGTAAAATGACTTTTTATGGTAGTAAGTTAATCGGTAAAATACCAGAAGAATAAACAGGTGCGGGAGAGGTGTATTGGTTTGCAGAGTATAGAAAGGGACTTACGTTTAACCCGAATAGGTCTTAAGGATGCTATGGTGCTGTTGGATTTGGGAGGTACGTTATACGAGGTTCGTCAAGATTTGTTAAGTGCTATCTACAAAGATGGGGACATTATTTACAGAAAGTTAAGCAAAGGAAGAAGGATAGCGGTACATAGGAGGATGTTACCTAGACTTAAGCTTTTTGTTTTGTCGGTAGATGACAATAAAGAGGGTCTAAGGGTGGTTAATACTGAAAGGGACTTGCTAGAAACAAAGATTGACAGGTTAGGCGAAGAGATAACTCATCTATATAGAGACAAGGAAAACCTAAGTATGCAGGTGACTGGAGTGTCTGAGGAGGCACGTATGTGGAAGGAAAAGTATGAATCTCTAAAGAGGGATACGGAGAAGCTTTAAAACTACGACAATGCTTTCTTTCTCAATATTAGGTACAAATTTATATAGAATGATAACAAAGCCCTTACAATGTACTGTAGGGGCGTTAAACTAGATAAGAGGAGGTTGGTCTATATGGGTTATGCAACACAAAAAGTAGAGAACGTTGTAATTGATGCGGTAATTCATAATTATTTAAAACATAAATCAATTCGTAGTGTACGTTCAGACAAGCCTGAGTGTGAGCTATGTCATCATACATTCGAGACTACAGATACCGTGAATTTGGCGTTAACATCAAAAGAGTGTAGAAGTGGAAACCTATTTCTTTGTAACACTTGCGCTGATAAAGCGGTTAAAGGTGGGGCAGATGAGTCGTACTTGAATAAGCCGGGCGAAGGCGGATTCTAATATCGATGGAGGGGGAGATACTATGATTACAGATAAAGAATTAATTGACATGCTGCGTGAACGGATAAGTGAAAGACTTGGGGTTGACCACAGTAACACCGATTTTTGCACAGTAGATAACAAGGTTATGGACGATACATACGGATGGTTTATTACAGATGATGAAGATGTTGTTAAATGGGTAAATGCGGTTAACTCATTAGATGGAAATGTCGAAAGAATCAACAGACAGATTCATATGCAAACAGAGAAATACAGTTGGGACTTATCGTTAGGTAGTGTAATAACAGGGTTTTATAATACGTTGCCTACGGGGATTTTGCGTACGTCAGCTGCAGAAAAAACGGGGGCTGATAAGTACGAGGGGGTTATCCATCTCGATAGTGGTGTAGGGTTTAAGATTGAAATTCGTCTTTGCGATAGGGAATGGGTTTGTAAGGCATATAAACTTTGGTAAGGAGTGGGAGAATGCGTAGTATACAGTGGGTAAAAGTGGATGGTAGGGATACAGAGCTGTGGGTTCGGGATTCCTTTAATGAAGTAGGTGGGGAAGATTGTGTGAATGTGAGTGTAGTCGGTGCAAAGACTCGTATCGATATACCATTAAATAAGGCTGAGGAATTGGCGTATCACTTGTTAGATGTTATCGGTAAGCTGCCGAAGAGACCTGAAGAGGTGTTACGTGAGGCAATGGGTGAGATAAGTGAGCTTATCGACAATAACATAGGTCAGGAAGCTAAGGTAAAAACAACAAATGACGCTAAAACGATAAGTAATTGGAATGGTCAGAAACATGGGTTAAAGAATGCATTGAGTGCAGTATCTGATGTAAGAAACAAATACATGTAAGGCGTTTTTACAAGATTGCGTATAAGGTTAGGGGTTATGTTATAATATAGGAAGACGGGATGCTGTCACATCTGTCTAATTTGTAACGGTCGCCTTAAGGTAACTGGTCGCAAAAGAAAATTTATTTGTTCTTTTAGAGCCATCTCTTTTACGTTTGGTCGACGTCGGGGTGGTTGTTATTATGCATTATCTTTTTCTAAAGCCTACTCTTGAGTTTCCAACGGAAAGAGTGGGTTTTTTGTTGTATTTTTTAGTTTGGGTAAAAAGAGTTGGACTTACGATAACATTAGGGACAGTATCTAACGTGAGGAGTAAATACATATAAGACAGTTTTACGAAACTTCCCATAAAACTGTATATAAATAAATAGGACATGTTATAATCTAATCAGATATAGATTTTGTATTTATGTGAGGGAGAACTTTCATAGTTCATGTAAATACAAAAGCAGTGTATACAGAATTATCATTTTGCATACACTAAAAAACAGGGTGAGCCAACACCCTGTTCTGCAACTACCGCTAACGGTGGGGGTTGCTACTAAACCAAATTACTTGTGTCTAGAAGACTTCCCACGCTTGCGAGGCTTATGGGAGGTCTTCTTTTTGCTCTTTTTGTTCTCAAGCTGTTTAAGGACAAATGTTGTGCCTTCTTTAGCAAGTGTCTTAGCAACCTCTAGGGTTACGGCAATCAAAAGGGCTAAAAGAAATTCCATGTGGCTACACCTCCTTTCTTCGTACAAATCGTGTGAAGAAAGGGTTTGTGCAACCTCCCAACCTATAACGTAGTTACTACTCCATTTTACCATATAAACGTTTTTCATGAGCTAAGAAAACCCATACAAATGAATGTATGGGTCTTTTACTGTCATGGGTGACAGTGTGTTATTTTGTAATTTGGAAAGTACCGCCATGATAGTAGCTGTTGCCTACTTTTAATACCGCTACATAAGTACCTGGAGCGAATCCAGTTGTAATCGGTGTTGTGAATCGGCTTGAGTTGTGGTTGCCTGTGTTTGTAGCGTAAATTGTTTTATATCGCTGTAAATCACCGTAGTCGCTACCATTTGGGTCAAGTCGGTATAGTTTTACTACGCCATTTGAAACGCCGCCGACGTTAATTGTTACGTCAAACTTACCACCATGTCTTAAAGTACCTACCGCTAATTCTGAGATAAAATCAGCGTTGTGGTGGATTTCGAAGTTTGTGCTGTAGTCCCAGTCGTCTGGAATTACAAATGCTCGCTGAACTGGGTCAGGAGTTGCAGCAGATGCTTGGTTTGCTGAAAATAGACCGGATGCCGTAAAACCACCGATTGTTAGTGCGCCGATAAGTGCTAATGTTTTTAGTTTTTTCATTGTAAAGTCTCCTTTTAGTTTAGTAAGTTAACTATAAATTTGGATTTACTTCGTAATTTTGAATTTGCCACCGTAGTAGAAGCTGTCGCCAACTTTTAATACTGCTACGTAGTCACCCGGTGGGTAGACGTTTGTAATTGGTGTTGTAAATCGGCTGAAGTTATGGTGACCTGCTTCAGCGCCGTAAATTGTTTTATATCGCTGTAAGTCACCGTAGTCACTAACGCCGTTAGGGTCGATATAGTAAAGCTTAAGGATGCCGTTATCAACGCCGCCAACTTCTACGTTAATATCAAGTGTAGAGCCGATACGTAGTGTACCTAAGTTCAATTCTTGGCGATAATCAGCGTTGTGATGTACGTGCTGATAAGTTGGGAATCCCCAGTCATCTGCTACTGCATACTGAACGTTTTGTGGTGTTGCAGCTGCTGCTTGATTGGATGAAAACAGTCCTGATGCAGTGAAACCGCCGATTGTTAATGCTCCAATAAGTGCTAGTGTTTTTAGCTTTTTCATGCGTTAACTCCTCCTAAGTTTGTTATTAAGTAACGGGGGTAATATCACTAATATATGGCAATATTCCCATATATGATTATATCACTAATAAGTAGGAAAAGTTCGACAATTTATGGGAAGATTTCTATATGATGGGATTTAGGAAGATTAGAAAGTATATGATAAGGGGAATTGAGTAAAGGGAAAGTAAGTAGTTTAAAATATAAGGTAGAAATAAGGAAAGGGTTGGTATAGGTCTATGGATGTACATGAATTTGAGAGAAGGGTTATAGGAGGTAAGGATGTTGACCTTGAGATGGATAAGGTAGAGGCATCTCAGGAGGCGATTTTACTTAATTTCAGTAGACGACCTTACCAGAGTACGTTGAAGTTGTTGGATAATATGATTAAGGCTCATAGTCAGGAAGAGGGAGCTGTGCCTTTGTATATGAGGTTTGGGGAATTGGACGATGAGGCTTACAACCTTGGGGTTTTAGTAGAAGGGTACGAAGATGAAGATGGCGAGATTGTAACAGAAGAAGATGGAGATAAAGTTTATCTAGTTGGGAGATTGAACCTAACACTTGAGTTTTGGGTAAAGCTTGGGAATAACTTATACAGCTTTGAGCCAACGTTATGTAGTTGGGTAGATGGTCGAGTTACTAAATTAAGTCGTGATGACTATGTGGGGACGATTAAGCTGACTGTAGGTGATGACGATGAGCTTATTTAGTTCATGGGCAAAGAAGAATAAGCGGGACAGTAGTGCCAGAATGAGTTCTCAAATGCTTGGAAGTATCAGCGAGTCGCAGAGTTCGCTCAACATCAATATTGGAGCGGGCGGGTTACTGAATACGGGCAGTTCCGATAAGGAAACCTACTATAGAGAGTTGCGTACAAAGATTTCGGACGAGACCTTAATCCTTATGGAGAGTGTATTTAAACTACATAACAGCCGGAAAAGTATATTTTCTCGGTTAGAGGATGAGGGAGTTTCTCTTATGTATTTGGTGGCGCTTGGTATTACCTCTGAGGAAGATGTACAGAGTTATCTTACGTTAAAAGAGCGTGGGATTGATATAGGCAATATGCTGCAGGACGCTAAAAATAATACGTGGGACGAGGTATATGCAAGGGAGATTTTAAGTGGGGAAGAGGCGTACCCAATACTTCGGGATATCTACGGAAACCCTGTACAGTATGTAGAGGATACTGAGCGCCCAACGACTCCTACGCCGAGCATTCAAATTCAAAAAGAAGAACCAAAAGAGCCAATTCACATAAAGGTTATGGGGCAAACAGAGGTTGAGGATTTAACCGAACCAGAGGAGCAGGTTATGGAGGACGTTGAGGTAGCGGCGGATGAGGTAGCCAGTACTACAGATGTATCGCAGGTTACAGTTTCGGAAGAGACCGCAGAGGTTACTGCAGGTAAGGAAGATGTGAAGAAGTCAGATTGGTTTGCAAAACTAGACCAAATCATAAACGAGGCGGAAACCAGTGCAAAGCATGATGAGGAAGATGAAAGACTGAAACAAGAAGAGGAAGAGCGTGAGCCGGAAGAGGTTGTAAAACCAAGGTTGAAGCAGGTATATATTCTTGCGGAGTCGGTAGCTATTCCGAAGCTTGAGGGGTATGAGTTCTTTATGGTTAAGGGTGTGCAGGATTTCAACAACTTTACATCACATCGAGACAACTTACTTGTTATTACGCAGCAAGTACCGAAGAGGTTAGCGAACCATTTCCTTAACTGGCTAAAAGGGGTTATGAGTAGTGGGGATAGATATCGAGTCGTTACGTTGAAGTCTTCTGCAGTACCACATGATATTGTAGAGGCTGAGGTGAATCTCACGCAGGAAGACTTGGATAATTACTACGGTGAGAAAGATGCGAAAGATTATATGGGAACTGGTGTAGGTTCGTTTATGGATATTTCAAGTGCATTAAGCGACGAGAGTAAAATGTAAGAGAGGGAGAGAGTAGAATGACGGTTGCGGAAAAAGAACAATCGAAATATGCCGATGGGTATGTGACTACGCTTGAGGATGCTGATTTTAAGAGAAGACAGGATAAAATTTCAATGATGTTGCGTACAGCGGTTGCGAATGAGACAGATGCGCAGGATGTGTTGATTGTCGAGGGCGAGATTATCGATTTTAAAATACGTGGACGTTGGGTAAAACAAAGCCAATTAGAGGTTTGGGACATCGATGATTTCAATATCTTCTTGAATAAATTTTGCAGACAAGAGACTGTAAGCCGTAAAGGGTACAGCACTCCGTTTACACCGGGAGATACAAACTATGAAAGTAAGAACGAGAGAACGATTGATAACCTATTCTTCTCGGCGTTAATGAACGATAACGGGAAGAGCTTCGACTTTAGCGCACATTTAAACAAGACGCTACGTGTACATGTGTATTCGGCGTTTACTAACAATGTGAGCCAAGAGAAAGCGGTTATTGCTATCCGATTAGTGCCGAATGAAATCCCAGACTTAGATGACTTAAATTTACCTTCGGCGGTTGCTGAGGTGCAAAAACAAAAGTCGGGTATTTTCATTATTAGTGGACATACAGGGGCAGGTAAAACGACAACGGCAGCTGCTATCATAAAAGCGATTAATATGGACATGGACACAAGACGAGTGACGCTTACGGTAGAAGACCCGATTGAGTTCGTACATGAGTCGGCTAACGGTCGTGTGATTCAACGCCAGTTGAAGGTTAACGTATTAAGCTACTCGGATGCGGCAAAAGATGCGGTTCGTGAGGGCGTAGACGTTGTGTATTTCGGGGAGTTGCGTGAAGAGGCTGAGATGTATCAGGCGCTGCGCTTAGCTGAAATGGGTAAACTGGTTATCGCTACAATGCATGCAAATTCGGTAGCGGATACAAGTGACCGATTTGTTGGGGAGTTTAGTCCAGATATTCAAGAGAGTATTCGTTCTCGACTGTTTGAGAACTTAGTGGGAATTTTACATCAAAACCTTAAGGTGTATAGAGATAAGCAATTCCCGGTTGCATCTACGTTAATGATAACAAGTGATGCAGTGCGTACACAGGTAAGGGACGTATTTACTCGTGCAGGTGTGAATAATCTCTTAGACAATAGTTCAGAGACTTGGGCGGTATCTACTAAAGATGCATTTAGAGAGTTGATGGCTCGAGGAGTAGAAGGACTGGATGAAGAAGCAGAAGAATTGTTCTCCTAAAAACCAGAATAACTGACAAAATATAGGGTTATAACCGTACAAATTATGGTTATAACCCTATTTTATTTGAAGATTGACGAAGAAAGAGATAATGGAAGCCTAACAAAGAAAGACTAAGTCTGCTATACTAAAGGTAACAAGTTAGCGGTGTATATCGCCACAACTGGGATAAATGATATAAGAGATAAATAAAAGACATAAACTAACTAGACAGACTATAGATAAAAGACAGCGTTTAGTCGTATATAAAAGGGAAGCAATTAACGAGATAATAGATAAAATACAGAGATAAAAAAGAGATGAAGAATAGATTAGGATAGGTATAAGGAGGATTTTGTTATGGGTACAGAACAATATATTGGAGAGTCTTTAGGAGAGTTTCAAATCAATAAGCCTGACGAGTACATGGTGAGTGGAAACATCTTATTAGGAACATTATTTGATGAAATGACATTAAACGTATTTAAAGTGCAAGAAAACGGTGGACGTGGAGAGTTACTAGAGCAGCATACTCGTCGTTACCCGGTTGCGCCGACAGGTGGTAAATTTAATCTAATGAGAAAGTTCCGTAACGTAATGTTAGAGAGAACATTCATGGAGTTTGAGAAAACAAATAATCACGGCATCTTATTCAGTATGCAGTAATCCCAGAGTTTACTGATTACCGAGAATTAGGGGGATGTTATGATTTACTTAGATAAAGACACAGAGGACTATTTAGAAAAATACGGAATCGGGTTAAAGGTACGTAAAGATAAAGTAATGGTGGCAGATGAAGAAGGTAAGGCAACTATCCCATCTAAGTTGTACCCATTAACAAATAAGAGAACTATACAGTTTTACTGCTATGTAAATACGGAGCAGATAGAGGAAGGAATCGAGAGTTTCCAGACGATTAAGGACGCATACGATTCAGTTAAGTTTGAAGTAGGAAAATGCTATCAAAATACAGAGAATTTATATAGAAGTTTATTACAGGCAGGGGTTCCTGAGGACGACATGAAGACCTATGTAGGTTGGATTTTAGTAGGAAGTAAGCCAATCCATCATTGTTGGTTAGTGTATAAGGATAAGCATGTATTAGATGGAAGTATTACAGCTGCTGAGATGCATGCGCAGCAAAAGATTGTAGATGAGCATATTACGGACATTAATAAGCAGCGTGAAATCGTGGTAGGACTTACGTTAGAGGCGTTAAAGTTACCTAACTCGCAGATACGTACATTCGGTAAGGTAATGCCAATATATGATTATGTAGGTACAGTATGTGAGCCGGATGCAGGACGTGCAGAGTATCGAAAACTAATCAGTGCATACCCAAACCACCCATCGTACGCAGGTGCAGGGTCAAACCCGACAGGAGCTTCTAAGGCGCAACAAATGATATTAGATAGAATGTAAGTAGGTAAGGCGGTAGTGATGTTCGCCTTACCTTTTTGCGTATAAAAACACCAAAACATTGACTAAAATATAATAAACTGGTATAGTGTAAGTAACAAAACAAAGCAAATAAGGGAAATTATATGGAGGTAAGGAACATGTTAAAATACGGAACAAAAGAACGTGCAGAGGTTGTTAAAGAGGTAAAGAAGCTGAATCCAAATTTATCACATATGGAGGATTTCGATTGTGGTTCTTGTGACCATGCGGTTACTGGTGAGGGTGGAAGATTGTACTGTTCTTTACATGAATTTAAGAAGGTTGCGGATTTTAACTTATGTTCTGATTATAATTAAGATGAAAAAGGAGGAGTTAGTATGATAGCTGTAAAATTAAGTAGAACAAAAGACGGAGATGCGGTAGTGGAGGGTGTAGAGCATAAAATGAAGCATCACTCACCTTCTGGTTTTGAGTTCGGGTATGGTGGTAGCGGACCCGCTGATTTAGCTTACAATATCCTGTTAAAGTATGTGAAGAACATGGATGTAATCAACACGAAATATCAGCAATTTAAGTGGGATGTGATTGCTGCTATCCCTGAGACGGGAGGAGTTATCACAGTAGAAACCATCCGTAACTGGGTTAAAGTTAATATTCCTGAGGTAGATACGGATACGTTAACTTGGGGTTAATATCGGAATTAAAGTAGGAGAATCGCTCAAATTGGGCGGTTCTTTTTTCGGTTGATAAGTAAGTAGGCAACCGGTGTCGGGGTATGTGATAAACTGTGTGTAGGTAAATAAAAGATGATTGGGATTTAAATAAGGAGGTAATAGTGTGAATAAAAAAGACTTGTTTAATGAAGTAATGGTGAGTTTAGAGAAGGAGAAAATAGATATAAATAAACTTGAAGGAGAAGTTAAGTTGTTTATATATGGTGAAAAACCTGCACTACTAACAAATCCAAGGCGTAGATATGTTCAGATTTTAATGGGTATCTATCCTAGTTTATCTATGCCAAACATAAACTCTGTTCTTATTTTTCAAGATGGAAACATAACTATGAGATACATGAGAGATGTTGCTGAGGTTAAGATAGGTAAGAAAAGCGGCAGGGCTTATATAAATTACAATCAAGGGGAAATGGGGACGACTCTGGGGTATCCTCCTTTTTTAAGTAGTTTATACAATAAGTATGGGGATGACTTAGATAGAGATAAGGATAATACAGAGAGATGGTGCAGAGTTAGATATCATGGGTACTCTTTTGTAGCGCCTAAGAACTTGGTTATAGCTAGTGTAAATTGGATGTTAGAGAATCGACCAATTTCTGTAGAATTACAAACAGGTATTACAGTTGCGACACCTAAGGAAGTATATAAGGAGAGAGGACTATTCTTAAATCCTGATATACCTTACGAAGAGTTCAAGGCGTTGCAAGAATTTGTTGCTCATAACTAGATTATGTAAAGTAAAGAACCTCTCAAACAGGAAGGTTCTTTTTAGTTACGGGTTACGTTGGTCATTAGGTATTGGGTCATTGCTTTTAAGGAGGTTACATAAGCATCCAGAACCAGTATTTCATCGGCGCTAAGTTGTTGGAGGTATTCGGTAAAAGGTTCAAGTTGCTCAGGAGTAAAACCATCACCGCCCCGGACGGCTTCTAGTTCGTTAATGATTTGGATAGGTTTTCTCATGGATGCACCAACTTTCTTTTTAAGAGCAGTATGGGCAGGATTGCATCACTATAAACAAAAAAGAACCACTCGGTTAAAGAGGTTCTTTTAAATGAAGATGTGAGTGGGTGTATGAATCAGTGTGACCGTAATTAGTCGTTGACTTGGAGATGCTCATGTGGAGTGCTAGTGACTGATGACCTACCCGACTAACATGTCGACTAAACACCCACTTCAGCTTTTAAATGAAGATGTTAGTCGGATATGCCACCCATCTTTTACAGTCTATGTTTGGGACTTGGGTGTTGTGCAGATAATCTATATTCAAGTATGTTTATGTGCGAATAATTAAACTTGGAGGAATGACTTATAAAGACTTCAGTAAAGATTGGAATTGTAACAGCAATGTATCTACTTATATTTTTCATGACGAGTTCGTGGTTCTTCATACGTGCGTTCACTTTGGGATTTTTCACACCTCCACCTAGTTACATAGATTCGTTGGTGAGTCTGGTTATTTTATGTTTATATGGAAATACGTTTGTATTCTGGTTAGGAAGATTTTCGAGTTGGACTACAAGCCGAAAGGTTAAAGTTCAGATTCTCACTTTTATTGGTTTATGGGTTTTCCACCTTATTTTACGTTTGTTCGGAGCATGGTAGCATCTGAGAGCAAACGAGACGGGTAAACCCCTACCCTTTTCATTTTCGTTATGTCTCACGCACGTTTTTAATCTCTGACAGTTGACTAAAATATGTATAAACTGGTATACAAAATTTAAAAATATCCCGTTTTTAATAAATTATTTTTGTTGATATAAATGGGTTTTCGGGGTACGATGAAGAGGACAGAAAATAGGTGATTTTTTCCTAAAATCTGGAGAATTGAGGTAGAGAAATGGGAATATATAATGTAAGACCGCTGCGAACAAATGAAGAAATAAAGGATATGTTGTGGGCGATTCAAAAAACGAGTAGACGCTATAAAAGGGATATGTTTTTATTCAAACTTGGAATCAACACAGGCTTACGTGTGAGCGACTTGGTACGCCTTACAGTAAAGGACATGTCGACGCAAAGACCGAGGATTCAAGAGAAGAAAAGAAAAAAGAAACGTACGTTGTTCTTGGAGAGTATTTGGGAAGATGTGCAGGAGTATACAGCAGGTAAAAAACCGGAAGAATATTTGTTTCAAAGTCAGAAGGGTGACAACAAACCATTATCGACTGTAGCGGTATATCAAATGTTAGATAAGGCTGCTAAACTACTGGAGCGAGACGATGTGGGAACACATACGATGAGAAAAACGTTTGGTTATCATTACTATAAGGCAACAAAAGATATTGCATCGTTAATGGATATTTTTAATCACAGTGACCAAAATGAAACGAAAAAGTACATAGAAATTCATGAGGATGATTTAGCTGAGTCTATGAAGGGATTCCGTTTGGGTTAAATCTAAATTTTTTAAATGAAGATGTTGGAGGTGTTAAAATGAATCAATGCCCTAAATGTAACGGTGAGTTAGTCCGTGAAGTGAATAAGGAGTTGCAGATAGTTGAGGTTGCTTGCAGAGACTGTACGTATTACACATCTTATGACTTACCTAAGTAGAATTATATAAATGAAGATGTTGAGGTTTAGAGCTTGCTAGATTTGCTTTAGACCTCTATTTATTTCCTAAAATTTAGGCGGTCGTGAGAAGCAACGAAAATTAAATATGTGGGTACTTGGTCACTAAGTTTGTTCTCACAACCCCTATTTTTCTTGTAGAATATCGTTATATGTAACTATAGAACTTATTTATTTGCAACTAGTAAATATAGACCTTTTTTGAGTAAATTTAGACCTTGGAATATCCCCTCCCCTATTTTTACTATCCAAATTTCATTTAACGAAGATGTTGATATTTTTATATACAAATAGGTATGTAAATTTAACCCATCTAGTAGTTTCAAAGAGTCATAGACAGGTAGATTCGTTTTAAGAGTTTCATATTTTCAATGATTCATATATTTTTATATAGTTATATTTATAAATTGATATATTGTTTAGTCTTGTGATTTTCATTTTACAAGTTACGAAGTCTCTCATTTTTAGATTTGGAATCTGCTAAGGGTTTTGGCTATCTCCCCTGCTTCCGACCTGCGTGATAAGGAAATCGGAGTTTTTAATCCTAATATTGTTATGATTGAATATATAAAGAGGGTTTAGGAGGCTATATATGGAAAATGAAAATCTTGATATATTAATAGAGGATATTCGGACTAAATGGAATCCGGAGCGGTTTGGTATTGTTCGTTACCCTCACCCAGTTGCGGTTGTGCGGGATAGAGAGTCTTTCGGACAAAAGATTCGTAGTGTGTTAGATATGCCTATTAAATTGCCAAACTCGGACGTTCGTATTCCGAGAGACTTACAGACACCTGGAATAATAGAGGTCGTAAATACTTGTCTAGAGTTTGAGAAAGGTATCAATCCAAATTGGGAAGACTATTATCTATATCTTACAGTCCACCATTCTCCTGTAAAGAAAGCATCAACACAGAGAAGAGCAGGTGCGCATATTGATGGGATGCAGGGTGAAAGGTATCCTGATAAACTACCAGTCTGTCACTCCTATGTGGTGAGTAACGCTATACCTACTCGTTTTTACCATCATCCTTTTCAAACAAACTTGTGCGAAATGACACAAAATTGGTTCTGCGAGTTTGATAAGGTTAAAGATAAAAAGAGGTCTGTGCTAGCTAAACCGTTTGAAATCAACCTTATGACAGCATATTCAGTACATGAGAGTACAGCAACATCTAAAGATGTGTTGAGAACGTTTGTAAGATTAGAGTTTTCATTAAAGAAATTTGATAGAAAAGGAAATAGTGTGAATCCCCTGTTTGATTTAGATTGGAACTATCAAGAGCGTGAGATTCCGAAACATCTTGCGCAGGGTATATTTGATTGATACAATCATTTATATAAGAAGAAACACGGGGATTATAAGTCTAATGTGCTTGTAATCCCCTTTCTTATTTCGATAACAAAAGTCGAGTGCTGCTTGCCAATAATTGCTATGATAAAAGAAGATGAAACAAGAATTACGCAAAGAGGTGTGTGGCTTATGGGTAACGTAATAACAAAGGATGTATGGGTAGAACGGTTTATATTGGCAATGGATGGGTTGTATAAAGGGATTTCTAAAGGGAATAAGGATATCTATCAAACACAAATAGATTTGGGGGTAAAGTTTTCTGGTGATGCATATAATAGAAAGCTAAAGAAAAGCGGTGCGGTTACCTGCGAAGATTTTAATGAATTTATATCTACATATAAAGGAAGGTAAGCTTCCCCTTCCCCCTTTAAATAATAAAGAATATATTTTCAAAATAAATGAAGATATTCTGTTGACTAAAATATAATAAAGTGGTATATTAGAGTCAACAAAGGAAAACAAAAGGAAAATTAAAGGAAAGAGGGAGATTTAAAATGGCTAAACAACCAAAATTAGATTATGATTCAATCGAGGTATTATATAACTACGGGTACAATACAAAGGAAATTGCAGCTCTACTGGGTAGCGTTAATGGTCACATTTCAAAGGTCTTACGTAGCTTAGGTGTACCAACTCGTAAACGTGGGGAAGTTGCTCACAAAACGGCTTTTTACGATATGGATAGCGATGCACAAACACTGTTAGGTGATTATAAAGCATCACTCGATGATATGTACCAAAACTGGGCTGAAAGGTTAAAGAACAAGCAACCTAAAAAAGTAACAACGGTTAAACGTAAGGCTAAAGCAAAGGTAAGTAAAGCGGATGAATTTCCTGCTGAAGAAGTAAGCCAGATAAAGAAAGAAGCAGAAGTCGCTGTTACGGTAGCTCCTGTTGAGTCAAATGAAGTTGAGTCAAATGAAGTCGAGGCAGTTGAGGCAGTTGAGGCAGTTGAAGCAGAAACTGATATTCTAGATGAATTGGCAGAGGATACTGTACCTGTTGAGGTGGTAGAGAAACCTGTTACAATCGAGTTAGAAGTAGAAAAAACAGAAGAAGGTTATGAAATCCTTCGTGGAGAAGCGTTCCGAAGTGCTGATTTAATGGTACAAGGGTCTATTATCCAACATTTCATTAACAAAGGAATGGCACAACGTCCAATCGCTAAAGAGTTAGAAATTGCTCAGTCTAACGTATCTAGAATTTGGAGTAAATTTAAAAAAGTAAATAAGTAACCCTGTGGGACTTACCCATAGGGTTTTTTGTTTGTCTTAAAATCGTGTTTTGATATGAATAAGCACCTTTACATTTCCGCTATGGGTTAGAATAAGACTATAAATTTAACGGCAAAGAAAGGGTGCGAGATGCAAATGATTCACTTTGATGGTGGGGTTGCGCTACAGTATAGCCCTACGGAAACCAAACGTTCAGATAGCAGAATTAACTGGGACAACCCTTCTAATAGTGTCATTGTGCAGATGGGTTTGGATGTTGACTATGTACTGCAGGTGTTTAAAAATATTGACGAGGCTTGCCAGTACGTTTTGGACTTGGGGTATTATAAAGCGGATATGGCTACGGCACGTCGTTATCTTCGCTGTGGGCTTCGCCGCAGGGATGGAAGGTATTTAGACTACCGTTGGGTTACGGAGTACGATTACGTGTACGGAAACTATGAGAAACTAATTAGAAATGTGTTTCCTAAAGACGATAATATTATTCAGATGTTTGCAGATAGTAATGAAATCTTTAATGTGTTTTCCTCTGTAGATATGGCTACATATGTAACAGGGATGTCAGGTCTTCGTATCCGTGGGGGTATGGTTAGTCGTAATGGATTCGCAGGAGGCTATAGATGGATGCTGCAGTCCGATTACAATGCCGGGCGCTTCCCTGCTCTGGCTGATGTAGATAAAGCAAGGGTGCAAGGGGTCAAGGCTTGGAATCCCGTTAGCGGCGACCCTGTTATGGTGTTAGGGAGCGCAGGGGAAATTAAGGGAAGACTAGCGAGCTTTAGCGAGGCACGGGATACCTATCAGCTAGACGGGTTGGCGGAAATTACGCTGCAGGAGTTGGGAAGACTCCCGAGGCGTGGTGATGTTTTAGAGATGGAATCCGTGTTTTGGGATAAGCAACTCCGTGCGGAGCAAGGGAATCCCTTTAATTCTCGCTATATTGTTGAGGTTTCGGTTGCAAATAAGATAGTGCGGGAGTACCGTACGATTCGTGGAGTCGCTAAGGAGCTTTCGCTGAAGCCTTGCGAGGTTGAAGAGATTCTTGGCGGTATGTATATGGGTCGGAAATGGATGAGAAAAGATGCTTATTATCGTGAGGTTCTAGGGTTATAGATAGAAAGTTTTTGGCGTACTGAAAGAGACGTCTAGTGCAATAGATAAGGTTTGGGAATGGCTTATGGGTGTAGACCTGTAAGCCATTTTTCTTTGTCTTCCCCTCCCCTCTTCCGGATTTGATATAGATGTTGGATGATATACAGGATAGGCAGTAGATAACTGGTGAAGAGGAAACCAAAACTGTTAGGTTACTGGTTATATAGTACAGGGATTACATCATGGGGAGGAATAAACGATGGCATGGTCACTGTTAACGAGACGAAGTAAAAAGAAAGACTTGGTACATGAAATACTGCATAATGGAAAGTTATTGACTGCTAAAGATGCAAGGATGAGTACGAATTTCGTAGCTGACGGGACATATATTCCTTTATTTCAGAATATGGATGTGGACGAGTTGGTAAAGGACGTATTATCTGAGGTAAATAAATTTATGAATCGAAGCCAGTTATATCCGGTGGACTCGGCATCTATTATGTACGGTGCAGATATCTTGAGGAGTTTAAGTATGGAATTTCGGTTAGGCAAGAGGGAAAACAAAGATTTAGAGCTACTTGCTGAGCATTACGCCAGTTGTCGTTCTACAGTTATTTACGCAATTGAGGTACTGGAGGCGCTTGGGTATGCGGTTCGTGTGGTCGAGGTTGACCGGGATAATACAGTAACCAGTATGTTGTCTGTTCATTGGTAGGCAGTTTCTACTCACAATATAGCCAAAATAACCCAGAAATATACAGATATATGGGATTTGATAAGAGTGCAGAAATACAAGAATAAAGTATGTGTTAAAGTAAACATGTGCTTGGGACTAGTACATGTTGTTTCTTGGCTCTATTGGTTTCCATTAGATAAAAGCTAGCAAATTCTACAGAGAGGGCAATCATCATGTACGGGGCAGATGATTGCCTTTTTGGATACTGAGGGTATGAAGATGTGAGGGTATGAAGATGTGAGGGGGTTATATTGTGGAGAATGTAAATGAAATGATTGAAGAAAGAAGAATAGAACTAGCAGATAAGGTTAAACGTCTGGGGGTACTGGATGATTCGGTTGTGGAGTTAAGTCAGGAGTTGGACAACCTTATTATGCAGTCCATGAAGATGGCAACAAGAAAATATGTATGTGTTACGTAAAAATAAGAAGTTTGATAACAGGTAAGCTGAATTTATATAAGTATTCTGGTATACTGAAGGTACTTGCTAGAAGGCAAGTCGATTTCCGAAATAATATACAGGTATCAACACTTCGTATATTGTTTTCTTTCTTTAATTTCCTTTTGTTTGCCCCTGCAGGGACGTATCTGCAGGGGTATTTTAATGGACAAAAAGAAGGAAATAAACGATATAAGGGAAAGTAGATAATAGAAGTACGAAATGCATTTGAGTTGATGTATTTCCTTCCCTACTTTATTAAAAATAGATTTGAGTTTGGAGAACCTCGTAGGCATTCACACCCTATGAGGTTATTCTATATAGGTTAAAGGAGATGTTAAGAGTTGGTACGTAAAGAAGATGAAAAGAAACCAGAAAATGCAGGTAAAAAGAAGTTTAGTTTTAAGAGTATAAGCTTTAAGACGGTGACGAGTAATAAAAGGGTGTTTGCTATCAGTGTAGCGTTAGCTGTTGCAATAAGTGTAGGTATAGGTACATATATAAGTACAAAAGACTCGGATGCTAAAATCGAAAATAAAGGCTATACAAAGAAGGATGTTGTGAAAGCAGAGACGGCTATAACTAAAATGGATAAATCCATTGATGAGGTTCTTGCTCCTACAGGAGATACAAAGAATAAGGATGAGGGTAAAAAAGCTGCAGGTAAGAAGGACGATAAGGAAGATGTAAAAGGTAATGATATAGACAAGAGTAAGGTGTTTGTAGCAGTAAAGGCGGTTAATGAGTCTGATGTAAAAACAGTTGAAGCAGCTGCAAAAACATTGGAAGAAGCGATTGATACGTTGATGCCAAACCTTCAGTCTAAAGGAATAGATGAGAGTTCTAAGAAAATTAAGGAGTTTAAAGAGGTAGATGTGGCAGCTAAATCTATCTTGCAGGAGTACCATTCAATTTATAAAGGGCTTCGTGATGTTGAGGCTGAGATGAATGCAGGTGGAGACAAAGAGAAAATCCATAAGATTGTTGAAGATGTAAAGTACAGATTAGTCAGCATTAAAACCATTCAAAGGAACTACAACAACGCTAAAAAAGAAGTGGAGAAGGTAAGTAAAGGTTAAGTATTGGAGGGATGGTTATGATACTTAGTACGTCAGTGCAACCTTTTGATACAGTGCCAAAAGGGGACACTTTATTGCTGTTTTTTGCCGGGAGTGTGACGCTATTTATACTTGGTTTGGTTTTAGCTCTTATTTTGGAAATTAGACATAGAGGTTCAATTAAGATTAGCGACTGGGGCTTCGCTAGAAAAATGGTTAACACGGTTGGTTCGGTTATCTGCATTGCTTTTTGTTGGTTGTACATGTCGGATGCGTTACATTATATTAAAGCCAATGATACGGCTGCGAGTTTTAATATTTTTAGTTTTGATACGCCCTTGCATATGATGTTTGGGGGTTTGTTGGCGGCTTGTGCGTTTGCGTTAACTGAGTTTGAAGTTGAGATGTCTAGTAAGAGTGTATAATTGTTTACTATGTAAAAGCAGGGATGAGTTTCCTGCTTTTTGTGTGATATATTTAGGTTATTTCCATTTGAATATTTGTACTATACTAGAAGTAGGTAAAACGTAGTTGGGGGTGTTTATGTATTGTTGAATGTTATACTTTTGACCACTGTAGCCATATTAGGTGTATGTAGGGAAAGATATTTCTTTAGACGTGACGGAAAGGTTTGGAAGATTCCACTATTTTGGTTGTTTGTTATTCTTATGATGGTTGTTTGCTTTCAAAAATTGACCGGTACAGCCTTAGGCGATATATTCTCGACCTTAAGCCTAGATATAGACTATGAGGGACTTCACAATATTCTCGGGGTTGTGTTTATCTTAGGTGTGATACTTGCAATGCTCTGGTTAGGGTTTGTATGTAATAAAATAACAAAGTCGGGGAGAGGCTCGGTTACGGTTTTAGCTGAGATTCCCTTTTGGCTCGTTGTTTTATTTTTTGCTGGTTTAGGGTTATTATTTTTTGACGGGTATAGAGGTTTGATGTACCCTCTTATATTTACGGTACTTATGAGTACGATTTCCTTGGCTGTCTTACTGGCGGTTAGGGTTGCGGAGGCTTTGCATGATGTCTAAGGTCATGTAGTCTTCGCTCTTTTTATTTGCGGGGACAGGGTGCGCCGCTATGTCTTTGCTATTTAGGGGATAAAAAGTTTTGAGGGCTGTGTGCGGCGCACAAAGTATTTGTATATAGTGTAGATGGCGATAAGGAGCTATGTGGTAGGTTGAACTATAACAAATTTGGTTGCTAAAAGTGTAAGGGTTTAATCGATAGGGGTGAGTGCAGTAAATAATTTAGTTGTGGCGGTATATGGCGGAGACAGTGAAAAATTTAGGGAGGATTGTGAAATGTCTTCGCTAGATGTCGTGAAAACCTTAGTTCACTTGCGGGGATTCCTTTGGTCTTTGTAAGTATCTGACTGGATTTGTATGGGAAACTCCTATGTCCTTGCAGTGTCTTCGCTCCGATGTTTATAGTTTTTAATGGATGATGCGGGTAAACTATTGACTAAAAAGTAATAATTTGGTATAGTTAAATCAACAAAAGGAAGATAAATTGAAGATAAGGAGTGGGTATTTATTATGTTTACAGGTACAATGTATATGTTGTTACTGTTTGGAGGTCAGCTATTTTTACTTAGTGCATTGGGGTTAGCTCTCACAACAACGGCGGGCATGGTTACCGGAACACCTGAGAATTTTCATAAGATTAAACTATGGGTAACACAAACATTCATTATTTCGGCAGGTATAATTTTACTAGCTGCTACTCTATGGGGAACATACGAGGCAGGGGCTTGGTTACTTCAAAAATATATGTTTTAAGGGGTGGAGGCAGTTGGAGATAATAAATCCGACTGCTTTTTCTATGTTGACTTAATGTAGACTCAAAGTGTACTAAAATCACAAATATAACTAAGACAAGGCGGAAAATACAACCCATGTAGACTTAATGTAGACTTGTTTTATAGGAAGTTGGGCAGATATATAAGAGTGAAACAACCCATGTAGACTTAATGTGTACTTAACGTAGACTAAATACACAAAAAAGAGGAAGCTGTTTGATACGCATGAGGATGTTTTTTCCCTGTAATTTCGGTAAAATTAAGGTAGAAGTTGAGGTGATATCTGAATGGCTAAAATGAATTATAAGAAGCTCGTCAAATTCTTGGTTGGTGATGATGACCAGAAGGAGTATCTAGCTGAGTTAGTTGAGCAGCGTAAAGGTGATTTAAAGACCTATATTAAACGAGGTATCTTTTGTTCTGCTGATGGAAACTTGGAGGAACTCAGTTATGTCATGGAGAAGTTAGGGATGACAGAGGAAGATTTAGATATGGACGAGATTAGTCTAGGGTTATTTGAACGTGGGTACATCATTCCGGTTTGGGATGGTTATATGAACCTTATGTTTTACATTAACTATTCTTGGTTAAGGGATAAGTCTAAAAAGTATCTGAATATCTATCCAATTACAAATAGCAACAACCTTAAGGCTATGAAGATGTATGGGATGCATAATTTAAAGCAGGCATTGCAGGAAGATAGGATTGTAGTGGTCGAGGGTGTATTCGATGTCCTTCGGTTAGAGCAATACGGAATCCCTGCGGTAAGTCTAATGGGTACTAAAGTTATGCCATACCATAAACAGTTCCTTAGTAGGTTTAAGACAGTTATTTACATTCGTGATGAAGATAACGCAGGCGCAACGGCTTGGAGACGTTTCAAAGATGAAGTACCTCATGCAATTGAGTACAGAATTTCTGGGGCGGCTAAGGATATTGATAAGTTTGCACAGGATAGCACATTTGAATTTGAGGATTGGATTAAACCGCTTCAAACGTTAGGAAAACGTGCTGCTTAAATAGAGATAGAAAGGTAAAGGGTATTGTGAGAGAGAAATTATTAAATAAAGAGATGGGGTTTAATGCAGCCCTTCTGTTGTTTGGCGTGTGTATGTTGCAGTTCACAACGCATCTAAATTACGGCGAGAGGCTTTTGTATCGGGTCGTACTTGCTGCTATCGTTACGTTTCTGTATAAGAAGTTTATAAATAGCGGAGAAATGAAGACAAACGTAAATAAGTGGAGACTGAAAACCAAACTACATTATGTTGTCGGTATATTAGGTCTGGTAGAGTTGCTAGGGGTTATAGTCGCTAAAAGTATGGATAAGGTACAGACAATGAGTCCAGTAGCGGCAACTCATGTCTTAGCAGAGACTGATTTTACATTAGTTGCTGTGACGGCGGTAGTGACTGTGTTGGTGTCTCTTCCTCTTATCTATGCGATACTGCAATTATCGTTATATGCTAGGATTTTTACAGTTTGGGTGTACAACAATAAACGAAGATGGTTTATACCTTCGTTGGTGGTGTGTGAGATGTTCTTTATCTCGTTCATATCCTTAGTTAACTAGAAGATAAAATAGAAGCAAAGGGGAAATGAAGATGAAAGGTGTAACAGTAGAGGGAACAAAAACAACGGTAAAGGTTAATGATGAGTATACAATCACTATCGATTTTCCAAAAGGCGTGTTCGCTGCGACAAGACATGGAGAGCCTTGGCGTGATTTAACTGGTGACCAATTGGTATTGTCACTATGTAACCGAATCGAGGACTTAGAGGAACAACTGGAGAAGAAAAAACAATAAAGAAATTGTAGTATTGTCAAAACAAGAAGCAGGGTGACCTGCTTTTATCTCAGATAATTATTGACTAAAATATAATAAAATGGTATATTTAAAGCAACAAACAAAGGAGGAATACACATGACACATACGTTTAGCGAACATACACATTCATTAGAAGAGGGGTTTCAGTTTACTCGAGGGTTGGTACAACATAAATGGTCTTCTTTAGTAGCAGAAAAGGTTTGGTTTCAGATTCAGTCTGAAACAGAAGATGTAAGAGTATACATAATCCGCTACGGTGTAGGTGTTACTCTAGGGGCAGTAACTATTACTGAGGGGCAAACGGTTGTTACGTTACTTAAAAACTTCGATATAATTGAGAACGTAAAGAGTAAGGTAGCAAGTTTGTTACTAAATAGAGTTGAGACTGTCGAGAATGTAAATAAAACAATACATGAAATATTTCCGGTTATCGGTGAGTTAACTACAGGGACTGGTGTTTTTGTGTACAAATGGGAGTTATGTGTATTCCGAATTGATTTTGAAAAGGTCGGAGATAATAAAATCACTGTTTATGCTGTGCAGTAATACGGGCAGGGATTATTCCCTGCCGTATCTACATTAGTTTATTGACTAAAATATAATAAAGTGGTATACTATAAATAACAAAATAAACGGGAGGTAATGAAGATGGAGGCATTAGGTAAATTAGAATTTCGTGGAGCGCATGGTGAGGGGGATTTTTTAACTTGGGCGCATGGCGATTCGGTTGCAAAGAACGGCAAGCATTATATTTCTATGGATGGTCGTGAAATTGAGGTAAATCCAGAGACGGTAGGTTATAAAGTCGGTACAGACCATAAGGGTGTTTCGGTATTTATCGGTACAGTCGTTGCTGTAAAAGGTAGAGAAACAAAGGAAATTCGTGATAATAAAGGACAGTTGGTTGCTGCTGATTTAGTGAATACATCGTTTTATTCAGTCGAAACTGATGGAGATAGTGTAATGGGTCTTAGTTATCAAAAATTAATAATAGATAAGCATGGAAACCTGCATTACACGGGCGAGGGATTGGAAATAGGAGAGCTTGACCTTAGAGATACAGAGGTTATTGGTGACCGATTTGATAAGTTACGTGCGCCGTATACACCACGCACAGAAATGCACCTAGCTGTAGGTAAATACCATAGCGTGTGGAAAAACAACGAAGAGTTAGTCATTTGGAATCTGTATGAGTCTACGACAGATGGAACAAGCGTAGCTATTGGTCGTATTGGGGAAATTCCGGAAATTAGTCAGGTTTGGTATTACCGTGAGCTTGATGCAATTGATGAGTACGGAAGAACAAGTGATTTTTACGTGAAGTATAATGGAATTTACTACGGTCTTACAGAATTTCTCGGTATGGATGTAACAAAATTAGACTTATAAAGGTAGGTTAGGGTTATGTACAAATATGAAATAACGAAAGATGTTGATACAAAAGAGGACGGTTTCTGTGCTGCCAGAGATTTCGTACATAAAACATGGGGAACACTTAGTCCTTACGAGGTTTGGTTTACTAGTTTAGATGAGGCGGATGAGTTTTTTGAAGTACGTTATAAGAGCGTTGCAGTTCTTGGGGTTGTTGAAGTCAGTAAAGGAAAAGCAGATATTATGCTGCGTAGCGAAGTAGATATTGTTATGCAATTACACGGGAAGATAGGCAGCAATAACGGAGCAGATGCAAAAGAAACAACCGATTATATCAGAACGTTGTTACCAATACGTACTGAGGTTTGTGCAGATGGTGATATTGTTGAGCATATCGATTTTATCTGGGAGTCTGCAGGATTCCGTGTACAGTTTTACACAGAAGAAACGAAGGGGTTACTCATCGATAGAGTAGATGTTATAGCAGAACAATAAAATTATAAAATGGGGGATAAACATGAGAGAAACAGATAAGTTCGTATTTTTCTGGGGTGATGAAGATGTGTATTCTAATTTCTTCTATGCTCCTTTCAAACATAAGGGTATTGTATTTAAATGGTCGGAGCAGGCGATTATGTGGCGTAAAGCTAAGCTGTTTGGGGCGCATAAAATCGCTGAACAAATTTTGGAAGCGGATGCGCCAATTAAGTGTAAAAATCTAGGGAGAAGCCGTCAGATACCGTTTAATGAAGATGTTTGGGTTGAGAACAGATGTAAAGTCTACCAAGAGGTGTTAATGGACAAATTCTCATTGCCACATCTTAAAAAAGAAATTCTAGCTACAGGAGATAAGCATTTAGTAGAAGCCAGTCCGTTTGATGACATCTGGGGAATTAAAATGGGTGAAAATCATCGCCATGTAGAGAATCCTGATAAATGGCGAGGGTTAAATCTACTCGGTGAGGTCTTGATGAAAGTCAGAAAGGAGTTAAAAACTTCGTAATAAGCAAATTTTACGATATGTAAAGAAATTGACATATGAATTAGGTTGGTAGGTGGCGCGAACTCCCTTACAATGGATATTGAGGTAACTAACCGTAGGGGAGGTCGTGTAATTGAGTACCGAGGGGAAGATATATTTGTTTCAAATATGCTTAACGGTGGGACTTATCGTTAAGGTTGTATTGGATTTTCTATTGCTAGGTAGGATTGGTATATTCCTTTTTCCGGCTATAGTGGCATTAATTTGGTCACTACCGAGACATAATCCAATCTTTATCGGGTGGTTAGAGGATTGGAAAGATAGGTATGGAAAATAGAGGTGTTTAAGTGAGTAAGTTAGACGAGTTAAAAGATATCGCAAACATGTTTAAAGGTGACAAGGTAGTCATGAGGAGTATGTGTGACTCTGGTGTGATAGATTGGGCGGTAGAGCAGGCTGAAAAGGTTGAAAAGCTAGAGAGGGACAATAAAAGACTAGCTGAGAAAATGGTTACGGTGTTAATCAGTAACATAGAGTTGATGGATGAAGCATATCCTTCATGGAGGGTTCATGCGAAGGACGATATCAATAAGCTTGCTACATTACTAGAAAATAGCAGTAAAAACAAAGCAGGGGGCTAAACTCCTGCTTTTTGTTATGGGGCTGAGGTGGTAGGATAGGAACATAGAAATGTACTTAGGTAAGGGGGATTCTTATGAAGGTAAAATTGTCGTTAATTGATGGTCGTGAGGCTACAATTGAGGTAAATAACCAAGAGAATATAGAGGTATTTGGGGTTGAGCTTTCCAAGTTTAAAGCCGATGGAAGTCCGATAAAGGGTGTAAATACTTGCGGAACGTATATTAAAAACGGTCTTGATTACATTGATGTACACGCAATTACAGGATTTACAGATGTGAGTAGTGCTGCTAAGCGTTGGGCTGCTAGTAGAAAGTAAGAGGTAGTAGGAACAAAAAAGACCAATCGGGACAGCATGCTTTGTAGCAGAGGCTTGATTGGTTCGTGTATATATAGTTTAAGGGGAGCGGGGTACATAGTCAATGGTTTGCGACTTAGTTACGTTCCCTATGTTTGAACGAAAATATTGACTAAAATATAATAAAGTGGTATAGTATAGCAAGGAAGAAGGAGGGGTTTTATTTTGAATGAGCATATTGATGTGGCTGAGAAATGGCTCTCTGAGCTTCAGAAACAAGCGAAAAAAGAAGATGGTAACAAAGTCCTTAAAGAACAAGTAAAAACGCTTAAATGGCTAATTAAAAAGGCGAAAGCGGTTAAAGGGTTGGATATAGAGAAAACAGACTATCGAAATACGCTTACGAGTATTGTAGAGGACGATATTAAGGGGTTCTCTAGTAGTGATATCTTGGGTCAGATAGTTGGCATGGCTTCGGATGTTTTGAAAAGGCATAATGAAGGTGGTTGATGACATGCTTAAAGATATAAAGAAAGAACGAGAATACGTTCCGGATTTTATGTATATCGATAGGTTAGAAGAGTATATTGAGAAACTAGAAAAAGAAAACAAGAGACTAAAGGATGGTGCAAATGGTATGGCTATGAATGTAGGTTTTAAAACATGGGAAGAGTTTCAGAAGTTTATACAAGGGTTAGATGGGGAGCGGTGCTTAAAGGTTAATTACGACCCTGATAATGAAAGGTACGAAGTATGGACGGGAAGCCAACCTTATAAATTTTATGAAGATGAGTTGGATGAGTACGATAGAGAAAACATAGCGTTGAAAAAAGAAGTCAAACGGTTAGAGAAAATTATAGCTAAACTGAAGGGTAAAGCGATAGGGGTCATAAAAGATATACACCTTCGGGATATACACGGAGAAGTACACGCTACTGCAATGGATGTATATGATGGCGGGTTTGATAAAGGCGATACGTTTGAGAAATACGGACTTCTGTTAAAAGTTATCGAGGTTAAAGATGAAGTTATCGTAACGGAAATTACAAAGGAGGGGTAACCCTTCTTTTTTGTTGTGATAAAGAAAGTAGCAATAAGAAAAAGAGATTTAGTTATAGTAATTGTAATAAAGGTAACGGTATAGGAGGTTGGGATTCTATGAAACTAAGTGATATTAAAGAAGATAAGAGTTTATGGGAAAATCAGACCCTTGATGGTGTGGGGAAAGTCCTTTTAGTTGAGGAGAGTTATTACGATGGGATTGTGCAGTTGGTTACAGGTTTAGAAGATAAGCCCGGGCATATGTATGAGGGTTGGGTTGATACTATTCGAAAGCAGTTAAAGGAGTTCTCTCAACAACAGCCCACAGATTTGTTTCTATTGCGTAACCATCTAATGATGGTACTAAAAGACGTAGAGGCGGAAATCAAGCGACAAGGGCTAAAAGAAACGGAATAAGAGGTGTCTTAAAGTGGAGAAGTGGAGCGAGGAGCAGATAGAGCAAGCTAAGAGAGAGGTCGAGGCAGAATGGGAATCTATTCGTTCCATAGACGAGGAACTGGCTGCGTGTAAGAAACGTATAGCAGAGTTAGAGGAAAAAAGGTCGCAGCATACGGTAGCTAAGCAAAAGAAAGAGCGTACGTTATTTTCGCAGGGTTGGTGGCTTACGGAAGATGGTTGGTCTGACTTAAATAATAAGTGGAGGAAGGTAAAATAAGCCTTCCTTTTCTTACGGTTACTATTGACTAAAATATAATAAAATGGTATAGTAAAAACAGATAAAACGTTACAACAAAAGGAGTGGTAAGCGTGGTAGAAAAAGTATTTCGGATTTATGTAGAAACGGGTATGGTATTTGATTTTAAAACGGATTGCTACGATAACGCTAAAGCGCTTGTAATTGACTTAGAAGAAGCAGATACGTATGCAAAAGTGCCTGAGGGTGTAAAAATGACTTCGAACTATTTTGATTTTGACGGGGTAATGGTACATACAAAGGCAAAAATCATAGGGGTAATTGAGGTAAAAGAAGATAAATAAAAAAACAGGAGGTAATGAAGATGTACGACGTGTTAGCAGTTGTGGAATATGGTGAAAGTGTGGCATTGGTGTTAGACAAGCCTGTAGAGTTTTCGTATCAAAAACATGGGGATGTAATTATCGGGCGTGATGCTTCTGGAGCGTTTGTAAGATGCTTTGAGTACAGTAAGCCTAAGTCTGGTGGGACGTTAGCGTTTGGCGGTAAGGAGTTCGATATTACGTTAGAAAACGGTGAGGTCATTCATTGTTATGGTCAATGGTGGAGTGGCGGTTATGAGGTAGCTGCTAAAGTTCTAAACAAAGAGTTGGTCGATGTTGTGTATAAGGATAAAGAAAGTTTAGGAAAGAGTTATGGATTTAGCGGGTGCTTAATGATTAAAGAGCAAAAACGTGCTTGGTTGCAGAGGTACACAGGTAAGGTATATGGATACAGCGAATATGAAGATATTTTAAAAGGTAAACAAACAGCGTAGGAGGTTATTGGGGATGTATGAAGTAGTCGCGATGGTTATATTTAATGGGGAGAAAGCTCCTGTCATAGCAAAGAGAGCAGAGTATACGTTTCGTAAATATCCGGGTCTTATTATCGGTCAGGATGCGGTAGGAACGTTTCTGAAATGCTACAAGTACGACAGACCTACGAAATACTTTAAAGCGTTTGGTGGCGATGAGTTCGATATCCATTTAGAGGACGGTGAGGTTGAGCATTGTTATGGTCAGTGGTGGGACGGAGGTTCTGACCAAGCTGCTGATATTTTAGGTAAAGATATTATTCGGGCTGCATACGGCGTGGAGAAGGAGTTAGAGAATTGCTATGTGTTCTCTAGTGGGTATGTAGTTAAAGAAAAGTTCGAGGAGCTAATGGCTAGCTATACAGGTAAAATATATACTTCCGATGAGTATAAAGAGTTAATGCGTGAGAGAGGGTTGGCTAAACGTGAAGCTGAGGAAGCTAAATGAGTATGAAAAGAAAGTATTACAACTTGCTGCAGTACGTATAGGGAAACTCATACTTCTTGTCGCCATTATTAAAGGTATTCGTTGGTGGTTACGTGCAAACTCTGACTGGTTAGTGGGTCAAATAGATACAATACAGAGGGAATCCGGGATTACCTTAGAGCAGATAATCTATGCGTCAACCACGGCGGGTATTATTACTGGGATTGTGTTTTTGATAGCTGGGTTTATGTTATTTGGCTTGAAGTTCCTAGAGAAAAAGGCGTTCACGGTTATCGTTTTCGGGTTCATTATAGACATGATATTTGTTCGACTATTCCCGGATATTTTAGCGGCAATCGTACGGGCAGTAACTGGGGTACATTAAAGGATTTTGATAAGTGGGTTACATAAGTAAGAGAAGATATGTGGTTTAATAAAATACATAAGGGAAGTATGGTGAAGTTAAGGTGAGAATTTCAGAGGAGTCCATAAAGAGACAGGCTACAGCGTATATAAAAGACGGTGTGTTAGTTAAGTGGAGATTTAACGATAGCGATACGACTACGTTTTATGCTCGTATGTGCGAGAAGTATCAGAAGCGTGAGCGATTAACAGAAGAGGAAGTTGCGGACGTGAAGGCTATTGGGAATGTAGTTATTGAGCAAGAAAGAACACTAGAGTTTATCGGGTTTACTGGGTCGGTTTGGAGAGATTAGTAGCGTAATCGCATGAATATTTAATGAAAATAAATAGAATAAGGGAGTTGTGGGATGATGAAAAAGGTAATAGTAAAATGTGAAAAATGTAATGGTAAAGGGTATACAGGTACTGGGTTTACTCCTAGAGGAAATCAGTATCGAGATGTTTGCAAACACTGTAGAGGTGAAGGAGAACATCCGGCTTATGTGGAGGATGCTGAAGTTGTCGAGCGTCCAAAAGAAGTCTAAATGTCTAAATAGCTAAGTTTTCGTGTAGAGAACTTAGCTATTTTACTACGAATATATAGGAGGTGTGTGCTTTGGAGGATTATTTTGAAACCGCAAGGGATGCAATTCGGTGTTTGTGGGAGTATTTTCTCGATGGTCATAGAGAGGGTATTTATTTGCTTGTGAATACAGGTGTTGGTGAAGCAGTTATTACGGATAACCCGTCGGGAGTTATTCATGGATGGATTACTAGTGATTACGATAACAGTGTAAAAAACTTATCCGAGTTTAAGGTGTACTGCTATAGAAAAAATAAAGAGTCTATCACGAGTCCTGAGTTTAAGAAAAGCTGTATTCCGGGTTTTATTAGGTCAGAAAGGTGTGTAAAAGCAAAGGTTGAAGTCACGGTTACTGTTGAGTAAAGACGTAGGAGGGGTTATATATGTTAGTAAGTAATAGAGGTATTCAGTTAGTTACACAAACGCACGAGAAACGTATGCTAACGGTCGAGGATTACGGTAAATGGTACGATTTGTTTCTTATTGAACCAGACGGAACGGTTCAAACAGTTGAGTGGAATCAGCATTTCGATAAAGGTTGGAGAGACCACTGTATTGTGCCACAATCGTTTAAAGATATGGCTAAAGAACTGGGCGCTTCTTACGATGAGGATACTTGGGAAAAGGTTTGTGATATGTACGAAGAGAACTGTTTGTAAAGGAGTCTGATTGTGATGAAAATGTGTGTAAACTGTAAAAGCCGTTATTGCGTTGGTGAAGGGTATAGAGACATGTGCAGTAAGGACTGCTACGAAACGTATTGGATAGATATAGAAAAGTTATTTGCAGGGGAGAATGTAAGCGATGAGTAAGGTTTCAGATGAGTCAGTAGATAAAGCGTTAATGGAGTTGTGGAGACTACGCGGTGGTTTACGGGACGGTGCGGGGTTAATGTCGCCAGACGCATACGAAAAAGAGTCCCGGGATATTGCGTTCCTTGCTATTAATGTAATTCAGAGTATGCAGGAGGAGTTAAAGCAAATAAGGGGGTAAGTAGTAATGAAGATGTTAACAACAGAGTGTAAAGGTTGCGGGGGTAGTGGCTTTAACGGTCGTGGAACTGGGTACGGAGATGTATGTGATGATTGCGGTGGAAACGGGGAGCATCCTATTCATGTTGGAAAAATAACACACAGAGCCTTGCAGGAAAAGGATATTGTGAGAGCTAAAAGACATAAAGATGAAGTAATTCCGTACCGAATTGAAAGCATAGAGGGTGTAGAGGCAAAATGTACGAACCTGCTAGATGCCTATGTGTATGTCATTCCGGTAGATGAATTATATGTATGGATTGTAGATTAGATAAAGAGGTGTTAGTGTTTGGTTGCATGTTGTGATGATTTAGCGATACGTATAATACGTAACTCGTTTGAAAAGTTAGGTAAGAGTGTTGATTTCTTAACTGATGTTGAGGTACGAACAAAGTCAGAAGAGGCATATAAACATATACAGAAGTTAGGGATTGATATAAATACCGAGGGTGACCGATATCTGTCTGAGGTGTATAAAATATTCGGATGTTAGGGGTGTTGAAATGTCTGAGAATAAGCTTCAAAACATGATAGGTAAGATGGAAGAGGCTAGAGCAAAAGAGCTTGGGCTATCTGTAGAAGAGTACCGAAAAATGCTAGCTGAGAAGGAAAGTAAAAGTAGAGAAGAAGCCAGTAAGTATCTAGGTTCTAAGGGTTGCGAGCAGGATATGGAGAGGTTAAAGGACGAGTAAGGGGGCAAAGGTATGAGAGATGTGATACACGATTGTTTAGTAGATTTATTTCCAAGATTAGAACCTACGGAGGAGCGTATAACGGCAGTTGCTGATGGGCTTCCCCAGAATGTTAAAACATTAGCAGCTGAGTGGGGTTGGAACGATACAGAGGTTAGAGATAAGGTATTTGTTTGGATACGTGAGAACGCCGATGAGGTAGCAGGGCAGCTGCAGGTAACTACTACAGAGCCTATGGTGATGAATGAGGATTATTTTAGAAAACGGGCGGAAGCAATGAAGGAACATGTAGCAGATAACGAGCAGAGCAGCTATTATCAGCTAGGTGCGGTTACTGTTCTGGAGGAGTTGGCTAATCTGCTTCGTGATGGGAAACTTATTATAAAAGAATAAACAATTAGATAGCTAGTTTTTAACTGGGGTCTATAGAAATGGAGAGGTTAGCTGTGGGTATTTTTAAAATCGCACATTTTTACAGTAATAATCATGATGAGAGTTCGTTCTTCGTAAAAACGAATATAGCTACGGAAACGCTAGGGGAAATCATTGCATGTCTTCAGTTTCGGTTTGAGGACTTAGTAGATGAATCTTTGTGTATGGAAGGTGGGCATGTGTTGTCGCTTTTAACAGAATTCTTCGATGTAGAAGATGTTACGGAGGAATATAAAAAATACCTACCAGATATTCAGTTAGATACAGCTAAATGGAGAGACGTGAATGTAATTGCGATACCTAAAACAAATGAAATTATCACACAAATTGACCAGTACCATATGAGAGAAAAACATTGTGGGCGTAACTATAAAGAGTTAGTAAAGAAACGACTGCCTAACTGTGAAGAGTTCGATAAGGCGATTACAGACTCTAAATATAAATACGAATATTGAGGTCTAACCAAAGGTTTAGTTAACGAAATGATGGCGAGTAATTTTGTGATAACGGTGTGGACTTAAGAAAAATAGGAAAATGGTATACTTATAGCAAGTTAAAGAAGTAGAGAGTTGGCTCAGTAAAGGGGTTGGCTCTCTATTTGTATGTAGGAACAATGATTTTAAACCGAAAGTGGGAGTATTGTATGGAGAAGACAATGCATGCATATAAGTGTGAAACGGGTTGCGGAGTGCTTACTACGATTGATAAGTACTATAAAGGTAAGAGAGTGTTCTGTGGCGCTTGTGGGAGTAAGGAAACAATGGTGTATCAAGGCGAGTGTATAGTTAACACGGAAAGTATTGTAAATCGAGTAGGATTTAATTTAGGTATAAATAGAAAGTTAAATAAGTAAGGAGCGTTGAAGTGTGGGTAATGTTAAACAAGTAACAATGAAAATGGGAGATGTAGCATCTCTTATATCTGCTGCGTGTCATGTCCATGATATTAAAACTATAGAGGAGTTAAGAAATTACTTCCTTGATAACTACGATTCTGATATTAAATTCACAACAAATGAAGATAATATCAAAATAGAAGAGTATAAGAGTGGGAAAAGACGTGGCTAGAAAGATGAAGGCTATGCCTTATGAGTTAAAGAAGTTATTAAGGCAGTACGATACATATAACCGGAAAGCAGGGGAGGTTCACCATAAGATTACGAAAAAGCTAGAAGAGTATGGTGTACCTTTTGAGAATATAACGGCTGAGGGTGACGATTATGGGGATGCGCCAAATAACGAGGGGTTTACCTATATTGTCCATTCTGAGGGGAACGTAGAGGATAACATTGAAATGATTGAAGAGGTGTTCCTGTACTTCGTAAACCGAAGTAAACAAGGAGGTTAGTGTATGAATCTACCTATATGCTCTAGAAAGATGTTTGTAGGGGAATTTATCGAGCTTGGATATACAAAAGAGACCAGAAAAGAAAAAGGAATACATCGTGAACATCTAGAGAGTCACGGTTGGGTTTACAAAGGACATAGACGTGAAGGAAATCAATTGATTATGGTGTACCGCAGGTTGTTGGGTGAGGGTGAAGAGCTTGCGTAACATAAATAGCGGTAGATGTGTTTTACGGTCTTTTGTATAGATTTACCTACAAGGAGGATATACATCATGAAAACAAAGCGTATACGGTCTGTTTTACGTGCGAAAGGTTGGCGTAAGGGTAAAAGTAAGGGAACGTTTGAAAAACCTTGTACGTGTGTAAGTTGCGGCGGTACAGGTGAAAGGTCTGGTTGGGTAGCTAACGGAGTGTACCCAAATGTGGATACGTGGTACGAAGCAATGGTTACGTGTAGTGACTGCAAAGGTACAGGAAAAGGCAGGGATGTAACGCACGTAACTATTGAGAAGTTGGAGGGTTAAAGATGCCGGGGTTTGTGATTGGGGATAAGAGCAAAGTCGTTGTAGGTGCAAGAGCAAGTAGGTATATGGAACGAGAAGAGTTAGGTGATTTCCTAGCGGTTAACGATTCCGTATACTGGGTGCGGTCGCCCCTGTTAGGTATGCGGTATGAGATTGTTAAAGATTCTAATGAGGGTAAAGAGTTGGCGGTTATGCTTACATCCGGAGTGTGTGCCGAGGAAATAAAAAGATACCTAGATGAATTGGTGTTAAAACATATCCCAGTCGATGTGTTAGTGTCCGAGATTGAAAGAATCAAAAAAGAGTCATTTGAGGCGGGGGAGCGTTCTATAAAGGACAAATTTAAGAAATTACTAGATTATTGAGGGGTGAGTTACTGTGATAGTTGCAGAAGAGACGGCTTATTTCATGGTTCACCAGTTTAAAGATGAAAAGGGCGTACCGGGTGTGGAAATACTTAATCGACTTACTGGAGACCCTGATACAGATACGTTTGATTGTGCTTTTGAGAATTTGGAGTATGAATTAAAATCGCATGATTATGAGGATAAATACTCAGTTGTTAAAGTACGTTCTGAACTAGAAAAAGATTATGGTTATGTCTGTGGTGATGAATTTGATGTAGGTTTGTATATTGAAGAGGTGGATTTTGGTGCGCTCCTTCCTAAGAGGGAGGATAAAAAAGAAGACGGAGCTGCTCGCGCAAAAAAGATGCAGGAAACCCTTCAAGAATTGAGTGAATTAGGTCTTGGTGATGTCTTAATTGATGTAGGAGAGGTAGTTCCTAGACTAAATAGATGCGAAAAAGATGAGGGATAAAGCAGGACATAGGTCTTGCTTTATTTATGCGGTATTATTGACTAAAATATAAATAAATGGTATAGTAAAGGTACGAAAATAAGTTAGGACATTTAGATACGGAGGGGTATGTGTGAAAACAAAAGGATTAGCGCAACAAATTATTGAGCAGCAGTGTAGAAATGTGAATGAACTGATTCGGGTTAGTGAACTATTGAAAAAAGCATGTAAAGATGCTCCTACAGGTAGTGAGCAAGAAGAGAATTTAAAGCAAGCTTTACAGAGAGTAGATACATTAATCGAGACCTTATAAGACGGGGAGTTATATAGATTCTACTAAGGAGGGGTACAGGTGTTTAATAACCATTATGGAAAACAAAAAGATGGTAGTGTTTTAGATTATGATATGTTCATGACGGTAGGTAAGACAATGAAATGGGATTATGAGGAGCAAGATAGCGATAGTATACGGGTGTTTAATCCTGATACGGACGAGACAATGTTTACAGTAACAAACACAGAGATAGAAGAGCATTTTGGTGAGTTAGCTGAGGATGTTCCTTGTTGGGATGAAATAACGGAGTACGTCAATGGTAGCTGCAGGGATGTTATTATCGAATTTTACAACAGAAAATAAGGGGGAGTTATTTGTGTTTAAAGTTAGGGATAGTAACGGAATGGCGTACAGTCAGGTAAAAAACCCCGCTGCGCTATATGATGCTGAGTTTTCAGTGTTGCATAAAATTGGTGAGAGTGATTTTATCGCTGCTGAGTATAAAAGAATGGTAGAGGTTTACCGTAACGAAGGGTTGTATGGTGAGGCAGATGCCCTACAGACAATGGATTTACCTCATGACCAAGAGGAAATCGATAAGGTGTATCAAATATGCGATTATATCGGGGTATTGCATCGAAAGCATAAACTAAATTAAAAGATGATGTATAAGTAGAAAAGCAACTACGTAGGACATTTACATATAGTAGGTGTCCTTTATAAATACCACTCTATTGACTAAAATATAATAAACTGGTATAGTATAAGTAACAAAAGGAAAATAAATAACAGGAGGGATTCAATATGGAATATACGAAAAAAGGTGAATTGGTAACCAAGATGTTTCGGGATGCGTTTAGAACAAGACCTGGAATGGGTATGTCAGGTTCGGGTCAGCCGTTAGATGTACAACTCAACGAGTTCTTACAAGTTAACAAGCATATAAAAATTGAAAATAGAGAGTTTCATAGAACGGTTAATGAATTGAACGATGGAAGCTTCTATGTTATAGAAACGGAACTAGTATACTTCCGATTGTATTACCCAGAAGATAAAAAAGATGAAAAAGATAAAACAAATAAGGAGTAAAGAGTAAAGGGGGCGTGGATGCGCTCCTATTTTTTATATTTGTAAGGATAATAGGAAGTATGCAGGTAAGGCAGTTAACAAATTTAAAAATAATTTTGCATACAGAAGTGGGTTTGAATATTGATATATAAGGATTTTGGTCGCTGATAGCGAATAACTGGAAGATACTATGATAAATAAGTGGCTCGGAAAGGGGGGAATCTGAGTTACTATATGTATGTACCAAACAGGAAGATGTTAGTAACAAAAGAAATGTTTTCTAAAGTTGGTAAGAGTGATAAGAATACTATTGACCAAAATATAATAAAGTGGTATAGTAAAACTATCAAAGAAAACAAGAAGTTATGAAGTTAGCAAAACAAGCAAAAATAAAAACTGTTGACTAAAATATAATAAAGTGGTATAGTAAGGTCAACAAATAAAATAAGTAAAACAATCGACATAAAACAAATGGAAAGAGGGAATCGACAATGAATAACAAGACAAACAAAATGGTAGGGATTGTAGCAACAGCAGCATTAGCAACATCAATGGTAGCGGGAGCAGGTAGTGCAAGCGCACAAACGCCTGATACATTAAAAGCAAGTGAGCCAGCTAAAGCAAAAGCGGCGGTACAAAATGCACCAACGGCGTATAACGTGCCTATTACATTTGCTAAAAAAGAATACACAATGAAAAAAGGACAATCAAACGTTGTAAATAACTTAGTAGATTTACTAGGTATGTCAGCTAAAGTACAAACGCCGGATGGCTTACGAAGCTTAGAGTATTTTGTTAAATACAATGTAGATGCTGTAGATATCAATAAGGTAGGGGATTACACAGTAAACTTCACATTAAATCATGTAGATGACGATGAGCGTTATACGTTTAAAGGTCAAGGCTCTGCAATTGTCCATGTAGTTGAGTCAGGAAAACCTACAATTTCATTTAAAAACGGTAAAAATATTACTGCACGTGTAGGTGACACATTTGAACCATATAAATATGTAACAGCAATGGATGCTGAGGACGGAAACATTACTTCAAACGTAAAAGCATTCGATACTAAAGCAGGTAAAATGTTAACAGTATTAAATACAGAAGGAACAATCAATGTACAGTTTACGGTTAAAGATAGTGACGGAAACCTGACTACGGAAACAGCAACACTTACAGTATTACCTGCTAAAGAGGTAGAAGATGCAGCCCCTGTATTAAACGTACCATCTAATACAACAATTACTGAGGGTGACAACTTCGATGTAATGAGTGGAGTATCTGCTACAGATAAAGAAGATGGAAACATCACTTCTAAAGTAACGTATGAAGGAAGCGTAAACACAAATAAAGCAGGAACGTATACAATTAAATACACTGTTAAGGATTCTGCAGGTCACACGGTTACAAAAACACGTACTGTTACGGTTAACGCTAAACCAGTAGAGGATGCAGAGCCTGTATTAAGCGTACCTGCTGAAACTACAATTACTGAGGGTGATAACTTTGACCCAATGGCTAAGGTAAAAGCGTTAGATAAAGAAGACGGTGATATTACATCTAAGGTAGTTGTAAATGGAAGTGTTAATACAAATAAAGAAGGAACATATAAAATCCATTACACTGTTAAGGATTCTGCAGGTCACACGGTTACAAAAATTCAAACGGTAATCGTAAAAGCAAAACCAGTAGTAGACGAAGCTCCTGTATTAAAAGTACCTGCTGAAACTACAATCACTGAGGGAGATACATTTGACCCAATGACTGGAGTAAAAGCTACAGATAAAGAAGACGGAGACATTACTTCTAATGTAGTTGTAGAGGGTAAAGTGGACGCTGATAAAGCAGGAACGTACACAATTAAATACACAGTTAAGGATTCTGCAGGGCATGTTGTTACAAGTGAACAAAAAGTAACTGTAAAAGCGAAACCAGTAATTGAAGATGAAAAACCTGTATTAAAAGTACCTACTGAAACTACAATTACTGTAGGTGACAAATTCGACCCAATGACTGGTGTAAAAGCTACGGATAAAGAGGATGGAGATATCACTTCTAAAGTAGTTGTAGAGGGTAAAGTAGATGCATATAAAGAAGGAACTTACACAATCAAGTACACAGTTAAAGATTCTAAAGGTCATGAAGTGACAGCAACACAAAAAATCGTTGTTAAAGCAAAAGAAGAGGTTAAGGACGAAGCTCCTGTATTAAAAGTACCTTCTGAAACTACAATTACAGTTGGAGATAAATTCGACCCATTCGCAGGAGTATCTGCTACGGATAAAGAAGACGGAGATTTAACTGACCGAGTAGACTTTGAGGGTGAAGTAAACACAGAAAAAGCAGGAACTTACACACTTGAGTACTCAGTTAGAGACTCTAAAGGAAATCGTGTGACTGCAAAACGTACAGTAATTGTTAAAGCAAAAGAAGAGGTTAAAGATGAGAAACCTGTACTAAAAGTACCTGGTGAAACTACAATCACTGTTGGCGATAAATTCGACCCAATGACTGGAGTTACGGCTACTGACAAAGAGGATGGAGACCTTGCAGCAAAAGTAAAAGTTGACGGTAACGTAGATACTTCGAAAGAAGGAACTTACGAGTTAACATATACGGTTAAAGACTCTAAAGGGCAAGAAGTAACAGCAACACAAAAAGTTACGGTTAAAGCAAAAGAAGAAGTTAAAAACGAAAAACCTGTATTAACTGTACCAGAAACGGTTGAGTTAACGGTTGGGGATGTATACAATCCAATGACTGGTGTAAAAGCTGTCGATAAAGAAGATGGTGACTTAACTGATAAAGTAATGCATTTCGGTGAAGTAGATACAAACAAAGAAGGAACGTATGAAGTTAAATTCCTTGTTCGCGATGCAGGTGGTAATGAAGTGCTTGCAACACAAAAAGTAATCGTTAAAGCTAAAGAAGATAACGGCAACAACGGTGGTAATGAAGGCAACAACGGTGGTAACGAAGGCAACAACGGTGGTAACGAAGGCAACAACGGTGGTAACGAAGGCAACAACGGTGGTAACGAAGG